>NZ_LJHS01000002.1 GCF_001296045.1 Rhizobium sp. AAP43 | reverse complement strand
GTTCACTTATTCGAAAAGCCTGCCGCACCTCCTCCCGCGGCAGGCTTTTTCGTTTTATGGCGCATCGGCGTTAGCGTCGGATCTGCATCCGGGAGAAATCCAAATCGACGATCTCGACTGGGTGTTTGTTGCCACCAGATCGGTGTCACTCCGGCGTCCGTCCGCGATGCCGCGACAGGAAGCGCTCGATTTCGCGCGGCTCTGCGCGCGTACCGGTAAAGATCTCGATATACTGCGGGATGCGCTGCAGGCGCAGCTCCAGGTCCTCGCGGCTCTGCATCGAGATATAGCCGATCTGCACCAGATAGACCGTTCGGGCCCGAACGTCGGCAGCCACCGGGTCGAAGCCATACCGCGTGAACATTTGCGATAGCGCTTCCAGCCGGGTCTGGTCGGCTGCCTGGACGGCGGCCAGAATGTCGGCCGATTGCAGCGACCAGCTTCGCACCGCAAACTCGAAAGGTGCGTCGAACAGGTTTCGGTCAAGCCAGCAATCGAAGACGTTGAGCGTCGCCTCCGCAATCGTCTCGGCATAGGCCTCTGCCTGTGTCACGAGATTGCCGGTGTTCTTTTCCCGCCAGCGTTGGAGGAGTGCGGAGAGAAGTTCGTCGCGGTCCTTGAAGAACCAGTAGAAGCTGGTGCGCGACAGCTTGAGCCTATTCGCAAGCGGCAGGATCTTCACCGCATCGACGCCACCGTCCAGCAGTGCTTCATAGGCGGCCTCGAGCCATCCCTCGAGGGACCCGCGCCAGCCGCTATCGTTTCCGCCTTGATCCATGCGCCTCTCCTAACCCGGCAAGGGACGGCCCGCAATCCCGTGAAGTTTCCAGGAATATACAGGAGCGTCGAGTAAATTGACAGTACTGTACATTATGCTAGATTTTCCGCCGAAACCTGATGCGCGGAGCCCTGCCATGTCGAACGATCCCCTGCTGCAACCCTTTCAGCTCAAGCATTTGACGCTCAAGAACCGCATCATCGTGACCTCCCACGAACCGGCCTATCCGGAGGATGGGATGCCGAAGGAGCAATACCGCGCCTACACGGTCGAGCGTGCAAAGGGCGGCGTGGCGCTGACGATGACGGCTGGGTCTGCGGCCGTCTCCAAGGACAGCCCGCCGGTCTTCAACAATCTGCTCGCCTACAAGGACGAGATCGTTCCCTGGATCCGGGAAATGACGGACGCTGTTCATGAGGCAGGCTCGGCAATCATGATCCAGCTCACCCATCTCGGCCGTCGCACCCGCTGGGACAAGGGCGACTGGCTGCCGGTGGTGGCGCCCTCGCATCATCGCGAAGCAGCGCACCGCGCATTCCCGAAGAAGATCGAGGATTGGGATATCGAGCGCATCATCAAGGATTTCGCCGATGCGGCTGAGCGCATGAAGGCTGGCGGCATGGATGGCGTCGAGCTGGAGGCCTATGGTCACCTGATCGACCAGTTCGTCTCGCCGCTGACCAATGAGCTCGATGGCCCCTATGGCGGCGATCTCGACAACCGCATGCGCTTCTGTCTCGACGTTTTTACGGCCATCCGAAAACGCGTCGGCGACGATTTCATTCTCGGTGTGCGCTATACTGCCGATGAGAACCTGGCGGGTGGCACCGACAAGGCGGAAGGCCTGGAAATCTCGCGGCGCCTGAAGGCCAGCGGCCTGATCGACTACCTGAACGTCGTGCGCGGTCATATCGACACCGATCCAGGCCTGACCGACCTCATCCCGATCCAGGGCATGGCCAATGCGCCGCATCTGGATTTCGCCGGTGAAATCCGGGCCGCGACCCAGTTCCCCACCTTCCACGCCGCCAAGATTCCGGATGTCGCGACGGCCCGCCATGCGATCGCGTCCGGCAAGGTCGATATGGTCGGCATGACCCGCGCCCACATGACCGACCCGCATATCGTCCGCAAGATCATCGAAAAGCGCGAGGAGGACATCCGCCCCTGCGTCGGGGCCAATTACTGTCTGGACCGCATCTATCAGGGCGGTGCTGCCTATTGCATCCACAATGCCGCGACCGGTCGCGAAGAGACCATGCCGCATGTGCTGGACCGGGCGCCAGCCCGCAAGAAAGTGGTGATCGTCGGGGCAGGGCCAGCTGGCCTCGAAGCCGCACGTGTCGCCGGTGAGCGCGGCCATGATGTCGTCGTCTTCGAAGCTGCCAATCAGCCCGGTGGCCAGATCCGTCTCACAGCGCGCAGCCCAAGGCGGCGGGAAATGATGAGCATCATCGACTGGCGCATGGCCCAGTGCGAGAAATACGGCGTCACCTTCCGCTTCAACACCTGGGCCGATGCAACTGCAATCGAGGCGGAAAACCCCGATGTCGTGGTTGTCGCAACCGGCGGCTTCCCCAGCACCGAGATCCTCTCTTCCGGCAATGATCTCGTGGTCTCCTCCTGGGATATCATTTCCGGCGATGTGAAGCCCGGCACCAATGTGCTCGTTTTCGATGACGCCGGTGATCACGCCGGCCTGCAGGCGGCGGATATCCTGGCGGCGGCCGGCGCCAAGGTGGAGATCATGACGCCGGACCGCAGCTTTGCCCCGGAGGTTATGGCGATGAACCTCGTGCCCTATATGCGCAGCCTGCAGAAGCAGGACGTCACCTTCACCGTCACCTATCGCCTCGAAGGCATCGAACGACAGGGCAATGGCCTCCTCGCGCATATCGGCAGCGATTATGGCGGCGTCTCGAAGGAGCGCATCGTCGATCAAGTCGTGATCAATCACGGCACGATCCCGCTGGACGAACTTTACTTCGATCTGAAGCCGAACTCGTCCAACCTTGGCGAAGTGGATTACGACGCCTTGATTGGCGGCGAAAGCCAGGAGGTCGCGCGCAATCCGGCGGGACGGTTCCAGCTCTTCCGCATCGGTGACGCGGTTGCCGCCCGCAACACCCACGCGGCAATCTACGATGCTCTGCGCCTGATGAAGACTGTCTGAGCCAGGGTTGAGGGCAAAAAGAAGGGCGCCGGCTGGCCGGCGCCCTGAAGGTCACTGCTTGGGAGATGATCGGCCGACGCTACCGGTCGACGACAAGGTCGCTCAAAGGCTTGGAACAGCAGGGCAGGAAAAAGCCGGCATCGATTTCCCGCTGCCTTATCCCGCCGTCATGCTGCATATCGACCGTGCCGCTGACGAGTTTCGACTTGCAGGTCCCGCAAATGCCGTTGGCGCAGGACGAGGGAATGCGCAGCCCCGCCTTCTTGGCCTGGGAAAGCACGGTCTGGTCGCTGGAGACGGCAATCGCCTTGCCCTGCTTGGCAAACCGAACCTCGAAGCTTTTGGCGGCGACAGTCTCCATAGCCGGTGCCGGCGTATCCTCGATCACGGCTGCGTCGAAGCTTTCTTCGATATAGCGGTC
Source organism: Rhizobium sp. AAP43 (assembly GCF_001296045.1). Classification (GTDB taxonomy): domain Bacteria; phylum Pseudomonadota; class Alphaproteobacteria; order Rhizobiales; family Rhizobiaceae; genus Allorhizobium. Next base: position 305,431 of record NZ_LJHS01000002.1, on the reverse strand, counting down.
CTCGCTGACACCGAGAGAAGTGCAGATCGTCCGGGCCGCCGCCATGAAGGGGGCCGGTCCGCAGCACATCACCACCCGCTCGGCAATGTCGGGAATGGCGAGTGCCATCAGCTCTCGCGAAATCCGCCCGCTGAACCCATGCCAGGCCCTGTCCGTGGAAATCTCCTCGGGCAGGAACAGCAGACGCACGCCCTTCATCCGGCGCGCCAAAAGCACCAGTTCTTCGCGAAACACCAGGTCCTTCGGGCTGCGGCCCGCATGCAGGAACACGACATCTGCCGGCTCCGCCCGATCCGCAATCTCCCGCAGCATGGACATGACGGGCGTGATGCCCGAACCACCGGACAGGAAGACATAGCCCTTCGCCGCCGGTCGGATGAAACGCCCCATCGGGCCGCTCGCCTTGATCTGCATGCCGGCCCGCAGGGTATCGTGCATCCAGTTCGACACTTTGCCGCCCGCCACCCGTTTTGTCGTCACGGTGATGGCATTCGGCCTCAGCGGGGAAGACGAGATGCTGTAGCAGCGGCCATTGTCCTCGCCATCGATATCAGGCTCGAACAGGAAGTATTGCCCTGCCGCGAACCGGATCGCCTTGCCCTGCGGCGAGACGAAGGTGAAGCTCTTCACGTCATGGGTTTCATCGTGAACATCGATGCAGACAAGCGCATCATCCACCTCAGGATCCCACCATGATCCGGCGCTCTGGGCAATACCTGCCTGCTGCATTTCAGTAGCCATGGGCGCGCAGCCGGTCGATGTACCAGGTGGCAAAGTCATCAAGCGCCCGCTCGCTGAAGGGCGAATAGACGCCCGGCTCATAGGCCGGGTCAGACACGCCGGCATGTGACCGCTCGACAAGACCGGCATCCTGCTCGGTTGTCTCGATCCAGACATGGGTCAGCTTGTGCAGGTCGTAGTCGACCCCTTCCACGGCATCCTTGTGAACGAGCCACTTGGTGCGCACCAGCGTTCGGTCTGCGGAGAGCGGAATGACCATGGCGGTCACGGCATGGTCGCCCATGAAATGGTTCCAGGCATTGTGGCCCCACAGATGCGTGTCGCCCAGATCCTTGCGTGTCATGTGGCCGAGCAGCTTGGACGAGGCGGCGGTCGCATCCTCGGTCTGGGATTCGCCTGCGCCTGCAATGATCAGCCGCTGGGTTCGGAAGTTCGTCGCGCAGTCCCGCGTCTGCTCAACCGTCTGCGACGGAAAACCGTCCGCCTCCCAGCTTTGGGTGCGCGCCTCGTACATGGCGAAATGCGTTTCGGCCATTTTCAGGTCGTCGGCGCTCAGGCTCTCCGGGTCGAAGCCGAAATCGAGGTCGATGAAGGACACGCAGAGTTCCGGATGGTTGGCCGAACAATGGTAGCACTCCCGATTGTTCTCCATCGTCAGCTTCCAGTTGCCCTCTTCGATCACGTCGACCTGGTGGGCAACCTTGGCATTGCGGATGTCATAGGGTGCGAGCCGCGGCTCCATCACCTCTTCAAGTCTGTTGATATCTTCAGGCGGTTCGTCCGAAAGACAGATATAGATCAGCCCGCCGATGGAACGGAAATGCACAGGCTTCAGACTGCGACAGCTCTTGTCGAAATCCTTGCCCATATGCGGCGCATAGGAGAGCTCGCCGGAAAGCTCGTAGGTCCACTGGTGATAGGGACAGACCAGTTTCGAGATGATGCTCGGCCCGGCATCGAGCAGGCGTGCGCCGCGATGACGACAGACATTCCGAACCACGCGGATCGCATTGTCGTCGTCGCGGAGAATGATGATGCTTGCAGGCCCGATATCGAGCGTAATCGCGTCGCCGGCCTCCGGCACTTCGCATTCCAGGCCCACATAGATCCAGTGCTTGGCAAAGAAGACATCGAGATCCGCCTGGAAAACGTCCTCGCGGGTGTAGAGACCGGCCGGGAGGGAGCACCCTGCGGCGCGCTGGTCAAGAAGGCTCGAAATGGGGGAGGAGAAGCTGTTCAGCATGATGCGCCCTGATCATTGGATAACCCCGATGATCGCAGCCCGCGGGCGCTTTTCAACTCTACAAATAGGCTGCGTTGACATTACCAGAAGTAATGCGAAGCTGGTCCCGGCAAACGGGGTTTTGAAGTCTGATGAAAAGCTTGCGCAGAACGTTGCCACCCCTGACGGCACTGACCGTTTTCGAGGCTGCGGCAAGGCTCGGCAGCTTCACCCGTGCGGCCGCAGAGCTCGGTGTCACCCAGGCCGCCGTCAGCCGCCAGATCCATGCGCTTGAGCTGGATTTCGGCGCCGCCCTTTTTCACCGCCATCATCGCAAGGTGGTCCTCACCGACAAGGGGCGCATTCTGGCAACGGCGACAAGCCAGGCCTTTTCCCTGCTTTCAGAGGCCGCCGCCGAACTGCGCAAGGACGAGGCGGAAGATGAGCTCGCGATCTCCGCAACGGTTGCCTTCTCGCAGTTCTGGCTGCTCCCGCGCATCTCGCATTTTGCCCGTGCTTATCCGGAAATCCGCCTGCGGATCGTCTCGCAGGATGCAATGCCTTCCCTCGACGAAGGCGAAGTCGATCTTGCCATCCGCTTCGGCGATAGGGCATGGCCGAATTGTGAGGCGGAACGCCTGTTTACCGACGAGGTCTTCCCCGTCTGCCATCCCGATTTTCTGGCCGAGCCTGAGCGGCTGACCGCGCCCGCCGACCTTCTCTCCCATCCCTTGATCGCCGATCAGACGGATGATCCGCTGTGGATTGGCTGGCCAGACTGGCTGTCTGAATTCGGGGTTTCCACGCCGCGCAAGATCCAGGGCTTCCGCTGCAGTTTCTATACGGAAGCGATCCACGCTGCTCTGAACGGGCAGGGGATCGCGCTCGGCTGGAAACAGCTGGTTGATGATCTCCTGGTGCAGAAGCGATTGATCCGGCTCACCGAGATGTCGTTGACACCGAAAGGGGCCTATTACGTCGTCGTGCCCCTCCGCCGAAAACGCAAGCGCGCCGTGGATGTATTCCTTGGCTGGCTACGGCAGACGATCGAGACCGGCTGATCGCCCAGCGAGACATGGGCCGAGAGATCCGATACGCCACCAATATCCAGTTTCAACGCGTGCCTGATACCGCACGGGTGGCGCCTTGCCTTGCGACAGATTCACGCTCTTGTGAACCGCAAGAGCCAATGCTATCGGTCGATGGCATCAAGGGGATACGCATGGCCGCATGGGTCAGCAAAAACAGGCTTGAACACGCGATACGCATGCTCTGCGTCGTCGCGCTTGTCCTGTTGGGGCTCGCCCATCGCCCGGCAGGAACTGTCGAAACATCCTTTTCCCCCGCCGAAATCGCCGCGCTGACTCTGCCCGATGGCACAGTGCCCGAGCTCTGCCTGCCGGGCACGGATGCAGACGGCAAGGTCAAGCCGCATGCGGCGACATCGGATTGCGAAGCCTGCCGTATAAGCGTAACGGCCCTGTTGCCCGAGCCGTCGGACACAGTCGGCATTCGCCTCGCCGCAGCCGGCGAAATCATTCTGCCAAAGCCCGCAGAGGCGCACTACCGCCAGCTCTTCCCGCCCAGCAGCGCTCCTCGCGCACCACCCGTCATCGCCTGACCGACCGTTCGGCCGCGCTTGTTGCGGTCATTCGTCAATCAGGCCGGGATGCGTGCAGCTGATGCATGTCCGGTCACCATCGGATGTGAACCATGTTGCAAATGCCCGTCCATGCCGGGGAGGTGCCGATCGCGCCTCTATCCGCACTCCTTCGCAATGCCGACCGGCCGTTCCACAAGGATGCCACCGGTTCGCTTCTGCCGCCCCGCACCGTCGTCTTCCTCGAAGGCTTCGCCCGCTCGCCGCGTTATCGTGTGGTGGATGGCTGCGTCGCCACCTTCCAGACCCTTTCGGACGGTCGCCGCCAGGTGATCGATCTGGTCGGTCCGGGCCGCATCATTGGTCTCGGCGCGGGTGATCGCAATCGTCATTCGGCGGAAACACTCGGCTTCACCCGGCTTGAGGTCGTCGCGGAGCCACTGGCCGCGAGCGATCTCGAAGTCGCGCTCACCGAAACCCTCGCCCGCTCGCAGGCGCTCGCCATGCTGCTCGGTCGCAAGACCGCGCCCGAGCGCGTCGCCTCCGCCGTGCTTGATCTCGCCGGTCAGTTCGGTCGCCCGGCGCGGCAGAAAAAACGCGGCGCCGTGACCTTCCATCTCTACCCCACCCGGACCGATCTGGCCGATTGGCTCGGCCTGACTGTCGAGACGGTCAGCCGCTGCTTCACCCGGCTCAAAAAGGCCGGGCTCATCGACATCCAGCACAATGATCTCGTCACGCTTCTCGAGCCTGCCAATCTGGCTCGGGTCGCAGCCGGCGATCGCGCGCTTTCCTGATTTTTCACCGACCCCAATACAAAGGTTATTCAATGTCCGTCGTTACCGACCACTCCGCTTCACCGGCGCAGGCTGCAGGCATGGCCCGCCGCTTCTATATCACTGCCTGGCGCTGGCATTTCTATGCCGGCCTCTATGTTGCGCCCTTCCTCATCATGCTCGCCGTCACCGGCCTGATCATGCTCTGGACGGCGACGATCTATGGTCGAGACGGCGAGAAAACCTATACGGTCGAGCCGCAGACAACCATCGCGGCAACCTCGCTCCAGGCTGAGGCCGCCGTGCGCGAAATCCCCGGCCAGATCGTGCAATACATTGCACCGCGCACGAAAACCGGCGCCGCCATCTTCCGTGTCCATCAGGGCGAAGCCTCGTTCATGGTCGCGGTCGATCCCTACAAGGCTGAGGTTCTCGGCAGTTGGGAGCGTCGCAATGGCCTATATGATCTCGCTGACACGATCCATGGCACGCTCCTCATCGGTGATCTCGGCGACCGCCTGATTGAGATCGCAGCCGGCTTCGGCATCATGCTTGTCGTCACTGGCCTTTACCTGTGGTGGCCGCGTGATGGTCGTGGCTTCGGCTCGGTATTGATCCCGCAATTTTCGGCCAAGGGCCGCCAATTGTGGAAGTCGCTGCATCTGTCGATCGGCTTCTATGCCTCGCTGCTGCTTGTCGTCTTCCTCCTCTCCGGCCTCACCTGGGCCGGCATCTGGGGTGAGAAGTACACTCAGGCCTGGAGCACGTTTCCGGCGGAAAAGTGGGACAACGTTCCCCTCTCGGACAAGACCCATGCCAGCATGAATCACGGCGGCATCAAGGATGTCCCGTGGACGCTGGAACAGACGCCGATGCCAGCCTCCGGCTCTGATGCTGGTGTCACCGGCACGCCGGAAGGCCAGCCCGTCACCCTCGACGCCATCGTCACGCTCGCCCGCAGCCTCGGCTTCGACCAGCGTTTCCAGCTGGCTTTCCCGGGTGATGAGACAGCCGTCTGGACCATCGCCCGCGACACGATGAGCAATGACAGCGCCAATCCCTTGATGGACCGCACCGTGCATGTCGACCAGTATACCGGCCGTATCCTGGCCGATGTCGGCTTTGCCGATTACGGCGTGGCCGGCAAGGCCATGGCCGCCGGCATCGCTTTCCACGAAGGGGACATGGGTCTCTGGAACCTGATCCTGGTCACCGTCTTCTGTCTGTCGATCATCTTCCTGTCGGTCAGTGGCTTTGTGATGTGGTGGAAGCGTCGTCCAAAGGGCGCCACCCGCCTTGTAGCACCAACCGTCTCCGAGCCTGGTCCGCTGTGGAAGACCGGCGCCATCGTCATGCTGGCGGTCTCGCTGCTCTTCCCCTTGAGCGGTGCCGTGCTCGTGGTCCTTCTCGCGCTCGATCTCCTGGTGATCCGTCATATCGCGCCGCTGAAAAAAGCGCTGAGCTGAACACGAACGAGCCGGTCGCCGGAAAAACCATGGAACAATGACACCTCTGGACCATTAGCAAAACGCGTGTCCGTCGCACCCGGAGCCTCCTCCGCTGCGACGGCACCTTTCGTTTTGTCGTCCAACGGAGGTTTCAGCCAAGTTCATGTGTGGCATTTGTGGAGAAGTGAGATTCGACGGGGCGTCCCCGTCGGTGGCAGCCGTTTCGATCATGGCGGATGTGCTTGCACCGCGTGGGCCGGATTCGGCCGGCGTGGTCGTCAGGGGCAATGTCGGCCTTGGTCATCGACGATTGCGCATTCTCGATCTCTCCGACAAGTCGCAGCAGCCGATGATCGATCCGGATCTCGGCCTCTCGCTGGTCTTCAACGGCTGCATCTACAATTTCCGTGAACTGCGCGCTGAGCTCCAGGCCAAGGGCTACCGCTTCTTCTCCGACGGCGACACCGAGGTCATCCTCAAGGCCTGGCATGCCTGGGGCACGGACTGTGTCTCGCGCTTCCATGGCATGTTCGCCTTCGTCATCCATGAGCGCGAAACCGGTCGCGTCGTCATGGCGCGCGACCGTTTCGGCATCAAGCCGCTTTACCTCGCCGAGGTTTCAGGCGGTCTGCGCTTCGCCTCGTCGCTTCCGGCCATCGTCAAGGCGGGCGGGATCGATACATCCATCGATGTCGCAGCGCTTCACAACTACATGAGCTTCCACGCCGTCGTGCCGCCCCCGCGCACCATCTATGCCGGGGTTCGCAAGCTGCCACCGGCAACCATCCGCATCTATGAACGCGACGGCAGCTTTGCCGATACGCGCTATTGGGACACGCCCTATACGCGCCGGCCTGAGGATCGCTCGATCACCCGCGAGGAGTGGCAGGAGCGTCTGCTCGAGGCGCTCCAGCTTGCCGTCAAACGCCGGATGATCGCGGACGTGCCGGTCGGTGTGCTTCTGTCAGGCGGCGTCGATTCCAGCCTCATCGTCGGCCTTTTGGCCGAGGCCGGCCAGACCGGGCTGATGAGCTTTTCCGTCGGCTTCGAGGAAGCCAATGGCGAGAAGGGCGACGAATTCGTCTATTCAGACTTGATCGCGAAACGTTTCGGCACCGATCACCACAAGATCTTCGTCCCCTCCGCAGACCTGATGGAGGCCTTGCCGGGCACCATCGCCGCCATGTCCGAACCCATGGTCTCCTACGATAATGTCGGCTTCTATCTTCTGTCCAAGGAAGTCTCGAAGCACATCAAGGTCGTGCAATCGGGGCAGGGCGCCGACGAGGTCTTCGGCGGTTACCACTGGTATCCGCCGCTGGTCGGCTCCAAGGACGTCGTGGCAGACTATGGTCGCGCCTTCCGTGATCGCTCGCACGAGACCTTGAAGACACAACTCCAGGACCACTGGATCGGCGAGGATGTCAGCGGCGAGTTGTTGCGCGATCATCTGCTGCGCGATGGGGCCGACACGCCCGTCGACGCAGCACTCCGCCTCGACAGCTCCGTCATGCTGGTCGATGACCCGGTGAAGCGCGTCGACAATATGACCATGGCCTGGGGTCTGGAAGCGCGCGTGCCCTTCCTCGATCACGAACTGGTTGAGCTCGCCGCCCGCATGCCCCCGGAAGAGAAACTGCGTGATGGCGGCAAGGGCATCCTGAAGGATGTTGCCCGCAAGGTCATCCCCTCCGAGGTCATCGACCGCAAGAAGGGCTACTTCCCGGTGCCGCAGCTCAAATACATCGCCGGGCCCTATCTCGACATGTTGCGCGACGCTCTCTCGTCGAGTGCTGCACGCGAGCGCGGCCTGTTCCAGAAGACCTATATCGACCGCCTGATCGCCGACCCTGCATCGCATATCACGCCGCTGCAGGGGTCTGAACTGTGGCAGGCGGGCCTACTTGAAATGTGGCTACAGGCCCAGGAGGTTTGACGTGAACAATGCGCAGAAGAAAGCCGCGACCCCGCCGCGCAAGCCAAGGCGCGGCAGCGCACTCTCCCATCGCCTGACCCGGCTGAGGTCGCCCGGCGGCGGCGGTTTCGGCCAGGCCGGACGGTGTGTTGAGGCGGCTGATGCACCCGGCCGCAATATCGCGCTTGATTGCGGCTGGGGACGTCTGCTCTTCACCCAGACCTTTGATCGTTACGAAGACCTCCTCCATGCGTTGCGCGAAGAAGCGCCTGATGCGCGGGATATCGCCTTCCATGTCCGCGACCCGCATGTGCTGCTTGCCCAGGCACCGCAGGAAATCTTTCTTGATCCGTCACACACGTTTCGCCTCGATCTTTCCACCTATCGCGCCGGCGGCCGTCGCCCGCGTGGCGTCACCATTCGCAGGCTGGCATCCGAGGCAGATGCCGCCGGCATCAATGCCGTCTATGCCTCTTGCGGCATGATCCAGGTGCGCGAGGATTTCTTCGCCGGTGATCGCGACAGCCGCCCCGTCACCTATTTCGTCGCCCAGGACGATGCGACCGGCCAGATCATCGGCACCGTGACCGGTATTGACCATCAGCGCCTGTTCGATGATCCCGAGCGCGGTGCTTCACTCTGGTGCCTCGCCGTCCATCCGCAGGCCCGCCAGCCGGGCATCGGTGAGGGGCTGGTGCGCACGCTCGCCGAACATTACCAGGCCCGCGGCATCGCCTATGTCGATCTCTCGGTTCTGCACGACAATAAAAAGGCGATCGGCCTTTATGAAAAGCTCGCCTTCCGTCGCGTGCCGCTCTTTGCTGTCAAACGTAAGAACGCCATCAACGAGAAGTTCTTCGCCCAGCCCGTCGAAGGCTATGAGAGCCTCAACCCCTATGCGCGGCTGATTGTCGACGAGGCGCTGCGTCGCGGCATCCATGTTGAGGTGACAGACGCCGAAGGCGGCTTCTTCCGCCTGATCCATGGCGGCCGCACCATCCATTGCCGCGAAAGCCTCTCGGATCTGACTTCGTCGGTCGCCATGTCGATCTGCGATGACAAGGCAGTGACCCGCCGCTTCGCTGAGACCGCCGGCCTTAGCGTCCCGCAGCAGCTCTCGGCTGACGCGTCGGACGAAGACAAGCGCGCCTTTCTCGAAACCCATGGCAAGCTGGTCGTCAAGCCGGCCCGCGGCGAGCAGGGACGGGGCATCTCGGTCGGCATATCCTCGATGGACGCGCTCCAGGCCGCCATCCGCCAGGCTCGCCAGGTGTCAGACCGCGTGCTGCTTGAAGCTTGCTTCGAAGGCGAGGACCTGCGCCTCGTCGTCATCGATTACAAACTCGTCGCTGCTGCTGTCCGTCGTCCGCCACGCGTTATGGGCGATGGTCGCTCCTCGATCCGCAAGCTGATTGAGCAGCAATCCCGCCGCCGGGCCGCCGCGACCGGGGGCGAGAGCCGTATTCCGGTGGATGCCGAGACGAAGCGCTGCCTCGCGGAACAGGATCTCGACCTTGAGACCATCCTCGATGAGGGGCGCGAGATCACCGTCCGCAAGGCTGCCAATCTCCACACGGGCGGCACAATCCATGATGTCACTGCAACCGTGCATCCGGATCTCGTCGATGCCGCCTGCAGGGCAGCGAGGGCCATCAAGATCCCGGTCGTCGGCATCGATTTCATGGTCCGCGATCCCGCTGACGCCGATTATGTCTTCATCGAAGCCAATGAACGCCCGGGTCTTGCCAACCACGAACCGCAGCCGACCGCCCAGCGTTTCGTCGAACTTCTCTTCCCCGGCAGTCGCGCGCAGCTTGCCGCCTCCTAACCCATTGATCTGACATAATCGGCAGTCGTTCAATTTAGTTGAACAGTTTTTCAAGAAACTTTCGATTTGATTGAACGGCGCCTTGCCTCATGGTGAGCCAGCTGAAGAGGCCGGGCCTCTTCGAATAGAGTGGCCCGCAAGGCGGCGATGGAGACAAGATCATGTTGGTGAATGGCAAGTGGACAGAAGACTGGCAGCCGGTACAGAAGGCCGACGAAAAGGGCCGGTTCGTCCGGCAAACATCGTCCTTCCGCAACTGGATTACGCCGGACGGCAGCCCAGGTCCGACCGGCACGGGTGGTTTCAAGGCCGAAGCCGGCCGCTACCGGCTCTATGTCGCCTATATCTGCCCCTGGGCCTCGCGCACGCTGATGGCGCGTGCCCTTAAGGGTCTCGAAGACATGATCAGCGTCACTGTCGTGGCACCTGCCCTGTCGAACCAGGGCTGGGCCTTCGGCGGCTATCCCGGCGCCGATGCCGACCCGCTCTTCGGTGCCTCACACCTGCATGAACTCTATACCCGCGCCGATCCTGATTTCACCGGCCGCGCCACCGTGCCCGTTCTATGGGATGAAAAGACCGGAACCATGGTCAACAACGAGAGCGCCGACATTATCCGCATGTTCGATACGGCCTTCGAAGCGCTGGTGCCGTCCGACATCCGGCTCTACCCGGAGGATATTGGCGGCGAGATCGATGATCTCAATGCCCGCGTCTATGATCTCTTGAACAATGGCGTCTACAAGTCCGGCTTCGCCTCGACGCAGGTCGCTTATGATGAAGCGGTCGATGGTGTATTTACGATGCTGGACGAGTTGGAACAGCGGCTCTCGGACGGGCGGGATTTCCTGTTCGGTGACCGTTTCACCGAAGCCGATATCCGCCTCTTCGTCACGCTGATCCGGTTTGATGCCGCCTATCATGGCCTCTTCAAGACCAATCGCCGGCGCATTGCCGATTATCCGGCCCTCTCGGCCTATCAGGAGCGGGTGCTGCGTCTGAAGGGCGTCCGGGCAACCGTCAACATGGACCATATCGTCAGGGGCTATTATTCGATCAAGACGCTGAACGCGACGGGCATCGTCCCGACAGGTCCGCAACACGTGATCGACCTGCTCGCCCGGACGGCGGTCTGATCCATTCTGGACAGTGTGCGGCCGGGAAAACAAGTCCCGGCCGCCGCAGTGTTTCTCAGCCTTCGAAGTCTTCGGCGACAGGTGCCACTTCGCGGCCGCCGATGATGATCGCCCGCTTGCCGACATGGTTGGCAGGCCCGACAATGCCTTCCTGCTCCATGCGTTCTACCAGTGAGGCGGCCTTGTTGTAGCCGATCGACAGGCGGCGCTGGATATAGGAGGTCGAGCACTTCTTGTCGCGCAACACCACCTTCACGGCCTTGTCGAAGAGATCATTGCCATCTTCTTCGGCCATCGCGCCCTTGTCGAACACGGCGGTGTCCTCTTCCGGCTCCTCTTCGACCTCATCCGCATCCTCGGTCACGGTGCCGAGATATTCCGGCCGTCCCTGCAGCTTCAGATGCGCGACAACCTTCTCAACTTCCTCATCGGAAACGAAGGGGCCGTGCACGCGGGCAATGCGGCCGCCACCCACCATGTGCAGCATGTCGCCCTGGCCAAGCAGGTGCTCGGCACCCGGTTCACCCAGAATGGTGCGGCTGTCGATCTTCGAGGTCACCTGGAAGGAGACGCGTGTCGGGAAGTTTGCCTTGATCGTGCCGGTGATGACGTCGACCGAGGGGCGCTGCGTCGCCATGATCAGGTGGATGCCGGCCGCACGCGCCATCTGGGCGAGCCGCTGGATCGCGCCTTCGATCTCCTTGCCGGCAACCATCATCAGATCGGCCATCTCGTCGACCACGACGACGATATAGGGCATCGGCGAGAGGTCGAGTTCCTGTTCCTCATAGACGATCTCGCCGCTCTGGCGGTCGAAGCCGGTCTGCACGCTGACGGTGATCGTCTCGCCCTTCTCGCGCGCCTGTGCCGCACGGGCATTGTAGCCGTCGATATTGCGCACGCTGAGGCGGCTCATCTTGCGATAGCGATCCTCCATCTCGCGCACCGCCCATTTCAACGCCATCACGGCCTTCTTCGGATCGGTCACGACGGGGGTGAGCAGATGCGGGATGCCGTCGTAGACGGAGAGTTCCAGCATCTTCGGATCGACCATGATCAACCGGCACTCATCCGGTCGGAACCGGTAGAGCAGCGACAGGATCATCGTGTTGATCGCCACCGACTTGCCCGAGCCGGTGGTGCCGGCGACGAGCAGATGCGGCATCTTCGCAAGTTCCGCGATGACCGACTCGCCGCCAATGGTCTTGCCGAGGCACACCGGCAGCTTGTAGCGGCTTTCGGAATACTCAGGCGTCTCGATCAATTCGCGCAGATAGACGGTTTCGCGTACAGGGTTCGGCAGTTCGATGCCGATCACGTTGCGGCCGGGCACGACCGCGACACGGGCCGAAAGCGCCGACATGGAGCGGGCGATGTCATCGGAAATGCCGATGACACGGGAGGATTTCACACCCGGTGCCGGCTCGAATTCATAGAGCGTGACGACCGGGCCGGGGCGCACATCGATCACTTCGCCCTTGACGCCAAAATCTTCCAGCACGCTTTCCAGAAGGCCAGCACTCTGTTCCAGAGCCTCGGCGGTCATCGTGGTCGTGGTGCGGATCGGCGGCTCCTGCAGGAGGTCTATCGGCGGCAGTTCGTATTCACCTTCACCAAGCGCAACCTGGGCCTTGAACAACGGCTGGCGTGCAGAGGTGATGGAGGCTATGGGCGAATGTGCGGCTGCGACGACCGGCGCAATCACCGCTGCCGGAAGCTGAACGGCCGGCATGGAGGCCATCAACGATTGCCCCACGACATCGCGACGCGCGATCTCTCGGTAAAGCGCTACCACGGAACCTTCAGGGGCGTCGAATGCCGGCCTGATGGTCGACAGGGCAGCCGGGAGTGTGACGTCGACGCTATCCACCTGCGGCGCATAACGCACCACTTCCACCTTGCGCACCTCCACCTTGGGCACTGGCGTCGGCGCAACCCGCCGCGCAAAATTCGCCTGCTGGGCAGTCGGGGCCGGCATGGTCACCGGAGCTTGTACCGGCGTCGGCGCCAGGGCTTCCGCCACAGGTTCGAACATCGCCTCGAAGAAAATGTGATCGGAGAGAAGCGCGCTGATCGGAAGACGGGTATCCGCAGTGGCAGACGGGGCAGGAACCGCGTCCGGGATCGCTGTAGAATGCACGGTGCTCGTCGTCTGTGACACGGCCGGAGCGAAAGTCTGGCCGCTCGTCGCGGCGAGAACAGCACCAACCGGACGGCCAACCGTCATATAGGGCCCATAGGTCGGAGTTGTCTGAGCCGGAGCTTGAGGGGCAGGGGCTTGCTGCACGGGAGCCTGCTGGACTGGAGGCTGTCCTGACTGGGTCGCAGACACTGCCGGGCGGAAGAAGGCGTTACGTGCCCCCGCCGGACGGATCGTGCCTGCGGCCGGGGTTGCCGCTGGGCTCGCCGGCAAAGGCTGTTGCATCGCGGATTGCCCGACCTGTGGCTGCGCGACTGCCGGTGATCCGCCCTGCGGCAGGGCCGGGTGCACTGTCGGCTGTACCGAACCGACCGTGGCCGATTGCGTGCTGGCAAGCACGCTGCGCATGCCCTGAACCAGCGGTGCCGGTTGCGAAGCGGGCGGCTGAGGTGCGAAGGGGCGGGCGGGGTCCTCTGCCATGCTGGCCTGCCAGGCGGATTGCTCGGCCTGCTGGCGGGCAAGCTCGCGGCGTAGCTTGTAGGTCAGGGCACGCGCGCCCACGGCATCCGGCGGCTGCGGCAGAACGACGGAAGCCGGTGTCCGGTCCTGTGGCTTCTGCGGCGCTGCTGGGACCTGGGCATGACGGTTTGCAACCGGCGCGGACGGCTGCGCCGAATAGGCGGGATTGCCGGTGGCAGCGGGGCTGCGCGGCTGGGATGGCTGGACAGGAGCCGCAGACCTCTGCGGGTTCGTCTGTGCCGTGCCGGACAGGGCTGGAGGCGTCAGCGGAGCGGCCGTCCGAGCCACCTGCATGGGCTCGATGGTTTCAGGCTGGTTGCGCGGTGCTGCGACGCGATCCGGCGTGCGGGTGAAGCGGACATTGGGGCCAAGCACGAAGGCGGACTGCCAGGTCTGCGCCTCGCCATGCCCTTCGATCTGGTTGGCGGCCATCTGGTCGGTGCCGGCCGGCCGTGCGCCCTGTCCATGCGGCGGACTGGACGGCGTTGCACCCGAACCGTTACGAGACATGCCCTGATCCTCGCCCAACTGATTGTTTTGTAATGCGGAATTATGACGGGGAGGATGCATCGAAAACCTGAACGCTGACGGGATACAAAAACTCTTGAAGAGCTTTATTCAGTAGAAAATAAAGGTTAACGACTGCTTGCCGTGCAGCCGATTTCCCTAATGCGCGGTGTCCGGAATTTCCCTTTGCGCGGTCACGATCATGCTGCCAGCAAAGGCAATTTTGCCTCGATCCGGAAAGCGTGCCGCGACAGACTTTTTTTCTCGCCTTCGGGTCTGTGTCGGGCTAGGCAAGGTCGAACGGAAGATCCGATGTCGAAGAAATCCAAGCCCAACCAACTGAAGAAACTGCTGAAAGCCTGGAGCGGGGCCGAGCCTGAGGAGCGCCGCGCCTTTCTCGATCTCGTGGCGGCCGAAACACGTGCCACGGCTGCCGCCGGTGACCTTGTCGCGCTGCCGGCAGGCCTCCAGGAACCAGCCATGGTCGAGGAGCATGGCCCGACCGGCGAGACCCTGATCGCGAACGGCCGTTATCTTCTGCCCTCGACCATTGCCAGGATGGAAGCTGTCATGCGCAGAAGGCGTCTGACGCCATCCGCCGTGATGGGCGAGCTCGGTTTCTCCGCCCGCGACCCGTCGCTGGCCCGGGCGCTCGCGATGAAGGCCGCGCTGCGGCTTGCCGTAGTCAAGGCGCTGGAAATCTGGCTCAGCGAAAACGAGGCCCGAAGCGCCAGTCCCGGCGGCGCAGGCGGAGAAGGCGAGGCCTGACATGCCGTTTACGCTTTCCGGCCCTGTGGATCTGACCCGCGACATCAAGAAAAGCCGGTTCATCGCGCGCGCCGCACCGATCGCGTCGGAAGATGAGGCAAAGGCCTTTCTCGCGGCGCAATCCGATCCCGCAGCCAACCACAATTGCTGGGCCTGGCGCCTCGGCCAGTCCTATCGGTTCTCCGATGATGGCGAACCCTCGGGCACGGCCGGAAAGCCGATCCTGCAGGCGATCGACGGCCAGGCTCTCGATGGCGTGGTGGTCGTGGTGACGCGCTTTTTCGGCGGCATCCTGCTCGGCAGTGGCGGCCTCATGCGCGCCTATGGCGGAACGGCGGCGGAGATGCTGCGTCTTGCCGAAAAGATCGAGATCATTCCCATGGCGACGGGAGAGGCCGAATGCGGTTTCTCCGATCTCGCTCTGGTCAAGGCACGCCTCTTGGCGCTGCCCTATCTGACGCTTGCCGAGGACTTCGAGGCCTCAGGCGTGCGCCTGACCGTGACGCTGCGCCAGGGCGACGAGCAAAAGGCCGCAGACCTGCTGCGGGATCTGACCAGCGGCCGAAGCCGCCTGATCTTTCCGGATTGAGGGGTGCGGGAACGGGGGGTAAGGCAGAGACCTCAGCCGCTTTTTTTCGTCTTGCCTTCGCTTGCCAGCTGCTTCCACGAATTCTGCTGGGAGAGCATGCCGCGCAGATATTGCAGGTTGGCGGCCGCCTGTTGCGGGTCGAGTTCTTGCACCGCGATCTGTTCGGCCTCCTGGAAACGGCCCTGAAGACCGATCACCAGTGCCAGGTTCTGCCGCACGCGGCTGTCGGCACCCGGCTGCTGGGCGGCCTGCCTGAGATTGCTTTCCGCAGACTTCAGGTCGCCCGAAAGCACGTAGGACATGCCGAGATTCGACAGCACGCTTGGATCGTTCGGCTGCATCTCAAGCGCCATGCGGTAGCGCGAGCGCGCTTCGCTGGAGCGCCCCAACTGGTCGAGCACGGCGCCTTCGGCCGAGTAGAGCCGCCAGTCGGGCCGGTCCGGCCTCTGGGCGCGCCCGATCGTGCCCAGCGCCTTCTCCAGCTGTCCGGCAGCAGCCTGCGCCTTGCCAAGGGCGGCCAGCGCCTCGCGATCATTGGGATGGGCGATCGCCACCTGCTGCATCACGGCGAGCGCCTGGGCATTGCGGCCCGACATCATCAGCACATTGGCATAGGAAAGCCCGATATCGCGATCCTTGGGGTTGCGCTCATAGGATTGGCCGATGCTGTCGGCTGCCCGCGTCAGTTCCGGGCCATTCATCGAATCAACCGGCTTGTTCATCTTGGGGATCGACCCGGTCGTCAGCGGTTTCCTGCTGCTCGCGCAGCCCGAAATGCCAAGCGCCGCGATCACCGTGACGGCGGTTGCCATCACTTTCAAGCTGCGACGCGTGCCTTTGTCCCGAGTGACCATGTTCGTGCCCCGAATTCTGTGCGTGCGGCAGGCTTCTCGACTCTGCCGTAATCTCCGCTCAAGCAATAATCCGTTAACCCTAATGGAGTGTTAATCGCGCTCCAGCGATTCCTCCCGACGAAAGCATTGAAGTCATGGCCCCCTTCCAGTTGATCGAACGTCCGTCTCCCTTTAGCACCAAGGGCGGCAAGAGCCTGCCGGTCTTCGCGGTCACGCCCGCGCATGTCGAGACGGGTACGCTTGATCCGGTCGCCCTCGACTGGGCGAAGAAGACTGGCTTCAAGGCCGAATCAGGTAGCCTGCTCCTGATTCCCGCCGCCGATGGCCATCTCGGCGGCGCGCTCCTGGGCCTCGGCTCCAACCCGTCGGAAAATCCCTATCTCACCGGCAAGCTTGCCCGCCTCCTGCCGGCGGGCGAATGGCATATCGAAACGGCGCCGCTCACCGCCAACCGCCTTCTGCTTGGCTATGGGCTCGGAGCCTACAGCTTCGACAAGTATCGCTCCGAGCGGATCACCGAGCCGCGCCTCCTCATCCCCCAGGATGCTGACGCTGCCGACATCAAGCGCCAGATTGCCGGCGTTTTCCTGGCCCGCGACCTGATCAACACGCCGGCCAACGACATGAGCCCGGCAGATATCGAAGATGCCGTCCGCAAGCTGGCCGACCACTACAAGGCCGAGGTGTCTGTCATTGCCGGCGACGACCTCCTCGCCCAGAATTTTCCGCTGATCCACGCCGTCGGCCGCGCCTCGACGGTCGCGCCGCGGCTGATCGAAATGCGCTGGGGCAAGGCGGGCCACCGCAAGGTAACGCTAGTCGGAAAGGGAGTAAGCTTCGACACCGGCGGCCTCGACATCAAGCCATCTTCCTCCATGCTCCTGATGAAGAAGGATATGGGCGGCGCTGCCAATGTCCTTGGCCTTGCCCTGATGATCATGGATGCCAAGCTGAAGGTCGATCTGACCGTCATTGTTCCCGCCGTCGAGAATGCCATCGCCGGAAACGCGTTCCGCCCGGGTGACGTCTATCGCAGCCGCAAGGGCCTCACGGTCCAGATCGATAATACCGATGCCGAAGGCCGCCTGATCCTGGCCGACGCGCTCGCCTACGCTGACGCGAGCGCCCCGGATCTCCTGATCGACATGGCTACGCTGACGGGTGCCGCCCGCGTGGCGCTTGGCCCCGACCTGCCGCCCTTCTTCACCGATGATGAGGACCTCGCCCACGCAATCACCGACGCGAGCCTCGCCGTCGATGATCCGCTGTGGCGCATGCCGCTCTACAAGGGCTATGAGCGCATGCTGAAGGCCCAGATCGCCGACCTGACCAATGCGCCCTCCGGCGGCATGGCCGGCGCCATCACGGCAGCGCTCTTCCTCAAGCGCTTCGTCTCGCCGGGCCGCTCCTGGGCCCATTTCGATATCTTCGGCTGGTCGTCCAGTGAACGTGCTCACTCGCCGGTTGGCGGGGAGGCGCAGGCCATCCGCGCCCTCTACCGCTATCTCGGCGGCAACTGAGCGTTGATTTTGTCGGGCACCTCTTGCCTCTGGCGCGCCGAGCCTGAATGATGGTCGCAGGAAGTGGGGCAGGGGTTGCTCCGCCGGATGTCGGGAAACGGCATGGGCATCGAAATGACCGCGAGCCAGGCGCTGGGGCTCTGGCACAAGGTAACCCTGGAGCAGGTCCGCGAGGATGCGCGCGACCTCACCTTGCGCCAGCTCGCCGTTCTGCTCGAAATCTATCTCGTGCCGCCACCGCATACCGTGCGCGGCCTCGCTGCCACCTTGAACGTTACCAAGCCGGTGATCACCCGCGCTCTCGATACGCTCGGCCAGATGGGCCTCGTCGATCGGGTCCGGGATGACCTCGATCGCCGCAGTGTCATCGTCAAGCGCACCGTTGCCGGTGCGCTTTATCTTGAAAAGCTCGGCGATCGCGTCATCGCCACCGGCCGCAAGCTCGGCTGACGGAGAATGCCCATGCTCGACCGGCGTCTTGCCGCCTTCCGCCCGGATCTCGCCGACATCGCCCTCAAGGGTCAGGTGGAGGCCACGCGCTTTGTCGCGCCTGAGCCGGCCATGATCGGCCGCCCCGTAGTGGCCCTTCGCCCGCGTCCGGACATGACCACCGGCATCGACACAGAGCTTCTGCTGGGCGAGGGGGTCCGTGTCTTCGAACGCAGCGGGGGAGTGGCTTGGGTCCAGGCCTTGTCCGACGGCTATGTCGGTTATCTCCCGCAAGAGGCGCTGATCCCCGCGGTCGAGCCGACCCATGTCGTCACCGTGCCAAGAACCTTTGTTTATCCGGGACCAGAGATGAAACTGCCGCCCAGAATGGCAATCTCCATCGGTAGCCGGCTCAAGATTTCGGGAGAAGCCGAGACGCGTGGCACGCGCTATTTCTTGACGGATGACGGCTCTGCCATCATCGCGCGCCATCTCCGCCCGATCGCTGATCCGGCAATGGAAGACTTTGTCTCCATCGCAGCCCGTTTCCTGGAGACACCCTATCTCTGGGGCGGCAAGTCGGGTTTTGGCATCGATTGTTCGGGGCTGGTGCAGATGTCGCTGGCACTATCCGGGCACAGCGCCCCGCGCGACAGCGATATGCAGGCCTCGGGCCTTGGCGCGGTCATCACCCGGGAAGAGTTGCGTCGCGGCGATCTGGTCTTCTGGAAAGGCCATGTCGCCATCATGGAAGACGCCGAGACCCTGATTCATGCCAATGGCCACACAATGACTGTTGCCCGCGAACCGCTCGAGGATGCCATCCAGAGAATCGGCTGGCTCTACGAGCAGCCGACCGGCTATCGCCGCCCCGTCGCCGAAACGTGAAGCCGGCACTCTTGGCGCGTTGCGGCCGACTGCTTATATCGGGCCTGTCCCGAACCGGAAATCCATGATGACCGACCCCATGCCGAATCGACATTCATCTGTGCCTCTGCGCAGTCCCGTGTGGCTGGCAGTGTCGGCTGTGCTCCTGCTCGCGGCATCGCCTTCGCTGGCAGCCGGGCCCGGGATTGCATGGGGAGAGGCGGGTGCTGAGGAATTCAAGGACCTGCCGGGCGTCAAGCCACAGGATCCGTCCCAGCAGTTCGGCGAGGGATTTTCGTGCGAAACCCGCAGTGTGACGCCCCGCCACACGAACCGGCGCGAACTGCGCGATTCGCTGCCCTATACGGTGTATCGCTGTGAGAAGAACGGTGTCGTCTACGAAGGCACGCAGCCGCCAAGAAGCGGCCGCATGTGGTATCCGGGCGTCAATCCCCGCGTCATCGACTGAGCTTCGGGGACTTCGGTAACGTCGAGCCGGATTTCACTCCTGGCCGAGCAGCCCGTCGAACACTTCCAGCATCGCTTCGCTGATTGCAGCGCCCAGCTTCTGCCCTGCGTCGCGCAGTGATTCTTCGTCCATGTCCCGCGCGGCCAGCGCCAGCGCCGTCCCTTCCAGCGCGACAATTTCCTTGGCGCGCTCGATTGCCCAAAGGGCAAAGTCGCTGCGGTTGTCGATGGCGACGGTGTCTTCCATGGGATCCTCTGGCACGGTGGGGCGGGGGAAAACCTGAAAACTGCAAGATCGGCAAAACGGTTCCGCCAGCCATTCTGCAGGCAACAAAAAAGCCCGGCGAGCCGGGCTTTTTATGATGCTTCCAGACAAAGGCAAAGCCTTGATCTGAAAGGAAATTGGTGCCCAGAAGAGGACTCGAACCTCCACACCCTTTCGAGTACCAGCACCTGAAGCTGGCGCGTCTACCAATTCCGCCATCTGGGCGACGAGGAGCGATGTACTGGGGC
Source organism: Rhizobium sp. AAP43 (assembly GCF_001296045.1). Lineage (GTDB taxonomy): Bacteria > Pseudomonadota > Alphaproteobacteria > Rhizobiales > Rhizobiaceae > Allorhizobium. The sequence continues at coordinate 285,591 of NZ_LJHS01000002.1, read as the reverse complement.
AGCCCTCAGGTGTCAACCGGCTTTTTGAAGAATTCATGTCATCCTGCAAAAACCTGTGACAAGTGGCGGCGTTCTTCCCCGGGTCGGTAATGACGGGGTCGTGAAAAAGCCGTGATCACCGCACTCATTGCGTGGGTCGATGCGGTGCCGGTTCGCGCCTGCATCATGAACAAAGGTCAGCTTTCTGAACCAAGGAAATGAGACGATGTTGAAAAAGCGTGTCGTCATGGCTCTGGTGCTTCTCGGCGCCCAGTCATGCATATCGATGGCGGAGGCCGCTGTTCCGGCTCCGGCACGACCGCAAGTCCAGAGCCAGGCCTGGGTCGAAAAGGTCGATCTGGTTTGTGATTTTTCTGGTTGCTACGAGACCTGGGACGAGCCGCCGCCGCGCTATCGCCCACCGCCGCGCTACAGGCCGCCACCGCCGCCGCCACCATATTATGATGACGAGCCGGGTTACCGCCCGCCGCATTACCGGCCGCCACCACCGCCGTCCTATTCGGAGCCGCGTCATCGGCCGCCGCGCTCTGTCTGGCGCCGGCATGTCGACTGGTGCCTCAATCGCTACCGGTCCTACAATCCGCGCACCAACGAGTTCCTCGCCAGCCGTGGTTACTACAAGGCCTGCCGTTCACCCTTCTATTGATCGGCATCTGCGGAGGCGGCCCATGGCCGCCTTCGTCTCGCTCGGCCTTAAGTGTCGAGCCCCTCATTGCGGCTTGCCCGGTCCAAATGCCCGAGATCGCGCTCCGGATCGATCGCATCCCGCACATATTGCTTGAGTTCTTTCGGACCTGGAAATCCGCCATCCCGCTTTCGCTCCCAGATCAACAAGGCGTCGACCCGGATCTCAAAGACCCCGCCTGTCGCGGGAATAAGCGCGACTTCGGCAAGATCGCTCGAGAATGTCTGCAGCAGTTCCTGCGCCATCCAGGCGGAGCGCAGCAGCCAGTTGCACTGGGTGCAGTAGGTGATCGAGATCCTGGGCTTGTCCATGGCCATTCCACTTCACGAATAAGTCAACCAAAATTATCATCTTTTGTGCCGTGCGGCGATTGCCACAAGGCACTGTATTCGCCAAGAGGCAAAATCCATTGTCTTCAAGGAGTTTGTCCATGTCCAACGATTCGAGCCGCCTCTTCATCCCGGCACTTGCCCCTGTCTACCGGTCTGGTCACGACCTGGTGGAAACTCTGCTCCGCCTCGTGGCCGGCGGCTTCCTCGTTGCGCATGGCGCCGGCAAGATCGTCGATCCCTTCGGCGCGGTTCAGATGGTCGAGGGCCTCGGCTTCTACCCCGGCGTCTTCTGGTCGCCGTTGCTTGCCGCAACCGAATTCTTCGGCGGTATCCTGCTTGCTATCGGCCTCTTCACCCGCCCCGCCGCCTTCGCCGCCACGATCGTGCTGCTCGTGACGGTCTATTTCCACTGGATCAAGCTCGACCAGGGCTTCTCCGGTGCCGAAAAGTCGCTGCTCTGGGCGGCCATGACCTTCTTCTTCGTCTTCCGCGGCGCCAATGCCCAGTCGGTGGATGCGAAGCTCCGCAAGACCTTTTGACCCACGTGGCCGGCCCGGTCTTGTCCCGGGCCGCGTCTTCTGCTTTCCCGCGTGATGTGCCTCTTGCGACGCAGGCTGAGCCATGCTTCATCTGGGTTTAGCCATCGTCCCTGCGAGTCCCCCCAAGAGCCACCCAGAGCCACCAGAGCCACATGCGCGTTGCTATCGTTGAAAACACCAAAATCACCCATGCAGGCCAGGTTGGACATGCACTGGCCGAGGCCGGCGCCGAGACCGTTACCATCCGCGCCTATGCCGGTGAGCCGCTCCCGACATTCGAGGACTACGAGGCTTTGGTGGTGTTTGGCGGCGAGCAGAATGCCCGTGACGACGACGCGCATCCCTATCTGCCGGAACTGGCCGGCTTGATGCGCCGCTTTGGCGACAGCGGCAAGGCGGTCCTTGGCATCTGTCTCGGAAGCCAGTTGCTGGCCCGTGCCTATGGCGGGGAAAATCTCATTGGCGCCGCGCCGGAATTCGGCTGGTGTGAAATCGATCGCACCGATGCGGGCAGGTCCGATCCGGTTCTGTCTGTTCTGCCGGACCGCTTCCTCTCCTTCCAATGGCACGACGACACCTTCAGCCTGCCGAATGGCGCCTTGCATCTGGCCGAAAATGAACGGACGCGCCACCAGGCCTTCCGTCTCGGCCGCGCAGCCTATGGCTTCCAGTTTCATTTCGAGGCGGACCGTCATGTGGTTCGCGATTGGATCCAGCATTTTCCCGAGGTGATCGAGCGCAAGTCACCAGGCTGGCTGGCCCGCCATCCCGAACTCGAAGTGGCGGATGGTGTGCTTTCCGATCAGATGGGTCTCTCCGTCGCCCGTGCCTGGGTGGCGCAGATCCGCTAAGGTCTACGGCCCAAGGGGTGGGCAGGGCGAGGGCAGCACTCCAAACGTGATCTGTCTTGACCGAAATCAAGCCGCGTCTGTCCGTCGCCTGTTATCTCACATCTCCTGAATGTCGGAGATCCCCCTTGTCCCTCTCAGCCTTTGCTATTGCCGTCCTTCTCCTCCTCCTGACACCCGGGCCCACGAACACGTTGCTCGCCGTATCCGGCGCTTCGCGCGGCCTGAAGGCGTCGCTGCCATTGATCGCAGCCGAGCTTGCGGGCTACCTCACCACCATCCTGCCGCTCGTCTTTCTGGCGGCTCCGCTGCTGTCCGATCAGCCGCTCGTGGCAATGGGCGTCAAGCTGGCCTCGTCCGCCTGGGTCCTGCTGCTCGCCGTCCGGCTCTGGACGCGGCCACCGGCCATCTGCGCCACCGGCGGCATCAATGGCGCTTGCGTCTATTGCACCACGGTGCTGAACCCCAAGGGCCTGATCATCGGCCTCGCGCTGATCCCCAGCGCCTCCCTGTCGTCCTTTGAGGCGCTGTCCACGCCGCTGGCCTATCTTGCCGTCTTTGCGCTGCTGGTCATGATCGTTGCCATCGGCTGGTTGAGCGTTGGTGCCGCCATTCTGCGCGGGGTTGCCACGGCACGCCCGCGCCTTATCGGACGGGTTGCCGCCAGCTTCCTTGTCCTGTTCGCTGTGAGCCTCGCAGGTCGTGCCGTCGGCCTGATCTGAAGTCGCACGGCATGCCTCCTCTTGCAGGCTTGGGAGCCGCGTGCTTTATCGGTATTCAATCGATTGAGACGGCTTCGCGAACCTTGGGAGGGGGACATGAAAGCAGTGGGGAAACGCCTGGCGGCGTTCTGCTTCATCATGATGGCACTGGCATTTGCGCCTGCACAGGCAGCACCTGCCAGCGCCGAAACGGTGATCCGCGACTGGTACCGGCTGGTTCTCGAACTGGTGCGCCATACGCCGACCTATTCGCCGCCTGTCGCAAGTCGCGCCTTCGGCTATCTCGGCGTCACCGCCTACGAAGCCCTTGCCAGCGGCGACCGCACCCTGACCTCGTTCGCCGGCCAGTTGAACGGCCTGACCCCGCTGCCGCAGCGCAAGGCCGGTATCGCGTACGATGAAGCCGTCGTGCTCCACGCGGCCCTCTCCTCCGCCGCCCGCGAACTCTTCGGCAATACCGGTCCGACCGGCCAGCGTGCGCTAAAGCGCATGACGGAAAAGCTCGCAGCCGACGTCGCCGTTGGTCTCGCCCCCGAACTCGTTGCCCGTAGCCAGGCATATGGCGAAAGCATCACCGCGCATATTCTCGCCTGGTCCGAAGGCGATGGCGGTGCCAAGATCGAGAATATGGGCTTCCCGCTCGAATTCGTGCTCAACGAAGGCCCATCCCACTGGGTGCCGACCAGCCTGATAAACCAGCAGCAAAAACCTCTTCTGCCGAAATGGGGCGAGAACCGCCCCTTCGCCATGGAGATCGGCAATGCCTGCCCCTTGCCGCCACCGCCGGCCTATAGCGAAGACAAAGGCTCAGCTTTTTACCAGGAAGCGCTCGAAGTCTACGAGCGGGTGAAGAACCTGACGCCCGAGGAGCGTGCCGTTGCCCGCTTCTGGTCTGACGACCCGATGCTTTCGCCAACCCCGCCCGGCCACTGGATCGCCATCGGCCTGAAGATCCTCGACGAACGCAAGGCAAGTGCCGTCGAACATGCCGATTTGGTGGCGCGGCTCGGGGTGACGCTGGCTGATGCCTTCATCGGCTGCTGGCATTCCAAGTTCGAATACGACCTCTTGCGCCCGGTCACCTATATCAAGCGTGTCATCGACCCCAAATGGGAGCCGATCCTGATCACGCCGCCCTTCCCGGAATATCCGAGCGGCCATTCCACCCAGTCGGGCGCGGCCGCCACCGTGCTTACGGCCTTCTTTGGCGAGAACTTTGCCTTTACCGACGAGACCCACGCGAAGGACAAGCTACCCAATCGCAGCTTCAAGAGCTTCTGGGATGCGGCAGAGGAGGCCGGGATCTCGCGTCTTTATGGCGGCATCCACTTCCGCGCCGCCATCGAACGCGGCCTCGACCAGGGTCGATGCATCGGGGCAAAGACGGTGGCCTTGAGGACGCGCGGATGATTGTCATGTGCAACCTTCGCGTCTTGATCGCCTCCGCTCTGCTCGCCGGCTCCGCCTTGGCCAATGATGCGCCTCTTTTGCCAAAGTTTGCCGATGAAACCACATCCAGCGGCATTGTCAGTACCTATCGCGGCGACTGGGAGTTCATGGTCGGCGGCGGTGCCGGCAGCTTCGACTGCAATGCGGATGGCTTCCCCGACCTCGTTCTGGCGGGTGGCGAGGACAAGGCGAAATTCTATCGCAACCGCAGCACATCCGCCGGTCCGCTAAAATTCGAGGAGCAGGTCTCCGGCCTCGAACTCGACAAGGTGATCGGCGCCTATCCGCTCGATATCGACGGCGACGGTAAACAGGATGTCGTCCTCCTGCGCTCCGGCGAAAATGTCGTGATGCGCGGCCTGGGCGAATGCCGCTTCGAACGCGCCAACGAGGCCTGGGCCTTCGACGGTGGCGATGCCTGGTCCACCGCCTTTTCCGCCACGTTCGAGCTGGGCAGCGCCTGGCCAACGCTTGCAGTTGGCAATTACATTGACCGTTTCGAGGACTTCGAACCCTGGGGCTCCTGCACCGACAACTGGCTGCACCGCCCGGCCGCAAGCGGTGAACCTCGCTTTGCACCGCCCTTGCCGCTCACCCCGTCTTTCTGCCCCTTGTCCATCCTCTTCACCGACTGGAACCGCTCCGGCACGCCGTCGCTGCGCGTTTCCAATGACCGGGAGTATTACAAGGGCGGGCAGGAGCAGATGTGGAAAGTTCTGCCCGGCAAGGCGCCCGAACTCTTCAGCCAGGCCGAAGGCTGGCGCTACCTGCGGATCTGGGGCATGGGCATCGCCTCCCACGACCTCGATTTCGACGGTTACCCGGAGTATTTTCTCACCAGCATGGCCGACAACAAGCTGCAGAAGCTGGCCGAAATCCCGGCTGAGGGCCAGCCGAAGCCGTCCTATGCCGATATCGCCTTCGCCAAAGGGGCAACAGCCCATCGACCCTATATCGGTGGCGAGATCCGCCCCTCGACGGCCTGGCACACCGATTTCGAGGACGTCAACAACGACGGCCGCAGCGATCTCTTCATTGCCAAGGGCAATGTCGCCAAGATGCCGGACTTTGCTGAAAAGGACCCGAACAATCTTCTGGTCCAGGGCGCGGATGGCAAGTTCGTCGAGATGGGCGACAAGGCCGGCATCGCCTCGACCGCCACCGGTCGGGGCGGCGCGCTTGCCGATTTCAATCTTGATGGCCGGATTGACCTTCTCGTGGTGAACCAGGGTTCACCCGTCGAGATCTGGCGCAACACGACCGAGGCCGCCGGCCACTTTCTCCAGATTGCGCTCCGCCAGGACGGCGCCAACCGCGACGCCGTCGGCGCCTGGATCGAGGTGAAAACCGGCGACGTCATCCAGCGCCGTGAAGTGACGATCGGCGGCGGCCATGCCAGCGGCAAGACCGGCTGGTGGCATTTTGGGCTGGGGTCTGTGGGTGAAACGGAGTTGCGTGTGCTCTGGCCGGATGGCGCGGCGGGTGAATGGCAGACGGTCAAGGCCGACGGGTTTTATGTGGTGGAGCCGGGCAAGGTGCCGAGGCCCTGGAGGTCGGGCGAGGGGTTGTGAGACATGCGCGAGTGTCCATCTGCCCCTAGCGGGGGAGAAAGCGGTTTCGATGAATTGGGCCAGCGCGAGCGGTCTAGACCTCAGAAATCGCAAGTGAGGGGCTGTTATGTCGTGGCAACGGAACCGATCCCCTCACCCGCAAAAATCTGGAGTTTAGCCCTGATCGGGCTCAAGCCTTCTCACCGCCCTCGCACGACGATGTGCTCAGGGCTACGTTTGATGATATCGATTCACTCGATCGATTACTGGCCTTCGGCCACCGCTCCAAAGCCTCTCCCACAAGAGGAGAGGGAGCACGCGATCTGGATCGGCATGGGTTAAGAAGACCGAGGCCTATTCCACCTCTTCGACCGGGGCTTCCGCCACACGCTTCTGCAGCGATTCGATGCAGTTCCTGGCGCTCGACTTTGACTTATAGGTTTCAGAGCGCACCATGATCTCGCTATTGGCGGCGCGGAAGCGGATGAAGGTTTCGCCGTTTTTCGCTGCGTCGATCTCGAAGCGATAGCCGCTGCCGGTTTCCTCTTTGGTGAGATCGACGACCGCGGCTGACGGAACATTCTTCTTCAGCGATTCGACGCAATTCTTCGCGCTCGCCTTCGAAGCGTAGTTTTCCGACCAGACCATGACTTCGGCATTGTAAACGAACTGGACGCGGAACTCGCCCTTCTCGGTCTTCAGGATCTTGAACTTGTGCATGCCCGTCTCCCTGTTGTCAGGCCTATCGGCTTATGATTGCATTCAAATGCTAGCCTGGGGCAAAACTATGAGCAAGCTGGGCTTAAAAACCCTGGAAGAGGAAATCGGTCGCAGCGGTAATCTCGTCGGCCTTGTGGGAGAGGTTGGCGATGGAGGGGCCGATTTCGGAGGCTGGGACAGTACTGATGAACTGGGTCAGCATGGCGAAGCCCTCGCCGTCGACCGTGAAGCGTGGATTAAGGTGCGGGATCTGTGTCGCGACATCCCCAAGAGGGGCAAGAGGCACGACCACGCGGGTTGTCAGAGCATCAAGCAGATTGGATTGCACATCGAGTGCGAGGCTTCCGTCGTTCCCGATCCGGTGAACGTGAAAGCGGGTCATGTTCAAAACGTACGGTATTTGGCGAGCGGAAGGCCATGTTTGGCGACATAGTCGTTGGACGCCCGGATCGCCTCGGCGTTCTCGATTTTCCAGCGCCGTTCCTTCTCGGCCTTGATGGCCCGGGCAATGCCGTCGGCTGCGGCGCGCGAGAGATCAAGCTCTAGCTCGCGCGCTTCCTGCAGCAATCCTTCATCGATCTCGATGCCATTTTGGCTGCGCAATGTCTGTCCCATGGGTTGCTCCGGCTATCGCTGAGAGCGCTGATTATGCGCCAGAAGGCACCGCTTTGGAAGCCTGGCCGGTGGCTCAATGGCTTCGGCTCCAAGGGCAGCCTGAGGTGGGGGCTCTATCGCTGCCACTGCACATCGGTCGTCTCATAATGCCGCATCTCCGCGATTTCGCCGATGAAGGGCCTGATGGCAGCGAGGAAGGGTGGGAAATGTGGCCCCTTGCGAAAGCCCTGCAGATGATCATCCGTCGAGGTCCACAGGATGCGCAGCGTCAGGCTCGACGGTTCTTCCACGCAGTGCGAGAGTTCATAACCGAGGCATTGCGGTGCGGCCTGTAGCTGAAGGCCGGCCTGCCGATAGGCGGTGATGAGGTCGTGTGGCTGATGCTGCTTGAGTTCGTATCGGATATATTCGACGATCATGGGTGGCTCCTCCTCAGGTCTGCACCCCATGGTGGCAGAGTGCGGCGTGGGGGCAAGAGCTTACCCAAAGGTAAGTACCGATTCCGGGAGGAGGATGTGATGGCCATCGACAAGATCCGGGATTGCCCTGTCATGGAGACGATCAAGGTGATCGGCGGCAAGTGGAAACCGCGCATCCTCTGGCACCTGCGCGCTGGCCCAGCAACCTTCGGCGATCTGCGCCGTGTGGTCGGCATTTCCGAAAAGGTCCTGCATGAAAACCTGCTGGCGCTGGCCCGCGATGACATCGTTTCCCGCACGCCGGTGAAGGAGGGTGACATGGTCTATGTCGAGTATGACTACACCGATTATGGCCGATCACTGGTGCCGGTGCTGAATGCCATGGGCGGCTGGGGCTTGATCCATGCCGGACAGGCCAAGGTGGCGGTTGATCAGGAGCGCGGTCGCGCGTCATAGGCATCCCGCGCGGCCAGGATGTCGGCCTTGTTTGCCCGCGACCATGTGACGAGACTGGCGGCAATCCGGGCAAAATCCATGCCCGTCCTGCTCAGCGAATAGGTCACGGATGGCGGGTTGGTGGGCTCGACATGGCGGTTGACCAGGCCGTCGCGTTCCAGCCGGCGCAGTGTCAGGGTCAGCATGCGTTGTGTGACGCCTGACAGTGCGCGCTCGATTTCGCGGTAGCGGCGCGGACCGCGTGAGAGTTCGGCAATCGTCATGACCGTCCACTTTTCGCCGAGGCGATCCAGCGTAAGACGCAGGCCGCAATCCTCATGATCGGGCGCTCCGCAAGGTTCGAGGGTTTCGATCTCGGGCTGTCTTGCGGCGAACATCAATGTGCCTCCTTACGTCGTTCCGGTGGTCGCCATAAATAGATGCGCCCGCAACGAAAAGGACGCAACCCATGATACTGCTCACTGGAGGCTCCGGCCAACTCTCCACCCTCGTCGCGGAGGGAGCCAAAGACGCCGGTCTCGACATCCGCATTGGCACTCGCTCGGCAAATGAGACTGACCGCAGTCGACGCCGGGTCGATTTCGACGATCCGCAAACGCTCCGCTTCAGCGATATCGGCACGCTCTTCATGATCTCCGCTGGCTACGCGGAGGATGATGTCGTGATCCGCCGGCATGATGCGGCAATAGCGGCTGCTGTCCGCGATGGCGTGCGGCATGTCGTCTATACGAGCCTCAGCGGAACGGGGGACCACCTCGCATTTTCGCTCGCCCATCGCTGGACCGAGAACCGGCTCAAGGACAGCGGCCTTGCCTGGACCATTCTGCGCAATGGCCTTTATGCCGAGCTGATCGGCGCGCTGGCCACCCCGGTCGATGGGGTGATCCGGGCGCCTTTCGGCACGGGGCGGATGTCGCCCGTGGCGAGGAGAGACCTGGCCGATGCCGCTGTGACGGTTCTGAAGGACCCACCCGCCCATGCGGGCAGGGCCTATGAGCTATCGGGGGCAGACGCCTGGAGTGTTGCCGATCTGGCAGATGCGCTTGGTGTCACCTACCGGCCATCGAGCCTCGAAGAGGCGCGTGCATCCCTGAAAGGGGCGCCGCTTGAACCCTTCCAGCCGCCAATGCTGATGTCGATCTATTCGAGTGCCGCCGCCGGATTTCTGCAGGCGAGCCACACGGACCTTTCGGCCCTGATCTCCGCGAAACCGCGGCCGACATTGCCGATCGCCTTAGAGGCCGCACGGGCGGCGAAATGAGGAGGCCGAGGCGGGAGCCTTGCGAGAGGCTCCCGATATTTACTCGTCTTACTCGTCGCTCATCTTCAGCGCGGCGATAAAGGCTTCCTGCGGGATCTCGACCTTGCCGAACTGGCGCATGCGCTTCTTGCCGGCCTTCTGCTTGTCGAGAAGCTTGCGCTTGCGCGATGCGTCGCCGCCGTAGCACTTGGCGGTCACGTCCTTGCGCATCGCCGAGATCGTTTCGCGGGCGATCACGTTGCCGCCGATCGCGGCCTGGATCGGGATCTTGAACATGTGACGCGGGATCAGGTCCTTGAGCTTCTCGCACATGTCGCGGCCGCGCTTTTCGGCGGCCGAACGGTGAACCAGCATGGAGAGTGCATCGACCGGCTCGCCATTGACCATGATCGACATCTTCACGAGGTTGCCTTCGCGATAGGCGTCGAGATGATAGTCGAAGGAGGCGTAACCCTTGGAGATCGACTTCAGGCGGTCATAGAAGTCGAAGACGACTTCGTTGAGCGGCAGCTGATAGGTCAGCATGGCGCGCTTGCCCACGTAAGTGAGTTCGGTCTGGATGCCACGACGGTCCTGGCAGAGCTTCAGGATGCCGCCGAGATAATCGTCCGGCGTCAGGATCGTTGCCTTGATCCACGGCTCGTGGATTTCGTTGATCCGCACCACGTCCGGCATATCGGCCGGGTTGTGCAGCTCGCGCTCCGTGCCGTCTGTCATGAACAGCTTGTAGACGACCGAAGGGGCGGTTGCGATCAGGTCGAGATCGAATTCGCGCTCGAGACGCTCCTGGATGATTTCGAGATGGAGCAGCCCGAGGAAGCCGCAGCGGAAGCCGAAGCCAAGCGCGGCAGAGGATTCCATTTCAAACGAGAAGGAAGCGTCGTTCAGGCGCAGCTTGCCCATGGCGGCGCGCAGGTCTTCGAAGTCGGCAGCGTCAACCGGGAAGAGGCCGCAGAACACGACCGGCTGAGCCGGCTTGAAGCCTGGCAGCATGTTGGCGGTCGGGCGCTTGTCTTCGGTGATGGTATCGCCGACGCGGGTGTCGGCCACTTCCTTGATCGAACCGGTGAAGAAGCCGATTTCGCCCGGGCCAAGGCTGTCGACCGAAACCATCTTCGGGGTCAGCACGCCGACGCGCTCGATCGTGTACTTGGCATCCGTGCCCATCATGCGGATGACCTGGCCCTTGGACAAGACGCCATCCAGCACGCGGACGAGAACCATGACGCCAAGATAGGTGTCGTACCAGCTGTCGACGAGCAGCGCCTTCAAGGGAGCCTTATCGCCGCCTTCGCTCTTCGGCGCCGGCAGCTTGTGCACGATGGCTTCGAGAACGTCGGGAATGCCAAGGCCAGTCTTGGCCGAGATCAGGACGGCCTCAGACGCATCGATGCCGATGACTTCCTCGATCTGTTCCTTGATGCGCTCGGGCTCGGCGGCCGGCAGGTCGACCTTGTTGAGGACGGTGACCAGCTCGTGATTGTTGTCGATCGCCTGGTAGACGTTGGCGAGCGTCTGGGCTTCCACGCCCTGGGAGGCGTCAACGACGAGCAGCGAGCCTTCGCAGGCCGACAGCGAGCGCGAGACCTCATAGGCGAAGTCGACATGGCCGGGTGTGTCGATCAGGTTCAGCACATAGGTTTCGCCATTGTTGGCCTTGTAGTGCAGACGCACTGTCTGGGCCTTGATGGTGATGCCGCGTTCCTTCTCGATGTCCATATTGTCGAGGACCTGTTCCGACATCTCGCGGTCGGCAAGGCCGCCGGTCGACTGGATCAGACGGTCGGCGAGGGTGGACTTGCCATGGTCGATATGCGCGACGATGGAAAAGTTGCGGATATGGTCGAGGGGCGTGCGATCGGTGCTCATGGCCGCGCATATAGCAGTGACCAACCGCGACGCCTAGCGGGAATTTGTCGCGACGGGCCGCAAATCCGGGCATTTCAGCCGAGAAACTGCTCCGGCCAGTCGCGGCGGGTCGCGACCTGTCCTTCAGTCCTGAGCCGTGCGACGCCGGCCATGTCGATCTCGGTGATCAGCCAGTGGCTTTCCTCGACCGAATCGCTGTCGCTTTCGGCAAAGATGCCCGTGGGCGGCATGCCGTAGTCCGGCGGAACGTAAAGGGCGGCGCGGCCGCGGTTTTCGTCCATGGCGGGCGACCAGGGCGCGGTGCCGGCGGTGGGTGAGGCGAGCACGGCGATCTGGTTTTCCAGCGCGCGCGCCTGGGCGCCGATGCGAACGCGGTAGGCGCCGGCCAGCGTGTCGGTGCAGGACGGCGCGAGGATGAGGTCGGCGCCCTGTTCGGCCAGGGTATGGGCGAGCATCGGGAATTCATTGTCGTAGCAGATCAGGATGCCGAGTTTGCCGAGCGGTGTGTCAAAGGCCTTCAGCCCGTCGACAGCGCCGCCGATGCCCCATTGCTCGCGCTCGAAGCGGGTCATGATGATCTTGTCCTGATGCCCGATCAGGCCGTCGGGTCCGAACAGGAAGGCACGGTTCCGGTAGAGGCCATCCGGATCGAGCACCGGTGCGGAGCCTGGCTGGAAAACGATGGAGTGGGTCCGGGCGAGCTCCTCGCAGAGTTCGACCCAGGCCGGGATCAGCGACTGGATGCCGGCAATCGAGCCATGCAGGTCGGAGCGGGTGTCCTGATCGAGCTGGCCGGCAAGCACGAGGCCTGCATATTCCGGCAAGAGCAGAAGTTTCGCACCCTGGTCCACCGCTTCGCGCACCAGGCCCGTCAGGTGGAGGACGTAAGCCTCCCAGCTCTCGGTCAGCTCTATTTTATACTGGCAGGCGGCAAGCGTGATGGCGGTCATGATCTCAGGTCCCGGATCCAGAATGAGAGGGGCTTCGGGCTTTCGCTGACATCGTCGAGATCCCGCCACGAGAAGGTCGTGACAAGCTCGGGATGATGGGTATAGCCACGCTTGGCCCAGAAGGCATTCAGCGGCACATAATCTGCCGGGCGGCGCGGATGAGTGTCCGGGCGCTCGACGGCGCAGAAGGTGGCGTAGCTGAGGCCGAGCTTGCGGGCCTGCGCCTCGCGCCCCTCGAAGAATTTCACCCCGATGCCCTGGCCGCGATAGGCGGAGAGCAGAACGCTTTCGCCGAAATAGAAATAGTCGGCCGGATCGCGGCCACTGGCGAGGAAGGGGGCTTTGACCTCATCGGTCTCGCCCGCCATCGGCGTTCCGGTGGCCACACCGACCACCGCCTCGCCGTCGCGGGCGATCACGAAGACCGAACCCGGCGAGCGCGCATAGGTGGCAAGATAGGTCTGCTCATAGGCAGGATTGGCTTCGTAGAGATAGGGAAAATCGCGAAAGACGGTGGCGCGCAGGCGTGCGAGGTCGTCGAAGAAAGGAACGGCGTCGCTGCCGGAAAAGGATTGAATGGTAAGGGTCATAGAGTGTTTTCAGTCCGTTGCCGAGCGGTTATACCCTCGGGCGAGACATCACGAAAGCCGTTCCATGCCAGGGAGTGATCCATGACTTCAGCCACCGACACCATCCGCGCCTATTACGATGCCTTCAATGCCGGCGACATGGACCGCTTCCTTTCGCTTCTGACGGAGGATGTCGCCCATGATATCAACCAGGGCGAACGCCAGGTGGGCAAGGCAGCTTTCGCAAAATTCATGGATCACATGAACCGCTGCTACAAGGAAGAGCTCACCGAAATGGTGGTGATGGCGACCGAGGACGGCACGCGGGGTGCGGCCGAATTCATCGTCAATGGCACCTATCTCGCGACCGATGAAGGCCTGCCGGAAGCCAATGGTCAGACCTATCGCCTGCCGGCCGGTGCCTTCTTCGAACTGAAGGACGGCAAAGTTGCCCGCATTTCCAACTATTACAGCCTGCCCGACTGGATCGCCCAGGTCGGCGGCTGAGGGCGACGGCCTCTCTGCCAACAGTCAAAAGCCGCCACGCCCGGGGGCGTGGCGGCTTTTTTCATGACGGCGGTAACTTCCCGTACTCATGCAGAGCGTCAGTTGACCGACCAGTCGCGCTTCACCTCGTCGACATTCTTCGACAGGTGGACATGCTGGTCGATATGGTCAATCCAGTCGAGCGGGATGTAGTGATGCTGGCCATCTTGAGAGTCCTTGCGCGTCAGCTTGATGCGGCTCTGGCCGTCCATGTGGTCGACTGTGCCGACATGCGCGCCGTCAGCGTCGCGAACTTCCATATGCTCACGGATCTGGTCTGCAGAAATCATCGGGTCATCCTCCTGTTTCGTGGTTGCGATGCCAAACTAAGCGTTCAGCCGGGCGATTGTTCCCGCAAAAATCGATCCTGGCCTGGGGTTGGCGGCGGGAACATCCAGCGGTCACGCGCATTGACCCGCACCTGCGTGACGAGATCCCTCGCGCGCCTGAGCGAGATCACACATGCTTCCCAGAATTGCGATCATTGGGACCGGTCCGACCGGCCTCTATACCTTCAAGCAGCTTGTCGCCTCGACGGTGCCGCTGTCGCTCACCCTCTATGAAGCGGAAGGCGAGCCGGGCAAGGGCACGCCCTACCATCCCGACGTCAACGATCCGGCGATGCTGTCGAACATTCCGAGCATCGAGCTTCCGGCCTTCACCGAAACGCTGGTCGGCTGGCTACGGCGCCAGACCGATGCGCGGCTGATGGAGCTGGGCGTCATGCGTGATGCCATTGACGATCGGGAATTCTATCCGCGTGTCGTGCTTGGCGACTACATGCAGGAGCAGTTCGACAGGCTCTGCGAAACGGCCCGTGCCAATGGGCACGATCTGAGTGTGCTTGCCCGGCATAAGGTGATCGACATTGAATTGCAGCCCGAGCAGATCCGGCTGCGGGTGGAGAATGCCGACGGCCAGTCGGATGCGCTGTTCGATCACGTGGTCATGGCGACGGGTCACAACTGGCCTGACACCACGGAGGTCCGGCCCGGCTACTTCGTGTCGCCCTGGCCGGCGGCGTCTTTGAAGACGGTGCGCAATGAGCGCGTCGGCATCCTTGGAACCTCGCTCAGCGGCATTGATGCCCTGATGACGGTCGCGACCGCGCATGGCATGTTCTATGCCGATGCGAACGGCGACCTTCAGTATCAGCCGGCCGAGGGCACGGAAGATTTCCACGCAACGATGATGTCGCGCAAGGGGCTTCTGCCGGAGGCGGATTTCTATTGTCCGCTGCCATACATGACCCCGAGGATCTGCACGGAGGAGGCGATCGACGCGCTGATCGCGAGCGGTCGCCATGACCTGCTGGACGATGTCTTCGATCTCTTTCGCCGCGAGATCGTAGCGGCCGACCCCGATTATGCAGCACGCATCGGCCTGTCACAGCTGACCGTCGAGACCTTTGCCGCGGCCTACTACCGCGACCGGGTCGAATCCGATCCTTTTGTCTGGGCCGCACGCAATCTGGCGGAAACCGAAGAAAACCGGATCCGGCAGCATACGGTGCCGTGGCGCTACGCCATCCTGATCACCCATGAAATCGTCGCCCGGGTCATTCCCCATCTGGATGAGCAGGACCTCAAGCGCTTCCATCGCCACTTCAAGGGCATCTTCATCGATGACTATGCGACGGTGCCGCTGACCTCGATCCGTCGCCTGCTGGCGCTTTCGCGGGTTGGAAAGCTCGATATTCTGAAGCTCGGTGAGGATTATAAAATCTGGACCGCCGAAGACGGGCTTGATCGGGGTGCCGAAGTGACCGTTGCGGGCAAGGCCTATCGTTTTGGTGCTTTTATCGATGCGACGGGACAGGAAACTCTGTCGGCGACGGACTTGCCCTTTCCAACGCTGGTTGCGCAGGGTGGCGTCAAGCTGTCCGAGACCCCGGTTGCCGGCACGCTCCGCGAGACAGACCGCGCGCTGGACACGGTCCGGACCGGCGGCATCGATGTCGATGAACAGTATCGGCCGAAAACGACGAGCTCGATGAGCAACCGGCTCTATTGCGCGGCCATCGCCTTCCTCTTGCACAAGGAACCCTTCGTGCAGGGGATCACCAGTGCTCGGGATATTGGCGAGACCGTCGGAAATGCGATCCTTGCCGATGTCATGGAAAGCGAAACGCGCCTGTTTCAGATCCCGGCATAGACGGGATCACCGACGGCAAGGGTTACAGCCTCCTCGACGCCGGCATAGACGCCGAGATTGCGGGCATTGTGCCGCATGATGCCGCGCAGGATCTCCGGCTGTTCGTTCATTCCGGGCT
The DNA here is from genome assembly GCF_001296045.1 of Rhizobium sp. AAP43. Lineage (GTDB taxonomy): Bacteria > Pseudomonadota > Alphaproteobacteria > Rhizobiales > Rhizobiaceae > Allorhizobium. Next base: position 269,789 of record NZ_LJHS01000002.1, on the reverse strand, counting down.
GGGCAATCATCGTCATGCCGCAGCGGCGGGAGGCTTCGGTTACCCGTACCTTGGCCGCGCCAATGCGAATGCTGCTGCCGACCCACGCGTTTTCGACAAATCCGCTTTCCGTCTCCTCCGTCTCGATCAGCACCGAGGGGCGAAAGCGTTGCGCATCCAGAGGGGGCAGGCCGGCGATGACGGAAAGCCGTGTCAGCGAGGCGGTCGTGACCAGATGCAAGGGGGCGGGCGTATAGCGGTTGGAGACCACAGGAAAGCGCATATCGGCGCCATCGGCCAGTCCACCATAGGCGCCGATATGAGCGGCAAAGCCGAAGTGATCGAGTAGGCGTTGATCGAGATGGGCGTCGTCGAGCCAGTGAAGGGAGCCATCGGGGAAACGCAGCTGTGGCAGGTGGGCTGTTTCGCCGCGCATCGCCTGAAGAAAGAGGGCAGGGCGCCAGCGCGGGTCCCGTTCAGGGGCTGCGGACAGGCCGGTTAGCGGATCAAACAGGGCAAAGCGGCGGTCGCCCTCGATGCCGGCTGGGGAAACGGAGAGTGCATCCAGTCGCTGACCGCCGACAGAACTGACGGGATAGCGCCAGATTTCCTTCACATGACCGATTCTGCGCATAGCATTCCCTTCAGATGTCGTCCGTCACTTTAAGCCGCCATGGCTCTTTCTGTTCCGTCTTTCGGCGAGTCGGAGATGGATCAAGCCTTGACTCCATCATAAGAACGATAAATTCTATTATCATGGAAGTTGGTAATGAATTCGAAAAGACGGTCGGCGAACGGATCCGGGCGCTACGCATCCGCCGGGGGCTGACACTGGACGGGCTGGCGGAGGTCTCGGGCGTCAGCCGGGCCATGATATCGCGCATCGAACGCGCCGAAGCGAGCCCGACGGCAGCCCTTCTGGCACGGCTATGCGCCGCGCTCGGCGTCTCGCTGTCGGTTTTCTTCTCAAGCGATGAGGAGGAGGGTGGACCGCTCGCTCGCCGCCGTGATCAGCCGGTCTGGCGCGATCCGGAAAGCGGTTATCTGCGCCGCGCCGTGTCGCCGGCCGGAACCGGCAGTGGAACCGATATCATCGAAATCGACTTTCCAGCCCGTGCCGAAGTCCGCTTTCCCGGCCACCTCTCCGGACGCAGTCAGACCCAGCATGTCTGGGTTTTCGACGGCACCATCGAACTGGAAGTCGGCGATGGCGTCCACCGGCTCGAAGCCGGTGATTGCCTCTTCATGAATGTCGCTGACGTCAAAGCCTATCGCAACCCAACCGATCGCCCCGCGCGCTATGCCGTTGTCATTGCGCTCGGCCCCTGAAATTCATCCATTGGATATGCCGCACAGGACCATGCCCATGCCTGATATTCGCCTGCTCTCTGAGACTGAAGCCCTGGAAAACCTGGAGGCGCTCAAGGATGTGCTTGCTGATTGCGTCGAGGACAATGCCTCTGTCGGCTTCATGCCGCCCTTGCAGCCAGCCGATGGCGAGGCCTTCTGGCGCGGTGTGGCGGGTGGTGTGCGTCGAGGGGAGGTCTTGCTCTACGGCGCCTTCGTCGATGACCGGCTCGTTGGCACGGTGCAGGTGGGGTTTGCCCAGAAGCCGAACCAGCCACATCGCGGTGACCTGATGAAACTTCTCGTCCATCGCAAGGCCCGCGGCCTTGGTCTCTCGAAGGCCCTGATGGCGGCAGCGGAGGCCGGTGCGAAGGAGGCGGGCCGTTGGCTGCTGGTGCTCGACACGGCAAGGGGCGAGCTGGCTGAAAGCCTTTACGAGAAGCTCGGCTGGCAGCGTTCGGGCATCATTCCAGACTATGCCCTCTTTCCCGATGGTCGCTATTGCGACACCGTGGTTTTCTACAAGCGCCTTGACGCGGCCCCGGCCTGAAGACGTCAGAACCGCGCCCAAAAAACGTCCGTGCCGAACACTTTCCATCTTCTCGCGATATGCTAACTCATCCCCAAGAGGTGCGAGGCAGGCTCGCACATGAGAAGAGGCGGGGGAATCTCATGGCGCTGAAACGTTTTGTCATTTTGACCAGTCTTCTTGTGGCCGCACCGGCCATGGCCGCAGACGTGACCTTCGTGATGCGCAACGATCATCCGAACGCCGTCGAGGTTGAGCTCTACAGCCAGGACCGCGACTATGTGTGGCCGGGCAACAACCAGGTCTTCTATCTCAATGATGGCGAAACCAAGCAGATCCCGCTGTCCTGCGAAGAGGGCGAGAAGATCTGCTATGGCGCCTGGATCGAAGGCGACAAGCAGACCTATTGGGGCGTGGGTCCGGAGAATGCCGAGACCTGCGAAGACTGCTGCTACACCTGCGAAGGTGGCCAGACCGAGCAGATCAATCTGAAAGAATAGCCAAGTTCGGCGGGGGCCGGGGGTAAGGGGCGGCTTTTCTGGTCAAGCGACCAGAAAAGCCGCCTTTTTCGTCTTGTCCGATGCTGCGCGTCGGGGCTACCTTCGCCTCAAGGACAAATGAGGGTGAGCCGAACATGCGCGTATTTTATTCCGAAAAACACAAGCTTCGCGATGCCAAGACGGAGCTGCATGGCGGCCTGCTGGTCAAGCCCTTCGAGGGGCCGTTCCGCGCCGAATGGGTGTTGGCGGGTGTCCAGGAAGCCGGGTTCACGGATGTGCATGCGCCAGCCGACCACGGTCTTGAAACGGCACTGAAGGTGCATGACGCCGGCTATCTCGACTTCCTGCGCACGTGCTGGGACCGTTGGGAGGCCCATGGGTTCGAAGGCGAGGCCATTCCCACTTCCTTTCCCTGTCGCCGCAGTCAGACGGCGCGCGTGCCCAAGAATATCGACGGGGCGCTCGGCTATTACACGAATTCGGCGGAAACCGCGATTTCCAAGGGCACCTACGAGGCCGCGATCGCCTCGATGGATGTGGCGCTGTCGGGGGCCGACTGGCTGAATGCGGGCAACCGCTTTGCCTTCTCGCTCTGCCGCCCGCCCGGCCATCATGCAGGCCGCGACCTCTTCGGCGGCTATTGCTTCGTCAACAATGCCGCTGTCGCCGCACAGAGCCTCCTCGATCAGGGTGCCAAGAAAGTCGCGATCCTGGATGTCGACTTCCACCACGGCAATGGCACCCAGGACATCACCTATCAGCGCGGCGACATCTTCTTTGCCTCGCTGCATGGCGAGCCGCAGGATGCCTTCCCCTATTTCCTGGGCTATGCCGATGAAACCGGTGAAGGCGAAGGCGAGGGCCTCAACGCCAATTATCCGCTGCCGCGCGGCACGCCCTGGGACGTCTGGGCCAAGGCGCTCGCCCACAGCCTGGAGCGCATCAGGGCCTATGGTGCTGAAGCCATCGTGGTTTCGCTAGGCGTCGATACCTTCGAGAAGGATCCGATCAGCTTCTTCAAGCTCAAATCCGACGACTATATCCGGATGGGCGAGATGATCGCCCAAAGCGGCATTCCGGTGCTGACCCTGCTGGAGGGCGGCTACGGCGTGCCCGAGATCGGGCTCAACGTGGCCAACATGCTGAAGGGTCTGGAAGCCTGAGCTTTGCGCCGTGTTGATTGGGAGGCCCCGCTGCCGAGCGGTGCCTCCGCTTGGCCTCAAGCCTTGGTCACGATGACCTCGAGATAGTCGCTCGGCACGACCATGGTCCCGTCGGTTGCCCGGTTGAACCGGGTGATCAGCGCCAGGAGTTCTTGCGCCAGGGCTGACTGGCCGTCTTCCGGCAAGGCGGCGAAAGCCTTGTGCACGGGGCCATACCAGGTGCGGAATACTTCCAACCAATGGGCGGGTGAACGATAGCGGAAAGTGAAGGCCTTGTGCTGCGCAGTGATTTCGCGGGCGTTTGGAAACAGGATCTCAAGGTGGGCCTCTGTTCCCCACAAAGCCGGAGAGCGTGCGCCGGGCGGTGGCGGTAAATGCTGGCCGATGGTGCGGAATAACTGGCCGATAAAGCCATCCGGGGTCCAGTTGGCCATGCCGATGCGGCCTGCCGGACGGCAGACGCGCACCATCTCCCGGGCGGCCTGATCCTGGTTCGGCGTAAACATGACGCCGAAGGTGGACACGACCACGTCGAAGGTTTCGTCTTCGAAGGGCAGGGCCTCGGCATCGGCCGTCTGAAAGGCAACCTTCAAGCCTTCCGCCTCGGCGCGAGCGCGGCCGCGCTCAAGGAGCGCTGGGACATAATCGGTCGAGGTGACCACGGCAAAGCGGCGGGCGGCCGCGAGCGTCGCATTGCCATTGCCGGCGGCGACATCGAGCACGCGCTCGCCGGATCGCAGGTCGAGCGCCTCGCAGAGCGTTTCGCCGACGATCTGCAAGGTTGTGCCGACAACGGCATAGTTGCCCGATGCCCAGGCACCCTGCTGGCGGGTTTTCAACGCGACCAGGTCGGGTATGGGAGCCGCGGCAACGGGCGCTGGGGTCATGGCTACAGTCTGCATGGTCTTTCTCCTTCTGTTGGAAGGAGGAGTGTTGCGGCTGGGTCTATCCGGCGCCAGTGTAGGAACTGTAGTGCTGCCGGTACAGAAAAAGGACCGTCAGAGCGGTGCTGTGGCATAAGAGCTGCGCACCATCCAGGAGCCGATCGTGGCTGCCATCGACGGATCGCCAACCAGGGTGATCTTGTTGCGCGCGATTTCGGCGCCGAGGCTCGAAAGCCCGATCCATGCGGATGTCAGAGCCTTGAGATCGGCTGTCACGAAGAGATCGACGTCGTGTCCGGGATCGGAGGAGCAGAGATCGACGGGATTGCCCGGCTTGCACAAGAGCCAGTAGCTCTGCTCGTCGCGCGGCAGTTCCGGATAGATGAAGCAGATGACGCTGCGACGCGAAGCGGGCAGGGATGCCGGATTGATCTTCCGGCGCATGTTCCACATCAACAGGCGGGCATCGAGCTTTTCCAGCGTCACGTCCGCATCGATGTTGCGATGCGCCCATTGGCCGAGCGCCCGCACGATCGGCTCCAGCTCGTCCGCCACCGCGGTGGTTCGGTAATTGATCTCGCCCGTCTCGGGATGCTTCAGGCGAACCACAAGGCCGCGATGCTCCATTTCGCGCAGTCGCTTCGACATCAATGTCGGCGACATACCAGGCACGCCGCGACGGATCTCGTTGAACCGGGTCGAACCGGACCACATTTCCGAAAGCAGCAGCAGGGTCCAGCGGGGTTCCAGCACCTCGCAGGCCTTGGCCACCGGACAGAACTGATTGTACCCGTCACTCACCATGATGGTCTCCAGCCTCCATCATGCGCCGCTGTGACCGTGGACGTCCAGTACAGATAGTGTAACGAACGAAAACGCCCCGACCTTTGGCCGGGGCGTCGCTGGCGTCGCGTTATGGCAAAGACGTCAGAGCGTGCCCTGACGCTGCTGGATCATCTGATAGGTATCGAAGCTGTATTCGGCGACCTGGGACCAGAGATAGGCGTCCTGCTTGAAAGCCTGCTGGCTGTCATAGAGCTTCTTGAACCACTCGTTCTTTGCCGAGAGATCCGCATAGGTCTCCTTCGCGGCCTTGTGGCAGACGTCGAGGATGTCGGAGGAGAAGGCGCGCAGCTGTGCGCCACCGGCAACGAGTTCGCGAAGGGCAGCCGCGTTCGAGGCGTCGTAGCGGGCGAGCATGCGGGCGTTGGCCGCAGCACAGGCATCGGTCAGGATGCGCCTGTAGCTCTCCGGCAGCGAGTTGAATTTTTCCAGGTTGAAGAAGGCATGCACGACCGGACCGCCTTCCCACCATGCCGGGTAGTAGTAGTACGGCGCGACCTTGTAGAAGCCGAGCTTCAGGTCGTCATAGGGGCCGACGAATTCGGTGGCGTCGATTGTGCCCTTTTCCAGCGCCGGATAGACGTCCGAACCTGCGATCTGCTGCGGCGTGACGCCGACCTTCTGCATGATTTCGCCGGCCAGGCCCGCGATGCGCATCTTCAGGCCCTTGAGGTCGTCGATCGTCTTGATTTCCTTGCGATACCAGCCGCCCATCTGGGCACCGGTATTGCCGGCCGGCAGCGCATACAGCTTGTGGCCTGCGAGGAATTCGTTGAGCAGATCATTGCCGCCAGCGGCGGTCAGCCAGGAGTTGGTCATACGGGCATTGAGGCCAAAGGGAACGGCCGTGCCGAGCGCAAACGCCGGGTCCTTGCCGATATAGTAGTATGAGCAGGTATGTCCCATTTCGATCGTGTTTTCGCCGACCGCGTCCGCGACCTGCAGCGGCGGTACAATTTCGCCGGCGGCATAGACCTGGATTTCGAATTGGCCACCGGTTGCCTTGGACACGCTTTCGGCAATATCGGTCGCAGCCCCGAAGATGATATCGAGGCTCTTCGGGAAGGACGAGGCGAGGCGCCAGGTGATCTTGGGATTTTCCTGGGCGATGGCAGGGGCTGCGAGCGCAGCGGCTCCGACGCCGGCAATCCCGGCTTTCTGGAAGAATTGACGGCGATTCATGATGTTCTTGCCTTGATCTGTCGTGACATAATCTCCCCCGCTCCCGCCGGCGGGTCTAAAGACACGCGCCTTGGAGCGCAAGGCCGCTTGGCTTGTTTTTTGTTGTCCGAAAAGACGTTTTCACTTGCGATTTGTTGCGCTGGGGAAGCTTGCTGCGCAACGATGCTTACCGGCTGCTCTTCAAGGAGGGATCATCCAGGGCGGGATTGTAGAAGAGGGCGAGAACGAGACTTTTGGCAATGCGCTCGGCGCTGGTCAGGAACCAGGCATGCGCCGCCTCGCTTGCACCGACCTCCGACAAGGTGTCGGAAAAGAGTTGCAACCACTCCAGGAAGAGCCCTTCCGCCATGCCGTCCACGCCATGATGCGCCTGAACCGGTTTGCCGCCATAAGCGCCGGTCTTGAAGGCGACAGAGCCCCAGAAGGCCTTCATCTTGACCATGTGATCTGGCCAGCGGCCCGCAAGGCGCCCCTCAAAAACCGGGCCAAGCGAGGCATGCTGGCGGATATGCCCGTAAAAGGTCTCAACCAACAGGTCGATAAATGCGGGGTCGACCCCCATGGCGGCCATGTCCGCAGCGGCACGTGCGGTAATCTCCGCCCGATGGGCAGCGCGGCCGGTCATTTCCGTTGTCATGTCAAATCGCCTCGTGAACGCTGGGCAAACGTCTCATGCCGCCTCTGTCGCAAATGGTCCATGCGGCATCTTGATCCAAACCGCAATCGGATCTATCTTTAGAATAATTCTAAATTGGATATTTGTGGATGTTCGGTCTTTCCCTTTCTGGCGCCAAGCGCGACTTCGACAGCCTCAGCGAGCAGGAAATGCTGGGTCTCGCCATCTCCTCCGAAGAGGATGATGCGCGCATCTATCTCGCCTATGCCGACCAGTTGCGCTCAACGGCGCCGCAATCGGCCAAGGTCTTCGAGGATATGGCGGAGGTCGAGCATGCCCATCGCAACATGCTGATCGACATGCACCGTGAGCATTTCGGCGAACGCATCCCGCTGATCCGTCGCGAACATGTGCGCGGATTCTACGAGCGCAAGCCGGATTGGCTGCGCAAGAACCTGACACTCGACCAAATCCGGACGGAAGCCGAAGCGATGGAGCAGGGCGCCTATCGCTTCTATATCGCGGCCGCCCAGCGAACCTCGGATGCCGGCATTCGCAAGCTGCTCGGAGATCTGGCTCTGGCCGAACAGGGCCATGAGCAGGTCGCGGGTATGGTGACCGAAAAACACCTGTCCGAGGATGCGAAGTCCGAAGAGGATGAGGGCGTCAGACGGCAGTTCATCCTGACCTATGTCCAGCCCGGTCTGGCGGGTCTGATGGACGGCTCGGTTTCGACGCTCGCCCCGATCTTTGCGGCTGCCTTTGCCACCGGCGACACCTGGTCGACCTTTCTGATCGGCGTGTCCGCTTCCGTCGGTGCCGGCATTTCCATGGGCTTTACTGAAGCCGCCCATGACGATGGCAAGCTGTCGGGACGCGGTTCTCCCGTCAAGCGGGGCCTGGCCTCCGGCATCATGACGGCGCTCGGCGGTCTCGGCCACGCGCTGCCCTACCTGATCCCGCATTTCTGGACGGCGACGATCACTGCGGCGATCATCGTCTTCTTCGAGCTCTGGGCAATTGCCTTCATCCAGAACCGTTACATGGAGACGCCCTTCTGGCGGGCGGCTATGCAGGTGGTGCTCGGCGGTTCGCTGGTGCTGGCGGCGGGTGTGCTGATCGGGCAGGGTTAGCGCAGCGCCGTTTCTGTTTGCGGGTGCGCAGGCATGATCTGCTCATGCAGGCTTCACGAAGCTGCAATCTGAACCGCATAGAGGGGGAGCATGAAGTTTTCCCCCTCGACCATCGGCCTCGGCGTCACCATGACCATCGGTTATGGGACGCTCTATTACTCCTTCTCTGTGCTCGCCCCGGAAATTGCCCGGGAATTTGGCTGGGGCGAGAGCTTTGTCTTTGGCATCTTTTCCGCCGGCCTGCTGGCAGGCGCTGTCGTTGCATCGCCGCTTGGCAGGCTGGTCGATCATGTCGGTGCGCGGATCGTGCTGAGTCTCGGATCCTTGGCGGCGGCGGCGGTGCTGACCCTTCTGGGGTTGATGCAGAATGCCGGCCACTTCATGGTTCTGGCCGTGGCGGCCGAATGCATTGCGCTTGCCGTTCAGTACGAGGCCGGGTTTGCCGCCCTTGCCCAGATCCACGGACGAGAGGCGCGCGCGCACATCACCCTCGTCACCCTGATCGCGGGCTTTGCCTCCACCATCTATTGGCCGCTCTTGCAATGGCTGCTGACGCAGATCACCTGGCGCGAGATCTATTTCGCGCTGGCGGTGATGAATGTGGCAATCGCGCTGCCGATCCATCTCGCATTGCCGCAGAGGCGAACCGACCGCCAGGACGTATCCGGTCAAGTGGAAGCCGTCGCTGACAGCGTGCCCGACAATGGCCGGCAGGCGATGGTTCTGATGGCGGTCGCGTTTGCCGCCGGGGGCTTCGTGGTCTCGGCCGTTGGGGCAACCCTTTTGGTGCTGCTCGACAGTCTCGGCTACGAGGCGACGGTGGCCACGCTGGCGGGAAGCCTGATCGGCCCGAGCCAGGTCGCCGCGCGCCTGCTCGGCTATGTCCGCCGAAACCTCTTCTCGCCGCCTGTCACCGCCGTCGTTGCGGCAGCTGCCATGGCATTGGGCTTGACGCTTCTGCTCGGCGGCGCGCTGATGGGGCCATTGTCTGCCTTCGCCCTGTCCTTTGCGCTGTTTTACGGCGCCGGCCAGGGGCTGACGTCAATTGCGCGCGGCGTGCTGCCGCTGCACTACTTCGGCGCGGCCGGTTATGGACGGCGGACCGGCATCCTCGCCTCGGCGCGCATCGTTTTATCCGCCGTCGCGCCTGTCACGGTGATCTGGTTGAATGAGGTCTCGGGCGCGGTCGCAGCCATTGCCTGCATCCTCGTGGCTGCTTGCGTTTCTTTGGGCGCAATTGCCACCCTTGCGGCCGTGGCAAAGCCGGCCGCAAGGTGAGATGAGCGGCGCCTGTCAGCGCAGAGCGCCGACCAGAACGTCGGAGCTGCCGTTCTCGATGGTCACCCAGCGACCAGTATCGGTGCTCGACTGACGCTTGAGGAAAGTGTAGCGCGTTTCGGTCCACAGCTTCACGTCGTCGTTCAGGTTGTCGAGCACGAAGTCACCGGACTGCGTGCGAACGGTCAGCACGGCATGGCCTTCGCCATCGGGCTTGCGAACAACGGTGATCAAGAGATCGGCAAGAGAGAAACCGGCCTCGACCAGCTTCTTGCGCTTGAGAAGCGCGAAATCTTCGCAGTCACCGGCCAGCACGGGGTAGGTCCAGAACTCTTCCTTGCCGTGGATTTCGAGATCAGTCATCGGGATGATGCTGCTGTTGACCTCGTTGTTGATCCGGTGAAGCATCTTCCAGCCATGCTCGGTGACCTTGGGTGGCATGCTGGAACGGGTGCGGATGGCGCACTCGTCCTGATAGGACTGGCAGAACTCGTAGTGACCAATCGGCTGCGATGTCACGTGGCCCGTGATCATCGACAGCGGTGCACTCGATGCGGAAAAGCCAGCACTGGCTGGAGCCAAAACCGCAGCGGCAACCACGAGCGCCATGATGGCGCGTGACCCGTTCTTCATGAACCTGTCCCCTCGTATCCTTAACAAAACGTTAAGGTGGACAGGCGATGCAAGTCAACGGCAGCAATGAGTCTCACCGCTGCAATTCCCGCAGTATGGTTAAAATGCGACACTTCTAACGAGGGGCCTGTGGTTCGCCTCTCAACCTGACGGGAAAACCCTGACATTCTTAGGGTTTAGGTGGCCGGAGACCTAAATCAGTGACAGAATTGCGGCCCGCATGCGGTCAATATCTTCCGGCCGTGACAGGCGATGGTCGCCATCGCGGATCAGGGTCAGCACCACGTTATCGAGCGGAAGGAACTCCATCAGCTTCAACGCATGGCTATGCGGCACGTCAGGATCCTTCATGCCCTGAAGGATATGCACTGGGCAGCCCGTCTCGATGAGGTCGGTCAAGACCCTGTTCTGCCGACCATCCTCGATCAGTGCCCGGGTGAAGATGTTCGGCTCGGAACTGTATTCGGACGGCTCTTCAAAATAGCCCCGGTCGGTCAGCGATTGCCGCTCGGCCTCTGTCAGATGCGGCTCGATGAGATCACTGGTGAAATCAGGGGCTGGAGCAATCAGGACAAGGCCTGTGACGCTGAAGCCGAGCGCGCGACGACGGGCCTCCTGGATGACGCGCAGTGCGATCCATCCGCCCATCGACGAGCCGACGAGCACGACGCTTTTCTGACCGGAGGCGGAAATCACGGCGATGGCTTCTTCAGTCCAGCGCGAGATCGTGCCCTTGACAAACTCGCCGCCGGAGACGCCATGGCCAGAATAATCGAAGCGGATGGCGGACAATCCCTGTTCGCCGGCCAGCGCATCCATCTCGATCGCTTTCGTGCCCGACATGTCGGATCGGTAGCCGCCGAGCCAGACGAGGGCCGGCTTGTCCGCGTTGCCGATCCGCGTGATCGTGGCAATATCGCGGGCTTCTTCTGCTGCGCCGACAGTGATCGTCGTCTCGGCCAGGATGTTCGCGCTGTGGCTCATCTTTCGCTCCTTTGTGTCGCCGGTTGTAAAACACATTCGCCAGGACGCGGACAACAGGTGATTTTCTTTCGGAAGCGTGCTATTGACACTATCGCTGCAGATATCACATAGCCATGAAACGTGCGTGCGCGCGGGCTATCCGGCGGCATTCTGGTAATTTTTAAGGAGACCACGACCATTCGCAGACCGTTCAAGACCGATGCCCCCGTGAAGGACGGGCCGCGCTCCAACCGAGAAATCCGCATTCCGAAAGTCCAGCTGATCAATGAAGAGGGCTTGAACCTCGGTGTCGTGCCGACGGATCAGGCACTGCGCATGGCGGAAGAGGCCGGCCTGGATCTGGTCGAGATTTCTCCGAATGCGGAGCCTCCGGTCTGCAAGATCCTCGATCTCGGCAAGCTGAAATACGCCAACCAGAAGAAGGCGGCTGAAGCACGCAAGAAGCAGAAGATCGTCGAGGTCAAGGAAATCAAGATGCGCCCGAACATCGACACCCATGATTATGAGGTGAAGATGAAGGCGATGAACCGCTTCTTTGAAGAAGGTGACAAGGTCAAGGTGACCCTGAAGTTCCGTGGCCGCGAAATGGCGCACCAGGAACTCGGTATGAAGCTTCTGCTTCAGGTCAAGGAAGACACCCTGACCATTGCCAAGGTGGAAGCCGAGCCCAAGCTCGAAGGCCGTCAGATGATGATGGTGCTTGCACCCCGCTGAACCGACTGTTTCAGTCCGGTCCCGATCAAGCCGCCTTCGAGGCGGCTTTTTCATGCCCGCGATTCCCGTTTTTGCTGACAGAATGCTGACTGCCGCCAAAGCTGGTCTGTCAGGGGCTTTGAGGCATGATCACTCCATCGAAGGACTTCACGGAAGGACTTCACCAAGAGACCTGGAGGATCTGCACCATGACGACAGCATTGAGACGCGCCTTGCTCGTATCGAGCACCGCCCTGATAGCCCTTACCCTTGTTCCGGTTGCCGGCGACATGTTGCCTGGATCGCTGTCGGCTTATGTCGATCAGCAGGCGCAAGCCCGTGGCGGCGATGACGACGGTGATGACGGTGACGATGACAGCGGTGGTGGTAGTGGCGGCGGCGGCGGTCACGACAGCAGCGACGACGATAGCGACGATGATGACGATGACAGCTCGGGCCGCGATTCCGACGACGACGATGACGACGATAGCTCGGATGATGACGACGACGATGATAGCTCGGACGATTCCGATGATGACTATGACGACGCCTATGATGATAGCGACGATCGCAAGGGCCGCGGCCGTGGCGGTGATCGCGACGAAATCCGTCTGATCGTCAACGAAGGACAGCTGCAGGGGCTTTTGAGCGGCTCGATGATTCCCGTGGACCAGAATGGCAAGCGCCTCGGCTTCGAAGTTGAGGAAGAGCATGGCCAGAAGGAAATCAAGTTGCGCGCGCCGAAGGGCACCCTGACAGGGGTGACGGTCATTCCCGCTCCCTGACCCTTTACCGGGACGGCGAACCCGATCCGCCGCGGGTGCCCCCCGTCGTTCCGCCCCCGTCCGGCTCCGCCGGGCGGGGATGCTCTTTCTGAGTTGGCGGCGCAACCAACGCGCGCTAATGTGTCTTGTGGTGTTGAAGAGTGAATATGGACCGTCGTCTTTTCCTAGTGCTGCTGTTGAGCGCGACCTGCCTGGCCGGACCGGGCAGCGTGCCTGTCGCCATGGCGAAAGATGGAGAAGACGACGACAACGACAGCGACAGCGGCAAAGATAGCGACAACTCCGGCAGTTCCAACGACGACGATGATGATGATGGTGACGACGGGGGTGACAGCAGTGGCAGCGATGACGGGGATGATGACAGCGACGACGACGCGGAGGATGACGACGAGGACGACAGCAGCGGCAATGGCAGCGGTTCGTCTGGTCGCTCCGGCAGCGGGAAGGACCGCCAGCGGCTGCGCGAAGCCGTCGAGAACGGTCGTATCCTCCCGCTTCGCGAGATCCTGAAAAAGGTCGAGGCGATCGACTCCGGAAGGGTGATCTCCGTCGACTTGAATTTAAAGTCCGCAAAGCCCTACTATACCTTCAAGATGCAAAACGGTCCGCGTGTCAAAACCATCAAGCTCGATGCTTCGACGGGGCGGAAACTCAATCTGTTCGGATGGTGACGCATGCGCCTTCTGCTTGCCGAAGATGACCAGACCATCGCCGATCACACCCGGGGCAAGCTGGAGGCGGAGGGTTACTTCGTTCAGCATGTCAAAACAGGCCCGGAAGTCTGGGCGGAAGGCGAGACCGGCGACTACGCGGCGATCGTTCTCGATCTCGGGCTGCCGGGCATGGATGGCCTATCGATCCTGAAACGCTGGCGGGCATCAGGTGTGGAAACGCCGGTGCTCGTTCTGACGGCGCGAGGCTCCTGGATGGAGCGGGTGGACGGCTTCGAGGCCGGGGCCGACGATTATTTGCCCAAGCCGTTCCGCAGTGAAGAGCTGATCGCCCGGCTCAAGGCCTTGCTGCGCCGTGCCGGTGGCCGGGCAAAGGCAACTGTAACGGCCGGAGCCTTTGTGCTCGATGACGCCGCCCGGCGTGTCACCTTCGAGAGCCGGCCGATCGAACTGACGCCGCTTGAATACCGCCTGCTGGCGCTGCTGATTGCCGAACCAAGCCGCGTCTTCGATCCGCTGGAGATTGCACGTCAGGTCCAGGGCCGTGACGATGATGCGGCCCGCAATGCCGTGGAGGCGATGATCGCCAGGATCCGCCGCAAGACGCATCCCGGCGCCATCGCGACACGCCGGGGGTTCGGATATACCTTGATCGGTGAGGGAGCATGATCCGATCGCTGCGCCTGCGCCTGCTGGTCGCGGCGGTCCTTGCGGTTGCCTTTGCGCTTCTGCTGGTTGGCTTTGGGCTCAGTCGTGTCTTTTCCAGCTATGTCGCCGATCGTTACCGCGCCGACATGTCGGCGATCATCGATCAGTTGGCGGCGAGCCTGGAGGTCGGGAAAAACGGCCTTTCGCTATCGGCCGAGCCGAGTGATCCGCGTTTCGATCTGCCCGGCAGCGGTCTCTACTGGCAAGTCAGACCGGCAAGCGGAGAGGTGCTGCAGTCGCGATCGCTGTGGGATATCGAATTGCCTGCTGGTGATATCCCGCCGGGTCCCTACGGCTTCTGCGAGGCGGTGGGGCCGGATGGCGACGCAGTTCTGGTGGAGGAGCGGGAGGTCGTCCTCGAAACGAGCAGTGGACCGCTCACCTTCACCATTCTGGCAGGCTTCGATCGGAAGATGATCGATCAGGCGCTCGCCGACTATCATGGCTCGCTCTGGGCCATGCTGGTTCTGACCGCGTGCGTTCTGATCTGTGCAGCGGTCCTTCAGGTGGCGGTCGGGCTGGCGCCGCTGTGGAGGCTGCAAAGCGCCGTCGCCCGCGTTCGCTCCGGCCTTGCCGACCAGGTAACGGGCGAGGGGCCGAGCGAATTGATGCCGCTGGTTGGAGAACTCAATCATCTGCTCAAGGATCGCGAGACGGCGATTGCAAGGGCCCGGGCGCGCGCCAGTGACCTTGCCCATGGCCTGAAAACGCCCCTGACCGTGCTCTCACAGCTCGCTGACAATTTTTCCGACCGCGACCGCCTGCTGGTGCGCCAGCAGGTGGAATTGATCCGCCAGCGGGCGGATCGCCAATTGCAGTCGGCGCGTCTCGGCGTGGAGCAGATGACCCAGACCGATCTCGCTCTGCTGACCGGAAAGCTCGTCTCCGTCCTGCAGCCGGTCACGGTTCCGCGCGGCATTGCCTGGAGTGTTTCGATCGATGAAGGGCTGATGGTGGAAATGGATCCGGCCGATCTTGCTGAGGCTCTGGGCAATGTTCTCGACAATGCCACGCGCTTCGCAAACTCGCTGATCGCCATCAAGGCGACGCGCCAGGCTGAAACGGGTGATACGGTTCGGTTCGATATCGATGATGACGGACCAGGTGTGGATGAGGCTGCCTTGGCCGGAATCGTCACGCGAGGGGTTCATCTGGAAGAGGGTGAAGGGACGGGGCTTGGCCTTGCCATCACCGCCGAAATTCTCGCCGCCTATGGCGGGCAGATCGCAATTCTGAGGGCGCCGATCGGTGGATTGCGCATATCTCTGACGCTTCCGGCCCGCACCTGAAGGCCAAAGCTCAAGATTCAGGCGTGTGACCCGTTGCGCTTTATGGGCTTCGCGGTTATAAGCCCCCGTCCGAACGGTCCGGCAGGGCATGCCGTGGCCGTTCTTTATGCTTGAAAACGGGCATTCGTCAGCCTGTTTCGATACAAGAACAATGGAGTAGCAAAATGCCCAAGATGAAGACGAAATCCTCCGCCAAAAAGCGGTTCAAGATCACCGCAACCGGCAAGGTCCTCGCGGCCGGCGCTGGTAAGCGCCACGGCATGATCAAGCGTTCCAACAAGTTCATTCGCAACGCACGCGGTACGATGGTTCTGGCTGAAGCTGACGGCAAGAAGGTCATCAAGAACTACCTGCCGAACGGTCTCTGAGACCCATTCGCTGTTGGACAATTAAGGAGATCATGACATGGCACGCGTAAAACGTGGCGTAACTTCCCGCGCCAAGCACAACAAGGTATTCAAGGCAGCCAAGGGCTTCTACGGCCGCCGCAAGAACACGATCCGGGCCGCAAAGGCTGCCGTCGATCGTTCCAAGCAGTTCGCTTACCGCGACCGCAAGGTCAACAAGCGCAACTTCCGCGCTCTGTGGATTCAGCGTATCAACGCTGCTGTTCGCGAACACGGCCTGACCTACGGCCGCTTCATCGACGGCCTCAACAAGGCTGGCATCGAAGTCGACCGCAAGGTCCTGTCCGACATGGCCATCCATGAGGCGGCTGCTTTCGGCAAGTTGGTCGAAGCTGCCAAGAAGGCGCTCGCATACCTCAAGGATGCCGGCACTGCGAACGAGTTTGAAAGCGCGGTCAAGTAAGCCAGCGCTTCCCGAACTTTATCGATTATTTTGGGAAACCCGCGCTGGCGAAACCAGCGCGGGTTTTTCTTATGCCGCAAGGGTGGCAGGGGTTGGAGATGGCCTATCTGGGTGAAAGTTTTGGTGCGCTGACAAGTGGCGCCGAGCTAACCGACGACGAAATCGCTGAAGTCCTGAGAGCCCTCGTCTCAAGTGACGGCAGGGTGCAATGTCTTGACCTTCCGCGCGGCCGCCTGTGGATCAAGCGCCAGGGCAGCAAGGTTCTGCCCGTCCTCGTTCCCCTGCAGGGCTTGGCCGCTGCCCTTTTGAGAATTCCCTACCTTCGTCCTTCGCCGCAGCTTGCACCAGAGGCGATGCAGGCGCGGGAAATGGCACGAATGAAGGCTTTCGCCGCCAAGGGTTTTCCCGTGCCGACGGTGCTTTATGCATCGAAAACGGCCATGGTGATGGACGATGCGGGCTTGACGCTCGCGCATCGGCTCAAGGTCTTGCGACAGGAGGATCCGGCGGCCCATGATGCGTTGCTGGTGCAGGCGGCGGAGGCGCTGGGCCGCGTCCATGCCAATGGCCTTTGTCACGGCCGTCCGCATGTTCGCGATTTCTTCCTCCGTGACGGCGAGGTCGGCTTCATGGATTTCGAAGAAGACCCGGCCTCGGCCATGCCGCTTCCAATGGCGCAGGCGCGGGACGTGCTGCTCTACTTCCTCGTCGTGTCCTCTGTGGCGATTGAGCCGCACCGGACATGCCCGCAGGCGCTAGAAGCGTGGTCGCAGCATGCGCCGGCACCGGCCCTGCGCGAATTGCGCGGCCTGACACGTGTGATCGGCCGAATTTTGCCGCTCGCCCGGTTGATCGGCCGCGTTCACATGGGTAGTGATCTGCGACGCTTCATCATGGCAACAGAATTTCTGACAAGGGCTCCGCTGGGTGCGGCAGAGGGCTCGAACATCGCCAAGGCAGGACAAGATGGTTGAACTAGACGCATTGAAGGTACAGCTTCTGGCGGAGATCGCCGCAGCCGGCGACGAGCCGGCAATCGAGGCCGTGCGTGTGGCCGCCCTCGGCAAGAAGGGTTCTGTGTCCGAACTCCTGAAGACGCTGGGTTCGATGACGCCGGAAGAGCGCCAGACCCGGGGGGCAGCGATCAACGCGCTGAAGACCGAAGTCACCGACGAGATCACGGCGCGCAAGAGCGCCTTGAAGGATGCCGCGATCAACGCGCGCCTGAAGGCCGAGACGCTGGACGTGTCGCTGCCCGTGCGCTCCTCGCCGGCCGAGCGCGGGCGCATCCATCCGATCAGCCAGATCGTCGATGAGATCACCGCGATTTTCGCCGACATGGGCTTCTCGATTGCTGAAGGCCCGGATATCGAGACCGACTATTATAACTTCACCGCACTGAACTTCCCCGAGGGTCATCCGGCCCGCGAGATGCACGACACCTTTTTCTTGTCACCGGACGAGAATGGTGAGCGCAAGGTGCTGCGTACGCACACCTCGCCTGTGCAGGTCCGCACCATGGAGGCGCAGAAGCCACCGATCCGCATTGTCATCCCGGGCAAGACCTATCGCCAGGACTCGGACGCGACCCATTCGCCGATGTTCCATCAGGTCGAAGGCCTCGTCATCGACAAGACCGCAAACGTCGGCCACATGCGCTGGATCCTCGAAGAATTCTGCAAGGCCTTCTTCGAGGTCGACAGCGTCACCATGCGTTTCCGCCCGTCCTTCTTCCCGTTCACGGAACCGAGCTTCGAAGTCGACATCCAGTGCGATCGCTCCTCGGGCCCGATCGTCAAGTTCGGCGAAGGCAAGGACTGGATGGAAATCCTCGGCTGCGGAATGGTGCACCCGAATGTGCTGCGCGCCGGTGGTCTCGATCCGGACGAGTATCAGGGCTTCGCCTGGGGCATGGGCCTCGACCGCATCGCCATGCTGAAATACGGCATGCCGGATCTGCGCGACTTCTTCAACGCCGATGTGCGCTGGATGAGCCACTATGGGTTCCGCCCGCTCGACGTGCCGACGCTGTTTGGCGGTCTGAGCGTTTAAGGAGATAGACACATGAAATTCACACTCTCCTGGCTCAAGGATCACCTGGAAACTGACGCCTCGCTCGAGGAAATCTGCGAGCGCCTGACGGCGATCGGCCTCGAAGTTGAGGACGTCGACGACAAGGCGGCCTACAAACCCTTCGTCATCGCCAAGATCCTGACGGCCGAGAAGCATCCGGAAGCCGACCGCCTGAAGGTCCTGACCGTCGACGCAGGTGACGGCAAGCCGGTGCAGATCGTCTGCGGTGCGCCGAATGCCCGTGCCGGCATGATCGGCGCTTTGGCACGGCCGGGCACCTATGTGCCGGGCATTGATGTCACGCTCTCCGTCGGCAAGATCCGTGGCGTCGAAAGCCATGGCATGATGTGCTCCGAAAAGGAGCTCAACATCTCCGATGACCACAACGGCATCATCGATCTGCCTGAGGATGCGCCGGTTGGCACCTCCTTCGCGTCCTATGCCGGCCTCGACGATCCGGTCATCGAGATCAACCTGACACCGAACCGTCCGGACTGCACGTCGGTCTTCGGCATCGCCCGCGATCTCGCAGCCTCCGGTCTTGGCACGCTCAAGGCGCCGAAGGCACCGACATTCAAGGTCGAGGGTGACACTCCGGTCGAGGTCAAGCTGGAGCTCGAAGACCATCTCTGCCCCGGTTTCGCCTATCGCCTGGTGCGCGGCGTGAAGAACGGTCCGAGCCCGAAGTGGATGCAGCAGCGCCTGCTGTCGATTGGCTTGCGTCCGATCTCGGCGCTGGTCGACGTGACCAACTACATGACCTTCGACCAGGGCCGTCCGATGCATGTCTTCGACGCCGACAAGGTCAAGGGTGCGCTGGTGGTTCGCCGGGCGAAGGAGGGCGAGGAAATCCTCGCGCTCGACACCCGCACCTACAAGCTGAACCCGAACAACGTCGTCATCGCTGACGACAACGGTCCGGAATCGATCGGCGGCATCATGGGTGGTGAACATTCGGGCTGCGACGAAAACACCGTCAACGTGCTGATCGAGTCGGCGCTGTGGGATCCGATCAACATCGCCAAGACCGGCCGCGCCCATGGCATCATCACCGATGCGCGCTACCGCTTCGAGCGTGGCGTAGACCCGGAATACATGATCCCGGGTCTGGAGCGCACGACCGAGCTGGTTCTTGAAATGTGCGGCGGCACGGCTGCAGCGGCCAAGGTCGAAGGTTATAAGGGCCACGAAAAGAAGGTCGTCGACTTCCCCTTCGCGGAAGTGAAGCGGCTGACGGGCCTTACCGTCTCCAACGACGAATCCCGCCAGATCCTGACCGGCCTCGGTTTTGAGATCCTCTCGGGCGACGACAAGGCCGCCAAGGTCTCCGTTCCCTCCTGGCGCCCTGATGTCGACGGCAAGGCGGATCTCGTCGAAGAGGTCATGCGCATGCATGGCGTCGACAACATCAAGCCGGAGCCGCTGCCGCCGACCGGCTCGGTGAACGGCAAGATCCTGACCACGCTGCAGATCCGCACACGCTCGGCCCGCCGGGCGCTCGCGTCGCGCGGCATGATGGAAGCAGTGACCTGGTCCTTCATTCCGGCCGATCAGGCTGCGCTCTTTGGCGGCGGCAAGCCGGCATTGAAGCTCGTCAACCCGATCGCCGCCGACATGTCGGACATGCGTCCCTCGCTTCTGCCGGGCCTGCTGACGGCTGCCCAGCGCAATGCCGACCGTGGCTTTGGCGATGTGGCCATCTTTGAAGTCTCCGGCACCTATGAAGGCGATACGCCCGAGACGCAGCGTCGCGTGGCTGGCGGCGTGCGTCGCGGCACGGCCTCGATGGCCGGTGCCGGTCGCTCCTGGTCGAACAGCGCCAAGGGCGGCGGCAAGCCGGTTGACGTCTTCGATGCCAAGGCCGATGCGCTCGCCGTGCTCGAAGCCTGCGGCATTCCAATGAGCAATGTGCAGATCGAGCAGGGTGGCCCCGAATGGTATCACCCCGGCCGTTCCGGCACGATCAAGGCCGGCCCTAAGGTCATTCTCGGCACCTTCGGTGAATTCCACCCGAAGACGCTGGAAGCGCTCGATGTCTCCGGCACGCTCTGCGGCTTCGAGATCTATGTCGATGCCCTGCCGGAGCCGAAGAAGAAGGCGACCCGCACCAAGCCAGCGCTGGAGCTTTCGCCCTTCCAGATGGTGAAGCGCGACTTCGCTTTCGTTGTCGAAAAGGCCGTCGAAGCCGGCGCGATCATCAAGGCGGCGACCAGCGCCGACCGCAAGCTGATCACGGGCGTCAATGTCTTCGATATCTTCGAAGGCGCATCCGTTGGCGAAGGCAAGAAGTCGGTGGCGATCGAGGTTTTGATCCAGCCGACCGACAAGACCCTCACCGACGAGGATTTCGACGCGCTGACGAAGAAGATCGTCGGCAATGTCGAGAAGTCGACGGGTGGTGCGCTACGCGCCTGATCGGTTGCGACAGGCAGCCCATGCTAAACGAGAAAAAGCCCTTTCTCCTTATTCCGGAGAAAGGGCTTTTTTGATCTGGCTTGGTAATCCTTCAGGGCCAAGGACCGGAAGGCGGCTTATCACATCAGGCCTTAAAGGCTGACGCGACGGCCTTCCTTGTCGGCGGACTTGCGGTCCGTGCCATGCTTGGCCAGGATCTCCTTGGCGTCTTCGACCGAGATGCGATGCTTCTTGGCGAAGGGAATGGCTTCGTAAGCCTGGGCCGGGACGGCTGTGTTCTTGTCGTCTGCCATGATGGTCTCCAATCCGAAAACGCTCCGGCAGGACGCCGAAGCCAGTGATATCGCGTTGAACGGGGGAAAAGCGGCTCGGCAGTGCGGAGCCAGCGCGACGCGTGCGAAGGGCGTCGTCCAGAACCCCTATGTGGGGTGCCTGAGGCGAAAACTCAATACTTCTTCTTGCGCAGCGTCTTGTTGCCCTTCGGCCCTGTGTAGACGGGCGTGCGTTCCCGGTTCTCCGCCTGTAACTGGCGCCAGCGATCGAGGCGCGCCGGATCAAGCGAACCATCCTTGATCGCGGCCTGCACGGCGCAGCCTTTTTCGTGGGAATGCGAGCAATCGCGGAATTTGCAATCCGGCGCAAGGTCGGTGATTTCGGCAAAAAGGGTGTCGATCCCGTCGGTCACGTCGCTGACATAGAGCGTGCGAATACCCGGTGTGTCGATCACCCAGCCACCGCCTGCGACGACGTGCAGGGAGCGCGCCGTCGTGGTGTGACGGCCCTTGGCATCGTGTTCGCGGATCGCACCTGTTTTCTGCGAGGTTTCGGAATCCGGACCGGCCAGCGTGTTGACCAGCGTCGATTTCCCAACGCCGGACGAACCAACCAAGGCAACGGTCTGGCCAGGCCCGCACCAGGGCTTCAAAGGTTCCAAGGCCTCGGGCGTGCGGGCATTGACGATGACAACAGGAAGGTCGCGCTGCAGCGCCTTCGCCTCATCGGCAAAGACGGACGCATCATCCACGATGTCGGCCTTGGTCAACACGATCACCGGGCGCGTGCCGGCCTCGTTTGCCATGATCAGATAGCGCTCGAGCCGCGAGGCGTTGAAGTCCGCGTTGCAGGAGGTAACGATGAACAGCGTATCGACATTGGCGGCAGCCAGCTGTTGGCCGAAGGCGCCTTCGGTGCGTCTTTGCAGCACGGTCTGGCGATCGAGCCGGCGCACCACAAGGCCGGTATGGGGCGAGGCCAGGACCCAGTCGCCCACGGCATAGTCTGCCGTATTACTGTTGGGCGGAAGCTCGATCGCAACTGGACCGCTGCGATCGATCGCGTCGAGGCGGTCACGGTGCACGGACGAAATGCGGCGAACCAGAAGGTCAGCTTCTTCCGCTGTCACCTGATCGGTGAAGAAGGCGGAAAAACCGAGCCGCTCAAGTGCTTTGGTGTCGGTAAGGCCGGTCAAGGGCGGATCACGGGAAGAAGACGTGGGGCCATGGGCGCTTTCAGTTTTTTGGACAAGGCGTTGAGGCCTCTCTTAGCGCAGATTGCGCCGGCTGACGCGTGAAATCTGCCCGCTCCCGGAGAATGGCACCCTCATGCCGTTCCCGGGTCGGGACCCGCGCCATCAGCCCTTGAGATCGACCGCTTCCGCGGCAAGCACGGGACGGCGCATCGGCAGCCTTGCAAACATCACAGCATTGCCGGCCAGCGTCAGCATCAGGCCAAGCACGCCGAGTGGCGTCCAGTGATAATCCTCGAACAGGCTCGACAGCGTAAGCGCCACGACGGGAAAGAGGACGGTCGCATAGGCGGCTTTTTGTGAGCCCATGCGGGAGACCATCATCAGATAGGTGGTGAAGCCGACGACGGAGCCGATGGCGGCGAGGTACAGCATGGCGGCGAGATAGGTGGCGGTCGGCGGTGCTACGATCGGAGTTCCGGTTCCGAGGATCAGGGCGAACAGGGTCAGAGCGCCGTAGCTCATGCCCCAGGCATTGGCCGTGATTGGCGGGACGCCATCCGCGCTGTTGCGCCGGGACGCCATATTGCCAAGCGAGAAGAAAAGCGTGCCGAGGGCAGACAAGCCGATGCCCTTCCAACTGTCGGGATTCATGCTGACCAGAATATCCATGCCGAACAGCAGCACCAGCCCGGTGGCGCCGAGCGCAGCAGCCAGAAGCGTGCGCGGGCTGATCCTGTCGCCAAAGAAAATCCGGGCATTGACGGCATTGTAGATCGTCGCCAGCGAGAAGACGACCGAGATCAGGCCGGAGGGGACGTAGCTTGCGGCGTGATAGAAGCAGAGAAAGTTGCAGCAGAACAGGCAGAGCGCCTGGGCAAGGATGAAGGGTTGCTGGCGCAGCGGCGGCACCTTCAGGCGACCCATGACAACGAGCACGACAAGAAAGATCAACGCCGCGGTGGCAAAGCGGTAAAACACCGAGACCAGAACCGGCACCGGACCGATCTGCAGGGCAATGGCAATCCAGGTCGTGCCCCAGATCAGCACGGTGGAGGAAAACAGCAGGAAGTTGGTCATGAGCGTCCCTTGGTGATGGACGACACCTAGCGCCGCGACACTTCGGAGTTCTTGCACGATCTTGCGGTGAACATAGACCAGGCGAGAGCAAACACCCGATTTGACCGTGCCGCCGAGGCGCGGTTGCGCTAGAGTGTGCCTCTGATCATCTGGGCCTTCGAATGCTGCACGCCTCTTCCGTCTTCAGTTCGCTATCCGCCTCGCCCCGCGCCGAGCGGCTGGATGCGCTCGACCTGGGGCAGGGGCGGGCAAGTGCCCTGTGGCGCAACAGCCATGATCGGATGAGCTACGAGCGCAATGATGGCCACACCTTCAGCTGCTATCTGGAGGGCGGCGACGGGACGCGGCGTCTGGATGCAGGCTCGATCCATGGCTGGCCCGGCGCGCTCTGCGTCATGCCGCAGGGTGCGTCCTCGCAATGGGAAATCACCGACCGGTTCGAATTCATCCACCTCTATGTCTCGGACGAGGAATTGCGCCGGTTGTTTGCCGAGACCTTTGATCGCGATGCGCGGCTGATGGTGATCCCGGAGGCCACCTTCGACGAGGCACCGCATCTCGCAGGCGCGCTGGGCCAGCTGGCGCGGGCGACGCGCACAGGCGAGAGGCTCCTGGCCGAGCAGGCGCTGGTATCGGTGGTCGGCGATCTCTTCGGCGATCCGCGCTATGGCGGCGAAAAGCGGGTCACGTTGCGCGGCGGACTGGCACCGGTGATGCGCCGCCGGCTGATCGACCATATCGAGGCCAACCTCGACAGCTCGATCAGCTTGCAGGATCTGGCGAGGATCGCAGATCTGAGCGAATTCCATCTGCAGCGGATGTTCCGGATCAGCTGTGGGGTTTCACCCCACGGCTTCATCCTTCACCGGCGCATCGACCGCGCACGGCAGATGCTGGCCGACGGCGAACCGATCGCTCAGATCGCCGCGATCTGCGGCTTCAGCAGCCAGAGCCATCTGACACGGATGTTCAAGGCCGTGACCGGGACGACGCCGTCTGCCTATCGCCGCAGCGTGACGGGCAGCGGCTGATCGTTACCGACCAGCCATCTTCGACATCGCTTCGTTGTAGCGAGCACCGGCCACCTTTTCGGGCGCGACAATCGAGCCGAGCGCCGTCAGTTCGTCAGGTGTGAGCGTGATCGCGGTCGCCGCGACATTGCTTTCCAGATTGGCGATCTTGGTGGTGCCGGGGATCGGCACGATGAAATCGCCCTGGGCCAGAACCCAGGCCAGTGCCAGCTGTCCGGCTGTGACGCCCTTGTCGGCGGCCATGGCTTCCAGAGCGGTGACCAGCGCCAGATTGGCGTCGAAATTCTCCTGGTCGAAACGCGGCAGGCCCCGGCGGAAGTCGTTTGCACCGAGCTTGGACAGATCTTTCAAGGCGCCGGTCAGCATGCCCCGCCCCAGCGGAGAGAAAGGAACGAAGCCGATACCTAGCTCGCGGCAGGTCTCGAAAACGCCGTTCGTTTCCGGGTCGCGGGTCCACAGCGAGTATTCGCTCTGGATGGCAGCAATCGGATGGGTCGCATGGGCCCGACGCAAAGTTGCAGCACTGGCTTCGGACAAGCCCAGGGCCTTCACCTTCCCCTCTTTCACCAGGTCTGCCATCGCCCCAACCGTCTCCTCGATCGGCACATCAGGATCGACGCGGTGCTGGTAGAAAAGATCAATCGTATCGATGCCAAGCCGCTTCAGGGACGCTTCTGCGACGGCGCGGACATGCTCCGGCCGGCTGTCGAGCCCGGAAGGGCGTCCCGCCTTTTCCGCATCGCCGATGGTGAAGCCGAACTTGGTGGCGATCAGCACCTTGTCGCGGTGCCGCCCGAGCGTTTTGCCCACCAGTTCTTCATTGGTGAAGGGACCGTATACCTCGGCCGTGTCGAAGAAGGTAACGCCGAGTTCGACTGCGCGGTCGATAAGCGCCTGGGCGGAAGCCTCCTCCAGATTGGTGCCATAGGCATGGCTCATGCCCATGCAGCCGAGGCCGATGGCGGAGGGGGTGAGGGAACCGAGACGGCGTGACTGCATGATGACAGCCTCCTTTGGGACGTGAACCTGAAATGTGAATGTACCATGCCGGCTCGAACCGACACAGCAGACAAGCGCAATGTAGGGTTCAGTCTCAATGCTGAAAATGGGTGTAAATCGTCATGTGTTGATCTATAAATTCGAACAATGAACCGAACTCAACTTTCGCAACTGGCGGTGCTGGCATCCGTGGCTCAACACGGCAGTTTTCGCGCAGCCGCCGCAGAACTCGGCATTGCCCCCTCGGCGGTCAGTCATGCGATCTCGGCGCTGGAACGGAGCGTTGGTTTTCGATTGATGGCGCGCACCACCCGCAGCGCCGCCCCGACCGAGGAAGGACGCCGGCTTCTCGCGATCTTGGGGCCAGCGCTTGCCGATATCGAGACCGCGCTGACAGCCCTTTCGGATGAACGCGGCCATCCCGCCGGTCCCTTGCGGATCACTATGCCGCTCCTGGCGGCGCAAGACGTGATAGCGCCGCGCCTCGGCGAATTCTCCCGCCGTTATCCCGAGATTGAGCTTGAGATCGTCACAGACGACCGTTTCGAGGATATTGTCGAGAAGGGCTTTGACGCGGGTCTGCGCCTCGGCGAACATCTGGAGGCCGACATGGTCGCCGTCAGGGTGAGTGGACCTTGGCGCGGTGCTGTCGTCGCAGCGCCCGGCTATTTCAAGGAGCATGCAAGGCCGCTTCACCCGCGCGACCTTTCAAGCCACATCTGCATCCGCCGGCGCTTTTCAAGCGGCCTCATCTATCGCTGGGAGTTCGAGAAGGATGGCCGCGCTATCTCCGTCGATGTGCGCGGAAGCCTCATTTTGTCCGACCAGACCCTGATGCGCCGCGCCGCAATAGACGGCGCTGGCCTTGCCTACGTCTTCGACGCCCGGGTTGAGACGGACATCGGAGAGGGCCGTCTGATCCGGGTGCTGGAAGACTGGTGCCCGCCCTTCGATGGGTTCTCGATTTACTATCCGAGGCACCGCCAGATGCGCCCGGCGCTGCGCGCCTTCATCGATTTCTTCCACTGGCGCGGCTGAGAGAGGTCAACCAAGCTTCAGCCGATAGCGGACATGGCCGTCTTCCACAGCGTAAGTGTCATAAAGCTTGCGCGCCGTTTCATTGCCCCGGTCGGTATGCCAGTAGAGCCGTGACCAGCCCTTTGCCTTTGTCAACGCGATGAGATCGTCGATCAGCGCCCGGCCGATGCCGCGACCACGAAATGCCGCATCGAGGAACAGGTCCTCCAGATAGCAGTCCGGCGTCTTGACCCAGGTGGAATCGTGGAAATGGTGTATGGCGAAACCGGCCAGTACCCCGTCGACTTCCGCCACCCGCATGGCAACACGCGAGGATGGATCAAGGATGCGGGCCCAGGTATGGGCGGTCACGTCCTCGGCAAGCTCCACCTTGTAGAAGGTCAGATATTGGCTCCAGAGGCCACGCCAGCTGGCCTCGTCGGCGGCGATGGCATCGCGGATAACAAGCGCCATAACATCAGGTTCCGACGTCATTGAGATGGGCGAGTTGCGCATCCGTCAGAACCAGTTGCCCGGCAGCGATCAGGCTCTCGAGTTGGCCGAGGCTGGTGGCAGACGCGATCGGTGCGGTGATGCCCGGCCGTGCCGCGACCCAGGCGATGGCGACTGTTGCAGGACTCGTCCCGGTTTCGGCGGCTACCTGATCAAGGGCGCCGAGGATTGCGAGGCCGCGTGTGTCGAGATAGTCGCCGACGCGGTAGGAACGGGCAGCGCCTTCGGTATCGGCCTTGGCGCGATACTTGCCGGTGAGAAAGCCGGCGGCCAGCGCGTAGTAGCTGATGACGCCAATGTCTTCGGCAAGGCAGAGATCGCGGATCAGCCCTTCGAACCGCTCGCGGGTGTAAAGATTGTATTCCGGCTGCAGAACGTCGAAGCGCGGAAGTCCGTCCCGCGCTGCTGCATCAAGCGAGGCCTGAAGTTCACTGGCTTCATAGTTTGAGCAGCCGATGGCGCGGATCTTGCCCTGGTCCTTCAGCCGCGAAAAAGCCTCGAGCGTCTCCTCGATCGGCACTTCGATGTCGGGTTTATGGGCGAGATAGAGGTCGATATAGTCCGTTCCGAGCCGCTTCAGCGAGCCTTCGACGGCTTGCTCGATCCATTTGGCCGAAAGCCCAGTCTTGGTCCCATCGTTGTCGAAGCCGACCTTGGTCACGATAATCGCCTTGTCGCGCGCAAAAGCCCCGCGCTTCAGCCACTTGCCGATGATCGTCTCGCTCTCGCCGCCCTTATGGCCGTCGACCCAGGCGGAATAGACATCCGCCGTGTCGATCGTGTTGAAGCCTGCGTCGAAGAAGCGATCCAGCAGGTCAAAGGATGTCTTCTCATCCGCTGTCCAGCCAAAGACATTGCCGCCAAAGACGACGGGGGCGATAGAGAGGCCTGTTCGGCCAAGAGCACGTTTCTGCATGAAATCCTCGGAATGGATCGGGGGCAGGGAACGCTAGCAAGAAGAGCTCGAAGACACCATTCAAAAGCACTGATCGATGCACAAGCGAGATTGTCCCGACAGCGCGCGGTCCAGCGCCGCCACGGTCCGCAATTCGCGACGGATCGGCTCAATTCGCCGTCTTGCGAAACTGGCTGGGCGGCACACCGTGGTGCTGGGAAAAAACCCGACGCATATGACGGGACGAGGCGAAGCCTGCCCGCAGCGCCAGGCTCTCCATGTCGAGCCTCGATTGCTTGAGCAATTCTTGCGCCAGCGTTACGCGCATGAGGTTGATGTAGTCGACAACGGATTGCCCGACATGCTCGCGGAAGAGGCGAGACAGGTGCCGTTCGCTGAGATGGGCGATTTCGGCCAGGCCCTGAAGCGACCATTGCCGTGCGGCGTCGGCCATGATGGCATCCTGTGCCCGATGGATTGCCGGATGGATGTGGTTGCGTCCTGACAGCCACGGCGACAGTTGCGGATCCTGACCGCTGCGTCTGAGATAGATCACCATCTTGCGGGCTGCGGCGAGTGCGGCCTGCGGCGAGACAAAACGGCTGACAATATGCAGCATGAGGTCAATGCCGGTTGAGATCCCGGCGCTGGAGAAGCGATGTCGATCCTCCACATAGAGCCGGTTCTCGAGCACTGTCGCTGTCGGAGCGAGCTGGCGCAGGGTGCCAAGACAATCGGAATGCGTGGTGCACTCATACCCTTCCATGAGACCTGCTGCGGCGGCGAGCAGCGCGCCCGAACAGATCGTGACAAGCCGGGTGTCATGCCGCACGCTGCCGGCAAGCCAGCGCGTCAGGGTTTTCAGCTGGGGATCGCGCATCATCTCGCCCTTGCCGACCGAAAGACTGCCGGAAATGACGAGAACGGCATTCTCCGGCAGTCTGTCCGGCAGCGGCTCCAGCCCATCGAGAAAGAGCCCGATCGACGTTTGCTGGCGCCGCTCGGCGGAGATGTAGTGGTAGTCGAAGCGCACCCGGTCCTGCTCCTGGTTCGCGTAGCGCAACACCTCCAGCGGACCGGCAATATCGATCAGCAGCGTGTCTGGCGGAACGAGAATGAGAACCGGGATCACTTCCATCTTGGGTCTCCGTCTCAGCCTTGTGTGGCAAGCGGTGCGAGCGCCTGCTCGACCGTGGCGATCCGGGCAAAGCGGCCGGCGAGAACCAGTTCGGTTCTGATCCGGATGTCCTGCGCCGAGAAGACGTGGCCAGAGGCATGTGTCATCGGGAAGGTCAGCGTTGCCTCGGTGACAAAGTCAACCTTGAAGCCGAGATCGGATGCGTGTCGGGTGGTGGTTTCGCAGCACTGCTCGGTGCGGATGCCTGAGACAATGACCCGGCGGATGCCTCGTTCCCGCAACCAGGTCTCAAGGCTCGTATCGACCAGGGCCGAATGGACGTGTTTGTGAAACGTCACATCGGGCGCAAGCGCAATTCCATCCATCGTGCGTACGAGGCCGCCTTCTAGCGTGAAGGGCGCATTTTTGCCGACGTGAAAAATCTGCACGATAGGCATGCCGACAGCCTTCGCTCCGTCGATGAGGGCTTGCTGCCTTGAGAGGTAGGCGTCAAGTTCTGATCCGTCCCAGTAGTGGGCATGGCGAAAGCTTTCCTGCACATCAATCACGATGAGGGCTGTGTCATGAGCGGACATATTTGTCTCCTGTCGTTGTGATGGAGACTAGCATAAGGCTCTGGAAATGAGCCACCATGCGCAAGCCGGACGAAACGCGGACATTTTCGGCCACGCCTGTGTTCCTGGATTTCGCTTGCCTTCCCGAACGACATTGCGCCTCGTCAAGCCTTCCCCTAATGTCCGCCCCGACATCTTGAGGAGGATTTGCGATGCTGCGTTTTGGAATTCTGTCGACGGCCAAGATCGGCCGAGAACTCGTCGTTCCCGCCATTCAGGACGCGGAAAATGCCGTCGTCACGGCGGTGGCAAGCCGCGATCTGGCCAAGGCCCGGGCGATGGCGGACCGCTTCTCCGTGCCGCATGCCTTTGGCTCCTACGAAGAGATGCTGGCCTCGGACGTTATCGATGCTGTCTACATTCCGCTGCCGACCTCGCAGCATGTCGAATGGGCGATCAAGGCCGCCAATGCCGGCAAGCACGTGCTCTGCGAAAAGCCGATTGCTCTGAAGGCGGCCGAGATCGACGAGATCATCGCGGCGCGCGAGCGCAACAAGGTGCTGATCACGGAAGCCTACATGGTGACGTACGCCCCCGTCTGGCTGAAGGTCCGCGAACTCCTGAGCGAGGGCGCCATCGGCACGCTGAAGATGGTGCAGGGCTCCTTCACCTACTTCAATCGCGACCCCGGCAACATGCGCAACATTCCCGAACTCGGCGGCGGCGCGCTGCCGGATATCGGCGTCTACCCCACGATCACCACCCGCTTCGTCACCGGCAAGGAGCCGGTGCGCGTGCAGTCGACCATCGAGCGCGATCCGGATTTCGGCACGGACATCTATGCCAGTGTCAAGGCAGACTTCTCCGACTTTGAATTGAACTTCTACGTCTCGACCCAGATGGCCAATCGCCAGCTCATGGTCTTCCACGGCACGGATGGTTTCATCGAGGTCAAGTCACCCTTCAATGCGGATCGCTGGGGTGCCGAGGAAATCGAATTGACCAATCGCGGCCACAATGTCTCGCAGATCTTCCGCTTCCCCGACAGCCGACAGTACAAGCTGGAAGCGGAAGCATTCGCCCGGGCCGTGGCGGGAACGACCGGCGAGGTGGTGACGCTGGAAAGCTCCAAGGCGAACCAGAGGCTGATCGACGCCATCTATCGCGCAGCGGACAAGGATGGCTGGGAGCCGGTCTGACCGGCATTTGAGGCGTCAGCGCCGGAAGACGTAACGTGAATAGCCGAAGAAGCTGAACAGCATCGCCGCCACTGAGGCGACGATCAGAGCCGCATAGGGGCTGAGCAGCGGGGCGGCGATGAGCAGCCCCGCATAAACGCCGTAATTGACGATCGACGTAATCACCCCGATGAAGCCGTAGCGAAAACCCTCGACGACGATGGTGCGCTTCGAAGCTCCGAAAGTGAAGTTCCGGTTGAGCTGCCAGGTCGCGATCATGGCAAGCGCAATCGCGATCACCCGGCCGGCCAGCGGGCCGATCGGCGTGAAAGTGAGCAACAGCCAGAGCACGCCCATATCGACCGCGAAACCCGTGGCCCCGACAATGGCGAAGCGCAGGAATTTGGTCATGCGGCCCGCGACGTCTCGGACTTCGTTTTCGGCGCCCGCTTCGGCTGCGTTGTCTGCACTTTCTGCGGGGCAGACAGCTGTGACAGGGAGGGCAGGGTCAGATAGTGGATCCGGAGTTGCTCGGCCCGGGACCGCGCGACGGAATCGAGGATCAGCGCTGCAGTGAACGACAGGAATGAGGTCAGCATCAGCGTGACCGCGAGGATCCAGGTCGGCACACGGGCAACAAAGCCCGTGGTGAAAAACTCAAACAGGACCGGCATCATGAAGCCGAGGCTGAGCCCCATCAGGGCGGCCGAGATCAGACCGAAAAAGGCAAAGGGCCGAGTTTCCTTCATCAGCATGGCAAACATCCAGAGGATCTTGAAGCCGTCCTTGAAGGTCGAGAGCTTGGAATGCGAACCTTCCGGCCGGCGTCCGTAGTCGAGCTCGATCTCGCAGACCGGCAGCTTCAGCCGGGAGGCATGCACCGACATTTCGGTTTCGATCTCGAAGCCGCCAGAGACAGCCGGGAAGCTCTTCACATAACGGCGCGAAAAGGCACGGTAGCCGGAGAGGATATCGGTGAAGTCATTGCCGAAGAGCAGCCGGTAAAGTGAGTTGAACAGGCGATTGCCGAAGGCATGTCCGTTACGGCCGGCATCGTCATGCACGCCGCGTCGCGTTCCAACCACCATGTCGGCCCGCTCGGTGATCAGCGTGCGGACAAGTTCCTCGGCGTCGGCAGGCGCATAGGTGCCGTCGCCATCGGCCATGATGTAGATATCGGCATCGATATCGCAGAACATGCGGCGAACGACATGGCCCTTGCCCTGGCGGCGCTCGCGCACGACGGTGGCGCCAGCGAGCATGGCGGTCAGGGCCGTGCCGTCGGTGGAATTGTTGTCATAGACATAGACGCGTGCGTCCGGCAGCGCGTTCCGAAAATCGCGCACCACCTGACCGATCGTTGCAGCCTCGTTATAGCAGGGCAAAAGAACGGCGATATCGGGTTGGATGGCGGCCGAAGCACTCATGAACGCAAAACCTGTCACATATCTGGCGATCCCGGTGACCGCCTGTCGCTTTACTATTTCTTGAGAAGGTTAAGGCTAGGTTTCGGCAAACAGGACGCCCCGTAATATTGCAGGACAAGGCCGTAGAAGAGCCGCTGCGAGGAGTACAATCGCCATGGCTGAACCCTTTGGACTGGCCCCGGACCCTGCTCGTCATTCACCGACCGCGCCCCTCGCTTGGGTTGCCGCAGCCTATGTGCTCCTGACCATCGGGATCGTGCTCCTGCTCAATCTGCCCGCGATGCGTGACTACGTGGGGGAGGACAATGATGACGTCATGCGCCTCGTTCAGGTGCGTGATCTCCTCGCCGGCCAGGGTTGGTTCGACCTGACGCAGTATCGATTGGGGCCCGATGGCGGCACGCTGATGCACTGGTCGCGCCTGGTCGACCTGCCGATTATGCTTCTCATCCGGCTCTTCGCCCAGTTCTTGCCGATGCAACAGGCCGAAGCTGTGGCTTTGGCCGTCTGGCCGCTTCTGCTGGTAGCGCCGTTGATGATCGCCATGGCCGTTGCCGGCCGGCGTATCGGAACTGCCGTGACCGTCCATGTTGCCCTGATGCTGACAGCGGTCTTCGTCATCACCAGCAACCGGTTCCTGCCGGGTGCCATCGATCACCACAATCTGCAACTGGTCCTTGTCGCGGTCATCGCGGCCGCCTTGCTCGATCCGCGCCGAGCGGGCCCAAGTTACGCAGTGGCTGGTCTCGCCTGTGCGGCAGCGCTCGCCATCGGGGCAGAAACGACCCCGCTGATCGCCGTCGTCTGCGCCATTGTTGCCGTGTTGTGGGGCCTTTACGGGCCGGTCTTTGCTGCGGCTGCTCGCGCCTTTTCGCTTGCCCTGCTCCTTGGGCTGTCATTGCTTTTCGTCGCGACCGTGCCACCGCAGCACTATGCCGTCGTCACCTGCGACAGCCTGTCGATCGGCTACTACGCGATTCTGGCCGTGGGCACGGGATTGCTGTTTGCCGCTTCCTTCCTGCCGCGCGCGCTTGGATTGACCCCACGCTTCGCAGTGCTGGCGGGAATTGGCCTTCTGGTGGCGGGCGCTGCCATATCCGTCGCGCCGCAATGCCTGCAGAACCCGCTGAACGAGCTCGATCCACTGCTTCACACGCTGTGGCTCAATGGCGTCATCGAGGCGCGATCCTTTTTTGCCCAGCTGGCGGAAGAGCCGGCGACGATCGGTGTCTTCTATGCCGTCGGTTTCTTTGCGATCGCGGTCTGTGTCTTCCGTGTCGTGGACGGGGACCGCCTCGTGCAGCATGGTATCCTGCTGGCGCTTTTGTTCGTGAGCTTCCTCGTTGCGCTGGTACAGGTCCGGGGTGGTATCTTCGCCAACCTGTTGGCAATCCCGCCCCTCGCGCTTCTGATCTCAGAATTGCGCGGCAAGGCCAATGATCAACCGGAGCATCTGGGAGCTGGACTGCTTTTTGCCCTGACGGCCTTTCTCTCTGTGCCGAGCGTCTGGGGCCTCGGCGGCGTTATGGTAGCGGAAGGCACGGCAGGTGTGTCGAGCCGCTTGAAGGACATTTTCGCCACTCAACCGGCCGTCGAGGCGAAGCCTGCCTGCGAGACGCCGGATGCATTTGCAGCGCTTGCCAGGGAGCCTGCGACCCTGGTCGTGGCGCCTTCCGACTACGGTGCCGAGATCCTGCGCTTCACCCATCATCGCGCATTGACGGGGCCGTATCACCGCAACCAGGCCGGCATGCTGACCGAGATCCATATCGGCCTTGCAACGCCGGAAGAAGCACCTGCCTTTCTGCGCGGCGTCAAGGCCGGCATCCTGGCATTCTGCCCCGACGAGGGCCAGACGCAGCGGATTGCCGAAACCAAGCCGGATGGTCTTTACGCCACGCTCGGTCGGGGTGTGGTGCCCGCCTATCTCGTGCCCATCACGGCCAAGGGCGCAACCAGCTTGCAGATCTATCGTGTCGTGCTGCCCTGAGGCGACGGCTATAGAGCGCTCTCGGGAAAGCGTGGCATTGGAAATCGGCTATCCGCCGGTCAGATCGGGCTGAAACCCGCGACCATTTCGGCTATTGCTCGATCATGAGCACTTTGTTCGACAGCGATTCGCCGACCAATCTCACCGAATTCTCCGTTTCGGAACTGTCGGGGTCGATCAAGCGCACCATCGAGACGGCTTTCGATCACGTGCGGGTGCGCGGCGAAATCTCTGGTTATCGCGGTCCGCATTCCTCCGGCCATGCCTATTTCAGCCTGAAGGACGACAAGGCGCGCATTGATGCGGTGATCTGGAAGGGCTCCTTCTCGAAATTGAAGTACCGGCCTGAAGAGGGCATGGAAGTGATCGCCACGGGCAAGATCACCACCTTCCCGGGCTCGTCCAAGTATCAGATCGTCATCGAACAGCTCGAGCCCGCCGGTGCCGGCGCACTGATGGCCTTGATCGAGGAGCGCAAGCGTCGCTTCACCGCAGAAGGCCTCTTCGATCCGGCTGCGAAGCAATTGCTGCCCTTCCTGCCAAAGACCATCGGCGTCGTCACCTCACCGACAGGTGCCGTCATCCGGGATATCCTGCATCGCATCTCCGACCGCTTTCCCGTGCATGTGCTGGTCTGGCCCGTCAAAGTGCAGGGCGAGGGTTCCGGGGATGAGGTGGCCAATGCCATCAGGGGCTTTAATGCCCTGGATGAAGCCGGGGATATCCCGCGTCCCGACGTGCTGATTGTCGCCCGTGGCGGCGGCAGTCTGGAAGACCTGTGGAGCTTCAATGACGAGGCCGTCGTCCGAGCGGCAGCGGCAAGCGAGATCCCGTTGATTTCGGCGGTCGGTCATGAAACCGACTGGACCCTGATCGATTATGCGGCGGATGTCCGTGCGCCGACCCCGACGGGGGCTGCAGAAATGGCCGTTCCGGTCAAAGCGGAACTCGAAGCACAGATTGCCACCCTCGGCGCGCGCCTCTCCGGTGCGATCAGTCGCCAGATGGATCATCGCCGCCAGAACCTGCGCGCGCTGGTTCGGGCGCTGCCCTCGCTCGACCAGCTTCTCGCCCTGCCGCGCCGTCGGTTTGACGAGGCGGCAACCGGGCTCGGCCGCAGCCTTGAGCTGAACACGATGAACAAGCGTCGCAGCTTCGAGCGTGCCGCGGCCAAGCTGTCTCCGGACATGCTGGCGCGGCGGCTGGTGGAGCGCCGACAGCGGGTTTTGGAGCGGGCCACGCTTGCCGAGCGCATCGTCGAGCGGCTGATCGAGCGCCACAAGGCGCGTCTCGGCCGCTATGATGCAACGCTGACGGCTGTGCCTGCCCGCCTGAAGGCGATGACAGAGCGCTCGAAGGACAGGCTGGAAAGCCTCGGCCGCCGGGCCGATGGCGCGATGGCGAATGACCTGCGCCGCGCGCGCCAGTCGCTTGTCTCGCAGGATCGCGTCTTGCAGTCCTTGTCCTACAAGAATGTTCTGGCGCGCGGCTATGCCGTCATCCGCGACGAAAATGACCGACCCGTCTCGCGTGCAGAAGAGCTGTCGCATGGGCAGTCGATCGCCATCGAATTCTCGGACGGTCGCGTCCAGGCGGTGGCCGGTGAAGGTGTCATGCCGCCGGAACCGTCGCCCGCTCAGGCTTCGGGGCCGTCGTCCGTAAAGCCTGTAGCCGGAACGAAGCCGGTGAAAAAGGCCGAGCCACCAGCTGGCCAGGGTAGCCTGTTCTGACGTTGAGCCGCCTGAATTCTCTGGTTTTTCTGCGAATTTCGTCAATATTTCTCGGCTTTCCGACGGAAGGAGCCAGAAAAAATCCAGTTTTGGGATGAACAAACAAGGCGAAGCTGCGGAAATTCTCAAAGGCACGACTGAAGGTTGACTTTTGCCGGATTGTCTCTTATGTAGGGTTTGTCGATATTTGTTTGCCTAGATTTGGTTACCGCGCACAAGCGCTTTGAGCGAACCTTCCTTTCAAAAATCGTTATTCTGTCCGCAGTGCAGTCGCGCTGTCGGAAATCTATGCGCTATGAAAGGGTTCATCATGACCACTGGCACAGTTAAATGGTTTAATTCCACCAAGGGCTTCGGCTTCATTCAGCCTGACAACGGCGGCCCGGACGCTTTCGTCCACATCTCTGCCGTCGAGCGCGCCGGAATGCGCGAAATCGTTGAAGGCCAGAAGATTGCCTACGACATGGAGCGCGACAACAAGTCGGGCAAGATGTCTGCTTGCAACCTGCAGGCTGCCTGATAGATCCGGGATCTGCTTTCCCTTGACCACGGATGTACTGGCACTGCCGAAAGCAAGATCCCTTGGAAGGTCAGGCCAAACGCCTGGCCTTTTTTATTTCTATCTCCGGTAAAGCTTCCCGAAAGGAAACGACATGACCGAGATTCTCACCAAGTCCCGCCAGACGGCAGAGGCCGCCTTTGCCAAGACGCAATCGCAGTTCCTGGCGCGTGGACGGGCGATCGACGAACAGGTCTCGATCACGGTTGCACGTGACGAGAAGACGATGCGCCTGCGCGAGGCTCGCCTTGCCAAGGAGCGCCACGACGTGGAAAGCGCCACGGCCGCTCTGGTCGCCAAGCGCGCGCTCAAGACCTGACCCCTGCAACTAGACACACCAACTGGAGCTGAACTTGAAGTTTACGAGAGACAATGGACTATCCGAGCGTCGCGGCACTGCCGCCGATGCCAAGGCTGCGCAACTGGCCGCATTCCGTGCGGCGCGTGAGGCATCCTTGCCGGATCAGGAAGCACGTCAGGCCGAACGCGTCGCGATCGCTGAAGCGCGCGAACAGCGCCGGATCGAGCGTGAAGAAATGAAGGCCGCCGAGCTGGCGCGCGCAAAGGCGGAAGCCGAAGAGCGGGAAGCCGCAGCCACTGCCGCTGCCCGTGCGGAAGCAGATGCGCGTGACGCAGCCGAAAACGGCCGCATCTCCCGCGTCATCGAAGACGAAGCGGCCCGCAAGGCTGAGCGCGATCGTCGCTATGCAGCCCGCAAGGCCCGTCAGCGCTGAACGAGCGGCATCGCTTTCGACGCTTGACCAACATTTCTGGTCAACGACGCGTGATCACCATCGAAATTAGTTATGATAAACACCATATCGGCGGAGTCGGGATCGCTTGCGGTCCCCGCCGACATTGGAGTTTGATATGAAGATGAAGATCACGCTGGCTGTCGCACTCGCGGCAGCAACCCTTGGAGCAACCGCGGCAAGCGCCGGCGATTGGACGCCGAAGGAAATCCTGCTTGGCAAGCAGTATAATGGCAATGTCACGGCGATCCGCGTTGATCGCGGTGGTTTCGAGCGCCACACCTATCCCATGCAGGCCCGCTATCCGACCGGCAACTCGCTTGGACGGGCGCAGGGCGAAGTGAAGGAAGATCCGAGCCTCGTCGCAGCCCTCGAAGCACGCGGCATCGCTCCGCATAATGTGCTCTGGGTACAGACCGCTTTCAATGGCGGCAAGGTCGTCTACTACCGCTGAATAGACCGGCGATATGGAGGTCTCCGTTGCGAGGCCTCCGCCCTTATCCGGTGCAATGCGCCCAATTTCCCGACATACGAGTATCATGATGTTGTGGTAGCTTCCCTGGCCAGAGTATCCAGGGAGGGATGTCATGCGCCTTGCTGTCTACAATGTCGAAAACCTGTTTGATCGCGCCAAGGCGATGAATCTGGACACCTGGGCGGAAGGCCGGCCAGTGTTGGAGAAATTCGCCGAGCTCAACGCCTTGCTGGGTGGGATCACCTACAGCGACAAAGACCGCCGCCGGATGGCAGAACTGGTGGTCGAACTCGGCATGGAAAAGAGCGATACCGGCCCCTTTGTCATCCTGCGCCGGAACCATGGAGGTCTTCTCGTGAGACCCAAGACCGGTGGCGTCGAGATCACCGCGACCGGTCGTGCAGACTGGGTCGGCTCGCTGGAGCTTCGGGACGAGCCGATCAATGAACATGCCATGCGCAACACCGCTCGCGTCATCCGCGACCTGAAGGCCGACGTGCTGGGCGTGGTCGAGGCGGAAAGCCGGCCGGTTCTGAAAGCCTTCAACGACGAGATCCTGCCCTTCGTTGAGGGAACGGCCTTTCGCCATGTCATGCTGATCGACGGAAACGATGAGCGCGGCATTGATGTCGGCCTGCTCTCCGGGCCGGCATTTCCAATCGGCCGGATGCGAAGCCATGTTGACGACCGCCTGTCCGATGGCAGTGATCGCACTGTCTTTTCCAGAGACTGCCCCGAATTCGAGGTGACCACGGCGAAGGGGGAGCGGCTGCTGGTGATGGTCAACCACTTCAAGAGCAAGGGGTTCGGCGGCACGGCAGAGTCCAACCGGCGCCGCACGGCGCAGGCAACCCGGGTCGCCGAGATCTGTGCAGAACGACTGGCAGACGGCTGGGATTACATTGCTGTGGTGGGAGACTTGAACGATACGCCGGACAGTGATCCGCTGAAGCCTCTGGTCAAGGACAGTCCGCTGCAGGACGTCTTTACCCACCCCTCTTTTGATAATGGTGGGTATGCCGGGACCTATGGTCTGTGCAATCCGTCCAACAAGATCGACTACATGCTGCTCTCGCCGAAACTCTTTGCAAAGGTCGACAAGGGCGGCATCGTCCGGACAGGCATGTGGCCTGGCTCCAAACCGAAGCGCTGGAATACCTATGAGGAATTGAAGAGGCCGCAGGACGCGGCCTCCGATCACGCGGCGCTGTGGGTCGATCTCGACCTTTGATTACGCCCATTCGCCCTTGCGCATGACAGGCACCTTGGAGCCATCGGCACGGATGCCGTCGATGTCGACCTTGTCCGAGCCGATCATCCAGTCGATATGGATGAGCGATGAATTGCCCCCTTGCGCCTTGATCTGCTCCTGGCTGAGCGCGGCCCCATCGAGGAAGCACTTCGAATAGCACTGGCCAAGCGCGATATGGCAGGAGGCATTCTCGTCGAACAGCGTGTTGTAGAAGAGCACGCCGGAGGCTGAGATTGGCGAAGAATGCGGCACCAGTGCCACTTCGCCGAGACGCCGTGCCCCTTCGTCAGTATCGAGCACCTTGTTGAGCACTGCCTCGCCCTTCGAAGCCTTGGCCTCAACGATACGGCCGCCTTCGAAGCGCACCTGGATATCGTCGATCAGCGTGCCCTGATGGCTGAGCGGCTTGGTCGAGGAGACATGACCTTCCACCTTCAGCGCATGCGGCGTGGTGAAGACTTCTTCGGTCGGAATGTTCGGATTGCAGGTGACGCCGTTCTTTGCGGTCGAGGCGCCGCCATGCCATTCATGCCCGTCGGCAAGGCCTACGGTGAGATCAGTACCCGGGCCAGTGAAATGAAGCGCCGAGAAGCGTTCGTCATTCAGCCAGGTCGAACGCTTCCTCAGTTCCGCATTGTGCTCGGCCCAGGCGCCAATCGGGTCGTCGCGATCAACCCGCGAAGCAGCAAAGATGGCGTCAGCCAGCCTGCGCATGGCTTCTTCGATCGGCAGATCCGGGAACACGAGCTTTGCCCAGGACGGGTTGGGATAAGAGCAGATGTTCCAGTTGATGTCGAAATTGGAGATGTGCTCCAGCGCCGGTTTGTAGGCGATGGAATTCGCCTTGTTGGCGCGGCCGACCTTGATCGGGTCCTGCTCGGCGAGCAGCATTGGATTGTCGCCGGCAATGGCCAGACGCGCGGCCCCGTTTTCATAGGCTTTGGCCATGCCGTCATAGAGCCAGTTCGAAGCTCGGTCGAAGCTGTCGTCGTGGCCGTGCCGATAGCGCGCAAGCGTGGTTTCCTCGTCGGAATAGAAGGTGGTGACGATGCCGGCACCCGCCCGGTAAGCATGGGCCGTAATCAGGCGCACCAGCGGCACTGCGGCAAGCGGAGCGGTCAGAACGAGATCCTGACCTTGTTGCAGCTGCAGGCCGACCTTAATCGCCACCTCGGCAAGCTTGTCGAGTTTGACGGGATCGATGGAGGTGGAAAAATCGGGAAGGGTCATGGAGGCATTCCTGTTTTGACGGTCACGTCAGACTTAAGGGCAAAGTTGGCGAAGTCCAGACCGAGGCAGACGATCAGGCTGTTAGGTGGGCGGCGATTGCGCCCAACGCCGCAAGCGCATCCCTTGGTGAAAGGCGGATCTGCAGGCCGCGCTGTCCGCCATTCATGTAAACGAACACCTCTTCCATCGCCGATATCTCGATCGCTGTCGGGACCTGCTTCTTCTGCCCAAAGGGACTGATGCCCCCGACCACGAAGCCAGTGAGCTTTTCGGCATTGGCCGGCTTCATCATCGCCGCCGACTTGCCTCCAAAGGCGCTGGCCAGCTTTTTCATCGACACCTCCTTGTCAGAGGGGACGACAACGCAAACAGGCTTGCCGTCGAGCTCGGCCATCAGTGTTTTCAAAACCCGAGAGGGGTGCTCGCCGATCGCCTCGGCCGCCTGCAACCCGATGCGCTCGGCATTCGGGTCGTAGTCATAGGTCGCGGTGGTATAGGCGACGCCGGCCTTGTCGAGAAACTGTGTGGCGCGGGTGGTCTTGGCCATGGGATCAGGCCTTGAAGGTCTGCTGATAGATCTCGGGCTTGAAGCCGACCGTGAGCGTGCCGTCCACATCCAGCACCGGCCGCTTGATCATCGACGGCTGTTCCAGCATCAGCGCCTTGGCCTTTGCCGCATCGAGATCCGCTTTCTGCGCGTCGTCGAGCTTCTTGAAGGTTGTTCCGGCCTTGTTCAGCAACACTTCCCAGCCGACCTTACCGATCCAGGTGTCGAGGGTTGCCGCATCGATGCCCTTGGCCTTGTAATCGTGGAAGTCATGCGCGACCCCATGATCGTCCAGCCAGGTTCTGGCCTTCTTCATCGTGTCGCAGTTCTTGATTCCGTAGATCGTGGTCATGCTGGTCTTCCCTGAACATTGCAACCGAGGAATAGCAAAGTGCCAACTTGATTCCCAGTGCGGTCCAGCCTCGGTCAAATGGGCGAAAACATCCCATTTTTGGACGTTGCGGCACGTTGCCACGCCCGATGTTCAGGTTATGCTGCATTG
Organism: Rhizobium sp. AAP43; assembly: GCF_001296045.1. GTDB lineage: Bacteria > Pseudomonadota > Alphaproteobacteria > Rhizobiales > Rhizobiaceae > Allorhizobium. Next base: position 228,940 of record NZ_LJHS01000002.1, on the reverse strand, counting down.
CATCAACACCCAAGCGTTGTATGCCGCCCTTCGGGCGGTGTCTGGAGGCGCCATGCGGATAGAATTTCGTCTCGGCCTGATCCTTGCCGTCTGTTTCGTATTCGGCCTGCTGATTGCAGGTTACATCTCCTACACACTGGAGTTTCGGCAGGCCCGGAGCGAGGTCAACGAAAAGTCCCGCGTTCTGCTGGAAATGGGGCTTGCCATGCGAAACTACACAAGCAGTCAGTTGGCGCCGATCGTCCGGAAACTCGGTTATGAAGAGTTTCATCCCCAGATGGTGCCGTCCTATGGGGCGCAGACGACGCTGGCCTTGCTGCGCAAAGAATTTCCCGACTATCGCTATCGCGAGGCATCGCTCAATCCGACCAATATCGCGGACCGGGCGAATGACTGGGAGGTAACGCTGCTCCAGGATTTCCAGAGAGATGCGGGCCTTGCCGAACTTTCCGGCGAGGCGGGCGAAGGCGCCGAGCGCCGCTACTTTCTCGCACGGCCGCTACGCATGCCCAGCGAGGCCTGCCTCCAGTGCCACTCGACACCACAGGTGGCGCCGGCCTCAATGGTGGCGAAATACGGCAACAATGGCTTTGGTTGGCGGATGGGTGACGTGATTGGCATGCAGCTGGTTGAAGTGCCGGTGGCTGCTCCCAACGCGCAGGCTGCCAGAAGCCTTGCCGTGACCATTGGCGCCCTGACCTGCGTCTTCGTCCTGTCCCTTGCTGTCTTCCTGCTGTTGTTGCGCCGCTATGTCACGCACCCGCTTGAGACCATTACGCGGCAGACCATCGAAACCAGCCTTGGCTCCCACTGGCAGACGGCGGAGCCGAGGGTGCGGATGAACGGGCAGTTCTACGATCTCGAGCAGTCGATTTCCCGTTTGCGGATCAGCCTCAACGAGGCGCTGCGTCTGTTCCCAGACCTGGGCGGTAGAAAGAGGGAGCCATGAGTTATCTGCTTTCGGCCCTCTTGGTGGCATCGACCGCGCTCACCTGGTTGCTCTTTGTTACGCTGGCGCCTGACAGTGCCGCCTGGGGCCCCGTTCTGCGTGATAGCGCCTGCTTTCTCACGGCGCTCAGCGTGGCGCGCCTCGTCGAACTCTTGATCGCAGGTCTTGTCGACGACAGCGACGGAAACAGTCGTACAACGGATCTCGTCAAGGTCATAAGCTCGATCGTGATCTATGCCTCGGCCATGCTGTTCTGGCTGCATTACGGCATGCACTTTGATATCACCAATCTCCTTGCAACCTCGGCCATTGTTTCGCTCGTTCTCGGCTTTGCGTTGCAGAACACGCTGGGCAATCTGTTCTCGGGTCTATCCCTGGAGCTGGAGCGGCCCTTGCGGGTCGGTGATTTTATCCGCAAGGGGCCTGTGGAGGGCGAGGTCGTGGCGCTGAAATGGCGTTCGATTTTCCTGCGCACACCCGATGGAAGCTCGGTGGTCTTGCCCAACAGCACGCTGGCGACCGACGCCGTTGAAGTGGTGCGGCGCGGGGACCCTGTACGCACGACCCTGACTTTCCTCGTGCCCGATCATGTTCCACCCATGCGCGTCTTCAAGGTCGCAGAAGCCATTTTCGATCGCGGAATTCCGGGCCTCCTTGCCGACCCTTTGCCTTCCATCGTCCTGCTCGGCCCGCTCGCGGAAACCGGTGTGATGCGCTACGCCTTGCGCGCGCATACTACGAAGCCGATTGATGCGACATCGCTCGGTTCGAGGCTCCTTACCACCTTGTGGTATGCATTCGACCGGGAAGGCATCGCCATGACCGGCGATGGGCACGACACAAGGGCGCCGGTCCGCCTTGCCGTCCCGTCATTCCCCGAGGAGATTGTCCGATCCGGACGCCTGCTCAGGTTTGGTCCGGGAGAGACCGTTGCACCAGATCTGGCCGGCTTTGTCGTCGATGGTGGGCTGCATGAAGAGGTGCTGCCGCACGAGATTGACCTCGACGCGGAACTCGCGCCGATCCTTGGTGCGCTCCTGGATTCCTCCCGCTCACCCCAGATGCCGGTCGCGATTATCCGTGATGTTGCCCGTCAGGCGGCGCTCTTTCTGGGGCCGGTCGCCTTCACCCTCGCGGACCACTATGGAAGCCTCACGACAGATCCTTATCTGCTGTACCCTGCGCTCGCCTCCCGCATTCCTGATCCAGCTGACAGGGAGCGTTTCCTGTCGAGATCCCCGGACCGTCCGCTCCGGCATCTGGCGGAAGGTGACGCCTTCGGTTGGGCGGGTCGGCTGCAGCTGGAACCGGTCGCGACGCGCAAGCGCACCGTCGTTCACTCGGCTGATCTTCTCGTTTTTGACGCCGAAACCCAATCCATATTGGCGGAGCATCTGGCAGGGGCTGCTTTGCGGGGTCGGATATTGGCGTCAATGCCGAGCCTGAAGGCGAATATTCAGGGTGTCATGCTGGCCGACCTCCTCGCCGGAACCAAGCGTCAACGGGCATGATCGACGGTAGGCGAAATGAAAAGGGGCCACCTTTCGGCAGCCCCTTTCACACTGTCTCGTCAGAACCTTATTCCCACTCGATCGTGCCCGGTGGCTTCGACGTCACGTCGTAGACGACGCGGTTGATGCCGCGGACTTCGTTGATGATGCGGGTGGCAGCCCGTCCGAGGAATTCCATGTCGTAGTGGTAGAAGTCGGCGGTCATGCCGTCGACCGAGGTTACGGCACGCAGCGCGCAGACGAATTCATAGGTGCGGCCATCGCCCATGACGCCGACGGTCTGGACGGGCAGGAGCACGGCAAAGGCCTGCCAGATCGCGTCATAGAGGCCGGCCTTGCGGATCTCGTCGAGATAGATTGCATCGGCTTCGCGCAGGATATCCAGCTTCTCGCGGGTGATGCCGCCCGGGCAGCGGATGGCAAGGCCCGGACCGGGGAAGGGGTGGCGGCCAATGAATGAGTCCGGCAGGCCAAGTTCGCGGCCGAGCACGCGGACTTCATCCTTGAAAAGTTCGCGCAAGGGTTCGACGAGCTGCATCTTCATGCGCTCGGGCAGGCCGCCGACATTGTGGTGGCTCTTGATTGTCACCGAGGGGCCGCCGGTGAAGGAGACGCTTTCGATGACGTCGGGATACAGCGTGCCCTGACCAAGGAAATCGGCGCCACCGAGCTTCTTGGCTTCTTCCTCGAAGGTCTCGATGAACAGGCGGCCGATGATCTTGCGCTTGGTTTCCGGGTCCGACACGCCCTCCAGTTCGCCGACGAACTTGTCGACGGCGTCTACATGGATGAGGTGCAGGTTGTAGTGTTCCTTGAACATGGCAACGACATCGGCTGCCTCGTTCTTGCGCATCAGACCGTGGTCAACCAGGATGCAGGTCAGCTGATCGCCGACGGCCTCGTGGATCAGGAGCGCTGCGACCGAAGAGTCGACGCCGCCAGACAGCGCGCAGATGACGCGCTTGTCGCCAACCTGAGCACGGATCTGCTCGACCGCCTTCTGGCGATAGGCATGCATGGTCCAGTCGCCCTTCAGGCCTGCGACATTGTGCACGAAGTTCTGGATCAGCTTCGCACCATCAGGCGTGTGAACCACTTCCGGGTGGAACTGAACGGCATAATACTTGCGCGCTTCGTCTGCGATGAAGGCGAAAGGCGCGTTAGACGATGTGGCCAGAACGCGGAAGCCTGGGGGAATTGCTGTGACGCGGTCGCCATGGCTCATCCAGACCTGATGGCGAGAGCCGACAGACCAGAGGCCTTCGAAGAGGGAGCAATCCTGCTCGACCTCAAGGAAGGCGCGACCGAATTCGCGGTGATGGCCACCCTCTACCTTGCCGCCAAGCTGGGCGCACATGGTCTGCTGGCCGTAGCAGATGCCGAAGATCGGCAGGCCGCTGTCAAAAAGCACCTGCGGTGCGCGGGGGCTGCCTTCATCCAGCGTGGAAGCTGGGCTTCCCGACAGGATGATGGCCTTCGGCTTCAGGCTATTGAAGCCGTCTTCAGCTGATTGGAAGGGGACGATTTCGCAATAGACGCCGGATTCACGAACGCGGCGGGCGATCAGCTGCGTTACCTGGCTGCCGAAATCGACGATGAGAACACTGTCGGGATGTGCTGTCTGGGTCATGGCGAGCCTTTAAAGAAAAAGGGGCCATCTTTCAATGGCCGAATGCCGGCAGATCCTGGATTTTTTGTGCAGCCGCTCAGAACCAGAATACGCCATCTTCCAAAGCGGTCTGCAGGCTGTCGACTGCAAGCGCGAGCTTCTTGTCGATCACATGCAGATACTGCGTCCAGTCGTCGATATGGTTGACGTCGTGTCGGCCATCGGAAATGCCGCGCAAGCCGATCAGCGGTATCTCGAAGGTCTGGCACGCACGAAGGATCGCAAAGGTTTCCATGTCGACCATGTCCTCGGCAATGCCCTCGTAGGCGACGCCGGACACGACATTGGCGCCCGTCGAAAGACTGGCTGTCGGAAGTCCGGGGATCCGGAGCGGCAGTTCGACGGCAACCGGCAGATCAAGGAAGGGCGTCTTGCCTTTCTCAAAGCCGAAAGCGGAGGCATCCATGTCGCGATAGGACACGGCCGAGGCCTGGTAGATCTCAGCCTGTTCGAGCTTTGCCGAACCGGCAGATCCCAGCGATACGACGAGATCCGGCAGGTCTCCGTGGTGTGCCAGCCGGGCGAGTTCCCGTGTCAGCACGACGGCTGCCTCGACCGGCCCGACGCCCGTCATCAGCGGCGAGATGCGCGTGCGCAGGAAGACGCCATATTCGGCATCGGCGGCCATGACGAACAGGACGTTCTTGCCGGCGATCGACTTCATCTCGTAGATCATCCGGAAATTCCCTCTCGTCCGCGGATCACCATCATCGTGCTGGTCATGGATGCAATCAGTTTGGCCGGTCCGTCGGTCAGCGCATAACCGCGTCCGTCGGCAACGATGATGTTCGTACCCGGCTTGGTGATTTCGCCGCGAAACAGGAACCTCTCACCGCGTCCGGGCGACATCAGATTGACCTTGAATTCAATCGTCAGAAGCGATGCATCGGGTTCGATCACCGTATGGGCGGCATAGCTACAGGCGGTGTCGAGGGCCGCGGAAATCACGCCGGCATGCAGGAAACCGTGCTGCTGCGTCAGTTTTTCGTCAAAGGAGAGCTCGATCTCGACCACGCCGGGGCTCACGCTGGACAGGGTGGCGCCAAGCGTCTTCATTGCTCCCTGGCGCGCAAAACTCTCGCGAATGCGCGTCTCTGCCGCGTCTTGATCGATATCCACCATTCACCCCGTCCTTTTGGCGGGGAAGGTGGCACGACCTTCGATATCAGGCAAGCTTGCGGTCAGACGAAATCAGTTGAGGAACGCGATGCTGAGGTTCAGCAGGCTCGCGAAACCGACCCAGGCCAGATAGGGCGCGAAAAGGAGGGGCGAAACCCGATCAACTGGCTTCGCCGTGATCATGAAGGCAATGATCGTCGCCAACATGCCGGTGATCACGACAAGGCCCAGTTCCGGGTTCTGCAGGCCGAAGAAGGCGGGTGACCAAAGCAGGTTGAAGGCCATCTGGGCAAACCAGAGCTGCATCGCAGCCGATTTCGGCGCACGCTGCCAGATGCGGGCACCGGCTATGCCGATCAATACATAGAGGATCGTCCAGACAGGACCGAAGAGCCAGGCTGGCGGGTTGAAGAATGGCTTCTCCAGCGCCTGATACCAGTCGCCAGGGCCATTCGAGAGCCCTGAGAGGATCCCGGCAGTGACTACGATAACGATGAAGACAGCATAGGTGATGATGGTGCGCATAAGCACGATCTAGGGCGGTCCGGACTGCTTGGCCAGCCCCCTTCAGTCCAAGACCAGGATCTGCTCAGAGGCGGACAATATGCTGGTCCCAGGCAACGGCCGCCGTTTGGCCGAGGAAGTCGCCGCGATAGGACGAGACGGCAAAGCTGTTTGGCGAGGCGGCGATGCCGGCCGCATCTGGAAGCACGGTCTCGGACAGAAGCCGACCATCGCGCCCGTCCAGGACGGCCCAGAGGCCGTTCTTTGGCGAAGCGATGCCGACAAGGCCCTCTCTCTTGTTGACCGCAATCGCACCAACATAATTGCCGAGCCGATCGGTTGTCGCATCGGGCAGATGGACGAAAGATAGCGCCTGCCCCTTGGCGAAATGGCCGACGAGTGGCGGCCGGTCGGTGCGGGGGCCCTCGTACTGGCAGGCGAACCAGACCTTGCCATCGGCTGCGATATCGAGGTGCCGGGTGGAGAGCCGGCTGAGTTCGGCCGGAAGGATGTGCTTTTCGATCAGTGTCCCGGTTCTGGCATCGGCGAGCACCAGGGACGGTTCCATATGGTCGAGGTTCAGCTTGGTGCGGCCGAAATCGGGATGGGTTTCGATCCCGCCATTGGCAATCACCAGCAAGCCATCCGGGGTGACTGTGATGTCATGGGTGCCGATGCCATGCGCTGGAACTTCGCCCACCCGCTCGAAGCCGGCGATGCAATCATAGAGGCCGATTACGCCGGCATTGGCGTCAAAATCGTTTTCGCTGGCGTAGAAAAGCCGGCCATCCGGCGAAAATGCGCCATGGCCGAAATAGTGTCGCCCCTCGGGCGCGCTGATGATGCGTGGTTGAACACGTTTTTCAGAATCGAAGACCACGGCAAATGTACCCGGGCGTCGGGCAAAGGCGACGGAAAGTCCGTTGACCGGGCTGTGGCAGAGACCATGGATGCGACCGGGAAGGCTGATCTCATCAATCAGAGCGCCGGCTTCGCTGACGAGCCCAATGGCGAAGCTGCCATCCGGCCGCTTCAATCCCGATGCATAGACAGCGTCGGCCTGCGAAAGCGCGAATGCACCGCGGGGTGCAAGGCTCGCAAGGAAGGCAAGTCCGGCCGAGCGGATAAAGGCGCGACGATCGATAAGCGGGCTGCCAATCATCTCAGTCGCCGTCAGAGAAGGAGAAGCCGGCAGCAAGCCCGATCCCGCCGCCGAGATCGTTGTTGAGGCGCAGGATGAGGTCGCGGCTGTTCAGCAGCAGGAAGTCGAGCTTGGCGATCTGGGCCGGGTCCTCGAAGACGTGTGCGACATCAGGCTTGATATCGCCGGAGACCCGCGACAGGGACCGCGCCACGAAATCGGTCGAGGAAACGACCGAGCGATTGCCTTCGGGCAGAAGCTCGGCCATGCCCGAACGGTCGAGAAGGTCGCGCAGGCCTTCGATATTGGCGGTGATCGAACGGAAGGTATTGCCCGAACGCCAATAGATCGCCTGACGCGGCAGCGCCTTCTTTGGCTCCCCCTTGTAGAAGTTTTCAATTCGCTGGTCGCGGATTGTTTCGGCCGCATGCACCAGGACGCCCAGCAGCTCCTTGGCTGCCTCCGCCTCATCGCGGTAGAGCGGATTGCTTGGTCCAGGCATCTTCCAGGCAGCCGCCACACCATCGGGCGCATCCCAGGAGGCGGAAAGCTCTGCACCAAGGCGCTGTAGATTGGCCGCGATCGCCGTACCATACTGGCAGCGATAGCGGCCCTCGGTGGTCGAGAGCGTCTCGGCATCGGTGCCGAACAGCACGAATTCCAGCGCGCCGAGCCCCTGCATGGCGACGCTCTTGTCCTTCAGCGTGTCGACAGAGGTCACGCTCGGATCGGGCTTGGCGAGCGCCGCCTGCACCTGCTTGAGGCCGGTGCCCTTGCGGTCGGGAAAGAAAAGAATGCGTTCGAAGCGGTTGCCTTCAATCACAGGACCGACACGGACGATCTCGATCCGAGACCAGGCCTCGACGAGATCGCCGAAGGTCGATTGCGCATTCATCAGGCTTTCCGCCGATGGCGCATCGCAGAGCAAAGCCATGGATTCCTCCATGGTATCGGCCTCTTCAGTGAAATGGCGGTAGCCAGGGCGGATGAAGTCATCGACGGCGCGCGCCATGACTGCCGGCACCTTTGCCGCATCGAGGACGCCCACACTCGTCTCCGTCTCCTGGGCGGGTGCCGGGAGCGGCAGAAGGGCGATGGAAGCGAGAAGGGCAAATTGTGTAAAGAACCGCATCAAAGTGACTCCAGAAACGTGATCAGGGCCTTGCGGTCCTCAATATTGGCGGCGGCAAAGGCATTGCGGGCGGCTTCTGCTTCGCCGCCATGCCAGAGAATGGCCTCGGTCAGATTGCGCGCCCTGCCGTCATGCAGGAAGAAGGTGTGCCCGCTGACGACCTCAGTGAGACCGATACCCCAGAGCGGAGGGGTGCGCCACTCCCGGCCGGTGGCATCGCCGACCGCCTGGCCATCGGCGAGACCTTCGCCCATGTCATGCAGAAGGAAGTCCGAATACGGCCAGACCAGCTGGAAAGCCTGTGCTTTGTTTTCGGCACGGCGGCTGGTGACGAATTTCGGTCGGTGACAGGCGATGCAGCCGCTCTCGTAAAACAATTGCTTGCCGCGAAGCACAGCGCCGCTGTCGACGTCGCGGCGCTTCGGCGCGGCAAGGTTCTTTGCATAGAAGGTGACGAGGTCAAGCACCGGATCGGGCGCCTCCGTATCGCCAAGGCGTGGCTGAACGCCGGTCGCGGCGGCAAGACAGTTCTGCTGACGTGACGTACAGTCACCGAAATGACGCGGATCATCAGGAGTCGATAGGCCGATATCGCCGGCAAAGGCGCTGGCGCTCTGGTCGCGCACTGAAGCATTCTGCGCCTTCCAGCCGAAGCGCCCGAGTTTGATTTCCCCGGTGCGATGGTCGCGCGCGCGAGCAACTCGGCCGGAAATCCCGTCCTTGTCCCAGTCATCGGGATCGGCCAGTGCGACAATGTCATCATCCGCAATCGCCTCGATCAACCCCAGCCCGATCATGGGATTGGCGATGCGCGGCGAAAGCACGGTGGCCGGATCGAGTGGGCCGTAACTCAGGTCGGCCACGGAATAGGTCGGCCGGCGCAACATCACCGTTTCCCCGCCGGAAAGGATGATGGGTTCTTCCTGATAGCTGATCACCATGCGACCTTCGGCGGCAAGACCAGGCACCGCCTGATCCTGCAACTGGCCGCCATAGACTGGGTCGGGAAGCGAGGCGATCTCAAGCCGCTCAAGCTTTGCCTTCTCTTCGGGCGTTGTCGGAGGGCGTGCAAGCCTGAGGAACATTGAGGTCTGGTCGCGATCCCCTTCCGGTGGATGGCCACGGCCATCCTTGAGGTGACAGCTCTGGCAGGCGCGTGCGTTGAACAGGGGGCCCAGTCCGTCGGACGCCTGGGTGGAGGAGGGGGAAGAGACCCAGAGCTTGCGGAAAAGGGCATTGCCGAGCTTGAAGTCCTGCTCTTCGGCAAAGGTGATGTTGGTGGAGAATTGCGAAAAGGAATCCGCACTGACGCGGTGTGTCGAGGTGCCCGCACCGCCCTGCATCAGCTCGAAGTTTTCAGCCTTGCTGAAATCGCTTGTGGGACGCGTGACCGCTGCCACCCGGGCGCGGTCCTTCGGCGAAAGGTCCGGGCGCAGCGAAGGCTCGCTTGCATGGGCGGGTCCAGACAGGACGCCTGCCGACATGACAAGAAGCAGGCTCGCTGCGCGGAGAATGGGTGACGTCATTGAGAGAGGGATCGGGCCGCACCTTATGGCACGGCCCGCCTTTGCTGCTTACTGGAAAACTGCACCAGGATTATCAAGGCTGTCGGAGCCTTCAAGCTCGATCGTGCCAAGCTCCAGCGACGCAATGACGCGCTGGATGCTCTGGGTCTGGTCGATCAGCCCGTCGATGGCGGCCTGCACCGTTGCATTGCCTTCGGCATTGCCCTCACCGATCATCTGGTCATAGGCTTCCTTGGTCTTCGCACGCTCGGCCATGGCGCTCATGGCGGCCAGCGTCTTGTCGAGCTTGCCCTTCAGTTCGGTATCGAGCGCAGGATCCTTGGCGGCAACCAGTTCGGAGAGCGACGGACCCGAGAGCTTGGTGCCATCGACGCGGGTGTATTCGCCCGTATAGGCCGAAGCGATACCGATCGCGTCGTTCTGGTGCGAGGCATGGGTATTGTCGGAGAAGCAGTCGTGCTCCTCTTCCGGATCGTGCAACAGCACGCCGAGCTTCATGCGTTCGCCAGCCAGTTCGCCGTAGGACAGCGAGCCCATGCCGGTCAGGATGGCCGAAATGCCCTTCTTCTCATCGGCAAGCACGCTCTTCGTGGCTTCCCCTTCGGGTGCCCAGGCAGCGACCATTTCTTCAAGATCGGTGACGAGCAGCGTCGATGCGGCCTTCAGATAGGCCGCGCGGCGGTCGCAATTGCCATTGGTGCAGGCCTTGGTGTCATAGTCGGTAAAGGGGCGGTTGCCGGCGCCCGGACCCGTCCCATTCAGATCCTGGCCCCAGAGCAGGAATTCGATCGCGTGATAGCCGGTGGCGACATTGGCCTCGACTTCACCGGCTTCGTGCAGCGTCTCGGCCAGGAAGGCCGGGGTGATGGTGCTCGCGTCGACATCCTCGCCGTTGATCTTGATCTTCGGGTTAGCAATGACATTGGCAACATAGAGGGCATTGCCGTCGCTCTCGGTGCCATAGCCGGCGTCGACATAGTCGATCAGGCCTTCGTCGAGCGGCCATGCATTGACCTTGCCTTCCCACGCATCGACGATCGGATTGCCGAAGCGGTAGACTTCGGTCTGCTGGTACGGCACGCGGGCCGCAATCCAGGCAGCGCGTGCAGCCTTCAGCGTGTCCTCGCTCGGCGTGGCGATCAGGGCGTCGATGGCAGCATCGAGCGCCTTGGCGGTGGTCAGCGAATCTTCAAATTTGGCGTGCGCGAGCGCCGTGTAGTGCGTCAGCACCTCGGTCGCAGACGGTGCGGCGGCTGCGGGGCCGGCGATCAACGCGGCCGACGAGATCAGCAGCGCCATGGACGCGCTGATGACGGATTTCCGGATCATGGTGTCTCCCTTCGGCGCCTGCGGGCGCCCCTGTGTTTGGACGCCCTGTCTTGGCCGAAAAGAAAACTGGTGTCAAATACTCGACTATGCTGAAATGCGAATGGCTTGACCTTCGTCACATCCGCTTCATGCGACAGAAGAAGAAACCGTCGGTATCCATGCTGGCGGGGCTGAGCGTGACGGTCTTTCCATCGAGCGAGCGCGGTGCCGGGGCATCGGCGCCGAACAGCCGCTTCCAGTCTGAGAGAACGGACACGATTTCGAAACCCGGATTGGCCGCGCAGAAGGCCTGGACCTGGCGATCGTTCTCTTCCGGCAGGACCGAGCACGTCACATAGAAGAGAGAGCCGCCCGGCCGCACGAAGGCGGACGCCTCTGTCAGGGCCTCGTGCTGCTGGCCAACGCGTTCCTGCAGATTGCGGTCCGTCAGGCGCCACTTGGTGTCAGGGCGTCGCCGCCAGGTGCCGGTGCCGGTGCAGGGGGCATCAACGAGCACTCGGTCGAAGCGCTCCTTAAGATTGGTGAGCCCCTTGCTGCCGTCATGGACCTGAACATTATGCGTGCCCGCGCGCTTCAGTCGCTCGATGATCGGAGCCAGCCGCTTGCGATCGGAATCATAGGCATGCACCTGACCCTTATTATTCATGGCAGCCGCCATGGCGAGCGTCTTGCCGCCACCCCCGGCGCAGAAGTCGAGCACCTGTTCGCCTTCATGCGGATCGACGAGATCCGCAACAATCTGGGAGCCTTCGTCCTGGACCTCGAACCAGCCCTTCTGGAAGCTGATTTCGGCCGTGACGTTCGGAAGGCGCGACGGGCCTTCGCCGGCTGGCACGCGCATGCCGAAGCGGGCAATTGGGGAGGCCTGCGCGCCTGCGCGCTCCAAAGCCTTCAAGACCTTGTCACGCCGGGACTTCAGCGTGTTCACGCGCAGATCGAGCGTCGGCCGGGTGGCGAGTGCCTTGGCTTCATTCAGCCAGTCTTCCCCGAAAGCCTCTTCGAAGGACGGCTGAACCCAGTCGGGAATGTCACCCTGAACATGGAGCGGCGCATCGCCGAGATTGCGGGTGCTAAAGGCGGCGATCTGGCTCTCACCGAGCGGTGCCGGGGCAAAACTGTCGCCATCGAATTCGCTGGCCAAAGCCTCGAGGCTCATGCCCCACTGGCGCAGCAGCACCGACCAGCCGAGAGCAGCGGCACTGTCGTCATCCATCAGATAGGCATGCGACAGTTTCATGCGCAGGGCGTCGTAGACGATATTGCCGATCGCCGCACGGTCGCCGGAGCCGGCAAAGCGATGCGACAGGCCCCAGTCCTTGAGGGCATCGGCTACGGGACGGCGACGGGTCTCGATATCGTTCAAGACTTCGATCGCACCGGAGAGGCGTCCGCCCAGGCGCATGGTTCATTCTCCTCATTCAAAGAAGAATGCGTGGTAACGGCGAAAGGAGCCGAGAGCAAGTCTTGGTTCCGACCTGCGCCGTTACGCGCAAAGCTGAGATGTCAGCCGATGATCTCGTAGCAGACCTTTGCATGACCGGAACGGACCATGCCGATGTTCTGGGCCGCAGCCTTGGAAAGATCGAGGACGCGCCCGCGGATGAAGGGGCCGCGGTCATTGATCCGCACGACGACGCTTTTGCCGCTGCGTGCATTTGTGACTTTCACCTTGGTGCCGAAAGGCAGCGTCTTGTGGGCGGCCGTCATCAGGGAAGCGTTCATCCGTTCACCGGATGCAGTCTTGGAGGTGAGTGCATACCAGGATGCGCCACCGCAGGAAGATTTCATAGCAGCATTGGCCGGGGTGAAAGCACAGAGCGCAGCAATAGTTGCCGCAGCAAGCACGGTCAGTCGGTTCTTAGTCAAATTCTTGTCCTAGTCGTTGTTGCTAGTTTTCTTTTGCGTCAAGACGCCTAGAGCCGGTCAAAAATGGCAAAAACGTGCCACAATCCAATCACGTAACGTTACAATCTGTAACATTCGTGAGATGGAAAGGCGAAAATTAATGGTTAATGATATATGAAGGATTAGAGAAAATTCTTTTGATTCAGGAATCAAACGGAAACGAAAATTCCACCACAGTCGCTCAGATCCCGTTCACGTTTCGGGGTCAGAAAAATTCTTCCGATTGCCAAAAAAATGGGCGGAGAGGCCTTCACCTCTCCGCCGAGTGCTGTGGCTATTCTCCTGCGGCTGTTGCTGCAAGGTGATCAAGTATAAAATGATGTCACTGCGCTGTGATCTTGCGCGTCCGCATGTCCCACAGATCTTGCAGTGATGCGCGGTATTCGGGAAAGCGAAAGGCAAAGCCGAGCGCCTTGATCTTCGCATTCGAGACCCGCTTGTTCTCTCCGTAGAAGGAGCGCGCCATGGGTGTCAGTTCTGCCGTTTCGAACGGCTGTTCCGGCGGCGGTTCGACGCCCAGCAGGCGGGCGGCCTCGGTCACCACGTCCTGCGGCGGGCAGGGCTCGTCGTCGGTGACGTTGAAGATGCCGCCGAGGCGCGGCTCTGCGAGGAAGACCGTGGCTGTGGCGATGTCTTCCACACGGATGCGGTTGAACACCTGATCCTTCTTGACGAGCCGCCGCGCCGTGCCCTTGTCGAAGTTGACGAAGGTGTTGCGGCCGGGGCCATAAATGCCTGAAAGCCGGAGGATCGCGAGCGGCAAATCTTCCTGGGCACTTAAGGACTGCCAGGCCGCTTCGGCCTCGACGCGCTCGAGGGAGCGTTGCGAGACGGGGTTGATCGCTGTTTCCTCGTCCACCCAGGCGCCGTCATGGTCGCCATAGACGCCGACTGTGGAGAGATAGGAGACCCACTGGAGTTGCGGCATGACCTTGCGAAGGCCGGCTGGGCCAAGGAGGCGGATGAGTGGGTCGCCGCTTGCGCCGGGCGCAATCGACTGAACCAGATGTGTGACCGTCAAAAGGGTCTCCAGGAGCGCTTCGCTCAGCGTTTCCCCATCGAACAGCGCCGGGCGTATGCCCCGCTTTTCAAGCGCCTGGGCTTTCTCCGCGCTGCGTGTGGTGCCGGTCACCGTTATACCGCGGCTTGCCGCCAAGGCGCCGATTGCCTTACCGGAGTAGCCGGCGCCGAAGATCATCATATGCATCTGTCCGTTTCCCTCATCCATTCCTCCCGTACGCTCTCGTCTGTTTCATGTCCCAGAGCGGCTTGTCGCAAGGTCTCGAAGTGAGAGCCCTCCAGCAGCTGGGACAGCGCCCAGACGGCCATTCCGCGCACCTCCGCCGAGGGATCCCCGAGTAACGCCTCGCAGGCCTTTACCAGTTCGCTTGAGCCGGAATTGCCGGCGGCGATCAGCACGTTGCGGACAAAGCGGTCGCGGCCGATGCGCTTCACGGGCGAGCCACTGAAATGGGTGCGAAAGGCAGCGTCGTCCAGCGTCAGGAAAAAGGCGATATCAGGTGCCTTGAGATCTTCGCGCGCCACAAGTTTCATCTCGCGCGCAGCGGCTGCGAACTTGTTCCAGGGGCAGGCGGAAAGACAGTCGTCGCAGCCGTAGATCCGGTTGCCGAAGGCAGGCCGAAGCGCAACGTCGATCGCTCCCTTGTGCTCAATGGTGAGGTAGGAAATGCAGCGTCGGGCATCGATCTGATAGGGCGCAGGGAAGGCATCCGTCGGACAGGCGTCGAGGCAGGCTCGGCAGGAGCCGCAGTGATCGCGCTCGGCGGCGTCGATCTCCAGATCGGCCGTGGTGAACAGGCTCCCGAGAAACAGCCAGGACCCGAAATCGCGGCTGACCAGATTGGTGTGTTTGCCCTGCCAACCGAGACCGGCCGCCGCCGCCAGCGGCTTTTCCATCACGGGTGCGGTGTCGACGAAGACTTTCACGTCCGCGCCGGCCCGCGCAGCAAAGCGGGTGGCGATTTCCTTGAGTTTACCCTTCATCACGTCGTGATAGTCGCGATTGCGTGCATAGACGGAAATGGCAGCCTTGTCGGGCAGGGCCTGGAGATGCCGGGGATCCTCATCGGGACCATAATTCATCCCGAACATCACGACAGACCGCACATCCGACCACAGCACGCGCGGATCGGCCCGCCTCTCCTTCGTCTCTTCCATCCAGGACATTGTGCCGTGACGGCCAGCGTCCAGGAAGGCCTGAAGCCGATGCGGCGCGTCCGGTATCGCATCCGGCAAGGTCACTCGACAGAGGTCGAAGCCTTGCGCTGCCGCTTCCTGGCGCAGGAAGCGCGTCAGGACTTCCCGCCGCTTCCTGATCTTCGGATCGGTCTGCGGCTCGATCATCGGAAACCCGTCAGAAATCGAGATCGGCGTAGTGCGAGACGGGGGTAATGCCGCGCACCCGCTCCATCAGGAACGGCCGGAAGGAGGGGCGGGATTTCAGGCGCTGATACCACTCCTTGGCGATCGGGAACTCGTTCCAGTCGATCTCACCAAGATAGTCGAGCACCGAGACAGCTGCGACTGCCGACAGATCCGCATAGCTCAGGCGTTCGCCGGCCAGCCACTGCCTGGAGCCTGCAAGCCAGCTCAGATACTTCATATGATGGCGAATATTGGTGCGCGCCGTGCGCAGAACCTTGGAATCCGGCGCGCCGCCGCCGAGCCCATTCGGGATCAGCAGCTTGTGTACCCGTTCGCGCACCAAAGGCCGCGTCACGTCCTGTTCCATCTTTTCCAGAAACCATTCGGTCAGCCGGCGGATTTCCGCCCGCTGGAAGGGATCCTCGGCAAAAAGGCGGCGATCACGCTTCAGCACGCCATGGGTCTCGTCGATGAACTCGGAAATCACCACGGCGCCACAGAGCGCGCGCATGTTGTCGTCAACATAGACGGGCAGTGTGCCGGCCGGATTGAGCGCCAGGAATTCCCGGCGCTTCTCCCAGGTCTGCTCTTCCACCAGATCCACCTGGAAGCCGTATTCGCTGAGCACGAGACGGATGAAACGTGACGCGGTGGACATCGAATGATGATACAGGGTCGGCATGGGACTCGGATTCTCGGGTGTTGGTGTGCCGCAGCTCGATATCGAGGGCTGGTCATGGTTTCGGCTTCCAAGCTATAGGTGCTCACATGCTTCAACACAAGCATGTCACGCGGCCCTCCCAAGCCTTCCTCCAGAAGGAGACCTTATGGAAGATCAATCGATTGTCAGCGCGCTTATCCTCGGCGTGATCGAAGGACTGACGGAATTCATTCCGGTATCCTCGACCGCCCATGTCCTGCTTGCTGGCCATTTCCTCGGCTTCGAATCGCCGGGAAACACATTTGCCGTGCTCATCCAGCTCGGCGCGATCCTCGCGATCCTCAGTGTCTATTTCACCAAGCTCTGGCAGATTGCGATGTCGCTGCCGTCGAGTGAAAAGAGCCGCCGCTTCGTTGGTGTTGTTCTTCTCGGCTTTCTGCCGGCAGCTGTCATCGGTGCGCTCGCGCATGACTTCATCAAGACGGTTCTATTCGAGACGCCTCTGCTTATCTGTATTGTCCTGATCCTCGGCGGTTTTGTGCTGTTGTGGATCGACCGCAAGCCGCTTACTCCCCGCTATCATGATGTCACCGAATATCCCCTGTCGCTCGCGCTAAAGATCGGTTTCTTCCAGTGCCTCGCCATGGTGCCCGGCACATCGCGATCGGGGGCAACGATTGTCGGCGCGCTGCTCCTGGGGGCTGACAAGCGGTCTGCCGCGGAGTTTTCGTTCTTTCTGGCCATGCCGACCATGGTCGGTGCCTTCGCCCTCGATCTCTACAAGAACCGCGACGCGCTGAGCGTTGACGATGGATTGATTATCGGGATCGGTTTTGTTGCAGCCTTCGTCTCGGCGCTGTTCGTCGTGCGCTCGCTGCTCAATTTCGTCTCGAAACGCGGTTACGCACCCTTTGCCTATTGGCGGATTGCCGTTGGAACGGTGGGGCTGTTGGCGCTTATCGTGCTCGGCTGAGATGCCGCTGCAAGGCTTCACGGCAGACAAACAAAAAGGCCGCCCGAAGGCGGCCTTTTTGCATCGGAAGAAAATTACTGACCGCTCGGGATCGACGCCGTGCTGCACGGATCAATGCCGTATGCCGGGGTGCAGTTACCCTTGTTCGCGGCTACCGTGGTGGGAGCCACGAAGGAGCCTGCGATGATCACCAGCGCCGCACACGCAAAAAACAGTGCGATGGGTTTGCCCATGGAATGCCTCTCGAAACTATCGTGAATATGGACTGGCGACCGTCTCGCCCGATCGTCGTGCGGGCTGTGTGTACCCGTGGGCTCGGGGAACGGCAATAGCATATCCATGCTTTACCGAGGGTTAACGGCAGTCTTGGTTAAGCTGCGGCTTTTGTGCAACGGAAGTGTCCGATGTCACAAAAGCACGCAGTCAGACCCAAAATAGACGCTTTCAGGCAGCCTTGCCGGAGCCGCTATACTGGCCATGGGGGCGATACTGGACCAGATAGGTCGGGAGGATTGAGGCCATGGTCACCGGCTCAATGCCGAGGCCTTCAAGCGTCCGGCCCTCTGCCTTGGCCTCGGCCGAGACGACATTATCCTTCTTCAGGAGCTTGACCTGGTCGCTCGTCAGCGGAGGCGTGATCAGTGGGATCGCCGAGGCGATGCTGCCGATCATCGAAGCCACGCCGAAGGGCAGGGCGAGAAGCGGGCGCTTGCGACCGACCACGTCGAGCATCATCTCGAGACACTGCTTGAAGGTGGAGACGTCGCGGCCGCCGAGTTCGTAGATCTTGCCGCGGGCAATCGAGCCATCCACAGCGCGGGCCACCACTTCGGCGACATCGCCGACATAAACAGGCTGGAACTTCGTCTTGCCGCCGCCGACAAGCGGCAGGACGGGAGCAATTCGCGCCATGGCCGCGAACTTGTTGAAGAAGCCGTCTTCCGGGCCGAAAACGATCGACGGGCGGAGAATGGTTGCGTCCGGCAGGATGGCCTTGATGCCAGCTTCCGCGCGACCCTTGCTGGCGGCATAGGCAGAATCCGACTTCGCATCAGCGCCAATGGCGGAGATATGGGTCAGGCTCGCACCAACCTTGCGGGCGGCTTCCGCAACGGCGCGCGCGCCGAACTCCTGCACGGCGTCGAAGCCATTCCGTCCGCTTTCGAACAGAATGCCGACGCAGTTGACGACATGGTCAGCGCCGTTCACAGCCGCATCCACCGAGTCACGGTAGCGCAGATTGGCCTGGACAAAGGAAATCTGCCCGACATTGCCAAGCGGCTGCAGAAAGCCGGCCAGATCCGGGCGGCGAACGGCGATGCGGATACGATAGCCGCGACGGGCGAGCGCCCGGACCACATGCCGACCGACGAAGCCCGAACCTCCGAAGACGGTGACGAGCGGCGGAAGGTTGGACAAGGTCATGGACTGGCTCCCCTGAACTGCATGGGCGCACACGATATGCGCGATCTCGGCTTCTCTTAGCCGAATCGTTGGTCTGGGGAAAGGCCCGTCAAGGCCTTAGACGCGGGACAAAGAGCCTCAGGCGCAAGTGCTCAGATACCCTCGACGACGACCATCTCGGCATCGGCCACTTCCTGACGGATCTTGGCCGCGATTTGGTATTCGGGCGAGTTGTAGCAATCCACAGCTGCCTGGTGCGACGGAAACTCGATGACCACGTTGCGTGCGCGAACCGGGCCTTCCAGCTGCGTATGAGCGCCACCGCGAGCGAGAAAGACCGCACCGTATTTTTCAAAGGCGGGTTTGGCTGCAGCGACATAGTCCTTGTAGCGTTCGGGGTCGCGAACATCCACGCGTGCGATCCAGTATCCCTTGGGCATGCCGTTCTCCCGTTTGCTTGGTGAATTATGCCTGTTTGGCCAGCGCGTCGTCCATTTCCGTCAGGATGGCGAGTGCGGCGGCCCTCGGATCGTCCGCCTTGACGATTGGGCGCGCGACGACGAGGTGGCTTGATCCGGCTGCAATGGCGTCGGCAGGCGTCATCACCCGCTTCTGGTCGCCGTGGTCGGCGCCAGCGGGGCGAATACCCGGCGTCACGATCGCCATCTTCGGCCCGACGATCTTGCGAACGGCTGAAGCCTCTTCCGCCGAGCAGACAACACCGCCCATGCCGGCGATGCGCGCCTGTTCTGCGCGCTTCAGAACCAGCGTATGCGGATCATATTCGTAGCCGGCATCGATCAGATCCTGGCTGTCCATCGAGGTGAGGACTGTCACGCCGAGCAGGCACAGGCCTGATCCTTCGGCGGCCTTGACTGCTGCTGCCATTGTTTTGGGATAGGCGTGCAGCGTCAGCATGGTCATGCCCATGCGGGCAATATTCTCGACTGCAGACGCTACCGTGTTGTCGATGTCGAGCAGCTTCATGTCGAGAAAGACCTGCTTGCCGTCGCGCGCGAGGTCGCAGGCAAATTCCAGCCCGCCGGCAAAGGCGAGCTGATAGCCGATCTTGTAGAAGGAGATGCTGCTGCCGAGCGTGTTGACGACGGCTTCCGCTTCGGCGACGGTCGGGACATCCAGTCCGACGATGAGACGGTGACGTGCACTCAAGACGATGACTCCTGCCTGATCCCCATGGGCGTCCACTCGCATGACATGCGCCAATCTGCAAGGGTTCCCCGGGCGCCTTCTCCCGTCATCCCCTTTGAAATGCGCCAATATGGAGTTCTGAGGGGCAAACGCCGAAGCTGTGCCCCTGTCGGGTCAGCCGCGGCTGTAGATCCACAGTTGGGCGGGCGGGATGTTCCGGACGATGAAATCGAAATGCTGGATATGGTAGCGATCCGGATTGGCAACGATGGGCGAGACGGGGCCATAGGTGATCTGCACGACCGGCCGGCCAGCCGGCAGGCGGTCAAGCAGCTTTTCCAGGAGGCTTATACGCGCCTGCATCGGAAAACTGAGCAATGGTACGGCCGAGATCACGCTGTCGAATGTCTGGCCCGCAAGCGCGCCAAGGGTATTGTCGATGTCGAAGGCGTCGCCATGAATGAAGTGAACGCCTGGATAGTCCTGGGTCAGTCGCTGATAGAAATCTTTGGAATACTCGATCGAAACGATCTTTTCGGCCGGCACGCCGCGCGCCAGGATCTGCTTGGTAATCACGCCCGTCCCAGGGCCGAGTTCAAGAACCGGCAGACCTGATCGTGGCTCAACCACGCTCGCCATCTTGCGGGCCGTCACGGATGACGTCGGAGCGATGGCGCCGACGGTCTTTGGTCCCTGCATCATCCCCTTGAAGAAGCGAATTTCCTCATCGAATTTCTGCTCGAACCTTTGCTTCAACCGCATGCCGTCATTCCTCTCCTGATCGCCGCCGCATCATGCGGAAGTCTTACAACAATCTCAGACCTAATTATCGCGAAAACAAGGTCAAGCGGCGCGAGCAGGAAAGAAAATGGCGTATTTTTTATACGCGCATCGGCATCAGAACATAGAGCGCATCAGCGCCGGCCGTGTCACGAATAAGGGTTGGTGATCCCGCATCAGCGAGAAGGAAGATCGCATCTTCGCCCGAAAGCTGCGCGGTGATGTCGAGGAGATATTTGGCGTTGAAGCCGATCTCCATCGCGTCACTTTCGTAGCCGACCGCCACTTCTTCGGTCGCGCTGCCCGAGTCCGGGTTGTTCACGGTGAGCAGAAGCTGGCCGTCCGAAAGGGCCAGCTTTACCGCGCGACCGCGCTCGGACGAAATGGTCGAAACACGGTCGACGGCGCGGGCAAATGTCTGGCAATCGACGCGCATTTCCTTGTCATTGGCCTGCGGAATGACGCGCTGATAGTCTGGGAAGGTACCGTCGATGAGCTTCGACGTCAGCACGATTGAGCCGATTGAAAGGCGGATTTTCGAATCGGAGATTTCGGCGCTGATGATCAGTTCGGGATTGTCGATCAGCTTCTGCAATTCGCCGACCGTCTTGCGCGGAATAATGATCCCCGGCATGCCTTCGGAGCCCGAGGGGGCGTCCACATCTGCGCGGGCAAGGCGGTGTCCGTCTGTTGCGACGGCCCGGAGCTTCAATGCACCGCCGGCTTCGATGGTGTGCAGGAAGATGCCGTTCAGATAGTAGCGCGTCTCTTCGGTCGAAATCGCGAACTGGGTGCGTTCGATCAGCATCTTGAAGTCGGATGCCTTGATCTTGAAGCTATGCGTGAAGGTTCCAGCCGTCAGGTCCGGGAAGTCCGATTCCGGCAGGCATTGGAGCGAAAACTTCGAGCGGCCTGAGGCAACCGTCATCGAGGCCCCGTCGGGCGTGGTGGCGAGCAGCACTTCCGAACCGTCCGGCAGCTTGCGGACGATTTCGTAGAGCAGATGGGCCGGGACAGTCGTCGATCCAGCCTGCTCGACCATCGCCGGCGTGCTTTCGGTGATTTCCAGATCGAGGTCCGTCGCCTTCATGTCCAGCGCCGCGCCTTCGGCCTTCAGAAGGACGTTGGAGAGGATCGGGATGGTGTTCCGGCGCTCGACCACGCGATGGACATGGTTCAGAGACTTGAGGAGATTGGACCGTTCAAGAGTAATGCGCATGGACGCTACCGCTTTCGATATGTCGTCTTCCGGGTGTCCGGATCTAAGGAGGCTGCCAGCCCTGGGCCGGACAATGTGGACGGGCAAAATGGCAGCAAAAGAACCAGAAATGCAAGAGGCCACATGGTTTTCCACCTTGGTCCACCGAAGAGCTTGCCGGAATGGTTTATACAAGCGCCGCCCTTGCCGAAGAGACGGGGGTGGACGATAAAGACGCCATGATCGAACAGCAGAATTCCCAGGCAAGTCCAGTCCCCGCAAAGCGTTACCGCATCAATGATACATTGGTGGCGGCCCGGCCCATGGAGCCGGCGCTTTATCTCGTTGCGACGCCAATCGGCAATCTTGGCGACATCACGCTGAGGGCGCTCGAAACGCTGGCTGGTGCCGATGTGCTCGCCTGCGAGGACACGCGGGTGACGCGGGTGCTGCTTGACCGCTACGGTATAGAGAACCGCCCTTACGCCTATCACGAGCATAATGCCGATGAGGCAGGGGCCCGGCTGCTCGCCGCCCTCGAAGCCGGGAAGTCCGTGGCACTGGTCTCGGATGCTGGGACGCCACTCGTCTCCGATCCGGGTTACCGGCTCGGCCAGCTTGCGATCGAGGCCGGCCATCGGGTCGTGCCGATCCCCGGGGCCTCGGCACCGCTTGCCGCCCTTGTCGGATCAGGTCTGCCGAACGAGGCCTTTCTCTTTGCCGGCTTCCTGCCCACCAAGGACAAGGCGAAGCGGGACCGCCTGCGCGAACTCGCCAAAGTCCCGGCGACGCTGATCTTCTTTGAATCGCCACATCGGATTGGCGATACGCTGGTCGCCGCCTCTGACGAACTGGGTGCAGAACGCCGCGCATCGGTCTGCCGGGAATTGACAAAGACCTTCGAAGAATTCCGTCGCGGTCCGCTTGGTGATCTGGCCGCGGACTATGCGGACAAGACGGTCAAGGGCGAGGTGGTGCTGGTGATCGGCCCGCCGTCGCCCGAAGCCGCTCCGGATGCCGCTGATGTCGACAGCCTGCTCGCTGAGCTGGCTCTGACCATGCCCACGGCGAAGGCGGCTACCGAGGCAGCGAGGTTGACCGGCCTGCCGCGCAAGGAGCTTTATCAGAGGCTTCTGGCGCTCAAGGGTGCTGCATGAAGCGAGACGGCGCGGATCTCAGACGTATCCGTGCCGAACGACTGGGCCGCTGGTCCGAGTATCGGGCGGCTGCTTCACTGCTGCTCAAGGGATACCGTATCCTTGCCTTCCGCTACCGGACGAAGGCCGGCGAGGTGGATATCATTGCGCGCCGTGGCGATCTCGTCGCCTTCATCGAAGTGAAAGCCCGAAAGAGCGTACTCGCAGGCGTCGATGCCGTCAGCTCTGGTTCGAAACGGCGGATCGCCAACGCCGCCGATCACTGGCTACGCAGGCAATCGGATGCCGCGAAACTGTCACTTCGCCATGATATCGTCGTCGTGCGGCCGTGGCGCTGGCCCGTTCATCTGGAAGATGCATTTTAGCTTCGTTTTACTTTCGATCCTGAAGTTGTGAAACCCTCGTTTTGTGACGGCACTGTCACAAAACAGTAAACGCGCTGTCATGGAGCGCGCCTAATGGAGCCCTCACCGCAACAACCGGTGGAGAGGATCTGTCCCATGATCAAGAAGATTTCCCTGGCCGCTCTGGCCCTGACCATGACCGCATCAACGACGCTTGCCGCGACCAACATCACCTGGTGGCACGGCATGGGCGGCCGCAACGGCGAAGTCATCAACGAGATCGCCCAGAAGTTCAACGCTGCCCAGGCCGAGTGCGTTCTGACCCCTGTTTCCAAGGGTACCTATGAAGAGGCTCTGTCGGCCGGCATCGCCGCATTCCGTTCGGGCGAGCAGCCCAACATCCTGCAGGTCTTTGATGCCGGTGCTGCCACCATCATCAATGCAAAGGGCGCGACCATCGCTGCCGAAGACCTCCTCAAGGATAACGGCTTCGAATTCAATCGCGAAGCCTTCATCGAGGGCGTGCGCTATTTCTACGCGGACTCTGATGGCAAGTTCGTCGGCATGCCGTTCAACTCCTCGGCGCCGATCATGTACATCAATGACGAAGCCCTGAAAAAGGCTGGCGTTGAAGCTCCGAAGACCTGGGAAGAGTTTGAGGCCATCGCGCCGAAGCTGAAGGAAGCAGGTTACCTACCGCTCGCACAGGCGCAGCTCACCTGGCAGTTCACCGAGAACTTCTTCGCGCGCAACAACATCCAGTTCGCCTCCAACAACAACGGTTATGACAGCATTGCCGACACCACGATCAACGTGACCGACGAGCGTCACGTCATGATGTACGACAAGCTGAAGTCTTGGTACGATCAGGGCCTGTTTGGCTACTACGGTGCTGCCTGGAACGACAACCAGAAGGTCTTCGAAGAAGGCAAGGCCGCCCTCTGGATCGGTTCGTCGGGTTCCTTCGGTGGCCTGCAGAAGACGGCGAAAATGCCCTTCTCGGCAACCTTCCTGCCTTACTGGGACTCGATCGAAGGCGCTGGCGTCCACTCCTTCATCGGTGGCGCTGCCCTCTTCGCAATGGCTGGCAAGTCGGCTGAAGAAAACAAGTGCTCGGCCTCCTTCTTCAACTTCCTGACCTCGACCGACGTCCAGAAGTTCTACCACCAGGCCACTGGCTACGTTGCCATCACCAACGCTGCTTACGAACTGTCGAAGTCGGAAGGCTACTACAACGAGAAGCCTGCTGCCGAAGTTGGCATCCAGCAGCTGCAGCTGCCGTCTGCCGAGTGGAACAAGGGCTATCGCCTTGGCTTCTACCCGCAGATCCGCGTGATCATGGAGCGCGAGTATAACCGCCTCTTCGCTGGCGAAACCACGGCCAAGGAAGCCATGGAAACGATCAAGAAGGAAGCCGACGAGCTTCTCGCTCGCTTCGCCAAGACGGCTGGCTGATCGACCACACCCTGACCTGACTGAGAAACCCGGGGGCGAAAAGCCCCCGGGACTTGCATTGAGAGGGCACCATGAAGCGCGTCCAATTTAACTCGCGATACCTGCCATATCTGTTCCTGCTGCCGCAGTTCGCGATCATCTCCATCTTCTTCTACTGGCCCTCGATGCAGGCGATCACATCGTCCTTTTACATCGAAGATGCCTTCGGCTTCGGCTCGACCTTCGTTGGTGTCGAGAACTACACCGATGCGCTGACCTCGTCGGAATACCAGAAGGTCGCTCGTTTCACGATTGGCTACAGCCTGATCGTCACTTTCCTTGCGCTGTCCATCGGCATGCTGCTCGCCGTAAAGGCTGACGCAGTGATCCGTGGGAAATCCGCCTACAAAACCCTTCTGATCATAGTCTACGGCATAGCCCCGCCGGTTGCCGGCCTTGTCGGTATGATGCTGTTCGACCAGCATATCGGGCCCTTCGTCAGATTTGCCGCCTTGTTCGGCTGGGAAATGAAGGTCGGTCTCAACTACTTCGACACCGCCCTTGCCATGGTGATGGTCGCTGTCTGGAACCAGATCCCCTACAATTTCATCTTCTTCCTTTCCGGCCTGCAGGGCATCCCGGCTTCCATCCGCGAGGCCGCCGCCATCGATTGCAAATCGGGCTTCCGCCGATTCTGGACGGTGATCCTGCCGCTGCTGACGCCGACCGCTTTCTTTCTGCTCATTGTCAACATGACCTATTCGCTCTTCGATACTTTTGCGCTGATCGACGTCATCGTGAAGGAGAAGCCGGCCAACAATCCAATGACGCTGGTCTACAAGGTCTATCTCGACGGCTTCCGCGGCAATGACCTCGGCTCGTCCTCGGCCCAGTCGGTCATCCTGATGCTGGTCGTTCTGGTGCTGACCATGATCCAGTTCCGCTTCATCGAACGCCGCGTTCATTACGGCTGAGGAGAGCGCTATGTACCGCACCAAATTCTTCGACCACCTGATCCTGATCGCTGGCGTCATCTTCATGCTGGGGCCATTGGTCGTCGCCTTCACCACCTCGACGCATTCCGCGGCCGAGATCCATTCGAACGGCCTGATGCTGTCGGTCGGCGACGATTTCACCGAGACCTACGAGAAGGTCTTGTTCAAGTCCGGCGGTTTTACCGGCCAGGTGACGGGTCTGACCATGGCGATGAATTCGCTGATCCTCGGCCTCGGCTTTGCCATCGGCAAGATCGTGCTCTCGATGCTGGCCGCCTATGCCATCGTCTATTTCCGCTTCCGCTTTGCAACCCTTGCCTTCTGGCTGATCTTCACCACGCTGCTGCTGCCGCTCGAAGTGCGCATCATGCCCACCTACAAGGTTATGAGTGAGCTGCACCTGCTGAACAGCTATCAGGGCCTGATCCTGCCGCTTCTGGCATCGGCCACCGGCACGTTCTTCTTCCGTCAGTTCTTCAAGTCGGTCCCAGACGAACTCCTTGAGGCGGCCCGCATCGATGGCGCCGGTCCCTTCAAGTTCTTCATCGATATCCTGCTGCCGCTTTCACGCACCATGATCGCGGCCGTCTTCATCATCATGTTCGTCTATGGCTGGAACCAGTATCTCTGGCCCATGCTGATGACCACGGATGAGGGCTTCTACACCCTGATGCGCGGCATCAAGCAGATCCTGCAGGTCTGGGTCGGCTCGCAGATCCCCGATTACAACGAAGCCTTTGCCATGGCCGTGCTCGCACTCCTGCCCCCCGTCATCGTTGTGGTGGTGTTCCAGAGCTGGTTCATCAAGGGCCTGACAGAAACCGACAAGTGAGAGGAGGGGCTGCTATGGCGTCCATCGACATCAACGAGGTCTGCAAGATCTACGACAAGGGCGGCGCCAAGGCCGTCGATACGGTCGATATCCAGATCGCGGACGGCGAGTTTATCGTGCTCGTCGGTCCTTCCGGCTGCGGCAAGTCCACGCTTTTGCGCATGGTGGCAGGGCTGGAGGAGATCTCGCAAGGCACGATCTCGATCGGTGACCGCGTGGTGAACGAGGTTGAGCCTGCCGACCGCGATATCGCCATGGTCTTCCAGAACTATGCGCTTTACCCGCACATGTCGGTCTACGACAATCTCGCTTACGGGCTGAAGAACCGCGGCACGCCGAAGGCGGAGATCGCTGCCCGTGTGGCGGAAGCGGCCAAGATGCTGGAGATCGAGAAATATCTTGACCGCAAACCGCGTGCGCTCTCTGGCGGCCAGCGTCAGCGCGTCGCTATGGGGCGCGCGATCGTGCGCAAGCCGGCCGTGTTCCTCTTCGATGAGCCGCTGTCGAACCTCGACGCCAAGCTGCGTGTCACCATGCGCGGCGAAATCCGCAAGCTGCAAAAGCGACTGAAGACGACGGCGATCTACGTCACCCATGACCAGCTGGAAGCCATGACGCTGGCCGACCGCCTCGTCGTCTTGAACGGTGGCCGGATCGAGCAGATCGGCACACCGTTGGAGGTCTACAACCGTCCGGCCTCGACTTTCGTCGCGAGCTTCATCGGTTCCCCCGCGATGAACTTGATCGATGGCGAGATCGTTGGCGACCGCCTGATCATCGGTGACAGCGAGATACCCCTTGCCGGTATCTGGCCGGAAGGACCCGTCCGCGTCGGGATGCGGGCAGAAGATTTGGTCATGGGCACTGCAGATGAGGGAAGCCTGGAGCTCGTGATCGATTATGTCGAGGAACTGGGCGCTCAGCGGCTGGTTCACGGGCTGGTTGGTGACCAGCCCCTGACTGCCGTCGTCTCCTCTTCTGCCAGCTTGGGTGATCGCCTCATCCTGTCGATCGCGCCGGAGCGGCTGCACTTCTTCTCGACGCGCGATGGGAAACGCCTGGTGCCTCAGACGCTTGCTTTAGCGGCAGAGCCCCAGGCGCAGGGCATGTCTTCTGAGCCTGCTCTTGCCTGAATATCGGAGCGGCGGATTGTTTCAATTTTAACAATCCGCCAAACGCCGTTTTAGGGGGCCGCTGCTAGCTTCCCTCCGTGGTTTGCCGAGGGGATATCTTATGCCGTTCAAACTTCTGATGGCCGGTATGGCCGCTGTGCTGTTGGCTCAGCCGAAACGCCAGGCCCAAGCCGATGCGCCGATGATTGCTGCCAATGGCAACAATCTTGCCTTTCGTGCAGCGCCCATCAATCCGGATTGGATCATCCGCGGTACGCCGCTCGCCCGGGTCGGCGAGCATTCGACCAGCGGTGACGAGGCAAGCTCCACGGCTGTGTGGGACTGTACTGCGGGTGAGTTCCGCTGGTATTTCGGTTGGGACGAGACAGTGGTCATTCAGGACGGCGAGGTAAATGTTACCGACGCAGACGGCAATCAGCGCCTGCTGCGCGCCGGCGATATCGCCTACTTCCGCGCCGGCACCTGGTCCACCTGGCGCATCGAGACCTATGTGCGCAAGGTTGCATTCCTGCGCAAGCCGTTCCCAGGTCCCCTCGCAAGCCTCTATCGCCTGCGCAATGCTATGCGCGGCGGAGGACAAAAGACACTCTAAGGCGCGATCTTCCTTCAGCAAAATTAAAGGGCCGTGCCGTTGCGTTCGGCACAGCCAGCGCCTAAATCTGCCATGCTTTCAACGGGGATGAAGACATGGCTGAGATCAGGAACGTCGCGGTCCAGATGGACCACGTATCGACGATCAATATTGGGGGCGACAGCACCTTTGCCATGAGTCTGGAGGCTGAGGCCCGTGGCTACAAGCTCTTCCACTACACGCCGGATCGGCTCTCGATGCGCGATGGCAGGGTCTTCGCGACAGTCGAGCCGATGCAGTTGCGCGACGTCAAGGGCGATCATTTCACGCTTGGAGAGCCAGAGCGCGTCGATCTCTCGACGATGGATGTCATCCTGTTGCGCCAGGATCCGCCCTTCGACATGGCCTATATCACGGCAACGCATCTTCTCGAGCGCATCCATCCGAAGACGCTGGTCGTCAACGATCCGGCCTGGGTGCGCAACTCGCCGGAAAAGATCTTCGTCACCGAATTCGCCGATTTGATGCCGCCGACACTGATCACGAGAGACGCAGCGGAGATCGCGCGCTTCCGGGAAGAGCAGGGCGATATCATCCTGAAGCCGCTTTACGGCAATGGCGGCGCCGGCGTCTTCCACTCCACCCGTGATGACCGCAACTTCTCCTCGCTGATGGAGATGTTCAACCAGATGTTCCGCGAGCCCTTTATCGCTCAAGGCTACCTTCCGGCCGTGCGCAAGGGTGACAAACGCATCATCCTGGTCGATGGCGAGCCTGTTGGCGCGATCAATCGCGTTCCGGCTGAACACGATGCGCGCTCGAACATGCATGCCGGCGGTCGGCCAGAGCCGACGGAACTGACGGCGCGCGAGCGCGAGATCTGCGCACGGATCGGACCCGCCCTCCGCGAACGCGGCTTCCTGCTCGTCGGCATCGATGTTATCGGTGACTACATGACCGAGATCAACGTCACGTCGCCGACCGGCATTCGCGAGGTCAAGAAGTTCGGTGGCGCTGATATTGCGGCCCTCCTCTGGGATGCCATCGAACGCAAGCGCCAGACAACTGCGTCCTAAGCAGGGCGGATACATAGTTCTCGGGACGTTCCGTCTCTGCAACCGCGCGCAACTCGATGCATCCTCATAGGTGTATGTGTTCCGCAAATGTTCTTGCCAATCGCCTCGCGTCATGCAAGATTGTGTCCGTCGATACACGCAATATGAAGTTGTGCTGGTCGATGGGTATCCAGTCGGTGGGGCGGGCAATGGTGGCGCGTGTCAGTACGGTAGCATTCCAGGGCATTGAGGGCGTGCCCGTAGAAGTTCAGGTTATGGTGGCGCCGGGAAAGACCGGCATGCAGATCGTCGGCCTGCCGGATAAGGCGGTGGCCGAAAGCCGTGAACGGGTGCAGGCAGCGCTTCATGCCTCCGGCCTCGCCCTGCCGCCGAAGAGGGTGACAGTCAACCTGGCGCCTGCCGATCTGCCGAAGGAAGGCTCCCACTTCGATCTGCCGATTGCGCTTGGGTTGATGGCGGCCCTCGGGGCAATTCCCGGCGATGCACTCGCGGGCTACCTGGTCATCGGCGAACTCAATCTGGATGGAACCATTGCGGCTATTACCGGCGCACTTCCGGCCGCAATTACCGCCAATGCGCTGGGCAAGGGACTGATTTGCCCTGGCGATAGTGGCTCGGAGGCGGCCTGGGCAGGTCCGGACGTCGATATTCTCGCTCCGCGCAGCCTGATTGCGCTCGCCAATCATTTTCGTGGTCACCAGGTTCTGACGCGGCCGGAGCCGTCTGTTCGAGCGCTTGCCGCTAATCTTCCGGATTTGGCCGACATCAAGGGGCAGGAGAGCGCGAAGCGGGCGCTGGAGGTTGCCGCCGCCGGTGGCCACAATCTGCTGATGGTGGGACCACCTGGCTCGGGAAAGTCGATGCTCGCTGCGCGGCTACCCTCGATCCTGCCGCCTCTATCGGCCGCCGAACTGCTGGAAGTCTCCATGGTGCATTCGATCGCCGGACAGTTATCCGGTGGCAAGCTTTCGGACCGCAGGCCTTTTCGCACGCCGCATCACTCCGCCACCATGGCGGCGCTTGTTGGTGGAGGCCTGAGAGCCCGGCCGGGTGAGGCCTCACTTGCCCATCACGGCATTCTTTTCCTGGATGAACTACCGGAATTTATGCCGCCTGTGCTCGATGCCTTGCGCCAGCCGCTGGAGACTGGCGAGTGCATCATCGCACGCGCCAATCATCGTGTGTCCTACCCATCCAATTTCCAGCTGATCGCCGCGATGAACCCATGCCGTTGCGGCATGGCGGGCGAACCCGGACATGTCTGTGCTCGCGGTCTGCGCTGCCAGACAGAATATCAGGGTCGTATTTCCGGGCCACTGATGGACCGCATCGATATCCGCATCGACGTGCCGGCTGTGACGGCCACGGACCTGATCCGCCCGAGCGTGGCGGAATCGAGCGCGTCCGTGGCAAAGAGAGTAGCAGAGGCTCGCGACCGGCAGAGAGACCGCTTCGCCCGTCTCGGGCTTCCATTTTCCACCAATGCCCGCTGCTCGACATCCTTGATCGAGACGCTCGCCGAGCCCGATGCCGCAGGGCTTCAACTGTTACGCGATGCGGCGGAGAAATTCCGCTTTTCGGCACGGGGATATCATCGCGTGTTAAAAGTGGCGCGCACGCTTGCGGACCTGGACGGGAGTGAAACGCTCGGCCGCATTCATCTCGCTGAGGCAATTTCCTATCGGATCGCTTCGGAGCGCCTTGCAGCCGCCGCCTGAGAATGCCCCAGCTCGGGTCATAAAAACTGGGATAGGGGGCTCTTCAGGGTTTCATAACTGATACGCCGGTCTCGCAATGTCAGCGTAGCGGAGCTCACATGCGATCGCCGGAGATTTCTGCCGGGCGCAGAGCGTCAAGAGGCAGTGACAGTTTAACCAGCGCACCGCTCGGCGGAAGCGCGACCTCTGCCTTTCCTTTTACGCCGCTAATGACGCGTTGCATGAGGATCGACCCAAAGCCGCCGCCGCCCGGTTTGGGAGTTTGCGGCTCCGGTCCGCCGGTTTCCCGCCATTCGATCACAAGCGCCGCAGGTTCTTCCTCTGACGCCTCCGTCAGATGCCACGCGAGACGGATATGTCCGCTATTGACACTGAGCGCACCATACTTTGCTGCATTGGTTCCAAGCTCATGCAGGATGAGGCTTAAGACGACCACCGTCTGGCCACCGATTGGAATGCGTGGGCCAGAGGCAGTAAGGCGTGAGGTACCGACAACGGCGAACGGTTCGAGCGCCTGGAAGATGACACTTTGCAGCGAGGCGTCCTCGCCGTCGCGCAAGCCGCGCAAAAGGAGATTGGAGCGGCCGAGCGCATTGAGCCGTTCGCGAAGGCGGGCGGCCAGTTCGTCGGCGCTAGACGCATTTTTGAGCGATAGACTGATGATCGCATTGATCGTCGCGAAAATGTTCTTGAGGCGATGGTCGAGTTCCTGCGCCATAACGTCTTGCCGGTCGGCCAGTCTCTGGATTTCTTGGCGTGTGGTGAATTCCGAGCGGTAGGCCTGCATGACGAGATGGATCAACGTCAGGTCGGTGATGACGACAAACAGGTAAAGACCCATGGCGAGCAGCGTGCCGCCAGAGAAATCAAATTCGCCCGGACTTATGAAAAAATACCAGGATGCAAGCCCGGAGAGAGTAGCAACAAGCAGGCCCTGCCGGACACCAAAGACGAAGCCGCACAGGATGACCGCTGGAAAAAATGTCAGAAAGGGAAAACCGGCAGGCAAGACCGGATCGAACCATGCCCGGACTGCAAGTGCGATGACAAACACAGTCACACTTGCAACATAGGTCGCAACTTGGGCGCGCAGTGACAAGCGATCTTCAATGGAGGTGAATGCCGGCAAGGCTTGGAGAAGTGCGCGCATCGATCCTAGAGCAACTGAGCAAATTTTCGTGATCTGACCCAGCCTTACCTTACTGCTCTGGCCCCCGCAATCGTAGGGATTAAAGCGGATACCAGATGCTAGATCTGATACCCGCTCGCTATCGATTACTCGCCGAGGCCCGCAAACAGTGCCGTCGAGAGATATCGCTCCGCGAAAGAGGGGATGATCACGACGATGGTCTTGCCGGCATTTTCCGCCCGCTGGCCGACCTTGATCGCTGCGGCGAGTGCAGCGCCTGAGGAAATGCCAACGGGTACGCCTTCGAGGCGCGCGACGAGACGGGCGGTCTCGAAGGCCTCGTCATTGGTAATGGCAACAACCTCGTCATAGACGCCGGTATCGAGGATTGCCGGTGCAAAACCGGCACCGATGCCCTGGATCTTGTGCGGGCCCGGAGCGCCGCCGGAAAGGACTGGACTGTCGGCTGGCTCGACTGCGACGATTTGCAGACCGGGCTTGCGGCTCTTCAGCACCTGGCCTGTGCCGGTGATGGTGCCGCCGGTGCCGATGCCGGAGACCAGAATATCGATCCCGCCGTCGGTGTCGTTCCAGATTTCCTCAGCGGTGGTCTTGCGGTGAATCTCGGGATTGGCCGGGTTCTCGAATTGCTGCGGAATGACGGAATCCGGCGTTGTCTCGGCCAGTTCCTGGGCCTTGGCGATGGCGCCCTTCATGCCCTTGGCGCCTTCGGTCAGAACCAGTTCCGCGCCAAGAAGTGCCAGCATCTTGCGGCGCTCGATCGACATGGTTTCCGGCATGGTGAGGATGAGGCGATAGCCCTTGGCGGCAGCGGCAAAGGCAAGTGCGATGCCGGTATTGCCGGAGGTTGGCTCGATCAGCGTGGTCTTGCCGGGCACAATCTTGCCTTGCGCTTCCAGGCTCTCGATCATTGCCACGCCGATGCGGTCCTTCACCGAAGCAATCGGATTGAAGAATTCGAGCTTGCCGAGGAGATGGGCCTTGACGCCCTTTTCCTTGGCCAGCTTGTCGAGCCGCACGATCGGCGTGTCGCCGATTGTCTCAGTGATTGAACCATAGATCCGGCCACGGCCTGGTTTCTTCTCGGTCATAGGTATCTCTCCCTTGCTCATGTCTTTGCCGTCTAACTTAGGCGCGCGCCCAACACCCCGCCAGCACAACCACTCCAAGCGACCGCCCGGCAGTGGAAAAAACGCCCCGGATCGGTCCTAGATTTGTATATTCCTGCCAAGGCTTTGGCGGGTGGTGGCGATCAGGCCGCGCGTGTTGCAATATAAGCAGCAGTGCCGGCCAGAATGCCGGCGGCAGAGCGGTTCAGGGCTTTCAGTGCCGTCGGACGCTTCAACAGACCGCGCGCCTGGGCCGCCAGCAGAATGTAAGGCAGGAGTACCGCCATCAGCACCAGGAATGTCGCCACGACAAGAACCACGTAGTCGGCGAGGCGGATTTCGGCGAGTGGGATCAGCGTCGGCACCAGCGCCACGTAAAACAGCATGGTCTTCGGATTGCCGAGCGTGACAAGCAGCCCGGATAGGAAGGACAGGCCAGGCTTCATCGCGCGTTCGGCCCTGATATCCTGGGGCAGAAGTCCCGCAGTCCACAGCTTCCAGGCGATATAGATGAGATAAGCGGCTCCGAGGAATTTCAGGGCAAGGAAGGCGGTGGCAAATGTCTTGGCAAGCACCGCGAGGCCGAGAATAACGGCCGTCAGATAAACGAGATCGCCAAGGATCAGGCCGAGCCCCATGAAGAAGGTTGGCCGGAAGCCGGAGCCGAGCGCCCGCGCCACGATTGCTGTCATGCCGGGGCCGGGAATGGCCGCTGCAATAAACAGCGCGCCGCAATAGGCGATGATCGTCGTCAGTGTCATGGGGCGCCCTCCAACCTCCCTCATGTCTAATCTTCGCGTGAAAGACTTGCAACGGTGACACGATCGCAATTGCAGCCGGTCGCCCAATGCGCTTAGCAATGTTCATCTTTGCGCGGAGAGAGTGTTGTGCTGAGCCTGCCCGTTTTTTCCGCCTTTGCCTTGATCTGCCTCGGCATGGTGCTGACGCCCGGCCCCAACATGATCTATCTGGTCTCGCGGTCGATCTGCCAGGGCCCGGTGGCAGGGCTCGTTTCGCTCTGCGGTGTGGCGCTCGGTTTCGTCATCTACATGGTGCTGACCGCACTCGGCATCACCGTGCTGCTTCTCGCCGTACCCATCGCCTATGAGGCGCTGAAGCTTGCAGGCGCGCTCTATCTCGGCTGGTTGGCCTGGCAAGCTTTGAGGCCCGGCGGTCGCTCGCCCTTTCAGGTGCGAGATCTGCCGATCGACAGTCCGAAGAAACTCTTCAGCATGGGCCTGCTGACCAGCCTTCTCAACCCGAAGGTCGCGATCCTCTATGTGTCACTGCTGCCGCAATTCGTCGATCCGGCACGCGGCAGTGTCTTTTTGCAGTCGCTGAGCCTCGGCATCACGCAGATCGTCATCAGCGTCACGGTCAATGCGATGATTGCAGTCACGGCGGGCTCAATCGCCCTGTTTCTCGCCGGACGCCCCTTCTGGATGCTCGTCCAGCGCTGGCTGATGGGCACGGTGCTGGCGGCGCTGGCGATCCGGATGGTGACGGAGGCACAGCGCTAGGCTGTGCTGACCAAGCGGATAACGTGGCTGCCCGGCCGCCTTTCAAACGCCAGTTGAACCGAACCCACCAGCGCCCCGCGCCGTGTCGGTCGTCTCGGTGACCTCTGCGACCCGCGCTTGCGTTACGGGCGCAATCACAATCTGTGCTATCCGCATCCCTCGATCGATGACGAAATCCTCGTCGCCGAGATTGACCAGGAGGACTTTCACCTCGCCGCGATAATCGCTGTCGATGGTGCCGGGTGTGTTGAGGCAGGTCACGCCGTTCTTGAAGGCGAGGCCGGAGCGAGGGCGGATCTGCGCCTCGAAACCTTGGGGTATTTCCATGATCAGACCGGTCGGCACCAGCGCGCGTTTGCCGGGCGAAAGGGTCATCGGCGCGCCATCTTCAACGGCGGCTCTGAGGTCCATGCCGGCGGCTCCTGGTGTCTCGTAGCTCGGAAGGGCAAGGCCCTCGCCATGCGGCAGGCGCTTCAGCTTGAGAACCGGGCCCAGGATGTCGGCTTGGATCGAAGACATGGCGGATTCCTTTGTTTCTCGCGCTCAATTGCATATTGGCCGTCGAAACGCTAGATAACCGCCGACCAAAAGGAATTCCAAAACCATGGCTGAAACGCTCGCAGAGGCGGTCTCCCGCCGCCGCACCTTCGCTATTATCGCCCACCCGGACGCGGGTAAGACGACGCTCACCGAAAAGCTGCTGCTGTTCGGTGGCGCTATCCAGCTTGCCGGCGAAGTGAAGGCGAAAAAGGATCGCATCCAGACCCGCTCGGACTGGATGAAGATCGAGCGCGAGCGCGGCATTTCGGTCGTTACCTCGGTGATGACCTTCGAATATGAAGGCAATGTCTTCAATATTCTCGATACGCCCGGCCACGAAGACTTCGCTGACGACACCTATCGTACGCTGACGGCGGTTGACGCGGCCGTCATGGTCATCGACGCCGCCAAAGGTATCGAGCCGCGGACCTTGAAGCTGTTTGAAGTCTGCCGCATGCGCGACATCCCGATCATCACCTTCGTCAACAAGATGGACCGCGAAAGCCGGGATATCTTCGAGATCCTCGACGAGGTCGAGGAGAAGCTGGCGCTGGATACCGCCCCGATCACCTGGCCGGTCGGCCGCTCGAAGAGCTTCTGCGGCTCTTACAATCTGGTCGAAAACACCTTCCGGGGGTCTGACAAGCAGGTCGAGGCGCTCGCGGTCAACAGCCCCCGCAACGTCGCTGAAAATCTGCCGGAAAACGAGCGGGAAACATTTGTCGAGGAGTTGGAGCTGGCGCAGGAAGCTTGCCGCCCCTTCGACCACAAGGCCTTCCTCGAAGGCCATATGACTCCGGTCTTCTTTGGCTCGGCGCTCCGCAATTTTGGCGTTCGCGACCTGATCAATGCGCTTGGCGAATTCGCGCCCCCGCCGCGCGACCAGGTGGCCGATATCCGCACGGTCCATGCCTCGGAAGAAAAGATGACCGCCTTCGTCTTCAAGATCCAGGCCAATATGGATCCGAACCACCGCGACCGCATCGCCTTTGCCCGCATCTGCTCCGGCAAGCTCGAACGCGGCATGAAGGCCAAGCTTGCCCGCACCGGCAAGCAGATGGGCCTCACGGCACCGCAGTTCTTCTTTGCCTCGCAGCGCCAGCTGGCAGATACGGCTTACGCGGGCGATGTGGTTGGCATCCCCAACCACGGCACGCTGCGCATCGGCGATACGCTGACCGAGGGCGAAGCTCTGGTGTTCCAGGGTGTGCCGAACTTCTCGCCGGAAATCCTGCGCCGCGTGCGGCTGGAAGATGCGATGAAGGCGAAGAAGCTGAAGGAAGCCCTACAGCAGATGGCCGAAGAAGGCGTCGTGCAGCTCTTCTCGCCGGAAGACGGTTTACCGGCCATCGTCGGCGTCGTCGGCGCGCTGCAGCTCGATGTCTTGAAGGAACGCCTGCAGGGTGAATATACCCTGCCAGTCTCGTTCGAAATGTCGCGTTTCTCGGTCTGCCGCTGGATTTCGGCCGAAAACAAAGACGATCTGGAAAAGTTCATGACCCAGCGTCGCGGCGATATCTGCCGGGATCTCGATGGTGATCCGGTGTTCATGGCGCAGGACCAGTTCTCGCTGCGTTACGAGAGCGAGCGCTATCCGGCGATCAAGATGGTTGCCATCAAGGAATATCACGTCGCCAAGGCGGCGTGATCTGGGATTGGCAAATGTGGCAGGGTGGCTCGATGTCAGCCTGCCACCCGCGCTCAGGCCATCTAGGACTTGCGGCGATCAGCCGACGCGCATGATCCGCATGCCGCGGTGAGGATCGGTCTCGATCCGCAGGTCCTCATAGTCCGAAATCGTCGGATAGCGCGTCTCAAGCGCATGCTGATGGGTGGCCGTGACCACAACCACATCGGCGCCGGCACCTTCGCCCGCCTGAACGCCAGCCAGCACATCCTCGAACACCAGGCATTGCGCCGCGTCGAAACCGATGCGCTCCGCACCTAGGCGGTAGCCCGCTGGATCCGGCTTGCCGATTTTCACATCTTCAGCCGTTACGATCTGGCGTGGCTGCGGCAGGCCGGCCGCCCCAATGCGGGCCCGCGCCAAGGCGGAGGGCGCGGAGGTGACGATTGCCCAGCGTTCCGGCGGCAGCGACTGCAGAAAGGCGATGGCACCCGGCAGGGCAACCACGCCGTCCAGATCCTCGATCTCGCCGCGCTCGACCTCCAGCGCTTCCTTCCCCACGTCGATACCCGGCAGATTGAGTGCTGCAATCGTATCGATCCCGCGCTTGCCATGCATGGTCGGCAGAAAGGTCTCGACGTCGAGGCCGTGGCGGAGCGCCCAGCGGCTCCACACGCGCTCGGCAGCGGCAATCGAGTTCAACAGCGTGCCGTCCATGTCGAAAAGGAAACCTTGATAATGTGTGTCGAACAGCCGAGGGGAGGAAGAGGTCAAGTGTGTCGTCCTGCATGAACGTGGAGAAGGGACCTCGGACGTAGCCCAGGAAGGCGCCCGCAGCAAATGGTTTGACGCCGGACTGCGGGCCCAAGGTTTGCCCAATACGGAGGGTGACAGGGTGCCTGCGTTGATCTAGTCTTCCCCTCGAGAGACAGGGGCGTCTGGCGCAAGCCGGGCTGAGAAGCACCCTTTGAACCTGAACCAGATCATGCTGGCGGAGGGAGTCGCTCGGGGCTCAGCCGCTTCTTGCGTGCCGTTCCGTGGCATCTCCTTCGCCCCAGAGAGAGATGCCGCCATGTCGACGAATTCCGCCATACGCAACGTGCTGTCCATCGCTGGTTCCGACCCTTCAGGCGGCGCCGGAATTCAAGCCGACCTCAAGACCTTTTCCGCTTTCGGTTGTTACGGGATGGCGGCGATCACCGCACTGACCGCCCAGAATACCCGTGGTGTTTCTGCCGTGCAGGCCCTGGATCCGCAGTTCGTCGCAGAGCAGATCCGTATGGTCTTTGCCGATGTGAGGGTCGATGCGGTGAAGATCGGCATGATCGCCAATGCAGGAATTGCGCGTGCGGTGGCAGAGGTCCTGTCACTCCATCCGGGCATTCCAGTCGTCCTCGATCCGGTGATGGTCGCCAAGGGAGGCGCATCGCTGCTTGATCCTGAAGCCGTCGGCGCGGTGAAGGACTGCCTTCTGCCGCTGGCAACCCTGCTGACCCCCAATCTGCCAGAGGCCGCAGCGCTGCTGGGTGAAC
The DNA here is from genome assembly GCF_001296045.1 of Rhizobium sp. AAP43. Classification (GTDB taxonomy): domain Bacteria; phylum Pseudomonadota; class Alphaproteobacteria; order Rhizobiales; family Rhizobiaceae; genus Allorhizobium. The sequence continues at coordinate 190,867 of NZ_LJHS01000002.1, read as the reverse complement.
CGGAGGCGATCGACCGGCGGATCATGGAGGCTCAGGCGGTGCGTCTGACAACGTTCGGATCGCGTGCAGTCCTGGTCAAAGGAGGGCACTTGCCCGGACAAACGAGCCCGGATGTGTTGGTAGCAGGCGATGAGGTTTTCTGGCTGGAGGCAGAGCGCATCGAGACGCGCAATACGCATGGGACGGGATGTTCGCTATCCAGTGCCCTTGCCGCCGGATTGGCACAGGGCAAGGGAGAAGAAGAGGCGGTGCGGCAGGCCAAGACATGGCTGCAGGGCGCCGTCAGGAATGCAGATCGTCTGTCGGTCGGCAAGGGGCAGGGCCCGGTGCACCATTTCCATGCGCTTTGGCCGAAAGCAGTGCCAGGCTGAATTGCTTCAGCTGTCTTCATGACGCTCTAGGGCGCCAATATCGAAGACGAAGGGCAGGGCCGACCCCATCCACGACTGATGATGGGGTCGGAGTTCCCGTCGTTGGTCGATCGTGCCAAGCCGGATGCCGATCTTCCCGTCGGCGCTCTCGCGCCAGAGGGGAGAGCCGCAGTCGCCACAGAAGAACTGGTCGCTCGGTTGGCCGCTGTCGCCGATCTTGCGATAGCGGCGCGGCCTGCCGGACTTGAGCCGAAGCTGATCGGGAAGGCATGCGGCCGTAACCCTATAGGCGGACCCCGTGAGACGCTGGCAGTCGGTGCAATGGCAAATGCCGATAAGAGCAGGGTCTATCTCCGCGGCGTAGCGGATCGCGCCGCATTGGCAGGCGCCAGTGATGTCCATGTTGGCCTCCGGAAAAAAGAAAACCCGGCGGTTGGAGGGCCGCCGGGCAAGTTGAACTTGACTGTGCTATATTAATGATCGGCCTTGATAAAGGTTCCATTGTTAAGTTCGCGCATGGCCTGCATCAGTTCTTCGCGCGTGTTCATCACGATCGGACCATGCCAGGCGACAGGCTCTTTGATCGGCTTTCCCGTCACAAGAAGGAAGCGGATGCCCTTTTCTCCGGCCTGAACCGTGATCTCATCTCCGCTATCGAAAACCACGAGCGTGCGGTTGCCTGAGAGGTCGCGGATGTTGATTTCCTCGCCCATATATTCCTTCTCGACCTTGACGCCGAAGGGCGTGGACGCATCGCGGAATGAGCCGGAACCCGCGAAGATATAGGCAAAGGCGGACCGGTAAGTATCGACCGGAATGCGTTTGCGCTTGCCGGGCGGAATGGAAATATCGAGATAGACCGGCTCGGCAGCAATGCCGTCAACCGGGCCGTTTTTGCCCCAGAACTCACCCGAAATGACACGCACTGAGGTGCCGTCATCGTCAACAACGACGGGAATCTCGGCCGACTTGATGTCCTGATAACGCGGTGCCGTCATTTTCAAAGAGGATGGCAGGTTCGCCCAGAGCTGGAAACCATGCATGCGTCCGGCAAAATCGCCCTTCGGCATTTCCTGGTGCAGAATGCCGCTCCCGGCCGTCATCCATTGCAGGTCACCGGCACCCAGCGTGCCCTGGTTGCCGAGGCTGTCGCCATGGTCGACCGTGCCGGCAAGCACATAGGTGATCGTCTCGATGCCGCGATGCGGATGCCACGGGAATCCACGTTGATAATCGCCCGGATTGTCGTTGCGAAAGTCGTCCATCATCAGGAAGGGATCGGTCATCGATGTGTCGCCGAAGCCGAAGACGCGGTGCAGCTTGACGCCGGCGCCTTCCATGGTCGGCATGGCAAGGCTCTCATGCTTAACGGGACGAATGGACATGTGCGTGCTCCTCATCGCGGATAGTGGTCTGTTGTGTCCATCATATATGCGATTTTCGGGCGTGCCGCATGGGAGGCAAAAGGAACGCAGTGTTCACTTTTGCTCGTATTGCGCTGCAAAAAACCGTTGCGAGCACCGACAAATTTCTGTCATGAATATCGTGATGTTTAGAGATCGTTAGCCATTCGGGCGAAGACTGTCGGAAAGTCGCCGTGTTTTGCGGCACAGGAGTTGTGAAGACAAGATGTGTCGCTGGGCAGCTTATCGCGGGGAACCGATCTTTCTCGAGGAACTTGTGACCTCGCCGGCACACTCGCTGATCGAGCAATCTCACTGTGCCACCCGCGCCAAGACGGCAACAAATGCCGATGGTTTCGGCATCGCATGGTATGGTGACAGGCCCGAGCCCGGCCGCTTTCGCGATGTGCTTCCGGCCTGGTCCGACTGTAACCTGAAAAGCCTTGCTCGCCAGATCCGTTCGCCGCTCTTCCTTGCCCATGTCCGCGCCGCCACCCATGGCGCAACACGTCGCGACAACTGCCACCCCTTCGTACATGGCAGCTGGTCCTTCATGCACAACGGCCAGATCGATCATTTCGACCGCATCCGCCGGCCGATGGAAGCGATGCTCGACGACGAGCATTTTCACGCCCGCGTCGGCACCACCGACAGCGAATTGTTATTCCTGCTGGCCTTGCAGTTTGGCCTGCGCGACCGTCCGATCGCGGCCATGGCCGAGGCGGTCGGCTTTGTCGAACAGATCAGTCTTCATCTCACCGGCCATGCCCGCGTGCGCATGACGGCGGCCTTCTCGGACGGTTCCACGCTCTATGCCGTGCGCTATTCGACCGATGAGTATGCACCGACGCTTTATGCGGCACCCATGGGACCGAAAGGGAGCTACTGTCTCGTCTCCGAACCGCTCAATGACGAAACCGATACCTGGGTCGAAATCCCGGCGGGCAGTGCGGTCATTCTTAGCGACAAGGGTCTGGATGCAGCCGAGTTCCAGCCTGTCGTCGAGCGCAAGCCGGCTCCGGATACCGCTCTTCAGGTCATGGTGGGTTGATCCTGGCGCGAGCGCCTTTCAGGCGATCCCGAGTTCGGTGCGCAGTTTGCGGGTGAGCCCGGCACTGACGGCACGATAGGATCGGTCCAGATATTCCGAAAGCTCAGCCTCGGACAACGCCGTCCCCGGTTCGACGGCCACCCATTTGCGCTTAGCGAAATAGGGTGCCTGCGACACGCCGTCGAGCGAGGTCAGGATCTCGAATGTCTCCTCGCTCACCTTGAAGGCAAGGTGGCACTCCTTGTCGGTCAGGAGCGCAAAGACCTTGTCACCCACCTTGGCGATACAGCTGTCCCACTGGTCGACAAGGCTCGTGCCGGGATATTTGCTGGCAAAGGCGGAAAAGCCGTCTCGCGTAAAAATGCTCATGCGTTGCTGCCTCCAACCTGGGTTGCGATCCACAAGGCCAGCCGCTCCGCGACTTCGTCCTTGGACAAATCCGGCCAAGCCTCGATGCCGGCATGGGTGATCAACCGGACCCGATTTCGATCGCCGCCCATGATCCCGGTCTCCGGAGACACGTCGTTGGCAACGATGAGGTCGGCCCCCTTCCTCTGGAGTTTGGCCTTGCCGTTTTCCTCAACATGTTCCGTCTCAGCAGCAAAGCCGACCACCAGCCGTGGTCGCAGTTCGTGATGGCCGATGGTCTTGAGGATGTCGGGATTTTCCGCGAGCTGTAGTGGCGGCGGGGCCTCTCCCGGCTGCTTCTTGATCTTCTGGCCAGCAGACGTGATGACGCGCCAGTCGGCGACGGCGGCGACCATCACCGCGATATCGGCTGGCAGGGTGGCCAAGACGGCATCGCGCATCTCTTCGGCGCGCTCGACATGCACGACGTTCAGTCCAGCTGGATCAGGCAGCGTCACCGGACCTGAGACCAGTGTCACCTCAGCTCCAAGCCGGGCAAGGGCGGCTGCAATCGCATGGCCCTGCTTGCCGGACGAGCGATTGGCGATATAGCGCACCGGGTCGATCGGCTCGTGTGTCGGGCCTGAGGTTACGACGGCTTTAAGACCGACAAGCGGCTTCGGGCCGGCCAGCATGCCTTCAACATGCGTCGCTATATCGAGCGGCTCAGCCATGCGGCCGAGGCCACGCTCGCCGCTTTCCGCCATCTCACCTTCCATCGGGCCGATGAAATGGACCCCGTCGCGTTCCAGCGTCTGACGATTGCGCTGTGTTGCCGGCTTCTGCCACATCTTCGGGTTCATGGCTGGCGCGATGAGGATGGGCCGGTCACTGGCGAGCAACACGGTCGAGGCCAGATCATCCGCCAGTCCATGCGCCATCTTGGCCATGAGGTCGGCCGTAGCAGGCGCGACGACAATGAGGTCGCATTCCCGTGCCAGCCGGATATGGCCGACATCCTGTTCGTCCTCGCGTGAAAACAGATCGATGTAGACATGGCTTGCCGCAAGGGCGCCGACTGCAAGCGGCGTAATGAATTCCTGTGCGCCGCGGGTCATGATCGGCCGCACACTGGCGCCCCGCTCGCGTAGCCGTCGGATGAGGTCGAGGCTCTTGTAGGCGGCGATGCCACCGGCAATGATCAGCAAAATGCGCTTTCCGGCCAAGGTCATGAAAACGTAACCCCTTTCTGTCGAGCGCGACCCTATCGGAAATTGCGCGTCAGGCAAATGCAGGCAACTGAAGTGGTAAATGGCAGTAGCATCGACTGGAGGTGCCGAAGTTTGCGGATCAGGGTTCCGCCATTAGCTGCCGTTGGTGAGGCGTAAGGGCACCTCGGCCACCGCACCCTTTGTGCCCTCGAGATAGCGGAGGCCATCGCCAAGTGTCGCGGCCATGGACTTGACGATCCGGCTGCCGAGGCCAGTTCCCTTGGGCGCGCTGCTGGGATCAATGCCGATCCCATCATCTTCAACCCTGAGAAGGGCCTCGTCCTCGGAAACGGCCTTGAGGATGACGCGGATATCGCCGGCCTCTCCTGGAGCATAGGCATATTTGAAGCCGTTGGTGACGAGTTCCGTCACCACCATGCCGACCGAAACGGCCTTGTCTGCGCTGATCGAGATGGCGTCGGCCTCAAGCAGCAGACGGATTGGTCGTTCGGCACTGTGGAGAGAATTGTAGAGCTCTGCCGTCAGTCGGTTAAGATAGCGGTCGAGTTCGACGCGGCTGACATCGTCGGAGGTGTAAAGACTGCGGTGCATGCCGGCAATCGCGGTGATGCGTGCCTGGGTCTCAGCCAATTCCGCCTTGACCTCGTCGCTCTTGGCGCTCGAGATCTGCAGCCGCAGCAGGCTTGCCACGAGTGCCAAAGAATTGGCCACGCGATGATTGACCTCCGCAAGCAGGGCTTCGGCACGCTCTTTGGCGAGACGGATTTCCTCATCGGCCCGTGCCTTGGCGGCACGTAACTGTGCATTGGCGATTGATTGTTCGATCGCGCTGGTGAGCAGCGACAGGAAGTCATCGCCCACTGTCTTGATCACATAGTCGGCAGCGCCAGCCTTGATCGCCTCGATGGCGATCTGCGCCTCGTTCGACCCCGTGACATAGACCACCGGTATGTGCATTCCGGCTTCACGCATCTGCGCCAGGACTTCATGCCCTGTCGTCTGGCGCAGATAGTGGTCCAGAACGACGGCATCGAAGCTGCCACCGTTCAGATGTGTCAGCATGTCTTCCGTGCAGTCCGCATGAACGACCTCGTGCCCCAGACGGCCAAGATGCTTCTGCACGAGGCGCACGATGGCGGCGTCGTCATCCAGGTACAGGACGCGAAAGGCCGACATGGCGCTCTTCTCTTCAGGGGATCTGCATGACAGAGAAGAAAAGACCGAGCTGGCGGATCGCATTGGCGAAATTGTCGTAATCGACAGGTTTGGTGATGTAGACATTGGCCCCAAGGTCGTAGCACCGCTGAATTTCGCGTTCGTCATCCGTCGTGGTCAGGATGACGACTGGCAGTTTGCGCGTATGCGGATTGGATTTAATCTGATCGAGTATGTCAGTGCCCGACATGTCGGGAAGATTGAGATCAAGAAGGATCAGCAGATAGCGATCCTGGGAAACGAGACCCGAGCGGTCGGTTCCAAGAACATAGTCGAGTGCCGCGGTACCATTCGTGAACGGTACAATTTCATTGTGTACGCCGGCGCGGCGCACGTTCTTTTCGATGAGACGAGCATGGCCCTCGTCATCCTCGATCATCACGATCGTAACTTCTTTGCCCACTGCTTTCATTGTCAACTCCGTACCAAACGAGACAAATCTGATGGCAGTCGCAGGACGAATGTCGACCCTACTCCCAAACGGGAGCGAACCGTTATCTCACCCCCGAGGTTCCGTGCCAAGGAGCGAACATGGGCAAGGCCAATGCCTTCGCCTGCCTGGTCCTGATGTCCGGATCGACGGAATAGCTCGAAAATGCGTTCGTGATCATGGTCTGCGATGCCCCGTCCGTTGTCCTCAACCTCGATCCGCACCATATGCCGTCCTTCCGGCGTGGCGCGCACCTGCAGGGTCAGCGGGCGGTCGGGCTGCTTGTACTTGATGGCATTGTCGAAAAGGTTACCGACAATCTGTTCGAGCGAAAGACGGTCGGTCGTCAGTTGGTTGACGCCGATCGCGAGCTCGATCGTCCCGTTGCTTTCGCTGATCTGGTGGTAGACGCTGTTGCTGATGGTCTCCAGCAACGGTTTCAGCTCCACTGGTTCAGGCTTCAGCTGTCGTTTGCCGTCGCGCGATATCTTGAGAATTGCATTGATCAACCCGTCCATCTTGCGAGTCGATGAACGGATGAAGCCAATTGCTTCGGGCAGGTCTTCCGCGGCGGCGAGACGGGCCTCCTGTATGTCTTGCTCCGAAAGCGTCTTGCCGTCGTTCAGCACATAGGCTTGCAGCGCGCGCAAGGACGTGTCCAGCTCGGCCGTAAAGCCCATGATGTTGACAAGCGGCGCGCGAAGGTCATGCGTGACGATATAGGCGAAACGCTGGATTTCCTGGTTCGCCTGCATCAGGTCTTCGGTCCGTTCGGCCACACGCTCTTCGAGGCCAGCGTTCAGTTGCTCCACTTCGACCCGCGAGGCAGCAAGCGCCCGTATGTGCTGGGCGACCACGAGCAATGCGCCGCCCATCACCGCAATGATCGCGATGCCGCCCCCGATGGTGATCCACTGAAGCTGCCGCGTCGCCTCAAGCTGTTCCACGGTTCCGCTTTGAACATTCTCGTCGGACTTTGCCTTGAACATATCGAGAATGACGCGGATATCGGCCATCAAGACCCGTCCAAGGTCGGCCTCTGTGAGAGCGATCGCTTCATCGCGCTGGCCGCTCCGAACCAGGTTGACCGACTGGCCGAGTTCATTCAGCTTCGCATCGACCTTGCTGCGCAGTTCCAGAATACGCTGTGCCTTGGCGGGTCGATCCTTTACGGCCTTTTCCAGCCTCACGAGCTGCTGGCGGATATCGCCGACCGAATCTTCGTAGGGTTTGAGAAAGAGTTCATCCTCTGTGATGACGAAACCGCGCTGTCCTGTCTCTGCATCGGTCAGCTTCTGCATCAGGTCAGCAGACATGCGGCGTATGTCGCGTTCCTGGAGGATGTAGGTGAATGTCTCCTGCGTTCGCTCAACCAGTCCGAATGTCGCGACGATGATGCCAACGAGGATGCCGGTGCCGATCAGCAGGAAAAGCAGGGTCGATCGGACGAAGCCGGATTGGGTCGCAGACATGAAACTCCCGGGGAACAAGGTAGGCGGAATGTCGTTGAACGCGCAGCCTGGCCCATTGTTCCATCGGGCTCGATAATTTTTATTCGCGGGCCATGCGCCTCAGGAAACCTGTACGGCGATGACCACGGCGGCAATGGCGATGATCCAGAGTGCAACCCGGCCGAGCCGGGTATGACGGGCCTCGGCACGTCCGATGCGCTCTGCCGTTTCTTCGTCGAAACGAAGGCCGTGCTCGCTCATCCGCATGATCTCGCCATGGAGCTTTTCTGTCTTGGCGGCGATCTCCGGCAGGGCCTCAGCGAGCCTGAGCGCAGCCTTGGCCCCGTCCTTCAGATCCGTTGCGATGCGCTTTGGCCCCAGATTGTCGCGAATCCACTGCGAGACGACCGGGTCGGCTGCCTTCCACATGTTGAAGCGGGGGTTCAGGATGCGTGCCACACCTTCGACGACCACCATGGTCTTCTGCAGCATCACGAGTTCCGGCCGCGTCTCCATGTCGAAGATTTCGGTTACTTCGAACAGGAGGGTCAGCAGTTTGCCCATCGAAATGGTCTCGGCCGGCTGTCCGTGGATCGGCTCACCGATTGCCCGGATCGCCTGGGCAAACGAGGAGATATTGTGGTGTGACGGCACATAGCCGGCCTCGAAATGCACTTCAGCGACGCGCAGGTAGTCCCTCGTGATGAAGCCAAACAGGATCTCCGCGAGGAAGCGGCGCTCTTTCTTGCCGAGACGGCCAGCAATGCCCATGTCGACGGCGACGATCATGCCCGCCGGATCGACGAAGAGATTGCCCGGATGCATGTCGGCATGGAAGAAGCCGTCGCGCAGCGTATGGCGCAGGAAAGACTGGATCAGGGTATCGGCAAGCGCGTCGAGGTCGTGTCCGGCCGCTTTCAAGGCGTCGACATCCGACATCTTGATGCCGTCGATCCATTCCATCGTCACGACATCGCGACCGGTGCGCTCCCAGTCGACTTCGGGAACGCGAAAACCCGGATCATTCTTCGTATTTTCGGCAATCTCCGACAAGGCAGCGGCTTCGAGCCGAAGGTCCATTTCGACCTTTGTGGTCTGCTCAAGCGTTCTCGTTACCTCGACCGGACGCAGACGGCGGGTATGCGGCAGGAAGCGCTCCTGCAGATGCGACACCAGATACATGGCCTCAAGGTCGTCAGCGAAACGCTTGCGCACGCCCGGGCGGATGACCTTGACCGCGACCTTGCGGCGCCCTGATGAACCGGCGACCTCGGCCGGATGAACCTGGGCGATCGAGGCGGCGGCAATTGGCTCGCCGAATGCGGCGTAAAGATCCTCGACCGGTCGTCCAAGCGATTCCTGGATTGTGGTCCTGGCCGCGGACGTCGGGAAGAAGTCCATGCGGTCTTGGAGACCCGCCAGATCCTCGGCGAAATCGGCACCGACAACATCGGGTCGGGTGGCAAGGAACTGGCCGATCTTCACGTAGGATGGTCCCAGGCGCGCCACGGCGCGTGCAAGGCGGTCGGAGCGTTCCGCGGTTTTCGCGCGGCTGCGGGCAAGTGGCGCGACGGCGGCTTTGGCAAGGCTCACGATTGGAGGAAGGCCTTCTGACGGAAGCGCTGCGACAACGCCCTCCCGGACCAGCACCCAGCCGACCTGCGCCAGGCGGAAATATGCTCCAATAGTGCTCATAGGAATTAGATCTTCCAGCCGGAATGCAGGGCCGCGATACCGCCGGTATAGTTGGTGAAGCGCACGCTGGAGAAGCCAGCCCGCTCGATCATCCGGGCAAAGTCAGGCTGGTTCGGGAATTTGCGGATCGATTCCACCAGATACTGGTAGGGCTCGGCATCACCCGTGATCATCTTGCCGAAGCGCGGGATCGCGTTGAAGGACCAGGCATCATAGACCTTGTCCAGCAGCGGCATTTCCACCTCGGAGAATTCGAGCACCAGCAACCGTCCCCCGCGCTTCAAGACACGGAAAGCTTCAGATAGCGCCACGTCGATATGCGGTACGTTGCGAATGCCAAACGCGATCGTATAGGCGTCGAAGATATTGTCCTCGAAGGGCAGGCTTTCGGCATTGGCCTCAACAAAGGTGAGGTTTTGGGCGAGACCCTTCTTTTCGGCACGCTCGGCACCGACGCCCAGCATTGAGCCGTTGATATCGAGCACGGTCGCATGCGCCTTGCGCCCCGATGCCTCAACAATCCGGAAGGCGATGTCACCGGTGCCGCCAGCAACATCCAGGACCGTGTAGTTTTCGTCCTTGCGCGGATTGAGCGACGAGACCATGGCGTCCTTCCAGACGCGGTGCAGGCCGGCTGACATTACGTCGTTCATGATATCGTAGCGCTTCGCCACCTTGTGGAAGACATCGTTGACCAGGCCCTGCTTTTCCTGCTCGTCGACCTGGCGGAACCCATAGGAGGTTTCCATGCCGCCATCGGCGGAAATGCGGCTTGCAGTCATCGGTTCACTCCACAGTACGGACAAGGTTGGGCGGGACCATAGCGAAAAGGGTTCTCACGCGCTATCTGCGCAAGTGCACCCGCTTCAAGGCTGGTCTATAGACCGTAAAACAGGCGCTTCAAACAGAAAGATGGGCTGAAATGCCGGAATTGCCAGAGGTAGAGACAGTCCGTCGCGGCCTGGCGCCGACGATGGAAGGCGCGCGGCTTGAGCGGCTTGAGCTGCGCCGACCCGACTTGCGCTTCCCCCTGCCGCGCGATTTTGCCGCAAGGGTGGAGGGCCGCCGGATTGCATCCCTCTCGCGCCGCGCCAAATATCTGCTGATTGACCTGGACGATGGCGCAACCGTGATTGCCCATCTCGGCATGTCCGGTTCCTTCCGCATCGAAGAGGGGGCGGCGGCGAATATGCCGGGCGTCTTCCACCACGAGCGCAGCAAGGACGAAAAGCACGATCACGTCCTCTTTCATCTGGAGCGCGCAGAAGGCCCTGTCCGCGTCATCTATAATGACCCTCGCCGCTTCGGCTTCATGGATCTCGTCAGCCGTGCCGAACTCGACGATTACCCCGCTTTCCGCGACCTCGGCCCAGAGCCTGTCGGTAACCGGCTGTCTGCGGAATACCTGGCCACCCGCTTTGCCGATCGCAGTCAGCCCTTGAAGAGTGCGCTGCTCGATCAGAAGGTCATCGCCGGTCTCGGCAACATCTATGTCTGCGAAGCGCTCTGGCGCTCACACCTGTCGCCCACCCGCAAGGTCTCGACCTTGGTGACCAAGACCGGCAAGCCGAAGCCGGAACTGACGCTGCTTGCGGATTCCGTCCGCGAGGTTATCGCCGATGCGATCAAGGCGGGCGGCTCCTCGCTGCGGGATCATATCCAGACGGATGGCACGCTGGGCTACTTCCAGCACTTCTTCCGCGCCTATGACCGCGAAGGGAGGGAGTGCCTCACGGATGGTTGTGGCGGTACCGTCGAAAGGATAGTTCAATCCGGTCGCTCGACATTCTATTGTCGCCGCTGCCAGAAGTAGCGCCGCAAGCGCCAGCCAGGGAGAGAGAAATGTCCTTCGAAACGCTGTTGACCGAACGCCGCGACCGGGTCGCGATCATCACGCTCAACCGACCCCAGGCGCTGAACGCGCTCAATTCGACCGTGATGCGCGAACTGCGCGAATTGCTCGGCGAGCTGGAAGCCGACGCCGGCATTGGTGCTGTGGTGCTCACCGGCTCCGAAAAGGCCTTCGCCGCCGGTGCCGACATCAAGGAGATGCAGTCGCTCGATTTCGTCGACGCCTATACCGGCGGCTTCATCGGCGGCTGGGACGAGGTTGCCGGCTTCCGGAAGCCGATCATTGCAGCGGTCTCTGGCTTCGCCTTGGGTGGCGGCTGCGAGCTTGCCATGATGTGCGACTTCATCATCGCATCTAAGACCGCGAAATTCGGCCAGCCCGAGATCACGCTGGGCATCATTCCCGGCATGGGCGGATCGCAGCGTCTGACCCACGCCATAGGCAAGGCCAAGGCCATGGATCTCTGCCTCACCGGCCGGATGATGGATGCGGTCGAAGCCGAGCGCGCCGGTCTCGTCGCCCGCCTGGTCGAGCCTGAGCGTCTACTGGACGAGGCGGTGGAAGCGGCAACCAAGATTGCATCCTTCTCGCTGCCATCTGTGCTGATGGCCAAGGAAGCCGTTGGCCGCGCTTTCGAGCAGACATTGACGGAAGGCCTGCGCTCCGAGCGCCGTCTCTTCCACTCGCTGTTTGCCACCGAGGACCAGAAGGAGGGCATGGCCGCCTTCGTCGAAAAGCGGAAGCCTTCCTTCCGCAACAGATAAGCGCAAGGGAGGGCGCGATTCCTGCAGAATCCGCGTTGACGCAATCGCGCTTTCCCGCTATATGCCCGCCCACGGTTGAGAACACCCCTGCGGTTTTCTCATGAAACAGCTCCCCACGTGCTGAGACAGCAGGTCGCTCCGACCCGATGCGGCCATGGTGGGCTTTGGTTTGAATTCGAAGAGAGGCATCCATGGCCAACACAACTTCGGCGAAGAAGGCGACCCGCAAGATCGCTCGCCGCACTGCAGTCAACAAGGCTCGTCGTTCGCGGGTCCGTGGTTTCATCCGTAAGGTCGAAGAAGCAATCGCTTCTGGTGACGCAGAGGTTGCAAAGGGCGCCCTTCAGGCAGCCCAGCCAGAGATGCAGCGCGCAGTCACCAAGGGCGTGGTTCACGCCAACACGGTGTCGCGCAAGATCTCGCGTCTCGCAGCCCGCGTTAAAGCTCTGGCCGTCTAAGTTTCGACACTTTTTCGCCTGAATTCGACAAGCCCGGCTTTTTGCCGGGCTTTTTGCGTTGCTTTCGATTGATACAAAAATATCGGCGATGAACGATATGGTTCATTCTGTGACTTGTCATTTGCGTGACAGAAAAATTCTTTAATTTTCAGTAACTTAATCGAGGTACTTCGTGTGGTGGGCGCTCGGAGGGAGGCGAGACTCGGCAGTATGCGAGTCAAGCGAATTTTTATTTTTTCGCCGTTCGCCCCCACGGAAATGCCCGGAAATGTGAATCCCTTTGATTCGACAGGGATTCTTTTCCGTCTGAATGTGACGCAAAAATGAAGTACAAAGAGTCAATGGCCACGGCTTACATTTGCTTAAAAATCACAGTTGATCTTGGCTTTTGATCCTGCGTAAATGGATCTCAGCAAGGGGCGCGGGACTGGCAACTGAGCCAATCCGGAAGGTTTAAACCGACCGGGCGCGTCGACCTTGCTGAGGCGGAATGTTTCCATTCCGTGTTCTCAAAAATGTGTCGGCATTGCATCGGAAGCGTCCGCGCTTCCGCATGATGGCGGCTTTGTACTCGTGTGGTTGGAAACAATCATAAGAGGCATCTGGATCTGTATGTCGAGGATGCGATCCGCGTTTGGAAATTGACGTCGGCGGGGGCCGACGAAAGTCTCGAGAGAGCTTTTGGCTGAAGCTTGATCGAGTTGGGGACTGCCGGTTCGTGCGCGAGCCGGCGCATTATGAAGCGCTGTCGGGTGGCCCAAGAACGCCCGACGCCTGGACTGTTTGGAAGGCGGCAATATGCATATGAAATCGATGACGGCCGGTGCATTGGCTAACGAGGACAATGCACGGACGGCGCAGGTCGCCGTGTGCTCCACAGGAGCAGAGGAAAATGCCGAAATGAACCACAATGCTCTGTTCGAGCGTTTCAGCCTTCGCCTCAAGGCGCAGGTCGGTCAGGACGTCTATCAGAGCTGGTTCGGCCGCCTGAAGCTGCACTCGGCATCGAAGAGCGTTGTACGCTTGACCGTCCCGACGGCATTCCTGAAATCCTGGATCAACAACCGTTATCTCGACCTGATCACCTCTATCTTCCAGGCGGAAGATGCGAGCATCCTGAAGGTCGAAATCCTGGTGCGCAGCGCAAGCCGTAGCACCCGTGGCCCGGCAGCAGAGGAGCGTCCGCCCGTCGGCGAGACGAACGCGACGCCAGCCGTGCGCCGCAATGGCCCGCAAAGCTTAGCCCAGATCGCAGCCGTTCCGGCAACCAACACGGCAACGACCCGGTCAAGCTCGGCCAGCCCTCTGTTCGGCTCGCCGCTGGATAGCCGCTACACCTTCGATTCCTTCGTCGAGGGCGCGTCCAACCGCGTGGCGCTTGCCGCCGCCCGCACCATCGCCGAGGCCGGTGCTGGCGCCGTCCGCTTCAATCCGCTGTTCATTCATTCGTCTGTTGGTCTGGGCAAGACCCATCTGCTGCAGGCAATCGCCAATGCCGCCGTGCACAGCCCGCGTGCTCCGCGTGTTGTCTACCTGACGGCCGAATACTTCATGTGGCGCTTTGCCACCGCTATCCGCGACAATGATGCGCTGACCCTCAAGGACTCGCTGCGCAACATCGACCTCCTGATCATCGACGATATGCAGTTCCTGCAGGGCAAGATGATCCAGCATGAATTCTGTCACCTACTCAACATGCTGCTCGACAGCGCCAAGCAGGTCGTGGTTGCCGCCGACCGCGCACCGTGGGAACTGGAATCGCTCGATCCCCGCGTTCGTTCGCGCCTGCAGGGCGGCGTCGCCATCGAAATGGAAGCGCCTGACTACGACATGCGGCTCGACATGATGAAGACCCGGCTTGCTGTGGCTCGTTCCGAAGATGCTTCGCTGGACATTCCGGTCGAGATCCTCGAGCACGTGGCGAACAATATCACCAGCAGCGGCCGAGACCTGGAAGGCGCCTTCAATCAGTTGCTCTTCCGTCGTTCCTTCGAGCCTAACCTGTCGATCGAGCGCGTCGACGAATTGCTTGCGCATCTCGTTGGCGCCGGTGATCAGAAGCGGGTGCGCATCGAGGACATCCAGCGCGTCGTGGCCCGTCACTACAATGTCTCGCGCCAGGAGCTTGTATCAAACCGCCGGACACGCGTTATCGTCAAGCCACGCCAGATCGCCATGTATCTGTCGAAGACACTGACGCCGCGCTCCTTCCCCGAGATCGGTCGCCGTTTCGGCGGTCGTGACCACACGACGGTTCTGCATGCCGTCCGCAAGATCGAAGAGCTGATTTCGGCCGACCAGAAACTGTCGCAGGAAATCGAACTGCTCCGCCGTCTGATCAACGAATAAGGCGGTGGGGCGTCAGCCCCGCAGCAATCCCGTCCCGTCGATCGACAGATCGGCGGGATTTTTGTTTGCTCTATGGTTTCTGTAGATGTGTCGCCGCGGCCCGCGGCAGATCAGCTGGCGAGATCTGCGACCACGGCGTTGAGGATCAGCATGCCTTTCGGTGTGCAGCGTAGTCGTGAATTGCCGAGCCGCTCGACAAAGCCCTGATCGATCAGGAACTGTTCGCGGTCCGGGTCGGGATCGCGGCCGGCCAGCTGCTGCCAGCGGGCGAGATCCAGGCCCTCACGCAGCCGCAAGCCCATCAGCAGGAGTTCGTCTGCCTGTGCCTCGTCATCAAGGTCTTCGCGGTCGATGATGCCATCACCATTCGCTTCCACGGCGGAAAGCCAGGTCTCCGGATGTCGTTCGGTGGCTGTCGCGATCTTTCCGCCGCGCTGTGTCAGCCGTCCATGCGCGCCCGGCCCGATCCCGGCATAGTCGCCATAGCGCCAATAGGTGAGGTTATGGCGGCTTTCCGCGCCCGGCCGCGCGTGGTTGGAAACCTCATAGGCCGGCATGCCGAAACCTTGGGTAATCTCCTGTGTCGCCTCGTAGAGGGTGGCGGCATGCTCTTCGTCGGGCACGATCAGTTTGCCGGCCTTGTGCAATCCATAGAAGGCGGTGCCTTCCTCGATCGTCAGCTGGTAGAGTGAGAGATGATCAACCGCATAGGAGAAGGCTTCCTTCAGTTCCTGCGCCCAAGCGTCGACGGACTGGTTTGGCCGCGCGTAGATCAGGTCGAAACTCATGCGCGGGAAGATATCGCGGGCGAGTCGGATGGCTTTGAGCGCGTCTGCCACGTCATGCAGTCGGCCGAGGAATTTGAGGTCGGGATCGTTGAGCGCCTGAACACCGAGCGAGACGCGGTTGACGCCGGCTGCGCGATAGCCGCGGAAACGCGTCGCCTCAACACTCGAGGGATTGGCCTCCATCGTCACCTCGATGCCAGCAGGCACGTGCCAACGCGCTGCGATGCCATCGAGGATCGCCTCGACCGTCCGGGGATCCATCAACGATGGTGTGCCGCCGCCCATGAAGATGCTGGTGACGGTCTTGGGGCCGCTTAACGACCGAACCGCATCCATCTCCCGCAGAAAAGCTGCTGTGAAACGCTCCTGGTCGATCGCCTGGTGCCGCACATGGCTGTTGAAGTCGCAATACGGGCATTTGGCCGCGCAGAAGGGCCAGTGCACATAGATGCCGAAACCCGGTTCACCGGTGTCGGGGAGAAGGGGGGCATCCATAAGCACGGCGGTTTACGCCTCCAGGCAGGTTTCGACGAAGAGCTTGAAGGCGCGGGCCCGATGCGA
Organism: Rhizobium sp. AAP43; assembly: GCF_001296045.1. Lineage (GTDB taxonomy): Bacteria > Pseudomonadota > Alphaproteobacteria > Rhizobiales > Rhizobiaceae > Allorhizobium. Next base: position 174,899 of record NZ_LJHS01000002.1, on the reverse strand, counting down.
GAGTGCCTCTGCATCGCCGGGCTTCCAGCCATGTTTCTCGTCAGAGGTCATCTCGCCGAAGGTCCGCTCGTGGCCGAGGGGCTGGAAGATTGGGTCATAGCCGAAGCCCGCCGTCCCGCGTGGAGCGGAGGCGACAAAACCCTCGACCTCACCACGGAAGAACTCCGTGTGCCCGTCCGGCCAGGCAAGGCACAGGACGCTGACGAAACGGGCAGTCCGCTGGGCAGCTTGCGTGGCACCGCGCTCCTGCAGGGCCGCCTCTACCTTGTCCATCGCCATGGCAAAGTCACGGCTGCCATCCTCGCGCTCGGCCCAGTTGGCAGTGTAAACGCCCGGTGCGCCGTCGAGTGCGTCGATGACAAGGCCGCTGTCATCGGACAGCGCCGGCAGGCCTGAAGCTCTGGCAGATGCCAGAGCCTTGATTGCCGCATTCTCTTCGAAGGTCGTGCCCGTTTCATCCGGCTCGACGAAGGCGAGGTCCTTCGCCGACTTCGCCGAGAAACCGAAGGGGCCAATCAGATCAGCGATCTCGCCGATCTTGCCAGCATTGTGGCTGGCAACAACGATGGTGCGGGTGTCAAGTTTGCGCATGCTGTCCTCAGAGGTTCCGGGGCAGGCCGTCTGCCCGACGCTTGGCAAAAAATGCCCCGCGCTGAAAATCGCGGGGCAATCCGTGCTGTCAGCCGATGGCCTGCTTCTGCAAGCCGACCAGTTCGTCGATACCGTTGCGGGCGAGGGAGAGCAGCGTCAGGAACTCCTCCTGGCTGAAGGGTTTGCCTTCGGCCGTTCCCTGGATCTCGACGATCCCGCCTGATCCGGTCATGACGAAGTTGGCGTCCGTTTCCGCAGCCGAATCCTCGAGGTAGTCGAGGTCGATTACCGGTTGGTTGGCGAAGATACCACAGGAGATAGCGGCGATATGGTCCTTCAGGACCTTCTCGACCTTCACCATGTTGCGGGCCTCCATCCACCTCAGGCAATCATGCAGGGCGATCCACGCACCGGTGATTGCGGCGGTACGGGTGCCGCCGTCGGCCTGGATAACATCGCAGTCGATGGAGATCTGGCGCTCGCCCAGCGCTTCGAGGCTGACAACGGCGCGCAGTGAGCGACCGATCAACCGCTGGATTTCCTGCGTTCGGCCGCTTTGCTTGCCGGATGCGGCCTCGCGCTTCATCCGCTCACCCGTGGCACGCGGCAGCATGCCGTATTCTGCCGTCACCCAGCCTTTGCCGGAATTGCGCAGCCATGGCGGCGTCTTGTCTTCCAGGCTTGCCGTGCACAGGACATGCGTATCGCCAAACTTCACCAGGCAGGAGCCTTCGGCATGTTTGGAAATGTTGCGCTCGAATGAAACCTTGCGCATTTGGTCTGTTTTTCTGCCGGATGGCCGCATCATCATCTCCTCGTGTATCCGTTGCCTTCTAAGGTTGGCAGGCGTCATTTGCAAAGGAAAACCACGAAACAAGCAGATGCGCTGCCGGCAACGAAAGTGCTTTTTCATTGCTCGCGGAGGCCCTATAGTCTCTGTCATGATAGTAGCCACGCCCGCCCGAACGCGATGAAGCCATCATCCGAGATGACACCTGCCGACGTCTTTGCGTCTCTGGACGATCGCTCTAGGGAAGTGTTCCGGCGCATCGTTGAGACCTACCTGGAATCGGGAGATCCCCTGGGGTCGCGCAATCTGTCGCGCTTGCTGTCGATGTCGCTTTCGCCGGCGTCGGTCCGCAATGTCATGAGCGACCTTGAAGATCTCGGCTTGATCTATGCGCCGCATGTGAGTGCCGGCCGACTGCCGACGCAAGCCGGACTGCGCTTCTTCGTTGATGGCTTCATGCAGGTCGGGGACCTCTCGGAGGAGGACCGTGGCAGTATAGAGCGCCAATTGCGGCCCGTAACGCCCGATCACTCCATAGAGGCGATGCTTTCGGAGGCGAGCCGCCTTCTGTCCGGCCTTTCGCGCGGGGCAGGGCTGGTGATCTCGGCGAAGAACGACCCTGTACTCAAGCATGTCGAATTCATCCGCCTTGAGCCAACCAAGGCGCTTGCCGTGTTGGTCGGCGAACAGAACCAGGTCGAGAATCGTATCATCGAGTTGCCCGCCGGCGTGACGGCATCGCAACTGACAGAGGCGGCCAATTTTCTCAATGCCAACCTGACGGGCCAGACATTGCCCGAATTGCGCGGGCAGTTGGAAAAGCTGAAAGTGCAGGTCTCGACGGAACTAGACGCGCTGTCCCAGGATCTGGTTGAGCGGGGGCTTGCCGTCTGGTCCGGAAGTGCTGCGGAAGACATGGCCACCCGCCTCATCGTCCGCGGTCACGCCAATCTGCTGGAAGGTGTGGCAGGTGCTGACGATCTCGATCGGCTGCGGTTGCTATTCGATGATCTCGAGCGCAAGGAGAGCCTGATCGAGATCCTCAATCTTGCTGAAACGGGACCGGGTGTCAGGATCTTCATAGGTTCGGAAAACAAGCTGTTTTCGCTCTCCGGTTCGTCGCTGATCGTCGCCCCCTACCGGGACGGAGACAATCGCATCGTTGGTGCAGTCGGCGTCATCGGTCCAACCAGGCTCAACTATTCGCGTGTCGTCCCCATGGTCGACTACACCGCGCAGCTGATGGCACGGCTGTCGCGCGCTGGCCGTTAGCCGGGCATTCGCGGCAAAGCCTTGATTTTTTCAAGTGAAACCCTGATATCGGGCTCAAATTCGAAACCTCCCGGTTCGAATAGGCAATCTATCCGGAGAACGTCATGACCGAAGATACAACGAAGAACGGACCTGACGCGGCAGCCGCAGAGGCGCACGCAACCGAGGCGCTCGCGGACCAGCTGGCGCCTGAAACTGAAACGGTTAACGAGACCGAAGCGGATCCGACCGAAGCGCTGCGGGCCGAAAACGCAGACCTTCGCGACCGTTTCCTGCGGCTTGCAGCCGATATGGACAATCTGCGTCGCCGGACCGAGCGCGAGATCAAGGACGCCAAGTCCTATGCAGTGACCGGTTTTGCCCGTGACATGTTGTCGGTATCCGACAATCTGCGCCGTGCAATCGAAACCTTCCCTGAAGAGGCCCGCGCTGCAGCCGATGCAGGCGTCACTGCGCTGATTGAAGGCGTCGAGATGACCGAGCGCGGCATGCTGGCGACGCTTGAGCGCCATGGCGTGCGAAAGATCGAGGCTGAAGGTCAGAAATTCGATCCGAATTTCCACCAGGCTATGTTCGAAGTGCCGAACCCGAACGTTCCCAACAACACCGTCGTCCAGGTTGTCCAGGCCGGATATGCGATTGGCGAGCGGGTTCTGCGACCGGCCATGGTCGGCGTTGCCAAGGGTGGCCCCAAGGGTGATGCCACCGGCGACGACGCCGCAAAGGCTTGAAAGCGGATTTCAGACAAAGAAAAAAGCGCCCACTGGGCGCTTTTTTTAATCGCATGACAGTTTGTCCGTCAGGCTGCGTTCGAGGTCTGCTCTTCGTTCAGGAAGGTATAGATAGCCGACGCGGAATCAGTGGCGCGCAGTTTGTTGACCAAATCCTGATCTCGCAGCACGCGTGCGATGCGCGATAGGGCCTTCAGATGATCTGCGCCAGCACCTTCCGGTGCGAGAAGTAGGAAAACCAGATCAACCGGCTGGTCGTCGAGCGCCTCGAAATCGATTGGTGTCTCGATCCGTGCAAAGACGCCGGTGATCTTGCTGATCTTGTTCAGTTTGCCGTGTGGGATGGCAATGCCATTGCCGACGCCGGTCGAGCCGAGCCGCTCGCGCTGCAGGATGACGTCGAAGATTTCCCGTTCGGGAATATCCGTCAGCTTCGAGGCCCTGGCCGCAAGTTCCTGAAGAAGCTGCTTCTTAGAATTCACGCGTAGGCTGGGTATCACAGCATCCTGGTGCAGCAAATCTGCCAAGGCCATATCAATTTCCTTCATGCTTCAAAGCCGAGGCGGGCGCAGGGCTTAACACCCTTCGCCCGCCGGCCGACTCGTCAGCCTTTGATGTTGGCGGAATCGATCCACCCGATATTACCGTCATTGCGACGATAAACGATATTCAATTGTTCATTTCCCGGGCTTCTGAACAGAAGAACGGGCTCATCCGTCATATCAAGAGCCATGACCGCGGTCGCGACCGACATCGTCCGAAGCTTTTTCGTGCTCTCCGCAACAATGGCCGGCGCATAATCCTCGGGCACCTCGTCGTGTTCCTCGGCAAGGGAGTCCATGACCGTGTAAGCCACTTCGATCGAAGAATTCGCCACGCCATTGGCGTGATGATCCTTCAGTCGACGCTTGTAACGACGCAGACGCTTCTCGACACGCTCAAAAGCGGTATCGAATGCTACCTGCGGATCGTTCGCTTCGCCTGCAGCATGCAGGTTGGCGCCGGTATCGAGATGCACCAGGCAATCGGCTGCGAAGCGAGAATTCGACTTCGACACCACGACTTGCCCGGAATACCCTCCGTCGAAGTACTTCGTAACGGCGTCCTGGATCCGCTCCTCGATCCGCTGGCGGAACGATTCACCGATTTCCATCTGTTTGCCGGATACACGCACACTCATGGAGTTTCCCTTCTTATGTTTGGTTTGCCCGGCTATTTTACGCCATGCGCGGTCCGCGTCCAAGCTTTTCGAACGATCGGTGCGTGTGAAGTATGTTCCTGGGCGTTTCCTTGGGAATTTTCCGCAGTCAGTAGTGTGCGCTGTTGATTGCGGCGCGCTTCTACCCACCGCTGCCCAAAATGTCAACGACCCGTTAATAACAGGCACTTTGAGGGTTAACGCCTAAACGGCCCCGGCCTTGACGGCGGCTCGCTTTTCGCGCCGTCTCTGGACGGAGGAGGGGATATTCATCGCCTCCCGATATTTGGCCACCGTCCGGCGGGCGAGGTCCACGCCGGTTGACTTGAGCGACACCACGATGTCGTCGTCCGAAAGTACGGCTTCCGGGCTTTCCTGTGCGATCAGCGTCCGTATCCTGTGTCGAACGGCCTCCGCGGAATGACTGTCCCCGCCTTCCGCGGAGGCGATCGAAACGCTGAAGAAATACTTCAATTCGAACAGTCCACGCGGCGTCATCATGAACTTGTTGGTCGTCACGCGACTGACGGTGGATTCGTGCATCTTGATCGCATCGGCCACGGTCTTCAGATTGAGCGGCCGCAGATGCCCGACGCCATGGGTGAGAAAACCCTCCTGCTGGCGCACGATCTCGCTCGCGACCTTCAGAATGGTCTTGGCCCTCTGGTCAAGGCTGCGTGTAAGCCAGTTGGCAGTCTGGAGGCAGTCCGAGATGAAGCCTGCATCTTCATTGCCTCTTGTGGCCGTGGCCGACACTTGAGTCATGTAAGCGTGATTGACGAGCACGCGTGGCAAGGCATCCGGATTGAGCTCGACCCTCCAGCCTGACGCTCCATCCGCACGCACGACAATGTCCGGGGTCACGGACTCCGTCACGCTGTGCTCGAAGCCGCTGCCCGGCTTGGGGTTAAGCTTGCGGATTTCACTCAGCATATCGAGGAGATCCTCCTCGTCGACGCCGCAGATCTTCTTCAGTGTGGCGAAATCGCGTTTTGCCAGCAGTTCGAGATTGTCAACAAGCCCGGCCATGGCGGGGTCGAAGCGGTCACGCTGCTTGAGTTGCAAAGAAAGGCATTCGCCGAGCGATCGCGCAAAAACACCAGTCGGCTCGACACCATGCAGCTGGGTCAGGACCGCCTCTATCTCGGAGACAGGTTTGCCGAGGCGACCGGCGATTTCGTCGAGATCCGCGCGCAGATAGCCAGCTTCGTCGAGATGGTCGAGCAAGATGGAGGCGATCAGGCGTTCGGCTGCTGTGCTGACGAGAAAGGGAATCTGGAGTTCAAGGTGGTCGCGCAGGCTTACCTGTCCGGCAACGAACTCGTCCAGATCGTAATCGTCGCCATGAGGGGAGGAGGCCCCGGGCATCGATTTCCATTGCCCGAGCAATTCCGGCGCATCGAGCCGCTGGCTGCTGCCTTCGTCGGCAAAGGCCATATCGTAGTTTGTGTCGAGGCGGTCGTTCAGGTTGTCGCTGGCTCCAGGCTCGTACCAGTCACTTGCAAGAGCCGGTGCCTGGGCGACCTCGTCCCGTTCGGACGTGACATCGCTGCCTGTTGTGTGCCTGTCGCTAAATTCGGCAATATCGATGCCTGCATCACCATCATCTGCCGCCATTTCGAGCAGCGGATTGCGTTCCACTTCTTGAGCAATGAACTGCATCAACTCAAGATGCGTCATCTGGAGCAGTTGGATCGACTGCACCAGCTGCGGTGTCATCACCAAAGACTGGTTTTGTCGCAGGAAAAGATTGGCGGATAAGGCCATGCCGGACGCTAAACTCCCCTACAATCCTCCGAGGCGCCCGTCGATCAAGACAGGCGAAATCCACTTGGCCCAAAAATTGCTTTTTATTACAGCTTGGTCAAGTCACTCGGAGGCTGGAGGCGGATAATTCGTGGCAGCCGTCAAAGACTGAATTTGTCGCCGAGATAAAGACGGCGGACATCCGCATTGTTGACGATGTCATTGGCGCGGCCATGGGTGAGAACCTCACCGGCATGGATGATATAGGCCCGATCAATCAGGCCGAGTGTCTCGCGGACATTATGGTCGGTGATCAGGACGCCGATGCCACGAGCCGTCAGGTGTCGCACAAGGTTCTGGATGTCGGACACGGAGATCGGATCGACGCCGGCAAACGGTTCGTCAAGCAGCATGAATGTCGGATCGGTCGCAAGCGCGCGGGCGATTTCCAGGCGGCGGCGCTCACCGCCGGACAAGGCGACAGCCGGTGACTTCCGAAGACGCTGAATATGGAATTCATCGAGAAGCTCGTTCAGCTTCGCTTCGCGCTTCCGCTTGTCCGAAATATGGACCTCAAGCACGGCCTTGATATTGTCTTCTACGGACAGACCGCGAAAGATGGATGCTTCCTGGGGCAGGTAACCAACGCCAAGACGGGCGCGACGATACATTGGCATCGATGTCACGTCGTAGCCGTTGAGCGAGATCGTCCCGGCATCGACCGGGACGAGGCCGGTGATCATGTAAAAACAGGTTGTTTTGCCGGCGCCGTTCGGGCCCAGCAGGCCAACCGCTTCGCCACGACGAACGACGAGCGACGCGCCGTTGACCACGCGCCGGCCGTTATAGGTCTTGGTCAGGCCATGCGCGATCAGCGTGCCTTCGTAGCGCGCGCGATCGGCCGACTGGCCGTCCGGGACGGCGGCGGCTTTGGACCGGGAGAAGAATGGAAGCTGCACGTTCACGCCGGTCCGTTATTTCTTCTGGGATTTGGGGTCGAGCTGGATCTGGACGCGACGGCCGCAGCTGTCGAGTTTTGCCTGGCCGGACGTCATCTGGACGGTCAGTTTGCAGCCGACAAAGACGTTCTGTCCTTCGGAAAGCACGACACGGTCGCCTTCCAGAACAAAGACCTGGGCGACGAGATCGAAGCGCCCCTTGTCGGCCGTCGCCTGCTGGGTTCCGGAAGACAGGAACACCTTGCCGTCGACGTCGATCTTGTCGATGTCGGCATTGCCCTGGGTCACGGACGTGCCTTCGCCCTGGTAAAGGACCGTCATCGTTCCGGCCTGCAGCGTGGTTGCGCCCTGGACGACCTTCACATTGCCTGTGAAGAAGGCCTTGCGCTCGGCTTCGCGGATCTCAAGCTGGTCGCTTTCGATCTGGATCGGTTGATCGTTCGAAAGTTTCAGACCGTTCATCTGGCGGTCGGTAGATTGAGCCATCGCAAGGGCCGGCAGACAGGCTGCAAGAAGGGAGCCCATCACGATGCTGGCTTGAAGACGCTGTTTGGTTGAGCGGTATGTCATTGCTGGACGGCTTCCATAGACCGGTTGGAACGGAGGGATGCGGGATCCAGATTCAGTCTGACATCCCCGGAGAAAATCATTGTTTTTCCCTTATCCTTCATATTGAGGGAGTTCGCAACAATCGCTGCGCCCTTGGTCTGGATCGCCACCGGATCGTCGGTCTCCATCGAGCCACCTGCAATGTCGAGCCGGGCAGAATTGAACTGCGCATCGATGCCGCTGCTGAGGTTCAAGGTGAAGGGCTTGTCCAGTGTCAGGAAATTGGCGGCGCGGTCGAAGGTCCCGCTCTGGGCTTCGACCCGCGCGATAACCTTGTCGCTGACCGGCACGGCAGCCGAAATCGTATCAAGTGTGATCAGGTTCGGATTCTTCATGTCCTGAAGCGCCCGCTCGGCCCGCATCGAATAGCGCACACCTTCGGAATTCCGCCCGGCAATCGCCGGTTTCGCCATGACCACTTTGCCGTCTTCAATCTTGGCGGATTCGATCTGGATTTCCTCCGGCATCAGGCTTCGGACGAAAGAGACGCCAGCGAAAACAACAGAGACCACGAGCGCCGCCAAGGGCAATACGATACGCAACCGTCTCACCCGGGCCGAATGGTGGACCGCCTGACGATAGGCTCGGTCACCGGCCGAGACGCCGCTTCCCTGGCTTTTCTCCGATGTCGTCTGCAGCATGTTCCGGATACCTGTTGGTCGCGCGATTCGCGGGACGGGCGTTTCAAAGCCGTCGCCGACCTTTCGCATTTAAATCGTGGCTTGCCAATAGAAAGGAGGTCAAGTGGGCCTCTTCAAGGGCGAGTTGCCCTATGCCGTGATGATGCGGAGAAATTGAGACCGGCCACCAATCGTCGGTGGCGCTGTCGAGGGACTGGAAAACTTGGCCCGGCACTGTTAAGTAGTTCCTTGACTGTGCTTTTTCGCTTTGGCACCTTGGCGCCAGGCAATTCACAACAGGCGAGCATGTCACAACAGGTATGGGCAGGGGGTCCGCGTGATTAAGTCGGAATTGGTGCAGATCGTCGCGGCCCGCAATCCGCATCTATATCATCGTGACGTTGAGAATATCGTCAATGCCGTGCTGGACGAGATCACCGATGCGCTGGCCGGCGGAAATCGCGTCGAGCTGCGTGGGTTCGGTGCCTTTTCGGTGAAGAATCGTCCGTCGCGCTCCGGACGCAATCCACGGACCGGCGAAACGGTATTCGTTGAAGAAAAGTGGGTGCCTTTCTTCAAGACGGGCAAGGAACTGCGCGAACGGCTCAATCCGGGCATGGGCGATGACGACGACGAGGCGTGACGCCTTTTCGCATTGAAAATTTCCTCCCCGACTTTACCTTGGGGCAAACGAGGGCTCGGATCGGGCCCTCGAGCCGTTCTGGGAGACTTTAGATGATACGCAGATTGCTGACCCTTCTGGTTGTCCTGCCGCTCGGCCTGGTGCTGATCGTGCTCTCTGTGGCCAATCGGCAATCCGTGCGCCTGGCCCTCAATCCCTTCGATCCGGCAGACCCCGCTCTTTCCGTGGCGTCCCCACTCTTCGTGCTGCTGATCCTCGCGGTCATGCTCGGCGTGGTGATTGGTGCAGCCGTCATCTGGTTCTCGCAGGGCAAGCATCGCAAGCAAGCCCGGACGCAGTCCCGCGTGGCCGCCCAGTGGCAGGCGGAGGCCGATCGGCAGAAGAACCGTGCCGAGCAGATTGCGGGTGCCGGGCTCCCAGCCCTCGAGGCGAAGTAGCGATCGGCAAAACAGCTTTGCGCAATTTCCCCGCGATGCTATGGGCAGGCGGAATTGCAATAAAAGCCACGGATAGGATCAGGTGAAGGACAAGCAACGGCGCCCGGGCGCGAAGCCATTCGAAGCCGGAAAGGCGAAGGGACGCGGCAACGACAAGCCGTACGCCGGCAGGCCGGGTGCGAACCACACGCGTGCGCTGAAATCCGCTTCCTCAGACGCGGCATCCCGCGCGAAGGTGGCGGCGGCCCCTGATGCAGCCGCAGCCACAGAGCCGCAGCGATTGCTCACCCGTAGAACCGGCGACCTACCCGCAGAGCGCGTTCCGCTGATCCTGGAATCCACCGGAGCTGGCGATTTCCACCTGATTGACAGCGGCGACGGTCTCAAGTTCGAGCGCTACGGATCCTACAGCATCGTGCGCCCGGAAGCGCAGGCCCTGTGGCAGAAGTCGCTGCCGGCCCATGTCTGGGACAAGGCGGATGCGGTTTTCACAGGCGATACCGACGAAGATGGCATGGGTCGCTGGCGTTTCCAGCGTGAGGCTCTTGGTGAAACCTGGCCGCTGTCTTTGCTGGACATTGATTTTCACGGCCGTTTCACCGCGTTTCGCCATGTCGGCGTCTTCCCTGAGCAGATCGCTCACTGGTCGTGGATGAAGCAGCGGATCGAGGAGGCCGGGCGTCCGCTGAAGGTCCTGAACCTCTTCGGCTATACCGGCGTTGCCTCGCTCGTCGCGGCTGCTGCCGGTGCCGAGGTGACGCATGTTGATGCGTCGAAAAAGGCAATCGGCTGGGCACGCGAAAATCAGTCGCTGAGCCGGCTCGACAAGGCGCCGATCCGCTGGATCTGCGAGGATGCGATGAAGTTCATCCTGCGGGAGGAGCGCCGCGGCAACCACTATGACATCATCCTGACCGATCCGCCGAAATTCGGCCGTGGCCCGAATGGCGAGGTCTGGCACCTCTTCGATCACCTGCCGCTAATGCTCGATGTTTGCCGCGAATTGCTGGCCCCGAAGGCCGTTGGCCTCGTCCTGACCGCCTATTCGATCCGCGCCAGCTTCTATTCGATCCACGAACTGATGCGCGAGACGATGCGCGGCAAGGGCGGCCTGGTCGAGTCCGGGGAGCTTGTGATCCGCGAGGCAGGCCTTGACGGCAAGACGCCGGGCCGCGCCCTTTCGACCTCTCTTTACAGCCGCTGGGTGCCGAAATGACTGACGACTACCGCCACGATGGACCGCGCCGGGTTGGGCAGGTGAAGGAGGTCACCAGCCTCGCCAATCCGATCATCAAGGACATAAAGGCCCTCTCGTTGAAGAAGGCGCGCGACGAGAGCCGAACCTTCCTGGCGGAGGGGCTCAAGCTTGTGATCGATGCGCTCGATCGCGGCTGGACAATCCGCACCCTCGTCTATGCGAAGGCTGGCAAGGGCAAGCCGCTGGTCGAGAAGGTTGCCGCCCGCACGGTCGCGTCTGGTGGTCTGGTGCTTGAGGTCAATGACAAGGTCATGTCGTCGATCACGCGCCGCGAAAACCCGCAAATGGTCGCGGCCGTCATCGAGCAGCGCTGGACCGCGCTCAAGGATGTGAAACCCAAGGAGAACGAGACCTGGATCGCGCTCGACCGCGTACGGGATCCCGGCAATCTGGGTACTATCATCCGAACCGCAGATGCCGCCGGTGCAGCCGGCGTCATTCTGGTGGGCGACAGCACCGATCCGTTTTCACTCGAAACAGTGCGTGCGACCATGGGTTCGATGTTCGCTCTGCCGCTCGTCAAGACCACGGTTGCCGACTTCCTGAAGTGGAAGAAATCGGTCGATGCGCGCCTCGTCGCCACCCATCTCGCCGGTGCTGTTGATTATCGCACGATCGACTACCGGTCGAAGCCGGTCATCCTGATGATGGGTAATGAGCAGTCTGGCTTGCCGGATGAGCTGGCGGGAGCGGCAGACAAGCTCGCGCGCATTCCACAGGTCGGAACGGCGGATTCGCTTAATCTGGCAGTGGCCACCGGCGTGATGCTGTTCGAGGTGCGTCGGCACCTGCTGACCCTCGATGGAGCGAAGTAAAGCATGCTTGCCGTTTTCAACCGGCCGCTGCCGGTCATCCTGTTTATTGGTATAGCCCTTCTGCTCGACCAGGCGATCAAGTATGCGGTGGAGATCTATCTGCCGATGCACGAACTGGTTCCCGTGCTCCCGTTCTGGGCCCTTTATCGAACCCACAATCTCGGCGTTGCCTTCTCCATGTTGTCGCATCTCGACGGCTGGTTCATCGTCGGCATGCGCCTCACCATCGTTGCCTTCGTGCTCTGGCTCTGGCGGAAGACGGCTGCGGATCAGCATTTCGCCCATCTCGGCTTTGCCATGATTATCGCGGGGGCGCTTGGCAACCTGATCGACCGGTTCACTTACGGCTACGTGGTCGACTATATCCTGTTCTACACGGATACTTGGTCCTTCGCGGTCTTCAATCTGGCCGACATTTTTATTACACTCGGCGCCGGCTGCATTGTTATTGACGAAATCATCCAGCATCGTCGGCCCAAGACGCCCAAGGCATGATCCGGGCCGGCGTCTCTGTCACTTTCCTGTAGCAGTTGCGTGTTTAAAGGCGGCTGACGACAACGCGGATGGGTTGAATGAGCATGGACCTGATCGACCGAAACATGGTTCTCGAAGCCAGTGCGGCAGCGCCGCTCGTCCGCCCCGACACGCGTGAGGTTCTGGGAAGGATCGGCAGCCTGGAAACGCGGCTTGCCCGGTCTGAGCGCGAGATCGATGCGGCTCAGGCCGTTCGCTACCGTGTTTTCGTCGAGGAGATGAAGGCGCAGGTCGATCCTGATTGCGCGCGCCGTCAGCGGGATGTCGATAGCTGGGACGGTCTCTGCGACCACCTGCTGGTCCTTGATCGCTCGATTGAGGGCGATGCGGAAGATCAGGTCGTCGGCACCTATCGTCTGCTACGCCATGAAGTGGCCAAGGCCAATGGCGGCTTCTATTCTGGCTCCGAATTCAACGTTGATCCGCTTGTCGCACGCCATCCCGGCAAGCGTTTCATGGAACTGGGTCGCTCCTGCGTTCTGCCGCAATATCGCACCAAACGCACCGTCGAGCTGCTCTGGCAGGGCTGCTGGGCCTATGCGCTGCAGCACCGTATCGATGCGATGTTCGGCTGCGGCTCCTTCCCCGGTGTGCGTCCGGAAGAGCACGCGCTCGCCCTCTCGTTCCTCTACCACAATGCTGTCGCCAAGGGTGATTGGGCGGTCGATGCTCTGCCGCATCTTCACCGTGAAATGGACCTTATGCCCGAGGAAGCGATCAATGCGCGCCGGGCGCTCTTTGCCATGCCGCCCTTGATCAAGGGTTATCTGCGCCTTGGTGCCATGATTGGTAATGGCGCAGTCGTTGATCAGGCCTTCAATACGACCGACGTTTTGATTATTCTGCCGATCGCCAGCATTTCTGGCCGCTACGTCAATTATTACGGTGCCGACGCCGGTCGTTTCGCAAGCGCCAGCTAAGTGTTCTGCTCACCCCGCGCAGATGCGGGGATCTTGCCGTGCGTTAAGCGAGGCAGGTATTTTGGGTGGGCTCTGTGCAGCCGCGTGTAGCCTGGCTGGAACGTCATTCATCCGCACCGGCAACTCCGGTACCATCGGCATGTCAGCGAGTTCCCTCGGGCTCATCTGCAGAAGGGCGGGGTGCCCTGACGGGTTGTGCCGCCAGTCCTGCTTGTAACAGGTCAAAAAAGCTGACTGCTTTGTCCAGAAAAACTTGAACATGATCTTGCCTCCTGCGCGCGGCTTCTGGCGAAGTCGGTTTCAATGAGGTCTTATTTCTGCTTCTATCGCTGACAATTCAATTGAGTTTTGTCTGGGTCGACTATAGCTTTTCTATATGAAAGCGCTCAATCACGTCCATCTCAACGGTCTGCGCGCGGTCGAGGCCGTGGCACGCCTCGGTTCGCTGCAAGCCGCCGCTGACGAGCTTGGCGTTTCGATCGGCGCCATCAGTCAGCAGGTGATCAAGACCGAGAAACAACTGGGCCGAACTCTGTTCGAGCGCACCAGCCGGGGCATGGTCCCGGCCGAAACTGCCACCGATATCCTGGCCCGGCTCTCCGATGGTTTTCGTCACCTGTCCGCCTCCGTCGCTCTGGCGCGCCGGAACGACGACAGCATGCTGACCATTTCCGTCGCCCCGGTCTTTGCCGCGCGCTGGCTTGTCCATCGCATCTCCGATTTCTCCGAGGCGTTTCCGGAGATCAGCCTGCGTATCGATGCGAACGACCGGCTCACGGATGCCGCGCAGACGGATGTCGATCTGCGTATCCGGGTGGGGCGTGGGCATTGGTCCGGGTTCAAGGCGGAACTGATCCTGCAGCAGCGCGTGGTGCCGGTCTGTACGCCCGCCATGGCGGCTTCACTCCGCCGGCCCGCCGATATCCTAGACCTGCCAAAGGTTATTGATGGCCGCGCCATGTTTGCCTGGGATGTCTGGCTTTCGGCCGTTGGCCTGGCCGGGGCCGAGATCAAGGCGCGCCATAGCTTCAGCGAGGCTTCGCTTTGCCTCGATGCCGCCATTGCCGGGCAGGGCGTGATGCTGGCCTGGCAGACGCTGGCGTCACATCAGTTGCAGTATGGCCAATTGGTCGCCCCGTTTGGCCCGGCGGTCAAAACCGGCTTTGGCCACTACTTCGTCACTGCGGAGAATGCCCGTCGCAGCAACCAGGTCGAGAAGTTCAAGCGCTGGCTGCGCCAGGAGATCGAAGTTGACATGGAGCGGCTCGCAAAAGCCGCTCCGGTGTTCGCCTGAGGCATTTCCAGCAAAATGCGCCTTAATCAGACGGCCGCATTATAGGCCGCAATCGCCGCCATGTTGACGATGTCGCTGTCCTTGGCCCCCATCTGGGCGATCTGGACTGATTTTTCCAGCCCGATCAAGAGCGGTCCCATGACGGTCAGCCCGCCCAGTTCCTGCAGCATCTTGGTTGAGATCGCTGCCGAATGGATTGCCGGCATGACGAGAACATTCGCCGTGCCCGAGAGGCGGCAGAACGGATACTGCTCCATTCGGTGGCTGTTGAGCGCCACGTCAGCCCCCATCTCGCCGTCATATTCGAAGGAGACGCCCCGCCGGTCGAGGATCTTGACCGCTTCCCGAACCCGTTCGGAGCGCTCACCGGTTGGATGGCCGAAGGTGGAATAGGCAAGCAACGCCACCCGCGGCTCGAGCCCGAGCCGATGCGCGACACCGGCCGCTTCTTCGGCAATATCAGCCAGTTCATCGGCTGTCGGCATGTCGTGAACGGCGGTATCCGCCACCACGATCGTCCGTCCGCGCGCCAGCGCCAGCGATACGCCGATCACCCGGTGCCCGGCGGCTGTATCGATGCAGCGGCGCACGTCTTCGAGCGCTGTCGAGTAGTTGCGCGTCGTGCCCGTCACCATTGCATCGGCATCGCCGAGCGCCACCATGCAGGCGGCAAAGTGATTGCGGTCTGTGTTGATCAGCCGCTGTGCGTCGCGATGCAGGTAGCCCTTCCGCTGCAGGCGGGCATAGAGATATTCGGTATAGGCTTCGACCCGCGTCGAGACACGAGCATTGACCACCTCGATACCCGGTCGGTCGAGATCGATGCCGGCCCGTTCCGCCGTTGCCTTCAATGGCTCGTCGCGGCCGAGCAGGATGGCAGTGCCGAGCCCCTGATTGGCGAAGGCAATCGCTGCACGCATCACCTGTTCCTCTTCGCCTTCGGCAAAGACGACGCGCTTCGGATGGCTGCGGACATGTTCGTAGATCCGTTGCGTGGCAGCCGCGATCGGATCGCGTCTCGCGGAGAGTTCATGCGCATAGGCACCGAGATCGTCGATCGCTTTGCGCGCTACGCCGCTTTCCATAGCGGCGCGGGCCACTGCAACCGGGATGGCCGATATCAGACGCGGATCGAAGGGGACAGGAATGATGTACTGCGCCCCGAAGCGCGGACGCTGGCCCTGATAGGCTGCTGCCACATCGTCAGGCACGTCTTCGCGGGCCAGATCGGCCAGGGCCCGGACGGCCGCGATCTTCATCGCGTCGTTGATCTGGCTTGCCCGCACGTCGAGTGCGCCGCGGAAGATATAGGGAAAGCCGAGAACGTTGTTGACCTGGTTCGGATAGTCCGAGCGCCCCGTCGCCATGATCGCGTCGGAACGGATCTCGGCCACTTCCTCCGGTGTGATTTCCGGGTCCGGATTGGCCATCGCGAAGATGATCGGGTTCGGCGCCATCGAGGCGATCATGTCGGCAGACAGTGCGCCCTTCTGCGAAAGGCCGAATACCACGTCGGCACCCACCATGGCCTCGCGCAGTGTCCGTCGGTCGGTCTTCACCGCATGTGCCGACTTCCACTGGTTCATGCCTTCGGTGCGGCCCTGGAAGATGACGCCCTTGGTGTCGCAGAGAATGATGTTTTCGCCATTGAAGCCCATGGCCTTGATCAGCTCAATGCAGGCAATCGCGGCAGCACCCGCGCCGTTGCAGACCAGCTTTGTCGTCTTGAAGTCGCGCCCGGTCAGTTTGAGTGCGTTGATCAGGCCAGCTGCCGCAATGATCGCCGTACCATGCTGGTCGTCATGGAAGACTGGGATGTCCATCAGTTCGCGCAGTCGGCTCTCGATGATGAAGCAGTCAGGCGCCTTGATGTCTTCGAGATTGATGCCGCCGAAGGAGGGTCCGAGATAGCGCACGCAGTTGATGAACTCGTCGACGTTCTCCGTATCGACCTCAAGGTCGATCGAATCGACATCGGCAAAGCGCTTGAAGAGAACCGACTTGCCTTCCATGACCGGCTTTGAGGCAAGGGCCCCGAGATTGCCGAGGCCGAGAATGGCCGTGCCGTTCGAAATGACGGCGACCATGTTTCCGCGGGTCGTGTAGTCATAGGCCGTGGCGGGATTGGCTGCGATGGCTTTCACGGGAACCGCGACGCCGGGGGAATAGGCCAGAGACAGGTCGCGCTGGGTAGCCATGGGTTTGGTCGGGGTGATTTCCAGCTTGCCTGGTCGGCCCTGGGAGTGAAAGTCCAGGGCTTCCTGTTCCGTCACCGAGACTTTCGTCCGACCGGTTTTCGTCTCGCTCGTCATTCGTTCTCTCACCTAGCTGTGGGCAGCGGGCGTTCGCCGGCCCATCATGGTTGTTTTTCCGCGCCTTGAGCCGTTAGTGTTGCACGACTTTATCTCCAAGAAAACATTGAGCCCGTGACGCTATATCAAGCCGCCCACAGCGAGGTGCTGAACGTTGCAGAGCTGACCTCCGAGGAAAGCCGCGCATCTGCCACTCCGATGATGGAGCAATACATCGAGATCAAGGCCGCCAACCCCGGCAGCCTTCTCTTCTATCGCATGGGCGATTTTTACGAGCTCTTCTTCGAAGATGCCGTTGATGCCTCCCGCGCGCTCGGCATCACGCTCACCAAGCGGGGCCAGCATCTTGGCCAAGAGATCCCGATGTGTGGCGTGCCGGTTCATGCCGCCGATGACTATCTGCAAAAGTTGATCAGTCTCGGCTTCCGGGTTGCCGTCTGCGAACAGATCGAAGATCCGGCAGAGGCGAAGAAGCGCGGTTCGAAATCTGTCGTCAAGCGTGATGTTGTCCGGCTCGTGACACCGGGCACGATCACCGAGGACAAGCTCCTTTCGCCTTTCGAATCCAATTATCTAATGGCGCTGGTGCGTATTCGCGGCGGATCTGCTCCGCAGCTGGCGCTCGCCTGGATCGACATCTCGACCGGCATTTTCCGCCTCGCCGAAACCACGGAGACTCGGCTTCTCGCCGACATCTTGCGCATCGAACCGCGCGAACTGATCGTGCCCGACACGTTGTTTTACGATGAAGAGTTGAAGCCAGCCTTCGACGTGCTGGGCCGCGTGGTCGTGCCGCAGCCAGCCGTGCTCTTCGATAGCGCCAGCGCCGAGGGGCGCATTGCCCGCTATTTTGGTGTCAGCACTCTGGAAGGTTTCGGCAGTTTCTCCCGCGCTGAGATTGCAGCGGCCGCCGCCGCCGTGGCCTATGTCGAAAAAACGCAGATTGCCGAGCGTCCGCCGCTTGGCTTGCCCGAGCGCCAGAATGCCGCCTCGACGCTGTTCATCGACCCCGCGACCCGCGCCAATCTCGAATTGGTGAAGACGCTGTCGGGCGAGCGCAATGGCTCGCTGTTGAAAGCGATCGACCGCACGGTCACCGGCGGCGGAGCGCGTTTGCTGGCCGAGCGGCTGATGTCGCCGCTTACCGATCCGGAGGCGATTGCCGAACGCCAGGATTCAATCGCCTGCCTGCTCGCCGACAGCCTTCTGGTTGACCGGTTGCGCGATGCGCTGAAGCGCGTGCCCGATATGCCCCGTGCATTGTCGCGTCTGGCGCTCGACCGTGGTGGCCCACGCGATCTGGGCGCGATTGTCGCTGGCCTGGCCGCTGCTGCCGATGTCGCCCGTCTTGTTGATCCTGCAAATGTTCCGAAAGAACTGGCCGATGCGTTGGCAGATCTGCTTGGTCTGCCGGTCGATCTCGCGCCCAATCTTTCGGCAACACTGGCGGACGAACTGCCGCTGCTAAAGCGCGATGGCGGCTTCCTGCGTGATGGTGCCCTCGCTGAACTCGATGAGTTGCGCGCGCTTCGTGACCAGTCGCGCCGGGTGATTGCCGGCCTGCAGCTGCAATATGCCGAGGAAACCGGGATCAAATCGCTGAAGATCAAGCACAACAATGTGCTCGGCTACTTCATCGAAGTCACTGCCGGCAATGCCGGTCCGATGACGGATAGCGACGAAGCCAAGGGGCGCTTCATCCATCGGCAGACCATGGCGAATGCCATGCGGTTTACCACCACTGAACTCGCCGATCTCGAAAGCCGCATCGCCAATGCTGCCGGTCAGGCGCTCGCGCTAGAGCTTGCGGCCTTTGACCAGATGGTCGCGCAGGTGATCGCCGCCGCCGAACCGATCAAGGCGGCAGCCCGCGCTCTTGCCACCATCGATGTCGCAGCTGGTCTTGCGGCTTTGGCGGAGGAGCAGGGCTATTGCCGTCCCTTGGTCGACGATTCGAGAATGTTCGCCATCACAGCCGGCCGTCATCCGGTGGTCGAGCAGGCTTTGCGCCGCCAAGCAGCAAGCCCGTTTATCGCCAATGATTGCGACCTTTCACCCTCTGATACCAAAGGCCCCGGTGCCATCTGGCTGCTGACTGGCCCCAACATGGGCGGTAAATCGACCTTCCTGCGTCAGAACGCACTGATCGCCATCCTCGCCCAGATGGGGGCCTTCGTGCCCGCCGGCGCCGCCCATATCGGCGTGGTCGATCGGCTCTTTTCCCGCGTAGGCGCTTCCGACGATCTGGCCCGTGGCCGCTCCACCTTCATGGTCGAGATGGTCGAAACAGCCGCAATTCTCAACCAGGCAACGGATCGCTCGCTGGTCATCCTCGACGAAATCGGCCGCGGTACCGCCACCTTTGATGGCTTGTCCATCGCTTGGGCAGCGGTCGAGCACTTGCACGAGGCAAACCGCTGCCGTTCGCTTTTCGCCACCCACTTCCACGAGCTGACGGCGCTGTCGGAAAAGCTCGCCCGGATGTCCAACGTTACCATGCGGGTCAAGGAATGGGACGGCGATGTGATCTTCCTGCACGAGGTCGGACCCGGTGCCGCTGATCGCTCCTATGGCATCCAGGTCGCGCGCCTTGCCGGCTTGCCGGCGGCTGTTGTCGCCAGGGCGAGGGAGGTTTTGACACGCCTTGAAGACAGCGATCGCAAGAACCCGGCTGCGCAATTGATCGACGATCTGCCACTGTTCCAGGTCGCGGTGCGCCGCGAGGAGATCGCAAAGGCGGGGCCGTCGAAGATCGAAGAAGCGCTACGTTCGCTTGATCTGGACGACCTGACGCCGCGTCAGGCGTTGGACGCGCTCTATGATCTGAAGAAACAACTTGGCAAGCCTTGATCTCTAGAGTGGCTGTCAAAGGCGCTCAAAAAGCGCTATAGCGCCACCAAATCCGGGCTGATTCCCGGGCAGCAGAGAGCATGCCGCGCCAATGGCCAAAGCAGACCTTTCCTTCGACGAGCTTCTCGATGTCCAGGCCTTGAAGGCGTCCTGCCAGGCGGTGGTCGGCGCCGGTTCCGGAAACCTGCTCGACACGCGAGCCAGATTGCTACCCGTGCTGAAGAAGGCGAGTGCCGATGCGCGTGAGCGAGCCCGTCTTCAGCTCCTTGAAGATGGAAGCGGCCTGCTCTGCGCCAACCGGATTTCCTGGATCCAGGATCAATTGATCACACTGATCTTCGATTTTGCCCGCAAGCATGTCTATTCGGACGGCATGGACGGTCTCGCAGTCGCAGCCGTCGGTGGTTACGGCCGCGGCACGCTGGCGCCGGGCTCCGATATTGACCTGCTATTCCTGTTGCCGCCAAAGGCCTCGCCGACCAAGCACAAGGCGGTGGAATTTGTCCTCTATCTCCTCTGGGATGTGGGCTTCAAGGTTGGCCATGCAACGCGCACGGTCGAGGAATGCATCCGTCTTTCCAAGTCCGACATGACCATCCGCACAGCGGTGCTCGAGACCCGCTTCGTCTGCGGCAATGAGGCGATCGTCGATGAGCTGACCGGGCGCTTTGACCAGGAAGTTACGACCGGCACGGCCCCCGAATTCATCGCAGCCAAGCTTGCCGAGCGCGATGAGCGCCATCGCAAGGCCGGTGACAGCCGCTATCTCGTCGAGCCAAACGTCAAGGAAGGCAAAGGCGGACTGCGGGATCTCCAGACCCTGTTCTGGATTGCCAAGTACAATTACCACGTCCGCGAAACCAGCGATCTGGTGCGTCTGGGTGTTCTCTCGCGCCAGGAATTGCGGCTGTTCCACAAGGCTGACGATTTCCTCTGGGCCGTGCGCTGCCATATGCACTATCTGACGGGCAAGCCGGAGGAGCGCCTCTACTTCGACATCCAGCCCGAGATCGCCAAAAGCCTCGGCTATCAGGCGCGCCCCGGCCTGTCCGCCGTCGAGCGCTTTATGAAGCATTACTTCCTCGTGGCCAAGGACGTGGGCGATCTGACGCGCATCTTCTCGGCAGCGCTCGAGGACCAGCAGGCCAAAGCCGTGCCCGGCATTGGCGGAATGATTGGCCGCTTTGCCAACCGGCCGCGCAAGATTGCAGGTGCCAGCGAGTTCATCGATGATCGGGGCCGTATTGCGCTCGCCGATCCGGGTGTCTTCAAGAAGGACCCGATGTCGATCATGCGGCTCTTCCATGTGGCCGATCTCAACGGTCTTGAATTCCATCCGGATGCGCTGAAGGCCGTCACCCGGTCGCTGTCGCTGATCGACAATGATTTCCGTGAAAGCGAGGAGGCCAACCGCCTCTTCCTGTCTATCCTGACTTCGCGCAAGGACCCCGGCTTTATCCTTCGCCGGATGAACGAAGCCGGCGTTCTCGGCCGCTTCATTCCCGAGTTCGGCAAGATCGTGTCGATGATGCAGTTCAACATGTATCATCACTACACTGTCGACGAGCACCTCATCCGCACGCTGGAAGTCTTATCCGAGATCGATAAGGGCAAGGCGGAAGAGGCGCATCCGCTCGCCAACAAGCTGATGCCGGAGATCGAGGATCGCCAAACGCTCTATGTGGCGGTTCTGTTGCATGACATCGCCAAGGGCCGTCAGGAAGATCATTCGGTTGCCGGAGCCAAGGTCGCTCGCAAGCTTTGCCCGCGTCTCGGCCTTTCGCCCAAGCAGACCGAGATGGTCGCATGGCTGATTGACCAGCACCTGCTGATGTCGATGGTCGCCCAAACACGAGACCTGCACGACCGCAAGACGATCACCGATTTTGCCGAAAAAGTGCAATCGCTCGACCGCTTGAAGATGCTGTTGGTGCTGACGATCTGCGACATCCGGGCCGTCGGCCCGGGGGTCTGGAATGGCTGGAAAGGCCAGTTGCTCCGCACGCTTTATTACGAGACAGAATTGCTCCTGTCCGGCGGCTTCAGCCAGGTCTCCCGCAAGGAACGCGCCAAGCATGCTGCCGAAAGGCTTTCGACGGCGCTGGAAGGCTGGAGCCAGAAGGACCAGCGCACCTATACCAAGCTGCATTATGAGCCTTATCTGCTCTCGGTCGACTTCGAGGATCAGGTTCGTCACGCCAATTTCATCCGGGAATCGGACAAGGCGGGCAAGGCCTTGGCGACCATGGTGCGCACGCACCAATTCCACGCAATCACCGAAATCACGGTTCTGTCGCCCGACCATCCGCGCCTGTTGTCGATCATCGCCGGCGCCTGTGCCGCAGCCGGGGCCAATATCGCCGATGCCCAGATCTTCACGACGTCAGACGGCCGCGCTCTGGATACGATCCTGATCAACCGTGAATTCCCGATCGATGATGACGAAATGCGCCGTGCCGCGTCGATCAGCAAGATGATCGAGGACGTGCTCTCCGGCCGCAAGCGTCTGCCGGAGATGATCGCGACGCGCTCCAAGGGCAAGAAGAAGAACAAGACATTCCCCGTCCAGCCCGATGTACGGATTTCGAATGCCCTGTCGAACAAATTCACCGTCATTGAGGTCGAATGCCTCGACCGTATCGGCCTCCTGGCCGAGATCACGGCGGTCCTGTCCGATCTGTCGCTCGA
This sequence comes from Rhizobium sp. AAP43, assembly GCF_001296045.1. Lineage (GTDB taxonomy): Bacteria > Pseudomonadota > Alphaproteobacteria > Rhizobiales > Rhizobiaceae > Allorhizobium. The sequence goes on along the minus strand of NZ_LJHS01000002.1, from coordinate 152,632 downwards.
TATTCATTCCGCCCGCATCACCACCTTCGGCGAAAAGGTCATCGACACATTCTACGTCACAGATCTCGTTGGCCAGAAGGTGACGAATGAAAACCGGCAGGCGAATATCGGCAACCGGTTGAAGTCCGTCATGGTCGATCAGCCAGACGAACTCAGGGATAATATGCCCTCCGGCATCATCGCACAGCCACCCAGGGCGGCACCCTTACCGAAGAAGGCGCGAGCCTGAGAATGAGCCTTGTCAAGAAATTCATGACCGTCGGTGGCGCGACGCTCGGCAGCCGGGTCTTCGGTTTCGCCCGCGAAACCCTCATGGCCGCCGCCTTGGGCACGGGGCCCATCGCCGACGTCTTCTATGCTGCCTTCCGCTTTCCGAACCTCTTCCGTCGCCTCTTCGCTGAAGGGGCTTTCAATGCGGCCTTCGTGCCGCTCTTTGCGAAAGAGATTGAAGCGAACGGCATCGATGGCGCAAAGCGCTTCTCCGAGGAAGTCTTCGGGGTTCTCTTTTCGGTCCTGATGATCCTGACCATCGGCATGCAGTTGTCCATGCCGCTGCTGGTCGAGTGGATCATTGCGCCTGGTTTTGCCGATGATGCCGTGAAATTCGACCTGACGGTGCGCCTTGCGATCGTCATGTTCCCCTATCTTATGTGCATGTCGCTGACGGCCATGCTGAGCGGCATGCTGAATTCGCTGCATCACTTCTTCGCCGCGGCGATTGCGCCTGTCTTTCTCAATGTCCTGATGATTGCGGCCCTTGGCTGGTCGCTGTGGACTGGCTCTGACCCGGCAGCGACTGCCTGGGCCCTGTCGTGGTCGGTGCTGGCCGCAGGCCTTATGCAGCTTGCCGTCGTCTATCTCGGTGTGCGCCATGCCGGCATTCGCATCGGCTTCAAGCGGCCGCGATTCACGCCGAACGTCAAGCGTCTGCTGATCCTTGCTGTGCCCGCTGCGATCACTGGCGGCATCACCCAGATCAACCAGTTGATTGGCCAGGCCATCGCGTCGGGCAAGGAAGGCGCGATCTCGGCCCTTCAATATGCCGACCGCATCTATCAGCTTCCACTCGGCGTCGTCGGTGTTGCGGTTGCGGTCGTGCTCCTGCCGGAGTTGGCACGGGCACTCAAGGGCGGCCACATGAAGGAAGCGGCAAACCTTCAGAACCGATCGATCGAATTCGTCCTCTTCCTGACGTTGCCGGCAGCCGTGGGTATTTGGGTCCTGTCCGATGAGATCATTCGCGTGCTCTACGAGCGTGGCGCTTTCAGCGAACAGAACACCGCTGTCGTCGCGTCGATCCTCGCCATATACGGTCTCGGACTGCCGGGCTTCGTGCTGATCAAGGCGCTGCAGCCGGGCTACTATGCCCGCGAAGACACGAAAACGCCGATGCGCTTCACTATGGTCTCGGTGGCACTCAACACGGGCTTGGCACTTACCCTGTTCCCAATCTTCGAGGAAAGCGGCATCGCCATAGCAGAAGCCGCAGCCGGCTGGACCAATACGATCCTTCTGTTCTCGGTCCTCGTCTGGCGCAAGCATCTGATGTTCGAGTGGAGCCTTGTGACGCGCACTCTTCGCCTGCTCGTGGCGGCAGGCGTCATGGCTGCCATGCTCGTCTATGCCTCCGGAGAATTGAGTGCCTGGCTCACGCCACAGAGCCCGCTACTGCACCAGCTTCTGGCGCTGGGTGCCCTGATTGCCTTGGCAATGCCAGTCTATTTCGGCATCGCCTTTGCAATCGGCGGCGCCGATCTCGGCATGATCCGCCGGAACCTCAAGCGCAAGGCAAAGGCGCCAGCAGAACCCACCGATCAGCAGTAATTCCAGCGGCGCTGCGGTCCGATATCGACATGCACAATGCCATTGCAATAGCGGCCGATACCGCCGATGCCGGGCGCTCTGGCTGCTACGGCCACAATGGTCTTCTCGGAGACGCCCGGCACCCTGATATCGGCCGCGAGACAGTTGGAATGTTGCGACTTTCCAGCCCTTGGCCTGTGTCCGGAGGTCACGATTGGCTTCTTGCCAGTCTCCTTGGCAATGTGTGCCAGGATCGCCTTCAAGCGGTCGGGGAAGCAGGTTGCACGAACACTGACGCGCTGGAGCGTATAGGCGGCAGTGTAGTCGTGTTTCATGAAGAAGTGCTTCTTCTTCCGTATGTCTGTGGCTTGTGCGGGAACCGAAAGACTGGCCGCGAGGAAACAGCAGAGCGCTACGCGATACAATGTGCGCATTGAGAACCTTCTGGAATGGTTTTGTCGGAGCGAGCGAGCCAAGTCGCCGGCGGAAGGCTTTTATTCCGGAGAATGTGGCAAATTTGAAGTGTTTTGCTCAAGGCGTGCGCGGTTGCATCATTTATAGGCGCTCTGATGCATCTTGGAGGGGCTTGGCGGGGTTTCTCTAAGTGGCCGGATTGTTGAACGAAATTCGGTTCGAATTGTCACTTTCTGTGGCGGATGTCACACCGCGTGTGACCATTGTCATTTTTGCACTGCCAACCCCCTGAAATCGCGCTGGAACGAGATGCTTGCGGGGTTGGACGCTTGATCGCGGCCCCGGCTGCGTGCATAAGCCCTGACCGACACGATCTGTAGATCGGGCCCTCCACCAGCCTGTTGAGGACAACCATGACTGAGTTCAAGCCGCTGGTATTCTCCGGCGTTCAGCCCACCGGCAATCTCCATCTCGGCAATTACCTCGGTGCGATCCGCAAGTTTGTCGCGCTCCAGGAAAACAACGACTGCATCTATTGCGTCGTCGACCTGCATGCGCTGACGGCCCAACTCGTCCACGAGGACATGACGACCCAGATCCGTTCGATCACTGCGGCCTTCTTGGCTGCTGGCATCGATCCGAAGAAGCACATCGTCTTCAACCAGTCTCAGGTGCCGCAGCATGCGGAACTGGCTTGGATCTTCAATTGCGTCGCCCGCATCGGTTGGATGAACCGTATGACGCAGTTCAAGGATAAGGCCGGCAAGGACCGCGAACAGGCCTCGCTCGGCCTTTACGCCTATCCGAGCCTGATGGCAGCCGACATCCTGGTTTACCGTGCGACACATGTGCCGGTGGGAGAGGATCAGAAGCAGCATCTCGAACTCGCCCGCGACATCGCCATGAAGTTCAATCTGGACTTCAGGGAAAAGATCATGCCGACCGGCCTCGGTGTCGATATCACCGTGGGTGAAGAACCGGTGCATGCCTATTTTCCGATGGTCGAGCCCCTGATCGATGGTCCGGCGCCGCGCGTGATGAGCCTCAAGGACGGCACAAAGAAGATGTCGAAGTCCGATCCGTCGGATCTCTCGCGCATCAATTTGATGGATGATCAGGAGGCGATCTCGAAGAAGATCCGCAAGGCAAAGACCGATCCGGATGCGCTGCCGAGCGAGGCGGAAGGCCTGAAAGGCCGTCCCGAAGCTGACAATCTCGTTGGCATCTTTGCCGCGCTTGCCGACAGGTCCAAGGCGGACGTGCTTGCCGAATTCGGCGGACAGCAGTTCTCCGTCTTCAAGCCGGCGCTGATCGATCTTGCCGTCGAGGTTCTGGCGCCAATCAACGCTGAGATGCGCCGCCTTATGGAAGACCCTGCCCACATCGATGCCGTCCTGCGCGATGGTGGCGAGCGGGCAAGGGCACGGGCTGAAAAGACCATGAACGAAGTCCGCGACATCATCGGATTCGTGCGATAAGGTCTCGGCGCATGTGGGTCCGTCCGGAACCTGCATGCGTCATTCGATCTCAGTCCGGCTGCGGAGCTATGCATGGTTTCAACGCGTCTGTCACGTCTTGAAGGTCATCGCCGCAAGTTCATGGCGGTGATCGACAACACCCCGGAATGCTCCCGCGCCGTGCACTATGCCGGGCGACGCGCCAAGAATTCGAATGGTGGCCTGGTCCTGATCTACGTGATCCCGGAAGGCGATTTCCAGCAATGGCTCGGCGTTGAGGAGATCATGCGGGCGGAAGCGCGCGAAGAGGCCGAAGCGATCATGGCCAAGGCCGCACAGACGGTCCGCGAGACCATAGGCGTCGAGCCGGAAATCGTGATCCGTGAGGGCAGTGCCTTCAGCGAGATCAACACGCTGATCGAGGACGATCGCGATATTGCGATCCTCGTTCTGGCCGCCGGCTCGACCAAGGAAGGTCCCGGCCCGCTGGTCTCGATGATCGCCGGGCGGGGGGCAGCCTTCCCGATCCCGGTCACGGTCCTGCCGGACACGCTGACAAATGAAGAAATCGACGCCCTGTGCTAAGTCGACTGCCTGAGGCTCCTTGTCTTGAATAGTGACGAGGAAGCGACTATTTTGGAAATATTCTAAATTTGAGCGGCGTTTCACCCGCGGAGGCCACCATGTTCATCCAGACCGAAGCCACCCCCAATCCGGCGACCCTGAAATTCCTGCCCGGCAAGGTCGTCATGGACACCGGCACGGCAGAATTCCGCGACGTCGAAAGCGCCGGCGCCTCGCCACTGGCTTCGCGCATTTTTGCAATCCCCGGCGTCACCGGCGTCTTCTTCGGGTATGATTTCGTTACCGTCACCAAAGACGGTCCTGAATGGCAGCACCTCAAGCCCGCCATTCTCGGCACCATCATGGAGCATTTCATGAGCGGCGCGCCGGTCATGGGCTCTGCATCTTCGTCTGCCCAAACTGATAGCGATGAAGAGTTCTTTGACGCCGGTGATGAAACCATCGTCGCGACGATCAAGGAACTGCTTGAAACGCGGGTTCGCCCGGCCGTTGCCCAGGACGGTGGCGACATCACCTTCCGCGGCTTCAAGGACGGCAAGGTGTTCCTCAACATGAAGGGCTCCTGTGCCGGTTGCCCGTCGTCGACGGCAACGCTGAAGCACGGCGTGCAGAACCTTCTGCGTCATTTTGTGCCGGAAGTTCAGGAAGTCGAAGCCGTCTGAGACCCAAAAGGGAGCAGATGCGACGGGCCAAGAGCAGGGGATAGCATGATCGTTCTGGCGATCGACACAGCGGGTGTGGATTGCGCGGCAGCCGTTTATGACACGGACGCATGCACACTTCTGGCCAGCGTCAGCGAGACAATCGGTCGGGGGCATGCCGAGCGGCTGATGGCCATGATCGATGAGGCCCTGGATGCGGCCGGCCTCGAAATGGATGCCATTGGCCGGATCGGCGTGACTGTCGGCCCAGGCTCCTTCACGGGCATAAGGGTGGGCGTAGCCGCGGCTCGTGGTCTGGCACTGGCGCTTGGCGTCGAATGTGTCGGCGTGAACACGCTTGCCGTTCTTGCACACGCGGCACCCCCAAGTGATGAAACCGTCCTCGCCGCGATCAATGCCCATCGTGACGAAGTCTATGTTCAGGCCTTCCGCCAAGGGCAGCCTTCCGACGAGCCGGCGCTCGTGACTTTGGAAGATTACCTGGTCCTGGCAAAAGCGCCGGGACTGATAACCGTCGGTTCGGCGGCCTCTCTGCTGGTTGATCCGGAGGCTGAGACCTCGCCGGATCATTATCCGATCGCGATTGTCGCGCAGCTTGCTGCAGAGGCGAAAGCTCAGGGCAAGGCCAAGCCGCTTTATCTGCGTGGACCCGATGCGAAACCGCAGACGGGCTTTGCAGTTGCGAGAGCATGAGATGCGCGAGAGCCTATTTAGCCGACAGCCCGAATTTGAAATCGTCCCCATGGTCTCCGACCATTGCCGCTCTGTCGCCGAACTTCATGGACAGCGTTTTCCGCGTGCCTGGGGCGACGGCGAATTCTTGAGCCTCCTCCTCCAGCCGAATACGTTTGGCTTTGCCGCATGGCAGACGAATACGCTGATCTTCAAAGCGCCGCTCGCCGGTTTCGTACTTTCGCGCGAAGTGGCAGGCGAGGCGGAAATCCTGACGATCGCTGTTGCCGAGAATTATGGTCGCTATGGACTTGGTTGGCGGTTGATGCAGGCTGGTATGCGGGAAGCCCGCAATCGCGGCGGCGAGGCCATGTTCCTCGAAGTTGATGACGGCAATACCGCAGCCCTTGGTCTCTATCGCAAGCTGGGCTTCGAAAAAGCCGGCGAACGTCCGGCCTATTATACCGACGAAAATGGCCGCCGGTCCTCAGCGCTTGTCATGCGACGCGATCTTCGCTAACCGGTCGGTTGGACGAAGCGACGATATGCGGATATGCTGAACGAATGAAAGACGCCTTGAAATCGCTGGAAGTGCTGTGCGCCGAACGCGGCATGCGGATGACCGAGCAGCGTCGTGTGATCGCACGCATTCTCGAAGATTCGGACGATCATCCCGATGTCGAGGAATTGTATCGCCGCTCCTCACGCGTCGACGCCAAGATCTCGATTTCGACCGTTTATCGCACGGTGAAGCTGTTCGAAGATGCCGGTATCATCGAGCGTCACGACTTCCGTGACGGCCGCTCACGCTATGAAACGGTACCGGAAGAGCACCACGACCATCTCATCGACGTCAAGAACGGTACGGTGGTGGAATTTCACTCGCCGGAAATTGAAGCCTTGCAAGAGCGTATCGCCCGCGAACATGGTTTCCGCCTCGTCGGGCACCGTTTGGAACTTTACGGGATCGCGCTCTCCAAGGATGAGCAGTGACATCATGGCCGACCTGATGGTGAGGGCGTTTTGATCAACTGGGTGCGTGTCACCGTCCTCCTGTCGCTTCTTGTATTTTTGACGGCACTGCTTGTCCCGGTCCAATTGCTTGCCTTGAAATTCGATTGGCCGCTGCGCCGCCGGCTTCCACGCCTTTGGCATCGCTTCGCGCTTTACGCGCTCGCCATTCGCGTCATTCCCCACGGAACACTTGACCGCCGCCGGCCCCTTATGGTCGCGGCCAACCATGCGTCCTGGAAAGATATCCTGGTGCTTGGTTCGCTGGCGGATGTGGCCTTTATCGCCAAGACGGAGGTTGCCGGCTGGCCGGTATTTGGCGCGCTGGCGCGCCTGCAAAAGACGATCTTCGTCGTGCGTGAGGAAAAGCGCCGCACCGGCGAACAGGTCAATGAGATTGCCGCTCGTATGGCCGATGGAGAAATCATCGTCCTGTTCCCCGAGGGAACAACATCGGACGGCAATCGCATACTAGGGCTCAAATCATCGTTGTTCGGGGCTGCGGCTGCGGCCCTCCCGAAGGAGGGCGATGGTGTTGTCCATGTCCAGCCGGTTGCCATTGCTTATACCCGCGTGCAAGGTCTGCCGCTCGGTCGATATCATCGACCAATCGCCGGCTGGCCCGGTGATGTGGGCCTTTTGCCCCACCTGATCGGCGTGTTGCGGGCCGGCGCCCTGGATGTCGACGTGACCTTCGGCGAGACCATCGATTTTCGCCGGGGTGAAAGTCGCAAGGCCCTCACACTGCAGACCGAGAGCCAGTTGCGAGGCATGCTGCTCGCCCATCTGCGAGGCCGCTTCAAGCGCCGCTAGACCTTTGCTACGAGAGTCCTGATTTTTTCGGTTTAACCGCAAGGCGAAAAGCACTAAATAGCGCCGCATGACCCAGGACACCGTGAGCATTCCAGAAGCCCAGACGCCGGGCGCCAACACGCGCAAGGTCTTCATCAAGACCTATGGCTGCCAGATGAACGTCTATGACAGCGGCCGGATGGCCGATGCCTTGGCAGCGGACGGCTACGCCCCGACCGAGGTCATGGAAGAGGCTGATCTCGTCCTGCTCAACACCTGTCATATCCGCGAAAAGGCCGCAGAGAAGGTCTATTCCGCCCTTGGCCGTTTGCGCGAGCACAAGAAAGCGCGTGCGGCAGAAGGCAAGGAATTCATGATCGGCGTCGCTGGCTGCGTCGCCCAGGCAGAGGGCGAGGAAATCTCCCGCCGCGAACCCGCCGTCGACGTGGTCATCGGCCCGCAGACCTACCACCGCCTGCCGCAGGCCCTGCATAAGGCCCGCGGTGGTGAACGCGTGGTCGATACCGAATATGCACTCGAAGACAAGTTCGAGCACCTGCCGGATCCGACCAAGGTCACCGGCAAGCCGCGTTCGGTTACCGCCTTCCTGACGGTTCAGGAAGGTTGCGACAAGTTTTGCACCTTCTGTGTCGTGCCCTATACCCGCGGCTCTGAAGTTTCCCGTCCGCTTTCTCAGCTGCTGACGGAAGCCCGGCGTTTGGTCGATAGCGGCGTGCGCGAACTGACCCTGCTCGGCCAGAACGTCAATGCCTGGCATGGTGAAGACGAGAAGGGCAGGGCGATCGGCCTTGGCGACCTCCTCTACAAGCTCGCGGAAGTTCCGGGCCTCGCCCGCCTACGCTACACCACCAGCCACCCGCGCGACATGGATGACCGCCTGATCGAGGCGCATCGCGACCTGCGAATGCTGATGCCCTATCTGCATCTGCCCGTGCAATCGGGCTCGGACCGGATCCTGAAAGCAATGAACCGCCGCCACAAGGCCTCCGAATACGTCGCCCTGATCGAGCGTATCCGTTCGGTGCGGCCGGATATCGCGCTGTCAGGCGATTTCATTGTCGGTTTCCCCGGCGAGACGGAAGAGGATTTCGAGGACACGATGAAGCTCGTGCGCGAGGTGAACTATGCGCAAGCCTATTCGTTCAAGTATTCGACACGTCCCGGAACGCCCGGCGCCGATCTACCGGATCATGTGGCCGAAGACGTGAAGACTGAACGACTGGCAAGGCTTCAGGCGCTGCTGCTCGAACAGCAACAGGCCTTCATGCAGTCGATGATCGGCCGCACCATTGATCTCCTTCTGGAGAAGCCTGGGCGGATGCCGGGACAGTTGATCGGACGGTCGCCTTGGCTGCAATCTGTGAATGTTGATGCAATGTCATCGCAAATCGGTGACATTATACAGGTACGAATCACCGCAGCCGGCCCAAACAGCTTGTTTGCCGAGGTGGCAGAGGGTTAGAGTGAGGGCCTGAACCTGATCCAACAGGAGCCTGATCGCTTGAACGCAACAGAAGTGGTTTCCTCACCTTCGCGCAATGTCCGGACAGCTGCGACCGACGCCAATCACTTCATCTTGACGTTCGAGAACAATCGGCTTGCCAGCGAACTCTTTGGCCAGTTCGACCAGAACTTGAAGCTGCTTGAGCAGCGTCTGCAGGTCGAGGCGCACGCCCGCGGCAATTCTGTCGCCATTTCCGGTGAGCTCCTGGCCACCAATCAGGCTCGCCGCGCGCTCGATTTCCTGTATGCACGCCTGCAGAGCGGCGGCTCGGTTGAAGCCTCGGATGTCGAAGGGGCTATCCGCATGGCGGTTGCCGCTGACGATCAGCTGTCCTTGCCGACCATGGAGCGCAAGGCCAAGCTGACCATGGCCCAGATTTCAACCCGGAAGAAAACCATCGCGGCGCGCACGCCGACGCAAGACGCCTATATGCGGGCGCTCGAGCGGTCAGAGCTTGTCTTCGGTGTTGGCCCCGCCGGTACCGGCAAGACTTATCTCGCCGTCGCCCAGGCCGCGCAGCTTCTTGAGCGTGGTGTGGTCGATCGTATCGTGCTCACCCGTCCGGCCGTTGAGGCCGGAGAACGCCTTGGCTTCCTGCCCGGCGATATGAAGGACAAGGTCGATCCTTATCTGCGCCCCCTCTATGACGCGCTCTATGACATGATGCCGGGCGACAAGGTCGAGCGGGCAATCACCGCCGGCGTGATCGAAATTGCGCCTCTGGCCTTCATGCGTGGCCGAACGCTCGCCAATGCGGCGATCATTCTCGATGAGGCGCAGAACACCACGTCCATGCAGATGAAGATGTTCCTCACTCGTCTTGGCGAAAACGGCCGGATGATCATTACCGGGGATCCGAGCCAGGTTGACCTGCCGCGTGGCGTGACCTCGGGCCTTGTCGAGGCATTGCAGATCCTGAGGGAGGTCGAGGGCATCTCTGTGGTCCGCTTCAAGGACACCGATGTCGTGCGCCATCCGCTGGTGGGCCGCATCGTTCGCGCCTATGACGCGAAATACAAGGTTCCGGACGAAAGCGAGCAGCCTGCGACCTGACCGGTCGCCGAAACGAACATGACCAAACTGGATATACAAATCGCCGTCGAGGTTGACGGCTGGCCTGACGAGGACGCGCTTCACCAGATGGCCAATCGCGTCCTCGGTGCAGCGGAAGATGTGCTTCGTTCCGAAGAACAGCAGCCCTTTCCGGCACAGCCAACGGAAGTATCTCTTGTCTTTGCTGACGATGAAACCATTCGTGGCATCAACGCCGAATGGCGGGGCAAGGACAAGCCGACCAATGTTCTCTCTTTTCCAGCTTTCCCGATCGCACCCGGCGACATGCCGGGGCCAATGCTCGGCGACATCATCATCGCGCGCGAGACGGTCGAGCGGGAGGCGGTCGATCTCGAAAAGAGCTTTGACGACCATTTGAACCATTTGCTGGTTCACGGATTTCTGCATCTGTTCGGCTACGATCACATCGAAACCGACGATGCGGAAGAAATGGAAGGGCTGGAGACTCGCATTTTGGCGACACTTGGCCTATCTGACCCCTATGCGGGCCAAGACCCGATCTGATAGTTTGGAACCATGAGCGACTTTGCGACGAAATCGGCCCCCGAGGCCAAAGACGGGTCAGACGGCTCGTCCTCCGAAGAGGGCAGTAGTCCTTCGCGAGCGGAAAGCTCGACCCGAAGCACCAATTCATTCTGGGCAAGACTTGCCCGCATGCTGAGGCCGTCATCTGGCACCAGCCTCCGCGAGGATCTCGCGGTTGCCCTGAATGCCGATGCGCATCTGGGCGATGCCTTTACGCCGGATGAGCGGGCGATGTTGCACAACATCCTCCGTTTCCGCGAGGTCCGTGTCGAGGATATCATGGTCCCGCGCGTCGACATCGAAGCTGTCGATCAAAGCGTGACGATCGGTGAACTGATGACGATCTTCGAGGTTTCGGGCCGTTCGCGCATGCCTGTCTATGCGGAAACACTCGATGACCCGCGCGGCATGGTTCATATCCGCGACCTCCTGTCCTTCCTCACCAAGCAGGCTCGCAGCCGTCGGCGTCCCAAGGCCGGCGTCGGTGCGGGCGTGGAAGTCGAGAAGCCAGCCGACAAGTCGGCAAAGCCGAAGATGAATTTCGACCTCGACCGGATCGATCTCAACAAGACGGTGGCAGAGGCTGGCATTATTCGCTCGATCCTCTTTGTCCCGCCGTCAATGCTCGCTTCAGATCTGCTGGGGCGCATGCAGGCAGCCCGTACCCAGATGGCGCTGGTGATTGATGAATATGGCGGCACGGACGGCCTGGTCAGTCATGAGGATATCGTCGAAATGGTCATCGGCGACATCGATGACGAGCATGACGACGAAGAAGTCATGTTCAGCCGGATCTCGGACGATGTGTTCGTCGCTGATGCCCGCGTTGAGCTTGAGGAAATAGCCGAGGCGATTGGACCTGATTTCGACGTCACGGATCGTGTCGAGGATGTCGATACTCTGGGCGGCTTGATCTTCTCGGCCCTTGGCCGCATTCCAGCCCGCGGCGAGGTTGTACAGGCCCTGCCGGGCTTCGAATTCCACATTCTCGATGCCGATCCACGCCGCATCAAGCGCGTCCGCGTTGCGCGCAAACGTGCAGCGGCACGTCGGCGCACCGTCAAGGGCGATCCCGACCATCGGCCCGAGGTCGAAATGGAAACCAAGAATTCGGCCGTTCCTGAGGCGAAAGTCAGGACGAAAGCCGAGGTCGCCCCCAAGCCAGTCGAACAGAAGGCAAAGCCGGACCAGAAGTCGAGGTCTGAGCCGAAGCCTCGCGGTAAGGCGAAACAGGGCCCCGTTCCGCCAGTGGTCGAGCCGGCAGGCGGCGATGTTGTTTCGCCGGCATCGGCCACGCTGGCTGTGCCCGCCGAAAGGCCCGACGGCGACGCCTGATCTGACCCGCCCTGCCAGGGCGGGACTTTCCCGTTAAATTTTGAAAGACTGCGCCCATTGATTCGCATTGCGGGGGAATGGCATGGAAACGCTTGCCGGCAGGATCGTGCTGCTGTGGGGATGGCGGCGAGCGGTACTGGCGATGATCGCCGGGGCAATCGGCGCCTTGGCACTTGCGCCATTCAGCGTGTTCGTGGCGATGTTCGTCTCGTTCACGCTGCTGGTCTGGTTGCTGGATGGCGCAACCGGTGACCCTGAGCGGGGCGCTTCTCTTGGTCTGCGCTCGGCCTTCGCCACTGGGTGGTGGTTTGGTTTCGGCTATTTCGTTGCCGGTCTGTGGTGGTTGGGCGGCGCCCTGCTGATTGAGGCTGACGAATTCGCCTGGGCCCTGCCATTGGCGGTCCTCGGTCTTCCGGCGTGTCTGGCGGTGTTTTACGGTCTGGCCACCGCCATTGCTCGCTTGCTGTGGTCAGATGGCATGGGGCGGATTGCGGCACTCGCCTTTGGCTTTGGTTTGATGGAATGGCTACGAAGTTTTGTCGCCACGGGCTTCCCATGGAATGTCATCGGTTATGCAGCCATGCCTGTGCCGCTGATGATGCAATCGGACTGGGTCCTCGGCCTGTTCGCTATCACGACCCTTTCAGTCTTCGTCTTCGCGGCGCCCGCATTGCTGGGGACGCGGCGCGGCGCTCTTCCGGGTCTGGCACTTGCCTCCCTCTTGCTGGTCGCGCATTTCGGCTATGGCGCTTATCGTCTTTACCTGGCGCCGCCGCTCGGCTCTGATGGCAAAGAGGTCACGATCCGGCTGGTCCAGCCAGCCATCGATCAGGCAGACAAGGTCGAAAATACAGATCGCGTCGAAATCTTTGAGAAACACCTTGCGCTCACTGCTGCACCACCAGTGGACGGTAAGCCGCGCCCTGACATTATCGTGTGGCCGGAGACCTCGGTCCCGTTCATCCTGACCGATAATCCCGATGCACTCGTGCGCATCGGTGAAGTGTTGCAGGACGGCCAGATCCTTTTGGCCGGTGCCGTTCGAGCGGAAGCCCAGGCAGCGGGATCTGAGCCGCGCTACTTTAATTCTGTCTACATGATTGACGACAAAGGGCAGATCCTCGGTGCTGCGGACAAGGTCCACCTCACGCCCTTCGGTGAGTATGTGCCGTTTGAATCAATCCTGCGCCAGTTCGGAGTGGAAGAGGTCATCAGCCTGCCGGGTGGCTTCTCCGCCGCGGCCTCCCGCAATGTTCTAACCCTACCTTCGGGTCTCAGTCTTTATCCGCTGATCTGTTACGAGGTCATTTTCCCGAACGAAATCGCGGCCGATATCGGCGGGGCAAGTGCGATCCTCAACGTCACCAACGACGCCTGGTTCGGCGACACGCCAGGGCCGTATCAGCACTTCCTGCAGGCGCGTTTGCGCGCGGTCGAAAACGGAACTTACCTTATTCGTAACGCCAATAACGGGATTTCGGCAGTCATTGACCCCCTGGGGCGTGTATTGACTGGACTAAATTTGGGTAGTCAAGGAGCTGCTGATGCAAGCATTGGTAGTAAAATTGTACCGGTTCGATACAAATTTGATCACAACCTAAACTTTTGGTTGGTCCAGCTTGGATTTGCTGTGACGGCGCTCATTTCTCGCATGGGTTTTATTAGAAGGATCAATTGACCAAAAACCCCTAAAATTGCATAGTGGCTTAAGCCATGGTTCTGCAAGTATGCTAACGGTTCTGCGACGGCGGGTACAACGTGTCGTTATGTTCTGAGGCGGGGGATTGTGGTTGCAACGCCAACTCATTGGTCAGGACAATGTTAATGATAGAGAACAAGAAGAAGCCGAACCCGATTGACATCCATGTCGGCAGTAGAATTCGGCTTCGTCGCACCATGCTTGGCATGAGCCAGGAGAAGCTCGGCGAAAGCCTTGGCATTACTTTCCAGCAGATCCAGAAGTATGAAAAGGGCACCAATCGCGTTGGCGCCAGCCGGCTTCAGAACATCTCGAGCATCCTGAATGTCCCGGTTTCCTTCTTCTTCGAAGATGCACCAGGTGACCAGGCGAATGCGTCGGGTGGTATGGCCGAAGCTTCGAGCTCGAACTACGTTGTAGACTTCCTTTCCTCCTCGGAAGGTCTTCAGCTGAACCGTGCATTCGTGAAGATCGGTGACCCGAAGGTTCGCCGTAAGATCATTGATCTCGTAAAGACCCTCGCTGCGGACGCTGACGTCGAGTGAGCCGGTTTTAGATACGGGAAAAGAGAGCGGTCTTGATGGCCGCTTTTTTTTTGGCCTCCGCGAAAAAGTTTACTCACATAAAGATATATTTATGTGGTTGTGTGCTTGTCATTGAAACTTGAACTGAGTAACCATGCGGCCATCCATACTTTGAGGGGAATCCCGATGCGCGCCAATTATCTCTTCACCAGCGAATCCGTTTCCGAAGGTCACCCGGACAAGGTTTGTGACCGCATCTCCGACGAAATCGTCGATCTCGTTTATCGTGAAGCGGCCAAGACCGGGGTGGATCCCTGGACCGTGCGCATCGCCTGCGAAACCCTTGCCACCACCAATCGCGTCGTCATCGCCGGGGAAGTTCGCCTCCCACCGAGCCTGATGAAGACCGACAAGAATGGCAACGAGGTCATCAATCCGGCCAAGTTCAAGTCGGTCGCCCGCAAGGCGATCCGCGACATCGGCTATGAGCAGGATGGGTTTCACTGGAAGACGGCGAAGATTGACGTGCTTTTGCATTCGCAATCCGCGCATATCGCCCAGGGCGTCGACAAGGCGGCCGACAGCTCGAACAGCGAAGGCGCCGGTGACCAGGGCATCATGTTCGGGTACGCGTGCACGGAAACGCCGGATCTGATGCCGGCGCCGATCTACTATTCCCACAAGATCCTCCAGACGCTTTCCACGGCGCGCAAGAAGGGTGAGGGCGATGTCGGCAAGCTCGGTCCCGACGCCAAGAGCCAGGTGACCGTCCGTTACGTCGACGGCAAGCCGGCAGAAGCCACGTCGATCGTGCTTTCAACCCAGCACCTCGATGAGAGCTGGGACTCCAAGAAGGTCCGTCAGGTCGTTGAGCCCTTCATCCGCGAAGCCCTCGGCGAGCTGAAGATCGCCGATGATTGCAACTGGTACATCAATCCGACCGGCAAGTTCGTCATCGGCGGCCCGGATGGTGATGCCGGCCTCACCGGCCGCAAGATCATCGTCGACACTTACGGCGGTGCGGCCCCCCATGGTGGCGGCGCCTTCTCCGGCAAGGACACGACGAAGGTTGACCGTTCGGCGGCCTATGCCGCGCGTTATCTGGCCAAGAATGTTGTTGCAGCCGGCCTTGCCGAGCGCTGCACGATCCAGATTTCCTACGCGATCGGCATCGCCCAGCCGCTCTCGATCTATGTCGACCTGCACGGAACCGGCAAGGTTACCGAGGACGAAGTCGAAGCAGCGATCCGCAAGGTCATGGATTTGTCCCCATCGGGCATCCGTCGCCATCTTGACCTGAACAAGCCGATCTATGCTAAGACGTCGGCTTATGGCCATTTCGGCCGCAAGGCTGGCCGCGACGGTTCTTTCTCCTGGGAGAAGCTCGATCTGGTCAAGCCTCTCAAGGACGCTCTCAAGGCTTGAAGGCATTATGACGGACGCGGAACGCAAGACGAGGTCGACCGAAGCCTTCTTCGGTCGACGCAAGGGCAAGCCGTTGCGCGAGCAGCAGGTTGGGCGCATGGAAACCATCCTGCCCGAACTCAAGGTTGACTTGGCATCTGCCGTCCCGGCAGACCTGAAATCGCTCTTCCCCATATCCGTCGAGAAGGTCCGTCTGGAAATTGGCTTCGGCGGCGGCGAACATCTGGTTCATCGCGCCCGCACCAATCCCTCGACCGGCTTCATCGGCGTAGAGCCCTTCGTCAACTCGATGGCGAAACTCTTGGCGGTCGTCGAGGCCGAGGGGCTGAAGAACATCCGGGTCTATGACGATGATGCGACGCAGCTTCTCGATTGGTTGCCGGAAGGCCAGATCGATCAGATCGATCTTCTCTATGCCGATCCCTGGCCGAAGAAGAAGCACTGGAAGCGGCGTTTCGTCTCCGAGGTCAATCTGCAGCGCTTTCATAAGGTGCTGAAGCCGGGCGGAACCTTCTGTTTCGCCTCCGACATCGACACCTATGTAAACTGGACGCTTCAGCATTGCCGAAACCATGGTGGTTTCGAATGGACTGCCCGCAATGCTGCTGATTGGCTCACACCCTATGAGGGCTGGCCAGGCACACGCTATGAGGCAAAGGCGCGCCGCGAAGGACGCTCATCCGCCTATCTCACCTTCTTGAAGCGCTGAGAGCCCTCAACACCCAGGTTCCATGGCCGCCGGGAAGAGCCGGGCATCGCCGCAGATGCCCGATCATCTTGACCAGCCTGGTGTTCAGTGCAACGAGACGGTCTTCAGGTCGTCTTCGGCCGCCTTGAAGAACGTGCTGGAGCGATTGTCGGTCAGCAGGATCGGTGTACCGTCTGCTGCGAAGAGGGCCCAAAGGTCGAGCTCGGGATCGATCTCCGGTGCTTCAGGGAAGCAGCGGGAAACGTCGTCAAACTTCATCTTGCGGATATACCCCACCTCGCCGGCACCAAGATGGGCCAATTCGGATTGCGTCAGGCGGGCGGTAACTTCTCGTAGTAACATTCCGATCCTCCACGAATGAGGGAGAGACGGCAGGCATGCCGTGACCTTCATACTGCGATGGAAGTGTTAATTTTTAGCGCAAGAATCGCCGCTATGGCGGGTCGGCCGTGGACATAAGTGATGCGCGCGCTACGTGCGCCTTCGCTTGACAAAATGTGCGCCGCTCTGCATCGCTCGCTGCTCAACATCAGGATTACCCCATGACAGAGCCTCGCAAGATCATCATCGACACCGATCCCGGCCAGGACGATGCCGCTGCCCTCATGCTCGCCTTTGCAAGTCCAGACGAATTGGACCTGCTCGGCATCACGGCGGTGGCCGGCAACGTGCCCTTGAGCCTGACAAGCCGCAATGCCCGCATCGTCTGCGAACTCTGCGGCCAGGATGCACGCCGCGTATTCGAGGGTGCGTCGCATCCCCTGAAGCGCAGTCTGGTGACGGCAGAGCATGTGCATGGCAAGACAGGGCTTGATGGGGCGGTCCTGCCCGAGCCGACGATGCCGGTAGAAGCGCAGCATGCGGTTGACTTCATCGTTGAGACGATCCGCAGGGAGCCAGCAGGTTCCGTCACGCTCTGCACGCTCGGGCCGCAGACGAATGTCGCGCTGGCCCTGCAAAAGGCGCCCGACATTGCTCCACGCATTCGCGAGATCGTCATGATGGGTGGCGGCTTCTTCGAAGGCGGAAACATTACGCCCGCTGCCGAATTCAACATCTATGTCGATCCGGACGCCGCGGCCGTCGTTTTGAAGTCGGGCGTACCGGTTACCATCATGCCGCTTGATGTGACCCATCAGCTCCTGACAACCAAGGCCCGCGTTGCGAAAATCGCTGAGATTGGCACCCGGCCGGCAAAGGCCATGGTCGAGTGGCTGCAGTTCTTCGAGCGCTTCGACGAGGAGAAGTACGGCTCCGACGGCGGCCCGCTGCACGATCCGACGGTTGTCGCCTATCTGCTGAAGCCGGAGCTTTTCAGCGGCCGCCACTGCAATGTCGAGATCGAGCTGGAGTCACCCCTGACCGTCGGTATGACAGTTGTTGATTGGTGGCGTGTGTCCGGTCGTGAGCCCAATGCCACGGTCATGCGCCACGTTGATGCCGACGGTTTCTTTGCGCTCCTGACAGAACGCTTCGCCCGTCTTTGATTGCAATAGAGAAGGGGCGCCAGTTGGCGCCCCTGATTGTCTTGCTGCTACGAACGCTCGTCTCAGAACTCTTCCCAGCTTCCTCCACTCGCAGCCCCGCCACCGGCCGCCACCTTCCGTGGAGCGGTCTGATAGCCAGTCGGCGCGGCGGCAGTGCGAAGCGTTTGCGCCGTTGCCGTCAGTGCGGCGACATGAGATGCGCGGCCGCCAGCCTGTGAACCTGAAACCTGGAACCGGGCAACGAGGTTTTTCAGCGTATCCGACTCGTTGCGCAGCGTCATGCTGGCCGCTGTCGTTTCCTCGACCATGGCCGCATTCTGCTGGGTAACCTGGTCCATCTGGTTGACGGCCTGGTTGATCTCCTTCAGCCCGACGGCCTGTTCGCTGGCTGAACCGGAAATCTGGCGGATCAGCCCATTGATCTGCATGACCTGCAGCGAGATCTTCTCAAGCGTCAGACCGGCTTCGCCGACCAATTCGACCCCGTCCTTGACCTGGGCGGCCGAAGTGTTGATCAGCGTCTTGATCTCCTTCGCAGCATTGGCCGAACGCTGTGCAAGCTCGCGTACTTCCTGGGCAACGACGGCAAAACCCTTGCCCGCTTCCCCAGCCCGCGCCGCCTCAACGCCGGCATTGAGCGCCAGCAGGTTGGTCTGGAAGGCGATTTCGTCGATCACGCTGATGATGCGGGAAATCTCCTGCGATGATTGCTCGATGCCATGCATCGAGGTCACGGCCTTCTGGACCACCTCGCCGGACTTTTCGGCATCCTTCACTGCCAGGCTCACGGTCGTGGCGGCTGTCTTTGCGTTATCGGCGCTGGAGTTGACCTGTTCGGTGAGCTCGTTGAGCGCCGCCGCCGTTTCCTCAAGGCTTGCCGCCTGCTGTTCGGTGCGTCGAGACAAGTCGGCCGCGCTTTCGGAAATCTCTGAGGTGCCAGCGGAGATGTTGACTACGCTGCCATTGACCGAGGCGATCGCCTGCTCAAGGCTTGCGACTGCGCTGTTGAAGTCGCGTTTCAGTGTCGCGTACTCGCCGGGGAATTCCTCCGCAATCCGATGTGTAAGATTGCCACTGGAGAGTTCTGCAAGACCCTTGCCGAGCGCTGCGACGACCTGCTGCTGTTCGGTAGCAGCGCTGTCGCGTGCCTGCTCGTGCCGACGCCGCTCACCTTCCGCCGATGTCCTCTGGTTCTCGGCCTCGGCCGCAAGCATATGGCTTTCAGCCAGGCGATGACGGAAACCGTCAAGCGCTTTGGCAACGAGACCGATTTCGTCTTCACGCCCCTGGTTGGAAACATCCGTGTCGTAATTGCCTTTCGACATCCGCTCGACATCGTCGACGAGGCCGTGCAGTGGACGCTGCGCGAGAGAGCGGACGGCGAGGAACAATGTCAGCATGACTGCGCCGAGCACGATGATACCCCCGATGATCATCATCGTCGTCTGAGCTTCTACAGGCGCGCTGATGGCTGCATGGGGAATGTCGACAATGACGGCCCAGGTCGCGTTAACGCCGGGGACTGCAAAGGGATAGAGCAGACGGTCGAAACCCTCTCCGCCTTCATTGTCGAGATCTGCCAGCAGACTGCCCTTGCCACTCGACAGGGCAGTCTTAAGAGCGTCTACCCCTTGTGCCTCATAGGGCTTCATCAGCAGACCATCTTCAGGGGCGACCAGCCATTCGGCGCCTTGGGCAACCAGCAAGACACGGCCGGTTTCAAATGGCTTCAATGCCTTCAGTTTTTCCGAAAGTGACAGCAGCGAGATGTCGACCCCGCTGACGCCGATCATCTTCCCGCCGGACATGACCGGATAAGCAATCGAACTCATTGTCGTCGGGACATCGGTGCCTTCTGCGAGATAGGGTGCAGTAATCGCCCCTTTTCCGCTTTTGGCAGCCAATGAGTACCACTCTGCTTCATACTTCGCGGGGAAGGTGGAGAATTGGATGGCGTTGTTACGATCCTTGGACCAGTAGGGTGTGAAAATGCCTTGATCGTTGGCCGAAAGTTCCGCCTTGCCCTTGATCGCATCTTGCTGGCCGTCGATCGCCAGCGGTTCCTCTGCCATCCAGCTTCCAAAAGCGAAAGGGTTTTGCTCCAGATTGGCTTTCAGGACGTTGGTAATTCCGGCTCTGTCCAGCGACTTGCCGTCATGTCCGCGCCCAATGACGCCGGCCATCGTGCGTGCAGCACTGGCCAGTTCCCCAATGTCGCCGGCAATTTCTTCGGCTATCGATTTCGCCTCGGCATTCGCCTGTTGCATGATCAGGGAGTGAACGCGGTCGCGGGTCTGCGAGATCAGAATAAAATTAGAAAGGAAAAGAACCAGTGCGATGGCAACACCGGTGACAACAAGCAGTTTTGCGGCAATGGATCGCGACAGGAAGGCGAGCATGGGAGCCTCGGTGGCAGGAGCATCGGAACACAGACGCATCGGCATCGCGCCGTCATGGCACAGCCAGGCGCGCAGTGACGCACCCTCGCACGGCAAAGCTATGTGCGATTGTTTAATGCTAGACTAAGACAGATCCAGATGTGACCGATATTAAGTCAACGCATCGACGTCCGCAGCGAGCGGAATGGACGGCTGTGCGCCAGCCGTGAGACATGCCAGCGAGCCCGCAACCGCGGCGCGCCGCAGGGCCATGTCGAAAGAAACCCCTGAATCGAGACTGGCCGCGAGATAGCCGCAGAACGTGTCGCCAGCGCCGACGGTATCGACCGGCTCGATCTTCAGCCCCTTCGTCCTGTGAAGTGTGCCACCCTGTGCAGCAATAACCCCATCCGCACCAAGCGTGACGATCAGGATTTGACCCGTCTTGCCATGCATCTCCATCAGCAACGCCTCACGGGCGGAAGGTTCAAGAGTTTCGCGGCCGGTCAGCAATTCAAATTCGGTCTCATTGGCGATGACGATATCCGCCAGCGCGGCCAGTTCTGCGGCATCTGCCGTCAGCGGAGCAGTATTCAAAACACTGCGAACGCCCTTCGCCTTGGCGGCAACGAGCGCCGCCTTGACAGCATCAGCGGGCACTTCCAGCTGGAGCATGAGGAAGTCGCCAGGTTGTAGTGAGGATACAGCCGCTTCGGCCTGGGACGAATTGACCGTGCCATTCGCGCCGGGAACAACAGCGATCATGTTCTCACCGTCACCGCCCACAAGGATCAGTGCCGTGCCGGTCGGGCCCTCGACATGGGCGACGCCGGAAAGATCGGTGCCGGCTCGTTCGAGGAGGTCGAGCGCAGGGCTCGCAAATTCATCCTGTCCAACGGCCCCCACCATGTTCACTGTCGCGCCAGCCCGCCGGGCCGCCAGCGCCTGATTGGCACCCTTGCCCCCGGCTGCGGTGGCAAATCCGGTGCCCGGTACGGTTTCACCGGGGCTGGGAAGCCGGGGTGTGGTGGCAACTAGGTCCATGTTGATAGAGCCGAAGACGGTGATCATGGGCGTTGATCCTGTTTGCTGTCTGCGCTCTTTTGGACCAGCCCCTCAGTCTTCGTCAACAACCCTCAGCTTGAGCAGGCCGCTCCGGCTCTCGACGGCCTGCGCTTGAGGCTCCTCTCCCGGCGGCAAGGCACCTGCGGTCTGGAACTCCATCGCTTCGATTTTTGCACCCCTTTTGGCGATCTTGTCGGACGAGGTGATGATTTGCTCGACATCTTTTTGAGCGGCGAGGAAATGGCTTTGCAGTTTGCGTGTCCGGTCGTCCAGACGTCCAAGATCTTCCATCAGGCGCACCACCTCGCCCTGGATCAGGTGCGCCTGTTCACGCATCCGCTGATCCTTGAGAACGGCCTGGATGACCTGGATAGACAGCATCAGGAGGGACGGGGAAACGATCACTACGCGCTGCCTGTGGGCTTTTTGCACGATACCCTCGAAGTTCTCGTGGATTTCGGCAAAGATCGATTCCGATGGCACGAAGAGAAACGCCATCTCCTGGGTCTCGCCGGCGAGCAGGTATTTTTCGGAAATGTCCCGGATATGGACTTCCATGTCGCGGCGGAATTGCTGGGCTGCGGCTTTCTTCTGGTCCGGATTCTCGGTTTCGCGGATCGTATTCCATGCCTCCAGAGGAAACTTGGCATCGACGACCAGTGGCGGCGAGTTGTTTGGCATGCGGATTGTGCAGTCTGGCCGTGAACCGTTCGAAAGGGTCGACTGGAACTCGTACGCTCCCATCGGCAGACCGTCGGCCACGATTGTCTCCATGCGCGACTGGCCAAAGGCGCCCCGGGTCTGCTTGTTGGAGAGGATCGCCTGCAAACCGACAACATCCTTGGCGAGAGATTGGATGTTGTTCTGAGCAGCGTCGATCACCGCGAGCCGTTCTTGCAACGTCCGAAGGTTGTCATGCGTCGATTTTGTCTGCTCGGTGATCGTCGTACCGAGCCGATGCGTCATGCCGTCGAGCCTCTGGCTGATCGACTGGTTCAGCTCCGCCTGCCGGCTGCCGAACACTTCGGCCATGGTCGCCAGGCGCCCCTGCATCTCGGCCTGGGCTTTCAGAAGTTCGGCCAACCGCATCTCCGCAGCCTCGTCACGCCGCAGGGCCTGCTCCATCATGTCTGCCCGCTGCCGCGATGCGCGGTGTGCGCTAATCAACGCGAGAAGGATTGGGATCAGTACCACGGCTGCCGCAAGCGACATGAGCAGCACGGGTGAAAGGGTGACTGAGCCGATGGTCACCGCCGGAATGTCTTGGATGTTCATGCGCCGATAATAGCTGATTCGGCCGCCGCCTACAGATCAAAGAGTGAACATCCCCGATCGAAAAAACAGCTCCTCGGATCTGACGGTGAGCGGACAGCCGTCACGAAGTTGGTCAACGAGGCATTCCGTTTAGTTCCTGTTCAGAAATAAGTGAGAGATTTGTTTAACCTTAACTTTGTGAACGAATCGCGTTGTGTCCATGACCCCGAAGCCAAACCAAGATCTTGCCGAACGCCTGGACTTCCTGGAGATTGATCAGTCTACGCGCAATACGCTGAGTGAATTGCGGCCCACCATTCGGGATGTGATCGGCGGCGCGCTTGACAAGTTGTATGCCAAGATCTCAAGAACCCCACGCATTGTCGGACACTTCCGCGACAAGGGGCACATGAACGGTGCGAAATCGGCGCAGGTCGGCCACTGGGACAATGTTGCGAGCGGCAATTTCGACGAGAACTACGTGCGTGGCGTGACCGCAGTCGGCAAGGCCCATGCACGGATTGGCCTGGAACCACGCTGGTATATCGGCGGCTATTCCATGCTGGTCAGTGAACTTCTGGCTGGCGTTCTCGTCAAACACTGGCCATTCCCATTCGGCAAGCAACATGCGGCAAACCTTGCAGATAAGCAGCGGGCTATCGTAAAGGCCGCAATGCTCGACATGGACTATGCGATTTCCGTTTATCTCGACGAGCTCGAGCAGCGCCGCAGGACGCTGGAAGAAGAACGCGCGCGCGTCGAGGCCGATCAGGCGATCGCAATGGAGCATCTGCGTAAGGGCCTGGAAGCTTTGGCCCAAGGCGACTTTGAGGCGAGAATGACAACGGATCTGCCGGAAAACTTCCGCCAGATGGCTGACTTCTACAACGAGACCGTGGATCGTCTGAACGTGTCGTTCGCGGCGGTTCGCCGTGCGTCGGAAGGCATTCTTACTGGCACCGATACGATCGCCCGCGTCTCGGGCGAGCTGGCTGGACGCACTGCACGTCAGTCCAGCGGTGTGCAGGAAAGCTCAACGGCCTTGCAGCAGCTTTCGGTCAGTGTTGGCCAGACAGCCTCGAATGCCGAGCGGGCCTCGCTTGCCGTCCGCGAGACACAACAGCAAGCCAAATCTTCCGGTGACGTGGTGTCCCGTGCCGTATCCGCCATGGGGGCAATCGAAAAGTCGTCGACCGAGGTCTTCAAGATCATTGGCGTCATCGACGAGATCGCCTTCCAGACCAATCTGCTGGCGCTCAACGCAGGTGTCGAAGCCGCCCGTGCTGGTGATGCCGGCAAGGGATTTGCTGTCGTTGCACAAGAGGTTCGCCAGCTTGCCCAACGCAGCGCTGACGCTGCGAAGGAAATCAAGCAACTCATCTCGCAGAGTTCTGACCAGGTGAAGGAAGGCGTCGGCCTTGTCACTGGTACCGGTGAAGCCCTGACCGACATCATCGCCCGCATCGATGCGATTGATACCTTCGTGTCGGATATAGCGACCGCTGCCCGGGACCAGGCGCTCGGCCTGAGTGAGGTCAACAAAGCAACCCGCGATATCGACGTTCTTACCCATGAAAACAGTGATATGGTTGACCGGACATCCGAAGAGACACGCCACTTGCGCTCCGAAGTCGCAGGGCTTGTCGAACTGCTCAGCCACATCAAGACACGCGTGGATGGAGACGTTGCAGGCACACCGACGCATGGCGGGCGACGCAGGGCCGCCTGATCGACGTTTGCGGACGGAAATCGGCGCGTTTTTCGATTTCCTCCGTATCGAACATGCGCTAAGGGAGCGGCATGACCATCAAGCCTCTCATCATTTTGCCCGATCCGCTTCTGCGACAGGTCTCTGCGCCGATCGAGCGTGTCGATTCCGAACTCAACCAGCTCGTCGATGACATGCTGGAGACGATGTATGACGCACCCGGCATCGGCCTTGCGGCCATCCAGGTCGGTGTGCCGCGTCGTCTTCTGGTGATCGATGTTGCCAAGGAGGGCGAGGAGCGGCAGCCCCTCGTCTTCATCAACCCCGAAATCGTTACCAGCTCTGAGGAGCGTTCGGTCTATGAAGAGGGTTGCCTGTCGATCCCGGACTATTATGCCGAAGTCGAGCGCCCGGCAGCTGTCACGGTGAAGTCCATCGACAGAAGCGGCAAGGAGCAGACGGTTGAAGCCGACGGTTTGCTGGCAACCTGCCTGCAGCACGAGATCGACCATCTCAACGGTGTCCTCTTTATCGATCATATCTCCCGTCTCAAACGCGAGATGGTGATCAAGCGGTTCACCAAGGCCGCTCGCTCGAAGATCTGAGCGGTTTGAACATGTCGGGTCCGCCAATGCGTTCCCACAAGGCTTGAAGGCGAGACGAGAATGGCACTCCGCATCATCTTCATGGGCACGCCGGATTTCTCCGTAGCCACGCTCAAGGCGCTGCATGCAGCCGGCCATCAGATCGTCATGGCCTATACCCAGCCGCCCCGTCCGGGTGGCCGACGTGGGCTGGACCTGCAGAAATCACCCGTGCATCAGGCGGCGGAAAGCCTCGGCGTCGAGGTCCGTCACCCCGTTAATTTTCGCGATAAGGCCGACGTGGACGCCTTCGTGGCGCTTGAGGCTGATGTGGCCGTCGTCGTCGCCTATGGCTTGCTCCTGCCCCAGTCAATCCTCGATGGCACACGTCTCGGCGCCTATAACGGTCACGCCTCGCTCCTGCCGCGCTGGCGCGGTGCCGCCCCCATACAACGGGCAATCATGGCCGGAGATGCAGAGACCGGCATGATGGTCATGAAGATGGACAAGGGGCTGGATACAGGCCCCGTCGCCTTGACCCGCAAATTGACAATCGCGCCGGACATGACCGCTGGCGAACTGCATGACGCGCTGAGCCTTATCGGCGCCGAGGCTATGGTCGAGGCGATCGGGCTCTTGGAGGAGGGCAGGTTGGATACGGTTTCGCAGCCGGATGACGGCGTGCTCTACGCTGCCAAGATCGACAAGGCGGAGACCCGCGTCGATTTCAGCCGGCCGGCGACAGACGTCCACAATCACATCCGCGGGCTTTCGCCGTTCCCGGGTGCCTGGACCGAAATCGAAGTCAATGGCAAGCCGGAACGGGTAAAGCTTCTTGGCTCCCATCTGGAGCAGGCCGTCGGCGCCTTAGGTGCACCCGGTACGGTAGTGGACGACCGCTTGACGATCGCTTGCGGAACCGGATCTGTCAGTCTTGTGCGCCTGCAGAAGGCGGGCGGCAAGCCGCTGCCGGGTGAAGACTTCCTGCGCGGAACGCCCGTGGCCAAGGGGACGGTGATCGCCTGATGCCCCGTTTCCGGATGACCGTGGAATATGACGGCTCCGCCTATGTCGGCTGGCAGAGGCAGGAAAACGGCCATTCGATTCAGGCGGCTCTCGAAAAGGCAATCCTCGCACTGACGGCCGAAACCGTGATCGTTAGGGGGGCTGGACGAACCGATTCAGGCGTTCATGCCAGGGGCCAGGTGGTTCACACCGATCTCTCCCGTGACTGGGTTCCGGTCAAGCTGCGCAATGCCTTGAACGCCCATCTGGCTATGGCCGACGAACAGGTGGCCGTGGTCGACGTTCAGGCCGTTGCCGATGACTTCGATGCCCGCTTCTCGGCGCTACGCCGTCATTACCTCTATCGGATTATCACCCGACCGGCGCGGCTGGCACTGGAGGCGAACCGCGCCTGGTGGGTGCCGAAACTGCTCGATCACGAAGCCATGCATGAGGCGGCACAGCAGCTCGTCGGCCATCATGACTTCACCACCTTCCGCTCAGTTCATTGTCAGGCCGCCAGTCCCGTCCGAACGCTGGATCGGCTTGATGTGACGCGGGATGGCGACCTGATCGAAATCCGGGCCACGGCCCAGAGCTTCCTGCACAATCAGATCCGATCTTTCGCTGGCACGTTGAAGCTGGCGGGCGAGGGCAAGATGACCCCCGCCGATGTACGCGCAGCTCTTGAGGCCCGCAGCCGGGCGGCCTGCGGCCCGGTCGCTCCGCCGACAGGCCTGTACTTCATGCGGGTGGATTATCCGGGCGATCCGTGATGGGCACTTATCAGGCGGGCAGGATGCCGAGATAGCCTTGCAGGATTTCTGAGAGGATCATGGAGGGCACGAGCAGGACCAGAATAATGGTCGCAACCGTCAGCACGTGATCGCCGACAATCATGCGCAAAATCCGGAACAGGGCCGAGATCAGGGCAATGGTCAGGACGAACCAGAGCAAGGTGACGATGCCGCCAAGGGTCGGAACCAGCATCATTAGCAGAACCAGCACGCCGTATCCGTAAGAAACCGGCAGCGCCAGCCAGTTGGTGACGACCACGATCGACGCGAACTTCTCACCAATGCCGATGACCCAGCAGACTATACCGACCATGACAAGCGGTACGATCCAGTTTGTCGCTTCGATCAGCGTCAGACGAAAAAAGAACAGTCCGCCGACGGATTGGCCGGGTGGCAGGTCCTGCAGATAGAGAATGCGCCACCAGGCGAAAGAGATCAGGATCGCGGGGGCTGCCCAGAGTATCGCCCAGAAGGAACGCAGGGCGCCGCGGTCAGAGAAATCCAAATGGGCAAGGCCTGAGCCATCCTGCCGGAACAGAAGCCAGAGGCCCCTGAGATAGATTTCGACCTCACGCAGCGTCGGCATTGGCGAACCATTGCTCGATGAAGGTCTGATAGATCACGGTCAGGGTTTCGAGGTCGTCGACGGCCACCCGTTCGTCGACCATATGCATCGTCTGGCCAACAAGGCCAAACTCCACCACCGGGCAGTAATCCTTGATGAAGCGTGCATCCGACGTGCCGCCGGTCGTCGACAGCTTCGGCACACGACCGGTGACTGTTTCGACAGCGCGAGTGAGCGATGCAATGAGGGCGTTGTCGCGAGTGAGGAACACATGGCTCGGCCGTTCCGACCAGACGATGTCATAGCCGATGGGGTCGCGTCCGGGACGAAGATCTGCATCAGCTGCTGCGGCATCAAGGCGGCGCAGGATTTCGGCCTTCACCGTGTCTGCATCCCAAAGGTCGTTGAAGCGGATGTTGAACTTGAAGCTGGCGCTCGAGGGAATGACATTGGTCGCCGGATTGCCGACGTCTATCGTCGTCACTTCCAGATTGGATGGCTGGAAGTTGTCGGAGCCTGCATCAAAGGCCGGAACCATCAGGCTCTTTGCCATGGACAGCGCACCCCGCACCGGGTTGTCCGCCAAATGCGGATAGGCCGCATGGCCCTGCACCCCGCGCACCGTGACCGTTCCGGAAACAGATCCCCGGCGGCCGATCTTGATCATGTCGCCGATCGCATCGGGATTGGTCGGCTCACCGACGAGGCAGGCATCCCAGCGCTCGCCGCGCTCGGCAGCCCACTGCAGAAGTTTGGTCGTTCCGTTGACGGCAGGACCTTCCTCATCGCCAGTAATCAGCAGCGAGACCGAGCCAACAGGCACACGGCCGGCTTCGACCAGCCGGGCATAGGCGGCGATAAAGCACGCAATCCCGCCCTTCATATCGACGGCACCGCGGCCATACATCATGCCGTCCTTCACCTCGCCGGAAAATGGCCCGAGGCTCCAGGCCTTTTCGTCCCCGACGGGTACCACGTCGCTATGACCCGCGAACATTAAATGTCGTCCGCCGTTCCCGGCGCGCGCATAGAGGTTCTCGATGTCGGGCGTGTTTTCATCCTGCGCGATCATCCGCTCGACGGCGAAACCCAGCGGCGAAAGAAGAGACTGAAGCACATCAAGTGCGCCACCCTCTGCAGGCGTGACTGAAGGGCAGCGGATAAGGGCCTGAAGGACGGCGAGAGGATTAGTCGCGTTCATGTCGAGCTTTACGGGATTGGCCTGCCACCGGTTCATACGGCTGTGCGGCACGGAATGATACGAGCGAGAAGTAGTCGATCCCTCAGATACTGTCATCTGCCGAGGGGGCAGAGGGGCGCCGCGGCAAGGGCATTGCCGCGGCAGGGGCGCTTAGTCGCGCAGCAGTTCGTTGATGCCTGTCTTCGAACGGGTCTTCTCGTCGACCCGCTTGACGATGACGGCGCAGTAGAGATGCGGCGCGGGCAGGCCATTTGCCATGATGGTATTGGCCGAGGGCATCGAACCGGCAACGACGACGGAGTAGGGCGGCACTTCGCCATACATCACATCGCCGGTGGCGCGGTCGACGATCTTGGTCGACTTGCCGATGTAAACGCCCATGCCCAGCACCGAGCCTTCGCGGATGATGCAGCCTTCAACGACTTCCGAACGCGCGCCGATGAAGCAGTTGTCCTCGATGATGGTTGGGCCAGCCTGCAGCGGTTCCAGCACGCCACCGATGCCGACGCCGCCGGACAGATGCACGTTCGCACCGATCTGGGCGCAGGAGCCGACGGTTGCCCAGGTGTCCACCATGGTGTTTTCACCGACATAGGCACCAAGATTGACGAAGGACGGCATCAGAACCACGCCCTTGGAAACATAAGCCGAGCGGCGAACGACAGCGTTCGGCACGGCGCGGAAGCCGGCAGAGCGAAACTCGCTTTCGCCCCAGCCTTCGAATTTCGACGGTACCTTGTCCCACCAGGTGGAAGCACCGGGGCCGCCCTTGACCACTTCCATGTCGTTGAGGCGGAACGACAAAAGCACGGCCTTCTTCAGCCACTGATGCACGGTCCAGGTGCCGTCTTCACCCCGGGTGGCAACGCGGGCTTTGCCGCTGTCGAGCAGGCTGAGGGATTCTTCGACGGCATCGCGAATTTCGCCCTTGGTTGCCGTCGAGACCGTGTCGCGGTTCTCGAAGGCCGCCTCGATGACGTGTTCGAGCTGGGAGAGATCGGAGGCGCTCATCTGAATTCCTTAAACTTCGTTGTCTACCTTGGGGATGAAGCGATCAGCATCTGATCGAAAATTCGCGCAAAGCTCTAGCGCATTAGAAGCTGTCTGAAAACAGCTGTGCGGACCTGTGCGTACGAAAGGAAGAGGCATGGCGAAATTGAAGAACGGCAAGCACCGGCGCAAGGATGGCTCCTGGGATCCGCTGAAGGACAGTTCCACCGATCGGCAGACGGCAGAGGTCATCCCGAAGACCCCGCAATCGGCTTCGCCCTCCTATCGCCTTGCCTATGCCGACGATGAATTCCTCTGCCGGGAAGAGCTGAGGCCGGTGCGCCTGCAGCTCGAACTCTTGAAGACGGAGATGATCCTCACCGAGCGCAACATCAAGTCCACCGTGGTGATGTTCGGCGGCGCCCGCATTCCAGCCCCCGGTCAGGCAGCCTGGGCGGCCAAGAACGACATTCAGAAGAAGAACCTGGAGAACGCCTCGATCTACTACGAGGAAGCGCGCAAGTTCGCCCAGCAATGCTCGAAGCAATCTCTGCGCAGCGACTATCACGAATATGTCGTCGTCACCGGTGGCGGGCCGGGGGTTATGGAGGCCGGCAATCGCGGTGCCGCCGATGTTGGTGCGCCGTCAGTCGGTCTCAACATCGTGCTGCCGCATGAGCAGGCACCGAACCCCTATGTCACGCCGGAGCTGAGCTTTAATTTTCACTACTTCGCCATCCGGAAGATGCATTTCCTGATGCGCGCCAAGGCGATCACCATCTTCCCCGGTGGCTTCGGAACACTCGACGAATTCTTCGAGGCGGTCACGTTGATCCAGACCAAGCGTATGGCGCCGATCCCGTTGATCCTGTTTTCCAAGGCCTTCTGGCACGACATCATCAATTTCGAGGCGCTGGCCGCCTTCGGCACCATTGCGCCGGAGGATCTCGATCTCCTGCACTTCGCCGAGACGGCGGAAGAAGCCTGGCAGATCATTGCCGATTTCTATGATCTCAACGAAGAAACGGCCCCATAAGGGGCCGCACTGCTTCATCAGGAATGGGTGAAGCCCGCCCTTAGCGGAACATCATCGGCCGCTTCGGCATGTCGTCGGCGCTGATAGACCCGTCCTTGTTTGTGTCCATACGGTCGAACATCTTGTCCGCCATGGCGGTTGCTTCCGCCTTGCTGATCTGGCCGTTTTCGTTTGTGTCAGCAACGCGGATCATCCGGCCAGGACCACCCATGCCGCCAAGGCCACGATCGCGACCTTCGCCGCGCTCACCCCGGTCTGCACGCTCTCCGTGCCAGCCGTGACGTTTGCCCTCATGATGCTTTCCATCATGGCGGCCGCCGCCTGGGCCTTCTGCCATGTCGCCAGGACCAGGGCCGTCCTCGCCAGGGCCGACGGCTGTTTCATCGTCCGGAGCATTCGCCTTCGCAGCTGCCCGAGCGGCCTGCATTTCGGCCCGCATTTTTTCGTGATGCTGGCGCATTTCGCCTGGTGTCAGCGTACCATCCTTGTCAGCGTCGATCGAGACAAAGAGCGCCTCGCCTGCCGTCTTGGCTTCGTCCTTGGCGATCTTGCCGTCCTTGTTCGTGTCGGCCATCTGCAACATCTGCACGAAGCGCACTTCCGGGCCGCCGCGACCGGGACCACGACGGTCGCCATGTCCCTGGGCGTAGGCGCCAGAAGCCGCCGTGCCAAGCAGGAGAGAGGCCGCCACGGCCGTAAGGGTAAGGGTCTTGCCGTTCATCTGGGATCCTTTCGGTGACCTGTTTCGATGTCCCGAAACTAACCCGGCGCTCGCAATCAACCTACTTAACGATCGGTAAGCTGGATGAAACTTTGGTAAGCTTGGCCAGACCTATGCAGCGTCTTCCAGGATGTGACCGAGAAAACCGGTCAGATCGTCGGTAACAAAATCGACACTGCCTTCGTCGATATGCTCGACCCGTTCCCAGGTTTCGAGGATTGCTGTCCCTAGGTTGCGGGGGACCAGGAGAACGGTTTTCATCCCCAGTGCCTTGGGTACCATCAGATTCCGTGGCAGGTCTTCGAACATTGCGGCGTTCTTCGTATTGACGCGATTGAGCGCGGCGAACTTGTCATAGGTCGCGCCTGCTGGCTTTGGAACGTAGTCGGCCGCGACAATGTCGAAGATGTCATCGAAATGGTCGAGGATGCCGAGCGCGCGCGCTGCTGCTTCGGCATGAGCGACCGTACCGTTTGTGAAGATGAATTTACGCCCCGGCAGTCGCTTGATCGCAGCGCCCAACCCTTCATCCGGCTTCAGCAGCGAATAGTCGATCGCATGCGCCCGCTCCAGAAAGGCGTTGGGATCGACCTTATGATGCAGCATCAGGCCTGCCAGCGTCGTGCCGTGTTCGTGGTAATAGCGTTTCTGCAATGCCCGCGCCTCGTCCGGCGCCATTTGCAGGAGTTCGGCCACGAATCCCGTCATGTTGCGATCGATTTGCGCGAAAAGGTTGATGTGATGCGGATAGAGCGTGTTGTCGAGATCGAAGACCCAATCTTGAACATGGGCGAAATCGGCAGGCGCTGGGAGCTTCTGAGGTAGGGTCATGATCATCTTATGACAGAGGCCGGCAGCATGGAAAT
The DNA here is from genome assembly GCF_001296045.1 of Rhizobium sp. AAP43. GTDB lineage: Bacteria > Pseudomonadota > Alphaproteobacteria > Rhizobiales > Rhizobiaceae > Allorhizobium. The sequence goes on along the minus strand of NZ_LJHS01000002.1, from coordinate 120,763 downwards.
GCATCGGCTATGGACGGGATGGCATTGGGCGCCCGAGCAAAATAGGATTTGTCGGCGTTCCGGGAAGTGCTATTCGATGGGAATGGGAAAGAAAATGCCGACATGCAGTTTTGAAGTGTTCGTGGTCCTTCAGGACCGCAAGCGCCTGCCGTCGCGCTTCCATCCGGTCTTCTCGACGATGGTGCATGAAGGCTGATCCGGCCGTCATAGAACTGCGTCACTCTTCCTGTCTCGCAAGCCGCCCTCACTGGAGATTGCGGCAGCATATTCCGGATTACCACCCATGGAACTTTGGGCCATCATAACGATCGGCAGCGCTTTCCTTCAGAATATGCGCTCCGTACTGCAGAAACATCTGAAAGGCCATATGGGCACCACCGGCGCGACTTTCGTTCGCTTCGGCTTCGGCATGCCCTTTGCCTTCCTCTATCTCGGCATACTTCATTTCGGCCTTGACCGACCGATGCCGGTGCCCGGCTCGATTTTTGCTGGCTGGGCTGTTGTTGGCGCGCTGGCTCAGATAGCCGCCACGTTTCTCCTCGTCCACCTCTTCTCCTTTCGCAATTTTGCCGTCGGTACGGCCTATTCGCGCACAGAGCCGGCCCAGGCGGCGCTCATCGCTCTTCTGTTGTTCGGCGAGACGATCACCACGGGCACGCTGGCGGCGATCTTCGTGTCAATTCTTGGCGTCATGGCCATTTCGGTTGCCCGTACGGCACTCAGGCCAGTTGCGCTCATCACATCGGTCGGCAACCCCACGGCGCTGATTGGCCTTGCCTCCGGCTTCTTCTTCGGCTTGTCTGGAATTGCATACCGCGCAGCCTCCCTTTCGCTTGCGCCAAGTCTGCCGAAGCCGGATGCCATCGTACAGGCCGGCTATACGCTCTGCGTGGTCATTGTCGTGCAGACGGTTGTTATGCTGGCATGGATGCTCTGGCGTGAGCGTGAGGAGATTACCCGCATCCGGGCGGCATGGAAGATAAGCGGCTTGGTCGGCTTCGTTGGGGCCACAGCATCCTTCGGCTGGTTTATCGCGATGACGCTGCAGCAGGTGGCTGTGGTCAAGGCACTGGCCCAGGTGGAAATGCTCTTCACCTTCGCCTCGGCACTCTTCATCTTCAAGGAGAAAATCAATCGCCTGGAGATCGCGGGCTGTCTGTTGATCGTCCTCGGAGTGTTGTTGCTGGTTCTGGTTTGATACCCGCGCTGTCGGGTCGGGAACGGGCGGTTGCAGAGGCTGGGAGCTCACGATACACCGGAGGCAGTAAACGCGCCTGTCGGCCGGGGAGAGAGCAATGCAGACCGATCAACCCGCCGCCGCCCCTCTTGCCCGCGCAAAACCCATAAGCGCCGAGGCCGCCGCAGCACAGCATCCCTATCCGAAACGGTGGACAGCGCTGGCGGTGATGATGCTGGCAAACTTCATGAACCTGCTGGACGTAACCATCGTCAATGTCGCTTTGCCCAGCCTGCAGTCGGAACTGGGCGCGACCTCAAGCCAGATAGAATGGGTCGTTGCAGGTTATGTGCTGGTCTTTGCCTTGGGGCTTCTCCCATTCGGCAGGCTGGGGGATGTCAGGGGCAAGAAGCAGGTCTTCATTGCTGGCGTAGCGGCCTTCACCTTTGCGTCCCTGCTATGCGGCATGGCGCCCGGAATCGGCTCGCTCGTGGCTGCACGCCTCCTCCAGGGGGCCGGGGCAGCCGTCATGACGCCGCAGGTGCTGGCGATCGCCCAGATGATGTTTCCGCCGAAGGAGCGGGCGGCGGCCTTTTCGCTCTTTGGTCTCAGCGCCGGCCTCGCTTCGGTCTCAGGCCCCATTCTCGGCGGCTGGCTGATCAGCCTTGATGTCCTGGGCCTCGGTTGGCGGCCGATCTTTTTGATCAATATTCCGGTCGGTATCGTGACTATCCTACTCGGATGGCAGCTCATCCCGTCGCTGCCGCCAAAGCCGGGCATCAAGAACGATTTCGGCGGCATCGTGCTAGCCGCAGCAACGATCTTCTGCGTGATTTTCCCACTGATCGAAGGCCGGAGCTTCGGCTGGCCGCTTTGGTGTTTCGTCATGCTTGCGATTGCCCTGCCTGTCGGTCTGGCTTTCGCGCTCTGGGAACGGCGTCAACACCGGATGGGTGGTCCCGAACTGCTGCCGGTGCCGCTGATGAAAAACCGCAACTACGTCATCGGCTCGCTGATGACGGCGACCTTTTTCTCCACCTTGCCCGGCTTTTTTCTGATCTTCGCGATGTTCCTCCAGCAGGGCTATGGCCTCACGCCACTGCAATCCGGCGTGACCACTGTTCCCTTTTCGGTCGGGATCTTTGTAGCATCCCTGATTTCCGGTCGTCTCGGCAATGTAACGCCACGCATTCGGGTCATCGTGGGCGTGGTGATGGTCATCGTCGGCATGGGATTGTTGCGCGCCGAGATCCAGACGGTCGGCGAGACCATTGATCGTATGGCGCTCTTGCCCTGGTTCCTGCTGAGCGGCCTTGGCATGGGCATCGCAATCGCACCGATGTTTCAACTGGTTCTGGCGGGCGTGCCGCCGCAAGATGCCGGTGCCGGATCCGGGGCCTTGCAGGCGATCCAGCAGATGGGTAGCGTGCTGGGCATTGCGATTGTCAGCGAGATTTTCTTCTCGGACCTCGTTCGCAATGCCGCCGAGGGTCTAACCGGAAAGGCGGTCTATGCCGAGGGCTTGGCGCTCGGGCTGATCTACAATTTCGTAGCTTATGCCATCGTGCTCGTGGCTGTGTTGTCGATGCAAACGACGACGCCTGCCAGTAAGAGACTGGAGCAACCTCTGCCGATCGAGTGATCGACAGAGGTTCAAGCCATCATTCGCTCAGGGAACGAGCAGTGTGCCCGCGCCGGTTTCGGTGAAGAGTTCGAGCAACACGGAATGGGCAGTCTTGCCGTTCAGGATGACGACGCCCTGCACGCCGGCCTTGATAGCCTCGATACAGGTCTCGACCTTCGGGATCATGCCGCCGGAAATCGTGCCGTCGGCAATCAGCGCATGGGCTTCGGCGACCGAGAGTTCCTTGATCAGCTTGCCGTTTTTGTCGAGCACGCCGGGAACGTCGGTGAGGAAGAGCAGGCGCGAGGCATTGAGCGCGCCGGCGATGGCACCGGCAAAGGTATCGGCATTGATATTGTAGGTCGCGCCATCGCGGCCGGGCGCGACCGGGGCGATGACCGGAATCATCTCGGAGCGGGCGAGCAGGTCGAGCAGGGTGCGGTCGACCTCGACCACCTCGCCGACAAAGCCGAGATCGAGCACGCGCTCGATATTGCTGTCGGGATCGCGAACCTTCTTCTGCGCCTTTTCGGCAAAGACCATGTTGCCGTCCTTGCCGCAGAGCCCGATCGCCCATTCGCCGGTCTGGTTGATGAGCGCGACGATCTCCTTGTTGATCGAGCCTGCCAGAACCATTTCGACGATTTCGACCGTCTTCTGGTCGGTGACGCGAAGGCCGTTCTCAAAGCGCGATTCGATTCCCATCTTGGCGAGCATGGCGCCAATCTGCGGCCCGCCGCCATGCACGACGATCGGGTTGACGCCGGATTGCTTCAGGAGCGCGATATCGGCGGCAAAGGCCTTGCCGAGTTCGGGATTGCCCATGGCGTGGCCGCCATATTTGACCACAATGGTCTTGTTCTCGTAACGCTGCATGAAGGGCAGGGCCTGAACAAGAAGGCGGGCCTGGATTTCGCTTTCGGACGCTGACATGGGAAACCTCGCATTGAATGGCGGCCTTTTAGCGCAACTGTTGCCGCGATGGAATAATCGTCCTGCAATATAAGCGCGGGATGACATGCATCTTCGTGCTGTCGCATTGTCGAACGACAATATTGCGCTACATTGCATCGGGCTGGAGACGGGGGATACATGGAACGCGATGACATCGGCGAGCTGCTGGCCCGTGTGGCCCTGCGCGACCGTGCGGCGTTTTCGGCGATCTATCAGAAAGTTTCGCCGAAACTTTTTGCCATCTGCCTTCGTATGATGAAGGACAGGGGCGATGCCGAAGAGGCGTTGCAGGACGTTTTCGTCAAGATCTGGAACAAGGCCGGCAGCTATACGGGTGATGGCCTTAACGCCTATGGATGGCTATGCGCCATCACGCGCTACCGCTGCATCGACCGCTTGCGGGCGAGGCGGCCGCAGGGTGAGGACCTGGACGAAGCGGAAGATCTGGCCGATCTCGGCCCGGACCCTGAACAGTCGGCGATGCTGCGTTCTGAGGGCGCACGCATTGACACATGCATGGAGGCGTTGGATCCTGATCGGGCGCTGGCCGTCCGACAGGCCTATGTCGAGGGGCTATCGTACCAGGAACTGGCCGATAAGTTCGCCGTTCCGCTGAACACGATGCGCACATGGCTGCGACGCAGCCTGTTGAAACTGAGAGAATGCATGGATGAGCACGCCCGACCAGAGCAAGGGTGACAGATCGCGGGACGAGGTCCTGGCCGGAGAATATGTTCTCGGCGTTCTCGGCATGCCTGAAAGAGCCGAGGTCGAGGCACGTCTGCTCCACGACCGGCAGTTCGCCGCTGTTGTGCGCCGTTGGGAAGACAATCTCACCCAGTTCAACGACGATTTTGCCGAAACGTTACCGCCGGACCCGCTGTTTGCGAAGATCGAGCAGCGGCTCTTTCCGGCTGTTGCTGAAGTGAGGGCGGCGCGCGGGCTGTGGAATGCCCTCTGGCTATGGCGCGGTATCTCCTTTGCTGCGATTGGTGGGCTTGCCCTCGTCGTGGGCCTGCAATGGGCGCCGCAGCTACGGCCGCAGAAAGAAGTTGCACCACTCACCGCGGAGCTTGCGGGCGACAATAGCGCCATTGCGCTCCTCGCAAGTTACGATTCACGCACCGGCCAGTTGGCAGTTACCCCGGTCGCGGCCGGAGGCAATGAGCAGAAATCGCTGGAGCTCTGGCTGGTTGAAGGCGAGCAGTCGCCGATATCGCTTGGCGTATTGCCGCAGACCGGGCAGGGCGAGATTGCAGTGCCTGAAGACCTGCGGGCGCGCCTGATCGATGGCGTGGTCCTCGCTGTCAGCCTTGAGCCATTTGGCGGATCTCCGACCGGAAAAGCCACCGGTCCGGTCTTGGCACTTGGCGCAATTCGCCCCTGAATTTATAATTTCACAAGAATTATCAAAGACATGAAAAGGCGACGAGAAAAAATCTCGTCGCCTTTGAAACTTCTATTCGAAGCCGTCCGTCCTTAGTGGTGTCCCCAGTAGAGGGATCCCACTCAGGCGTCCGGCGGCCGAAATCGCAAGGACGCTTTCAAGAACACCAAGGACAGAGGAAACCGTAATGTTCAAGATCGCCCTTCGCCCGCTCGCAATCACCGCCGCCCTTCTCGCTGGCACCGTATCCGCCTTCGCCGCCAATCCGATGGTCGGCGGTGGCGAAATGTTCGAAACCAAGAACATCGTCGAAAATGCCGTCAACTCGAAGGATCACACCACGCTGGTTGCTGCTGTCCAGGCCGCAGGCCTCGTTGAGACACTCCAGGGTGCAGGCCCGTTCACCGTCTTCGCGCCGACCAATGATGCCTTCGCCAAGCTTCCGGCTGGCACTGTCGACACGCTGCTGAAGCCTGAGAACAAGGCGCAGCTCACCAAGGTTCTGACCTGCCACGTCGTTGCCAAGAGCGTGATGGCAGAAGCCCTCGTCAAGATGATCGCCGATGACGGTGGTTCGCATGACGTCCCGACCGTCGGCGGCTGCACGCTGAAGGCAAAGGCCGCTGACGGCAAGGTCACCCTGACGGATGAGAACGGCGGCGTTTCGACCGTCACCATCGCTGACGTCAAGCAGTCGAACGGTGTCATCCACGTCGTCGACACGGTCATCCTGCCGAAGATGTAATGGAAACGGGCTTGAAAGCCCGGATGCAGGGGCGTTCTCAGTAAGCTACGGGGACGGCCCTGCATCAAGCATATCGATGATGCAAAAAAAAAGCGCGCTCGGTGAGGAAATCACCGGGCGCGTTTTAGTCGAAACGCCTGTTTGTCACGAGGACTGGCCGACAGCCATAGAGATGGCAGCCCGCAAGTCCTCAAGGCCGTCACCTTTTTCCGACGAGGTCGAAAGGACCTCAGGGAAGGCGGCAGGGTGCTTCTTGATCTTCTCCAGCGTTTCGGCAATCAGCCGCGGCACGCCGGCAACCTTGATCTTGTCGGTTTTGGTCAGCACGATCTGGTAGGACACCGCAGCCTTGTCGAGAAGCGTCAGCACCTCGTCGTCATTCTTCTTGATGCCGTGGCGGCTATCGATCAGAACATAAACACGCTTCAGCGTAGAACGCCCCCGCAGATAATCGAAGACCAGCTTGGTCCAGGCATCGACCTGTTCCTTCGGTGCCTGCGCGTAGCCGTAGCCGGGCATATCGACCAGAGCCATCGGTGGCAGGTCATCGCCCTGGCCGGAATAGCCGTCGGGTACGAAGTAGTTGAGTTCCTGGGTGCGGCCAGGCGTGTTGGACGTGCGGGCGAGCCCGTTCTGTCCAACCAAGGCATTGATCAATGACGACTTGCCGACATTCGAGCGACCGGCAAAAGCCACTTCCAGCGGTCCCTCGGGCGGCAGGAAGTCCATGGACGGTACGCCGCGGATGAAGATCCACGGACGAACAAACAACGGATGGTCACTTCTCTGATTTGGGTCGCGCATGGCTTGGCCTTTCGTAAGCCCGGTGGAATCCGGGTTTTAAGCCGGAAAGTCAAGCCGCAGCGCGGAAACGGTTGCGCCGCTCGGTCATGAAGTGGCTGATTAGGTAGGTAAACAGCGCCGCCATCACGATGCCGCCGCCAAGAAGAATGCGGGCGGATGGCACCTCGGCATGCAGCAGAACCATCCAGATTGGCGCCAGTATCATCTCCGTGGTGCCGAGCAGGGCTGCCAGCGCAGAGGGGATCATCCGCGCACCGGTCACGTAAAGCGCCATGCCAAGACCAAGATTCAGCGCGCCGAAGGCAAAGAGCAGCGCAAGGTCCTGCAGGCCCACTGCAAAGCTACCGGCCTGGGTTGCGGCAAAGAATGAGGCGATGAAACACCCGAGAGACGCCGCCGGTGTCATCCGGATGCCCGGGAAGCGTCTTGTCAGAACGGTCATGCCAGCAAAGGTAACGGCAATGGTCGCGGCAAGGGCGAGGCCAAGAGCCGACCCGCCCTCACCAATCGATGCAGAGACCATTACGGCAACGCCCGCGATCACCGCAGCGATGGATGCCCAGGTTAGCGGTGTGATCGGCTCGCCAAGCGCGATACGCGCCAGAAGCGCGGCAAACAGCGGAATCGACGCCATGAAGAGCACGACATTGGCAACGGGCGTCATGGTCACGGCCAGCACGAAGCAGGTCGATACAAGGGCGAAACCGGCAGCAATGGCCGCACCTGGCCACCCCATCGCCTGGAACAGCCGGACGGTGCCTCTGGGGCCGTCCCGCAGCAGCATGAAGGCCATCAGAAACAGGCCGGCGAACAGACAGCGCCAGAAGACGATGGTCCAGCCGTCGTCCACCCCGATGAACCGCTGTATGGCCCCGCCATAGCTCCAGGCAACGGCTGCGCCGAAGACAAGGGCGATGCCGATCCACGATCGGGCGGGGGAAGTGGCGCTGGGTGCAGTCATCGTCATGTTTACCGGATAAGAAAAAGCCCCGGCTTAATGCCGGGGCTGGGAGGGTCACTTCGTCTGCGCGGGTTTGCGCCTGAAGATGTTCCGGATGTTCTTGAACAACTCGATCTCTACGCCGTGGCGCTTCATGATCAGGGCCTGCTGCGTGATCGACAGGGTATTGTTCCAGGCCCAGTAGATAACGAGACCGGCCGGGAAGCTGCCGAGCATGAAGGTGAAGATCACAGGCATCCAGTTGAACAGCATTGCCTGAGTCGGATCCGGCGGCGTCGGGTTCATGCGCATCTGCAGCCACATGGTGATACCCATGATGATCGGCCAGACGCCAAGATGCAGGAAGGTCGGGGCTTCGAAGGGCAGAAGACCAAACAGGTTGATGAAGGTGGTCGGATCGGGCGCCGAAAGGTCCTGGATCCAGCCGAAGAACGGGGCGTGGCGCATCTCGATGGTTACGTAAATGACCTTGTAGAGCGCGAAGAAGACCGGGATCTGCAGAAGGATCGGCCAGCAGCCGGCCACCGGATTGATCTTTTCTTCCTTGTAGAGCGCCATCATCGCCTGCTGCAGGCCCATGCGGTCGTCGGCATACTTCGCCTTCAACTCCTCAAGCTTCGGCTGCACGCGCTTCATGTTGGCCATGGATGCATACTGCTTGCTGGCCAAGGGGAAGAACAGGGCCTTGACGACGATCGTTGTCAACAGGATGGCCACGCCGAAGTTGCCGACGAGATGGTAAAAGTAGTCCATCATCTTGAACATCGGCTTGGTGAAGAAATAGAACCAGCCCCAGTCGATCATGAGATCGAACTTCGGAATGCCGAGGCTTTCCTCGTAGCCGCCGATGACGGGAACCTGCTTGGCACCGGCAAAGAGAAGTGTCTTGACCGAGGCGCTCTGGCCGGCCGCGATGCTCACAGCGTCGTTCTTGTAGTCGGCCTGATAGCGCGATTGACCGTCAGTGAAGTGCGAGAAGCGCGATTCATACGGAAGGGTCTGCTGCGGAATAAGCGATGCCGCCCAGTACTTGTCGGTGATCCCGAGCCAGCCGCCGGTGGCGGATGCGTGGGTCACGTTCTCATCTTCGATATCTTTGTACTTCTGCTCGGTCAGGCTGCCGTCCGCGCCGATGACGCCGAGGAAGCCTTCATGGAGCACGAAGATCGAAGGTGTGGTGGGCTTGTTGTAGCGCGTGATGCGGCCGTAGGGTGCCACGCTTGCAGAAGCGGTTCCGTTGTTCTGGATCTTGTCTTCGATCGTGAACATGTAGTGTTCGTCGACGGAGATGGTGCGGGCAAAGGTCAGGCCGGCTTCATTGGTGAAAGTCAGCGTCACCGGCGTCGTTTCGGTCAGCTTGGCGCCTGCAGGGGCCGTCCAGATCGTGTTCGGACCGGGAACCGTGCCAGCATTGTCTCCGGCAATGAAGCCGAGTTCAGCGAAATAGGCGTCGGCAGTGTTGGCCGGATTGAACAGCGTCACGATCGGGCTGTTTGGATCAACGGTCTCGCGATACTGCTTGAGCTTGAGCTCGTCAAAGCGAGCGCCAGCAAGATTGATCGAGCCGACCAGGTCCTGTGTCTCAATGGCCACGCGCGGCGCGCTCGGAGCAGCGGCCTCAGCGTTCGGGGCAGCGGCCCCGGCGGGAAGCGTGCCTTCCACGGTCGCGGCCGGGCTCGTTGCCGCCTGCTGTTCGGTCTGCGCCTGCTGCTGGGCGACCTGAGCTTCCTGGGCGCGGCGTTCCGCTTCGATGCGCGGGTTCATGTAGAAGAACTGCCAGGCAAGGACGATCAGCACCGATAGGCCGATCGCGATGAAATAGTTGCGATTGTTCTGCATCACTCTTTCCTGGAACCGGTCTTCTGCGGTCGACCGTTGTTGGTCTGGCGGTTTTCAATGCGGTGAACGAGCTGTTTGGACAACTGTTCGAACGGCGCTTCGAGCACCTCGCGCCGGGCGACAATGACATAGTCGTGTCCCGGCTTCATTGCAAACGCTGCATTCAGTCGCACTGCTTCTTTCAGCCTGCGACGCATGCGGTTGCGTTCCACTGCATTGCCGTGTTTTTTGGTAACTGTGAAGCCCACGCGGGGCTGCGCATCATCTTTGCGATCGAGAACCTCGAGAAGGAAGAGTCGACCCTTGCGCGCTTCGCCGTGTCTCACGGCGAGAAACTGGGGCCGGCGTTTCAGCCGGCCGACAGATGTCTTGTTGTCTTGGGACGTCATGCGCCCGTCATCTCGTCGGGCGCATCGGCCCTTAGGCCGAAAGCTTCGCGCGACCGCGACCGCGGCGAGCGTTGAGGACCTGACGGCCGCCCTTGGTTGCCATGCGCGCACGGAAGCCGTGGCGACGCTTGCGAACAAGCTTGGAAGGTTGGAAAGTACGCTTCGACATTTATTTAATACCGCGGTGTGCGGCCCTTCTTGGGTTTGCAACGAATTGCAAGAGCGTTGGATTTGTCGCACGGCTCTGCGGCGCTTGGCCTTAACCGAACGTGCGCGGCTTATAGTGGCGGGTTTCGAAAGAGTCAATCACACCCAGAGTTCTGCAGTATAGCGCGAGGCCTCTCTGGCCCGACCATTGAGCGAAAAGAGCGCAGCTTCCTTGCAAACCGCAGTCTTAGGGGAAGAAGCTGGCGCGCAAAAAGTCCTCCGGGCAACAGATCTGACAAGCAAAGGGCTGAGGTCGGGGCCGTTATAGTTAAGGATTGAGTGTATTCTCCCAATATCATTTTAGGGGTCTCTCAGGGGTGAGAGCCTGCAAGGGGAGAGTTCGTATCGTGAAAGTCAGCGGCAAGATCTATACGCTGGTCGGCATACTCGGGGCAGCCTCGATCATTATCGGCGCCATGGGCATCTTCGTCACCTACCAATACAGTGTGAAATCCCAGGCGCTGCATCAGATCTCGCAGCGCACCTATCTTGGTGAGCACCTCAATCGCCTGGTAACGGCAGTGGTGATGGAGGCCCGAGGCATTTATGCAGCGGCCTCGACCGAAAAGTCCAAGCCATTTGCCGAAAGCATTACCAAGAATCTGGATAAGATGGATACGGCACTTGCGAAGTGGCGTCCGCTTGTTCCGCAAAGCCAGAGCGCTGGGTTCGAGGCCATGGTGCAAAGGGCATCCGAATTCCGAAACTTCCGAAGCGAGACGGCTCGTCTCGGCGTCGAGGTTGGCCCTGCCGAGGCGAATGCTCAGGGCAATACGGATGCCAACCGTGCGAACCGCAAGGCCTTCCAGGCTGAAATCGATGCCATCGTTGAGATCGACAAGGCAGAGCTCGAGACATTGACTGCAAGCCTTGCAAGCTTTGAGCAATTGATGCTGACGATGATCTCAGGTGTAACCATCGTCGCGCTCGCCATCGGCGCGGGTCTCGGTATTCATATTGGTGTCAATCACCTCAGCGTCCCGATCCGTCGGGTAACGGAATCGATGAATGCGATTGCCGCCGGCAACTATGATGCGGAGATCCCCTATCATGGCCGGGCTGACGAAATTGGCGAAATGGCCGCTGCGGTTGCGGTCTTCAAGGAGAATGGGTTGTCCGTCCAGCGCCTGAATGCGCAGGAAACCGCGATGCGCGCCAAGAGCGATGACCTCCAGTCAAGCATGGCCTCTGTTGTCAGCGCTGCCGCAGCCGGTGATTTCTCCCGTCGCATCGACAAGGACTATGAAGACGCGAACCTCAATCGCTTCGCCGCAACAATCAATGAACTGCTCATTTCCGTCGAGACCGGCGTCTCCGAGACCAATCGTGTGCTGACAAGCCTGGCCGCAAACGACCTGACCCAGCAGATGAGCGGCAATTTCCGGGGAGTCTTTGCTGATCTGCAATCCAATGTGAACAGCTCGATCGGCCGTCTGCGTCAGATGATGTCAGATATCAGGGGGAGGACCGACCTGATCAATGGCAGCACCGGCGAAATGACGTCCGCGACCAACGATCTGTCGCGTCGCACAGAACAGCAGGCTGCCGCCCTTGAAGAGACGTCGGCCGCCCTCGATCAGATCACGACGGTCGTCCGCCAGTCCAGCGAGCGGGCTCAGGAAGCCAGTCACATGGTGACGGAAGCCAAGCAGAGCGCGGCCCAATCTGCCATCGTCGTCAACGAAGCCGTTGATGCCATGGGCCGGATCGAGCAGGCTTCGCGTGAAATCTCGCAGATCATCAATGTGATCGACGAGATCGCCTTCCAGACGAACCTGTTGGCGCTGAATGCAGGTGTTGAGGCTGCCCGCGCCGGTGAGGCTGGCAAGGGTTTTGCAGTCGTTGCCCAGGAAGTGCGTGAACTTGCACAGCGTTCGGCGAATGCCGCGAAAGACATCAAGGCCCTGATCACCAAGTCGGGCGACGAAGTGGCAGGCGGCGTCAAGCTCGTCCAGCGTACCGGGGAAACTCTGTCGGAGATCGAAACGCGGGTGCTGCAGATCAACGATCATATCCACTCGATCGCGTCTGCGGCTCAGGAGCAGGCCACTGGGCTTGTGGAAGTGAACACCGCCATCGCCCAGATGGATCAGGTCACGCAGAAGAATGCCGCCATGGTTGAGGAAACATCCGCATCCACCCACAAGCTTTCGGCCGAGGCGAGCAATCTTGCGAGCATCGTATCCCAGTTCCGTCTGGGCAATGAGGGCGCTGCGCCGCAGCCTGTTGGCGCCCATTCGGGCCACAAGCCTGCTGCCTCTCCGGCGCGCCAGATGATGGGATCCGTCGCACGAGCCTTCGGCGGTTCGTCACGCGCCACGGCCACCGCTGCCAAGGCGGAAAGCTGGGAAGAACTCTGATCCAGAGTATTCAAGTAAAAAAGAAGGGCCGCAGCATCCGATGCCGCGGCCTTTTCGTTTACATGAACAAAGTTTCATGTTTGCGGCGGTCTTGCGCATGGTCAAGACTTTCGCACTGCACTAAAGTCATGTCTCAGAGGGACGGCGTCCCTAAAAAGGATGAAACACGGCAAGGAACGAGGCGGCATGCTCGACCCGCAGGACAACGAGATGCAGTCTGGACTATCCGAAGGCTATCAGATGCCGCCGCGCATTCGTGGGCTTTCGGGCAAGTTGCTATGGCTGACGATCGCTTTTGTCATGCTTGCCGAAATTCTAATCTTCGCCCCATCCATTGCGACCATGCGGCTTCGCTGGCTTGAAGATCGGCTGAACACGGCCGCTGCCGCTGCCGTCGTCATCGATGGCCTTCAGCCGCTCGAGCTTCCCCGTCATGTACAGGATGACACGCTGGCCAGCACGGGAACGCAGGCGATCGTTTTGCGGAAGGAAGGAACGTCACGCCTGCTGGCCGTCGCTGAAATCCCCAGTGAAGTAGACGCGGCCTTCGATCTTGCCGATTATTCCGGCCTTCAGTCGGTCCGGGATGCGTTCTACACCCTGTTCTTCGGTGGTGATCGCATGTTGCGCGTCTATGGTCCGGTTGCGGATAGCGACATGATCATTGAGATCGTCATGCAGGAGTACGGGCTTCGCAAGGCGATGCTCGGATATTCGCGAAACATCCTGGTTATCTCCCTGGCGATTTCCGTCATCACGGGCCTGCTGTTGTTCCTTGCCATCAATCGGACCATGGTCGTGCCGGTACGCCGACTTGCCCGAAGCATGCAGGCATTCGCGGAAAACCCGCAGGATCCGGCCGGCATCCTGCCAGCGAGCGAAGGTCGCGATGAGGTGGCGGTGGCCGGGCGACACTTGGCCCGCATGCAGGACCAGCTGCAGAAAACCCTTCGTCAGCAAAAGACATTGGCCGATCTTGGCCTCGCCGTCTCAAAGATCAATCACGACATGCGCAACATCCTCGCATCGGCGCAGCTTATGTCCGACCGGCTCGTCGATGTCGAAGATCCTCTGGTCAAGAGTTTTGCGCCGAAACTGCTGCGTACCATCGATCGAGCGGTCGGTTACACCAACGAAGTGCTTGCCTATGGCCAGACGGCCGAAGCCGCCCCGCGCCGTCGCCGTTTTCCCCTTGTCGACGTGTGTCGCGAGGTTCGCGAGCTGTTGCATCTGACGCCAGACAGCCGGATCGAGTTCATCGAACTGGTTGCTGCTGATGTCGAGATCGATGCTGACAGCGAGCAGATGTTCCGCATTGTTCACAACATCTGCCGCAACGCCATGCAGGCATTGTCGACATTCGTGCCGGAAGATCCCGACCATCCAAGACGAATCACCGTATCTGCACAGCGCACCGGATCGGTGGTCTCCATCACCATCGACGACACAGGTCCGGGCATGCCGCGAAAGGCGCGGGAGAACCTTTTCCTCGCCTTCCGGGGCTCGGCGCGCTCCGGGGGCACCGGTCTCGGCCTTGCCATCGCTAGAGAACTGGTAATCGCCCATGGCGGAACGATTGCGCTTGTGGAAAAGCCCGGTGCCGGCACGATGTTCAGGGTCGAAATCCCTGACAGGCCAGTCGCTCTGGATGATTTTCGCGCCCGCGCTTAAGGGCACTTCCAGCCTCTACGCCGAGGTTTATGAAATCAAAATGACTCTTTTTTCGGAAAGGTGCTTGCAATCCTGATCGGCACGCTTTAGAGGATCGCCACACGCCGACGACAGGTCGGCACGGCACGCACCCGTAGCTCAGCTGGATAGAGCACCAGACTACGAATCTGGGGGTCAGGAGTTCGAATCTCTTCGGGTGCGCCATTCTCCTCTCTGAAAACACTGATAGTTTTGCAAGTCTTCGCTACGTCAGCGTAGATCGATAAACTTTGACGGAATGTCTGCGGTGATCGGTAACCGCTTCTCCTAACTCGAACAAAAGCTTTCCCTGATAGACCTGTGCCTCGAAGGCCTGATGGCCCGTTTGCACAATGAGGGAATGTAATGGCGCTTTCTGTCTGGACCGATCAGCAGGTTATCGACCAACTCAATTCCGGTTCACGCTGGTCCGGCTCAACGATCACCTATTCGTTCCCGACTGTGGTCACGGCCATGGCCCGCTATTCAAGCGAAAACGGCTTCACCGCACTCAATGCGACGCAGCAGGCGCAGGCTGAGCTTTCCCTGATGCTTTGGGACGATGTAATTGCATCCTCCATCCAGAAGGTCGCGGCTGGAACGACCTCCACATCGTCCAACATCGAATTCGGCAATGCCACCTCCGGCGTGAGTTATGCGCATGCCTATTTCCCAACGGTCGGCAGTGTTTGGTTCAACAGCGCTTACAATTCCAGTCAGGGCACCAATGACCTGATGACGCCGAAGATCGGTTCGCACGGTTTCCTCACCGTTGTTCACGAGATCGGCCATGCGCTCGGTCTGGAGCATATGGGCGAATACAACGGCAGTGCCGATACCCCGTCGTCTTATCAGGACTCCACTGTCTATTCTGTCATGTCCTATTTTGGTCCCTCCTGGGGTGGTGGCGCCTCGAACGGCGAGGGCCAGGTTGCCTGGGCGGATTGGGTCGGCGCCGATGGTAGGCTCTATGCGCCACAGACGCCGATGATGAATGACATCATGGCGATGCAGACCATGTATGGTGTCGACACCACGACACGCACTGGCGACACGGTCTACGGCTTCCAGTCCAACATCACCGGCGCCACGGCTGCCATCTACAACTTCGCCCAGAACCTCAATCCGATCATCTGCATCTGGGACGCAAGCGGCATCGACACGCTGAACCTGTCGGGCTGGAGCACCGCGAGCACCGTCGATCTGGCGCCCGGATCTTTCTCCTCCGCCAACAGCATGACCATGAACATCTCGATTGCCCGCGGTGCGTGGATCGAGAATGCGGTTACCGGCAATGGCAACGACTCCGTCCAGGGCAACTCTGCCAACAACGCCATCACCACGAATGGTGGCAATGACGTGATCGCGGCTCTTGGTGGCAATGACAGCATCGCCGCCGGCGCCGGCAATGACACTGTTGATGGTGGCGATGGCACTGACGCGGTCTTCTTCAATGACATCTGGTCAAACATTACCTGGACATACTCTGTCGCCACGGCAACCTTCACCTTCATGGGGGCCCTGATCGGACGCGATACGATCTTCGCAGTCGAGCGCTTCATCGACTCGATGAATGTCGAGCGTTCGGTCGCTTCACTGATCGATCCGTCCTATCTGCCGGCACAGGTCTCTGTCGCAACGGCGCAGGCGCAGGTTCAGGAGGGTACGGGAACCACAACCGCCGTGACCTTTACCGTCTCTCTTAGCAAAGCGGCAGCCGCTGGCGAAACCGTGTCCTGGCAGGTCGCAGGCACGGGAACCAACGCGGCGAGCAGCAGTGATTTCTCAGGTCCGATGTCCGGCACGGTCACCTTTGCAGCCGGCGAAACATCCAAGCTGGTCACGATCTATGTGGCGGCAGACTCGACATTCGAAGGCAACGAGACCTTCAAGCTGACCTTGTCTGCGCCGTCCTCCGGTCTGGTGCTGGATGCCGCAACTGCCGTCGTAACCGTCGTCAACGATGATGCCCAGACCACTCCCGTCCTTCTGCGCGGCACGGCCCGCGCGGACGCCCTCTCGGGTGGGGAGATGATGGATCGCATTGAGGGAGGCAAGGGTAATGACACCCTGTCCGGCAATGCCGGCAACGACATTCTCGTGGGTGAGGCTGGCAATGACGTGCTCTACGGAGGCGCTGACAATGACACTCTGAGTGGCGGTGCTGGAAATGACGTCATGCACGGTGGCATCGGTGTTGACCGTATGGACGGCGGCGCGGGTAACGACACTTACTATGTCGACAACGTCGAGGACGTTTTGATCGAAACGCGCACCGGCGGCACGGACACTGCCAGAACCACGCTGGCCAGCCTCAGTCTCGCGGCTTGGGTTGAAAACCTTGTCTATGACGGTTCGAGCGATTTTGCCGGCTACGGCAATGAGCTTGCCAACACGTTGACCGGCGGTGCCGCAAACGACCTCTTGTCTGGCGGTGCCGGCAACGATCGCCTGATCGGTGGCCTCGGCAATGACACTTTGATCGGGGGCACAGGCACCGACCGTCTGGAAGGTGGTGCTGGCAACGATCTCTATATCGTGGACCACGTCAAAGATGCGGTGGTCGAGGCGGGCGGCGCCGGTATCGACACGATCCAGACGTCGCTTGTTTCCTACAAGCTGGGCAACAACGTTGAAAACCTGTCCTATTCCGGTTCTTCGAGCTTCGCCGGCACGGGCAATGCCTTGGATAATGTCATGACTGGCGGCGCCGGTAACGACCGTCTCGACGGCGGCCTCGGCAATGATCGCCTTCATGGCCTCGGCGGTAACGATACGCTGATCGGCGGGACCGGTAATGATTGGCTGGCAGGCGGCCTTGGCAACGATACACTGACCGGTGGTGCCGGTGCCGACAGGTTCTTCTTTGCCGAAACCGGTGCAGGCAATGCCGATCAGATCATGGATTTCGATGTGAACGCTGATCGCATCGTGCTGGATGATCTCGTCTTTTCCGAAATCGACCTCGGAGCATTGCTGGAATCGGCCTTTGGCACTGGCAGTCAGGCGACCACGGCTGATCAGCGCATTCTGCATGATCAGGCATCAGGCGCGCTCTACTATGATGCTGATGGCAACGGCGCGGCAGCCGCTGTAATCTTTGCGCATGTCCGCACAGGTGTGCTGCTTGAGGCGGAACACTTCACGGTAGAACACGCATAAATCAGCGGTTTCTCAGTTAACCTTTTCTTACAGTTCATGCTGCATGTGCGAATAAGATCTTGGTGATACGGCCGGTGTGTTATATCACATACAATGTATCGGACATGGCAGCGATCTTGCATTGCAAGAACTGCTGATCGCGTCTGGTGCATGGTGAAAACAAGCTGTCCCATCTGAGGGGATACGCGGCGAGCACGTCGGATTGATCACATGAGATGGAAACGCACACTGCAGCTTCTTGACGTTCACGCCGAGGGCGAGATCGGCAAGGTCGCGGTTGGGGGTGTCCCGAAAATCCCCGGTGATACGATTGCGGACCAGCTCTTCTGGCTCAATACGGATCCGAAAGGTGAAGAATTGAGGCGGATGCTGGTATTGGAGCCGCGTGGTGCTCCGATCGGTTCGGTCAATCTCCTTCTGCCGCCGCGCCATCCCGACGCTGATGCGGCCTTTGTCATCCTGCAGCCTGATCAGGCCCATGCCAGTTCCGGCTCGAATTCGATCTGCGTCACGACGGCCCTTCTCGAAAGCGGCATGGTCGAGATGAAGGAGCCGGAAACCGTGGTCGTGCTGGAAACGGCAGCGGGCCTCGTGAGGGCAAAGGCCACCTGCCACGACGGGCGGTGCGAACGCGTCGAACTCACCATGGTGCCGTCTTTCGTCCATGAGCTTGATGTGGTGCTGGACACCGAAGCCTTCGGCCAGATTACTTTCGATCTCAGCTATGGCGGTATCTTCTATGCCCTCGTCGATGTTGCCCAGGTCGGGCTGACAATCGACAAGGCCAATGCGCGTGCTCTCGTTGAGGCCGGCATGATCCTCAAGGAAGAAATCAACCGCCGGATCAATGTCGTCCATCCCGAGATCCCGGCCATCTCTGGCGTGGCCTATGTCATGTTCCGCGATATCGATCCCGATGGGGCGATCCGCACCTGCACCACCATGTGGCCAGGTCGTGTTGATCGCTCGCCCTGCGGCACCGGCAATTCGGCAAACCTTGCTGCCTTACATGCTAGAGGGCAGATCGCCGTTGGAGAAATGCGGCTGTCACGTTCGATCATCGGTTCGGAGTTTCAGGTGGGTCTCTCCGGGCTCACGGAAGTCGCTGGCCGGCCAGCCGTCATCCCGACGATCAGCGGACGGGGCTTCACGTTCGGGCTTCATCAGGTCGCATTGGACCCGTTCGATCCGTTTGAACGTGGTTTTTCACTGACAGATGTGTGGGGACCGTCTTCCGGGTCTATCGGATGACCGCTTCGCCTTAATACTGCCACGATGCACAAACTCTTGTAAAAACAGTTAAACTACTGGCAGTCGAAACAAAAATTCATGGTCGGTTGTTTGTCGCCTCGGGGCGGCGGCGCTGACGAACTGTGTCCAACGGGCTCGATACAGGCCCAACGAACAAGTATTGTACAGATGAAACCACAACCTCTGCCAGGCTCTGGCTTGACCTCAGTTCACATCATTCCGCCGACCTTGCGCGGTTGCGCTATCTTTTCCGCTCTGTCGCCGGAAGAGGACCGTGAATGGCTTACGCGGTGTCACTCCCGCACGCTGTCAGCCGGCGAAAGTCTCGTCGATTTCGAAGATATGTCGAAGGATGTGTTTGTGGTCCAGTCGGGTGAGATCCGTGCCGTACTGCGCTTCACCGTCGGCAAGGAAGCAATCCTGGGCTCGTTCAAGCGGGGCGATGTGCTTGGTGAGCAGGCGGCAATCGACGATCTCGCACGTTCAGCCAGCCTCATGGCAGTGAATGACTCCACCGTGACCGTCATTCCCTACGCAGTCTTCCACGATATTCTGAGACAACGTCCGGACGTGTCGCTGTCGCTGATGCAGCTCCTGTCCCGTCGTATCCGCGCGATGAACGACCGGCTGTCCGAACTCTCGTTCCTCGACACCAAGCATCGCCTCTACAACACGCTCTTGCGTCTCTCGCGGGTGCGCAATGACGGCGGCCGCGAGCGCATTATCTCGCCACCGCTGGTTCATGCGGAACTGGCAGAGCACATTGGCTCGAGCCGCGAGACGGTGTCGCGTGAAATGTCGCGCCTGGCACGCGAGGAGCTGGTCGAGCGCACCAATAGGGCCATCATTCTGAAGAACCCGCTGGAACTTTCCCGCCGCATCTCGCGCGCCCTTGAGGGTTGATCCAAAAGAGGATCCGCCGGGGTCAAGCCGGCGGATAGATGACGCCTTTGCGCAGAATGACATTGGCATAGAGCTTCGGCTCGCCCGTCTGCACGATTGTATGGGCAGCCTTCACGCGCATGTAGAAATCCTGGCCAACCAGCGGCGTGACGGCAACCTTTGGCTCGTGCATCCCGCAGCAGTCGATGATCTGCTGATGGATCGGGTCGATCTGCTCTGGCTTGCCGCCGACCGTCGATCGAAAGATTGCCTCAGGTACGAAGTCGTCGATTGGCAGGACGCTCAGCACTGCATTGAGAACAGGAATCAAATGGTGCCCGTCGAGCCGAACTAGGCGCCGGGCGTGTTCCAGCGCCGGGTAGTTTCCGTCCACGATAGCAATCTCGTCGCCGTGTCCCATGGCGCGCAAGGTCGAGAGAAGCTCGGGCGAGAGTAGCGGGTCAATGGCCTTCAGCATGCTTGGTATCCTTGAATAGCACTGTTTGGTCTATGAGGTAGCGGTCGAAGATCGGGAGGCTGGCACCTCCGATGGCGCGCGCTTGCGCACCCACTTCGCCTTCAACGATGTCGGGCATCACGACGCCCTGCAGGTCCAGTCGGTTCACGGCTGCGATCGTGGCAGCCACGAGGCGCCGTCGAACCCAATCGGGGAAGCCGCCTTCAATGATGGCGGCGGCAAAGTCGATGATCGATGCGGCAGCAATCACGGCTTGGGCGAGGGCTGCTGCCGTATCTTGTATCCACAATTCCAAGGGTTCGCCGAAATCAATCCAGCTTTCAGCCTGATACCACAAGGGCTGCGGGTCTATGCCGCGCTCGCGCAGCAGGTTTTCGAGAACAAAGATCGAGGCGATGTCGAGCAGCTGCCGTGTCTCGCCATGCTTGTCGCGGACGGGCAGGGGGCCGATGGCACCGGCTGTTCCGGTGCGCCCGACAAAAAGCGCGGAATTGACAACGATGCCGCCGCCGATGAACGAACCAATGTAGAAATAGACGAAATCCGGGTAGCGCTGGCCAGCGCCGAACACCAGCTCCGCGCCGCAGGCGCTGGTCGCGTCATTTCTGAGATAAACAGGGTAGGTGGTGCGCGCCTGCACCTCTGCCTGCAAGTCAACACTGCGCCAGATGTCCATGGCGCCTTCGGGCGCTCCGACCTCTTCTGCCCAGTTCCACAGTTCGAACGGAGCAGCGATGCCAACGCCGGCGATATGGCTACGTTCAGCCTCGCCCATCGAGGCCTCGAGCTCGGCGATCCCCTCACAGATGAAGGGGAGAAGGTGGTGCGGATGGGGAAACGGATAGGTCTGATGTCTCTGCTCGCGGATCTGCCCGAGGAAATCCATCAGGACGAGATCCGCGCTGCGCCGACCGATTTTGACGCCGAAAGAGAAGACCGCATCCGGATTGATCGACATGGGAACGGACGGCTGTCCGACGCGTCCGCGGATCGGCTCGCCGCGCAAAAGGAGTTGCTCGCTCTCCAGCGCACGCATGATGACGGAAACGGTTTGCGCGGAAAGCCCTGTCATGCGGGTAATGTCAGCCTTGGAGCAGCCCGGATGCTGACGAACAAGCGAAAGCACGAGTCGCTCGTTGTAGGCGCGTACGCGCACCTGGTTGGAGCCGCCGCCGGCGCTCACCCGCAGTGGCTGTTCGGCCGCATGTGCAAGGTCGTCATGTACCAATTGGGTCGCTCCTCCCGACCGCCTTTCCAGTCTCGAAAGGCAATACCACAATGTCACACCCGGTTATTAATTCAACTGGATTTATTTATTGACAGACGAAATATTCTGATGTTCTAACTGTGCTCGTGGAGGAGCGGGTCCGACAGGATCCGGATCGGATTGCGAGGCTCGCGATCCGTGCCGACACGTTGCGGCCGGAGGAGCTGGCCGAACCATCTCGGGAGGATACCAAATGAAGAAATCTCTGATCACCGCCGCCCTGTCGACCCTCGCTCTGGGCGTCGTCTTCGCTGCTCCGGTCCAGGCTGCCGACGTTTCGGCCTGCCTCATCACCAAGACCGATACCAACCCCTTCTTCGTCAAGATGAAGGAAGGCGCGACGGCCAAGGCCGCCGAACTCGGCGTCAACCTGAAGGCCTATGCCGGCAAGGTCGATGGCGACCATGACAGCCAGGTTGCAGCTATCGAATCCTGCATCGCTGACGGCGCCAAGGGCATCCTGATCGCCGCTTCCGACACCAAGGCCATCGTTGACCAGGTCAAGAAGGCCCAGGAAGCCGGCCTGCTCGTGATCGCCCTCGACACGCCGCTCGATCCGGCAACCGCTGCCGACGCCACCTTCGCCACCGACAACCTGCTTGCCGGTAAGCTGATCGGTCAGTGGGCTGCAGCCACCCTCGGCGACAAGGCCAAGGACGCCAAGATCGGCTTCCTCGACCTCGTCCCGTCGCAGCCGACCGTTGACGTACTGCGCGACCAGGGCTTCATGATCGGCTTCGGCATCGACCCGAAGGACCCGAACAAGATCGGTGACGAAGACGATGCACGCATCGTCGGCCACGACGTGACGAACGGCAACGAAGAAGGCGGCCGCAAGGCCATGGAAAACCTTCTCCAGAAGGATCCTGATATCAACGTCATCCACACCATCAACGAACCGGCCGCTGTCGGCGCCTACCAGGCTCTCAAGGCAGTCGGCAAGGAAAACGATGTTCTGATCGTCTCCGTTGACGGCGGTTGCCCGGGCGTCAAGGCGGTTGCTGAGGGCCAGATCGGCGCCACCTCACAGCAGTATCCGCTGCTGATGGCATCGCTCGGCGTGGAAGCGATCAAGAAGTTTGCTGAAACCGGTGAAAAGCCGAAGCCGACCGAAGGCAAGGACTTCTTCGACACCGGTGTCGCCCTCGTCACCGACAAGCCGGCTGCCGGCGTCGAATCGATCAGCGTCAAGGAAGGCACGGACAAGTGCTGGGGTTGATCCCCGGCGCTTGATGGCGGACCACCAAGGATCGGGGCGGCTTTGGCCGCCCCGTGTCGATACGTGCCCGGCGACCGGCGCGAGAAACACATCGGGAGGAGAGTTAGATGGCGGGAGCCCAGGAATTCGAGAAGGTGCTGACCCAGAGTGACACGAGCGTGGCTGCCTTTGAGGACCGCTCCACTCTGCGCAAGATACAGCACTTTCTACACTCAACGCCGGCGGCTGTGCCACTGATCGTTCTCGTGATGTCGATCATCATCTTCGGCATGACGATTGGCGGCAAGTTCTTCTCAAGCTACACGCTGACGCTTATTCTCCAGCAGATTGCCGTCGTCGGCATTCTCGGCGCGGCCCAGACGCTGGTCATTCTGACCGCCGGCATCGATCTGTCGATCGGTGTTGTGATGGTCATCTCGGCTGTGGTAATGGGCAACTGCGCCATCAACTACGGTATTCCGTCCGGTATTTCGGTGATGATCGGCCTGGCTGTTGGCGGACTGTGTGGTCTGCTCAACGGTGTGCTCGTTGCGAAGGTCAAGCTTCCGCCCTTCATCGTGACGCTGGGCACCTGGTACATCGTCATGGCCACCAATTTCATCTACTCGGCCAACGAGACGCTGCGTGATGCCGACGTAGAGGCGATCGCGCCCTTCCTCCAGGTCTTCGGCGAAAGCTTCAAAGTCGGCAAGGCCGTGTTCACCCTCGGCGTCGTCTTCATGCTGCTTCTGGTATTCGGGCTCTGGTACGCACTCAACCACACGGCCTGGGGCCGCCACCTCTATGCGGTGGGCGACGATCCCGAGGCGGCTGAACTCGCCGGCATCCGCACCGACCGCGTTCTGCTCGGCACCTACACGCTTGCCGGCGTCATCGCAGGCCTGGCCGCCTGGGTCTCGATCGGCCGCAATGGCTCGATCTCGCCGTCTGCTGCGGTCACGGATTACAATCTTCAGGCCATCACCGCAGCGGTGGTCGGCGGCATCTCGCTCTTCGGCGGACGCGGTTCGATCCTCGGGACACTCTTCGGTGCCCTCATCGTCGGCGTGGTCTCCATGGGGCTCAACATGCTCGGTGCCGATCCGCAATGGAAGGTGCTCCTGACGGGCGTGCTGATCATCGCCGCCGTCGCAATCGACCAGTGGATCAGAAAGGTAGCAGGCTGATGACCCAGGAACCCATTCTCACCGCCCGTGGCCTGGTCAAGCGTTACGGCCGTGTCACCGCCCTCGACAATGCAGACTTCGACCTCTATCCGGGCGAAATCCTCGCCGTCATCGGCGACAACGGTGCCGGCAAGTCCTCGCTGATCAAGGCGATCTCTGGCGCGGTCACACCGGATGAAGGCGAGATCAAGCTCGAAGGCAAGACGATCAACTTCCGTTCGCCGATCGAGGCGCGCAGGGCTGGCATCGAGACCGTCTACCAGAACCTTGCTTTGTCGCCGGCGCTCTCGATCGCCGACAACATGTTCCTCGGTCGCGAAATCCGCAAGCCCGGCGTCATGGGCTCCGTCTTCCGCAAGCTCGACCGTCCGGCAATGGAGAAGTTTGCCCGCGACAAGTTGTCAGAACTCGGTCTGATGACCATCCAGAACATCAACCAGGCGGTGGAGACGCTTTCGGGCGGGCAGCGTCAGGGTGTGGCGGTTGCCCGGGCTGCAGCCTTTGGCTCCAAGGTCATCATCCTCGATGAGCCGACGGCAGCCCTCGGCGTCAAGGAGAGCCGCAAGGTTCTGGAACTGATACTGGACGTGCGTTCGCGCGGCATGCCGATTGTCCTGATTTCGCACAACATGCCGCATGTCTTCGAAGTGGCGGACCGCATCCATGTCCATCGTCTCGGCAAGCGCCTCTGCGTCATCAACCCGAAGGATTACACCATGTCCGATGCGGTCGCTTTCATGACCGGTGCGCGCGCAGCGCCCGATGCGGATATCGCTGCGTGAACCGCGACCTGGACATACTGGTTGACGAGATCGAAAGGCGGGCGCTGAAGGGCGCCCGCTGTGTCGTGGGGGTGGCGGGACCACCGGGTGCCGGCAAATCCACTCTCGCAGACCGTCTTCATGAGGCATTGTCCACACGCGGGCGTCGAAGTGCCGTCTTGCCCATGGATGGGTTCCACCTCGACAATGCCATCCTTGAACAACGAGGCCAGCTTGCTCGTAAGGGAGCGCCCGAGACGTTCGACGTGCGGGGTTTGAGCGCCGTGCTGCGCGCCGTGCGTGAGGGGGGCGAAGTCTTCGTTCCCGTATTCGACAGATCTCGGGAGCTTGCGATCTGTGCAGCGCGTTGCATCGCGCCGGATGTCGATATCATCATTGCCGAAGGCAACTATCTCTTGTTGGCACAGGGCAACTGGGCCGGCATCGCTGATAACTTCGATCTGACGGTCATGGTTGCGCCACCGATTGAAGAATTGGAGCGGCGATTGATTGAGCGTTGGCGCTTTTACGGGCTGTCACCGGAAGCAATCACGGCAAAAGTGGTGGGCAATGATCTGCCAAATGGCCGTCTGGTGATCGAGCAAAGCCAGAAGGCTGATTTCGTGCTTGAAGGCTTCTAATGCGCGTATGGCGCGAAAAAACAACGGTCCAGAAATTCAGAAAATCTAATAAAGAATCACGATAGATAAAATTCTATCAGTCCGTTTCAGCCAATCTCAGCCTCTTACTGGTACACATCCTCCATCAAAAGTTAACTGCCGCATGGACACTCGGCGGCGAGACCGAACAGTTGATGTCGAGGAAGCAAGCTCATGGGCATTCTGATTGTCGAGGACAATCCTACCAACGCAATGATCATCAAGCATCTTGCGAAGAAGGTAACGGACGAGGAAATCCAGGTGGCGAATGACGGGGCGTCCGCGCTCGCCTTGTGCCATACGCAAGTCTTCTCGATGTTGATCGTTGATCATCTTCTGCCGGGGATGTCGGGCCTCCAGCTCATCAAGGCCGTTCGACTGATGGACCGCTATGCCCATGTTCCAGTCGTCATGATCACCGCCGAAACCGAACCGCGTCTAAAGGAAGAAGCGTCCGCAGCCGGTGTGACGGATTTCCTGAACAAGCCGGTCGAAGCCGTCGCATTTCGTCAACTGCTCAACGCACATCTCGGCGCCGCCGGGAGCGTGCAAAAATATGCTTAAGGAGCGCCTCATGTCTCGATCTAGTGCATCGCATGTGAAGTCCATAGCCCTTGCAGTCGTCATGAGTGCCGGCGTTGTTTTCCCGGCTCTGGCGCTGGATGCCCCGACGGGTCCTGTCGTTCTGACGGTTCAGGGCGAAATCAGCGAGACCAATGTCGGCGATACCGCACAGTTCGATCTTGCGATGCTGGAGAAGCTGGCCGGTCGTGAAGCCAAGATGGAAACACCGTGGACCAAGGGTGTCGTCACCTTCAAGGGCCCCTTGCTGAAATCAGTCCTGGAGGCAGTGGGTGCGACAGGCTCGCAGCTGAAGGTCCGCGCCATCAACGACTACGCCGCTGATGTGCCGGCGGAAGACGCCGAGATGGCGACGATGCTTGCGACCCATCTCGACGGCAAGCTGATGTCCGTCCGCGACAAGGGCCCGCTGATGCTGGTTTATCCCTTTGATCAGGATAAGGGCCTCCTAAACGAGAAATACTTTGCCCGCTCGGTTTGGCAGATCAAGGCAATTGAGGTTGGCCAGTGATTGCAGTGGGCGCAATGCTTCGAAAGACCAAGGATCGGGGCGGTATAGCCCTGGTTCTGCAGATCGTCTCGTCCGTTCTCCTGGCGGTCTTGATCCTGCTGGTCATCGACATTGCCCGCCAATACAAGATTCTTGAAGATGGCGTTCGCGAGAACGCCATCTGGTCCGTATACCAGCTCGACCGTGAGGTCCGGCAGATTAACCACTCGCTTGCTCGGCTGAGCGGCAGGGAAGCGACGCCGGACGCTCTCAACGAGCTCTCGCTGCGCTACGACATCATCTACTCCCGCATCAACCTGATCGACCAGACGAAGTTTGGCGCCTATTTCAGTGAAGACGGAAAGGTCCGGAACTTCATCGATCAGGTGGGGAATGTTATCCACGGTCATCAAAACCTGTTTGATGCTTATGCCGCGGGACAAACGCCGTCGGTTGCGCAATTGGGCGAGCTTGAGCATTCGCTCACAGGGCTCGGGCGCGTGACCGATGAGTTTCTTCTTTACACCAACATGCGCGTCAGCAACGAGCGCGCCGATCTTGCCACCCACATCCAGCGCCTGGAGCGAACCTCTGCGGTCATGCTCGGTCTGCTGATGATCTCGGTCATTTTCCTCGTGATCACACTGAACAGGCAGCTCCGCTCGGTTCGCAAAGCCAGCCGTGAACTGCAGGACATGGCGACCAAGCTTACTGAGGCGTATGAAGCCGCAGATGCAGGCAACCGCACGAAGTCGCAGTTCATGGCGACGATGGGGCATGAGATCCGGACGCCGCTGAATGCCATCCTTGGAATGTCGGAACTGCTGGAGCTGACCGAGCTTCCGGACGAGGCTCTTTCAAGCGTCAAGACTATCCGGACGTCGGGTGAAGCCCTGCTCGAAATCATCAACGAGATCCTCGATTTTTCCAAGATCGAGCATGGCAAGCTCGAGATCGAGGAACGCGTATTCGAGATCGAAAGCCTGGCGGAAACCACGGCGAGCATCATTCGCGGTCGCGCCGACGAGCATGGCAACGCGATCATTCTCGATCTGCCCGACTCCCTGCGTCAGCTCTATGTCAAGACAGACCCGACCCGCCTGCGCCAAGTTCTGCTCAACCTGCTGTCCAATGCTGTCAAATTCACCGACCAGGGAACCGTCACGCTGCGTCTGCGAGACTTCTATCGCGAAGGCAAGTTGATGATCCGCTTCGAGGTCGAAGACACCGGTATTGGCATCGACGAGGCTGGTCTCGACAAGCTCTTCAAACCCTTCTCGCAGGTCGATGCTTCGATCAGCCGTCGCTATGGCGGTACCGGACTGGGTCTGACGATCTGCAAGCAGATCGTGGAGAAGCTCGGCGGTGAACTGGGCATGAGCTCGACCGTCGGCGTGGGAAGCATCTTCTGGTTCGAACTTCCCGTGACCGTGGCCGAGCGTCAGGAAAATGCCGCAGCTGCAACGCGTGCGGGGATGGACGCGCCTTTGAAACGCAGCCGGATCCTGCTGGTCGAGGACAACAAGGTGAACCAGATCGTCGCCTGCCGGTTCCTTGCCCTGCTCGGACAGGATGTCGTCGTGGCCAATGACGGTGCCGAAGCTGTTTCTATCGCGCGGGAAAACAAGTTCGACGTGATCCTCATGGACATGCAGATGCCTGTGATGGATGGCATTGAATCGACCCGCCGTATCATTGCAGAAGGCGGCCCCTCAGCAGCGACGCCGATCATCGCGATGACTGCCAACGCGTCCGACGACGATCGGCGGAAATGCCTGGAAGCGGGGATGACGGGGTTCGAGTCAAAACCAGTCACCATGGATCGATTGAAGAAAATGATTGCCAAGGCCACGACCGGTCGAACCGACCGTCCCGTATCTCAAACTGTGACCGAACAGAGTGTCTTTATGGAATTGCCGCACCCCGATGTCTCCAATGTCTTGCCGATCGACGGGTTTCCGGGTCTTGGCATCGAAGGTCTGGACGACGCCCGTTATACCGAGCTCGTCGATGCCCTCGGTGCCGATGTCTTCCAGGAGCTCGTCATATCCTTCTTTGATGATGCGACGGACCTGCTCGAAGAACTGAAGGCGGCACTGGCCGGTAAGGACGCTGAGCGGATCGACCGGGCACTGCACACCATCAAAGGCGCGGCCTATAACGTCGGCTTGAACGATCTCGCTGTAAAGGCGAATGCTCTGCGGAGCCCGCTTCCTGGACCTGCAGACATTGAAACGCTGGGCGAGGAAATCCGCGCCCTTAAATTCAAGCTTGTTGCTTGAGCACGGAGAAAGTCACCATGCGTATTCTGTTGGTCGATGACAACGGCACGAACCTCAAGCTGCTGACCAAACTGGTCGGAAAACTCGACAATTGCGAGGCCTTGCCCTTCTCGAGCCCGGATGCGGTGCTGTCAGCATTGCCCGATCTCGAATTCGACATTGCCATCATCGACTACCAGATGCCGGTCTATAACGGTGTCGAACTCTATACGGAGATCGTGCGCTTCGACAAATACGCGCAGATCCCGGTGATCTTCATCACTGCCGACAAGGATATGACGACCCGTATGGCGGCGCTCGATGCCGGTGCGATTGATTTTCTGACCAAGCCGATCGACCCGGTCGAATTCCACGCCCGCATGCACAACATTGTCAGTCTCGCACGCGCCCGTCGCCAATTGGCCGACCAGGCGGAATGGCTGAGGCGGGAAGTGGAGCGAGCCGTTGGCGAGTTGCGCGAGCGCGAGCAGGAAATCATCTACCGGCTGACGCTGGCCGCAAACTACAAGGATCCGGATGTGGCCCGCCACACGATCAGGGTCGCGGCCTATTCCGAGGCAATCGCTATCGAGCTTGGCCTGCCGTCGCAGTTCTGCCATGACATGAAGCTGGCCGCTCCCATGCATGATGTCGGCAAGGTCGCGATGCCGGATACGGTCCTGCTCAAGCAGGGCCGTTTGACGGAAGCGGAGTTCCGCCAGATGCAGGCCCACGCGCAGATCGGCAGCGAAATTCTCGGTCGCTCCCATTCCTCCCTGCTTCAGCTTGCTTCTGAAATTGCGGTCAGCCATCACGAACGCTGGGACGGGCAGGGGTATCCGAACCGCCTGGCAGGTACCGCTATTCCGCTGTCAGGGCGAATTGTCTGCATTGCGGACAATTTCGATGCGCTGACCACGGAGCGTCCCTACAAGCCGGCATGGACCTTCGAGCGTACGGTAGAACACATCCTGGGAAGGGCCGGCACGCAGTTTGATCCGGAATGTGTCGCCGCATTCAGCCGTGCATTGCCGCGCATCCGGCTCATCATGGAGCAGGACCGCCGTGAGCAAGCGGAAGAGGCGGCGAAGGCGATGAAAACTGCGGGTGACCGGGTGGCCTGATGGCCTTTGATCGCATCGGTGAACATGCTAAGGCCGGTCGAACAAAAGCCGCCGGAGATCCCTTGTCATGCGCTCACTCACCATCCGCCGCCCCGATGACTGGCATCTGCATCTGCGCGATGGCGCGATGCTGGAGGGTGTAATCGGCGACACCAGCCGCCATTTTGGTCGTGCGATCATCATGCCGAACCTCGTGCCGCCGGTCGTCACCACGATGGATGCGCGAGCTTATCGCGAGCGGATCGTCAATGCCATTCCGGCTGGCCACCGCTTCGAACCATTGATGACGCTGTACCTTACCGAGCACACCAATGCCGACGACGTCGAGGAGGGCAAGCGCTCCGGCCTGATCACGGCGGTAAAGCTCTACCCGGCAGGTGCGACCACGAATTCCCATGGCGGCGTCCGCGATATGGATAAGGCCATGCCGGTCCTGGAGCGCATGGCGAAGATCGGCTTGCCGCTTTGCGTCCATGGTGAGGTAACGACGCCGGAGGTCGATATCTTCGACCGCGAGAAGGTCTTCATCGACACCGTGCTCGACCCGCTGCGCAAGCGTCTGCCTGAACTCAAGATCACGATGGAGCATGTGACCACGTCTGACGGGATCGATTATATTCGGTCTGCCGATAAAAACCTTGCAGGCTCAATCACCACCCATCACCTGATCATCAACCGCAACGCCATTCTTGTCGGCGGTATCCGCCCGCATTATTACTGCCTGCCGGTTGCCAAGCGCGAAAGTCACCGGCTGGCGCTGCGCAGTGCGGCGACGTCCGGCGATGCCCGTTTCTTCCTCGGCACGGATTCCGCCCCCCATGTCGATCCGCTAAAGGAATGCGGCTGCGGCTGCGCCGGCATCTATACCTCGATCAACACCATGAGCTGCCTTGCCCATGTCTTCGAGCAGGACGAGGCGCTCGACAAGCTTGAAGCCTTTACTTCGCTGAACGGTCCCGCCTGGTATGGACTGCTCCCGAACGATGAGACGGTCACCCTTGTTCGACGTGAAGAACCGGTCGAGTTTCCGACAAAGATTGTCACGGGTGCAGGCACGGTCACCGTCTTCGATCCGATGTTCCCGCTCTATTGGGATGTTGTCTGACCTCACCTGCATCTTTTCGTCCATGATCGCCGCACGTCCCCCGACGGCG
Source organism: Rhizobium sp. AAP43 (assembly GCF_001296045.1). GTDB lineage: Bacteria > Pseudomonadota > Alphaproteobacteria > Rhizobiales > Rhizobiaceae > Allorhizobium. Next base: position 90,171 of record NZ_LJHS01000002.1, on the reverse strand, counting down.
GCGATTTGTGTGTCTGGCAGACTATCCTATGCGCGAGACCGATGCCGATGGCGGAGCAGTTCGAGAGCGAACTCCATGATCGTCGCTCACGCCTGGCGACGGTGGGCCAATAGCCGCCGCCCCTCATCTCCCTGAAAATAATAGAGAATCCTAAAGTATGCTTCCGCCGGAAGGCGCGCGCGGGCGTCGAGCTTTTAATGCCCCTCAATAATTATAGTATTAATTCCTAAATTTTTAATAAAAATAGATTTCTGAACGAATTTGGTTAAATTTACTATGGTTTAGAATTTGTAAATTTTCAGTTTCAATAAAGTAATTCCGTGAATATACATCTCCTCAAGGGCGAAGTGGTCGTCGAAAAGTTTTGTGAGGAGTTCTGTAGTGCGTACTTCCAAGAATACATCCGGTGGCGGCATTAACCTTTTCTCGAAAAGTGTTAACAAGAGCGCAGTAGTTTTGCTTTCGGCACTGTTCGCATCTACCTCGGTTGGATTGCCGACCGTTCTGTCTGGTTCGATTGCCTATGCGGCGCCGCAGAACCAAAGCGAGCGTAGCAACTCCAACAGCAACAACGATCGCTCGAAGGACGGCAACCAGCAGCAGGGACGCGATAACGAGCGCGATACCGATGTTGGTGGTCAGAAGAACGAAAAGAGCGAAGAAAAATCTGGCGACAAGACGTCGAAGGAGAAGAGCTCCGACGACAGGACCGGCGGAAAGAACGAAGAAAAGTCTGCCGATAAGACAAAGGACGTTTCTGAGGAACAGTCCGAGAACCAGAATGATGGCAAGGCCAAGGAAAAGGCCGATAGCGGGAATGACGCCGGCAGCAACGAGAATACCAACGCAAGTCGCGGCAACGACGCTTCACCCAAGGAGCGTGACGAAGAAGAGGCAAGCAAGCCTTCTGAGCGCGAACAGAATGGCGGCGAAGACAAGAAGAATGACGACGAACGGCCGCAGCCAACCACCGGCGACAAACCCCGCTCAACTGAAGAAGACCAGGCTCGTCCCGACGTCAAGCAGGATGAGAAGCCCGCAAATGAGCGCGGCGGCAAGAAAGAGCGTGACGGCAAGGTAAAGGGCGAGCGGGACAAGAAGGGCAAAAAGCACGAGGCCGAAAAGCCGCGCGGTAAGGGCAAGCACAAGCCTGGCAAGGAACACGGCGAAAAGCCTGGCAAGGGTCCCGGCAAGACTAAGCCCGGCCATGGCCATGGCCATGACAAGCCACACAAGCCGCACCATCCGAAGCCGGACCCGGTTGAGCCAACGGACCCGACCCCCACTGTCCCAACGGACCCGACGCCCACTGTGCCCACAGCCCCCACAGGCCCGACAGCTCCTACAGGCCCGACACCTGCTGTTCCAACAGAACCGACAGAACCGGCAGAACCGACTCCGACTGTCCCAACAGAACCGGCTCCGACTGTGCCTGCCCCGACTACCCCGGCGCAGCCCAGCCCGACGACCAATCCGACGAAGGTGCGTATGACCAAGGAATCGAACAGCTGCGCCCGTCCGGTCTGGTATCTGAAGACCTTCCGTCCGGATTGCGAACTGCCAAAGAGCAAGTAAGTCGATTTCAGAACGCTAGAATGCATGAGGCCCGCAGCAATGCGGGCCTCATCTGTGTCAGGGTGTCATCGTCGACAACTGCGGCCAGAGACCCGTCAGGCCGACAATGATCAGATAGATGGCAACCACATAGTTGAGCAGGCGCGGCATGACGAGGATCAGCACGCCGGCGATCAGGGCGACGAGCGGCTGAATGACGAGATAGTTGTCCATGTTCGATTGACCTTCCTGTAATCGCAAGCGCCGGGTAAAACCCTGAAGACCGCGATTGTTCCATGGCGCATATGGGCTGTGTGTCGGCCCGCACAACAATGCTGGAAGCGCCCGCAAACTCTGGTCAGTTTCACCGCTTGCTGCTATTGCGCTTGGACCGTGACCGATAGGAGCAAGCGATGACCCGGATTTCCTTCACAGACCCCGCCGTCCAGGCAGATCTCGTGGCGAAGATGCTCTGGGAGATCAAGGCGGTGCATTTTAATGCAGCCGAACCCTACAAGCTCTCCTCCGGCATGAAGAGCCCGGTCTATATCGATTGCCGCAAGCTTCTGTCTTATCCGCGCGTGCGCTCCACCGTCATGGATTTTGCCGCCGCGACCTTGATGCGCAATGCCGGCTTCGAGCAGTTTGATTGCATCGCCGGTGGCGAAACGGCGGGTATTCCCTTCGCAGCCCTGCTCGCCGATCGTCTCGGCCTGCCAATGATCTATGTGCGCAAGGCCCCCAAGGGCCATGGTCGCAATGCCCAGATAGAGGGCAATATGCCGGAAGGTTCGCGCGTTCTCGTGATCGAGGACCTGACGACAGCCGGCGGCAGCATGTTCAAGTTCATCGATGCCATCCGCGCTGCCGGCGGCGTTGTCGATCACGGCATCGCACTGTTCTTCTACGGCATCTTCCCCGAGGCTCGGCAGCGCTTTGACGATGGCAAGGTGAAGCTGCACTACATTGCCACATGGCGGAACGTGCTTGCCGTCGCTCGCGAGCAAAAACTGTTCGACGAAAAGACCCTGTCGGAAGTCGAGGCCTTCCTTGATGCGCCGCTCGAATGGTCGGGCCGCAATGGTGGGATTTCGTCTCTCGCCTGAGCAAATGCTCGCTGTCGCACTGGAAATCTGATGCGACTTGGTTTAAATCGATTGAAACAGATGACTGGGAGGTCGAGATGATCCTGTGTTGCGGCGAAGCGCTGATTGACATGTTGCCACGCGAAACCACGCTCGGCGAGCGCGCCTTTTCGCCCTATGCCGGTGGCGCGATCTTCAACACCGCGATTGCACTTGGACGCTTGGGCATCGAAACGGGCTTCTTCACCGGCCTCTCTGACGACATGCTGGGCGACATCCTGCGTGACACGCTGAAATCCTCGGGCGTCGATTACAGCTATTGCGCCACGCTTTCGCGCCCCTGCACGATCGCGTTGGTCAAGCTGACCAATGGCCAGGCATCCTATGCTTTCTATGACGAGAACACGGCAGGCCGGATGATCACCGAAGCCGATCTGCCCACCCTCGACGACACCTGCGAGGCTCTGCATTTCGGGGCGATCAGCCTGATCCCGGAACCCTGCGGCTCCACCTACGAGGCGCTGATGACCCGCGAGCACAAGACCCGCGTGATCTCGCTCGACCCCAATATCCGCCCCGGCTTCATCAAGGACAAGGCTGCCCACCAGGCCCGCATCGCGCGGATGGCCGACATGTCCGACATCCTGAAATTCTCCGATGAAGACCTCGACTGGTTCGACCTCCCCGGCACACAGGACGAACGCGCCGCCTACTGGCTGACACGCGGCGCCAAGCTCGTTGTGCTGACCAAGGGCGCGGAAGGTGCGACCGCCTATACCGGCAATTTCAAGGTCTCGGTCCCCTCGAACAAGGTCGAAGTCGTCGACACCGTCGGCGCAGGCGACACGTTTGACGCGGGCATTCTGGCGTCTCTGAAGCGTCAGGGATTGCTGACCAAGGAGAAGGTCGCGACGCTGTCGGAAGAGGCTGTGCGCGAGGCGCTGACGGTCGGGGCGAAGGCTGCGGCCGTGACGGTGTCGCGGGCAGGGGCCAACCCGCCGACGGCGGCCGAGATCGGGTTCTGAGTTAAGCCTTCAATGGTGGTAAACGAAAAAGGCCGGGAACTTCCCGGCCTTTTGTTGATGTGCTCACACTTGGCAACAGCTTAACCCTGTCGCCGCTCCGCCAGCGCCGAGATCAGCCCGACTGTCGAGCTGTCATGCCCGGTCGCAGCAACCTTGCCCTGCACCACCGGCAACAGCCCCGTCGCCAGTTCCTTGCCGAGTTCCACGCCCCACTGGTCAAACGAGTTGATCCGGAAGATCACGCCTTCAACGAAGACACGGTGTTCGTAGAGCGCGATCAGGCTGCCAAGGCGGAAGGGCGTCAGTTGCTCATAGACGAAGGTGATCGATGGGCGGTTGCCGGAAAACACGCGGTGCGGCGCGAGGAAATCTGCCTCTTCGTCGGGCACGCCCTTCGCCGTCAGCTGGCTCTTGGCTTCTGCAAGTGTGCGGCCCTTCATCAGCGCTTCCGACTGCGCCAGGCAATTGGCGATCAGGAGTTCGTGCTGGTGGCGCAGTTCCGGCTCGAAGCCATTGGCGGCGATCAGGAACTCGGCCGGGATCACGCTCGTGCCCTGGTGGATCAGCTGGTAGAAGGCGTGCTGGCCATTGGTGCCGGGCTCGCCCCAGACGACGGGGCCCGAGGCACCCTGAACCGGCTTGCCGTCGATGGTGACGCTCTTGCCGTTTGATTCCATATCGAGCTGCTGCAGATAGGCCGGGAACCGCGACAGGCGCTGGTCATAGGGCAGGATCGCCCGCGTTGGATAGTTCAGGGCCTTGCGATGATAGGCGCCGAGCGCGCCGAGCAACATCGGCAGGTTGGTGCGGAATGGGGCGGTGCGGAAATGCTCGTCCATCGCATGCGCGCCGTCGAGAAACTGGCCAAAGTTTTCCGGTCCGACCGCGATCATCAGCGGCAGGCCGATCGCCGACCAGATGGAATAACGTCCGCCGACCCAATCCCAGAAGCCGAAGACGCGGGACTGGTCGATACCAAAGGCAGCGACCTTGTCGAGCGCGGTTGAGACGGCGCAGAAATGATGCCCGACGGCGGCCTCGCCCAAAGTGTCTGCAATGAATTTGCGCGCCGTCTGCGCATTCGTCATCGTCTCGATGGTCGTGAAGGTCTTGGATGCAGCGATGAAAAGGGTGGTCTCGGCGTTGAGCGTCTTCAGCGTGTCGGCGATATGCGCGCCATCGATATTGGAGACGAAATGCGCATTCGGGCCGTCATGGAAGGGGGCGAGCGCCAGGGTTGCCATAACAGGCCCAAGGTCAGAGCCGCCAATGCCGATATTGACCACGTCGGTAATTGCCTTACCGGTCGCGCCTTTGATCGCGCCCGAGCGGATACCCTCGGCGAACGTACCCATGGCCGCGAGCACGCCATTGACGTCGGGCATCACGTCCTGGCCATCGACCATCACCGGGCGGTTGGAGCGATTGCGCAGTGCCGTATGCAGAACGGCGCGGCCTTCGGTGAAGTTGATCGGTTCGCCGGCAAACATGGCGTCGCGCTTGTCGGCCACGCCGGCGGCCTGCAGAAGTTCCTCCAGCAGGTCGAGCACTTCGTCGTTCACCGCGCATTTGGAATAATCCATCAGCAGATCATCGAGCGATGCGGAAAACCGCGAAAACCGTCCGGGATCGGCGGCGAAAGCCGCGCGCAGGTCTTCGGCATGGGTGGCAGCAGCCGCGCTTGTCAGCTTGTCGATGATAGATTGCATCGGAATGTCCCTGGTTCGACGATGATGCCGGGGACCTTATTAGCAGCTTGAGACGGGATCAAGACTAAGGGGAGGCTTGCGCCTCCCCAAATTTAAATCGATTTATTTTCCGTCTCGCAGTTCGCGTCGCAGGATCTTGCCGACATTGGTCTTTGGCAGTTCGTCACGAAACTCGATAAAGCGTGGGCGCTTGTAGTTGGTCAGGTTGGCCGCGCAATGCGCCTTCAGATCCTCGATGGTCAGCGCCGGATCCTTCTTGACCACGAAAAGCTTGACCGCTTCGCCCGAATGACCATCCGGCACGCCAACCGCTGCGCATTCCATCACGCCGGCATGCATCGCGGCCACTTCCTCGATCTCGTTTGGATAAACGTTGAAGCCGGAGACGAGGATCATGTCCTTCTTCCGGTCGACGATCTTGGTATAGCCGCGTTCATCCATCAGGCCCATGTCGCCGGAGCGGAAGAAGCCGTCTGCGCTCATGACCTTGGCCGTTTCTTCCGGCCGTTCCCAGTAGCCTGCCATGACCTGTGGTCCGCGAATGCAGATTTCTCCCACCTCGCCGAGTGGCAGTGTGTTGCCGTCCTCGTCGCGGATTTCGATATCGGTCGAGGGCAGGGGCAGGCCGATCATCCCACTGAATTCACGCGCATCGAGCCGGTTGACGGTCGCAACCGGCGACGTCTCCGAAAGCCCGTAGCCTTCGGTGATCGGCCGCCCTGTCATCTGCAGCCAGCGTTCGGCCACCGGCCGCTGGATTGCCATGCCGCCGCCCAGCACCAGCATCAGGGATGAAAAGTCGAGCTTCTTGAACTCCGGATTGTTCATCATCGCATTGAACAGCGTGTTGAGGCCGGGGAAGATATGCGACTTGAAGCCCTGCAATTCCTTGATAAAGCCCGGAATGTCACGCGGATTGGCAATCAGCAGGTTATGGCCGCCCAACGCCACGCCCATGAGCGAGTTCACTGTCAGCGCAAAGATGTGGTAAAGCGGCAGGGCGCAAACAAAGTTCAGAACATCTGGCCGCGACTGGCTGGCAAAGGCTGCTTCCAGCCACAGCGCAATCTGCTGCTTGTTGGCCAGCAGATTGGCGTGGGTCAGCGTGGCGCCCTTGGAAACGCCGGTGGTGCCGCCGGTATATTGCAGGAAAGCCACGTCGCTGGATGCGACATCGACTGGCTTCAGCGTCCTTTTCGCGCCCTCAGCCAGCATCGCCTTGAAGCTCGTATGGCCGGGAATGGTCCAGGCGGGGACGAGCTTCTTTACCTTGCGCACGACCAGGTTGACGATATGTCCCTTAAGGCCAAGCATGTCGCCCATGGTGCAGACAACGACATGCTTGATGCCGGTGCGATCGACCACTTGTTGGACCGTATGGGCAAAGTTTTCCAGAACAAGGATTGCCTTCGCGCCACTGTCCTTCAGCTGGTGTTCCAGTTCGCGCGGCGTGTAGAGCGGATTGACATTGACCACGATCATGCCAGCGCGAAGGATGCCGTAAACCGTTACCGGGTTCTGCAGGATGTTCGGCGTCATCACCGCGACACGGTCACCTTTGGCCAGACCCTTCGACTGCAACCAGGCGCCAACCTTGCGCGATTGCTCTTCCAACTCGCGGAAGGTCATGCTGCGGCCCATGCTGGAAAAGGCGAGGCGGTCCGAATAGCGCGCGCAGCTTGCTTCAAACAGAGCGCCGAGCGAGGCATGCGCATGAGGCGCAATTTCTGCGGGCACTGAATCAGGGTACGAGTTCAGCCAGATCTTCTCGGCGGCGCGTCCGCTCAGGCGGCCCATGGTTTCTGTCATTTATTCCTCCCGAACCGAATTGTCTTTTGCACCCGGTGTAGCACGAGTTCCTCCCCAGGACCCGAAAGCTTAAGCTTTCGCCGCTACGGCGCAAGTCAGATCACGCTATCTAACCTTGACGTAAACGTCAACAATTCTGCGCTGCCCCCTTGGTAGGGGAACCAAGGCGTGCCCAAGTCGTTATTCCCCCGACAGGAGTTCACCAAGGGAGAAAGCTAATGTTGCAGGAAAATCCGACTGTTGCCGGTCAAGACCCCTACGCCAAGGACACCCTGAGCTTGATCGCCAGCGACAAGGTTGAGGGCACGGCAGTCTATGGTCGCGAAGGCGAGCGGATCGGCTCGGTCAAGCGCATTGTACTGGAAAAGCGCGGTGGCCGTGTCGCCTATGCCGTGCTGAGTTTCGGCGGCATCTGGGGTATCGGTGATGATTACTATCCCTTGCCGTGGGAAAAGCTGACCTACGATGAAAGCCTTGATGGCTATCGGATCGACATGACCAAGGACCAGATCGAGGCAGCACCCCGCTACCGTGATGACAGCGAAGAATGGTATCGCAACAACGGGCGCTCGGTTTACGACTACTACGGCGTACCGCCGTATTGGATGTGAGGCAGCAATTTCTGACCCAGGGCCTCGCTTTTGCGGGGCCCTTTTTCATGAGCGACAGGTTATGGCGATTTGGACGGCAGCGTAATCGCGCTGCAGCAGGAGAGACGTCAATCAACCCGCCCGAGCCCGTACTAGAACCTACGGCACCCGCGCCCGGGCTTCTCCTGCCACGAATTGAGCGATCCGGAAAGTGCGATTCGGCGCCAACGCACAACCAGGTGACACACGTACGACTGATGTGATGATAGTACTGTGTTGTGGATTTGGAAAAATGGTGCCGCTTGCAGGAAGCGGGGCCTATCAGCCATTTCCCCTGAAAACCTTGGCTTTCAAGAACTCGAACTAGACGCGTGTGTAACAGTTCTGTGCATCACGACCTCCGGGACTGTCAACTCGCAATTTTAGCCAAGGCAGCGCAGCCCACAGGGGGGCGTCGCTGTAATCAGAAATGGCGCGCGGATCACTTCCCTGCAATTTCCTTTGGCTTGTAGATGCCAGCGATCTGCTCTGCTTGTGACTTGCCTCCGGCCAATACGTTGGCCTTCTTGAGGATGTACTCAGGGTACTTGGTTGGCAGGTACACAGTACGGAACCAACGCCGAAATTCAGCCAGGGCTTCGTCAGGATAAGCCCAAGGGGTCTGCGGATTGCTCACCGACTGCGGATAGTATGACGGGTAGTTGTGTTGGAATCTGATCCTCTGGCCGTACTTGGTATCCAAGTCTGTATCGGTCCAGTAACGACCCCAGTGTGAACCGACACTGATGTCAGGAATAGTTTTTTCGCTGACCGGGAGACCAGCTCTGATCAAGTCGACAACCATGCCGGTCGTTTCTTTGAACAAGATGAAGTGCTCAGGTGGGGATGCATCCTGCAACAGGGACACCCGGTCGTTGAAGTACTGCCATTGGTCGGTTGGACGATAACCAAGCGCGTCGTAGATGAACTTATTAAGGCCGTAGCGCGCCAGTCGCCTGAAATTGGCAAGCGCCGTCTCGTTGGTGCGCTGTGACTCGAAGGCGAAGAACTCGATAAAAGCCATGCAAACGAGTTCAGGATATGCGTAATGGGCAGAGCCGTTGCGCTCGATCTCCATGTAGAGCGTCGGCGCGTCATAACCCGCCTCCCGCAGATAGTTTGCGAAGAAGCTTGCGCGGCTGCGTGCCTCATATTCAAAGCCGAAATTGTCTTCCCACTCTTTGCTGATCTCTTGGATGGTGGAGCGGGCGGCCCCCGCAATCGCGGATAGACCACGTTGAGTTAAGTAGGCCATCCCGTTTTCAAGGATGCCCATCTCAATGCCATTTACGTCAGCTTCGATCTCAATTCCAAGGTCCAGTCTAAGCTGTCGAGCGGTGGCCGGAAGTGCCATGCGAAGTTCTCCTAACTTGCTGAAAGAAATCATCTTTCAGGTGGCCGGTTTGCGCGTGAGCGCGCAGGGAATCGTTTGTGGTCAGACAACTATGAAGTTTACCAGAGTGCCGGGGTAACTAGAAGTCTCGCATGGTGGATAACCCCGAGCGTTTTCATTGTCCTTCGCGCACACCCACGTCTTACGCTTGCCCTAAGCCCGGCCTTGCGCCATACCCAGCGGCGGCGGCATCCACACGACTTCTAACCAGACCATATGCGGCGGTCTCACGGGACTAGCCATGTCGCAAGAACGAGGTGCTTTCCTCTCCTCCGACCTATCCTGCCTGAAGGTGCGGGTCGGCTGCGAACGATGCAAGCTGAAGCGCCAATTCGATGGCAATGCCCTAATTGATCGGGTCGGACGGAATGAGCCGCTTCCCGGCTTGCTGACCCGCATCGCCGTGGGCCTTGGCTGCGACCTCAACATTGCACCGACCCCGAACGGCTTGCGTTGCGCGATGCGTTACGAATACCCGACCGGTTGGGACTTGAAGGGGCTGCGATAGGAAGGCCCCGGATGTTTTTTGGGGTCGGATATTCTCGCGGGCATATCCCTGATCAGGCGCGCGCAGGTTCCCCCGTGGCCCGGCCCGGCGATCCTCTCAGCCCTCGCGGTCGGGGTGGCTTCGGCTCACCATGAGGCCCGGCCTTTGGATAGCGTGAGGCAGGGGCGGCACGATGGCCAGACCAGAGCCGGTCAGGTTGGCGTCAGGGCGTGTCTCTGGAAAGCTGGCGTGGCAAGCGCTTTGCAGCCGGTAGGCCGAGCTTGGCCCGTTCCTCGTTTATCTGCGGCAAGCACATCTGAATGATCCCGTAGAAAAGAACCGGTGAAGGTCCGTACTGCCCATCAACCGGGAATTCCTTGTAGTGGTTGTTGACCAACTCCAAGGCCCGCTCTGCGTCGAAGGCTTGCCGGTCGAAGCATGTTAGGATGCCTTCGCGCCGTGCCGTGTCATCCTTCGGCTCGCCCTCTATTGCGATTTGCAGGAGGGTATCCACCGCCCCGGCGAGATAGACCAGTTGCGATTGCTGCGGCATCTCCTTCCACTTGGCGTAATTGTCGACAAAGCCCGCCATGGCTTGGGCTGGGATCAGTGCGGCTAGTGCAGCCAAGGCAAGTCTATTCGCTCTCATGTGGGCAAGCTCTCCATCCATACAAGAAGCCATACCCGGAACATCGCGACACCGCTAGCCAGTCCCACAAGACCCTGCCCGTGTGGCACTGTCTCAGGCTGGCCAAAAGCAGTGCCACAAGAATGGGTATTGACTTTTGAGACGGTCGGTATCATTCAGTTTATGACTTCAATGGCACTGACTGGAGACCAGACCCATGACCGCCGCCCTCGTAGGATATGCCCGCACCTCGACCCTCGACCAGATCGCCGGGCTTGACGCTCAGCTTCGCGACCTGACGGAAGCCGGATGCTCCAAGGTCTTCCAAGAGCAAGTCTCGTCGGTCGATACCAAGCGCCCGGAACTGGAGCGCGTCCTTGAATACGTGCGGGAGGGCGACACCCTCGTAGTGACCAAGCTCGACCGTTTGGCCCGTTCCATGGCGAACCTGATGGAGATCATGGGCAAGCTGACCAAGAAGGGCGTAAGCCTGAAGGTCTTGGCCCTCAATCTCGACACTTCGACCCCGACCGGGAAGCTCATGCTTAACATGCTGGGGTCTATCGCGGAGTTCGAACGCGACCTGATGCTTGAACGTCAGCGGGAAGGCATCGCCAAAGCAAAGGCGGAAGGCAAGTATCAAGGCCGGGCACCGACCGCACGGCGCAAGGTGGACGATATCAAGCGTCTGAAGGCTGAGGGAAAGACCGCGGATGCGATTGCCGCAGAGTTGGGGATCGGTCGCTCCAGCGTCTTCCGGGTCTTGCGGGAGGGCTGAGGCCCTTTCGTTACCCTTTTTCAGAATGTTCAGCGTTGAACATTATAGGGATCATCCACGCGGGCGCATCTGTTCATATTTCGACCGCAGCCCATCCGACCGCACCGCCTAACGCCCGGCTAGTGGAAGGTCGCGGGTCTGTGCGCATCGGCCAAATCAAGGCTCCCCTTTTCGGAAGTAAAGGGCAATCTTCACAAATAGGACGGTCAGATTGCCAGAGAATGCAACCCCGACGGCAAAGCTGATAAAGTTCACTTGATGGGGATAACCGAATACTGGAGCAAATGTCTGACACCGGCTGCCAGTGCAATGAAGCTGCCCTGAGTAAGAGTTTAGATAATCAAAAAAGCAAAAAGCGCATATAACCAGTATAGTTACAACATAGTCATACTCATCATAAGTTTTCAGTATGTGTCGGCCCCTTATCAGGGCAATCACGAAGAGCAAGGATACAAAAAAGAGCGTCAAGCCGTATGCAATAATGAACAACATGAAAGACGGAAAAGGAGGACCAATCAAACGAGAGGTCACAAGGGCCAGCAATGGAGCCATAAACATTGCGGCGTACAACTCGCTATTCCGTATTGCGCCGTCTCGGATCACCGGCTTTGAGAGAAACAAATAGACATAAAATCCAATTGACGTGGGAGCGGCGACCCAAACGAACGGCGAGAGTTGTTCCAGCAGGAATGCGATCACGCAGATACCGCCGACCGTATGAACTCCAAACAGTGGCCGATTAGATCAAGCCTTGGCGCTCTTTCTGTGGTCTTGTTCATAGGCTGTCCTACAAAGTTCTTAACGTGCCCCCCGCTACCTGACGACGGCAAGGCGCAGCACCGGGTTGTAACCATACCGCATCAGGTGACAACCACAAGTCAGCCCGAAGCCCGTCCACATGCTTGCACATCCCGAAGCATCCCGTCGCCAATTCCCAAGTTATTCCAATGGCCTAGACAATAAGCTTTCACATCGGCAAGTGTGGTTGTTACCCGGTCCTCGGCGTGCATAGTCATGGTGATCGGCACCGCATCAAGCGGGCCGAACGCCAACGAAAGGACCATCCCAATGACCATCCAGACCGCCGCCTTCGAAGTCGCCGCAAACCGCCGCTATCTCTTCATCGAGACCCGCGCCTTCGCCTTCTTCTGGGACTTCTCAGCCCGTCCGGTCGTCAACCGCAAGGCCCGTCGCTGACGCTGGCCATCTGCAACAGCCACCAGTAAGCCCAAGGAAGCGAGGCAGGACAGCGATAGGCAATGACCGCCGCCGTTCTCTGGTCGCGCTCCTCGCGTCTGTGAGGGCCGATTGCAGGGCGGGAGCGGTGGCCTATGCCGGTTTGTTAATCAGCAGTTCCGCTGTGCTGCCTATCTCGGGCGCCTCACGTCTGATTTCAGCCGAAACCTGCTTAGCTTCCGCTATCGCGTGCCATCTGTGACCATCCTCGATTAGTGGTCCGATCCGAGAAGCATAGCGACGCATTCTTTCAATGAAGCCGATGGGGTCGGCGTCAAAAGAGATTTGGGGGGTTTCAAGGCCAAGCTTATTCAGCGTCAACTCCAAAGACAGACACTTGTTGACCCACCGCTCAATTGCGTCCCACGGCGGTAACGTATCGCCCCGCCTAATCTCAGTCTCCAACTCCGCCAACCTCTGCTCCATCTCCGAGAGCTTCACACCCGCTGCGCGCATGTCGAGCGCCCGACTGCGGTCAAATCGTGCCGCCAATCGAAGTAAGACGATTGCAGCGAAGGCACCAATCATCGACCACCCCAGCGCCTTTACCCATTCTGTCGTCAATACGTCTTGAACTATCGCGGCGAACGGCTCGGCCCAAGGCGTCGTAGTGATCCCGAAAGTACCCAGAAGCGCAGATAGGAACGGCTCCAGCAGTACCGTGCTAAATGCCGTAGCAAGTGCGGTAATCACGTATCGAATTAGATTGGTGAGTTTGACCATATTGCCCCGATGAAGTCTTTCTCTCTGTGCGCCTTGGATACGTTTCACTTCAGGCTATCGTGCAGCATCATCAACTCCGTCCACCCAGGATGTCAAAGCTCGCCTAGTCTGGCAAAAGACCTAACAACTCCTCTTTGGTCTCTGGCAAGCATCGCCCCGCTTTGGGAGTGGTCGAGGTTCCGCGAAGAGCGTGAGGGGTAGGCCCGGCCATTTGCGACGTACCTGTGGAGCGTTGGCAATCAATACGACACACCTGAGGACGACAGGCCAATACCACACCCCTTCGAAGGCATCGGCAATACGACACCCCTTCGGAAAGCGCGACCTAACCACACGCCTTTGGTCTTTGGCCTAACGACACACCTGAGGAGCATCACCGCGACAACACCGGTCCCGGATCAATACCCCTTCCCTTTGGACGGCAGCCCGGAGATGCGGACCTAACCACCACCCTTGGAGTGCAGGACAATTACAACTCACCTTTGGTATTCGGGCAATTACCACACGCCATAGATCTGTCGGCGAATACGACTACCCATAGAAGCACAGGTAATACCCCTCGCCTTGGGGCAGCGCACGACCACCGCCGACCTAACCACTTCCCTTTGGTCTGCACACAAAACCCTGCGCCTTTGGTCTGCATCCGCACGAATGCGCCCGGCACGACTAAACCCCTCCACTTAGGTTCGACGGTAATACCCCCCATCTTAGGCGTGCATCAGGAACGCCGACGGCCTGACCTAACCCCGCACCTGAGGACCGCAGCCAATACCCCCACCCTTGGAGCATTCGGCCAATACCACGTCACTTAGGTCCGCAGGGAATTACCCCGCACCTTTGGTCTGCAATCAATACAACTCGCCTGAGAAGCATCAGGCCCGGCGCAGGGCATCCTAACCCCTCGCCTTGGGCGCAACCGATGGCCCGACCTAACCCCCCGCCTTCGGGACAGACGACAGGGACCCGCCGCCCGCCGACCTAACCACATCACTTCGAGGTCTTTTGCCCATCCCCGCATCTTCGAGGACCGCGACCCGCTCCTCATCCTGCACTGACACGCCAAGCCCTTTCTTCCTCAATCGCCACCATCGCACCGCCTGACGCCTCCGCCTGTTCGTGGCTGGTCAGAGTGGATCATCGCGCCCTGCCGGTGCGCCTTGGCCGCGATTGCCGGGGGAAGGGGCTTGGCATGTGAGCGCAGGACGCTCGCACACCCACAACACGAAACGAAAGCACCAGCCACATGCACAAGAACATCAAAACCAAGCGCCCGGTGCGCTTTTCCGACGACGGCCTGACGGTCTTCGTAGACCTCGCCTCTGGCCAGACTGCCATGGTTGACCGCGACGACCATGAGCGGTGCCTCAGCGAAGGGCTGTCTCTGAATTGGTATCTGGCCAAGGACCGCGCAGGAAACAACTACGTGGTCGTCTATGCGCCGCGCCTCGGCAACATCTTCACCGTGTCCCGCTACATCATGCGTGCCGGTCGCGGCGAAGTGATCTCTTACTACAACGGCAACCGCCTTGACCTCCGCAAAGCCAATCTCCGGCGCGGTGAAGGTGCGGCCCGGCGTGCACTCGACGCAGCCTGATCGACCCCCATCACAACCTCACCAAGAAAGGCCCTCGGCATCACTGCCGGGGGTCTCTTCGCATCTACCCATCTGGACAAGGCACCCAGACCAATGACTGACAAGACTACCCACCTGACCGTGATCATTGAACTGGTCGGCGCATACACGGCCCGCCACGTTGAGAGCGGCACGACCGTTGACCTCACCTCCAAACGCAATCGCAGCACGACCCGCAGCCCCTTGCCGGTGCTTTGCCGGGAACTGGTCGCGCAAGGCTTCGACCCCGAGACCCGCGCTCACGTGATCCGCAAGGCCATCGACGGCCCCGGCTTCATCCCGGTCTTCAAGAGAGACCGCAAGCTAGGCGTTTGGGCAGAGCTTGACGCGGTCGAGAACGAACGGACCCCGCCGCGTATCACGAAATACAAGCCGTTCCCTTCTGATGCGGTCGAGCCGATTTTCGCACGGGAAACCGTCGCGGCTACCTCAGGCCCAGCCGACCCGACAACGCTTGAAATTGGCGTCCACCGACTACCGGGAAATGCCGTTCATGCGTGATGCTACCGAGTTCCAGCACAAAGCCATCTTAGCGCTGGCCGAAAGCGGCGCCTCTCGCGAGTATATGGCCGATCTGATGGGCATCTCTTTGCGCAGCGTGCGGCGATACCTCAACAGCGATTGCCCGGCCTATGCCGACGAGGTGGCCGAAAGGGCTGCGCGAGAAGCGGAGTTCGCCCGCCGCCGTTCGATCCATGCCGTTACGCCGTTCGTTGACGAGGACGAAGAGGCCAAGGCGGTGGCAACGCGGTCGGTCTCGCGGAAGGTGCGCGTGAAGGCCCGGCGCATAGGCGAATTGCTGAAGGCTGGCCATACCCAAGCCGTTATTGCACGGGAGACCGGGATACCTCGACAGACCGTCTCACGCATTGCGAAGACCGTCCTTGCGGCCTGAGACCCCGGCCAATTAGGTGGCCAAATTCGAGGCGCAGAAATGGGTCAAAATCCGAGATAAACGATTGATCGCATTTACTAATTGTCGATTTGTCGATGACCCATTCTGCTTATATAGTAATAGCCTTTGGCCATTCTGTAAGCTTAGCCTACAAGACCGGGAAGACGATGAAGACCCGATTATTGGGACCTGATCATCATCTCCAATCTGACAGCACAACCTAACGCTCTGCCAAAAGCTCAGCCTATCGCTCTTCTGTAAGCGGATGATCATCATCAGGGTATCCCACCATGATCATCAGTCTCACAGCACAGCGTGAAGCTTAGCCTATGGAAGAGCGTGGGGGGCTGCTGTCAGAGGTGATCACCATCACGGGTCTTTCCAAATCCGGTCTTCCACATCCCAGCGGTCTTGGGCGCAGCTCACAGCGCAGCGTCAAGCCTTGCCTGAGGCAGGGCCGCACACGTCCAGACCGCTTCATCCATCAGACCCCACAATGAAAGAAACACCGATGAGTACAATCGAGACCGCAGAACACGTGACCAATAGCCTAGATGCAATTCCCGCAGAGGCGACGGTCGAAATCTACACAGACGGCGCGTGCCTAGAAAATCCAGGTCCGGCTGCGGGTGCGTTCGCCATCGTCTATCAAGGTAAGGCGATCCACAGCGCCGCCCGGTTCTATGGGAACGGGACCAACAACACGGCCGAACTGACGGCAGCCCTCGACGGTCTCCGCGCCCTTGGCGACCGCAACGCTGATCTGAAGGTGACGCTGCTATCCGACAGCAATCAGGTGATCCAAGCCATGAATGTTTGGCTGGCCAACTGGAAGGCCCAAGGCTGGCGAAGGGGAGGCGGGAAGCCTGTAGCGAACCGACCTCTCTATGAGGAGCTGGACGCTGTTGCACAGACCTTCGCCTCGCTCCACTGGAAGCACATCAAAGGTCACGCCGGGCACGAGTTCAATGAACTGGTCGACGGGCTGGCCAATGGCGCGGCTCAGGCTGGGGCGGCAATGGCTAAGGCTTGATCCTTGCCAGTGACAGCGGCCTCTAGATCAATCTTCGCGATTGCCGATAGCATGTCTTCGGCGCTCGCGTGATAGTACCGGCCACCCTCATTCGCCGCTGCATGGCCTTGGATCGCGTCGGCCAATCGGTCGGTGCATCCGGTCCGGCCAAGCTCTGTCTTTACCCAGCGCCGCCATGCGTGGTTTGGGGCCTTGCGCGGGTCGGTGATGCCAAGCTCCCTGACCCATGCCGCCAGCCTGTTAGAGACGCCTTTCGACGGGTGCTTCTGCTCGTCGCTCTGCGGTTCCGCTGGCTTGGCCTTGGTGCCGCCGTAAAAGAGAGGACCGTTGCCCCGTGCCTTCACGAAGTCTAGGAAGCCATCCGCAATCAGCGTGGGGTGGATCGGGATGATACGCTCAGACGTGTCGTTCTTGATCCGGCCACCATCCGGGGCAGGGGTGATCTTGATGCAGGGAAGGCCATCAACCGTGACGACCATCGACCCCCAAAGCTGCGCAAGCTCCGCAACACGGGCGCCTGATGCAGCCTGAAGCCATGGTATCCAGCGGAGATATGCGGCCTTCTTCAACCGTGATGCCCGCAGGATCAGCGCCACCTCTTCGCGTGAGAAGGGTAAGCGCCCGGTTCCGGCTTGGACCTTCTGCTTTGCCTTCACCTTGTCGAACGGGTTTTCTGTGATCCCCGTGGTCTCTGCATTTTCGACCGAATAGCCATACAACCGGCGCATGGTCGCAAGGAAAGACATGTCGATCCGCTGAAGACCCGCCGCCACAAGGTCATCTTTCCAACGTAGCGCATCAGCACGCGTCACACGGCGCGGATCATCATGGCCGACGAACGCCTTGAACCTCTTCAGGATGCCACGCCAGCGGGTGAGGGTCGCCGGGGCATGGGTTCCTATGCTCTTCCATTTGTCGAAGAGTTCATCGAACGTCTGAACGCCTCCGACCACGTCCGGCTTTCGCGGGGCCACAAGAGGCGCATAGCGTGCCGTGGTAGGATCGGGCGCATAGTTCGCCGCTCGCCGCATGTTCAAGACCTTGACTGCCTCTGCAAGCGTGTCGGGCATGGCCTCCAAGAAGTCGATACGCGACCGTTCGCTCAGTGCAATGCCAAGACTTGTAGCCGTCCCGCTAATGAAGGCCTCCAAGTCGAGCCATTTACCCACCGCCGCGATGGCCCTTTGCCGTCCCGCCTCAGTGCAGTGGTCGATATTGTACCGAGCCTCCAGCGCATCGCTTGCCATGATCTCCAATTCAAGGGCGGTCGGTGGGTTCTCTTCGCGGGGCGTGACGATATGTCGATACAGTTCCCCGCAAAGGGCGTTGATCTGTTTGAAGGTGAGGTCTTCAGGCCCGCGTCGGGCTGCTTCGAAGAATGCGTTGACCTGTTGTTGAGCGGCAGCGTTCCGGGCGTTCCGTAGCGTAGTTTGCGCGGTGCGCAGCGAGAAGACGACCGTTTCTCCTATCTTGGTCTGAACAGTGAACGTCTCGGAAGACCCAAGCTCGACCGGGAGACGCGCAACGAAGACCTGACCGCGAAGGCTCTCTACTAGGTCGGTCGGTACTCGCTGCCTGAATTGAGCGTTGGCGCTGTTGTTTCTTTTCGTGGGTCTTGCCATCCGAAAAACCATGCGTGTGCATTCCTGTTGTGTAACAGTACGCGCCCAACAAGCTCTTGAAAAGCCGAAACAAAAGGAAATTCAACGACCAGGAAGGTGGATGGTGCCGCTTGCAGGACTCGAACCTGCGACCCCATCATTACGAATGATGAGTAGACTGATATGCGCTGATACGGATCGATAACTAATGATGCGGTCTGATATCGTAAAGAATTGAAAAATAATGATATAATCCGTTACATTGAATGTCGAAAGGTTCCTAGGCGTTTCTTGACATTCCTGGCGCGCGGTAGCAATACGGTAGCAGGCGCATCTAGCGCCATGTCTGCTACCACGGAAGCTACCGGGATATGCCAAAACTCACGAAGAAGCTGATCGACGCGATAGACCCACCGTCAAGTGGCGCGGAGGTATTGTGGGACAGCGTGGTGCCTGGCTTCGGCGTTCGAACATCATCAGGTGGTACGCGAACGTATGTCCTCAAATATCGCACGCGTGAGGAACGGGTCGTGCGCTGGCTTAGCATCGCGCGGGTTGGCGACCTCACTTTGGACGAAGCCCGAGATGAGGCGACGAAACATCGCGGCGACATCGTAAAGGGCGGCGATCCCGCCGGTAAGCTCAGCGCTGCAAGGAGCGCGAAGACCTTCGGCAAACTCTGCGATGAATATCTCAAGGATTGCGAAACCAGGCCAAGGCCGCTCCGTCCTAATACACTGGCGTCGCACCGATCCAATATTGAGAACCATCTCCGACCGGCCCTCGGAAACCGGCTTGCGAAGTCCATCAAACTCCCTGACATCGAGCGGGTCCAGTCAGAGATTGCAACCGGCAAGACAGCGGTTCGCAAGCCAGGAAGGGGCGGTGTTACTTCCGGCGGCGAAGGTGCGGCTGCCAGATGCATCGCTGTGCTTGGGGCCATCTTTGAGTACGGTCGGCGCAACAATGACATTGATGCCAATCCGGTGGCGGATGTCCGAAAGCTAGCACCGAAGAGCCGGGAACGGTTCCTTTCAATGGAAGAGATCCGCAGGCTTGGGGTCGCCATGCGCGAGGCTGTTTCCGATGGTGAATCACCGGTAGGTGTCTCCGCTGTCCGGTTCATTTTGCTTTCCGGCTTTCGTCGTAATGAGGCGCTGTCGCTGGAGCCGAGCTTCATTGACCGTTCAAGCCAATGCGCGCGCTTGCCAGTGACCAAAACTGGCCGTCAGACCCGTGCCATCGGAAGGGCCGCCTTACAGGCCCTCGCCAGCGCTCCATCTAACGCGGTATGGGTGTTTCCTGCAGAGCGGGGCGACGGCCATTTCGTGGGGCTGCCGAAGGTGCTGGCACAGTTGTTCGCACGAGCCGAAATCGAAGCCGCCTCGGCCCATGATTTGAGACGTACCTTTGCGACCGTAGCCGTAGAGCTTGGATTTTCTGAACTGGTGATCGCCGCTCTTCTCGGACACAAGACGGCGGGGGTCACCGCCCGTTATGCAAGGACCCCTGACAAGGCGCTGCTCCTGGCGGCGGATGCGATAAGCGAAAGAATAGCAGCGCTGCTTGAGGGGGACGCTGTCGCAGATGTCATTCCGATTCGAAGAGCGTGAGGCGGTCTCTCTCGCTGCCTAAGGTTATGCTCAGTGCCGATGCCACCCGCCTTCGAGAAGGCGGGTTTTTCTTTGCCGGCCTGTCCGCAGCTCCCGAATCTTAACATGATCCTTTCCATCTGCCGGCCATTGGTTGATATCAAGAAATATCAAATGTTATCAGATGGATGACGGCAGAGAAAAAACCGCGGCGACTAGCAGAATACCGCAATGACATCTTCGCCGTGTCGCTGCAAAGCTCTTTCCGTTCCTAGATGACACGGAAGGTTTCCACGATGATTGCACTCAATGAACTCCGCCTGGTAGCCGAAGCCCGCGAGACAATCGCCACGCTTCCCGACGACATCATGGTTGATCAAAACACCGCCTCGGACATCCTCGCCGCTTTGGGCCGTCCGTATGCGCCACGCACGCTGCACAAATTGCGGTGCGTGTCTTCAACAGGACCCCGCTTCGTGAAAGCGCCAAATGGACGCATCCGTTACAGCTTGGCGGCACTCAAAGAATTCGCCTCAGCCTCGATCTAGTCGGCCTCCGTCAAAAAGCGGCGCGGCCTCGCGCTGTTCATTAGGCAAAAGAAAACCCCGTCCGACCGGCAAGTCAATGAACGGGGCTCCTCGAAAGATATTCAAGATGCGTAACGTTACAAGGCATGGAAATCAAGCCGGAGGCACAACGAAAGCCAACCGTTTCCAGGAAAAGATTGCCCTCATCGGAGCTGTAGAAGCCATCCAGGCAGCAGTCGAAGACGTTGAGGAAGGCCGACCCGTGAAAGCTGCATCTCGCCTTCGCGGCATCGCCGAATCCCTTCTTGATGAAGCCCGCATCCAACTCGCAGACATTCGAAGCCTCAGCCAGTTGCCACCGATCCACGAAATCAATGCTGCCTTGAGTGCACGCCGTCGAACCGTGCTTGAAAGGCGCGCAGAGACAGAAGGATGGAACTTCCGATGGGACGGTGATGCCTTCGAAGTCGCCGATACCACCGCCGGATTCTGGCTGACGGTTGATCCTTCAGACAATTGGGCTGCCTCAATTTCCGGCTCTCCAGATTGGCTGGTGTCTGACTCCGGCCTCTTAACCCTCAGCACGTTTTTAAGGGGAACGACGGTCGCGGAAGAAGCTTCGCGGTACGCGGCATGGATGAGAAGGAAGGGCGGCGCCCGATGACCGTTGGCCATCACTACTTCCCGCTTCCCGATGAGCAATTTGTTTTCAATCCCAACGCTGATGGCGAACGTAATGCGCGCGCCGTTGAAAAGGGTAAAGCCTTAGCCGAGCAGTACGACCACATCGTGAATGAGGGACCGCATCTGTCGGTGCTGGGGAAGGCATTCGTGGATGACGAGGGCGTGCCAGGGCATATCTTCTTCACGGGCGGCGAGGCTGACCTGTTGCGGGAATGGGTATTCATCACCTCTGACAACGAGTTCTTTAACACCAGGACTGGCGAGACAGTCTCGCGTGCCGCCTTCGACCTCTCCATGGCAAAAGTCACTCCCTCGGTAAAGATCACGAAGGATGGTCGGGACGCAGAACATAAGAAATTCCCGGCATCAAAAACGCTGGTCGAATACCTGAACGGCGCCGTGGTGTTCGGCAAGATGTACCGGCCTGATATCGCCACGCCACTTTTTGAGTATGAAGGCAAGCAATGGGTAAATGCTTATCTTCGAGCGTTCGTCCCGATGGCTGATGCCGACTGCAACACTAATGATGCTTGGTTCATTGTTTGGGAGCACATTCACAACATCGTGCCGGATGGCGCCGAAACCATCATAAAGTGGATGGCCCACAACGTGCAGCATCCCGGTGTCAAGGTGAACTGGGTTCCGGTTCTCATCGGCGTCCCCGGTGACGGCAAGACATCGATAGCCGAAGCACTTGCTGCCGCAATGGGCCGGACCAACGTCGGAAACGTCAGCAGTGACGCCCTCTTTTCCGGCTTCTCATCTTGGGGCACCGGTAAAGCGGTCCAGGCTCTAGAGGAGATCCGGGTTACCGGCCAAAACCGGCACGCTGCCATGGATAAATTGAAGGTCTTCATCACCAACCCCTTTGTGCCAATCCACAAGAAGGGCCAAGACGAGTTCAACGTGGTGAATGTCACCAACTACCTGGCGTTTACAAACCATGTCGATGCTCTTGCCCTGACGGATGACGACCGGAGGTGGGCGATTTGGAAAACTCGTTTTAATGACCGATCGGAAGTCCGGCGTGAGATGCCTACCTCATACTTTGAACGGTTTTACGAAGCGATCAACAATCACCCCGGCGTCATCCGGGCGTGGCTTCTGAACCATGATATTTCTGATTTCGACCGAACCTCTCCCCCGGAAACAACGACCTGGAAGAAGCGCATGATTGAAGCATCCCGAGGATCGGCAGAAGTGGAGATCAGGGAGGCCATTAGTCTCGGCGGATTCGGCATCGGCGAAGCCGTCCTTGCCACGGACTGCCTTAATGATGCCATCGCAAGACAGTGCGGCCATAAGATATCGACAAGCGTTCTTGCGGCAACACTAGAACGGATAGGATGGACCAAGATTGGAGCGGGCGAGAACGGGCGCACGCAGATTAAATGGAGGAAAGCCGCCCGCACCGTCTATTATCGATCGGAAGCTTTTGCCGCCGAACCGAGTCCGGATTTCGTACGGCTCCATCTCCCAGGCCCCCCGGAGCCTGATAATTTTCCTGGTGGAGTAATGGACTAACTCGCTTCGGAACCCGGCCTAGGCCGGGTTTTTCTTTGGCGCAGAGGTCACATGCTCGGTCACAAGCATCGGTCACAAGGCCGGTCACAAGTTCTCCAACCGGGTCACAAGCCAGCATGTGACCCGCATGTGACCCTCACCTTGTGACCTCATAATGCTCCAGTTATTTCAGATGTTTATCTAAAAAGGTCACAAGGGTCACAAGCTGTAAAAGGTCAGGAAACAAAAAAAGAGGGGCCACTATAAAAATCAATAGGTTACCTGAGTGCTGTCGACCAGATCGCAGAGCATCATAAAGAACTGGCCTCAGCTTGTGACCCTTGTGACCCGGCGGCCTTGTACTGCCTTGTTGATGCTTCCAGCCGCGTCTGGTGACTTACCGGATGCGAGATAGGCCGCAAAACCGGTGCCTTGTATCTTCAGGTATCCCGAAGGATCCGGAGACGCACCGAAATGAACGCCTACTTAACAATTCGCGAGATCTGCGAACAAACTGGGTTTAGCCGCCCCTTTGTGGCGCGTGAGATGAAGCGCGGAAACCTCTCGTTTGTCAAAATCGGCCGCCGCGTACGCGTCCCCAAACAGCGGTTTTACCGCTGGATGAGAGGGATGAACGCCGATGGCGTCTCCGTGACACCGGAGCCGGAACCTTCGCTCTCGGACCCCATGGTGAGCCTACAGAGCCGCCTTGACGAGGTCGCCGTCACCCTCACCGGGATCGCATCCCGGATGGAGGAGCGGGGGAGAGTGTTGGAGGGGATCGGCGCGAATCTGGAGTCGTTGGTCACTGAGATAAGGTCAAGGCGAGTGAAGCCAGGACAGGTTCGATGATTATTCCCGCCTCCGTCATCAGTGATGAAGCCCGGAACACCGGTAACCGGATTCTGCTGAACCTAGCCGAAAACGTGCCCGAAGTTGCTCCCTACATCGGGCACCTTTTGGAGCTAGCGGAGGGCGCTCGGGGCGCATCGAAGAAGATTGCCGTAGCCGCACGTAATGAGCGGATCCGATGGGTTCGGAATCAGGTTTGGCCACATCTCAGCGTACGCCGAGCCGCTACCGAGATTCGGAAAGTCGCCCAGGCGTTACGCCCTGGTGAATTCCCTCACAACGAACCCAAAGTGTCGGTCCGAAGAATTCTGGAATTCAATGGAGGAGAAATTCCCTCCGATCGAACCATTCGGGAAGCTCTTCGCGATTGATCCTGAGGAGTGGGCAACGCTTCTTGAGGATCTTGCCCACCACACCCCGGCATACTGAATCCATCGAACAGGAGGTCAGAGATGGCAACGATTGATGAGCAGAAGCTTCGGCGCTTCCACGCCGAGCGTAACGCAGCACATGCAGTGCTGATGCGGGCTTCTGAGGCCTACCGCTACGCCCTCGCAGATCGGGCGGAAGCCCGCACTAAGCTCGCAGAGGTTCGTGAGCCGGTCCCCGGTGTGAAGCGCCTCGGTGATGAGGCTGAAAAACCTTACCTAGCCGCCCTCAAGGCCGCTGAGGCAGCGCTAATAAAAGCAGAAGAGGAGCGGGAGCGACTCTCTGACATCTTCCAACATGCCATCAGGATCTGGTCTCGCTGCCGAGACTTCGCAGCAACCCACAACGCACTCCCCCACGATTTGAAGGATTGATCCCATGGTGAAAGCCTCCCTTTCTACTAAACTCGCCTCTCTGTTCTCCGCACAAGCTAAGGCCGCCGCTGAGATCCGCCGGGACCTCAACCAGATCGAAGCTGAGATCATTTCGAAAAAAAACCGGCTTTCCGATGTCTTGGCGGCCCCGATCCCTCTCAGCGAGGTGGAGGTAAGAGTGGACAGCTTCCTCAACGCTCGGGAGGTGGAGGCAAGAACGTGGTTTTACCCTTCGCTTATCGCCGATCCCAAGGGCTCTGTTCATGGGTCCGACATTTCAAAAGCGCTCGCCAAGTCAGATAGCGGTATCGGCGCACTCGCCATCCTCGGATTCCGTGAAATCATCCGTTCCCACCTCGTTGCTGAAGCCGTAGCCGCGATGAAAGGGGAGCCTTTGTCGGAGATGGAGCGGGAGAGGGAAACGAAGACGCTGGAGGCTGAGATCGCCGACCTCGAAAGGGACCGTGAACGTTTTACCCGCGAAGCGGAAAAGCACGGTATCGCCATTCCTCGCTCCGAAGACGCGGATCCCGCCGCTCTCTTGGCACCCGATCACGAGCTTTGACCGGTGTCACGGGTGGCCAAAATTCACAAGGCTCAAAGGGCTCTTGGCCGTGCCAAACGCAAGATTCAGAAAGCATGCCAGGTGATGGTTTGGGCGTCCAGGCGGGCAAAGTGGGACATCGTTTGTTCCCCGACACCTGACAGCTACAAGGCCACAATTGAAAGAGCAGTTCTCGCACAAAACGTGGCCATCGCCGCTGCCGCGCGCCGCGCCCTGGCCGCCGCTTGGCGCACCTAACAAGGAGTCAGCACCATGACGAATGAACAAGAGATGGCGGCAATTACTCAGAAGATACGGGCACGCCAGGAGCTAACAGACGCTGAGAAAGTGATGGCCCGCCAAGGACTGGCCGCCCACGCTCGCAAGAAGGCCAGTGTAGCACCTTCGGTCAGCGCCAAGAGGGGCGATGGAATCAACCGCGCCGCAATCTGGCGTAAGGCTATGGCTTCGCAAGATGAGGCATCCTTGGAGGAGATTGACAATACCGACCGCAAAACAGCGGGCACCCATACCAACATGGTTCGCAGCGGGGGATCACATGCAGATATGTGGCGTCGCGCTCACGAGCGAGCCCGTGCGATGCCGCCGATACACTGTGATGAATGAGTTTGCAAAGCGGGGCCTAGTCCTCCTCGCCGAGCAGCGCCGCCGGGAGTCAACGCTCGGCGGCGCACCCCTTATCCGTCAACAGGCGCGCGCAGCGATACGCGGTGCAAGGGCGTCAATTGCGCCGAAGGGTTTATGAGTGAGCTAGACCATTGAAACAAAGACGAAAAAGGTACTTCCCTAGGGCCGGGGAATGCGGGTGAACATGCCTGCGCACGCTCTTTTTAGCGATAGAACTTCCCAAAGTGTTGCACGGCTGATCTCCATGCATAGCCGAAACGAAGTTACGGCTGATACGGGCGTAGGCTCGGTCGCTGGCTCAAAGGACGATCCAGCGCGTGGACACGCAACGGATGTACGAGACCGTACTCCAAGCGAACAGACAAAATGGTTGATATTGCATTGGAATGAAACTTTTTTCTTTTGGTGTAGGGCCACGTTTTGCTACCGTTTCCAGTGAGGACAGGGGTAGCCTTTGGTTGAAATCAAGCGTCCACTGAAGAAATCGTTTGAGCACGTGGATACCCACGTGGTTTTCATCCATGGGCTTAAAGGTGACGTCGAGGGCACTTGGACTTCTGGTAGGGGGGGCAGTGCTGAGTTCTGGCCAAATTGGCTTGAAGAGTTGCCGAATGTCGCGACGTGGAGCGTAGGTTATCCGGCTGCTCGTGTAAAATGGGGTGGTGGCGCTGCGATGGCGATCGAAGACCGCGCCCCCAGTATTCTGCACCGACTACTGACCGTACCAGAACTGAAGCAGGGCGCCATCGTTCTGGTCGGTCACAGTATGGGCGGTGTTATTATCAAGGAGACGCTCCGGCTTGCAGAGGGGCGGGCTTCCGCCGATCCCGCTGCCGCAAGCTTCGAAAGCCGTGTCAGAAAAATTGCGTTCATCGCCACGCCCCATCAGGGTTCTTGGATGTCCTCGGTTGCCAACAAGGCCGCCCTTGTTATCAGGCCAACTGCCGCAACGTCCGGCTTGGGGCGAAACGATCCACATCTGGCGTCCCTTAATAGCTGGTTTAGGGACTACGCTACGGCGAACAGTCTTGATGTTCTCGGGTTCGGCGAAACGCAAAGGACGTTCTGGGGGCAGGTGGTTCATCCAGACAGCTCCGATCTTGGGCTGCCGTCGCCATCTAGATTCATTCCAATCGACGCCGACCACTTCAGCATCTCGGCGCCCGCCGACCGTGATGCAGACGTGTATGTCCACCTGAAGGAATTCGTTCAGCGACCTCGGCTTACTGACCACCCGCGGGTTGCACAATCGCAAAAACTCGATGAAGTCAGCGATGGAGTGCAGGAGCTCTTGCGTCGCAATGTCGTTGGGCCGATACGCGGTGTGGTCAATCCAATCATTGATCGGAACGCCTCTGACCGGGTTCTACGCATGCGGAGATCGCGCTATTTCATAGGCGCCGATACAAAAGCTGACGCAAGCCAGATTGCTCGTGACATCCTGGAGGGCGAGTTACTCGATGCCTCCAACGCGACAAAGTCCAACGTGCTCGCATGGTGCGCCCGTCTGCTTTCTTCCGACGATCCAGATGAGGCGGGGAGACTCGTCGAAGAGGCCCGTCGTCTGGGAACCGGCGATGAGATCAAAATTGCTTGTGCGTTTATTGCAGCAGCCCGCGGCGACAAGGATGGCGCACTCGACTTGATTTCCGCTATCAGCACGCCACTCGGTCAGACAGCCAGATTGATGATTGCCCTTAATGGTCTCTCTCCGCGTGACGCCGTGTTATGGATTAAAGATCGCGGCCCTGCGTTCGAGACTCTAGATGGCGATGGCAAGTTCATTACGATTGCGCGTCTGATTGCAGACTGTGAGGTCGATCAGGCGGTTGATGCGACTTCGCGGTTAGCGCTGGCCGATATGGAGCATTCTCCAATACTTTACCACTCGATTGGCATGTCGCACCTTCTCGCAGCAGTTCCATTCGAGATGCGGAAAGTATTGGTCGAGCACACGCCTCTTGACTGGGCACAGTTCCCTTTGTGGGAGGACGCTGCATCACTTGAACACCTGCGTAGCGCGCGCGAAAATTTCGCGGCGTTATCCCGCGCGGCGGATGACTTGGGATGCGATGCCGCGCGGCAGAATGCGGATGACTTTGCGCTGTGGCTCGCGTTGCGGGATCCTGCAGAAGCGGTTGCCGCACGGGAGCGCTTGGTTCGCAGCATGGCGGACCCCCGTGACATGGTCCATCGCGTGCCAATGGCTATGCAGTTTGGCCTGCAATTGGACCGTACCGCTGTAGATCGTGCAATTAACGCTTTCGAGGCGAAAGGCGGGCCGGACGTTAACGACGCTCTCATTGCACGCTTCGTCCTCACACTTCAGGACGATGATCCGGGGGCGCTCGCGGGATACATCGGCGCCAACCGAGATAAACTGTCGTCACTTATCGGCAGTACGGCTGTGTCATCGTTCGAGATAAGGGCACTTGCACAGGCTGACCGGCAGCCGGAAGCACAGGCGAAGTTGACTGACCTTCGTACCAGCGGAACGGCGACTGAAGAGGAGCTCCAGAAACTCGATGGCGCTTTGGCAGAAATGCGAGGCGAAGATACGATCTCTGCAGCTGAAGAGCAGTTCCGATCGAGCGCTGCGCTCGATGATCTGATCACACTCGTTGGCCGTCTTCAGGAACGCAAGGACTGGGTTCGCCTCACCCAATATGCTCGCCTACTTTTCGATCGTTTGAACGACTTTAAAAGTGCATCCGTGTATGCCCGAGCCGCTCACGAGAGCAGGGACTGGTCAGGAGTGGTCAGTTTTTTTGAGGACTATAGTGATTTTCTCGATCGGTCGGACCATTTGCGCCAGATCTATGCTTGGTCGCTGTTCCGCCTAGGTCAATTAGTGCGCGCGCGGGAAGCACTTGCTCCACTGCTAGCAAAACGAGATAATCCCAACGACCGCGCTCTGCAGATCAATGTGGCTATCACTTCTGGCGATTGGGGTTCACTCGCGCCCCTTGTTGAGCGTGTCTGGAACAGCAGGGCTGATCGTTCTGCCCTTGACCTCCTGGAGGCGGGTCAAATCGGTGCTATCTTTGGCTCCCCAAGGACGCGGGAACTAATCCGGGAGGCTGTCGCGAAGAGTCCAACTGATGCTGCCATCCTCGTGGCGGCTTATCACGCTGCGGTTTCGAATGGGTGGGAAGAAGACGAGGCGGTCGGCGGCTGGTTGAAAACTGCGATCGAGGCATCTGATGGAGGGGGAGGTGCTCCCCTGCAGCGTATGTCCTTCGACGATCTCATGAATATGCGGCCTGACTGGGAACGCCACGAAAGCGAGACTTGGGACCAGTTGTCTAGGGGTCAGATGCCGTTATTTGTTGCGGCGATGCGACTGAATCGTACCACCATCAGCATGTTGCTGACACCGGCCCTCGCCAGTCTTGACGAGGCTGATCCCAGGAGACGCAGTCTGTTCCTGACGTTTAGCGGCAGGGCAGCTGCTTCCATTGCTCCTAACCCGGTTCTGGCTAGCGTTGTGCCCCAAGCTAGCGTGCGAGGCGCAGTAGATCAGACTAGGATAGCCTTGGAAGCGTCGTCACTGCTGGTCCTTTCATTCCTTGATCGGCTTGACCTCGTTATCGAACGGTTCCAGCAGACGGTCATTCCACACTCAACGTTGCGCTGGCTGATCCGTGAACACCAGAGAACTCAGTTCCATCAGCCCTCCCAGGTACGAAGGGCCCGTGAGCTGAGAGACTTGCTTTCGCAGGATGCTTATTTCATCGTTGATGTCCTGGGTCGACCAGATCCTGACCTCACGGAGGACGTGGGAGAGGAACTGGCAGCGCTGCTCGAAACTGCGCGCACGATCGATGAAGAGTGCATCCAGAAGGTGGTCGTAAGGCCAGGCCCTGTACATCGGCCTGCCTCCCTGATGAAGGAAGACGCCGAACTGGCGGGATATAGCGACGTCCTGTGCGCATGTGGTGACGTGGTTACGGCCCTTCTGTCACAGGGACAGTTGACAGATGACGAAGCTGCCAGGGCGAGGGACTACCTCGGCCTTCACGAAGTGCAATGGGAGCAGACGCCCGCAATACAGCCAGGCGCCACGCTCTTGCTCGACGATCTGGCCATTTCGACCATGCAGCACCTGCGGCTAATCGGAAAACTCGGCATTGCTGGTTTCAAGATCGGTATACCGCGTGGCCACGCGGAGCGCGTCGCCGCACTCATACGTCATGAGGCCTATGCGAACGGAACAATCGAGCACATAGAACGCATAAGAGCCACACTTGCCGACGGCATTGTATCCGGCAAGGTGATAGTAGGACCCGAGGCTGATGACCAAGATGAAGAGATCGCGCACGTAGCGGAGCACCCGACTGCTGGAGTTTTTGGATTGGCCCCTCTGGTTGATCTAATCGTTGTGGACGACCGTGCGCTGAACCAGTTCGCCAACGTGGATACGAACGGTAAATCTGTATCAGTCGGCTGCACGCTTGATCTTCTCGATATGCTGGAGCGCGGTGCCGCGATTAGCGCTGCAGAACGGACGGAGTCAGAGACCAGACTACGTCGCGCCGGTTTCCAGATGATTCCGCTGCGTCTGACGGAACTGCTTCGTCTCGTGGACGCGGCGCAAATCCAGAACGGGCAGCTTCAGGAAACCGCCCATCTCAAATCGATCCGGGAAAGCATAGAGCGCCTGAGAATGACGGATTCGCTACAGCTTCCGGCCGATCAACCATGGTTCGATAGTCTGCTCATGACGGTGCGCGAGGGCGTCCGGGCCCAATGGAACGATGGGATAGATGACGCAACGGCGCGGGCGCGTTCGGACTGGCTCCTGCGTCTGTTGCATCTGCAGGGTTGGTCACACCGGTTCGACGCAGCCACTGACCGTGACACAATCATAAACCGCTACAGGCTGATGTCGTGGCTCATCATGTCGATACCACTGACCAACATCGGCGAGTCAATGCGGCGCTTTTCGGCATGGATAGAAGAAACTCTGATTGATCAGATGCATTCATATGATCCTGCATCGCTGGATGCGCTCGTCGAACAGGCCAGAAGCTATATTGAGGCATTTGCCGAACAGTTTGACCAGAGGAGGGGCGATGACGACTGAGAAACGAAAGGCTATCGCTCGCGAGCTTCTGAGTTACTTCCCCGAGACAATCAAAGATCGCCTCATTCTTGATCGCGGATTTCGCGGGCGTAACGGCATACGCACTGTGGCCAAAATCAACTTTGCCGGTGTCGATGGGTCATTCCCCAGGAACGAGCTAATGAGGGCTGTGAGCAGGGTTTTTCACCCAGGGTCCACCCCTGAAACTGTTGCTGACGAGGTCGGAGACGTATGGCTGCTCGCTTTTGATGCAGAAGCCGGAGAGCCAACTCTGACGAAAGGAGAACAAAGGATCTCGCTTGGCAGCCTGTGGTATGTTGCGGCAGACGATGCGACGCGATGCTCCAGGCTAGAGCAGATGTTCAATGAGAATCGTGCCGTTGGTGCAGACCTTGATCGATGGCGTGAGCTTCTTACGGCTGGCCCAATTGATCTCGAAGATATCGAGACCTTCCATCAGGACTTTGAACGCACTCCGACACAGATCGTGCTCGGCATACGTGCAGGAATGGCTGAGGGAAGCTCGAAACAAGACTCGCTCACGCCGAGGGGGCTGAATTTCTATGAGCGTCTCGTCGGCGCTCGAGGAGATGCGGCCACAATGACCGCATTTGCTGAAGTTTCGGCAAAAAGCCATGTCAAGGAGCTGCTAGCATGGAATGCTGAAGAAGGACTCCGTCAAGCGTTGCTAGCGGGATCGCAGGCCAGCTTGGTGCCCTCACTGCCGGAGGGCTTTGATCTAGCAATACTGGAACGTGTCACGGCCTGGGCTGCTGACCGTGGTGATCGGATTTCACAGACCGCAGCGTTTGAGCTGGGCCTGCGGCATCTCAAAGAGAGCCCGTTCCTCATGCCATATCTTGTGTCGATCGCTGAGCAGATCAGGGACGACGATCCTGAAGATCCTAACGGCCGGCTTCTTCTGCTGTCCAATCTCTTCGTCTTCGTGGATGGCTCTATTGCGCAACTTGGATATCTCAGGGACGTGCCACCTTATTGGCGTCGTCTCGCATCGATTGCGCAGGCATCCCTGATTGAAAGGGAGTTCGTGCGGGGAGGTATCTCACCAGGGAACTCCACAAACTGGATGAATAACGGCCGCGGGACACCATTCTACCTGCAGAACTCGATTGATGGGCGGCTGGAGCCACGCTGGCTACCTGACTTCGCAACACCACAGCAATGGAAACAGGAATTGGCAGGGCGGCTGGTTGGGGCGGCTGACCTTCATGCCCATGCGATTCAGGGGACGCCTCTGGAGCCACTAGTCCGGTCTTCGGATGCTGGCAGTCTTCGCTCACAGCTAGAGTTTCCCTTCGCCCATCTGCCCGGACCAATTGAGGGAGGGCTTGACCGGATGGTTGAGGCACCCCCTGAGTTCGAGGCATTGGCCCGGCACAGTGTAGCGGTTGATGCGACCGATCCTGAAGCCTTTAACGCGTTGGTCAATACTTGTCTTGTTTTCGGCACGCTGCCAGAGCTGGCTCAGAAGGCGGCCGAGGGCATCAAGGCTGCAAAATACCGAATCCGCGACAATGCGCGCACTGGTCAGAACTTCGGTATG
This sequence comes from Rhizobium sp. AAP43, assembly GCF_001296045.1. Classification (GTDB taxonomy): domain Bacteria; phylum Pseudomonadota; class Alphaproteobacteria; order Rhizobiales; family Rhizobiaceae; genus Allorhizobium. The sequence goes on along the minus strand of NZ_LJHS01000002.1, from coordinate 58,150 downwards.
CTGAGCGGACTTGCCTTGGTCGCCGCCGTGACCCGTAGCCAAGATCTTGCGCGCGAAGTCCGCGTACTTAATCGCGTCGCTTTAAGGCGGGCGGGTAGCGACCTGGACATGGTCCAGTCATTTCGAATTGGCATCATTGCCGCAAATGCGTTCTCTGATCTGAATGAATGGCGGCAGTTTGTTGGAGACTGGATTACCGAGCTCGCTTTCAGCGACATGGACCGAGCTACAGCGATCCAACTTCACGGGTTAGTCGAAGTCTTATGCGATTTGGAACCAGCTCTTTGGGCGACCCTCTCCAGGGCTGATGCGGCGCTTACCTCGTTCGTCAACTCAGTCCAGTCAGCGTGATCGGTCGCCGCTGATTTATGCTGTTGTACGAGAAGGTAATAGCCGACTTGTTCCAAGTTTTCTAAATCACTCCGTTACCGATCGTTTCTACGTCGCGGTAGAAATAAGGTCGCACGCCGCGAAAAATGGTGCTCACTCACGTCTGAGAGAACTCGGCGCGCGATCTAAACAATTGGATTCTATAAGAAAAAATGGTGCCGCTTGCAGGACTCGAACCTGCGACCCCATCATTACGAATGATGTGCTCTACCACCTGAGCTAAAGCGGCATCGGCAATCGGGCGAATGGCCCGCTGCGATTGGTGAGGCGCTGATACAGGGATTGACGGGCGATTTCAAGCCGGTTTTCCATGGCCGGGGAAAATTTCCCCGGCATCAGGCATTCCGTTATGCAGCGCTTGGAGCGCTACTTCAGCGGCCAGGTCTTCGGCCAGCTGCCAGGATCGATCTCGTCGGTCTCGCTGAACTGTTCCGGGCAGTCGCGGAAGGTTTCCTCGACCAGAACAAGCTGCGGCCCCATGGAGCCTTCCGAAATGCGCCACTGGCTGTAGGTCCCGCAGTCGCCGACGCCGCGACCCTTGAAGAAGGATGAAAACTGCTTCTTTTCCCAGTCATAGGCAAGATTGAATGCCTGGAGGCTGGCGCTGGGTGCGCCGTCGACCATGCCGGGGAAGGGAAGGGGCGTGATCATGTCGAAGGAATCGACGAAGGCGACATAGGGCATGTTGTAGGCGCCGCTCATGCCGCAGGGCGTGACATAGATCGTCGTGTCTTCGTCGAGTGCGTGCGACAGCGCGTTGCCATCGAACATGCTGGGATCGGTATCCGCGCAGTCGGCGCCTTCAGCGAAATGGATGCGGATTGCCTCCGGCAGCTCGGCGATCGTCTTGAGATCGGTGACCGGAAGGGGCGGGTTGGGTGCCTTGTCCCCCTTGGCCGTCATGGCGTCCACATGTCCTATGCGGTCTTGATACTCGTCGATGAACAAGAGGCTCGCGGCCGCACCGGCCAGCGGAAGCTCACCCTTGGCACTCTTGTCGCCCCGCGTGAGGGTTATGGTGGCGATCGTGCCGTTCTTCAGGCTGTCGATGAGCCCGTTGCCGATGAAGTCACCGCTGAGTTTGAACGCATAGGCGCTCGCATCCGCCACGACCGAGGCGCCCTTCAGCACCAGCGGTTCTGCCCCGTCGACTGCAATCGTCGCCTGCGGTTCCCCGGCGGTTTCGGTCACGGCATTGTCGCCGGGTGAAATCACCAGCGTCACGGGTGATTCGGGCTTGCCGCTGCGCTGAAGTTCGAAGCCGGATATCGGGTTGTCGGAGAGGAATTGCCGCATCGTGCAGGAGCGGGTCTGGCTGCAGGAGACCTGCCAGGACTTGAAGTCCTTATAGGCTCCGTCGTCTGCTTGGCCGGAAAAAGCGCTCCCTAGGAGGGCGGCGAGCGTAAGGGATAGTTTCAGGTGGCGCATGGGGTCCCCGCAAATCGAATTCTGCGGGGACGCTAGCAGTGCGAGCCTCAGCCGCAAATGGCCTTTTTTGCGCTGATATATTCGCGTTCCAGCCGGTCGACGACAGCGGCAACCGGCTCAACCGCCTTCACGGCGCCGATGCCCTGGCCGCAGCCCCAGATATCCTTCCAGGCCTTGGCCCCGGTGCTTGCCTTGTCGAAGTCCATTTTCGATGGGTCGGCTTCCGGCAGATTGTCCGGATCCATTCCCGCAGCAACGATCGAGGGCTTCAGGTAATTGCCGTGAATGCCGGTAAAGTAGTTCGAATAGACAATGTCAGTGGCATGCGCATCGACGATTGCCTGCTTGTAAGCATCAGAGGCGCGAGCCTCGTTGGTGGCAATGAAGGGGGAACCGATATAGGCCATGTCGGCCCCCATTGCCTGGGCCGCGAGCACGGCACCGCCATTGGCGATGGCGCCCGCCAGCAGCAGCGGCCCATCGAACCATTCCCGGATCTCCTGAACAAGCGCGAAGGGTGAGAGCGTTCCGGCATGGCCGCCAGCCCCGGTCGCAACCGCAATCAGCCCGTCCGCGCCCTTGCGGATTGCCGAATTGGCATGCCGGTTGTTGATCACGTCATGCAACACGATCCCGCCATAGGAATGCACGGCGGCATTTACCTCCGGCACGGCGCCGAGCGAGGAAATGACGATGGGCACTTTGTACTTCACGCACATCGTCAGGTCGTGCTCGAGCCGCTTGTTCGACATGTGCACGATCTGATTGACCGCAAAGGGCGCGGCGGGGCGGTCGGGGTACTTCGCATTGTGGGATGCGAGTTCTTCGGTGATCTCGGCCAGCCATTCGTCGAGTTGTGCCTCTGGCCGGGCATTGAGGGCCGGGAAGGAGCCCACAATGCCCGCCTTGCACTGCGCGAGCGTCAGTTGCGGATGCGATATGATGAAGAGTGGCGAGGCGACGATAGGAAGCCTCAATGTGTCTTTCAGGATCGGCGGCAAGGCCATCACTTCACCTCCCAGGAAGTTTACGTTTACGCAAACGTCAAATAGCAGATCGTGGACACGGTGGAAAGTCATCTCGCCGGGCGTCTTTTGGCCCGGTTTCGGCCCCGCCGTGGGCGTATTCCCTGTGTTTATTCTGCGCCCCGGCAAGTTTCCGCACTTGCCCTGCAAATATCGAGGGTTTACCGAGTCATGTATGAGAGAGCCATGTCACGAGCGGTCCCCCAAGGAGAATGGCACCCAATGAGTGGATTGGAAACAGCCATCAGGAACGCTCTTGAGCGGTCGGATCGCGATAACGCTGAAACCCGCGCCCGTATCTATCAGTCTGCCCGCCAGGCGCTGGAGACCGGGCTGCGCAAGCAGAACATAGACGATCCCGAGGCGATCAATTTTCAGCGCCGCAGGCTGGAAGCCCTCATTCACGACATTGAGCGTGAAGAGCGCATGCGCCGGCTTGAGGCTGAAGCCGCGGCAGCACGTCTGCAGCAGGCGGCCCCCCCCACCCCATCTGCGCCGGAGCGACCCGAGCCTTCCCTCGATATCCAGCCGGCAGCGCGGCAGACCGCACCACGGCCTGCAGAGCAGGGCGGCGCGCGCCAGGAGCCGGGATTTGCAGCCTTCAATCCCGCGCCCGTGGCGGAAGATCGCACGGACCGCGATCCCGCCTTCGGCGATGATTTCTCCGCATCCCCTGTCGGATCAGGCCAGGATCGGCACCTGGAAGATGAGGGTCCTATACCGGACATGCGCTCCGAACGTGCCGTGGCTCCACGACGCCAACGCGGTGCCGTTGCCAGGTTGATGATCAGCGTGATCTTTCTTGCCGCCATCGCTCTGGGCGCATGGTGGGTCTATACGTCGGGGCTTCTGCTGACCGATGCGGAGCGTGACACCAGCGTGCCCAATCCGCCGCCGCGTGTCGAATCCGAAGATTTTACCGGAGATCCGGCTGGCCAGACCCCGCAGGGGCCGCAGGCAATTGACACGCGCGGTGGCTTTTCCGACGCTTGGATTGACGTCTTTTCGCCGGCGCAGATCTCAGCGCTGCGCCCTCGAGCCAATGCGCTCGTCGATGTGGTCACCGCGAGCGATGGCGAAGCGGTTCGCCTCGTATCGCGCAGCGGCGATGAGCAGGGTTCCGTTGAGGTTGCTGTTCCGACCGAAGTGCTGCGTGAACTGGCGGGACGCACATCCACCATCGCGCTCACCTTGCAGTCTGTCGATGACAATCCGGTCCAGATTGCCGTGGATTGTGAATTCCCGCGCATGGGCGATTGCTCCCGCCACCGCTTCACCGTCAATGCCCAGAAGATCGATGCGCTCTTCCGGGTTTCCTTTGAAAACGGCATGGCGCCGTCGACGCCGGGAAGCCTGGTAATCAACGGGGATATCGCTGGCACGGGTCGTGGAGTGAATATCTACGCGATCCGGGTCCTGCCGGGGCAGTGAGCCGGCGAACATGCCGTGGCGCCTGTCCTTGTGAGGCAAGGCGTCTCGCGCTGTTGTCTCTCACTTGAGGAAGCCCGGGCCGTTGCCGATGATTTTCTTGTCGAGCTTGCCGATCTTCTCTTCGTCTTTGCCTTCGTAGTCGAGCGACAAAAGGATATGGCGGATCATGTTGAGCCGCGCCCGCCGCTTGTCATTGGCATGCAGAACCGTCCAGGGCGCGCGGTCTGTATGGGTTTCCTTCAGCATCCGGTCGCGCTTCGCGGTGTAGTCGTCCCACTTGTTCAGCGCCGCGATATCCATCGGCGAGAGTTTCCAGCATTTCAGTGGATCATGTCGCCGGTCGTGAAAACGCTTCAGCTGCATTTCCTGGCCAATATCCAGCCAGAATTTGAAGAAGTGGATGCCCTCCTGCGCGATAAGCTTTTCAAAGCGCGGGGTCTGTTTGAGAAAGCTTTCATATTGATCCGGCGTACAGAAACCCATGACCGGCTCGACGCCGGCGCGGTTGTACCAGGAGCGGTCGAACAGCACGAATTCCCCGGCGGTCGGGAAATGCGAGACGTAGCGCTGGAAATACCACTGCCCCCTCTCGGTCTCGGTTGGTTTCGTCAGCGCCACGACCCGCGCTGAACGGGGGTTCATATAGGAGAGGGTCGCATGGATCGCGCCGCCCTTGCCGGCCGCGTCGCGGCCCTCAAGCAGCGCCATCACCCGCATGCCTGTCTTCTGCATCCAGAACTGAACCTTGACCAACTCGATCTGGAGCGCCGTCAGCTCCTTCACGTAGTCCTTCTCGGAGAGCTTCTTGTCGTAGGGAAAGTCACCGGATCGAAGCGCCCTGTCATCGATCGCCGCCGGCAGATCCGGAGCGTCGATATCGAAAAGCAGCTTCTCGCCCCGGATCGATACGGTCACAGCACGGCTCTCGCTCTTTGAATCCATGCATCTCTCCCATTCATGCACAATTATTCGACCGGCCTAAATGAGCCCAAGCGCCCTTTGCTTTCAAGCCTTCTGCGTTCGTTTGAGGTGAATTGCGTGCATCAACGGGGGTATCTCTTTCAGCGTCATGGCAGAGCCGGGATACATCTGTCATGAATCAGCGCTATCAGCAGTCTGTGTTGCAAGCATGAGGCCGGGCGCGTGACGAATGAAGACATGACAGGCGGCTGGCGCCGCGATCTGAGGCACTTGCTGGCGAGCTGGATTTACATCCTTGCCGCTGCTTTGCTCGCGCTGGCTTCCTATATGGCAGGTGCGGCGACAGGCTACGCGGTGGTGCTCTTCATGCTGCTTTTTGGCCTGGTCCTTGTTCGCAACTTCCCATCGGATGACGATACGGCATTGACCGTACCGGTCGTGCCGCAAAACGCCGCACTGCCTGATCCCATGCCGATGATCCGGGCGACGATCGATGCGCTCGATATACCGGTGTTCGTGCTCGGGCGAGGGGCCGACCTGATGGCGCAAAACAGTGCCGCCCAAAGGACATTCGGCGACCTTGCTGCGGGACAGCATGTCTCTGCGCGCTGGCGCTCGCCGGGCATTCTCGACATGATCAGCGAAACGATCGAAACGGGTGCACCGAACCAGCTCGAGCATTCTGAGCGTCTGCCGTCCGAGCGCGCCTACATTGTGCGCGTCGCACCGCTTGAGCCGCGCGATGCCGCCGAGCAGCTATTTCTCTTGTCCTTCAGCGATATCTCGGAACTCCGCCGCCTTGACCGTATGCGCAGTGACTTTGTCGCCAATGCCAGCCATGAATTGCGCACGCCGCTGGCCTCCTTGCGCGGTTTCATCGAAACCATGCAGGGCCCCGCACGCGAAGATCCCAAGGCACGTGAGCGTTTCCTCGCAATCATGCTGGATCAGGCCAATCGCATGAGCCGACTGGTGGACGACCTCCTGTCCCTGTCGCGGCTGGAGCTGAAGGCACATGTTCCGCCGGCCGAGAAGATCGATCTCGGCCCGGTGCTTGGCCATGTTCGAGACAGTCTTGCACCTCTTGCCGGGGATCTCGGAGTCGATATCCGACTGCACCTGCCGGAAGGGCGACTTGAAGTCAGCGGAGATCGAGACGAGCTGGTTCAGGTCTTCGAGAACCTGATCGAGAATGCCTGCAAGTATGGACAGGAAGGCAAGGTGGTCGATGTGACAGTCCGCCGCGAGCCGGGCGGCGCGACGGAAGTGAGTGTCCGTGACAGTGGGCCGGGTATTCCGGCCGAACATGTGCCGCGACTGACGGAGCGCTTCTACCGCGTGAATGTCGAGGACAGCCGGTCGAAAAAGGGTACGGGTCTTGGACTTGCCATCGTCAAGCATATCCTCACCCGCCATCGGGCCCGGCTGATTGTGAAGTCCGAAATTGGCAAGGGCAGCGACTTCACCGTCAGATTTTGACATAAAACTCTCGATCTGAAAAAGGCGATTGAAATTTTGCCATTTAATTCAATCGCTTGGGCTGTCACAAATGTTTCATCGAACTGACATAAAAGCGTGAGCCAAGAGCCGCTAGAACGCAGCTGCCGAAGCTTGGCAGACGCCGCAACGGCCGCAAAGACACACAAGCCCTTCTGGGAGAAGATCATGAACGCTCTGAAACTTTCCGTCGCTGCATTGGCGGCCACCGTGGCTTTCGCCGGCGCTGCCATTGCCCGCGACCAGATCCAGATTGCTGGTTCCTCCACCGTTCTGCCATACGCTTCCATCGTTGCTGAAGCTTTCGGTGAAAACACCGATTTCGCGACCCCGGTCGTTGAAGGCGGCGGTTCTGGCGCTGGCCGTAAGAAGATGTGCGAAGGCGTGGGTGAAAACACCATCGACATCGCCAACTCTTCGTCGCGCATCAGCAAGTCGGACATCGAGCTCTGCAAGACCAACGGCGTGACCGACATCCAGGAAGTCCGCATCGGTTACGACGGCATCGTCTTCGCTTCGGAAATCGCAGGTCCGGAATATGCATTCACGGCTGCCGACTGGCACAGCGCGCTTGCAGCTAAGGTCGTCAAGGACGGCAAGCTGGTCGACAACCCCTACAAGAACTGGAACGAGATCCGCGCCGACCTGCCGGCTCAGCCGATCCTCGCTTTCATCCCGGGCACCAAACACGGCACCCGCGAAGTCTTTGACGTAAAGGTCATCGAAGCTGGCTGCGAAAAGGACGGCACGCTGGAAGCCATCCTCGCTTCCAACGGCGGCGACAAGGACGCTGCCAAGAAGGCCTGCAACGCCCTGCGTACCGATGGCGTCTCGGTCGACATCGACGGCGACTATCCGGAAACGCTGGCTCGCATCGCAGCCAACAAGAACGCCATCGGCGTCTTCGGCCTGTCCTTCTACCAGAACAACACCGACAAGCTGCGCGTCGCCACCATGGAAGGCGTCGTTCCGTCGGTTGAGACGATCGCTGGTGGTGAATATCCGGTTTCGCGTCCGCTCTACTTCTACGTCAAGAACGCACACCTCGACGTAATCCCGGGTCTCCAGGAATATGTAGAGTTCTTCGTTTCCGACGAAATCGCTGGCCCGAACGGCCCGCTCGCCGCTTACGGCCTCGTATCGGATCCGGAACTGGCCAAGACGCAGGCAGCCGTCAAGGCTCGCACGCCGATGGCGCCGCTGAACTAAGTCTGACGAATGACCGGCGGCACAATCGTGCCGCCGGTTTCCGTTTCCAGGAGACATGGCGGGCAAGATGGACGTGAGCATTATCATCCTGGGCGTATTGGCCCTTGCGGCAATCGGCTACGGACTTGGACGACGGAGGGCGATAGCCCTGTCGGCCGAGCGTGGCATGAAGCTGCATTCTCTTCCCGGATTCTACGGTCAGACCGTCGCGCTGGTTACAGCTGTTCCGGCCCTGATCCTGCTGATGATCTGGCTCACCCTGCAGCACCCTGTCATCGACAGCCGTATCAGCGGTATGATCACAGACGCTTCGGTTCCCGAAGGTGGCGCTCATAGCCTCGTTATGGCGGATGTCCGTCGCATTGGTGATGGTCTGGCTGTCCTGCAGGACGCCGACGCAAAAACTGGTGCCGATGTCGACATCAAGGCGCTCGACGCCGACAACATTCGCGCCCGCCTCGCCGAAGCCGGTATTGCGCTCGGCGCCGATGTTCCGGCAGAAGTTTTTGAAGCTGCAAAGGCCTATCGGCAGGACATCGATTTCAGCCAGATGCTGATGTCCATCGCGGTTCTTGCGCTTGCCATTGGCGCGCTGCCGCTTGCTTACATCCGCATCGATCCCGAGCTTCGCGCTCGCAACATCAGCGAGAGCTTCGTCAAGGCTGTCCTGATGATCTCCTCGCTCGTCGCGATCCTGACGACCGTCGGCATCGTTGGATCTCTGGTTGTGGAGACCTATGTCTTCTTCACGATCTACCCAGCCCAGGATTTCTTCTTCTCAACCGTCTGGAACCCGCAGTTCCGTGGCGGCTCTGACCTCGGCATCCTGCCGCTGCTCTGGGGCACCTTCTATGTGTCGCTGATCTCTCTAGTGATCGCCGTTCCGATCGGCCTGATGATCGCCGTCTTCCTGTCGGAATATGCAGGCCCGAAGACGCGCAGCATCGTCAAGCCAGCGATTGAAATGCTCGCAGGCATTCCGACCATCGTGTATGGCCTCTTTGCCCTCATAACCGTTGGCCCTTTCCTGCGCGACTGGCTGGCTCAGCCGATGGGTCTCGGAAATTCGTCCTCGTCGGTCCTCACAGCCGGCCTCGTCATGGGTGTGATGATCATACCCTTCGTGTCGTCGCTCTCGGACGACATCATCAATGCCGTTCCTCAGGCCCTGCGTGACGGTTCTTATGCACTGGGCTCCACCCAGTCCGAGACGATCAAGCAGGTCGTCCTGCCGGCCGCCCTTCCGGGCATCGTCGGTGCGGTCCTGCTGGCCGCCAGCCGCGCGATCGGTGAAACCATGATCGTCGTGCTCGGGGCAGGCGCATCCGCCAAGCTCGATCTCAATCCCTTCGAAGCCATGACAACGGTGACCGTGAAAATCGTCAGCCAGCTGACGGGCGACACCGAATTTGCAAGTCCTGAGACGCTTGTCGCCTTTGCGCTTGGCCTCACCCTGTTTGTCATCACCCTGCTTTTAAACGTGATGGCGCTTTACATTGTCCGTAAGTACCGGGAGCAGTACGAATGACCGACCTCACCGCATTCGGAGCCCCCGTCGCAAAGGGGCAGACCAAGTCTCTTTTGAACCTGGACGAACGGACACGCCGGCGCAACAGGGCCGAAGCCCGGTTCCGCCTTCTCGGCAAGGCCGCCGTTGCATTCGGCATCATCGCGTTGGTCGGACTTCTGACCTCGATCCTGTCGAACGGCCTGTCGTCCTTCCAGCAGACCTACATCACGATTGACGTCTTTCTCGACCCGGCCAAGCTCGACCCTGCCGGCACCCGCGATCGGGCCGCCGTGGCCAAGGTTTCCACCTTTGGTTACGCCCCGCTGATCGAAAAGGCGCTCGGTGATGCAATTGCCGAAAAGGGTCTCGCGGCCGGAGGGTTGACGCCGAAAGCTGTTGCCGAACTCATCTCCAAGGAGGGCCCGGCCAACCTGCGCGGCTATGTGCTCGCTGACCCCTCGGTCATCGGCCAGACGATCTCCTTTGACTTGCTCGCTGCCGGACGCATCGACGGCTACTACAAGGGCCGTGTGACCATGGACAGCGCGAAGCTGGACAGGAATGTCTCGCCAGAGCAGCTGGCGCTTGCCGACACGTTGAAGCAGGCCGGTATCCTGGTGACCAAGTTCAACTGGTCCTTCTTCACCTCGCCGGATGCTTCGGACACGCGTCCGGAAGCCGCAGGCCTCGGCATCGCGATCATCGGATCGGCCTATATGATGCTGATCGTCCTGGTTCTGTCGCTGCCAATCGGCGTCGCCACCTCGATCTATCTTGAGGAGTTTGCGCCGCAGAACTGGTTTACCGATCTGATCGAGGTGAACATCGCCAATCTGGCGGCCGTGCCCTCCATCGTCTTCGGGATCCTGGGCCTTGCCGTGCTGATAAACTTCGTCGGCCTGCCGCAGTCCGCGCCCGTCGTCGGTGGTCTCGTTCTGACCCTGATGACGCTCCCGACCATCATCATTGCCACACGTTCGGCGCTGAAGGCAGTGCCGCCGTCGATCCGGGATGCAGCACTCGGCGTGGGTGCCTCGAAGATGCAGTCGATCTTCCACCACGTCCTGCCGCTCGCCATGCCGGGCATCCTGACCGGTGCGATCATTGGTCTTGCTCGCGCCCTCGGCGAAACGGCGCCGCTCCTGCTCATTGGCATGGTGGCTTTCGTCAAGGAATTCCCAGCCGGTCCGCCGGATGGTTTCTTCCAGCCCGCCTCGGCGCTGCCGGTCCAGGTCTACAACTGGACGCAGCGCGGCGACCCGGCCTTTGTTGAGCGTGCCTCTGGCGCCATCATCGTCCTGCTGGTCTTCCTGATCCTGATGAACTTGGTAGCAATCATTCTGCGTCGCCGGTTTGAGCGTCGTTGGTAAGGGGGTGTATGATGATGAACAATCTCTCGACTAAGATGACCACGACGAAAGCGCCAATCATGACTGAATCCAAGATCACCGCACGCGATGTGCAGGTTTACTACGGCGAGAAGCAGGCCCTGCGCGATGTGAACATCGAGATCCGTCCGCGCTCTGTCACCGCCTTCATCGGCCCGTCGGGCTGCGGTAAGTCGACCTTCCTGCGTTGCATCAACCGGATGAACGACACGATCGCCAGCTGCCGCGTCGAGGGCAATATCCTGATCGACGCCGAGAATATCTACGACGCGAAGGTTGACCCCGTACAGCTGCGCGCCAAGGTCGGCATGGTCTTCCAGAAGCCGAACCCGTTCCCGAAGTCGATCTACGAGAACGTCGCCTACGGCCCGCGCATCCACGGTCTGGCCAAGAACAAGGCGGACCTTGATGAGATCGTGTCCGTTGCCCTGCAAAAGGCAGGCCTGTGGAACGAGGTGAAGGATCGTCTGGATGCCGCTGGCACCGGCCTTTCCGGTGGTCAGCAGCAGCGTCTGTGCATCGCGCGCGCCGTGGCCGTCAGCCCGGAAGTGATCCTCATGGACGAACCCTGCTCGGCACTGGACCCGATCGCGACCGCCAAGGTCGAGGAGCTGATCCACGAATTGCGCGAGAACTTCACCATCGTGATCGTCACCCATTCCATGCAGCAGGCGGCCCGCGTGTCGCAGCGGACGGCGATGTTCCATCTCGGCGAACTCGTCGAAGAAAACGACACCGACAAAATGTTCACCAACCCGGATGACCAGCGCACCCAGGATTACATCATGGGCCGCTTCGGCTGAGCCGAAAACAGACCCACGGCCCAACCCAATTCAAGGAATATCCGCGATGGCTTCGACCCATATCTATTCGGCTTTCGATGAAGAACTGAAATTCCTGATGCGCCGCATCTCCGAAATGGGAGGTCTCGCGGAGCAGATGGTCGCCGAAAGCGTACGCGCCCTGGTGAATTCCGATGCGGCTCTCGCTCAGAAGATCATTTCCGACGACGTCCTGATGGACGCGATGGAAAAGGAAATCGGCGAGAAGGCCGTGATCACCATTGCCAAGCGCCAGCCGGTTGCCGCCGACCTGCGCGAAATCATCGGCGCCCTGCGCATCGCGGCGGATTTGGAACGCGTCGGCGACCTCGGCAAGAGCAACTCCAAGCGCGTGGTTGCCATCCAGGCGACGGGCGTTCCGCGCAAGCTCGCCCGCGGCCTTGAGCATCTATCGGATCTGGCGCTCGCTCAGCTCAAGGAAGTGCTCGACGTCTACACGACCCGTTCCGCAGAAAAGGCGAAGTCGATCCGGGACCGCGACGAAGAGATCGACTCGATCTATACTTCGCTGTTCCGCGAGCTGCTGACCTACATGATGGAAGATCCGCGCAACATCACCAGCTGCACGCATCTCCTGTTCTGCGCCAAGAACATCGAGCGTATCGGCGACCACGCCACGAACATCGCCGAGACCATCTACTACATGACCACCGGGGCAGCACCCGAGGGCGAGCGTCCGAAGGAAGACCTCACCTCATCAGTCGGTGCGATAACCGAGTAACCGGGTCCCGAGACGAGGTGACGTTCTGATGCAGCCGAAGATTGCTGTCGTGGAAGACGAGGAGGCGCTGAGCGTTCTCCTGCGCTACAATCTCGAAGCCGAAGGCTATGAGGTCGAGACCATCATGCGGGGCGACGAAGCCGAAATTCGGCTTCAGGAGCGGGTTCCCGATCTGCTTCTGCTCGATTGGATGCTCCCCGGTGTGTCGGGAATCGAGCTCTGCCGTCGCCTGCGCATGCGGCCGGAAACCGAACGGCTTCCGATCATCATGCTCACGGCACGGGGTGAGGAGAGCGAGCGTGTGCGCGGTCTGGCCACGGGTGCTGACGACTATGTCGTCAAGCCCTTCTCCACGCCGGAACTTATGGCGCGGGTCAAGGCCATGCTGCGCCGCGCCAAGCCTGAGGTCCTGTCCAGCGTTCTGCGCTGCGGCGATATCGAGCTGGACCGCGAAACCCATCGCGTTCACCGCAAGAGCCGCGAAGTGCGGCTTGGGCCAACCGAGTTCCGCTTGCTGGAATTCCTGATGGTTTCCCCGGGTCGCGTCTTTTCACGCTCCCAGCTGCTCGACGGCGTCTGGGGTCATGATATCTATGTTGACGAACGCACGGTTGATGTGCATGTGGGACGCCTGCGCAAGGCGTTGAACTTCTCCAACATGCAGGATGTGATCCGCACAGTACGCGGCGCGGGCTATTCCATGGAAGCCTGATCCGAACGCCATGTATTCCAGCAAAAGGTCGCCCCGGGAACCCGCGGGCGGCCTTTTGATGCATGCGGTATGCACAAACGAAAACAGGCCCCGAAGGGCCTGTCTGATGATCACTGAACTCGTTTTAACGAGCGGCCCGGCGACGATCGCTGACCGGCTGGTAGGCGAGCTTCGCATGATACGTGCAATAGGGCGACGCGTCGTTGATCTCGCAGCCGCAAAAGTGGAAATCGTCCTTCATCGGATCGCCGATCGGCCATTTGCAGGTCCGCTCGGTCAGTTCCGTCAGGGCGAGGCGGCGCGAAATCGGCACTACCACGTTGAGCGCCTGACGCGGAGCAGCCTGCTCGAAAATCTCGATCGCCGCATCTTCCTTCAGCGCGACCGAACCGGATGCCCGTGCTGCGGGGCGTGCCGTTGCAGCCTGCGGGCGTGCCGGAAAACCGGCGGGACGCGGCGCCGGCGCCGGGCGCTTTGCCGGACGCGGCGTGCTTGTGCTGCCGCCGGCCTTGGCGCGTCCGGGCAGGTTCAGGCGATGGACCTTGCCAATGACGGCGTTGCGGCTGACGCCGCCACCCAATTGTGCTGCGATCTGACTGGCGCTGAGGCCATCGGCCCACAGACGCTTCAGTTTTTCAACTCTGTCATCTGACCATTGCGCGTTTGCGTTCATGCCATATCTCTCCGCCGCTAGCGTGTTCATGGCAGAATCCGTCACCGTCGCCGCGGATGAATCCGCGGCAGCCCGCCTCGTAACTTTTGGTGATCAATTCCGCCGCATCAACTCGATTTATTGAAAGTTAACCTAGTGTCCGGGTGACTCCGTGACAAGAGTCGGGAGAATCATCTGGAATCGATTTCGCGGTTTTCCCCAACTTGCTGGACGAGTGAGTCAAGTATGCAACAGGTCGAAATATTCGAATGGTTTGCTGTCGCGGCGCCCGTGTATGTGCCCCGCAAGCCCTTGTAGCAGTGACTTTCGTTGACATTGCAATGCGAAGTGCGGATAGTGCCGGCGCCGCCGTAAGGCGGCATTTTCAATTTGTCCCTTCTGCTTTGCGAGTGGATGGGCCGTTCCAGGAAGGATCTCCGCTGATGGCTGATGCGACGCCGCTCTACCAGACCTACAATCGGGCGCCGATGCGCTTCGAGCGAGGTGAGGGCGTCTGGCTGATCACGGAAAAGGGCGAGCGCTATCTGGATTTTGCCGCTGGCGTCGCGGTGAACTCATTGGGCCACGCCCATCCGCATCTGGTGGACGCGCTGAAGGCGCAGGCCGACAAGGTCTGGCATGTGTCCAACCTCTATGAAGTGCCGGGCCAGGAAGAACTCGGTCGGCGGCTGACTGAGGCCACATTTGCCGACCGTGTCTTTTTCACCAATTCCGGTGCCGAAGCGCTGGAATGCGCCATCAAGACGGCGCGCCGCTACCATTTCGCCAAAGGCCATCCGGAGAAGTTCCACATCATCACGATGGAAGGCGCATTCCACGGACGCACCATCGCCACCATCGCGGCCGGCGGCCAGGAAAAGTACCTGGAAGGCTTCGGTCCAAAGGCGCCAGGATTTGATCAGGTCCCCTTCGGCGACCTTGATGCGGTCAAGGCTGCAATCACGGATGCGACGGCTGCTGTTCTCGTCGAGCCCGTTCAGGGTGAGGGCGGTATTCGTCCGATCCCGGTCGAGATGCTGCGAGCCTTGCGTGACATCTGCGATGAACACGGACTGCTCCTGATCCTTGATGAAGTTCAGTGCGGCGTCGGCCGGACCGGCAAGCTCTTCGCCTATGAATGGGCCGGCATCACGCCCGATATCATGGCGGTCGCCAAGGGTATCGGTGGCGGCTTTCCGCTCGGTGCTTGCCTTGCAACAGATGAAGCAGCTGAAGGCATGAAGGCTGGAACCCATGGCTCCACCTATGGCGGCAACCCGCTGGCCATGGCGGTCGGCAATGCCGTTCTCGACGTCGTTCTTGCGGACGGCTTCCTGGAGCATGTTCGCGACACGGCGCTGGTGTTCCGCCAGGGCCTGGCATCGCTGAAGGATCGCTTCCCGGATGTTATCGAGGATATCAGGGGCGAAGGCCTGATGCTCGGCATCAAGGCGAAGATTCCGAATGTCGAGCTGCTCATGGCGATGCGCGCCGAGCACTTGCTCGGCGTTCCGGCCGGCGACAACGTCATCCGCCTGTTGCCGCCGCTGACGGTGACGGCCGAAGAAGCGCGCGATGGTCTCGCCCGCATCGAGCGCGCTGCAGAGCGCGTGCGTGAAACCCTCGCCAAGTCTGCGTGATACGACCGGACCACAATACCGAGAAAGCCGAGAACAGGTAGTTTAGATGGCATCCCCGAAGCATTTCCTCGATCTTTCCGCAGTCTCCGCAGCAGACCTCCGCACCATGCTGGACGATGCGTTGACCCGGAAGCAGGCAACCAAGGCTGGAACCGCAGGCAAGCCGCTGGCTGGCAAGATGCTGGCGATGATCTTCGAAAAGCCCTCCACGCGCACCCGCGTCTCCTTCGATGTCGGCATGCGCCAGCTCGGTGGTGAAACACTTTTCCTGTCCGGCACCGAAATGCAGCTCGGTCGCGCCGAAACCATTGGCGATACGGCCAAGGTCCTGTCGCGCTACGTCGATGCCATCATGATCCGTACCACCGATCACGCCCGTCTTCTGGAGATGGCCGAGCATGCGACTGTGCCGGTGATCAACGCCCTGACAGACCTCACGCATCCCTGCCAGATCATGGCTGACATCATGACCATCGAAGAGCATCGCGGTCCGATTGCCGGCAAGACGCTCGCCTGGACGGGTGACGGCAACAACGTGTTGCACTCCCTGGTCGAGGGCTCTGCCCGCTTTGGTTACCGGATGAACATGGCCGTTCCGCTTGGCTCGGAACCCGATGACAAGATCCTGAACTGGGCCCGCAACAATGGCGGAGAGATCCTGCTTTGCCATGATGCCGATCGTGCAGTCGACGGTGCGGATGCCGTCATCACCGATACCTGGGTGTCGATGAACCAGGAGCACAAGGCGCGTGGCCACAACGTCTTCCAGCCCTTCCAGGTCAATGCTGACCTGATGAAGAAGGCAAAGGATGAGGCGCTGTTCCTGCATTGCCTGCCAGCCCATCGCGGCGAGGAAGTCACCGATGAGGTGATCGATGGTCCGCAGTCCGTGGTATTCGACGAGGCGGAAAATCGTCTCCACGCCCAAAAGTCCATTCTGGCCTGGTGCCTCGGCGCAATCTGACACCGAGTGCTACCGCAGAACCACCGCAGAGGTGGATCCCTTGACCTTCTGCATGGGTGACACCACTTGTGCGCTTTCTGATCGGGCCGCTCTGGCCCTGCATGTGGCGCCGCTTGCGCCGGGAGTACATTCATGTCGACGAGACAAGCAGAACTCGGCGAATTCGGTTTCGCCGGCGATGACCGCGTGGTCCCCTTTCAGGTCGAGGGCCTCGACGTGCGAGGCCGTGCCGTTCAGCTCGGCCCACTGATCAACAGCATCCTCGACCGTCATGCCTATCCGCAACCAGTCGCTCGACTGCTGGCCGAGACGATCGTACTGACTGTCCTGATCGGAACTTCACTGAAGTTCGAGGGCAAGTTCATCGTCCAGACCAAGGGCAATGGCCCGGTCGACCTGCTGGTTGCCGATTTCACGACGCCGGAAAACATCCGCGCCTATGCCCGCTTCGACGAGCAGGCCGTCGCAGACGCCGTCGCCTCGGGGCGCGCGTCGCCGGAAGAGTTGTTGGGCGAAGGCTTCCTTGCCTTCACCATCGATCAGGGCACCTTCATGCAACCCTATCAGGGTATCGTTCCGTTGGATGGCACCTCGCTCGAAGACATTGCAGGCGTGTATTTCCGCCAGTCGGAGCAGATCCCAACCCGCGTGCGCTTGGGCGCTGCCGAACTCTTCGACCGAGATGCGGATGGCAAGCCGCGGCGAACCTGGCGGGCAGGGGGGCTGATTGCCCAGTTTTTGCCTGAGGCACCGGACCGCATGCGACAGCCTGATCTGCACGGCGGTGACGGCGACAATCGCGACCACGATCTCCATGGTGACGACGCCTGGCAGGAAGCGCGCATGCTGGTCGATACGATCGATGCCGACGAACTCACCGACCCGCAGATCGGGATTGAGCGGCTTTTGTTCCGCCTCTTTCACGAGCGGGGCGTGCGCGCCTACGAACCACAGCCTGTCTACGATCGTTGCAGTTGCTCGCGCGATCGTTTGAAAAGCGTACTCTCGGGTTTTTCGGCCGAGGAAATCGAAGCAAGTACGGAAAATGGGCAGGTTACCGTCAGCTGCGAGTTCTGCTCGACGAACTACCATTTCGAGCCATCGGAGCTCACGCCGGCCTGATGGGCTGTGGCGATATCGGTGATGGGCGGCTTTTGCCGGCCTTCACCTGCTCCAGTGCTCAGTCGACCTGAGCACCCATATGATGTTTTTTTGCGCATTGGGGGGTAGTCTCGCTGGCGCGCCTATCGCGGTATTCATCTATTCTAAATAAGGGTTTCATAGGTTGCTGACCACGCGCCTTGGGGACCTGAATGCAGAATACCACGACAGATCGTGTCCGGGCCGATGCCTCAGGGGCCTCCGACGATCGGGGTGCAGAGGGGAGCCTCTGGACGGCAATTTCCCCGATCAAAGCGTTGAAGCGGCAATACGGCATCTGGACGAGTGCTACGCGCCGCCGAGCGATGGCCGAAGCCTATCGCCCGATCATGCGCGGTTTCCTCTTGCCGGGATGGGCCTATTATCTCTTTGTCACCTGGGGGCACTGGCGGGACGAAACGGGCTTCAATTTCTACTTTCTTGGCGGTCTCAGCCTGACCACTGCCATCGCCTACGCGGTGTTTCGTTGGGCGCTGCTGCCCGTAGGTCGCACGCCGCTCCGTCGTCTGGAAGCGGTGGGCCTTGCCACCAATCTGCTGATGTATGTGAATGTTGTCGCCTACATGCAGACGCATTCCGAGCCACAGAAACTGATCTATTTCGTCTTGATGGCCGTCGTATTTTCCACCACTGGCGTCACGCTGAGGGCAACTTTGCTCAGCGTCACCCTCTCCATCGGCACCATGTTCTGGTTTGCCAGCAAAGCCCCGCCAGAGGTTCTCCATCAGTTCGCCTTCATCGGTGTTGCTTCGTCCTTCGCCTCCTTCGGCATGGCGACTTTGCTGCGCAAGGCGATCCTGCGCCAGATCGATGCGCGCCTGCTGGCCGACCAGCTTGCCGCCCGGGACAGTCTGACGGGCATCGCCAATCGCCGCTCGATCTTTGCCAATATCGATAGGCTGGTCCAGGAGCAGAGGCCTTTCTGGGTCGGCATCCTCGATCTGGATGGCTTCAAGTCGATCAACGACATCTATGGCCATGCCGTGGGCGATCAGGTTCTCTGTGAAGTGGTGGAGCGCCTCGGGCGCCGGGAAATGCAGGGTATCGAGATTGGCCGCATTGGCGGGGATGAATTCGCCATCCTGATCCAGGGTGAAGCCGAATCGACCCAGATCGAGGCCTATGGAAACGCCCTGATCAAAGACATCTGTCGCTCCTATGACATGCATCCACTCCGCCTGAACCTCAGCGGAACCATCGGCTTCGCGCATTTCCCGGCCATGGGCAAGACGGCCCGCGAAATCTACGAAAAGGCGGATTTTGCACTCTATCGCGGCAAGCAGTTTGCAAGGCGGCAAACCACGGTCTTCAACGCCAGCCAGGATGAGGAGATGCGCGAGACGCTCGCGCTTGAGCGGGCGCTGCGCGAGGCAAAGCTGGAAGATGAACTCTACCTGCTGTTCCAGCCGCAAGTCGATCTGAACAGCAACAGGGTGGTTAGTTTCGAGGCGTTGGCGCGCTGGCAGAGCCCGGCTCTCGGCCTGGTCCCGCCGGATCGCTTCATTCGTGCTGCTGAACGCGCCGGTCTCATCCAGAGTGTCACGCGTGTCCTGTTCGGCAAGGCGCTGAACGCGCTGGACCTCTGGCCAGCGGATATCAGTATATCCTTCAATCTGTCCGCCCAGGACCTGGCTGAGTGCCAGTTTATCATGTCACTTGTATCGGAGGTCCGCGATCGCGGCGTTGATCCCGCCCGCGTGGAATTCGAAATCACGGAAACAGCCGTGATCAAGGATGTTGGCGCATCCCGCAGCGTGTTGCAGGAACTTTCCGCTGCGGGCTTCAAGATCGCCCTCGACGATTTTGGCTCCGGCTATTCCAGCTTCGAATATCTCGACCAACTGCCGCTCAACAAGGTGAAGATCGACAAGAGTTTTGTCCGCAAGGTTTCCGATAACCCCACCTGCCGGGAAATCGTCGCGGCCATTATCGCCTTGTGCGATAAGCTCGATCTCAAATGCGTTCTCGAAGGCGTCGAGACGGATGAGCAGATGCAGACACTGGCACCATTGAAGCCGCAGATGATTCAGGGCTATCTGTTCGGCAGGCCGATCAGTCAACGCGATGTGCTGGCGCTGCTTCTGGAATTGGATGAGGTGCAAACAGTTAGCCTGCCTGCCCCAAACGTTGTGCCTCCTATGCTTGCCATGGAAACCCGCCCGCGTTAGAACGCCTTCATCCACAAGGACCCGGTGCAATTCCGGGTGGCTCTTCTGGCCGCCAATCCGCCAGACAACCTCAGCAACGCAACCGTCCCCCGACCGATCCCCTGGATCGGCCCGTTGTCCAATTCTGTGGTTTTTCATGACACGTTTCATAGCCTACCGCCGCGAGTGGTCCGCCAATCCCGTGCGCGAAATGCTCGCGGGTGCCGTCGCCACCTTCGCACTTATCCCCGAAGTCATCGCCTTTTCCTTCGTCGCCGGCGTCGATCCGCAAGTCGGCCTGTTCGCCTCCTTCGTCATCGGCATCGTGATTGCCTTTACCGGTGGACGCCCGGCGATGATCTCGGCTGCTGCCGGTTCTGTGGCCTTGGTCGTGGCCCCGCTGGTGGCCGCCCATGGCCTGTCCTACCTGCTTGCTGCCGGCTTGTTGGCCGGCCTTTTCCAGATCCTCTTCGGTGTCCTCCGTCTCGGCGTCTTGATGCGCTTCGTGTCAAAGTCTGTGCGCACCGGCTTCGTGAATGCGCTGGCAATTCTGATCTTTGCCGCGCAGGTGCCGCATATTGTCCACGGAGGCTGGTTGAACTACGCCATGCTCGCAGCAGGCCTCGCGATCATTTATCTGGTGCCGCGTCTGACAACGGTTGTGCCTTCGCCACTCGTCTGCATTCTCGTGCTGACCGTGGGTGCCACCGTCCTGAAACTGCCGGTCATGACGGTCGCCGATCTCGGCAGGCTGCCGGATTCCCTGCCGGTCTTCGCATGGCCATCGGTGCCGTTGACGCTGGAGACCCTGTCGATCATTGCAGGCCCAGCGCTCGCCATCGCCATGGTAGGCCTCCTGGAATCGATGATGACCGCGAGCGTCGTGGATGATCTGACCGACACGCCAAGCCCGAAGAACATGGAATGCACCGGGCTTGGCATCGCCAATGTCGCGGCCAGCCTGTTCGGCGGTATTGCCGGTTGCGGCATGATTGGCCAGACGGTCAGCAACGTCAAATACGGTGGCAGCAGCCGCCTCTCCACCCTGTTCGCCGGCGTGCTTCTCCTGGTCTTGATGGTGGTTCTGAAGCCATGGGTTTCGCAAGTGCCGGTGGCAGCGCTGGTCGCCATCATGATCATGGTCTCGATCGACACTTTCGACTGGTCGTCGCTCCGCAGCCTCATCGTCCATCCGAAGATGTCGAGCGCCGTGATGGTCGCAACCGTCATCGTCACGGTGTTCACTGCGAACCTCGCCCTCGGCGTTGCCGTCGGCGTCCTGCTGAGCGGTGTCTTTTTCGCCTTCAAGGTCTCGGCACTGCTCCGCGTCGAGGCCGATACTGACGAGGCGAGGGGGCGCCTCACCTACCGTGTGTCCGGGCAGATCTTCTTCGCCTCGGCCGATCTCTTCATCGATGCCTTCGACTATCAGGATGCTGTCGGCAAGCACGCCGTCATCGATCTCACCCATGCGCATTTCTGGGACATTACGGCAGTGGCAGCACTGGACCGCGTGCTTCAGCGCTTCAAGGCGCATGGCGTTCCCGTCGACGTGCTGGGTCTCAACAAAGCCAGTTCCACCCTTATCGGCAGTCTCGATTCGAGCGGCCGCCTGAGGGAAGTCTGAACGGTCGCAAGCCCCTCAAGCAAAAGCCGCCGCACCTCTTAAGGATGCGGCGGCTTTCGTCGTTGTGAATCTCGGCTGATCCAATGTCAGACGGCGGTATTTGTATCCTTCAGTGCCTCTTCGACCGCAAGGTCGGCCATGGCGAGGATGGCTTCGCGTGTCCGGGCCGCCGCAATGAAGCGGCCATTGTGACAGAAGCTGGCGCCTTCGACACCGCAGGCGGCTTCCAACTCGCCATTGCTCAAGCCCGCCCAGGCGGCCGGCAGGTTGGCCCGAAGCTCGAAGCCTTCGTCAGCCCGGCGGATGCCGGTGACGCACCAGTCCTTGTCGCGGGGATGCACGACGAAGAGCAGATGTGACGCACCCGTCTTCACGATCGCCGGGCGAAATGGCATGCCCATCGGTAGTTCGAGAACGCGGCTCGTGCCCGTGGCTGCAATCGCATCGATGACAAGTGCCTCGGCGCGAAGCTTGGCTGCACGCTGGGAGATCCCGGCTTCGACCAAGGCACGCGCAATCGCAAGGGCAGCGTGAAAGCCGCGATCGTCGGCGCCTGGCTCATTGTCATCAAACACCGGCTTCAGGGTCTCGAGCAGGCTCGGCAGTGTCAGTCCGGCCAGTGGGCCGGCGCTGGCGGGGCTGAGCGCCCCGTTGTCCATCAGGTCCACGGGCAGCACGAACTTCGCATCGAAGCCTGCATGCACCGCCTCGATATCGGAGGAGGGAACACCGGATGCGGCAAGATAGTCACGGCCGTAATGCTTCCACACCAGCCCGAACGAGCTGTAGGGCTGGCCGTCTTCGCGCAGCGGCGCGCCGCGCTGGTGGTGGTCGAAGATCTGCGCGGATGCGTCATAGGCTCCGCCGACATCATAGATGATGCGATCGCTGGCAGGCGTGATCCACTCCGGTGCCCGGCTGCGCACGATGCGCGCCTCCGGGTAAAGGCGTGTCAGGATGACGCTGGACAGCAGTTCATCGGCATGAAAGCCACCATTGTGGGTGACGAGATAATCTGGACTCATGCCGGAATGCACCTTTGTTGACGTGTCGCTTGTCGATGGGTCCAGATAGCCTTGGCAGCGTCCGAACTCAACCCGCATCCGTCAGTTCAGCGTGCGCACCATGCCGGGGCTGTCGAGCGAGAAGGCGGGAATGTCGACGTCGAAAGCCTCGCCATCGTCGGTTTCCATGCGATAGGTGCCGTACATCATGCCAGAGGGCGTATCGAGCGGACAGCCCGAGGAATACTCATAGCTGTCACCAGGCTGGAGTTGCGGCTGTTCTCCAACCACCCCAGGGCCGCTGACTTCGTCCACCTGACCATTCTGGTCGGTGATATGCCAATAGCGATGGGTCAGGCGAACGGTCTGGCGCGAATGATTGGCAATCACGATCCGGTAGCCCCAGACATAGCGGCTGTCATCGGGGTCTGATTGTTCTTCGAGATAAAACGGTTCGACCAGAACCTCGATGTCTCTTGTCAATGCGCGATACATGGCCGCATCCTGCGAAAAAGGCCTGTGATCATCACAAGATGTGTCTTTGTCGGATGGCGGCAAGGCCGGCCCTCGTATTTCATCATACTGCCATGGGATAACGACGCGACAGCTCCCGTCAAGGGCATATGATCGGCCGCGCTTCGAGGCGCGACCGGCTTTTTTTGGTTTCTGGCGCTCATTCGGCGCTGATCACAACCCTTTGATTGCCGCAGCCAGGTCGTCGAGCAGGTCCTGCGTGTCTTCGATTCCGCAGGAGAGGCGAACCGTGCCGCCGGAAATACCAAGCTCTGCCCGCGCCTCGTCGGTGAGGTTCTTGTGCGTGGTGGTCGCCGGATGGGTGATCAGGCTCTTCGCATCGCCGAGATTGTTGGAGATCTTGATGATCTCCAGCGCGTTCTGCAGCTTGAAGGCAGCCTCCTTGCCGCCCTTGAGCTCGAAGCAGACGAGCGTCGAGCCGCCAGTCATCTGCTTTGCGATAATGTCGGCCTGCGGATGGTCCTTACGGCCGGGATAGATCACGCGGGCCACAGGGCTCTGTTCGGCAAGGAAGTCTGCAACCGCCGCTGCCGTTTGCGTCTGCTGCTTCACGCGCAAGGGCAGGGTCTCCATGCCCTTCAGCAGCGTCCAGGCATTGAACGGCGACATGGCAGGGCCGGTGTGACGGAAATAGTCGTGCAGGTTCTCGTTGATCCATTCCTTCGACGAGAGCACGACGCCGCCAAGGCAGCGGCCCTGGCCGTCGATATGCTTCGTCGCGGAATAGACAACGACATGCGCGCCAAGTTCCAGCGGCTTCTGGAAGAGCGGCGTGGCAAACACGTTGTCGACGATGAGCTTCGCCCCGATCTGGTCGGCAAGCTTGGCGACGCCTGCGATGTCGATAACCTCCAGCGTCGGGTTTGTCGGGCTTTCGAGGAACATCACCTTGGTGTTCGGCCGGATCGCGTCTTCCCAGTTCTTCAGGTCGCGCCCGTCAACAAGGGTGCATTCCACGCCGTAGCGCGGCGCCAGCGTCTCGACGACGTAGCGGCAGGAGCCGAACAGGGCGCGGGCAGCAACGATATGATCGCCGGCCTTCACTTGGCACAGAACGGCCGCCGCAACGGCCGCCATGCCGGATGCCATGGCGCGGCTGTCTTCAGCACCTTCGAGCAGGCACATGCGCTTTTCGAACATGTCATTGGTCGGGCTGCCGTAGCGGGCGTAGATATAGCCGTCATTCTCGCCCTTGAAGCGGGCTTCGGCCGCTTCCGAGGTTTCATAGACGAAACCCTGGGTCAGGAAGATCGCTTCGGAGGTCTCGCCATAGGGAGAGCGCAGCGTGCCACCATGAACGAGTTTCGTTGCCGGGCGCCAGTTCTTGCTCATGCGGGTGCCTTTCAAACACAAAAAAACCGGTCGCGAATACGGACCGGTTTTGTGAACCCGGTCTATTTAGCCACTTGTTTAACGTGGCTGCAAGCCGACCGGCCAAATCACCACGGGATAAGGCTGCCTTACGCCTTCGCAGGCCTTGCGTCAATTGGTGGGCTTTGGTTTTGTCGGCCCAAACAGGATTGAGAAAAATGACCATCAAGTCCGGGATTTTGTCCGACCGCGCCATCGGTGCCTTGTTCGGCCAGGGGCAGCTGAAAAGCGAGGCCATGCTGGACCAGGATCAGATCCAGCCGGCCAGTCTCGATCTGCGCCTCGGCGGTAAGGCCATCCGGGTCCGGGCAAGCTTCATGCCGGGCCGCAACAGCACCGTCGCCGAGAAGCTCGACAAGCTGACATTGCACGAGATCGATCTCGAAAATGGTGCGGTGCTGGAAACCGGCTGCGTCTACATCGTGCCCTTGATGGAAAGCCTCGACCTGCCGGCTGAAATCTCGGCTTCCGCCAATCCGAAGAGCTCGACGGGCCGTCTCGATATCTTCACCCGCGTCATGGTCGATTACGCCCAGGAATTCGACAAGGTGCCGGCCGGCTACAAGGGCCAGCTCTACCTCGAAATCTCCCCGCGCACCTTCCCGATCATCGTGCGTCGCGGCTCGCGCCTGTCGCAGATCCGTTTCCGCGTCGGCCATGCGTTGCTCGGCGAGGCCGAACTCTTCGACCTGCACAAGGCTGAAACCCTGGTCGCCAGCGACATGCCCAATGTCTCGGGCGGTGGCATTGCGCTCTCGATCGATCTGAAGGGCTCAGGGCCTCAAGGCCTGATCGGCTATCGCGGCAAGCACCACACGTCCGTCATCGATGTGGACAGGAAGGACGCCCATGATGTGCTCGATTTCTGGGAGCCTCTCTACAGCCGTGGCGCTGACGAGCTGATCCTCGATCCCGACGAATTCTACATTCTGGTGTCGAACGAAGCGGTGCATGTGCCCCCGCTCTATGCCGCCGAAATGACGCCCTATGACCCGCTGGTCGGCGAATTCCGCGTCCACTATGCCGGCTTCTTCGACCCCGGCTTCGGCCATGCCCCTGCCGGCGGCTCCGGCAGCCGCGCCGTGCTGGAAGTCCGAAGCCACGAGGTGCCCTTCATCCTCGAACACGGCCAGGTCATCGGCCGCCTCGTCTATGAGCACATGCAGGAACGCCCCGAAGGCCTTTACGGCACAGGCCTTGGCTCCAACTATCAGGCGCAAGGCCTGAAACTGTCCAAGCATTTCCGCCTGCCTTAAAGATAGGTATGGGGCCACGAGCATCCCGCTTTCGGCCGCCTGCCGCTTGACAGGCCGGCCGAACTGTTGGATTCCTCATCCACGTCGCGGGTGTAGCTCAATGGTAGAGCAGCAGCTTCCCAAGCTGAATACGAGGGTTCGATTCCCTTCACCCGCTCCAAAAATCTTCTTGGTCCACGGTTCTTAACTTGCGACCAACGGATCATTCCAAAAAAGAAGTGATTCTCAGCTATTCCTCTTTTCCGGTGAACGGTTGCGATCGTTTCGTGACATCTGGGGGTAGCACTATAACGCGATATGCCATCGGTGTCTTCGGGTCCCGCCTGTTCGGTCCTATGTGCTGGATTCCAAATCCTTGCGGCAGGTAGAAAATCAGCCCGAAAACAATCAATGTTTCCGCTAGTGTCAGAATAGCCTCGTGGGCAGCAACCATGTCTCCCACCAAGTCGTATCTCTGCTCTGGAGCGTGTTCGTAGTAAAAATAGGGAGGCGTTATTCCTTGTTGCTCCACGGACCAATTTTTAACGCGAATTGTGCCTGCAAGCTTGCCCGGTTGTTCCAACGCATTACGCACGGATACAATATGCTTGATGTTCTGCTGATTTCTATTGATCAGCTCTCGAACCGTTGAGTACCCTGGATGATTAGATTCCATTCGGCGAAGATGTTTGCATATTTCAGGTTCTTTGTTTTCTTTGAAAGAAAGCCAACTAGAAGCTTCTTCAAAACGCTTTCCATACAGCACCCTCATCGGAATACCGCCCAGATCACGAACGACATTTTTGAGATTGTAGTAATAACCTTCAAACAATATCTGCAGAGATGGTACGTAGGGGATCTCGATCCCTCTCTCGTGTCCTCTGTTTCCGCCAGACTGAATCGCATTTGTCTGTGCCGTCACGCGTGTGCTTAGGTCGAGCGCAGCGTTTTGTGCGCTTGCCAGCCTATGTGAGATCTCGTGGACGGAGAGAATTAGTTGTTCTTTAGCATCAGGCTTTAAGCTGCAGATCTTGGTCAGTTCGAGTGTTTGAAGAGTAAGACGGGCGACATTCTCATTACTGGCCCCATAGTCGGAAATTTGCTGGAAAACAAAGCTTCTATTGGTCTCCATGCGATACCCTCCTCCCAAACGGCTGCACCAAGTTCACCTCTCTTCGGCAAACTTCGCAAATGCTGCCAGCAAATCGCCCAGCCGCTTGGCTGTGGCCTCGTCGTTAAGCTTGCCCTGGGCGTCAAACAGCGTATGCGCCTTTGACACCATCAGCCGCTTTTCCGAAAATGTCCGGCAGCCCAACGTATGCAATACGGGAAGCCAGGCATTCTGGCTGAGCAGCGTGCCAAAATTGCCAGGCGACGCGCCGACGAGCGCGAAGGGCTTGCCGCCAAATACTTTCGCGATATCGGAAGAGGGGCGCGACAGCCAGTCGATGGTATTCTTGAAGGCGCCGGGAATGCCATTGTTGTATTCCGGCGTAAACAGGATCACGCCGTCCGCGGCCTGGATTTTGTCCTTCAAAGCCGTCACGGCATCCGGAATGCCTTCGGCCGCTTCAAGGTCGCCATCATAGAGCGGAATGCCCTGAATGCCCGCCGCCTCGATCGTATAGCCCTCGGCCGGCAGTTGCGTGGCGGCATGCAGCAATGCGGTATTGAGCGAGCCCTTGCGCAGGCTGCCGGAGATCCCGAGCAGTGTCACCATGGTCTGGTCCTTTCGATGATTTGATGTATGGGAAGGGTAGGACAGGGAGAGAGCGATGACCAGCGGCCTTCACCACATCACGGCAATCACCCGGAAGATCCAGGCCAATGTCGACTTCTATTGTGGTTTTCTCGGCCTGCGTCTGGTCAAGCGCACCGGGGGCTTCGAGGATGCGGCACAACTCCATCTCTTCTATGGCGATGCAGCGGCCAGCCCCGGATCACTCGTCACCTTTCTCGCCTGGGAAGATGGTTCTCCCGGCCGTGTCGGCCACGGAGCACCGAGCGAAATCGCCTTTGCCATCGCCCCGGCCGCGATCGGATTCTGGCTGACGCGGGCCTTGCAGTTCGGCGTCGCCGCAACGGGGCCCAGCCTCGAATTCGGCGAACCGGTCCTGCGCCTGACCGATCCCGACGGCATCATCGTCAAGCTGGTCGGCACCGAAGCCGTGGCCGCCGGCGCCGTCTGGCCCATGCGCGGCATCGAGGCCGATGACGCTATCCGGGCGCTTCACGGCGCAACGCTTCTCTCGGAAAAGCCCGAGGAAACCTCGGCCTTCCTAGGTCAGTATTCCGGCTTCGTCATGGCCGCGCAGGAAGGTACCATTCGCCGGATGACCTCCGCCAGCGGTCAGATCCTCGACATACGGGATGCGACGGGTTTCTGGCCGGCAGCACCGGGCACCGGGGCCATCGATCATGTCGCCCTGCGGATGGCTGATCGAGACGCCGTCGACAGGGCCGCTGAAGTTCTGTCGGGCGCCGACGCCAATGCGGTCAATGTTCATGATCGCAAGTATTTCTACTCCCTCTATGTCCGCGAACCGGCCGGCTGCCTGATCGAACTCGCCTCCGATGATCCGGGTTTCGGAGTGGATGAAGCGCCTGGTGATCTCGGCACGACCCTGTTCATCCCCGAGCATTTTCATCTGCGCCCGGAGGATATCGTGCCCATGCTGCCGCAATTCGGGCTGCCGGGTGAACCGCGCACCATCTACCGCGACCTTCCCTTCGTCCATCGCATCCATGAGCCGGAGCGCCCCGACGGATCGGGCCTTGTTCTCCTGCATGGCACGGGCGGCAACGAGGCGAGCCTCTTGCCGCTTGGGCGCAAGATCGCGCCACAGGCCACGCTTCTCGGCCTGCGCGGTCGTGCGACGGAGGAAGGCGTTGCCCGCTTCTTCCGCCGGTTCGGCCCGCTCTCCTTCGACCAGCAGGATATCCGCGCCGAGGCGGAGGCCTTATCGGCCTTCATCAAGGATATGGGCCCGGCCTATGGTCTCTCGAAGGCGCGTACCGCCTTTGTCGGATATTCGAACGGCGCCAATCTGCTTGCCGCCACGATGCTCCTCCATCCTGGCCTCATCTCCACCGCCATCCTCATCCGCCCCATGCCGGTGCTCGACGCACTGCCGGACGTGGATCTGTCCGCCGCCCGCATTCTCGTGGCGGCCGGCGACCGTGACCCATATCTGCCGCAGGCACAGGATCTGGCGAAGCAACTGCGTGAGTGCGGGGCCGATGTCACGTTCACCGCGCTTGACGCCGATCACACGCTCTCGCCTGACGACGTGACCGCCGCGCAATCCTTCCTCGGCTGAGCAAGGCCGGCTGTTGTCGTGGCCGCGCGGCTCGGGCTGTGCGGTGTCTTGTTCCAGTAGAAGGGCTTGAAGCGCAGCTCGATCGCCGCCTTCCAGGCAGCCAGAGATACGCCCATCCAGTAGACGGGGATGAGAATCCAGCGGTGTCCGAGTGATTTCCTCTCGGTACCGCTCATCGGGAGGGCCCCGAGGACGAAAAAGATCGCATAGCTGCCAAGAATGTTGATCAGGTCGATGGCAAGCAGCACGGTGGTCATGAGATTGGTTTGGGCGATCGGCACCTCCCGCAGAGATGTCACGGCCACCGCGATGAACAGGATCAGCGCGGGATGCGTGAGCGCCGCAACCAGCATGCCGCCGACGAGCAGTTGAAAGACGAGAAACGCGCCAAGCCCCATCTCCTGCGCTGTTCTGGCCGGGCTTCGCATCAGCACCAGCCAGGTCTGTAGCCAGCCTTTGTACCAGCGCGTCCGTTGCCCGAGCCAGACCTTGAAGTGTGTCGGGGCGTCTTCCAGTGTCGGCGATGTGATGGTCGAGGCCCGGTAGCCTGCCCGGTAAAGCCGCATGCCGAGATCCGCATCCTCGGTCACGTTGTAAGGGTCCCAGCCGCCGCTCTTCACCAGCGCCTGCGTCTTGAAGTGGTTCGAAGTGCCGCCCAGCGGCATCGGCAGCCGGTGATGGCCGAGCGCCGGCAAAAGCTTGCGGAAGAGGGCGGAATATTCGAGCGCGAAGATCGCGCTGATCCAGCTCTCGCCACCATTGGCAATGGCGAGCGGCGCCTGCAGGCAGGCAAGGTCCGGCGGTCCGAGACGGAAGGTGTGATAGGCTTCGCGCAGCTGCTGTGGATCTGGCCGGTCCTCCGCGTCGTAGATCGTGAGGAATTCTCCGCGCGCGCCGGCAAGCGCATAGGTCAGCGCCTTGGGCTTGGTGCGCGGCAGTGAAGAGGGCACCGCCACCACCTCAAACTGCGGACCCGTACGTGCGGCCTGAAGGGCCGCCAGTGTTTCCTGGTCATCGGCTTCGCAGACGATCTTGATGTCGAGCAGGCTCTTTGGCCAGTCAAGCGCGGAAAGGGCGGTCAGCAGCTGTGGCACGACCGCCGCCTCCCGGTAGATCGCAACCATGACCGTATAGACGGGTAACGGGCCATCTGGGCTTTGGAATTCTGGTGCCGCCACATGCCCTTCCGATGTGCCGCCCTGCCTGCGGCGTGCCTTCTCTTGCTGGCAGCTGTGCTGGATCACCATCATCCGCAAGGCAAGGGCGGCCAGATGGAAAAGCGACATGACGATATGCAGGACAAGAAGCGCTGCCATCGGCGAGATCGAAGCGACGACAATCAGGACGGAAGCAAGCAGGCCGGCGAGAAAGCCCTGTTCGCCGGTGACCACAAGCCGCGCTGACTGGCTGCGTGCGCTTTCGAAAAGCCCTCCAACAGCTTCGCGGGATCGTCGGCGCGCGCCTGCGGCCCACACGGCGCTCCGGACAGCGGACGGTGTTGCCACCACAACGGAACCCGCCATGTCGCCGCCGCGCGACAAGCGTCGTGCCAGAGCGTCTGCTGTCCGGATCTCTGGCACCACGACCATGACCGGCGGCCTGTCCGGATAATGCAGCCGGAGGAGGCGAGGTTGCTTGAGTTGGCTGTCGAGGCCGGAAAGGTCGGTGACCAGATCTGCGGGAATGACATCCAGGAAGGTGAACCCGAACATCCGCGCCAGGCCGGCATAATAGGCATCTTCCTGCACAGCGCCACTGGCCAGAAGTTCCTGTTCGATTGTTGTGCGATGTTTAGCGGCCCTGTCTGCCATGCGGGCAATCAGCGGCTTGGCGATTCCGAGCCGATGCAGCAGGCGTGCCTCTGCCTTCAGTTCTCCAATGCCGTTAAACGGCGGACCGGCGTTCCCGGCCGCAGGGTGCCGGTCTCCTTTGGCGCGCAACATTCCTGTCGGTCGGCATGGCAACGCCGCCCGCGGGTCGTATTCCCTCGTCCAGACCAAACTGCTACACGTCATCGCAAAAGATGACGTCCCCTAGCTTTCCCGGTAGTAAGTGTTAACGATGCGCGCAAAAGTTTCATCCCTAGAATTGCCGGGGCTCTTGCAGTTGCTGGCCCGTCTGATCTTGGCCCTGCCTCTGATGGTGGGTCCCGCGGTTGCGCAGATGACCGAACTGCCGATCCTGTTTGACGCGCGCGAGCGGCTCGCCCGACCCGATGTCAATGACATCCTGCGGCTCCGTTTCCTGACGACGGCCGATTTCCCGCCCTTCAATTTCACCGATCAGACCGGGCGTCTCGCCGGTTTCCACGTCGATCTCGCCCGGGCGCTCTGCGCCGAACTCGGCATGGAGAACCGCTGCCAGATCCAGGCTCTGCCCTATGACCAGCTGGCGACCGCTTTGGAAGGTGGACAGGGCGAGGCGGTGCTGGCAGGCGTGGCGGTCACGTCCGAATTGCGTGAGCGCTTTCGGTTTACCCGGCCCTATCTGCTGCTGCCGGCGCGCTTCCTCACCAACAAGCAGGCATCACTGGCGCGCACCGATGCGCGCGCCCTGTATGGCAAGCCTGTGGGCGTGATCAAGGGAACGGCGCATGAGGCCATGCTGCGGGCCTTCTTCCCCGATGTGAAAGCGCAAGGTTTTGACACCCGCGATGCCATGCTCGAGGCGTTGAAGGTCAAGACGGTCGATGCTGTCTTCGCCGATGCCCTGCAACTGTCCTTCTGGATGACAAGCCCCGCATCGGCCGGTTGCTGCGACCTGTTCGACGGCCCCTATCTGTCGGAGCAGTTCCTCGGCGAGGGGATGACCATCATGGTGGGTGGGCAGGATGCGCGCTTGTCGGCGGCGCTCGAAAGCGCGCTTGCAGCCGTCTCGCGTGACGGCCGCCTGGAAGAGATCTACCTGCGCTATTTCCCGACCGGGATTTACTGATCCCATCTGCCGGGCGGACAGGGCGAAAGGCCGGTGTTCTGACCTCGAGAGAAGCCGTCAAAGAGTGCGATAACGGGCCGTTGCACTGCGCTCAAGTGCGGCGCAGGTGAGCGGGTCGAGGCGAAACCGGTCGCGAAGCAACTTCAGAAGGCGGAACTCCTCCGGCCGGATTGACAGGTCGACGGCAACGATCTCGACCGCCAGGGCATAGGCCGTGTCGCGCAAATGGTCGGGCAACGCATCCTTGATCGTTTCGAGGGCGATCTCCAATCCCTCTGGGCCGCTCAAAATGCTGGCGCAACGCTGCGAAACCGGGATCAGCTGCTCCTTGTCGAAAGCATCGAAGACCGGCAGGATGTCGATCAACTGGCCGATCCGCACCAGCTCCTTTTCAGCCATGGCGCTATCGACGGCTGAGGCCATTACCATGACGAAAATCAGCGCTTCTTCCGGGGAGACATGGTTGCTCATGGCGTCGATCGGTTCCTTGTTGTTGTGTCCGAAGAGTAGGGAGCGGTTTGCGCTGTTTCAAGCTCTGCCAGCCACGGCACTTCGTGGTCTCGGGCCTTGTTCAGGGGGCGACAGCGGCGAAAAGTCCGCGCGCTTCGCTGCGGGCCTGCTCGGTAAGAGCGGTGAGCCCGGAGCCTGCCTCCGCCTCGGCCCAGCCCTGTTTGGCAAGCCATGCGGACACATCCTGCGCGCCGACCCAGCAACGTGAGCGGATTTCCCCCTGCCAGCCGTTGCCGAGCGTTTCGCAGGCGACCGAGCGGTTGCGGATGAAAAGACGCTGCTGCGTCCGTGCCATGGCCCCGCATGGCCATGTGCCACCGCTGGCATCCGGACAGGTGCGCTCGGGATCGGTCGCCTTGATATCGGCAAGCCGGACCCGCTGCTCTGCGCCAAAGCCGAGTATGCCGGCTTGCAGGCTGTTCGGTCGATGAAGCAGTGTCACGCGGGCACTCTCCGCCGTCTTCTCTTCGCTCAGCGGCTGGCGTGCCTCGATGCGTTCGAGATTGCCGGCGGGGGCGAAGGCAGGATAGGCGAAGACGTCAGGCTCGATCGGCCGAACCGTACCCTGCGCTCTTTCGCTTCCGGCATCCGGCGTGCCCGCAGGTGCCATGGCGGTGGCGGTTTGCGCAACATCTACTGCGCCCTCTGTCTCTACCGTCGGCGCTGCAGCACCGGTCTCTGGCAGATCAAGGTCATCCAGGTCGGGAACTTCAAGGTCCTGTATGTCGTAATCCGGTGGCGCGTCGGAGAGCCAATGGCCGGCATTGGCAACCAGATAGGCCCAGACGAACAGTCCGCCGATGCCGGCAATCGTGATGAGGGTACGACGCATAGGTGCGTTTTCCTATTGGCTGGCCCAGATGATGCGTGCCACCCATTCCACATCCGCCATGTCGATGACACGCGTCGGATGTTCTGGATTGAGTGATTGCAATTCCACTGCGCGCGCCGTCTGTCGGGCGAGGATCTTGGCCATGACCTCGCCCTCCCGCGTCTTGACCACCACGCGGTCTCCACGCCGGACCTGCGCGCCCGGTTCGACGATCAGGGTGTCGCCGTCACGATAGAGCGGCTTCATGCTCTCGCCCTGCACCTCAAGCGCATAGACGCCACCCGCAGACCCTGGGGCTGCCGGAAACTCGACCATGTCCCAGCCTTGCCCCGCCGGAAAGCCGCTATCGTCGAAAAAGCCGCCGGCGCCCGCCTGGGCCATGCCAAGCAGGGGGATCGAGCTCACCTTGGGCGGAAAGGAGCCTGGAGGCAGGCTCTGGGCGCTGCCGCCATTGGGCGAAATAAAACCCATGAACTGGTCCAGGCTGGCGCCTGTTGCCTCCAGCACCTTGGAAATCGATTCGGTGGAAGGCCAGCGCATGCGGCCGTCGGCCGCAATCCGCTTGGATTTGTTGAAGGAGGTGGGATCGAGCCCGGCACGACGCGCAAGCCCTGACGGCGTCAGGGAATGTCGTTCGGCGAGCCTGTCGATCGCGGCCCATATGCTGTCGTGCGAAAGCATGATTGCGCCTCACCCAGCGCCGGCAATGTCGGATGATCCTGTCCGGCAGTCTCTAAAGACCATAGAGCAGCCGCACGCGCTCGTAAAGCAAAAAGGAATAAAATCCTTAAGTGCCGTCAGGCAACCATCGCCATGTTGATCTTGCCGAGCTGGATCACGGCCTGGGTCCGGCTGTCGACCTTCAGCTTGAGAAGGATCGCCGAGACATGCGCCTTGATCGTTGCCTCGGACACGCCGAGTTCGTAAGCGATCTGCTTGTTCAGCAGTCCTTCACCAAGCATGCCGAGAACGCGGCTCTGCTGCGGTGTCAGGGTCCGCAGCCGGCTGATCAGATTTGCCACATCCGGGTCGCTCTCCTGCCCATCCTGGTAACCGGGCGGCGTGCAGATGTCGCCTGCCATCACCCGCTCGATCGAGGCGCGGATCTCTTCAATGCCGGCCGATTTCGAGATGAAGCCGGAAGCGCCGAGTTCAAGCGCACGGCGGATCGTAACCGCGTCGTCTGTCGCGGAAACAATCACCAGCGGCAGGCTGGCGAATTCGGCACGCAGCGCCATCAGTCCGGAAAAGCCGGAGACACCGGGCATGGCAAGATCGAGTAGCATCAGATCGGCATCGGCATGTGCTGCGGCGGCCTCTCGGGCTGCCTCGAAGTCGCCGGCCTCAATGATGGTCTGGTCTCCGTCGATGCCGGTTACGGCCTGGCGCAGCGCGCCGCGGAAAAGCGGATGGTCGTCGGCGATGATGAAGGTTGATGCGGTCATGTCAAAGCCCCCTCCCAAGAGCGATGTCATCGGCGCGCAGATGGCGCGGTCACTGTCTTTTAGCGCTTGCTGTGCCTCTAGACAATGGTCGAGCCGCGAAAGCCCTGAAATCCTTGAGTTTCGTCAAGTTTGATCGGGTGCGGGTGCCTTTTCCTCATCCCGGAAGGTCTGTACGAGGCCGAAAAAGGCCCGCATGAAGCGTTCCATGATGCTGATCGAGCGGTCGATTTCCGCATCGCTCGGCAGGTTGCCGCTTGTCGAGGCTGTGCCGGAGGCGATCTGCGTCTCCAGCGCTTCCATGCGCTTTTCCAGCCGTGCGAGATCGGCGTCATAGGCCGCGCGCTCATCAGCCGCCATCCGGCAGGTCAGCGTACCCTCTGCCTCGGTGCAAAGCGTGACGGCGCCTGTCTGCCGGTCCAGACGCACGAAACCGCTTTCGGATTTCTCCAGTGTATAGCGACCGCTGTCCGTTTCCTGGGCGGAGACGACAGGAGCGGAAAGCATGACCGCGACAAGCGCGCTGACGATGTTTCGGATCGACATCGGAACCTCCTCTGGTCCAAGCCGGGCTTCATCGCCCGTGGACATTTGTGCTCGTTTGCGGCAAACCCCGACCCACCCTCATGATCTGGGAGAGACCGGACCTTGGACAAGACCATATACAAGATCGTGGCGCAGGAATTGTGGCAGGAGGCGCGGCGCCTTGGTGTTTTCAAGGGTGCGCCCATCGATCTGAAGGACGGCTACATCCATTTTTCCACCGCAGCTCAGGCGGTCGAGACGGCCCGCCTGCATTTCTCGGGTCAAGCGGGCCTCCTCCTCGTCGCCGTCGATGCGACTGTCTTTGGCGATGCGCTCAAATGGGAGCCGTCGCGCGGTGGTGATCTCTTCCCGCATCTTTATGCCGATCTGCCGCTCGACGCAGTCCATTGGGAAAAGCCGCTCGCCCTCGGCCAGGATGGCCTTCATGTCTTCCCGCCAGCTTTCGAGGAAACCCGCTGATGCTCGATCTCTTCTCCCTTGGCCGTCGCGGCCTCTTCCTTTTCGATGCCGAAACGGCGCATGGCCTGTCGATTGCCGCGTTGAAAACCGGCCTTGTCCCGGCATGCCGGACATCCGCTGATCCGCGTCTCGCCCAGACGGTGGCCGGCATCCGCTTTGCCAGTCCGCTCGGCATGGCGGCCGGTTATGACAAGAATGCGGAAGTCCCGGATGCGCTGCTGTCCCTCGGCTTCGGCTTTGCCGAAGTTGGCACCCTGACACCCAAGCCGCAGGCCGGAAATCCCAAGCCGCGCATCTTCCGGCTGGAAGGCGACCGTGCCGTCATCAACCGCCTCGGTTTTAACAATGAGGGCCACGACGCGGCACTTGCCCGGCTCTCCGGCCGCGGCAATCGGTCGGGTATCGTCGGCGTCAACATCGGCGCCAACAAGGATGCCGTGGATCGCATCGCGGATTATGTCGACGGCATCCGCCGCTTCTATCCCGTCGCCACCTATTTCACCGCCAACATCTCCTCGCCCAACACACCGGGCCTGCGCGACCTGCAGGCAAAGGAAAGCCTGGATGCACTTCTCTCAGCTGTGCTCGCCGCACGCGACGAAGAAGCGATCCGCGCGGGCAAGCGCCTGCCGGTCTTCCTGAAGATCGCGCCGGACCTGACGGAAGAAGGCATGGACGACATTGCCGAAGTTATCGGCGCGCATGATCTCGACGGCCTGATCGTCTCCAACACCACGCTGTCCCGTGATGGACTGACGGACGCGTCCGTCGCCGCTGAAGCCGGCGGCCTTTCTGGCGCGCCCCTCTTCGACCGCTCGACAGCGGTTCTGGCGCGCATGCGCAGCCGCGTCGGCAAAAGCCTGCCGATCATCGGCGTCGGTGGTGTATCCTCGGCCGAGACGGCGCTTGAAAAGATCCGCGCCGGTGCCGATCTGGTCCAGCTCTATTCCTGCATGGTCTATGAAGGCCCCGCATTGCCCGGCCGCATCGTCAGGGGTCTGTCGGCCTTGATGGATCGGGAAAAGGTCTCGAACATCCGCGAATTGCGCGACAGTCGCCTGGATCACTGGCTCTCGGCAAAGGTCTGATCGGCCTTCGCCTTGAGGCGCAGCAGGAGAAGAATGCCGCGCAGGGCCAGAAACACGTTGAGCGCGATCCACAGGCCGTGATTGCCGAGGATCGGTGTCAGTGCCGCGACCGAGGCCAGATACCCGGCAAGCGCAACAATCATCATGTTGCGCATCTCCACCGACCAGGTGGCACCGATAAAGACGCCGTCCATCTGGAAGGCGAGCGCCCCGGTAAGAGCAGTCAGCGCCGCATAGGGCAGGTAGGTTTCTGCTGCCGCCCGGACATCGCCAGCCGTGGTGATGAAGCCGATGATCGCATCGCCGAAAACCAGGAAGAAGCCGAGGCTCGCCAGTGCAAGCGCCAAGGACCAGAGCCCCGTGAGCTTCACGGCGCGCTCGAAGGCTGGGCGCTGGCGTGCGCCGACGGCCTCACCGGTTATCTGCTCGGCCGCCGTTGCCATGCCATCGAGGTAGAAGCTTGCGATCATGAAGAAGTTCATCAACACGGCATTGGCCGCCAGCGTCACGGCGCCGAAGCCGGCACCGATCCGGGTCATCACGGTAAAGGCTGTAATCAGCGAAAAAGTCCGGATCAGGATGTCCCGGTTGAGCCGGAAGAGCGCCATCATCTTGGCCTTGTCGCGGATCATCGCAAGGCGCGGCTGTGCCGCTGCCCCATAGCGCCAGGCGAGAAAGCCGAAGCCGGCCAGCATGGCAACCGTCTCACCGATCACCGTTCCCCAGGCAACCCCGGCAATACCGTAGCCGAAGGTGATGCCGAGCAGGATCGACATCACGATATTGACCCCATTCAGCAGGATCTGCAGCGACAGTCCCACCGTGCCCAGGCCGCGGCCAAGCACAAAGCCGAGCAGCGTGAAGTTGGACAGCGTCACCGGGGCGGCCAGAATGCGGATGCCGATATAGGTCGCCGCCGCTGACTGCACTTGACCGTCAGCCCCCATCAGTGCCGGCCCACCTCCCACGATGAGCGGTGAGAGAAGAAGAATGGCGAACCCGAAACCGAGCGACAGCAGGATTGATCGCCAGAACACGGCAAACAGTTCGGATGGGTCGCCGCGCCCTTGCGCCTGTGCCACGAGCGCCGTGGTCGAGGCACGCAGGAAATTGAGGCTTGCGAACATCAGATCGAAAAGCGCCGCCGCAATCGCCAGTCCCGCCAGCGCCTCTGCCGATCCGCTGCGCCCGACCACAGCCGTATCGGTCAGGCCCAGAAGCGGCGTCGTAACGAAACCCAGCGTCATTGGCACGGCGATCGCCAGCACCGTGCGGTGCGTGACGGCAATGGTCCGGAAGGCGGGGATCCGGGAGGCGGGGGGCGGCGAAGAGGTCTGCATGGGCTGCTCCGGCAAGGACCGGAGCAGAGGAATCACTCAGGCCGAAAGCACCATGGCCCAATAGGGCCGGTTGCCGGAAGCGGAATCCCAGGCGACGGCAACACCAAGCCCTTTGAAATCGCCGAGCATGTTGTCCAGGTGCCGCTTGGAATCGATCCAGGCCTGCACCGCCCGCTCGACCGTATCCTGACCGGTCGCAATATTCTCTGCTGCCGGAAGCGGCACTTCGTGCCCCTTCATCCGGGCAAGGAAGCTGTCCTTGAAGCCGATCAGATGCGACATTTCACCAGCGCGCGCCATGCGCTTGGCTTGCGCAACAGCGGCCACCTCAGCATGCGCATTGCGCGACAGCGTCGACAAGCCCTTGCCGGATCTCAGCGTGTTGACCATGGCCAGCGCCTTGGTCGTCTCCACCCGAGACTGGCCGTCGCCCGGATTGAGCACCTCGCTGGTGCGGCAACCGGCAAGCGTGGCAGTCATCACGCCAGCCGACAAAACGAGCAGCCGACGACGGTTGATCAGGGGCAGGGTCATGCTCAGTTCCGCGAGGCAAACAGGCGCAGGATAATGAAGACCGGAATGACCACGGTCGCACCAATCACGAAGTATCGGCCGATATCGCCCAGCGCATTGAAGCCGGTATGCCAGAGGTCGAGCACGAAATTTCGGATGCCATAGACGAGGTCCATCGGATCGAGCCCGAAGATCGACATCACGAAGCCGACGATCAGCGATACAACGATCAGCTTGACCAGCGTTCTGCCCGGCGTGTCGCCCAGGAACCGATTCATGCCATCCGCCATCTGTATCTCCTGTTGTCGCCGCAGATATGGGCGGCGCGCGCCATTGCTGCAAGTCGCCGAAGCAGTGTCCTGCAATAGGACTTGAGTTTTTTCCGCCGATCGGTCAAGACCGCGCGCCTTCTCCATGCTGAAAGGCCTCGAGGGAGACTGCCCATGCACCCCAACCAGTTTTCGTCCGGTGACGTCATCGCCGACCGTCGCGCCGATTATGCCCGCATGCTCGCCGAGAATGGCGAACATGAGGCGGCGGTGGAATTGATGGAGCAGGCGCTTGAAATCACGCCCGCATGGCCGGCTGGCCTCGTCAGCCTTGCCGATTATGCGGTGAAGGCCGGCACCGCTGAAAAGGCGATTGCCGCTCTGCGCCAAGTTCTGGATCTCGACCCGCAGGATCTCTTTGGCGCCCGCCTCAAGCTGGCGGTTCTCGGCGCGGAAGACACGCCGGATGCGCCACCCAGCGCCTATGTCGAGGCGCTGTTCGACGATTATGCCGACCGCTTCGACAAGGCGCTCGTCGAGCGTCTCGACTACACGGTCCCGGCCAAGCTCGCAGCCCTGATCGCAGATCACGACGAACGCCGCTTCGATCTGGCCGTCGATCTCGGTTGCGGCACAGGCCTCTTTGGCGCCGAGATCCGCCACAAGGTCACCCGGCTTGAGGGCTTTGATCTGTCGGTCAACATGCTGGCCAAGGCCGAGGAGAAGGGGCACTACGACCTTCTCGCCAAGTCCGATCTGTCGCTCGATGCTGTCCGCTCGGGCCTGTTTGATGACGGCCTGCCGACGCGCCGCGCGGACCTCGTCTCGGCCGCCGACGTGCTGATGTATCTCGGCGATCTCGGCAATGCCTTTTCGCTGGCAGCAGACCTTGCCGCACCCGGCGCCCTCTTTGTCTTTTCGGTGGAGGACGCCGGTGAGGGCGATGGATTCGTCCTGGCGCAGAGCCTGCGTTACGCCCACACCGAAGCCCATGTCCGTACCCGTCTTGCCGAAAGCGGTTTCGAGCCTCTCACCCTGGTTCGCAGCACCATTCGCATGGATGGCGGAAAACCGGTCTTCGGCATCCTGTTTCTTGCGGCGCGGACCGCCTGAGCGCAGCTTTCTTGCGATCTCATCGATAGGTCAGCTTTCCTGACCTATAGCCCTTGTTTTCAGGGCTTTCTGCGGTACCATTGGTCTCTGAAACGCATTCTGGAGACATGTCATGGCGCAATTGACGAGCATGCTGGGAATCTGGAATTCAAACCCCGCCCGCCACACCCCGGCCGAAGATTTTCAAGGCCTGCTGGCCGGCAGCCTCATCGCAGCCCTCGGCCTCTATTTCCTTGCCCAGGTTGGTCTTTTGACCGGCGGCATGGCAGGCCTCGCTTTCGTGTTGCACTACTGGAGCGGCTGGAGCTTCGGTCTCCTGTTCTTCGTCCTCAACCTGCCGTTCTACATCCTGTCGCTGCGCCGCGTCGGGCTCGACTTCACCATCAAGACCTTCATCGCCGTCGGCTTGACCTCCTTTATCGTCGAGATCGAAAGCCGCTTTCTGGTGATTTCCAGCATCGCGCCGGTCTGGGCGGCTGTGCTCGGCGGCTTGCTGCTCGGCTTCGGTCTGCTCGCCCTTTACCGCCACCGCGCCAGCCTCGGCGGCCTCGGCATCCTCGCCGTCTATATCCAGGACCGCTTCGGCATCCGCGCCGGCCTCGTCCAGCTCGCCTTCGACCTCTGCGTGATGATGCTTGCTTTCGCCGTCGTCAGCCCCATGGTCGTTGCCTATTCGATCATCGGCGCCGTGGTGCTGAACCTGTTCCTTGCCATCAACCATAGGTCGGATCGGTACATCGCGCTGAGGTGAGGCGATCTTGACAGTCAGATCCGCAGGGAAAGCTGCAACTATCGTGCGTCGTCTCGCCACGTTCTACGGTGTGACGCTTGCCTTTTCCTGGTCTTGGTGGAGTTGGATGTTTGTGATGGGACAGATGGTCGAGCCGGGATCGGCTGCGTCGCATCTTCCAGGACTGGCAGGGCCTATGGTGGGCGCACTCGTCTCCACCGCCTTGTTCGACGGTAGGGCCGGGCTGTCCGAGCTTGCGCAGAGATGTCTGCGTTTTCCGCCCCGCCGCTTGCTTGCCATCTCGTTTGTCCTTTTGCCGCTCTTGCTGCTCGCCGCTGTTATCCTGATCAGTCGCGCCCAAGGCTTGGATTGGCCTCCCGCGAATGCGTTTTTCGAATATCCGGGCGTGCCATCAAGCACGGGTTGGTTCGCGTCGATCATCCTCGTCCTTGTGCTCAATGGCTTCGGAGAGGAAGTTGGCTGGCGAGGTTACGCCTTCGATCAATTGGTCGGGAACCATTCCGCGCTGACTTCAACCCTCTGGGTTTCTTTGCTTTGGCTCGTGTGGCATCTGCCATTGTTCTTCGTGCATCGCAACATGGGCGAGATGATTGGCCCCGCCCTGCTGGGTTGGGGAATAGGCCTTCTCCTCGGTGCATTCGTTCTGTCCTGGCTCTATCTGACGTTTCAGCGATCCATCCTCGTTTGCGCACTTTGGCATACGGCCTACAATTTCGCCGTGGCGACCCCGGCTGGTGGCCATCTTGCGCCAGCGCTCATCTCGACAGTGGTTATGTTCGCGGGCCTGTGGGCTGCAGGGACCATGCGCGCCGGGACGATGTCGCGACCGCATTAGAGTGTCACCCGCTCCCTCTTCTCTTTCCGCCGCCGTCCTCTACGTTGTGCCCGTGAGCACCGTTGATTCCGCCATCAGCCTTCTACCTGCCCCCTTCCTTCGCTGGTTCGGCGAAAAGGGCTGGCATCCGCGTGACCACCAGCTCGAACTTCTGGTGCGGGCCCGCAGCGGCGAGGATGGTGGAGAAAGCCTGCTGCTGATCGCGCCTACGGGCGCCGGCAAGACGCTTGCCGGCTTCCTGCCGTCATTGACCGAGCTCACCGAGCGCGGGCGCAAGAAGCCGGGGGAAGCCTTTACAGGCATTCACACGCTCTATATCTCGCCCTTGAAGGCCCTTGCCGTCGATATCGAGCGCAACCTGATGAAGCCGGTTGGCGAAATGGGGCTGCCGATCACCATCGAGAACCGCACAGGCGATACGCCGTCTTCCAAGCGTCAGCGCCAGAAGACGAACCCGCCGGATATCCTGCTCACCACGCCCGAGCAGGTGGCGCTTCTGCTCTCGCATTCGGACGCAGCCCGCTTCTTCAAGGATCTGCGCTACGTCATCTTTGACGAGCTGCATTCGCTGGTCACCTCCAAGCGCGGCCATCTCCTCTCACTGGCCTTGGCCCGGCTTCGCAAGCTGGCGCCGGGTGTGCAGACGATCGGCCTCTCGGCGACGGTCGCCGAACCCATAGACCTGCGTCGCTGGCTCGTCGCCCAGCCTGAGGCGGGCGAGGCCGCAGCCGGTCTCATCACTGTCGACGGCGGTGCCCGACCGCATATCACCATTCTTCAAACCGAAGATCGTATCCCCTGGTCCGGCCACAAGGCGCATTACGCTATCCCTGAGGTCTACAAGGTCCTCAAAGACTTCAAGACCACGCTGCTCTTCGTCAACACCCGCTCCCAGGCCGAGATGCTCTTTCAGGAGCTTTGGACGGTCAATGACGACAATCTGCCGATCGCCCTCCATCACGGCTCGCTTGATGTCTCGCAGCGCCGCAAGGTGGAAGCCGCCATGGCCGAAAACCGGCTGCGCGCCGTGGTCGCCACTTCGACGCTCGATCTCGGCATCGACTGGGGTGATGTCGATCTTGTTGTGCATGTCGGTGCGCCCAAGGGCGCGTCCCGGCTTGCCCAGCGCATTGGCCGCGCCAATCACCGCATGGATGAGCCCTCGCGCGCCATCCTCGTCCCGGCCAACCGCTTCGAAGTCATGGAATGTCAGGCGGCGCTGGATGCCAACTATATCGGCGCCCAGGACACGCCGCCGGTGGGGGAGGGCTCGCTCGATGTCCTCGCCCAGCATGTGCTCGGCATGGCCTGCGCCGAAGCCTTCGATGAAGACCAGCTCTTCGCCGAAGTCACCACCGCGCTGCCCTATGCGGCGCTCCCGCGCGATACCTTTGCCCGCATCGTCGATTTCGTCGCGACTGGCGGCTATGCGCTCCGAACCTATGAGCGCTATGCCCGCATCCGAAAAACGAAGGAGGGGCTGTGGCGAGTGTCCAATCCGCAGGTCGTGCAGCAATACCGCCTCAACCTCGGCACCATCGTCGAAATGCCCATGCTCAATGTTCGTCTGGTCAAGCGCAACCAGCTCGGCTCCATTGGCCGGGGCGGCATGACGCTGGGCAAGGTCGAGGAGTATTTCTTCGAGCAACTGACCCAGGGCGATACCTTCCTCTTTGCCGGCAAGGTGCTGCGCTTCGAAGGCATTCGCGACAATGAATGCCTTGTCTCCAATGCCTTTTCGATGGACCCGAAGATCCCCGCCTATGCCGGCGGCAAATTCCCGCTTTCCACCTATCTCGCCGATCAGGTGCGCGCCATGCTGGATGATCCCGCCCGCCGGGCCGCACTGCCGGAGCAGGTCCGCGATTGGCTGTCCCTGCAGCAGGAAAAATCCATCCTGCCGAAGCGCGGCGATCTGCTGATCGAGACCTTCCCGCGTGGCGAGCGCTTCTACATGGTGATCTATGCCTTTGAGGGCAGGCTTGCCCATCAGACGCTTGGCATGCTGCTCACCCGCCGGTTGGAACGCATGCGCGCCAAACCGCTCGGCTTCGTCGCGACCGATTATGCGCTCGCCGTCTGGGGACTTGAGGATATGGGATCGCTGATCGCGCGTGGCGCCTTCAGCCTCTCAGACCTCTTCGATCAGGACATGCTGGGCGACGATCTCGAAACCTGGCTCGACGAGAGCTTCATGTTGAAGCGCACTTTCCGCAATTGTGCTGTTATCGCCGGCCTGATCGAGCAGCGTCATCCCGGCAAGGAAAAGTCCGGCCGGCAGGTCACGGTGTCCTCCGATCTGATCTATGATGTGTTGCGCAGTCATGAGCCGGACCACATCCTACTACAGGCGACACGGCAGGATGCGGCTTCCGGGCTTTTGGATATCGGCCGGCTTGCCGATATGCTGGCGCGAATCAAGGGGCACATCCTCCACAAGCGCCTGAGCCAGATCTCGCCGCTCGCCGTTCCGGTCATGCTGGAAATCGGCAAGGAGCCGGTCTCAGGCGAAGCCCAGGAGCACGTTCTCTCCATGGCGGCAGAGGATTTGATTGCCGAAGCGATGGCGTGAGGACGGCGAACCGGCTATGAAGCGCCGGCACCGCAGGATCGGGACATGACGAGTTTGACGCCAAGGCGTATCGCGCCAAATGATGGGCTGGAGATGTCGGCCGAGATCGTGCTCTCGGGCGTGGCGGCCGTCTGCGATTTGTCGGGTGCCCTGTATCTGCCCGATCACGACACCCTCGTCGTCTCCGACCTGCATCTGGAAAAGGGTGCTGCC
Organism: Rhizobium sp. AAP43; assembly: GCF_001296045.1. Classification (GTDB taxonomy): domain Bacteria; phylum Pseudomonadota; class Alphaproteobacteria; order Rhizobiales; family Rhizobiaceae; genus Allorhizobium. Next base: position 14,004 of record NZ_LJHS01000002.1, on the reverse strand, counting down.
TTCGCCCGGCGCGGCCAGTTGCTGCCGCCCTATGATACGCAGGCAACGTTGAAGCTCCTCGAAGCCGTCGTCACCCGCTACCAGCCAAAGACCGTGATCAGCCTCGGCGACAATTTCCATGATCGCGTTGGGTCTGCGCTGATGCCCTTGCCCTTCCGCGAAATGATCTCGGCAATCGCCCGCGGTCGCGATATCGTCTGGATCAACGGCAATCACGATCCGGACGGCACAATTAATCTGCCCGGAAACTCCGTCGACGAATACCGGCTGGCGGGCCTTACCTTCCGTCACGAACCGTCGCTCGCCCATGGCCGCGGCGAGGTCGCCGGCCACCTGCATCCGGCCGCCACTGTTCGTCGGCGGGAAAAATCCGTCCGCCGCCCATGTTTTGCGACCGATGGCAGCCGCATGATCATGCCCTCCTTTGGCGTGACCACCGGCGGGCTTGACCTGCGCCACAAGGCCTTTACCGGCCTCTTTGCCCGCGCCGATCTGATCGCCCATCTGCTCGGTCGGGATCGCATCTATTCGGTGCGCTACGGCAATCTGATGGGCTGACGTGCCCGCGCTCAGCCGGCATTCACCGCATAGCGCAGAATGGTGGCGCCGGTTTCGACCGGCTGTGCCTCGATCAGGGTGAGCCGCTGCGCGTGGTCCGATGGCTTGAACAGCGGGGTCCCCTTGCCAAGCAGGATCGGCACCACGCAGACGCGCAGTTCATCGACCAACCCTGCCTCCAGAAGAGCATGTTGAAACTCCGCGCTACCGAAGATGAAGATGGTTTTGCCGGGCTCCGTCTTCATAGCCGCAAGCTCGGCGACGGCATCCCTTAGCACCCGTGTATTGTTCCACTGGGCATCTGTCAGGCTTCGGCTCGCGACACCCTTGGCCTTGGCATTCATATAGGTCTTGATCTCAAGTTCTTCGGTTGCCTCCGGCCAATAGGCAGCCATGCCTTCATAAGTCCTTCGGCCAAAGACGATGAAATCCGTTTCCTCCCCGAGCGACAGCGCATAGCGGCGCAGATCGTCACCCCATGCCACGTGGTGAAACGCGAGATCCCAAGGGGTTTCACCCTCAAAATACCCGTCCAGAGACATCAGGTTCCATCCCACCAGTTTGCGCATACTCGCCTCCTCTCATCTGGTTGCATCTTGCAATCGGTTGATTGCTACATCAACTGATGGCAAACCGCAATCGGTTTGGAGATGGGATATGACCTCGCAACGTTCGGGCTGCCCGATCAATCTGACACTGGAAGTTCTGGGCGACCGCTGGAGCCTGATCGTCATTCGCGACGTGATGTTCGGCAATCGTCGGCATTTCCGCGAGCTGTTGCAGCAGTCGGAAGAAGGGATCGCCTCCAACATCCTCGCGGACCGGTTAAAGCGGCTGGTGGCCAACGGGCTGCTCTCGCGGGTGGATGATCCCGCCCACAAACAGAAGGGTATCTACAGCCTCACGGAACCGGCGATCGAACTTGTACCTCTGCTTGCCATGATGGGCGCATGGGGACGCCGGCATCTGCCGGTCAGCGAGGATCTCGCCATACGCGCTGAGATATTGGAAAAAGGCGGCCCCCCACTTTGGGAGGAATTCATGGCCGAACTGCGCGTGGCACATACCGGTGCGCCGCGAAATCCGGAGGCCCGTGATGTCCTGGCCGAGTTGACGCAGGCCTATCTCGCGGTGAAGGCCCGCATGGCCGCAGGCTAACGGCGCCGCTCAGTCCTTGCGGAAAATCAGGCTCGCAATCCAGCCGGTGAGAAGGGCGAGCACAACGGCGAACACGCCGTAGAGGAACGGCCGCTCGTGCGCGGCTTCCGTGATCGCTTCTTCAAGGCCCGTCTTGATCACGCGCAGCGGCTGTTCACGCTCGGTGATGAACTGCCCCGACTTGAACAGATAGGCCCGCACGGTATGGACCCCGTTCGGAATATTGGCCGGCAGCCTGAGCGTCGCCTTGAACAGGCTGGACGAGACAAACCGCACGCCCTCGGTATCGCGTTGGTAGAGCCCCCCGGTCTGTTTCAGCCGGCGGAACGCATCGCGGAACTCGGCCAGATTGGCCGCCGTGCTGATGAAGCCGGTCGGCGTCAGTGCCAGATGGTCTATGCCGATTCCGAGCTCGGTCAGTGTCTTTGCGGGCGCGATCTGCTCCACGGGGCGTGTGCTGGCCAGCGAATAGGAGATCGGCATCTGTTCGAAGCTCATCGAGGTCCGGTTGACCCAGATGCCGAACATCCGCTCCTTGCGGCGAACCGTCGTCCAGTCGCGTGGTCCCTCCAGCGTCACCACCACGTCATACTGGCCGATCGCCAGGAGAAGCTGGTCGACATTCGACAGGGCGCCGAAAACCGTCAGGTCCGCCCCGGCGAAATCGGAGGTGATGGCGATTTCGCTGGTCGAGGTGCCGATGTCGAGGCTCTCGCCCCCGGTCAGGGTGAGTTCCAGCGGGTTCTGCGCAAGGGCTGTCGGGCTGGTGGCGAGGGTGGAGGCGAGGATGGCAAGTGCGGCGAGGGCCTGTCTCATCTCAGCCCCCGATGGCCAGCGAATAGATGTCGTCCGGCGTCACCACCAGTTCGATCGCAAGACGCACGCCGACCGCCAGAACGAGAAGGCCGAGCAGGGCGCGCAGCTGTTCCCCGCGCAGTTTCTGGCCGACACGCACGCCGTATTGCGCTCCGATCACGCCGGCAACCATGAGCGTGAAGGCAAGCACGATATCGACGGAGTAGTTTGTCGAGGCCTGCACGATGGTCGTGTAGGCGGTGGTGAAGATGATCTGGAACAGCGACGTGCCGACAACGACATTGGTCGGAATCCGCAGGAGATAGATCATGGCCGGCACCATGATGAAACCGCCACCAACGCCCATGACCGAAGTCAGGATGCCGATCGCAAAGCCGAGCCCGAGGATCGGAATGACGCTCAGATAGATCTTCGACTTCTTGAACCGCATTTTGAACGGTAGCCGGTGCACCCAGTTGTGCTGGCCGGGACGTTTGAGCGCAACGGTTTCGTTGCGAGACGCACGCCGGAGCGCCCGCACGCTTTCGATCAGCATCAGGCCGCCGACTGTGCCGAGGAAAACCACGTAGAGCAGCGAAATGATCAGGTCGAGCTGACCCTGTCGGCGCAGCCAGGAGAAGATCCACACACCGACCGTGGCCCCCGCAAGGCCTCCGAGCAGAAGCATGGTGCCAAGCTTTATGTCGAGCGTGCCACGCCGAAAATGGGTGATCGCACCGGACACCGAGGAAGCCACGACCTGATTGGCGCCAGTGGCGACGGCCACCACTGGAGGAATGTTGTAGAAAATCAGAAGCGGGGTAATCAGGAAGCCGCCACCCACCCCGAACATGCCCGAGAGGAAGCCGACAGCCGCGCCCATGCCGAGGATGATGAACACATTGACCGACAACTCGGCGATCGGCAGATAGATCGTCACTTCGGACCCCAAATGCAATGTGCCGCGCCTTTCGGCACGGTCATGTTCCGGGCCGCGTCACGCCCGCTACAGATTGCGCTTCAAAATTGGTCCAAGCCCTTGATACGGCTTGGTCCCAGCCAGTTTCATTCATGCGCCCCGCAGGACGTGCGAGTCAACCAACACGCCACCCATAGGGCCTGATTTTGTGCCTTCTGTGACGAGCCTCACTTGTTGCGCGTCAAAAGCGCGCTGACCAGCTTGTCATCCACCTGTCCCGTAGGCGCCTGGCCAACGGAGGTCTGGAAGGCCTTGATCGCCGACACGGTTTTTTCACCCATCAGGCCATCGGGCGTGCCGGCATCGAAACCGTTCTTGTTGAGGATTGCCTGAATGTTGCGCACGGCCTTCTTCATGTCGACGCTCGACGTCTTCAGGCCCTGGCCGGACCACTCGTCCGGCATGTTGGCCGAATTGGCGTCGGGGTCGAGCGGCTTGGCCTTCCAGGCTTCGACTTCAGCCTTGGCACGGGCCAGCTGGTCGGGCTGCATCGCGCCCGCCACTTCGTCACGCTTCTGGGCGGCATCTGTATCGCCGCCCTTGGCCGCAATCGAGAACCATTTGTAGGAACCGGCCAGATCCTGCGACGCGCCGTTGCCGCGCGCGAGCAGAATGGCCAGATTGAACTGGCTGTCGGAAACGCCGTGCTCGGCTGCCGAAGTGAACCATTCCAGAGCCTTGGCATAGTCCTGCGTGCCATCACGACCCGAGGCGTACATGACCGCGAGGTTATGCATGGCGCTGGCATTGCCGGATGCGGCGGCAAGTTCGTAGTAGCGCTTCGCCTCGGCTGGATCTGGAGCCACGCCCGTGCCCTTTTCGAGGAAGTTTGCCAGGCGATACTGGGCGAGCGCAAAGCCGCGATCGGCAGCAAGCTTGTACCATTTCGCAGCTTCGGCAAAATCGTTCGGAACGCCACGGCCGTCCGTGTAGCGAGCGCCGATCTCGAACAGCGCGGCTGCATCGCCACGCTTGGCCGCGGTCACGAGCGAGGCCGGTGTGATTGCGGCTGGCACCTCGATCACGTCTGCCGTAGCTGCAGCCGGTGCGGCTACCGTATCGCTGGCGGCAGTCTTAGCAGGTGCTGCAACAGTCTCCTGCGGAATTGGGGCAAGCGTGCTGGCCGCGGCCAGCGGTCCAGCCGGTTCAAGGGTGTCGACTGCGGCAGGGTTTACCGTGGCAGGGCCGTCGAGCAGCGGCTGCGGATCGGCCTCTACGGCTCTCACAATCGGCGCCGTCACGCTATCCTTGGGGCTGGCGGCCGCAAGATTGGTCTCGGCCTGTCCGGCATCACCGGCGGCCGGCATGTCGATGGCGCCGCTTTCGTCACCCGTCTCGGCAGGAGCCGCCTGCGGCTCAACGACGGCGGGTTCTTCGACGAGCGCAGGCGCCGGCGTCTGCATGAAGGTGTTGACCAGCGGCATTGCCATGGCCGCGAGCAGAATGGCGCCAACGGCAATCAGGATCGGACGACGATAGCGACCGAACAGGGACGTTTTCTCGGCCCCTTTTCCGGCATCCCTCGCCTTGTCCTCGGCGCTTGCCCGGGCAGTCGTTCCGGTCTTCTGCGCGCGGTTCATCTCCATCGCAGCGGCCTGGGCGGCACGACGGGCAGCGGCAATGTAGTCGGTCCGGTCGGCATCGCGCGCGTCCGTGGGGCTCTGGCGCGACTGGGCCTGTTGGCTCGCACGCACCCGTTCCAGGATCTTGCGGACATCAGGCGCACCCGAGCCCGGCTCCAGCAATTCATTGGCGTCGTCCTGCGGCAGCACGTCGACCGGATCAATGGAGGGCGAGGGCTCGATGAAGGTCCGCGCTTCGCCCGTTGCCTTGGCCGCAGCTGGGGTCGCCTTTGGCGTCGCGGGCGGCTGGGTATCCTTCCGGCCCGGCAAAATCTTTCGGCCAAGCCCGGCCAAAAGGCTCGGCTTGGTCTCCGCCTTTTGCCGTTCGGCCTCAATGACGGGAAGTGCCGTCATCGACTGGGCAAATTCATCGGCAGCCGCGAGCAGTTCCTCGTCGATCGGATGATGCGAAACGGGCTGGACCGGCTCTGGTGCAGGTACTGCTTCCGGCACGCGGAAGCTCGGCTGGACGACAGGCTCCGGTTCCGGCTGGCGGATGGTCTGCGGCGCTGTATCTTCATCGGCAAGCCGCGTCATCGCGGAAACGGCCGGTGCGGCATAGGCTGCCGGCTGGCTCCACTGCGGCGCGGCCGGCTGTGCGGCATGGGCCGCGGTTCCGCCATCGTGATGGGCGGACTCGTGCAATTCATCGAGCCTTCCAGCGATCTGCACAAGCGTGTCGTGCAGCGCCTCGAAGGTGCGGTGGGTCCGCTCTTCCGAGTGACGCGAGTAATCTTCGAGCTGCTTCAGATGTTCGGCAAGCGCCGAAAGCGCGGTGATATCGCCGCTATTGGCGCTCCCTGAGTGTGCGTTGTACTGCGAGAAATTCGCCATCACCGTTTCGGCTGCCTGGCGGGCGGCCTCGATGATGTATTCGTCGCTGGTCGCAACATAGTCTTCCAGCGCCGCGATCCGGTCAGATACGTCCGGGTTCGACGACGGCTGGCTAATCAGGGCCGAAAGATGGGCGATCTGCTCTTCAAGCCCGCGCAGGCTGGCGCTTTCGAGGCCCGGCTGGGTCACATGGCTTTCTTCCAGCCGGTCGACCACGGCATTCAGTCGGCCTTCGAGGTCGCGCAGGGCGCTGTCGTCGATGGTTGCAGTCGCGGCCGGCATGTCCAGCTCTTCTATCCGGCGGGCCAGGATTTCCAGCCGGTCGGCAAGGCGATCATTGGCCGAGCCATGGTCAAAGGCATCGATCTTGCGCGAGATATCGGCGAGATAGCCGGTCAGTTCCGGCATGTCGGAGGGCTGGCGGTTCTGTTCCAGCATCAGCGACAGTTGGTCGATCCGTTCTTCGATCCGGGCCGCACTCTGTTCGGCCGATAGCTGCTCGATCCGCTCGGCCAGGATTTCCAGCCGATCGGCGAGCTCGCGCGAAGTGTCGGGCTCCGAAGTCGGGCGGACCGCCAGGTCTTCGATCTGCATCGCCAGCGAAACCAGCCGCTCTTCGAGCCGCTGAAAGTTGGCCGGATCGGTCGAGGTATTGGTGCGGCTGGCAGCAATCGCGCGGCTGATCTCATCCAGTCGGATGTCGAGCCCGGCAAACTGCTCCATCACGAGGCGTTCGTTCGGGTCCATCTGCGCGCTGATCTGTTCGAGCGCCGAGGCGACCGTCACCAGCTTGTCTTCCAGCATCCGGATTGCGCCGCTGTCGGCCATGCCGCCGAGCTGGGCCTTGATGCTGTCCAGCCGGTCGGCCAGGCGCAGGATCTCCTCGCGCAGCGCATCCGGATCGAATTGGTCAAGCCGAACTTCCACATCGTTCCAGCGGCGCTCCATCCGCTCGACGGAATCTTCGCGGGCAAGCCCGTCCATCAGGGAGCGAAGGGCGTTGAAGTCTTCGCGAAGACCATCCGTGCCGGGGGTCCGGGAGGCGTCCAGATGCTGGATGCCATCGGCGAGGCGGGCAATGTCTGCGCGCATCATGTCGTTCGGGCGGCTGTCTTCCGCCAGCGCCCGGATCGAGCGCATTTCTTCGCGCAGGCCCAGCACTTCGCGGGACAGGCTGTCGGCAATGTCCTTCTTCAGGTCCTGCCGGAGACCGATCAGCGCATGGGCAAAATCTGTTTCACGCTCCTGGCTGCGCATCGGCTGGCGCGGCGCATAAGCCGTTTGGGTGTCGCGGGCTGCGGGCTCCCGGAGTACGGGTGCCTGTGGCAAGGGTTCACGCTTTGCGACCGTCTGCGGCGGCAGCATATCGGTTGCACGCTGCACTACGGGCGGGCGCTCGGGCAGGCGATTGCGGCTTTCCTCAAGCGCACGCTGGCGTTCGCGGATTTCGCGCAATGGGTCGGGCCGGAACGGGCTGTCCGTACGCGGCGCTTCGTCCGGCCGGCGGAACATTTCCCGCGCGGGTTCCTCGCGGCGGCGTCCGCTTTGTTCCATCAGGTCCCCGATGCGTGCCTCGAGCCCTTCAATGGTGCGGCTCAGCGCGTCCAGCGAAGACGTGCCGCCGGGGCGCTGGGAGGGGGATCGAGATCCGTTCATGTTCTGCTCGCTTCGATGGTGTCGGCCGGAGCCGATGCCGCGGATGGGGTCGCTGGTGCTTCGGAATTTCGACCTCCGCGTCACGCCCAGAAAGGGATGTGTTGCGGCACGGTCGGAATCGATTGCGGATCACCGGCTTTCACGTCAACTTTTCGGGAAACATGGTAAAGAAGCAGTTAAGACATGGGTAAAATTCTCTTTTTGGCTTCAGGACGATGCGCCTCCGCGTGACCTTCCGGTTCCAGCCAGCCTGTGCCAGTTTCATCGTCGGAGGGGCGAGGGCTGGCGCGGCAAAAAAACATCAGAGAGAACTTTGACGTTTACGCGCACGTCAATTATTTGTATAAGCACACCCAGTCCGATCCGGTCGGAATTTTGTCTTTGGAGGAAGATGCCCGATGCCCGTCTACAAGGCCCCCGTGAACGACACGCTTTTCATTCTCAACGACGTCCTTGGCCTGGAGCGCTACAACAATCTGCCCGGCTTTGAGGACGCGACCCCGGATATGGTCGAGGCGATTGTCGGTGAGGCGGCAAAGCTTGCGGAAGAGCAGCTTTTCCCGCTCAACCTTTCCGGCGACCAGGAAGGCTGCGTCCGCGCCGATGACGCTTCGGTCAAGACGCCGAAGGGCTTCAAGCAGGCCTATGACGCCTACTGTCAGGGTGGCTGGCTCGGCCTGTCCATCCCGGCCGAATACGGCGGCCAGGGCCTGCCCTACACGCTGCATTCCGCCGTTGGTGAATACATGTCATCCGCCAATATGGCGCTGATGATGTATCCGGGCCTGACCCAGGGCGCGATCGCCGCGATCCTGGTGCATGGCTCTGACGAGCAGAAGCAGAAATACCTGCCGAAGATGGTCGAAGGCGTCTGGACCGGCACGATGAACCTCACCGAGCCGCACTGCGGCACCGACCTCGGCCTGCTGCGGACCAAGGCCGTTCCGAACGGTGACGGTTCCTACAAGATTTCCGGCCAGAAGATCTTCATCTCCGCCGGCGAACACGACATGTCGGATAATATCATCCATCTCGTGCTCGCCCGTATCGAAGGCGCACCGGAGGGCACCAAGGGTATCTCGCTGTTCATCGTGCCGAAGTTCATGGTCGGCGACGACGGTTCGGTCGGCAGCCGCAACACGGTCACCTGCGGTGCCATCGAGCACAAGATGGGCATCCACGGCAACGCGACCTGCGTGATGAACTATGACGAGGCGACCGGTTACCTGATCGGCGCCGAGAACAAGGGCCTGGCGGCCATGTTCGTCATGATGAACGAGGCCCGCCTGGGCGTTGGCCTGCAGGGTCTGTCGATCTCCGAAATCGCCTATCAGAACGCCGCAAACTATGCCCGCGAACGCATCCAGGGCCGCTCTCTGTCGGGCGTCAAGGCGCCGGAAAAGAAGGCCGATCCGATCATTGTGCACCCGGATATCCGTCGCGCTCTGCTGACGATCAAGTCCTTCAACGAAGCCGGTCGCGCCTTCACGCTCTGGACGGCGCTGAAGTCCGACATCGCCCACCGCTCTACCGATGCTGCTGAGCGTCAGGCGGCAGATGATATCCTCGGCCTGATGACGCCGATCCTGAAGGGTGTCCTGACCGACAAGGGCTTCGACCACGCCGTCATGGCGCAGCAGGTCTATGGCGGCCACGGCTATATCGAAGAATGGGGCATGTCCCAGTATGTCCGCGATGCCCGCATCGCGATGATCTACGAAGGTGCCAACGGCATCCAGGCGCTTGACCTCGTCGGCCGCAAGCTCGGCCTCAATGGCGGTCGTGCGGTCATGGCGCTTTTCAAGGAAATCGGTGATTTCTGCGAAGAAAATCGGTCGGACGAGAACCTCACCGCCTTCACCAAGAGCCTGAAGAAGGGCCTGAACGACCTGCAGGCCGCGACCATGTGGTTCATGCAGAACGCCATGGCCAAGCCCGACAATGCCGGTGCCGGCTCCACCGACTACATGCACCTCTTCGGCCTCGTCGTGCTCGGCTATATGTGGGCCAAGATGGCCAAGGCGGCGAACGACAACCTGGCGTCCGGTTCCGGCGATGCCGACTACTACAAGAACAAGCTGTTGACCGGCCGCTTCTACATGGAAAAGGTCATGCCGGAGACGGCCTTGCGCAAGGCCCGCATCGAAACCGGTGCCGACAGCCTGATGGAAATGGCCGCCGAGGCGTTTTGATCTTCCCCTTTTCCCCATCGGGGAGAAGGTGGCCCATTAGGTTAGGCGCAACGCGTTGCGCCTGGGATGAGGGGGCGCTTGCGCAATCGGCCCCCTCATCGCCTCGCATTCGCTCGGCACTTCTCCCCGCTGGGGAGAAGAGGGAAAAAATTCCGGCGCCCCTGTGCGCCCAAGGGAGAGAGACGATGACTGAAGTCTTCATTTACGACCACGTACGCACGCCCCGCGGCCGCGGCAAGAAGGACGGTTCGCTGCACGAAGTGCCGACCCCGCGTCTGGCCGCCAAGACGCTGGAAGCACTGCGCGACCGCAACGGCCTCGACACATCGACCGTCGATGACATCATCTTCGGTTGCGTCGATCCGGTCATGGAAGCCGGCGCCGTCATCCCGAAGGCCGCCGCCTTCGAGGCCGGTTATGATTTCGCCGCCCCTGGCATTCAGATCTCGCGCTTCTGCGCCTCCGGCCTTGATGCCATCAACCTTGCTGCCGGCAAGGTCGTGGCAGGCTCCGACGACATCGTCATTGCCGGTGGTGTCGAAAGCATGTCGCGCGTCGGCATGGGCATGTCGGGCGGCGCCTGGTACATGGACCCCTCGGTCAACTTCCCCGGCTATTTCATGCCGCAGGGCGTGTCCGCCGATCTGATCGCCACCAAGTATGGCTTCACCCGGGACGACGTCGACGCCTATGCCGTCGAGAGCCAGAAGCGCTCCGCCGCCTCCTGGGCTGCCGGCAACTTTGCCAAGTCCGTCATCCCCGTGAAGGATGGTAACGGCCTCGTCATCCTCGACCGCGACGAGCACATGCGTCCTGGCACCGACATGCAGTCTCTTGCCAGCCTGCAGCCCTCCTTCCAGATGCCCGGCGAAATGGGCGGCTTCGAAGCCGTGGCCATCCAGGCCCATCCGGAAATCGAGCGGATCAACTACATCCACCACGCCGGGAACTCGTCCGGTATCGTCGACGGCGCTGCCGCCGTTCTCGTCGGCTCCAGGGCCGGTGGTGACTCGATGGGCCTGAAGCCGCGTGCCCGTATCCGCGCTTTCACCAATATCGGCTCCGATCCGGCGCTCATGCTGACCGGCCCGGTTGACGTGACCGAAAAGCTCCTGAAGCGCACCGGCATGAAGATCTCCGACTTTGACCTGTTCGAACTGAACGAAGCCTTCGCCGCCGTCGTCCTGCGCTTCATGCAGCATTTCAACGTCGACCATTCCAAGATGAATGTCGCTGGCGGCGCAATCGCCATGGGTCATCCGCTGGGCGCTACTGGCGCGATGATCCTCGGCACGGTTCTCGACGAGCTGGAACGCCGCGACCTGAACACCGCGCTGGTCACGCTCTGCATCGGCGCCGGCATGGGCACGGCGACGGTAATCGAGCGCGTTTGATGGGGTCTAACCCTCCCCCGTGTGGGGAGGGTGGCCGGCAGGCGGGAGGGGCCTTTTGCACACGATCCCCTCCCCAACCCCTCCCCACAAGGGGGAGGGGCTTAACCCCGCCAGATCGCACCCAACGAGGAGCGGCGGCGACATCGGCGACATCTAGGGAAGAGGAATCCCAACATGACCTACAAGAATTTCACCATCGAGACCGACGCAGACGGCATTGCCCTCGTGACCTGGGACATGCCCGACAAGTCGATGAATGTCTTCACCGTTGAAGTCATGGACGAGATCGAAAAGATCATCGACCAGACGGTGGCCGATGACGGCGTCAAGGGCGTGGTCTTCACCTCCGGCAAGTCGACCTTCTCCGGCGGCGCTGATCTGACCATGATCAAGGGCATGTTTGAGACGATCGCAGCCGAGCGGGCCAAGGACCCGGCCGGCGCCATCCAGAAGATCTTCGAGGCCGTCGGGCGGATGACCTGGCTGTGGCGCAAGATCGAAACCAATGGCAAGCCCTGGGTCTCCGCCATCAATGGCACCTGCATGGGCGGCGCCTTCGAACTCTCGCTCGCCTGCCATGGTCGCGTCGCCTCCAATGCCAAGTCGGTCAAGATCGCGCTTCCGGAAGTCAAGGTCGGGATCTTCCCCGGCGCCGGCGGCACGCAGCGCGTGGCACGTCTCGCCAACACGCAGGATGCCCTGCAGATGATGACCACGGGCTCGAGCCTGACGGCCGCCCGTGCCAAGGCGATGAACCTCATCCACCAGGCCGTCGAGCCGGGTGAGCTGATCAACGCTGCCAAGCAGATGATCAAGGACGGTCTGAAGCCGGTCGCCCCCTGGGACGAAAAGGGCTTCAAGGTTCCCGGCGGGGGCATCTGGACACCGGCTGCTGCCCAGCTTTGGCCGGCCGCTTCCGCCATCCTGCGCCGCGAAACCGCCGGCAACTATCCGGCAGCGCTTGCCATCCTGAAAAGCGTCTACGAAGGCCTGCAGGTGCCCTTCGAGACCGGCCTCAGGATCGAGCAGCGCTACTTCACCGAAATCCTGCAGACCACCGAAGCCTTCTCGATGATCCGCTCGCTGTTCGTCTCGCTCCAGGAGCTTAACAAGGGCGCCCGCCGCCCGGCCGGCCAGCCGAAGACGGAACTCAAGAAGGTTGGCGTCGTCGGCGCCGGCTTCATGGGCGCCTCCATCGGCTATGTAACGGCCGCTGCCGGCATTCCGGTCGTGCTGATCGATCGTGACATGGAGGCTGCGGGCAAAGGCAAATCCGTCTGCGAAGGCCTCGTCGCCGGTGCCGTCGGTAAGGGCAAGATGACCAAGGATGACGGCGACAAGCTGCTCGCCCTGATCACACCGTCCGACGATTATACGCTGCTCGCCGATGCCGATCTGGTCATCGAGGCTGTCTTCGAGGATCGTGACGTCAAGAAGGCCGTGATCGAGAAGGTCGAGGCCGTGCTGCCGGAAGGCGCAATCTTCGCCTCTAATACCTCGACCCTGCCGATCACCGGCTTGGCCGAAAACTCCAAGCGCCCGGTCGATTTCATCGGCATCCACTTCTTCTCGCCCGTCGAAAAGATGATGCTGACCGAAGTCATTCTCGGCAAGGAAACCGGCGACAAGGCGCTGGCCGTGGCGCTCGATTACGTCGCCGCGATCAAGAAGACCCCGATTGTCGTCAATGACACCCGCGGCTTCTTCGTCAACCGCTGCGTCTTCCGCTACATCAACGAAGCCTATGACATGCTGGCCGAAGGCGTGCCGCCGGTCATGATCGAAAATGCCGCCAAGTTCGCCGGCATGCCGGTCGGCCCGCTGTCGCTCAACGACGAAGTCGCCGTCGATCTCAGCCAGAAGATCATGAAGGCCTCGATTGCGGATCTTGGGGCAAGCTCGGTCAAGGTCGAGCACATGTCGCTGATCAACAAGATGGTCGATGACCTCGATCGCCGCGGCCGCAAGAATGGCAAGGGTTTTTACGACTATCCGGCAAAGCCCGCCAAGAAGCATATCTGGCCGGGCCTGAAGGACCTCTATCCGCAGCAGAAACCGGATGCCGTTGACGTCAAGGTTCTGCAGCAGCGCTTCCTGGCCACCATCGCGCTCGAAGCGGCCCGCACTGTCGAGGAAGGCATCGTCACCGATCCCCGCGAAGCCGATATCGGCTCCATCCTCGGCTTCGGCTTCGCGCCTTACACCGGTGGTGCGCTGTCTTACATCGACGGCATGGGCGTGAAGACCTTTGTGGAACTCTGCGAAACATTGGCCGCATCCTATGGCGACCACTTCCAGCCGACACCGCTCCTGAAGGACCTCGCCGCCAAGGGCGAAACCTTCTATGGTCGGTTCGACCCCTATGGTGCTGCTGCCAAGGCGGCTTGAGAAACAGGGTTGGGGCGCTTGGCGCCCCTTCTCGCATGCTTGCGGCCAAGTGGCGCTTTGCAAGAGTTGGGCCTCTTGCAACAGAACCGTCTCCCCCGCTGCCGGCCTTGGCAGATCCTCGGGACAAGCCCGAGGAAGACGGCGGGTATCGCCGTGGCTCCTCTCCCCACTGTGGGAGAGGGAGGGCTGAGTGCGCTCGGCCCTCATGCTGAGGCGCACGCGCAGAGCGCGGGCCTCGAAGCATCCCATCAACCTGGCTGGGCTGGCCTCGTGCTTCTGATGTCGCATTCGCTCCCGCCTCAGCATGAGGGGTGGCGGGGTGGCCTCGTCCTTCGAGGGTCGCATTCGCTCCCACCTCAGGATGAGGGGGAAGCGGTGGTGTTCAATCTGTCAAAAAACCAAGCTTCGCCGCCGGTCGGGATCGCTCC
>NZ_LJHS01000019.1 GCF_001296045.1 Rhizobium sp. AAP43 | reverse complement strand
GCGCAGGCAGAGGCTGAAGCCCAGGCGCAGGCAGAGGCTGAAGCCCAGGCTCAGGCGGAAGCCGAAGCCCAGGCTCAGGCAGAAGCTGAAGCCCAGGCTCAGGCAGAGGCTGAAGCCCAGGCACAGGCAGAAGCCGAAGCTAAGGCCCAGGCAGAAGCCGATGCCGAAGCCCAGCGTCAGGCTGAGGAAGCCCAGAAGGCTGAAGAAACTCAACAGGCTGAAGAAGCGCCACCGGCTGAAGAGCAGGCGCAGAGCGTAACCTGTGCGGATGGTTCGCAGGCGACCACGGAAGCAGAATGCCCGGCGCCCGAGACCGCGACAGAAGAGCAGCCTGCCGCTGAGGAACAGAACGCTGAAACGCCGGCTGCAGACGAAACGGCACCGGCCGCGACCGAAGGCGAAGCCCAGACTGAACAAGCACCCGCCGAAGAGCCGCAGGCCGAAGAGGCACAGCAGCCTGCCGAACAGCCAGAGGGGCAGGCCGAACAGGCTGAGCAGCCTGCCGACCAGGATCCGGCTGCGCAGGACCCCGCCAATGCCGAAGCCAACGGTCAGCAAGTGCCAGCCGAAGGACAGGCTGAAGCCGAAGAGGTCGTGATTCCCGCCGTCGAACCGCCGGTCGATCAGCCCGTTCAGGAAATCACCGACACCCGCACCCAGGAAGAGCGCGAGGCGATTGCCGAAGATCCGTCGCAGAGTTCCGAAACGGTCGTTTTGCCGGTCGAAAACGGTGCTGCCGTTCTCGATAGCGATAAGGACGCCGACAATGCTGGCGGCGAGACCTCGCGGACTCAACGCAACGAACTTCGTGCACAGGAAGAAGTCTCGGCACCGCCGGAGAGTGATGCTGCCGCGCAGGCCGAATCGGTCCAGGTTGAGCCAGCCACTGTTCAGGCGACGATTACCGAAAACGGTCAGCGTCTTGATGCCCAGCCCACGTTCGAAGTCCCGACCTCGGTGACCAACAACGCGACCAACGTGACGAACAATACGGTCATCAACAACGTCACAAACAATGTAACCAATAACGTCACCAACAACACGATCGTCCAGAACAACGTGGTCAATCAGGTCACGGAAATCCGGGTGATCGAGCAGATCGATAACCGCACCGTCATCAATGTCGGCAACCAGATCGTCGTTCGCGGTGATGACAGACAGCGCCTGCGCTATGATGCGGAGGAAACCTACTACGAAGAACTGTCGCGCGGACGGACCCGCGAAACCATCGAGCGTGCCGACGGCAGCAAGCTGGTCACCGTCTACAACCGTTACGGCGACATCATCGTGCGGTCGCGTATTTCGCCGCGCGGTCGCGAAACCGTCCTGATGTATTCGCCGGAGGCCGATGGCCAGCGTCCGAGCATGTATGTCGACGTCGGTCTGTATCTGCCGCCGATGCGCCTCACTGTCCCGGTCGAGGACTATATCGTCAGCACGACACGCTCGCCCGATCGTGACTACTACGACTTCCTTGCTCAGCCGCCGGTCGAGCGTGTCGAACGTGTCTACTCGATCGACGAGGTCAAGTCGTCGGCCCGTCTGCGTGACAAGGTTCGTCGTATCGACCTCGATACGATCACCTTCCCGTCTGGCTCCGCCGAAGTGCCGCTCGAGCAGGCTCGTACCTTGCGCAAGGTTGCGCAGGCCATGGAGAAACTGCTCGACAAGGATCCGGGTGAAGTGTTCCTGATCGAAGGTCACACCGATGCTGTCGGTTCTGACCGGGCGAACCTCGTCCTGTCCGACCGCCGTGCAGAGACGGTCGCCAATCTCCTGACCGAAGTTTACGGCATCCCGCCGGAAAACATGTCTGTCCAGGGCTACGGCGAACGCTTCCTGAAGATCCGTACGCAGGTGGCCGAGCAGCAGAACCGTCGTGTGGCCATCCGCCGCGTGACAACGCTGGTGCGCCCGGCCAATGTGTCTAGCGCCGACTGATCGAGCCCGATCATACGCCAAACATGAAGGCCGCCGGAGCGATCCGGCGGCCTTTCTGTTGGTGGAAAATGATGGCGCCTTAGTTCAGGTCTGGAAGCTCGGTAACCTGGGCGATGAAGTCGGCAATGGCCTTGGTGTCATTAAGGTCGAAGACGGGCAGATCCGTATCATTGACCGCATGATCAGCGGCGATTGCCTTGATGAAGGGGTCGGTGGGACTAAGCGGTTCACACTTGGCGGCGTCGCGCCGGCGGGCTTCGATCTTCGGCACGGGTTCGCGCTTGTAACCTTCTATCAGCACGAGGTCGCAGGGCCCGATGCGTGACAGAATGTCCTCGAAACTTGGCTCGGGTGCGCCGCGCAACTCATGCATGATTGCGTAGCGGGTGCCGGAGACAATGACCACTTCATGGGCACCCGCGTGCCGGTGCCGGTAGCTGTCGGCCCCAACCTTGTCGATGTCGAAATCGTGGTGGGCGTGTTTGATGGTCGAGATGCGGTAACCGCGGGCGGTGAATTCCTCGACGAGACGCACGGCCAGTCCCGTCTTGCCCGAGTTTTTCCAGCCGGCGATACCGAAGATGCGCGGGCGTCCGGTCATGTCCACAGTACCCCCGTCAGTCGATTCGCCTGCTCCAGATCGGCGGGAGTGTTGATGTTGAAAAACGGATCGATCGGGCCAAGCGATGTTGCCATTTTATCGAAGTGAACCGCCTTGTACCGATGTCGGTTGATGAAGTCGAAGACGCGCCGGTTATGGGGGGGCGACAGCCAGTCAGCCAGATCGTCCTTCAATGTGGCAGGCCATAGCGCGACGACGGGATGCAACCTGTCATGCGACGATGCCACGACAATGTCCTCGAGCTCTGCCTCCTCATAGAGCCGTCTGACAAGGTCGTCGGGGAAGAAGGGTGTGTCGACCGGAATTGTCAGAAGATGGGAGGCGTCTGGTTGGCGGATTTCCATGGCTTCCAGGCCGGCCAGGATTCCGGCGAGGGGGCCTGGACGGTCCGGAACCGTATCGCTGACATGGCTATGGGCCGCGCCGATTGTAGAGCCTTGAGGTAGGTTCAGCCATACAGGCGTGGTCTGGCGGGCGAGGCGCGCGGCAACCTGCTCGACGAGCGGCTGGCCCTGCATCCGAAGGGCCGCTTTATCGCTGCCCATCCTGCGCGAGGCTCCGCCAGCGAGTACCAATCCGGGTATGGGTAACGGTGTCGCCATAGTCAGCTTCCAAGGGTATCTGGCGGCAGGCATTTCACAGCGGCTACGGCGCCGAGCGCCAGAACGCAGCAGAGCGTCATCACGATCAGGAGTGGCATCGCGCCTGTCTCTTCGGTGGTTATGGCCGAGGCTAGCCACGAGACGAGTGCGCCTCCGCCCATGGTGATTGCACCGCCGAGACCGGAGGCCGAGCCTGCGAGCTCCGGCCGTACGCTGACAATGCCAGCATTGGCACTGGGCAGCGACAGTCCGTTGCCGAAGCCGATCACCACCTGGGGACCAAAGAAGGCAAGGGCAGTGGTTGCGCCCTGCCAGAACAGCACCAGCGGGATTGCTGCTCCCACAAGGGCCACCAGGCCACCGGCGATCATCATCGTTTCCATGCCGAGAATGCGCGCGTAGCGCCCCGACAGATAATTGCCGCCGATATAGCCCACACCGATGAACATGAATTGCAGGCCGAGCATGCTCGGCGTCAGTCCCATCAGGTTGCCGCCGACGAAGGGCGCGCCGCCGAGAAAGGCGAAGAAGGCGCCCGTGGTGAACGTGGCGGCAAGGGTGAAGCCCCAGAAGCGTCCGGAGGTCAAGAGTTTTGGCCACGCCCTGAATTGCGAGCCGATGCTGACGCTTTTGTTGATATTCGTTTCACCCAGATCGCGCTGCACCAGCAGCAGGATGAATGCTGCTGCGATAAGGATGGCGACAAAATTCGAGCGCCAGCCGAAGGTCTCGCTGAGCACGCCGCCGAGGGAGGGGCCGATCATCGGCACGAGCGTCATGCCCATGGTCACATAGCCGATCATCGACGCAGCCTGCTCAGCAGGGACCATATCCCGGATGATCGCGCGCGATAGCACCAGACCCGCCACGACGGCCGTCTGGAACATGCGGGCAGCAAGAAGAACTTCGAGCGATGTCGAGACGATGCAGATCAGCGAGGCGAGGATCAGAACAACGAGCGAGCCCTGCAAAACGGGTCTGCGACCATAGAGATCGGAGAGTGGACCGATGATCAGCTGGACGAAGGCGGTCATGGCGATGTAGCCGGAGACCAGGATCTGTACGCTCGAATAGTCGACGCCGAGATCTTTCGCCATTGCCGGCATGGCGGGCAGGAAAATGTTCATGACCAAAGCCGAAAGACCTGCAATCGCCACCAGGGTCACGATATGCGGTGGCGTCGATGGGTCGAGAAATCGGCTCTGGGGCAAGGTCTATCCTTTGGGTGTGGCCTTCGAAAGCAACGTTCAGGCGGGGGAGCCTGGGTCGATCTTGCTGGCCAGCGCGGCCTTGCGCTTGTTTTCACGATAGAATGTATAAAGCCCCGAGCCTATGACAACCGTCGCGCCAATGACCATCCAGATATCCGGCACTTCCTCGAAGAACAGCATGCCCAGCGCTACGGCCCAGAGCAGACTTGTATAACGGAAGGGCGCGATAAAGGAGATTTCTCCGACCCGCATGGCCATGATCACAGCTTGATAGCCGGCAAAGAGGAAGACCGAGGCAATAACCAGTTTCCCCAAGGTCCAGGCGGAAACGGGCTGCCAACCGCCGAAGAGAGGGGTAATGAGCAAACCCGCCATCGAGATAGAGGCGGCGGTGAACAGGGTTACGGTCAGTGACGAGACGGTCCGATCGATCCGCCGGGTGACGAGATCCCGGCCGGCAGCGGTGATGACACTGAAGATCACGTAGACCGAGGCGACCGTGAAGCCTTCTGGTCCAGGCTGGATGATGATCATCACGCCGAGGAAGCCGACAATGATGGCACCCCAGCGACGCCAGCCAACTGGCTCGCCGAGAAAGAGTGCCGCACCCAGCGTCACGGCCAGCGGCAGGGACTGCAGGATTGCGGACACATTGGCGAGCGGCACCTGGCCTAGCGCCATCAAAAAGCTGATGGCCGCAATCGTCTCGAAGGCGATCCGACACAGGATCAGCGGCTGGACAATGTTGCGGATATGATCAAGTGCACCAAGCTTGCGGGCCACGACATAGACGAGCGCCGTGGTGAAGGCCCCCCGGATGAACATGATCTGGCCAATGGTCAGGTCACCGGTCACGGATTTGGTCAGCGCGTCGTTGAAGGTGAAACCAGCCATCGAGACCGCCATCAACATGGCGCCTCGGCTGTTGTCGGATAATGCCATTGGTGAGTCCCGTGCTTGCGGGGCTGTTTTAGACCATGCGTGACCGCGACGGAACCGGGAACGCCTTGTGCATTGCACCAAAAAGTACATGTCGGCATTAACCATTGTGCAATCGACGCAACGGATGATCGAATTACGGTCGTGGCGATCCCGTTTGGGTCGCGCAATACTTTATTTCTGTTCACTTATCGAGGTTGCAATGGGCTTTATCGATCGTCTCCTGCAGAGCCGCAGGATCGTTACCAAGGTTCTGCTGTTCGTCATTCCGCTCATTCTGCTCATCGCCGGCGTCGGCATGCTCGGTTACAAGACAGCGACGATGTTGAACGGCCACATGACTGTTACTCGCGCCACCATCGGCAATATCAGCGATCTCGAGACGCTCCAGGCTGCCTTGCAGGAGTTCAGTCTGGAGCCGAGTTCGGAACGTCAGTCCGCCCTTCTTGCCGCAGTCGACCGCCAAGAGGCGGGACTTGCTGTGCTGGACGGCGTTCTCTCCACCCAGGCTCAGACGGCCGATCTTGCCGCACTTCGGACGCTCAGCACCGCCATGCGCGATCAGACCGCTGCCATGGCGACCAACAAGCAGGGCCGCGACAGGCTTGATGCCGATCTCTCCACGGCAGTCGATCGCTTGCAGACAGACGGGGCAGCTATCGTCAAACAGATCGATTTTGTCCGACAGGATCTTTCAGCCAAGGAACGCTTCGCCAAGGAGTTGCTCTTCGATGCATCGGCCTTCAAGACCTTGCTCGACCGCCTTGGCAAGCTGCGCGTGGGAGTCCAAATGGGTTTCACGCCGCAGGAGCAGTTGGCTGAAGCAAAGCTCTATGTCGAACCGCTGCAGCGCGACATTGTTCGTGCCGAAGCGATTGTCTCCGAAAAAGGCAAGGTGCGGGTCGGCGAGGTTTCGACTGCGGTTGGCCAGATCGACGCCATTTTGAAGTCGACAGACAATGACGATACACGTGCCCAGTCACTGAATAAGGTTCTCGCCGAGCTGGTTTTGATCGAGCAAAACATCACATTGCAAGCGGCCAAGAATGCCGACATCGCTGCTGATCGCTTCGTCAGTCTCGACAAGCTGGTGGCGGATCAGCGGGAATTGATGGGGCTGGTCGACCAGGTCGCGCTGGAAGTGGCAAGCCTCGAGTTGCGCATCGAGCAGTTGCGAACCGAATTGAGCGACGATAGCCGATCGCTGCTCATGGCCAATCTGGACGCTGTGACGAAAATGGCCGCCCGTATCTCCGAGCTTGGCGCCAAGAACAACAGCTTGAGAGATTTTGCCTCCAAGGTCGCGCCTTCGGTAAAGACTATCGTGACCGCGTCCGATGCCCGTCTGCAGGCGGAAGCTGAATGGCAGAGTTTGCGTCTCGATGCCAATCAGCGGGTGTCGGCCGCCATGGCTTCGCTGCGCGACTTCGTTTCGCAGGCTCAAGAGATCGGTCGTGAGGATAGCGAGCGATCGGCAACGATATCCGTTGTTACCATGGTTGTGGGCACGCTTCTGGCGATCATCGGGGCGTTGATGTTGATCGAGACGCTGCGTGGACCCCTGAAGCGGATCACGGGAGTCATGACCCGTCTGGCGGGTGGCGATCTGTCGGTTGCTATCGACGGACGGGAACGGGGTGACGAGATCGGTGACATGGTCCGTTCCGTGACGGTCTTCCGCGATGCCGCGCTGGAGAACAGGCGGCTGGAAGAGGAGGCGATGGCGGCCCGGGCACGCTCCGAACAGGAGGGCCAGCAGCGCACGGCGGAGCGGGCACGTGTCGAAGCTGACCAGCGCGCAGCACTTCAGGCCTTGTCTACCGTGCTGGAGGCTTTGGCCGATGGCCAATTGAACGTCTCCATGCGGGATGATCTGCCAGCCGATTTTGTCGCCATGGCCGGAACCTACAACAAGGCCGTTGAGGCGCTGCGGGCGACCCTCGAAGAGGTGCGGGGTGCCAGCATCGATATCAACGCAGGCACGACCAATCTTGCCTCGCAGGCGGACGACCTCGCTCGCCGTACAGAGCAGCAGGCGGCCGCATTGGAGGAAAGCGTGCGGGCGCTGTCGCATCTGAGCAGCGTCGTCTCCTCAACGGCGGATGGTGCCGGGCGGACCGCGCATTCGGTCAATGCTGCGCGGGAGCAGGCGCGGCAGTCCGGTGAGGTGGTGCGCAAGGCGGTTGCTGCAATGGCAGAGATTCACCAGTCCTCCGGCAAGATTTCGACAATCATCGGCGTTATCGATGAGATTGCGTTCCAGACCAATCTCCTGGCCCTGAATGCCGGTGTCGAAGCCGCCCGTGCCGGTGAAGCTGGTCGGGGCTTTGCCGTGGTGGCCCAGGAGGTGCGCGATCTGGCCCAGCGTTGCGCCAATGCGGCCAAGGAGATCAAGGCGCTGATCCAGGTGAGCGGAAGTCAGGTGCAGACGGGTGTTGCACTCGTTGAAAACACCGGTGTCGCGTTGCAGGCGATCATCGACCAGGTGGAAGAAGTTCAGGCGCTTGTCGAGTCGATCTCGTCGGCCACGCGCGAACAGTCGACCGGTATCAGCGAAGTGACGACGGCGGTCAGAGATGTTGAGCGGATCACGCAGCGCAATGCGGCGATGGTCGAGGAGAACAACGCCGAGATCCACGGACTTCGCCAGCGTGTCGAGATCCTGATGCAGAAAATCGCGCGTTTCAGCACGGATGTCGGGCAGGCCGACCGGAGCCGCCAACGTCGCTCGGCCTGAGACGGCCGACCCTTGAAACTTTGGTCAGCCGCCCGTGACACTCATGTGGCGGCTGACAGCTGGCCGCTGCTGGCGGCGATCAATGATAAAGTCGTGGCCCTTCGGCTTGCGCGAAATGGCCTCGTCGATGGCAGCCGACAAGTAGCCGTCATCATCCGAAGCCCGCAACGCCGTGCGCAGGTCGGCTGCATCGTCATGGCCAAGACACATGTACAGCGTGCCAGTACAGGTAAGGCGTACGCGATTGCAGCTCTCGCAGAAGTTATGGGTGAGGGGTGTGATGAAGCCGAGCCGCCCACCCGTTTCCTTGACCTCGACATAGCGGGCCGGTCCACCGGTCCGGAATGGGATATCGGTCAGGGTGAAACGATTTTCGAGTTCTCTGCGGACCTGTGACAGCGGCAGGTAACGGTCCGTCCTGTCCTCACTGATCTCGCCCATTGGCATGGTTTCGATCAGGGTCAGTTCCATGCCCTCTCCATGGGCGAAGCTGATAAGATCGGGAATCTCGGTTTCGTTGAAATCTTTGAGTGCAACCGCGTTGAGCTTGATCGAGATCCCAGCGGCTTGGGCAGCCCGAATGCCCTCCATGACCCGTTCAATGTCGCCCCAGCGTGTGATCTGGCGAAACTTGTCAGGGTCGAGCGTATCAATCGACACATTGATCCGCTTCACCCCGCAAGCCGCCAGTTCCTCCGCATGGCGGGCAAGCTGGGAGCCGTTGGTCGTCAGCGTCAATTCATCAAGTCCTGCTCCCAGGTGACGGGAGAGGCCCCTGATGAGATGCATGATGTTCTTGCGCACGAGCGGCTCGCCGCCGGTCAGGCGAAGCCGGCGCACGCCCTTCGTAATGAAGGCCGAACAGAGACGATCGAGCTCTTCCAGCGTCAACAGATCCTTCTTCGGCAAGAAGGTCATGTTTTCGGACATGCAATAGGTGCAGCGAAAATCACAGCGGTCGGTGACCGAAACGCGCAGGTAGCTGACGGATCGGCCAAATGGATCGATCATGGGTGCTTTGACATTGGCAAGTGCTGTCGCGGCACTCCAGGCGCCGGGTGTCTGGTCCAAGGTTTCTCTCCCTTTTCTTCAATGTGGAGCTTGCTCGGCAGAGCGTCAAGCTTTGCGCATCAATCGCTGTGAATTAGGCTTGCGCGCACTGAGGCTTGACCCTAACTGTCGCGCCTGAGGCAACTGAAAGGACGTGCCGTGAACGATCTCTGGCCCACCGAATTGAAGGTTTCCAAGGACCGCAGGTTGCTGACGGTCAGCTTCAACGACGGCATCGCCATATCCCTGCCGGCGGAAATGCTGCGCGTGCTGTCTCCCTCTGCTGAAGTTCAGGGACATGGGCCTGGTCAGAAAGTGACAGTGCCGGGTAAACGCCATGTTGCCATCAGGGCGATGGTGCCGACCGGAAACTATGCGGTCCGGATCGCCTTCGATGACGGCCATGATACCGGCATCTTTACCTGGGTCTATCTTCGCGAACTCGGTACAAGCGGCGAAAGCCAGTTTGCCGATTATGAGCGCGATCTTGCCCAAAAGGGCCTCAGCCGGGATCCCCGCTGACGGTTTCAGTCCGATACCACATCACCATCCGAAGCGAGCATCCGCTGGATCAGGCGATCCATGTGGTCGGCGATCATGCTGCAGTCCTCGACCGGTGTGACGGAGAGTGTCCGCTCGATCAGGTCTGTCTGGATATGCATTGCTTTCTCGGTCAGTGCTCTGCCGGCCGGGGTCAGGTATAACCGCAAGATGCGCTTGTCCTTCTGATCGGGGCGTCGTTCAAGCAGCTCGCGCTTTTCCATCTGCGGCAAGAGCATGCTCATGTTCGAGCGACCGACCAAGAGCTTTCGGGCCAGTTCCTGCTGCGAAATGCCTTCGAAGCGATAGAGATTGACCAGAATGTCGAGATGGGGGGGCTTGAGGTCGAGGGGGCTCAGCGCTCGCGCCAGCGTCTGCTGCATCAACTGACAGGCCCGGCCAACCGCAATCCAGCTGCGAAATCGCGGATGATCCCAAGGGAAGGCTTGATTTTTCGTCATTCTCGTTCTTTATTGTTCATCATTGAACATTTATGTGGGATTCTCACTATGGCATCTCTGGCTCACAAGGTCACCCGTCTGACGCTTTCGCAGCTTGAACGCATGGCGCCGGCGGTCTCCGGTCGGCTGGCCTTCGAGCTTTTTTGCCTGACACCGTCGCGCAGGCCGAAGGGCTCAAAGGCGCGGGAGGCGTTTGACGTCGGGCGGGAACGTCTTCGCGGCGCGATCGTAACGAAGCTCGCCTTGTCGAAGGGGATGGCAGCGATGCACCACTGGCCGCAATCATCGGGGGATCCGTCGCCTGCGCGGGTTCTCGTGGTTCACGGTTGGGGCTCGCGTGCGGAATATCTTTCTGCATTGGCGGTCGGACTGCGCCAGGCAGGTGCGGATGTGGTTCTGCTCGATCTTCCGGGGCATGGTGCGTCCAGTGGCCGGCGACTCGATCTGCGTATCGCGACGGAGGCGATCCTTGCGGCTGAACGGCAATTCGGCGCTTTTGACGGTGTCGTCGGGCATTCCTTTGGCGGTGCTGCCGTGATGATGGCAGCCGGGGGCGTGTTTGCTGATATCGGCACGCTAAAGGCAAGGCGCATTGCCCTGATCGGGTCGCCATCGAGCATGGCGGACGTGTTCAATGGTTTTGCCAAAAGCGTCGGGCTCGGGCGTACCAGCATCGCTGCCATGCGCTCGCGTGCCTTCGATCTTGTCGGATGCAGCGTTGATGAACTTGATGGTGTCGCAGTTGCGCGCCGTATCGATCGGCCGCTTCTTGTCGTCCATGCCGAGGACGACAAGGAAGTGCATGTCGGTCATGCGCAGCGCTATATCGGGGTATCTCCCCATGTCCGACATCTTTGGGCCAATGGCCACGGGCATCGCCGTATTGTCAGTGCCGCCGAGGTGATTTCGGCTGTCGGAGATTTCCTGTTGCGTGAAATGCCTCCGCACGAGAGTGTGCGGCGGGCATCGTCGTGACTCTGTCACATCCCGTGCCTAAGTCGAGAAATACCAAGGGCTTGGAAGGGAAGACGGCATGACCATTATTCGCGACGTCGATCAGTTGAAGGCCTATTATGGCGATGTCACCGAGGCGTCGACTGCCAAGGTCACGCATAGCCTCACGGCGCCTTATCGCCAGATGATCGAGGCGTCGCCCTTTGTCGCCCTGGCAACCGTTGGGCCTGAAGGGCTCGATTGTTCGCCGCGCGGCGACGCTGGGTCTGTCGTCAGGATCGAGAGTGATCGCGAGTTGGCACTACCCGATTGGCGTGGCAACAACCGGATCGATTCGCTCATCAATGTCGTTCGCGATCCGCGGGTGGCGCTGATGTTTCTCATTCCAGGTTCGGCAAGCGTGATGCGTGTGAATGGACGGGCCGAGGTCTCGGTTGAGCCTGGTCTACTTGCGAGCTTCATGATGGATGGACGTCATCCTCGCAGCGTCATCCTGGTTTCGATCGATGAGGTTTATTTCCAGTGCGCTCGTGCCGTCATGCGTGCCGGGCTCTGGAACGCCGAGGCACATGTGGCAGCTGCCAGCCTGCCGACACCCGGCGAGATGTTGAAGGCGGCGAAGGCTGATTTCGATCAGGAGACCTATGATCGCGAATGGCCAGCAAGAGCTTCGAAGACCATGTGGTGACGGGCGCGCTGGAAGGTGCAGCTCAGCGCTTGTAAAGCAGCCAGCTCTTGGTGAAGTCCTTTTTCATGCCGTCCTCAAAGCCAAAGGTCCGGTTGCGGCCATTGTTCTTGGCACAATAGAGAGCGGTATCGGCCTTTGAATAGAGCTCACCTGCATCCTCGGATTCGGCTGCCATGGAGTAGCCGAGCGACAGTGTGATCGGGCCGTAATTGACGCCTGTCTTTGAGTTCTTGAACGGCGTGCTTTCCAGCGCCAGCCTGATCTTCTCGGCCATCTGGTGCACTTCTTCGGCGGTATAGCCTTCGATGATTACGGCAAATTCTTCGCCGCCCGTGCGAGCGACGAAAGATTCCTTGCGAACATTGCTGCGAATGATCGTCGCCACGGTTGCCAGGATTTTGTCGCCGACCGGGTGACCATAGAGATCGTTGACCTTCTTGAAGTGGTCAATGTCGGCCAGAAGCAAGGCTGCCAAAGGTCGCTCTCCGCTTGCGTAGACGGAAGCGAGCTTCTCGTCGAAGGCGCGGCGGTTGGAAAGTCGTGTGAGTGAATCGGTGTTGGCGATCCGCTTGTATTCGTCGAGTTCGCGGCGAACCTCATCCATTTCCTGGGAGCGTTGCGACATCTGCTCCACGGTCTGCTCGCCATGCGCCATGGTGTTGCCCGTCGCTTCGCTCAGCACGGCTATGGCGTTGCGCAAGATGTCGGTGCTGTTGGAATTCTTCGAGCTGATGCGGCTGTAGGTTTCGCCGAGGAGGCGATTGTAGCTTTCGAGCGAGGATTGTTCCTGGCGCAAAAGCCGAAGCAGTGCTTCCAGTTCACCGATCAGCTTGCCGTGCGCGCTTTCGATCTTTTCCTGCTGATTGCCGAAATGCTGTTCGCGCAGCTGATCGATCTCGTCCTGTGTCGCGCGGCTTCCCAGTGATACCAGGTCCCGGGTCAGCGCGGGATTGGAGCCGATATAGGCCTCATAGAAGAGTTCATAGTTGCGCGGAATTGGAGCGACGCCCATGGAGCGCATGGCAAAGGCAATCTGCGCCGAAACGTCCGGTGTCTGGATCTTTGGCGGTTGTGCCGTCGTCATTCGGCAAGCTCCAATCTCGTCGCCCCTTTTTCAAGGCTCCAGATTCAGTAGCGTAAAATTCTTGGTAAAGAATTAATGGCCGGGCAACGATATGTCACTGGTGCAAAATTGGCGAGGGCTTGAGGTGGCGCCCCAAGCCCTTCTTTTCATGAAAAATCCAATTGCGCCACCATGGCGGCGCCGGCCTGACGTTAGCCGAGGTTAAACTCCTGGAAAAAGTCGTTGCCCTTGTCGTCGGTGACGATAAAGGCGGGGAAGTCTTCGACCTCGATCTTCCAGACAGCTTCCATACCGAGCTCCGGATATTCGAGCACGTCGACATGTCTGATGCAGTCCTGGGCGAGGCGCGCCGCAGGGCCACCGATGGAGCCGAGATAAAAGCCGCCATGGGTCTTGCAGGCTTCGCGCACGGCGCGCGAGCGATTCCCTTTCGCCAACATCACCATGGAACCGCCGAAGGACTGGAACTGGTCGACATAGCTGTCCATGCGGCCGGCGGTTGTCGGCCCGAAGGAGCCTGAGGCGTAACCGGTCGGCGTCTTGGCTGGACCGGCATAATAGACCGGATGGTTCTTCATGTAGTCGGGCATGCCTTCGCCCTTTTCCAGTCGTTCGCGGATCTTGGAGTGGGCGAGGTCGCGCGCGACGATGATTGTTCCTGTCAGCGAGAGCCGTGTCTTGACCGGATGCTTGCTGAGTTCGCTCAGGATCGCGGCCATCGGCTGGTTCAGGTCGATCTTGACGACGGAAGAGGAAAGGGCGCTTTCGTCGATTTCCGGCATGTATTTCGACGGATCGGTTTCGAGCTGTTCGATGAAGATGCCGTCACGCGTGATCTTGCCCTTCGCCTGGCGGTCGGCGGAACAGCTGACGCCGAGGCCGATCGGTAGCGATGCGCCGTGGCGGGGCAGGCGGATGACACGCACGTCGTGACAGAAATACTTGCCACCGAACTGAGCGCCGACCCCGAGCGACTGGGTCAGCTTGTGGATTTCTTTTTCCATTTCCAGGTCGCGGAAGGCGTGGCCGGTCTCTGAGCCCTCAGTCGGCAGATTGTCGAGGTAGCGCGCCGAAGCGAGCTTGACGGTCTTCAGCGTCATTTCGGCGGAAAGCCCACCGATCACGATCGCCAGATGGTAGGGCGGACAGGCTGCCGTCCCTAGCGTGAGGATCTTCTCCTTGAGGAAGTCGATCATGCGGTCGTGGGTCAGGAGCGATGGCGTCCCCTGATAAAGGAATGTCTTGTTGGCAGACCCGCCGCCCTTCGCCATGAACAAGAACTTGTAGGCGTCTTCGCCTTCTTCATAGAGGTCGATCTGCGCTGGCAGGTTCGTTTTGGTGTTTTTTTCCTCGAACATCTTGATCGGTGCGAGCTGTGAATAGCGCAGGTTCCGACGCTCATAGGCATCGCGCACGCCCGCCGCCAGGGCTTCATAGTCACCGCCATCGGTCCAGACCTTGCGGCCCTTCTTGCCCATGACGATTGCCGTACCTGTGTCCTGGCACATCGGCAGGATGCCACCTGCCGCGATGTTTGCATTCTTCAGCAGATCGTAGGCGACGAAGCGGTCGTTGTCGGTCGCTTCTGGGTCTTCGAGGATTGCGGCCAGTTGTTTCAGGTGGCCAGGACGAAGAAGATGGTTGATGTCCGAGAGCGCAGTTTCGGCCAGGAGCCTCAAGCCCTCCGGTTCCACGGTCAGGATCTCCTCACCCTTGAAAGTCTCGACCGACACATGGTCGGAGGTAATCTTGCGATAGGGAGTGTTGTCTTCACCAAGGGGAAACAGATCGTCTGCCATCACGGGGCCTTTCGCGGCAAGGGCTGGAAAGCTCGGTGGTTTAAGGGCAAGCGCTTAATATTTCAATGCACCGAAAGCTGGGGGCGTCGGGTTGTATTCTTGTGCGAATTTCTCCACAAACGATATGTTTCTTTATGAATATTGCAGCGCTCAGGGAGCAAAAATGACATCCGACAGGAAACGCCGGCGGAAGTGGTATCACTCGATCGTGGCCCGGATCTTCATGATCAGTTTTGTCTGCATCCACCTGCCCCTGATCGCCTTGCTGATCACGTTTCAGTCGGTCTCGGAACCCGGCGGAACGGCTCTGGTCCTTGCCGTTCTGTTCGCAACGCTTGCCGGAACGCTGTCATGTATCGGCGGCATGTGGTTGCTGACGGCGCCGCTGCGCAAGCTTGCAGCTGTTATCACGACCTATCGGATCAACGGCAGCTTTGCCGATGAAATGCTCGACAAGCGCGGCGATGACGAGATTGCCGTCGTGACGCGGGCCGTCTGCGGTATGGTTGGCGAGATCACCGCACTGGCCGAGCGCGTGGAGGGCAAGGCCGCACTTGATCCGCTGACCGGGCTGCTGAACGGCAGCGCTGCTTACAGTGTTCAGGTCGATCGACTGACACGTCTGTCGGGTTCAGCAGCGCCCGTGACCGTTGTCGTGTTCGAGCTTGAAGAAATGGATGTCGTGAAAAACATCCATGGGCGTGAAACGGGTGACCTGGCCCTTGTTGCAGTGGGTGATATCGTCAGGCAGTTGTTGCAGGAGCGCCATATCGCAGCGCGCATGTCCGGCAAGACTTTCGTTTTGCTGTTTCCGGGAGATATGCCGGCGGAAGTCTTGTCGATTTGTGAGCGCATCCGCCTCGCGGTCGACCGTCTGGAGGTCGGGCCTCTGGAGCGTGGCGATATGCGGGTCACCTTCGGCCTTTCAGTGCGCGGTCCAGGAGACGCGATTGCTGATCTGATCCACAAAGCAGACATGGCGCTATTCCGGGCCAAGGACACCAATCGTACCGGCCTTGAAGCGCTGGAGGTCTAATAGTATCTGCGGCGCGGCAGATGCCGCGCCGTGTTGCTGATGAATGATGTCATCGAGGTCCGATCATCAGCTCCGGACGCACAAATTCGTCGAATTCTTCATTGGTCAGATAGCCGCCGCCGACAGCTTCTTCGCGCAGTGTCGTGCCGTTGCGATGTGCGGTCTTGGCGATCTTTGCGCAGGTGTCATACCCCAGTCGCGCGTTCAGCGCCGTCACCAGCATCAGAGAATTCTCGACGCCTCGGGCGATGTTGTCCTCCCGGGCCTCGATGCCGACGACGCAGTTGTCGGTGAAGGACATCGCGGCGTCTCCGAGCAACTGGACCGACTGAAGGAAATTATAAGCCATCATCGGATTGAAGACGTTGAGTTCGAAGTGGCCTTGGCTGCCTGCAAAGGTGATCGCGGCGTTGTTGCCGAAGATATGGGCGCAGACCTGGGTCAGGGCTTCGGACTGGGTCGGATTGACCTTTCCCGGCATGATGGAGGAGCCCGGTTCGTTTTCGGGCAGTGCCAGTTCTCCGAGGCCGGCGCGGGGCCCGGAGCCGAGGAAGCGGATGTCGTTTGCGATCTTGAACAGGGCAGCCGCAGCCGCGTTGATGGCGCCATGAGAAAAGACCATCGCATCGTGGGCTGCCAGCGCCTCGAACTTGTTCGGTGCGGTCACGAAGGGCAGGTGGGTGATGGCTGCGATCTCCTCGGCTACCTTTTCGGCAAAGCCAATCGGCGCGTTCAGTCCCGTGCCGACAGCCGTTCCGCCTTGGGCAAGCTCATAAAGGCCGGGGAGGGTGAGTTCGATCCGCTTGATCGAGGATGCGACCTGGGCTGCGTAACCGGAGAATTCCTGGCCGAGGGTCAGCGGCGTTGCGTCCTGCGTGTGCGTGCGGCCAATCTTGATGATATGCGCAAAATCGCGCGCCTTGGCATCAAGGGCAGCGTGAAGATGTTTCAGGGCCGGCAGAAGGTGGTGGACGATGTGCTCGGCCGAGGCGATGTGCATGGCCGTCGGATAGGTGTCGTTCGACGACTGGCTCATGTTGACGTGGTCGTTGGGATGGACGGGCTTTTTCGAGCCCATCTCTCCACCCAGCATCTCGATTGCGCGGTTCGAGATGACTTCATTGGCATTCATGTTCGACTGCGTGCCAGATCCCGTCTGCCAGACGACCAGCGGGAAGTGGGCGTCGAGCTTGCCGTCGATCACCTCCTGGGCGGCTGCGATAATCGCGTTGCCGATATCGTCTGGCAGCTTGCCGAGTGCCATGTTCGCGCGCGCCGCTGCTTGCTTGACGATGCCGAGCGCCCGCACCACTGGCAGGGGCTGCTTTTCCCAGCCGATCTTGAAGTTGCCGAGTGAACGCTCGGCCTGTGCACCCCAATAGCGGTCGGCAACAACCTCTATAGGGCCGAAAGTATCAGTTTCTGTGCGGAGTGCCATTGGATGTCATCCTTCTGTCGGCTCGGTCGGTATCAGGTCTGGATTTAGGTGTGTGCGCCACGGATACAAGCAGGTCTCAATCTTGATTGGTTAAGTCAACTAATGAATATCCCAGCTTTCATCCTCCGCCACACATTTGTCCGGACCCTGTCATATTTGGGTGACGCCTGCCCGCAATCTGCCATCACAGTGAGAGCGATCACTGCAGCCCTGTGAACGAATGTTTAAGGTTTAGGGAAATTTAACTGATGGTCACGCCTAGTTCCGATGCAGCACATCATCAGGGCCTATCGTGTCACGCGAAGTTGACCGAGAGAGTTACCGGCTCGATTGGGCGGCCAACTTTTCAAGTAATCGCCGATCGCCTAAAGATCAGCACGAATGCCCGCATGGGCGGTGAGTCCTTGGGACTCAGATGGAAGAGACGAGAGTGAGAATGACGATAAACCGCAGCGCCATGTTCACGGCCTTCCTGGCGGTCACCACCGTGCTCGGCGGCATGCCCAGCCAAGCCGATGCAACGACGCTTCTTGATCTTCTGCGCGGCGGGCCAGGCAGACAGGCAAGGCAGCAGCAGCAGTCGGCTCCGATGAGCCTCGAACAGCAGGCGCGCGGCGGCCTGGAGATGGGCGATCCGGAACCTTTGCCGAAGGTGAAGGGACCGCAGTATTATACCTACAAGCCTGAAGCGACGAGGCTGATTGTGATCAAGGCCTCAGCGCCTTCGAATGCTCCTTCGACACCTGCCGCTGTCGGTAGTGCTGATGTCGCAGCGCCAGTTGTCGCGCCGACGACTACAGCGCCGCTCGAGCCTCGCAGTTTTGCGGCAGAGGTTAAGGTGCGCGCTACCGATGACGTGGCCAAGGTCGTCGAAGCCTATTATTCGGATACACAGAAGCCGCTGATCTGGGTCACGCCGAACGGTGTGAGCGAGCGTGGCCGTCAGATGCTGGATGCCTTGACGGAAGCCGACCAGTACGGGCTTTCGCCCGAAGACTATGCTCTGACTGCTCCTGCTGCCGTCAATGATCCGGCGGATCCCAACCGCGCGCTGCGTGATCTCATGTCATTCGAACTGGCTCTCTCGGCCAAAGTTCTCACTTACGTCCAGGATACGACGCGAGGCCGTATCGATCCGAACCGGATCTCGGGCTACTATGATTTCAAGCGCAAGTCGGTGAATCTCGCGCCGGTGCTCGATATGCTGCGTCGCAGCCCAGATGTGGCGGCCTATTTGCGTTCGCGCAATCCGCAGAGCCCACAATTCGTCGCCATGCGCGATGAACTCGCGCGGTTGCGGGCGGAAGACAGTCAGGCCAGTGCGCAGCCGATCACCGTTGCGGCCGGCACCGTGGTGAAGCCGGGAGAGGCCAATCCCGAACTGGTGAACGTGGTTGGTGCGATCAAGCAGGTGGCATCTGAGGCTGTGCTGAAGGATCATGCCGAGACCTTCACTGCATTCGGTCAGAGCACGCAGTACGGTCCCGAACTGGTCGAGCTCGTCAAGGCCTTCCAGAAGGAACGGGGGTTGAAGCCTGATGGTGTGGTTGGCCCAGCCACGATCCGCGCCATGACTGGCCACAGCAATGCCGAGAAGATCGAGAAGCTGAAAGTTGCCATGGAAGCTGTCCGCTGGTTGCCGGCGGATTTGGGTCAGCGTTACGTCTTCATCAACCAGCCCGCCTTCAATGTCCATTACATCAATGACGGCCGTGAAGAACTGTCCATGCGCGTCGTCGTGGGATCGAAAGCGAACCAGACCTTTTTCTTCCAGGACCAGATCCAGACGGTCGAGTTCAACCCCTACTGGGGCGTGCCGAAGTCGATCATCGTCAACGAGATGCTCCCGAAGCTGAGACAGGACCCTTCTTATCTTGATCGCCTGGGCTACGAAGTCTCCTATGGCGGTCGCAAGGTCGCTTCGAGCCAAGTCGATTGGTACAGCACGCATGCCGTCGATGTGCGCCAGCCACCGGGTGGCGACAATGCGCTCGGCGAATTGAAGATCCTGTTCCCGAACGATCACGCGATCTACATGCATGACACGCCGTCGAAGAGCTATTTCAAGCGTGACATGCGCGCTCTCAGCCATGGTTGCGTGCGTCTCGCGGAGCCGCGTGTGATGGCTGCTGCCGTCATGGGGACAACGGTCGAGGAGATCGGACGACAGATCGCGACGGGGCAGAACCGGGCCGTTCAGGTTCCGCAGAAGATCCCGGTCTATGTGTCCTATTTCACGGCATGGCCGGACAAGAATGGCGTCGTTCAGTATTTCGACGATGTCTATGGGCGCGATACGGCTACGCAGAAGGCGTTCAAGGTGACCACGGACGCGCGCACACCGCGGGCTTGATTGCGCCAAACAGTCGAAATGGCGGGCAGGGCCCGCCATTTTTAGTTTGGGCTCAGCGTGTCAGTGAGATGACGAGGTCCGGCGTCAGTTCGTCGAAATGCGCAATGATGTGGCTGGCGCCGAGCGTTTCGACAGGGACGTCCGAATAGCCGAATGTGACCGCGATCGACGGGATGTCGCCGCCACGGGCGGCTGCGATATCATTGATGCTGTCGCCGATCATCAGGATCCGGTCCGCATTGCCGCCTGCCTTGATGACGGTCTGGACGATGTGGTCGGGATCGGGCTTGCGGACGGGAAAGGTGTCTCCGCCCGCGATTGTTGCGAAGTAATGCTCCAGACCCAGCCCCTTGAGAAGCGGGACGGCAAGTTCCTCCAGCTTGTTGGTGCAGACGGCAAGTACGTGCCCCGCTGCCTGCAGCCGTTCCAGCGCCTCGACGACGCCCGGATAGGGTCGGCTCATGCCCGGCATGGCGCCGCGATAATGGGCGATGAACCGGTCCATGAGATCTGGTAGTTCGCTGTCTTCGATTGGCACGCCGCGCAGGGCAAACGCCCGCTGGATCATCATGCGCGCACCTTGGCCGACCAGGAATGTCAGGTCTTCATAGCCCACCGGGGCGAGGCCTCTGGCTGCGATGGTGTGATTGAGGCTGCCAACGAGATCCGGTGCCGTATCGACCAGTGTGCCGTCGAGATCGAAGACGATGGTTGTCTTTTCCATGATGCCCTTCCGCAAATGCCGCCTGGTCCGGCGTTAGGCCAAATCCGCTTGAAAGGCAACGCGCCAGCATGTCCGGGGCTTTCGTTCAGCGATTTGGCCGTGTAAACAGCTTTCATCGAAACGATCGGGAGCTTTTGGCGCATGGACGCGCGCGAAATGAAGATCAAGGCCGCAGCAGCGGCGCTCGCACATGTCGAAGACGGGATGAGGCTTGGGATTGGGACGGGCTCGACGGCGGAGGAATTTGTCCGCCTGCTTGCGGAAAAGGTCGCCGAAGGCCTCAAGGTCGAAGGTGTGCCGACATCGGAGCGGACTGCGCGGCTGTGCGTCGAACTGGGCGTGCCCTTGAAGTCGCTCGACGAGTTGCCCGAGCTGGACCTCACCATTGACGGCGCGGATGAGATCGACGCCCAGCTACGGCTGATCAAGGGAGGCGGTGGGGCCTTGCTGCGGGAGAAGATCGTCGCTTCAGCATCGCACCGGATGATCGTGATCGCCGACGAGACGAAAGTGGTCGATTGCCTGGGCGCTTTCCCCCTGCCGATCGAGATCAATCCCTTTGGTCAGGCCGCAACGCAGATCGCCATTGAGCGTCTCTGCGCGAAGTTGGGGCTCTCGGGAGAGATGAAGATTCGGGCCCGCTCGGATGAGAGTGTGTTCACCACGGATGGCGGTCACCTGATCCTCGACGCATCATTTGGCCGCATTCCTGATGCAGACGCTTTGGCGACCCAGTTGAACGCGATCCCCGGCGTCGTCGAGCACGGTCTCTTCATAAACATTGCGTCCCTCGCAATCATCGCCGGACCGGCGGGCGCGCGAGAGATGAAGGCTAAATACGAACAGGAGCATAGAATTTCATGATCAGCATTTCGCGTTTCGGCCGTTTCGCATCGATCGCCGTCGTCGCCGGCAGCGTCATGCTGGGCGGTGTCTCGGCGCAGGCGCAGGATGTTGCGCCCGAGCACCTTCAGGCTGCTCGCAGCGCCATTTCGGCGCTTGGCGTCACCAACCGTTTCGATGCCATTCTTCCGAACATCATGGACCGGCTGACCGGTCAGCTCATCCAGGCCTATCCGAACCTCGAAGACGAGATTTCGATGAAGGTCGAGGAATCCGCCCTTAAGCTCGCCAGCCGTCGCGGTGATCTGGAGCGTGAGGCTGCCCTGGTTTACGCCAAGGCCTTCACCGCGGAAGAACTGCAGGAAATGACGGCTTTCTACAGCAGCGAAACGGGCAAGAAACTTCTCAAGGACGGCCCGATCGCCACACGCGAACTGCTGAAGGCAGCCGACATCTGGACTGCCGGCGTCGCTCGCGATCTGGAAAAAGAGGTCAATGACAGCCTTCTCCAGGCCGTGCAGGCGCAAGCGCCGAAGCCCTGAGTGGCGTTTGACGAAACATTCAAGCCCGGGACATGTCCCGGGCTTTCTTTTTGCCTGGGATCCACCCTATATCCGGTTTGAATTTGCACGCGCATAAGGAGCCAGCGATGAGCCAGTACGATTATGATCTCTTCGTCATCGGAGGCGGATCCGGCGGCGTGCGTAGCGCGCGTCTCGCCGGCGGGCTTGGCAAACGTGTGGCGATCGCCGAGGAGTATCGTCTTGGCGGCACCTGCGTCATTCGTGGCTGCGTGCCTAAAAAATTGATGGTCTACGCATCGCAATATCCCGAACATTTCGAGGATGCTGCCGGCTATGGCTGGACGGTGGGCGAGGCGCGTTTCGACTGGCCGACATTCCTAGCCGCAAAGGACCGCGAGATCGCGCGCCTTGAAGGTCTCTACCGCAAGGGGCTCGAAGGGGCCGGTGTCGAAATTATCGAAAGTCGCGCCGAAATCACCGGGCCAAACAGCGTGCGCCTCGTCAGGAACGGCAAGGAGGTCACAGCCGAACGCATCGTGATTGCGGTTGGCGGGACGCCTAATCCGCATGCCGCTCTGCCGGGTTATGAGTACTGCATATCCTCAAACGAAGCCTTCCATCTGGACAGCCTCCCACGCTCAATCCTGATCGCTGGCGGTGGTTACATCGCGGTCGAATTCGCGAACATCTTCCATGGGCTCGGCGTCGAAACAACCTTGATTTATCGCGGCGCTGAGATCCTGAGCCGCTTCGACCTGGACATGCGCCGTGGCTTGCATGAGGCGATGGTCGAGAAGGGGATCCGCATCATCTGCCAGGATCACATTGCCTCGGTGTCAAAGTCGGCGGCCGGCAACCTCGAAGTTGATACGTTGAACGGGACGCGGCTGGTTGTGGAGCAGGTTATGCTGGCGCTTGGTCGAGACCCCAATACTTCCGGGCTTGGACTTGAGGCCGCTGGCGTCAAAGTTGATGAGCGTGGAGCCATCATCGTCGACGACTATTCGCGGACGAATGTGTCGAGCATCTTCGCGCTCGGCGATGTGACCGACCGTGTGCAGTTGACACCGGTCGCGATCCACGAGGCCATGTGCTTCATCGAGAGCGAGTTCAGAGGCAAGCCGACGAAGCCGGATCATGATCTGATTGCGACCGCGGTGTTTTCGCAGCCGGAGATCGGGACTGTCGGACTGTCTGAAGAGGCAGCTTCGCGCAAATATCAGGAACTGGAAGTGTATCGGGCGCAATTCCGGCCGATGAAGGCGACGCTAAGCGGCCGCACTGAAAAGATGATCATGAAGCTGATCGTCAACGCCGCGGACCGCAAGGTCGTCGGCGCGCATGTTCTCGGTCATGATGCGGGCGAAATGGCGCAGCTGCTTGGCATCACCTTGAAGGCGGGATGCACCAAGGACGATTTCGATCGAACGATGGCGGTTCATCCAACGGCAGCAGAGGAATTGGTCACCATGTATGCGCCAAGTTACCGTATCCGCAATGGAGAACGTGTCTGACGCACAGACAGGGGCGCTACCAGGCGCCCCAATGTTCTTGTGTAATATCGGAGATCGGGTGGGGCGCATGCCCCTGATCATCACAGGCCGAAGTGGCCGAGAGAGAATGCCGCTGCTGCAATGGCAAGCGTCGAAAAAAGAAAGATCCGCATTCTGCGGGTTCTGCGGGTTTGTACGCCAGTCCAATCATACGCCATAACGCGTTCCTCTTTAGATACGCCTGAAGTCTTGCGACTTCTGAACATGCCTCCATACCCCTCAATATGACCGGTAATTCTCGAAACCTGCGTGAAGCTGACCTCCTGACGAATCTGTGCCCAATCGGCATATTCGAATGAAGGAAAGCTTCCGTCAGAGTGTTTCGGATTGCAACACAATCCATGGGGGCAGGCGTCGCTGTGGCTGTGGATAACGGGATTATCCTGCGGATCTCTTGGGTTATGAAGGGGGAGGGG
Organism: Rhizobium sp. AAP43; assembly: GCF_001296045.1. Lineage (GTDB taxonomy): Bacteria > Pseudomonadota > Alphaproteobacteria > Rhizobiales > Rhizobiaceae > Allorhizobium. Next base: position 209,767 of record NZ_LJHS01000019.1, on the reverse strand, counting down.
TGCCCTTCATGCTTCCGTTTTCGCATGCTCAGCAGACTGTCTGCTGAATGTTCCAGAAGCGTCGAAACGTGGTGCGAATCTCCCGAAATCGCGGCTTTCCAACCTATGCATAACCGTTTATAAGCCCCCATCCGTTGCGGCCGGGAGGATGCCGCAGTTCTAATCGAGACAGGTGACGACCATGGCGCAGAATTGGACCCCGAGCAGCTGGCGGCAGAAGCCGATCAAGCAGGTTCCGGCCTATCCGGACCTCGATGCAGTGAAGGCTGCCGAGCAGCAGCTTTCGACCTATCCGCCGCTGGTCTTTGCGGGCGAAGCCCGTCGCCTCAAGAAGTCGCTGGCCCAGGTCGCGGAAGGCAACGCCTTCCTGCTTCAGGGCGGCGATTGCGCCGAGAGCTTTGCCGAGCATGGTGCGGACAACATCCGCGACTTCTTCCGTGCCTTCCTGCAGATGGCTGTTGTCCTGACGTTTGGTGCGCAGTTGCCGGTGGTCAAGGTTGGTCGCATCGCCGGCCAGTTCGCCAAGCCGCGTTCGTCCGACATGGAAAAGATCGGTGATGTGGAGCTGCCGAGCTACCGCGGTGACATCATCAACGGGATCGAGTTTACCGCTGATGCCCGCATTCCAAACCCGGACCGTCAGCTGATGGCCTACCGCCAGTCGGCGGCCACGCTGAACCTGCTGCGCGCCTTTGCCATGGGTGGCTATGCCAACCTCGAGAACGTGCACCAGTGGATGCTGGGCTTCGTCAAGGATAGCCCGCAGGCTGAACGTTACCGCAAGCTGGCGGATCGTATCTCCGAAACCATGGACTTCATGAAGGCCGTTGGTATCACGTCGGAGAACAATCCGAGCCTGCGCGAGACCGATTTCTTCACCAGCCATGAAGCCCTGCTTCTCGGCTATGAAGAGGCGCTGACGCGCGTCGATTCCACCTCGGGTGACTGGTATGCCACCTCCGGCCACATGATCTGGATCGGTGACCGGACCCGCCAGGCTGACCATGCGCATCTCGAATATTGCCGCGGCATCAAGAACCCGATCGGTCTGAAGTGCGGCCCGTCGCTTCAGGCGGACGACCTTCTGAACCTGATCGACATCCTGAACCCGCAGAACGAAGCCGGCCGTCTGACGCTGATCTGCCGTTTCGGTCACGACAAGGTTGCCGAGCACCTGCCGCGGCTCATCCGTGCGGTTGAGCGCGAAGGCCGCAAGGTCGTATGGTCCTGCGATCCGATGCACGGCAACACGATCACGCTCAACAACTACAAGACCCGTCCCTTCGAGCGGATCCTGTCGGAAGTCGAAAGCTTCTTCCAGATCCACCGTGCGGAAGGCTCGCATCCGGGCGGCATCCATATCGAGATGACCGGCAAGGACGTGACCGAATGCACGGGTGGCGCGCGTGCAGTGACTGGCAACGATCTGGCTGATCGCTACCACACCCATTGCGATCCGCGTCTCAACGCGGACCAGGCGCTGGAACTCGCCTTCCTGCTTGCCGAACGCATGAAGAGCGGTCGTGACGAAAAGCGCATGATGGTCGCGAACGGCTGAGGAGTGCCGCGCAATCCATGCTGACGTTAGAAAGAGCCGGTCCTGATCGACCGGCTCTTTTTGTTTGTGATCATCTCCCGGTTTTTCCGCCAGGGATCTGCCAGAGGTTTAATGTGATTGGCGATGGGCCTCATTTCGGCCAATTGAAGCCAAGCATCAGTTTTCGGCGTTTGACCCCAGTCCCGTCCTCATAAAGATTCTCTTGGAGATCGCTTGGAGGACAAGATATGGTTGGAACGACTGGGCCGCATCATGGTCGCTGCCTGTGCGAGGCAGTCACAGTGACTGTGGATTGTGATTTGGCACCGGTGAGCTTCTGCCATTGCTCTCAGTGTCGGCGGCAGACAGGTCTCTATTATGCGACGACCAGCGCCCCAACGAGTGCGGTCCACATTTCAGGCGAAGAGCATGTCAGCCGCTATCGGTCGAGTCCGGATGCCGAGCGTGGATTTTGTCGCCATTGCGGATCAGCGCTTTTCTGGAAAGCCGACGGCGAGGAGATCATCTCGCTGATGGCGGGTCTCTTCGATAAGCCGACTGGTCTTACAGGTGGCTATCACATCTATTGCGCTGATAAGGGCGACTTCTACGAAATCTCTGAAGCCCTTCCAGCCTTCGATGCCAGCAAGACCTAGGTGACCAACATCAGGCCGCAGCGACAGTCGTTTCGACGATGCCGAGTGTCGCAGTTGCCTGGTGATAGGCCAGGTCCAAGTGGGCGAATTTTGCCGATTGCCAGATGAAGTAGTCCTCGATGAAGCGTTGGCTCATCCAGAGGTTCCCTCGCCGGCGGGGCAGTTCCCATCCGAGCAGGCCGTCACTCTCCGCTTTCTTGAACATCCGCTTCAGGTTCGTTGCGGATACCTGATAGCCATCGCTCAACTCGACGAGTGTCACGGGGCCTGCAAACACGCGGTCAGCGGAACGGTCGACGCTGTCGAGCCTGGCAATCAGATCGTGAAGTATCATGCCGCCAAGATCCGACCACAGAAAATGTCCGATGGTCTCCGGGGGATCCCGCCAAAGCGGCTCCTCCACCAGTGCATCGGCGGCCATAGGCTGCGCCAACCGAAAAATGCGATCGTCTGCGAGGCAGGTGCGTTCTCGTGCACCGCCGTCGAGCCGGTCCAGGCATGCCATATGGCCGTGAAACCAGCTTCTCATGCCTTCAAGGCTGATTTCCGTTGGCTCCAGGACCCGCACCCGCTTGTCGGGGACGTCGGGAATGTCGCGCAGAAACTTGTAGGCCACGAGTTCGGCGAGGTAGGCAGTCGCCGTGTTTCGGCTCGCTGCGCCCAGTCGCATGGCTGTCTCGATGAAACGCGTCGCTGTCAGGCCCGACAGTGGGTCTTCGGGATTGCGACGCAAGGCGAGAGAGAAAAGCGATTGTGTCAGAAGCCATTTGCGATGGGAGGCCTTCAGCCTCGACATCCGCGGGGTCTTGTTGTGGATTCCGATCAGGTGCCCGGCGATCTGTTTTTCAATCGATGGGAACAGGGGGTGATTGACTATTTCGGCACGCGTCAGGAGCGGCATGGCAATAGCTCGATTTCAAAGGCCTAATGAAGCGGCAGCGATGCAATGCTTCAACAAAGCAGATATAACTGCTGTAAAGCACTACGCTTACTATCGCAAAATATGCCTATGAATTATTTCCGTGAAACCCGCAACAGGCGAGATTTCGCACTGGCTGCAAATGGCGTCGAGAAATAAGCTCGGCCACTCAACTTGCCGGAGCAAGGCGCCCCTCCTGCTCGGGAAAGAAACGCTCCATGGAATAACCTTCACCAAACATCATATCGTGCTGCAGATAGCGATAATCGCGGATCAGCGGATCGACTTGGCCGGACAGGGACCAGTCCGCTTGCGCCTTGTCACCGCGACCTACCAGTTGGTGGCGGTCGATTACGGTATAGCGCTCGCTGACCCGTCCCAGGACCCCCGTGTAGAAGGGGTGGCGGTAGCCTGCGAGACGGACGATGTAATGCGGCAAAAGGGCAGGGCTGACGGTGCCAAGGTTCTTCTGCACGCCACGCTTCGACGACCAGACCACAAGCGGTGTTTCGTGTTCGCGCTTCATGGTCTCGACTGACGCACGCCGCGTAGCCACGACATTCGGCATGTAACCACTCTGCGTATACACCTCGTTCAGCGGCGGCAGGTGATCGCCGAAGACGACGATAATGGTTTCCCGCTGGCGCTTCTTCGCCCAGTCCATCAGCGTCTTCAGGCTGTCGTCGGCCTCCTTCACGCCCTGCGTATAGGTCGCAAGCGCACTGGCATTGGCGGGCGACATCATCGGCGCATCCAGGGTCACGGCATTCTTTGCATAGCGGCCGGGTTCATAAGGACCGTGGCCCTGAAGCGTCACGCCGAAGAAGAAGAAGGGACCCTCGGTGCGCTCTGCCTCGTCCATGATGTAGCGGGTAAGGGCGTCGTCGGAGGCGAACTGGCCACGCTTGCTCATGACAGGCATCGTCTCTTCAGAGTGGAACTCCTGGAAGCCGAGCGCGTCATAGACTTTCTTCCGGTTCCAGAACCAGCTCTGGAACGGATGAAACGCCTTGGTCTTGTAACCCTTCGATTCGAAGAAGGTTGCAAGCGAGGGAACCGGACGACGGATATACTGCTGATAAGGGATGCTGCCATAGGGCAGGAACGCGTTGGAGAAACCCGTCAGCGCCTCGAATTCGACATTGGCGGTCATGCCGCCGAACTCAGGCGAAAAGACATTGCCGGACTGCTTGCCGCGAATTGTCGGCATCGGATCGGCGGAAAAGCCCACATTTTTGAGACGGGTGGGGTCCCAGAGGGATTCGCTCATCAGGAAAATCACGTCGGCGCGACGCCCGGAGAAAAAGGTCGCTGGGATGCGATCCGTCGGGATGTCGGACACGGCGAGATTGCCATAGCCATCTGGCGCGCTGACCTTGGCCATTGGTACGTTGATCGCAAAGGCAAGAAGGAAGCCGTTGTGACGGTAATTCTCGGTCTGGTCCCAAAGCATGGGAATGATGTTCAGCCGATCCCTGGTTTCCGAATAGGTCATCGGATTCATGATGCTGGCGAAACCGAAGAGGATCGGCAAGGCGATGACCAGGCGCGTCACCCGGCCGAAAGCCGAGAGCGGCGGGAAAATCTTGCGGCCGCGAATGATCAAGTAAAGGACGGCTGAAATGGCGACAGCCGCGCCGGAGAATACGGCGACAGCCAAAAGCGGCTGTGCAGCAACCATGGCCGGCAGAAGTTCGAATATTTGCCGACCGAAGAGCAGGTCGCTCGGATAGAGCGGGTCAGACAGATACTGCTGTTTCTGGCCGGAGAAGAAGGCCGGAAGGACGGCCATAGGGACGACGAGAACCGCCGACTGCAACGAGCGACCCAGCAGGGCGTCGAGCGCCAGGATCGCCAGCGCGACGACGCCGACCGCAATCATGCCCGGCCGCATCGTCGACGTCAGATAGGGCAAAATATCGGCTGTATCGCCGCGGGCAAACCATTCGCTCGCAAAGACCGCCATAAGCGCCGTGAGGGTAACCAGGGTCAGCTGCCCGGCGATCCGGATGACCTTGGCGCCTGCCCGATCACCTCGTGCAGCGACGTCACCCGTCGAACCGAAGCTGGTCACCAATGATTTTGCGTTGAACTTTTCCAAGGCTGTCTCCGGAGGGCAGGCAGACGACACGAATTCTTTCTTTAGCTGTCACATAACCGTCATGAATGCCACATGAACTATGATGGTTACCTCGGTGTTCCCAGTGTAATTTCGACGGATTTTACGGTCGCACCATTTCCCGCGCGCAAGCGCGGCGGGTGACGTTGCGAGATCGTCTGCAAGCGGGTAAACCGACTTCATGAGCGAACCGAAGAAAATCTCAGATGTCCTGCGCATTGCCGTTGCGCAGCTCAATCCCACGGTCGGCGATGTCGCCGGCAATCTCGCCAAGGCGCGCGCTGCGCGCCAGGATGCTGCCAGCCAGGGGGCTGACCTCCTGTTGCTGACCGAGTTGTTCATTTCCGGCTATCCGCCGGAAGACCTCGTTCTGAAGCCTGCCTTCCTGCAGGCTTGCCTTTCAGCCGTCGAGCAATTGGCGAAGGATACGGCGGATGGCGGTCCTGGCGTGATCATCGGCTTCCCTCGTCTGGGAGAGAAAGGCCGACACAATTCCGTGGCTATCCTGGATGCGGGACGCATCCTTGCTCTGCGCGACAAGATCGACTTGCCGAACTATGGCGAATTCGACGAGAAGCGGGTTTTCGTCGAGGGCGAGATGCCCGGCCCGGTGAATTTCCGTGGAGTGCGCATCGGTGTACCGATCTGCGAGGAGATCTGGAATGATCTCGGTGTCTGTGAAACGCTCGCCGAGACAGGCGCGGAGATCCTGCTCGTGCCGAACGGTTCGCCCTACTATCGTGGCAAGGTGGATGTTCGTCATCAGGTCGTGCTTCGCCAGGTCATCGAAACTGGTCTGCCACTGATCTTCGCCAACCAGTTGGGCGGACAGGATGAGCTGGTATTCGACGGCGCAAGCTTCGCCTTCAACGGCGACAAGTCGCTGGCCTTTCAGATGAGCCAGTTCGAAGAGACGCTGTCTGTCACCACCTGGAAGCGGACAGCCGAGGGATGGCGCTGTGACGAGGGGCCGATGTCTAAGATCCCGGAGCGTGAGGAAGCGGATTACCGCGCCTGTGTTCTCGGGTTCCGGGATTATGTCAACAAAAACGGCTTTAAGAGCGTGGTTCTGGGTCTCTCCGGTGGCATCGATTCCGCGATCTGTGCGGCGATCGCCGTCGATGCGCTGGGGGAGGAGCGCGTGCGGACAATCATGCTTCCCTACCGCTATACGTCGGAAGAAAGTTTCGCCGATGCAGCAGCCTGTGCGAAGGCGCTTGGATGCCATTATGACATCGTGCCGATCGCAGATCCGGTCGAGGGCTTTCTCTCAGCCCTTTCGGACATGTTCGAAGGCACGGAGAGCGGCATCACCGAGGAAAACCTGCAGAGCCGGGCGCGTGGCACCATTCTCATGGCTGTTTCGAACAAGTTCGGCTCTATGGTGGTAACGACGGGCAACAAGTCGGAAATGTCGGTTGGTTATGCGACGCTATATGGCGACATGAATGGCGGGTTCAACCCGATCAAGGACCTTTACAAGATGCAGGTCTATGCCTTGTCCGCCTGGCGCAACAGCCATGTGCCGCCCGGCGCGCTCGGACCTTCTGGGGAGGTCATCCCGGCCAACATCCTGTCCAAGGCGCCATCCGCCGAGCTTCGTCCGAACCAGACAGACCAGGATTCGCTGCCGCCCTATCCGGTGCTCGATGACATCCTTGAATGCCTGGTGGAGCGAGAAATGGGCGTCGACGAGATCGTTGCGCGTGGCCATGAGATTGCAACGGTGCACCGGGTCGAGCATCTGCTCTATCTGGCGGAATACAAGCGTCGCCAGTCCGCACCCGGCGTCAAGATCACAAAGAAGAACTTCGGCCGAGATCGCCGCTATCCGATTACCAATCGCTACCGCGATCGTGACTGAGCACGAGCAGACGGCACGCGTACAATAAAGATTCGGGCGCTCGTCCCGGCAGAAAGATGGTGTGATGCGCAGTTCGGTTGAAATCTACGATATGGAAACCCGAACATCGACCGTGGTCTGGGAAACAGATCTTCTGGTCGAAGCACCGAACTGGTCGCCGGACGGTTCGTATCTGCTGATCAATGGTGATGGACTGCTGCATCGGATCTGGCTTGATGAGGATAGCGAGCCGGAAGAGGTCGATACCGGTTTTGCAATTCGCATCAACAATGATCACGGCATTTCGCCCGATGGTTCCATGCTGGCGATCTGCGACAGGACACTGGTTGGTCAGTCCTGTATTTATGTCCTGCCGGCCGAAGGCGGCATGCCGCGTCAGGTGACGAAAAACATGCCCTCCTATTGGCATGGTTGGTCACCGGACGGAAAGACGCTTGCCTATTGCGGCATCCGTGATGATATCTTTGATATCTACACCATCCCGGTCGATGGCGGAGACGAACTGCGTCTGACACAGGGTGAGGGACGCAATGATGGTCCTGACTGGTCGGCGGATGGCGAATGGATCTACTTCAACTCCAGTCGCAGCGGGCTGATGCAGATCTGGCGCATGCGCCCTGACGGCCGTGACGTGCAGCGCCTGACAAACAGCGATTCCGGGGACTGGTTTCCGCATCCGTCGCCGAACAACGACAAGGTTCTCTATCTTTCCTATGCGCCAGATGTCTTCGACCATCCGCGCGACAAGGATGTCAAACTCTGCCTGATGGATATGGACGGCAGCAATCAGGAAGTTCTTTTCGAACTCTTCGGCGGGCAAGGCACGATCAATGTGCCGAACTGGTCTCCCGATGGCGGAGCCTTTGCCTATGTGCGCTACTTCCCGGAAAATCCATAGGCAAGGCCAGCCTTCTTGCGCGCGCCTCCTATCAGGGTGTAAGCCTTGGGCTGTCAGGTGCCCGCGCAGGCGGGAGAATCGGGAAGTCGGTGCAATTCCGGCACGTGCCCAACGCTGTAAGGCTGACGTTCACGCGGGGGAGACCCAGCCACTGGTCGGAATGACCGGGAAGGTTGCGTGAAACGGAGGACGCCGAGTCAGAAGACCGGCCTGACATTATAGACTAGCCCGCGCGGACGGCGGGCGGTTGCGCATTGTTGGGGACCAAGCGATGCACGACGCGTACCGGGGCGCACTTGCGCCCGCATCCTCATTTTCCGAAGCCGAACGCGCCGCGGTTTATCGCGCCATACATACAAGGCGCGATGTCCGGGACCAGTTTGTCTGCGATCCCTTGCCGGATGACCTTGTAATGCGCCTGCTGGAGGCTGCTCACGCGGCGCCATCCGTTGGCTTCATGCAACCCTGGGACTTCATTCTTGTTCGCGATGCAGCGCGCAAACGCGCTGTTCGCGAGGCTTTTGAGAGGGCCAATCGCGAGGCCGCCGCGATGTTTCCTGAGGAGAAGCGCGCGATCTATGACAGCCTGAAACTGCATGGCATAGAGAAAGCACCCCTCAATATCTGCGTGACCTGTGATCCCGGCCGTGCTGGGCCTGTCGTTCTCGGTCGCACCCACAATCCGCATATGGACGCCTATTCAACCGTCTGTGCCATCCAGAACCTCTGGCTTGCTGCGAGGGCCGAGGGTGTCGGGGTTGGTTGGGTCAGCATCTTCCACGAGGAGGATGTGAAGGCTGTGCTCGGAATTCCCAAGCATATCCAGATCATCGGCTATTTGTGCGTCGGCTTCGTCGCGGAACTCTATTGCCAACCCGAACTGGAAGTCAAAGGCTGGCGCAATCGGTTGCCGCTGGGCAGTCTCGTGCATCTGGATGGTTGGGACGAGCCAGGTTTTGCTTCTGACGCGGTCATTCCTGCAATGGTTGAGGACCGGGCTGGGCAGGATTCCGAAGGTTGATCGTGCCCTTGTCGGGCGGCAGGAAGACCGGCCCAACCTTGCGTGCGCCGAGCGCCGCTTCGTCGAGATCTCGCTCTGGTGCTGGAATCGACTTGTTCTGCAAGCTGACAGCGGGGGCGCTCAGCTGGCGGATGGACGTTTGCGGTTCAGCTTGTTTGGCGATGCCCGCACCACTGCCGCGATTGCTGGAGAAATTGCAGGAACAACTCTTATCACGGCCGCGGCTGCGATAAGCAAATGCTGACGGCAGGTCGCGATATGGCTGGCCAGTCGCCACAGAAATCATGTCTGCGGCATCTCCTTGAAGGGGGGGCTGATAGAACAGCTCTGTCTTTACGCCCGGACACATGTTCTGGCACAGGGTGGCGTCACGCTCGAAATAGGTCGCCGAACTCTGTGACGAAATGGGGAAGAAGCCACCGTCGCAGGTCCGGACGCAGAGCGTTCGGACATTGCCGGTCGGCAGGAGGCGCGGTCTTTCGGATTGGTCAGGATTCCTACTCGCCCGATCAGCCTCGGGGACTGTATCGAGGTACGGCGTCCGCACGTTCTGCTCGTCCGTTTCGATGCCTTCCAGGCTACAGCCATTGGCGACGAGTTCGTCGATCCTTTGCTCTCGCGTCGGCTGGCCGCGCAATTCTTTCAGTTTTGCGGTGAGGATCGAGAGGTTCTCTTCCATTCTATCGATGGACTTGGCGATGTCACCACAGTCGCTACCGCCATCTGGGCGGATCTGAATGATCGAGGAGTTCAAGCAGCGAAGCCGACGCTGATCCTGGCGGACCCTTCTCAGTTCGAGGTTTTGCTGGGCGACGGCACTGGCATAACGTGCGGCGGCGACTGGATCTGCGGCCTGTTGCACGGCCTTGTGGAAATTGGCCTCCAAAGTGCGGCAGACATCGGCAAGGGCGTCGCTGCCCCCCATCGTCAGGCCGACCAGCAAGATCAGGGGAAGAATCCGTCGTTTGGCCACGCCGACACTTTCGGTAATGAACGTATTGCTGTGCGCCATTCAATAGGCGTTGATGCATACGTAGCAGTGGCCGACACTAAAATAAACAAGTCGAGACGACCGCCCCAAAAGAGGCGGCCGTCGCAGCATCACGCAGCCCGGGCGGCGTTCAGTGTCATCGGTTCTTCGAGAACCGTACCATCGATCTCGGCGACGATCTTCATGCGTTCCAGCAAGTCTTCGCTGACCTCCCAGGCAACCGCCACGGCCTGAACCGATCCGATCCGGTGTGGTGCAGCAATCCGCTCTCCGGGGCATCCCATGCGCTTGAACATGCGCTCAAGGAAAACGTCAGTCACGGTCACGATATGCGAGAGGCCGGAGGCAAGACCAAGCTCGCCCACGCCGCACATCAGTTCGGCAGCGGCGATCGTGACCTGATTGCTGGCACGGTCCTGCGAGATGTCTGGGTCGATGCAGAACCGGCTTGATTCCCAGATGTCTGCGGCGCGGATCTCAGGCCCGTCGCCGAGCAAGATCGGAAACGTGTCGTCCAGCATGTTCGGGCCGAGCGTTGGCAAGAGGCGGAGTGACCCGCGAAGTGCACCATTCTCGCCATAAGAGAGGACGTAAAGCGGGTTGGCACGGTCGTAACTGTCGATCTCCCATTCTTCCTGGACGGAGACGTCCCAGCCAAGGAGATCGTGGAAGACCTTTTTCCGCAGCCGATGCATGGCATCGATGTCGGAGGGAAATTGGTGACGGCGGGAACCGTTAATGATCCTGATCATGCGCTTGCTCCTTCGTTGAGAATGGAACAACAAAGATGACTTTTGGTTCCTGGTTTTGAAACTGGCGGTGGCGACAGCTTTCAACTCTGCAATCTGTGATAAGATCGACGCAACCCTGCGTTTACTGTTCGGGCCTTTCGATTAAGCGAGGAATGAGGCCTTGCCAGACAGCTTCTGCCACCGCCTGCGAATTGTTTACGACGTCCAGCTTTCTTCGGGCATTCGCCATAAAATATCGGACCGTTCGTTCGGTAATTCCGAGAATCATCGCCGTTTCCCAGTAGCTCTTACCGCCGGCAATCCAGGCCAATGTTTCGCGTTCCCGTCTGGTGAGCCGGACAGCGGTAAGGTGCTTCGGGGGGTGAATCTCGACTGAACGGGTCAATCTCGCGTGAAAAATCGCAGCAAGACTGGCGATGTCCCGATCGTTCGCCATGCGCCATGCCGCAATGTCATCAATGGAGGGTGAGGGGATCACGATCAGGCAGGCATGATGCCCGGCACTGGTCAGGAGTGGATAGACAACGGCGGCCACAGGCTGGGACTGTGACGGATCCGGTTCACCTCGTGTCCGTCGCTCGACAAAGGGTGACCAATCAATTGTCGTTGGTTCCAGTGCCGAGAAAAGTGCCGCAACATGCGGCAGATGCCGTTGTTCGCGCAGATTTCGCGCCAGACGCCGATGGTCTGCGGTGGGGTAGTGATGGAAGCGGATGACATCCAGACGGCCCTCGGCCAGGCTGCCATCGAGATAGACGAGCAGTCTTGCCGAGAATGCGGAATGGAGCTTGATCAAAAACGCAGCTGGGTCGGGAGCCTCCTGGCTCTCCAACCACATGCGCACGTCGAAATAGACTTCGTGCTGAACCATAAACTGGCCCCTAAATTTCAAGGGCCCAGTATAATGCTTCGGTTCTGAAAATATCTGGCACGAATTCCGGCCTGGGCGATGCCGACGGTTCTCAAGAGCAATCAGGCGACAGGCTGAGACGCTTCGACCACGGCGAGCGCTGCCATGTTGACGACCCCACGCGAGGTGACCGAAGACGAGAGTACATGCGCCGGCATGGCCGCCCCAAGCAATATTGGGCCAACATGCAAGGCATCCATCATGGTGCGAACGATTCCGAGCGAAATGTTTGCGGCATCGAGGTTCGGGAAGACCAGGAGGTTTGCTTCACCCGTCAGCGTACTGTCGGGCATGGCGCGTTTCCGCAAGACTTCCGATAAGGCCGAGCCACCCTGCATTTCGCCATCAACCTCGATCTCTGGTGCTTCCGCCCGGATGATTTCAAGGGCTGCCCGCATCTTGCTGGCGCTGGCCGAAGGTCGAGAACCGAAATTGGAATGCGACAGGAGTGCGGCTTTCGGAGTGATCCCAAAGCGGCGGATTTCGTGGGCCGCCATGACCGTCATTTCGGCAATTTCTTCCGCGGTCGGATCGTCGGTGACGAAGGTGTCGGTCAGGAAGATGGCGCCGCGCTGGGAAATCAGCAGGCTGAGGCCCGAGAAGTCACGCACGCCCGGACGCTTACCAATGATATGGCGAACGTCCTTCACATGGCGGTCGTAGCGTCCTTCGACGCCGCAGATCAGCGCATCGGCATCGCCGCGCTTGACGGCAAGCGCGCCAATGACGGTGGTGTTGGTACGCACGATCGTGCGGGCGGCTTCTGGGTTGATTCCTGCACGGCCGACAAGCGCAAAATACTCATCGACATAGTCGCGATAACGCGGATCGTCTTCCGGATTGACGAGCTGGAAATCGACGCCGGGACGCACCCTGAGGCCGTAACGCTTCAGGCGTGTCTCGATGATTTGCGGACGGCCAATCAGAATCGGTTCGCCGATCCCGTCCTCGAGCAGGACCTGGGCTGCGCGCAGTACGCGTTCGTCTTCGCCTTCTGCAAAGATGACGCGCTTCTTTGATGCCGTCTTTGCCGCAGCAAAGATCGGCTTCATCACGAAGCCGGAGCGGAAGACGAAGCGGTTGAGTTGATCGAGATAGGTGTCAAAATCGGCAATTGGCCGGCGGGCGACACCGCTTTCGGCAGCAGCGCGAGCAACGGCCGGAGCGATGCGCAGAATGAGACGCGGATCGAAAGGTGAGGGGATCAGATAATCAGGTCCGAAGACGGGGGTCTCGCCGCTATAGGCGCGGGCCGCGACTTCCGAGACTTCCTCGCGGGCAAGCGCCGCAATGGCGCGCACGGCCGCCATCTTCATCTCTTCATTGATCGTGGTGGCGCCGCAATCCAGTGCGCCGCGGAAGATGTACGGGAAGCACAGGACGTTGTTGACCTGGTTCGGAAAATCCGAGCGTCCGGTACAGATCATGGCATCCGGACGCGCTGCGCGTGCCTCTTCGGGCATGATTTCGGGCTTGGGATTGGCGAGCGCCATGATCAGCGGCTTTGGCGCCATCTGGGCGAGAAGTTCAGGTTTCAGGACGCCGGCGGCGGAGAGACCAAGGAAGACATCCGCGCCTTCAATTGATTCGTGAAGCGAGCGTTTATCGGTCTCTTGCGCATAGACTTCTTTCCAGCGATCCATGAGCTCGTTGCGGCCCTTATAGACAAGCCCCTCGATATCATGGACCCAGATGTTCTCGCGCTTTGCTCCCAAAATCACCAGCAGGTTGAGGCAGGCCAGTGCAGCGGCGCCAGCGCCGGATGCGACGATCTTGACGTTGGCAATCGACTTCCCTGCGAGCTCGAGCCCGTTCAGAATGGCGGCGGCAACAATGATTGCGGTTCCATGCTGGTCGTCATGGAAGACCGGAATGTTCATCATCTCGCGCAACTGGTCTTCGACCTGGAAACATTCCGGCGCCTTGATGTCTTCGAGATTGATGCCACCAAAGGTCGGCTCAAGGGCAGATATGGTCGAGACCATCTGTTCGACACTTGGCGCATCGATTTCGATGTCGAAGACATCGATGCCGGCGAACTTCTTGAATAGAACGGCTTTGCCTTCCATGACCGGCTTGGAGGCCAATGGGCCGATATTGCCAAGGCCGAGCACGGCGGTGCCGTTGGAGATGACGGCAACGAGATTAGAGCGCGCGGTGTAGTCGTCGGCAGCAGCCGGATCGTCTTTGATGGCGAGGCAGGGAGCAGCGACGCCCGGTGAATAGGCCAGGGCCAGGTCACGCTGGTTGCCGAGCGGTTTTGTCGCCTGGATTTCCAGTTTTCCGGGTCGCGGATACCGATGATAGAAGAGGGCCTGTTCGTCCAGGTCAGCGGTCGGGTTCACAGATTGCTGCTTGTTCGTCTCGTCGGAATTCATCAGTCCACCGGGCGTTTCATGTCGTCAATACCGTCAACGTCATACACGAAATGTCCAGCAGTGGTAGACTTTAGTTCCACCATTCGTTCCCGCAGACGCCATTCGCCGGTGCCCGGGAAGGAAGGCGAGAAGGGCATGTCATCATCCTGCAACACGAGTCTGGTTAAGCGCTAGCGTGACAGTATGAAAGGACGAAGCCCGTGGAAACAGAGAGTGACGCGCGTCATTTCCGCACCCTATTCATCTCCGACGTTCATCTCGGATCGAAGGCGGCAAAGACGGATTTCCTGCTCGACTTCCTGCGTATCCATGAGGCCGAGACGATCATTTTGGTCGGCGATATCATCGACGGCTGGCGCCTGAAACGGAGCTGGTACTGGCCGCAACCCTGCAATGATGTGGTTCAAAAACTGCTGCGCAAGGCGCGCAAAGGGACCCGGATTGTGTATATTCCGGGCAATCACGACGAGTTCCTGCGCGGCTTCCCCGGCACACACTTCGGTGGCATCGAAGTTGCCGAGCGAATGATCCATGAAATGGCAGACGGCAAGAAGTATCTCGTTCTGCATGGCGACGAATTTGATGTTGTTGTGCGAAATGCCCGTCTTCTCGCCTATCTCGGTGACTGGGCCTATGACACGGCGATTGCGATCAATGTCATCCTCGCGGCAGTCCGCCGGCGCCTCGGCATGCCCTACTGGTCTTTTTCAGCCTGGGCGAAACTGCAGGTGAAACATGCTGTTAACTTTATCGGCGAATTTCAGAAGGTCGTGGCGGAAGAAGCCCGGCGCAACGACGTCGATGGTGTGATCTGCGGTCATATCCACCACGCGGTGATGGAAGACATCGACGGCATCCACTACGTCAATACCGGCGACTGGGTGGAGAGCTGCACTGCCATTGCCGAACACCATGACGGTCGGCTTGAACTCATCTCCTGGGCTGGTCGCGTAAGCGAATCGGCTGCTCGCATGTCAGGCGAGCCGCAGATGGTGCCGGTCTCGCTTGCTGGTCTTGGCGAGGCTGCGCGCGACGAAGGCATACGGGCGGCGTGAATGCCGTTACTGTTGCAAAGAAATCAATGGTCCCGCCAAACGAGCAACATCTTGTGCTTAGGGTTTCGTTAAGGATTACATCCGCGACGCGGGTCGTTATAGTGCGCGCCATGTTCTAGTTTCGGGGCCGGCTTGGATTCGCCGGTCTGCATCTTGGGAAGCTGCCACTCCTTGACATCGGTTCAACCTGATTCAGCCCGCATCGATATCGACGAGAGCGCCGGCGAGCAGCGCCTCATTCGGCTTGGGGGCAGCTGGAAAAACAACCAGATCGGTGCCGTGGTCAGGAGCGCCGGCGATCTGGTTGATACCGATGACCGACGTCGTGAAGTTGTCGATCTGACTGACGTAACGGCCATGGATACGGCCGGGGCGTGGCTGGTCCGCCGTTTCGTCGCGCAACGCAACGCCCAGGGCCGTGCCATCGAGATCACGGGCGGCACCGCAGAAATGCGCGAGATGATCGAGGCGCTGCCTGAGCGCGTCCAGGCGCCCGAGAAATCGGTGGATGACCGGCGGCTCGTCGATCGCATTTTCGAGCCCGTTGGTCGGGCAACCATCTCGCTCTGGGACGATCTGGTGGCGATGATGTTCGTCCTGGGGTCGGCCGTGCGCGGCGCCCAAACGAAGCTTGGACGCGGCGCGGGCGTATCACCTGCATCCGTGGTCAATCAGCTCGACCATATGGGCGTGCGCGCCGTTCCGATCATTCTTCTCATGTCCTTCCTGATCGGCGCGATCATTGCCCAGCAAGGAGCCTTTCAGCTTCGCTATTTCGGCGCGGAAGTTTTTGTCGTCGACCTCGTCGGCATTCTCCAGCTGCGTGAAATCGGTGTGCTTCTGACTGCGATCATGATTGCCGGTCGCTCGGGCAGTGCTATCACGGCCGAAATCGGCTCGATGAAAATGCGGGAGGAGATCGATGCGTTGAAGGTCATCGGTCTCAACCCGATCGGTGTTCTTGTCTTTCCGAGGCTTGTGGCGCTGACGATCGCCTTGCCGTTGTTGACGATCCTTGCAAATTTCGCAGCTTTGTTCGGTGCAGCCGTTGTGGTCTGGGGATATTCGGGGATCACGTTCGAAGTGTTTCTCAGCCGTTTGCATGAGGCAGTCGACTACTCGACACTTGCCACCGGAATGATCAAGGCGCCTTTCATGGCACTGATCATCGGCATCATTGCCGCGGTTGAGGGCATGAAGGTGGGCGGCAGTGCCGAGTCGCTCGGTCGACATGTCACGGCCTCCGTCGTCAAATCCATATTCGTCGTGATCCTGGTGGACGGTCTGTTCGCCATGTTCTACGCAGCAATCGAGTTCTGAGGTGCGGAATGCGTGATGAGACCGCACAGAAGACGAAGGTCCGACAGCCCATCCTGTCGGTGAAGGACCTGACGGTTGCCTTCGGCGACAATATTGTCCTCGACCATTTGAACCTCGACATTTATCGCGGTGAGATCCTCGGCTTCGTTGGGGCGTCAGGGGCCGGAAAATCGGTTCTCATGCGCACGGTTCTCCGGTTGCTGCCGCGCCGCTCAGGCAGGATCGAGATCCTGGGTGCAGACTATGATGCCGTGAGCGATGTCGAGCGCATGATGCTCGACACGCGGCTCGGGGTTCTTTTCCAGCATGGCGCACTTTTCTCGTCTTTGACGGTGAAGGAAAATATTCAGCTGCCGATGCGGGAATATCTCGATCTGCCGCAGTGGCTTATGGATGAACTGGCCTATCTCAAGATCGAACTGGTGGGACTGAAGCCAGAGGCCGCTGATCGCTACCCTTCGGAACTCTCCGGCGGCATGATCAAGCGCGCGGCGCTGGCGCGCGCGCTCGCGCTGGACCCGGATCTGGTCTTCCTTGATGAACCGACATCCGGTCTCGACCCGATCGGCGCTGCCGAGTTCGACGAATTGATTGCCCAATTGCGCGATACGCTTGGATTGACCGTCTACATGGTCACTCACGATCTCGACAGTCTGTTTTCCGTCTGCGACCGTATCGCGGTGCTCGGACAAAAGAAGGTTCTTGTCGAAGGAACCCTGGACGACATGCTCGCATTCGATGATGCCTGGGTGCAGTCCTATTTCAAGGGCAAGCGCGCCCGTTCCATTCCCCGTGCGGATGCATCCGCCAGACATCCGGTAGAGTGACCTATGGAAACCAAAGCCAATTACACAATCGTGGGCTTTTTCACCATGCTGGTGATCGCGGCGGCTTTCGGCTTCGTCTACTGGATGGCTGAATATGGTCGCGGTGGTCCCATGGCGCCGCTTGCCATCCGCATTCCGGGGTCTGCCAACGGGCTGACTGTCGGATCTGCAGTGCGTTTCAACGGCATTGCTGTCGGTTCGGTGCGCAATCTCTATATCGACAACGAAGACCCGCAGTTCTCTGTGGCCTTTACCGAGGTGCGCGCAGATGCACCGGTGACCGCCACGACCAAGGCTGTACTGGAGATCCAGGGCCTGACGGGTGCGGCCTATATCGAACTCTCGGGTGCAGGAAGCGGCTCCGGTGAACGTATTCTTCGCCGGGCGCTGGATACCGGAGAGCCTGCCGTGCTGATGGCAGATCAGTCGAGCGTGACAAACCTTCTGTCGACGGCAGACCGCATTCTCCAGCGGGCCGATGATGCGATCGGCGAGCTCCAGGGCTTTATTGTGGATGCGCGTGCGCCTTTGACGAACACGGTTCGCAATGCCGAGACCTTTTCAAAGTCGCTTGCTGACAATGCAAAGGGGATCGATCAGTTCCTGAGCAGCGTCAGTGCGCTTTCGGATTCGGTCTCGGGCCTGTCCGGTCGCCTTGACGCGACATTGGGCGCTGCCGAAGAACTGTTCAAGGCGCTGAATTCCGACAAGATCGACCAGATCCTCAGCAATACCGAGCGTGCGACAGCAAGCTTTGCCTCGGCCTCCGACAGGGTCGGCCCGACGATGGACAGTTTCAAGGAGACATCCGACACCTTCCGTCGCTTCGGCAATAATGCTGACCAGACGCTGACGCGCGTCGATGCGCTCATTGCTGCGGTTGATAGCCAGAAGATCGGGCGCGTGGTTGATGATGTGTCGGTTGCAACCGGTGATGCGCGACAGGCACTGGCGAATTTCCGCGAGTTGTCCGACAGTTTTGCCGATCGCAAGGGCGATATCGACCGCGCAATCGACGACTTCACGCAGCTTGCGAACCGTCTGAATAATGCCTCCACGCAGGTCGACGGCATCCTGAAGAAGGTTGATGCCTTCCTTGGATCCGGCGAAGCAGATTCCCTCAGTGCCGAAGCGCGCAAGACGCTGGTCACGATCCGCGAGGCCGCGGAGAACCTGAATTCGCGTATCGGGCCGATCGCCGAAAATCTCCAGCGCTTCTCGAGCAGCGGGTTGCGCGACATCCAGACACTGGTGAACGACACGCGCCAGACCGTGCGCGGGTTGAACGACGCCATCACCAATTTCGATCAGGATCCGCAACGTCTCCTCTTCGGCGGCGACACGGTCAAGGAATTCGACGGGCGGACGCGTCGATGACAGGGCTGAAGGGAAAAGCAGCAATGATGATGTTTACGGCTCATGCCGCATCGCGGCCGACGAACCGAACGAGAGGCGCATTGCTCCCTTCCGTTCTGGCAATCGGGTTGTTGGGCCTGTCCGGATGCAGTTCGTCTGCGGTGAACGATACGTTTGACCTCTCGGCTTCACCTGTCGATGTCGCAACAACGGCGTCGG
This sequence comes from Rhizobium sp. AAP43, assembly GCF_001296045.1. Lineage (GTDB taxonomy): Bacteria > Pseudomonadota > Alphaproteobacteria > Rhizobiales > Rhizobiaceae > Allorhizobium. Next base: position 190,945 of record NZ_LJHS01000019.1, on the reverse strand, counting down.
CTCGATCACGGCAATTGCTGGTGGCGGATCCAGTGGCGTTGAAGGCGCTCGATAGCGAGCAGATCCTCGTTCGCGTATCGGGTTCTGAAATCCGCTATCTGAGCAAGGCACAGTGGAGCGACCGGCTCACCCGCGTTGTGCAGTCCAACTTGATCGAGGCCTTCGAGAACACTGGACGTCTGGGTGGTGTCGGGCGACCTGGCCAGGGCCTGGCGATCGACTACCAGCTGGTGACCGATGTTCGCACATTTGAAGTGGTCGCGAGCGGTGGCGATCGTGGGGTTGTGGAGATTTCGGTAAAACTTCTCAATGACCGCAATGGCTCCGTTAAGGCGCAGCGCAGCTTCCGCGCAGAAGCCCGCTCGGCAAGCAGCAGCAATGCCGACTATGTCGAGGCTCTGGATAGGGCCTTTGCTACGGTGACAGCCGATATCGTGGCATGGACACTGAAGTCTATCTGACCGGCGACTTTACAGGCACCCATTGAAAAACCCCGGATCGCGACGCGATCCGGGGTTTTTCAATTAGATCAGGTGGTCGGTTCAAGCCTTCGGCCAGCCTCTGCTTCAGCTGAAGCGGCCTGCGGCATGTGCCAGCATCGTGTAGACCTTGCCGGTATCGGAGGTGAGGTAGGACTGGGTAATCGTCTTGTCCCGGTCGGTGCGGGCGACGTCGCCGAGCAGCTTTTCGAAATCGGCGATGTAGCGGTCGACGGCGACGCGGAATTCCGGCTCGCGATCGTACTTGCGCTTGATCTCGTCAAAGGTCTGCTGACCCTTCAACGTGTAGAGGCGACGGGTGAAGATGTCGCGCTCGCCGCGCTGATAGCGACGCCACAGATCGACAGAGGCTTCATGATCGATGGCGCGTGCGATGTCGACAGACAGCGAATTCAGCGATTCAACCATGTGGCGCGGGTTTCGGTTGTCACCCTGGCGTGCGGCCGGTGCAGGTTCCTGCGCTGCGCGTGGGGCGACGGGAGCAGGCCGGGTCGGGGCCGCTTCCGAGGCTTCATCGCGCGAGGCTGCGCGCAGCAGGTCGCTGATCCAGCCGCCACCTTCGCCACGGGCTGCAGGTTGTGCAGAGGCATCAGTGGCGTCAAGGCTGCCACGCAGGGCAAAGGTTTCTGTCGGGCGGGCCTGCGAGGTGATCTGGCCCGTGGCTGCGCGCCGGACTTCAGCCTGCGCTGATGCGCGCTGTGCCACCGGTTCGGAGATTTCCAGGTTCTGGCTGGTGCGACCCACGAGCTGCGACAGGTCCTGGAGAGCCTTGATCTGCTCGGAAACCGCACGGCGCATGGCCGCTGCGTTTTCCTTGGCCTCTTCAGGAAGATCGAAGGCGCCGCGCTTTAGTTCGTCGCGCGTCATGTCGAGTTCCTTGCGGATGTCACCAGCCGAGCGACGGATCTCGTCCGTTGCACCGGCAAAGCGGGCCACGGCTTCTTCAACGGCCTGGCGCATGGCTTCGCGCAGGGTCGAGGCAGCACCTTCGGAACGGCGGCCAGCTTCCTGCAGCAGGTGGTCGATGTCGGCGAGTGACGTCGACAGGCCGCCGCGCAGACGATCGGACAGGGCTGCGGAACGCTGTTCGGCTTCCGACAGGGTCTTTTCGATCGAAAGATGCGCTTCCTTCTCAGCAGAGAGCAGGGCATCGCGCATAGTGTTGGCCGTGCCCTGGGCACGCTTTTCGGTCTCGCTCAGGATCTGGCCGATGTCGGTGAAGGACGACTGGACGCTCTGGCGCAGATTGCCGGCCATCTGACCAGAGCGCTGCTCGGCGCGGTCGAAGGCGGTTTCGACCATCCGACCGAGGCCCTGCATTGTGGTCTCGATCTCTTCAGAGCGCTTGACCAGGCCGACCGACAGCTCGCGAAGTGCCTGCTGGCGCTCCTCAAGGGTGCCGACAAGATTGGACTGTGCTGCTGAGAGCAATTCCGAAGCCTTGCCAAGGACCTTGGTGTGGTCGCCAAAGCGACCGACAATCGAAGAAACCTGCGACAGGGTTTCGCCGGATACGGTCGTGAGACGGCCAAGCTGATCGCTGAGAAGGCGGTTGGAAGTCGACATGAGGTCGGTCGCCTTGCCAGCCGTCTCGTTGAACTGTGCGGCTGTCGAGTCGAGGCGGCTGTCCAGCGCGCTGATGCTGCCGACGGCCTGTTCGATGACGTTGGCGATCCCGGCATTGCTGTCGCCGAGGCGGTCGATCAGCTGCGTTGCGCTGGCGACCAGATTCTGCTCGGCATTCGACAGCGAGGCGACAGCTCGCTCTGTGCGTTCGTTGATGGCGCCGACAAGGGCCTGATTTTCCGCGCGCAGGCGGTCCGCACTCTGGGCGGCCGCCGCACTGATCTGATCTGCCGCGACACGGCCGGTCTGGGCGTAGGTTTCGATGACCGGCATGGCCTTCTCGTCGATCAGGCGCGACAATTCGGCCGAGCGGGTCGACAGCATCGAGTTCAGTTCGCGCGTGCGATCGTCGAGGACGTTGCGGATCGAGTTGCCGCGGGCTTCCAGCGCCTTTTCGACGGCATCCATCGATGCACTGAGCTCCTGGGTATTGCCCGAGATCGCATCACGAATGGCGGCAGCACGCTGCTCGAGCGTCGAGGTGACGTCCGTGAGTGTGCCGGTGAGGTTCGAAACCTGAGCGCTGACCAGAGCTTCGGCGCTGGACACCTTGTTGGCAATGACGTCGCCAGCCTGGGAGAAGGTTTCCGCCACCATGGCCGCCTGGCCAGCAAGACGGTTCTGCGTGTCTGTGATGCGCCGTGCGAGCTCGTCGGATTGTTCCTCGACTGTGCGGCTGAGAGCTGTGCTGCGTTCGTCGAGCTGCTCGGTCAGGCGGTTGCCGCTGGCTGCCAGACGTTCAACGGAGCGCTGTGCTTCGGCATCGAGGTCTCTGGCGGCATCGGTCACGGCGCTGCGCAGGGCCGCGGCGAGGCCGGCAGCCTTGCCTTCGATAGTGCGATTGACGTTTTCAAGGCCGACGCTCAAAGCGCGGTCCATGGTGTTCAGACGTTCGTCAATCTGGGTCGTGCGCGTGTCGAATGTATCTGCGACCTTGGCTGCGCCATCGTCCAGGGCCTGGGCAACCCGCATGCTGGATTCCTGGCTGACGCGCTCGATGATCGAGACCTTGTCATCGAGGCGGGCCGCGAACTTCTCGCCGGCATCGTTGACGCGTGCGTCGACGCCGTCGAGACCGTTGCGCAGGCGGTCTTCCAGCGTGCCGAGGCTCTGCTCGATACGCGAGCTGGTCTCGTCGAGACGCGAGGTCATGCCACTGACGGACTGTTCTACCACGCCGGAGAAGTCCTGGGCCGAGCGCGTGATATCGCCTGCGGCATCACGGATCTGTTCGGTCAGCGCGCCGGCAGTGCCGCGCAGGCGGTCATCGAGCATGCGGCTGCTGTCGTCGATGGCCTTGCGCAGGCTTTCCTCGTGATCTTCAAGGCTCATCTCCAGCATGCTCGCGCCGGCCGCGACCGATGCCCCGATCGACGTTCCGTGTTCGCTGAGCGTGTGATCGAGAGCCTGTTGGGCATCGCCCAGTGTCGTGGCGAGCGCCTGCTGTGCACTGCCCAGCGTGTCGGCCATGGTGGTCTGGGCGGTGCCCAGCGTGTCGGCAATCGAGCGCTGGCCGTTGTCGAGCGTCTGGGCGATTGCCTGGGCGCGGCCTTCCAGGATGTCGCGGATCTGCTCGTGGGTCCCGACAAGACGGTTGTCGATGTCGTTCACACCTGACGTGACCACGTCAACGATTTTGCCGGTGTTGTCGCCGAGGGTGCGGGACAGGGTGGCGGAAGCGTCTTCCAGGGTCGATGCGAGATAGCTCGTATGGCTGGCCAGCGACATGTCCAGCCGGTCCTGATTTTCACCAAAGGCCGTACGGATTACATCGACCTTGTCGGCAAAGGCTGAATCGATGCGGCGGTCGGCGTCAGCGACGCTTTCGATGATGCCGGCTGCGCGCTGTTCGAGGCTCTGGTCGAGGCGGCGCTGGCTCTCGTTAAGGGTCTCGGAAAGGTCGGCACTACGGGCCGTCAGGGTCAGGTCGAGTTCGAGGCTTTTGGTCTCGAGCGTGTCGGCAATTTCCGCGCTCTTCGCATCCAGCAGAGAGGCGAGATTGCGGCTCGTGGCGTCCAATGCTTCGGTAAGACCAGCATTGCGACCAGAAAGTGTGATGTCGAGTTCAAGGCTCTTCGTTTCGAGCGTATCGGCGATCTCGGCACTCTTGGTTTCGAGCAGCGAGGCGAGGCTGCGGCTCTTGGCGTCCAGAGTCTCGGCAAGCCGATCCTGGTTTGACTCGAGCGCATTGACCACCTGTTCGGCGCGGCTCGACAAGGTTTCTTCGAAGCGGCTCTGGTTGTCCACGATCGCGCTGGAGAGGGCGCCGCCACGTTCTTCGAGGACTTGTTCGATCCTGCGTTTGGCTGTCTCCAGACCTTCCGTCAGCGCTGCGGCGCGTGCCGACATCGCATCGGCGATTTCCTGAGCGCGGCTCGACAGTGTTTCGTCCATCATCTGATGGTTCGTGTCGAGGCTCAGCGCGAGGGCCAGGGATTGGTCGGTGAGGGTGGTGCCCAGGCGGTCGATGCTGGACGTCAGGATGCCTTCGATCGACTCGGAGCCACCATTGACGGTCTCGTTGATGCGGGCAAGGCTCTCCATGAGCTTGCTGTCGAGTGTGCCGGCGCGCTGGTCGAAGGCGCTGGCGAATTCGGCGACGCGGTCATCGAAGGTGGTGTTGATCTGGCCAATCGTCGTCTGGAAGCGTTCCTCGAACAGCCCCGAGCGCAGATCCATGTCGACGATGGCGTCATCGGCGCTTGCCTGCAGGCTCTGGCGAAAGCTCTTGCCACGTTCTTCAAGCGACAGGTTGAGGGTCGACAGGACTTCGTCCAGCGAGCCGGAAATGTTGCGTTCGCCGCTCTTCAGGCTCTCGGCGATGTCACGGGTGCGCTCAAGCAGCGTTTCATTAAGCTGGCGGGCCCGATCATGCAGAGCCGAATTCAGCTTTTCGGTGTTGGCGTCGAGGGTCGAGGCGCGGGTCTCGAATTCGGTCAGCAGTTCGCGGCCGCGGGCGCCGAGCGTATCGGTGAGGCTCTTGAGCTGTGTGTCGAATTCGGACGACAGCGAGATCCCGGATGCAGCCAGCGTCTGGACCATGTTGTCGGTTTTGTGAGCGAGGAGCGAGCCGAGTGCGTTGACCGCAGCATCCGACTTTTCCATCAGTGTCGCCGCGCGCGTGTCGATCATCGAGGCAAAGGCCTCGCCCGAGGTCTGCAGGCGGACGGAAATCTCTTCCGTTGCGAGCGAAAGGTCTTCCTTCAGCTGGTCGTGCGCGCCGACGATCGAGGAGCGGATGCGCTCGGCGTGGTTGACGATCGCATCGCGCTCGGCGCCCAGTTCATGCACGAGGCTGCGGACGCGCAATTCGTTGTCGGTGTAGCTGCGTTCAAGTGCGGTAACCTCGGCGTGGACCAGAGCTTCGAGCTCGGTGGCGCGGGCGATTGTGCGCTCGATGCCTTCATTCATCGCGGAGACTTCGCGGCGAACGGCCTGACCAACGGTCATGATGCGCTCTGTCGCGATCGTTTCCGGCTCGGAGAGGCGGAGTGCGACTTCCGCCATGGATCGAGCGGCATTGCGCAGGTCATGGGCACGGGCCATCATGATGGCGAAGGCGTAGAAAAGCATGATCGGCAGGAATGTGCCGACGAAAATCGCGACCAGGCCAGGCGCGGCCAGGACCTCGGCTACGCTGTCGGCCTGCCAGATCGTTGCGCCGTAGAGCAATTGTGTGAGGCCGAGTGCGCCGAGGATCCACAGAGCGGATATGACGGTTGCATTGCGAACTGCGTGGCTGATCGAGGTGCTTTCGAGCTGGCGCAACAGAACGGAGGTCGGGCGACGTGTGGCATCGTTTGCGGCTGCGAGGTTCGGTGCCTTAGGTGCCGGCTCCGACTGCATCTCGGAACGCGGGGTGCGCTTGTCCGATGGCTTGTTTGCCGCCGTGCGCTTTTTTGTGCCGCCGTCCAACGTTTCCGAATCGCCGTGCGGGCCCTGCTTCGATGAAGGGGCCGCCTCGTCTTCGAAGTCGATGCTCAGCGCCGCTTCCAGTGCCTGGAACGCACTTTCATCGATCGAGTCAGACTTCTTGTTCGCCATAGGGTTACGCCTCGTTACCACTCATATTCGGTGACGCCGACCGCTGTCTGGCTCCATGTCCGTGACACCGATCACACCTTCGTACACCGGCTGCTTGTTCACCGCCACAATGAACGCGGCACCTTTCAGACCTGAAACTGGCCAAATGTGTGGTCCCAGCCCGCCCAAGCCCGATATTTTCCTGCCCGCATCCAATGCAAGTTGCCGCTACAGACCCGTACTACCGTATCGTAGTGGCACATTCGGGGTTTTTATACAATTAATGCGCTTGGTGACGGGGGAGCACCTCTGCCCTTGTTAACAGTATTTCAACCTTGGTTTAGCCGGAAAACCGTTTAATCCCCGCGTGTTCGAAAGCATTAACCATATTGGCAGGTTTTTCTGTCCCGTCTTGGGACACTTAACCTGGTGTCGATGGTCTCATGTCATTTGTGCCGTCCGGAACTTTGAAGTGGATAACGGAAGGACGGCCTCCATGACTGCGGCTCTGAACATCGCCTTTGAGGCTCCAGATGTCATACGGGCACCCGGCTCGAGCAAGACTCGGCCGGTCGACCTGATTGCCATTGCCGTGCAGACGCGCGGTGACAAGGGAGCAGAACTTGAACTCCTGCAGGGCTTTGCCCGCCAGGCCCGCGGCTGCCTGCTGACATTGTCGGCCGGGTCATCGCAGGCGGAAACCCGTCAGGCGGCAACCCGGTTGCGCAATTCGGCGCTGACTGTTGGCGCTCTGGATGTCGTCACCGCTGCGGAACTGATTGAAACCAAGGGCGTGACGCCCGATACCGTCGCGAGCGTCAGCGCTGCCGTTCTTGCGGCTGAGCACTTCATCTTGAAGCTTGCTCGTTGAGAGGCTTGCGGCTGGATTGACCGCCAATTGGCCGCATGGTCGGGCGTGTTGACTGCCCCCGGGATTTGGGGGAAGACATCGCCCGTGTAAAAATCAAGCGGAGCATGGGTTAACAGTATGGCCAATATTACCATTGTCGCGTTCGACGGCACCCGTTTCGACATCGCGGCCCAGGATGGGTCGACGGTCATGGAGAATGCCGTTCGTAATTCGGTGCCGGGTATCGATGCCGAATGTGGTGGTGCCTGTGCTTGCGCTACCTGTCATGTCTATGTTGACGATGGTTGGGCCGCCAAGGTCGGGACTCCGTCGCCGATGGAAGAAGACATGCTGGATTTTGCCGTTGATGTCCGACCGACCTCGCGTCTTTCCTGTCAGATCAAGCTTACGGCTGATCTTGATGGTCTCGTCGTGCATGTGCCGGAGCGGCAGGGCTGAGCTTTCCTAAAAAAGCCCCGCTCTCGCTTTTGCGGGAGCGGGGCAATTGGGCGCATCGCCAGGCAGGCGAGGGAGGAAACACCTGCGGCACCAGAACGCGCCTGGGAGAACTTGGATGAGGTTGCTGCTGCAAGTTGATTGAGCACAACCTTATTTCAGTTTTCACGCAAGTTCTACGCTCACAAATTGCCAGTTATTCACAGGTGGCGGCGCAAGTTTCGGGCAAGCTGGTGCAGCCATGCATCTGCGCTTGGCAAAAATTCGGGATGACTTTTTACGGCTTCTGCCGCGTTTGTGCGCGGTAGCGCAGGATCCGAATCATTCTGTCTTCGAAATTTTTCGATTCGATTCGGTCGAACGTCATCTGCGCTCTGTCATGCGCCTGGGTCACTTCCTCCGTCACCAGAGAAACGCGGTCCTGTAGCCGGTCGCAGTCCACCTCCGGACGCAAGCGCTTCAATCGGCGCTCGAGTTCATAGGCATGCTGCTTGGCAATCTCGGCATGACGCTCTTCATGACGTTTAATGTCGGCGGACAAGGCATCCCAGATCAGCCCCAGATCGGCATTGGCACGCCGGCGGTTCTTCCATCGGGGCAGAATTAGTTTCGTCTTCAAGGTCACAGTTGCGTCATCGATCGCGCAGCGACCGGCGCTGTGGGCGTAGGTCACGTCGCCGCCGAAGCGGATCTGTGTGGCGCCCGGATGACGACCACCAGTCGATTGGGTCAGTGGTCCTTTGCGGCTCAACTCCGCGTCAAGATCTGCTGCACTCCGTCCGCCGATGTCGAAATAGGTGATTGTCTTGCGCACGACCGTTTCGGCACGAGCTGCGGGAGAAACGGCGAGAACCAGACATGCAATCATTAGAACGGTTCGGAGGCGGGGTATTCTCTTCATTCTTCAATCCGCAATGTTGTATTCCCCGAAGCCTTCGGGCATAGCCGAGCCGGAAGGCGATTTCCACCCTTGCAGCTTTTCCTCGAACACGACAGAGGCCCGGTGACAATCGATAACAAGTTTATCTGGCAGCTTGGCCATGGGCGCTCCTTGCCGTTGGGTGAGATTGGCGCGCTGATGGCGATCGTCAATGTGACTCCGGACTCCTTTTCCGATGGCGGACTGCACGCAACGACGGACGCAGCCGTCCGTCATGCTCGTGGCTGCCTTGAGGCAGGTGCGGCCATTCTCGACGTCGGCGGGGAATCCACGCGGCCGGGCGCGGCCGGAGTGGATGCGAAAGAGGAGCAGGCCAGGATCATTCCGGTGATCGAAGAACTTGTCGCCTCGACCGATGCGCTGATTTCCGTCGATACCTACAGAGCCGATACTGCGGCTGCCGCTCTCAATGCCGGTGCTCATATCATCAATGATGTCTATGGCTTGCAGCGGGATCCGGCGATGGCCGAGGTCGTTGCTGCTGCGGGCGCTGGCCTCTGCATCATGCATACGGGCCGCGATCGCGAGCGGCTTTCTGATCCGATCGCGGATCAGTTTGCATTTCTCGATCGTTCGCTCGCGATTGCAGAACGAGCCGGCGTGCGTCGCGAAGCCATAGTGCTCGATCCAGGATTTGGCTTTGCCAAGGAGACGCCGCAGGAAAATTGGGGTCTGATGGCCCGTATCGAAGAACTCGGAGCCTATGGACTGCCGCTTTTGGTGGGTACTTCGCGCAAGCGCTTCCTCGGTGCCCTGACAGGTCGCGATGCGGTGGATCGGGATGTGGCGACCGCCGCCACCACTGTTGCCCTTCGTATGGCTGGTGCCTGCGTTTTCCGTGTCCATAATGTCGCGATGAACCGGGATGCGCTGCTGGTCGCCGATGCTATGCTCGCTGCGCGCCGTGCAATCGGCGCGCCTGAACAATCGGGAGGACACGCCTGACATGGCGGCCATCTTCACCATTACCTTGAAGAACTGTAGTTTCTTTGCCCATCACGGTGTCTTCGCCGAGGAGGCAGTGCTTGGGCAGCGCTTTTTTGTCGATGCAGAATTCGATGTCGATGCGGAGGCTGCCGCCGAGACCGATACGCTCGATGGGACCGTGCACTACGGCATTGCGTTTCAGGTCATTGAAGAAATCGTGACGGGTGCGCGTCGGCAGTTGATCGAGGCTCTGGCGCTTGCAATTGCGCGCGGTTTGCTCGACCGGTTTCCGGAAATTCTGCGTGTGCGTGCCACTGTGCGCAAGCCGAGTGCTCCGATCGCCGGCATCCTCGACCATGTGCAGGTGAGCGTTGAGCAGTTCAGAGCCTGACATGTGGCATTTCGCGACGCTTGGTCTTGGCGGCAATCTCGGCGATCCGGCGGCCGCAATGGCGCATGCCTTGCAGCGTCTGGATGAGCGGGAGGACTGTCGTGTGCTCGACGTGTCCAGGCTCTATCGAACGCCGCCCTGGGGCAAGACGGATCAGGCGGATTTTTACAATGCTTGCGCCGCGATCGAGACGCGTCTTGAGCCTGAGGCTCTGCTGTTTGCGTGTCTCGACATTGAGCGTGAGATGAAGCGTGTGCGCTCAGAGCGTTGGGGTCCAAGGACGATCGATATCGATATCCTGACTTATGGCGATATTGAACTGCATGTGGACGTTCTGACGCTGCCGCATCCACGCATGACGCAGAGGGCGTTCGTCTTGTTGCCCCTGGCGGACATTCGTCCTGATCTCGCCGTGTCTGGGCGCAGCGTTGCTTCTTGGTTGAGCGCGAGTGATCAGACGGGAATTCAGGTTGCAAACGAAAACCGCGCCTGGTGGCGCGGTTGATCGTGTAAGCATTCAAGTTTCAAAAGGCGCTTAGTCGTTTGAAGCCTGCGCGACGTCCTGACGGTTCAGCTTGAGGCCGATGACCGGGATCATTTGATCTTCAACCTTGACTGAAATTGTGATGTTCATCGAATCATCTTCATCGAGGCGCGCCACCATTGCGCCGTTCAACTTGGCGCGATTGATGCCCATCACGGCACGATTGCCGGCGACCTGGCCGGAGACGATATCGAGACCCTTGCCATCTGCGCCATCAAGGAACTGGCCCTTATAGCCATCACCCTTGTTCGAGATGACGGCCGACATTGGCTGGCTGAATACGCCGACGCGGCAAGTGCCGTCGAGCTTGAGGCCGGTTTCCCGGCCTTCGGCGGCCAGGCCGGTCAGGTTGCAGGTAAACTTGGTGCCTTTGTACTTGCCCGCGACAATTTCTCCCGGCCCCTTCCAGATGCCTGCAACGGATTCGAAGAAGCGCTTGTCGCGCGAAGCCGCATCGGCAACGGTTGCCGGTGTCAGAGCCACCGCGGCGAGGATCGCGGCGCAACGGCCGAGTGTCGAAGTGGAGCAAATAGACATCGATAAACCTTGGTACGAGAAACCAGTGAGCCCGCACATACGGTAGCCGGAAAATGGTTAATGTATTATTGCATTACCCTTTCGTCTCCGCTGATACAATCGACAAACGTCACAGGTCAAGTCGCGACCGCTCTCAGGTGGTCGTGTTGCTGCCTCTTCCCGTTACCGAAGGTGTGAGATCTGACACGAAGTCGCCAATTCCCGGTCGCTTGTTGGCCCGGAAAGGCAGGGGGCGGCAGAGGTCCATGGCTGCGATACCGATTCGTGCCGTCATCAGGCCATTGATTACCCCTTCACCGAGCCGTGTTGAAAGCCGTGCGGCAAGGCCGTGACCGAGGACCTGTTGGGCAATGCCGTCGCCGACAGCAATCGAGCCAGTGACCGCCAAATGCGCGATGACATCCCTCAGCAATCGTAGCATGCCAAGAGAGCCTGGACGGCCGCCATAGAGCTCTGCCATGGCGCGCACAAGCCTCACCACTTCGAAGATGACATAGGCGAGGTCGACAACTGCACGGGGGCTGACGGCTGTTACGACCGAGACGCGTTTGGCAGAGTTCAGAATCAGGCTACGGGCCTGTGCGTCGAGGGGTGACAGAAGTTCCCGCTCGACCAACTCTATCAGCTGGGGGCCGTCAATAATGTCGTCCTTTGATGCGGTGAGCGCGGCCACGCCGCGGGCCGTCTCGGCACGATGGCCGACCAGAGACACAAGCTTGTCAACAACGGATTGTGCCGGAGGCCGCAGACGTGATGCGGAAGCGGCTTCGGCTTGTGCCTTCAGCGACTGGACGGCTTCAAGGCGATAGAGACCGAGGCCCTCCCGCACAACGAGGCCCAGGACGGCTGCAAGGCCGACAAAGGCAGCCGCGGCTGCGGTATAGCCCAACCAGTCGGCACGTGCGAACAGATCCCGGATCAACTGGTCGGTCCAAAGGCCAATCGCCAGTGACAGAAGCAGGCTGAAGGCGCCGGCTGCCAGCTTGGCAAATGAAAAGCGTCGTTTGCGAGGGGTAGCTTGAGGCGTTTCGGTGACATCCGTGCCGGCGATGAATGGGTCTTGGTCATCAGGGACGATCTCGACGGGTGCGGCAAAGCTGCGCGGTGCGCGGGCAGGGCTTTGAGCCGAGGCGCTCGTGCTCTCATCGCTTGCGACGGCAAAGGAAGCGGGTCGGCGCGGCTTGTCTTGTCCAGTTTCGGTCGAAGATGGATCTTTTGGACGCGTCATGCGAGGCGATCTCCCAGCAGGAACTGAAGGGCGCGGTCAAGCCGGATATGCGGCACAGACAGGTTGATCGATCCCTTCCTGTCGACAAGCGGCGGGCGGAAGCGGACAATGGACAGATCCGCGAGTGCGGCGGCGCTCTCGCCGGCATCAACCGACCGAAAGTAAGCCTCTGGATCGATCGGCAGGTCGCCCGGAAAGACTGCAGTCGAGCGTTCACCGTCGAAGATCTCGTCGCCGATGCGCTCATCCTTTATGGGTGTACCAACGATCACCGGCAGGTCGTGGCCGTCCTGGCGAACATTTCCCTCACGTGTTGCCCGAACCGAAGCAATTGCCATGACCTCGATCCCGGCGCCGGTGGAACCGATGGTCTGCACCGCCCGGTTCACGAGTCGACGTGTCAGCGTTTCCAGCCGGTCATGGCTCTCATGGTGCAAGTGATCGGCCTTTGTTGCCGCAACCAGAACCTTGTCAATCCGACGGCGAAGGAGCGAGGTCAGGATGTTGTTGGAGCCCGCACGAAAACAGGCGAGGACATCGCCAAGGGCGCGTTCCAGGTCTTGTACAGCTTCGGGGCCGCGATTGAGCGCCTGTAAGGCGTCGACGAGAACAATCTGCCGATCGAGCCGGGCGAAATGCTCGCGAAAGAAAGGTTTGACCACCACAGACTTGTACGCCTCGAACCGCCTTTCCATCATCGCACGCAACGAACCCTTGGGGGCAGTGCCGTCGGCCAGGACAGGAAGCGGAGCGAAGGTAAGGGCAGGTGAGCCTTCCAGATCACCCGGCATCAGAAAGCGGCCGGGAGGCAGCGTGGACAGGGACCGTTCGTCTGATTTGCAGAGCCTCAGATAGGTGGTGAAGGTTTCTGCCAGGCGTCTTGCCGTCATCTCATCGGCAGGGGCGTCAGGATTGAGGTTTGATGCCAGCTCGCGCCACGGCCGCGACAGTTCCGCACGGACGCCTGATACGGACAGCGCTGCGGTCGTCTCGCTGAATGTCCGGTAGTCCTGATCCAGCAAGGGCAAGTCGAGCAGCCATTCGCCCGGATAGTCGACGATGTCGATCGACAGGCGACCTGGTGAAAGCATCCGCGACCAGGTGCTGGCGCTCCGATAGTCGATCGTGAGGCGTAGCTCTGATATCGCGCGAGTCGAATCTGGCCAGATCCGGTCATGGACCAGTGCCCTGATGTGGTCCTCATATTGAAAACGGGGCACGGCGTCGTCTGGTTGCTCTTCAAGCCGGGTGCTGGCGATCCGACCGGAACGCAAGGGTTCGAATAGCGGCAGGCGGCCACCATGCAGCAAGTTGTGAACCAGTGACGAAATGAAGACCGTTTTTCCAGCACGCGACAGGCCGGTGACACCCAGTCTGATCGTCGGATTGACAAGACCCGAAGCGCGGTCGGCGATGTTGTCGAAGGCGATGGCGGCTTCGTCGACAAGTCCACTCAGCGATGGCGGCAATGTCATATCCTACTAGGGTTTGCTGGTCGTCATGTTGAAGCAGGGCTCTGCGTCGGCAGTCTCCGATATAGGATCTCGATCAACATGGAAAAAGAGGGCGGCGTCGCGTCTGTCTGCCGGGAGGCGTCAGCCGATCAGAAAATCCTTCAGCGCCCATGTTTTGTCGGCCACTTCCAGGACTGCGAGGCCTGAGGTTGGGTATCCGTCCGGTATTGTCCGTCCGACGACGTCATGGCCGCAAAGATGAGCTAAGACTTCTTCCATCGCCGGATTGTGCCCAATCAACATGAGAGACTGGACGCCGCGCGTCGCGCCCAGAAGTTCAAGATAGGTATCTGCTGGCGCATTGTAGAGTTCGTCGACGAAACGAACCTCTTCCAGGCCTGGAAAGGCGCGTCCGAAAGCGTCGAACGTCTGACGGCATCGCCTGGCGGTGGAGCTTACGACGAGTTCCGGTCGGTAGCCACGATCTGCGGCAGCGTCCGCAACGAGTTCTGCTTCGGCGAAACCGGCGTCGGAAAGTGTTCGGTCGAAATCGCGACCGCCCGGCTCGGCCCAGCCCGACTTGGCATGACGCAGCAGATAAAGGCGCGTGGGAGGCGAAAGGAAGGGCGTCATCCGTCGGTTCCGCATGAGATCAACGAGCTCTGACCTAGCTGCTTACGCCCCTCCGCGTCAACTGTCCGCTGGTTGGGCAGCAACAGTGGCTTGCGTAAGGGGAAGTCTCTGGTGTCGACCAGTTCTCAAAAATTAATGCTTAAAAAATAGCAGTTTAGCTGAAAATTGTGACAGACTTAAAAAGGTGTCTTCAATGCTTGCAAGGCTTGAACCGCTTGCAATGAAAGGATATACACCCGCCCAGTGAGATGTTCTTCAGGAGAATCGCGTTGAGTGAGAAGATCGATCTTAGCAGCTACGTTCTGTCGGAAGACGACGAGTTCATGAATGTTAGCCAGCGTGCCTACTTCAGAGCCAAGCTCGTCGCCTGGAAGAATGAGATCCTCCGCGAAGCGCGGGAGACACTCGATCACCTGGCCGAAGAAAGCGCAAATCATCCTGATCTCGCCGATCGGGCTTCCTCCGAAACAGACCGTGCCATCGAATTGCGCGCCCGTGACCGGCAGCGCAAATTGATCTCCAAAATCGACGCGGCGCTTCAGCGCATCGACGATGGCACCTATGGCTATTGCGAGGAAACCGGCGAGCCGATCGGATTGAAGCGGCTTGATGCTCGTCCAATCGCCACCTTGTCGATAGAGGCGCAAGAGCGTCATGAACGGCGCGAAAAAGTCTATCGCGACGAATGATCTCTGGACAAAGGGGGGCTGAAATTGTCGAGGTCTCGGCGATCTCGTCAATTTCACTGCCTTGTTTTCAATCGGCCAGCCGCAAGGCGGGCCGATTGTCGTTTGGGTCGAGTATTGATCCTGACTTACGGATTGCGGCTCGCCGACATCTCTCCGAAGATACGGGCTATTTCGTTTTGCAGGCTGGGTTCGTTGGCGCTTTCCGCATCGGGTGTCAGCTTTGAGTCATCCACAGCATTCTGCCGGCGCTCGCCAAGAATGAGGTCCATAGGCAGGCGTGGCGTTTCAGTCAGAACGTCAGGCACAACCTGCGAGACGGCGGGTCTTGGACCAGCGGCCGCAGGGCCCGGCGTGGGGCTGGCGGCAAGATGCAGGGCCATCTCCTCTTCAAGCACGCGCTCGAATTCGCTGATGTCGCGTTTTGGCTCTTCGGCGGCGGCTGCCGCGAATGGCGTTACGGTTTTGCTCGTGAAACGTTCGGCTTCGAAAGGACGTGGTTCGCGACGGGGTTCCGGTGCCAAAACCTTTTGCCGGGCGGCTTCGAGCACTGCCTCGACATCCGGGATTTCGGTCTTGAGCGGTGCGCTCTCCAAGGTCGGCTCTGTGCGCTGTGGCAACGGCCTCGCTGCTGACAGGTGTTCCAGTTCGTCGCGTTCGTCCGAAACAGGTTCCACGGTCACGACTGGTGCTGCAAATTCAGGCTCGACCGAATGGTCGAGGCTGAAAACCGGTTCGCGGAGCGACGATGGTGCCTGAGGTGCCTCGATCTGTGGTGCGGTTTCCTCAGTGGCCGAGATCTCTGGCCGAATGTCTGGGATGGCTGCCTGATCGATGGTTCCAGCGCGATCATCTCGCGCATTGATCGCGATTTCTGCCCGCGGATGGGAGGTGGCCGACGTGGAGAATGTCGGGATCTGCGCCGCAGGCATGATCGGTGCCATTGGTGGCGCGATCGTTGCTACGGGTTCCACCTTCTCTGGCAACGTGGTTGCCATTGCCATCACCGGTCCAGCCGTGGCGGTTGCCGCGCTGAAGGCGGCAGCAAGCGGAGCGATATCCGCCTGCGCGGCTGTTGCCGTAACCGGAGGGACAAGCTGTTCGCTTGCGAAGTTGGTTGGCTGAGACGTGCTGCGTGGCGTGCGTTCCTCCGCACGCAGTGTACCGACGTCGACCGCGGGAGTGGGGCTCGGCTCCACAGGTTTGGTCATCGCTTTTGCGACGACTGGAGCGGCCACTGGGGTTTCCATTCGAACTTGCCGGGGTGCCTCCGTGGATGCGAACATGGGCGCGGATTGCGGCGTAACGTCTGGCGCGCGCATTGCCGGCGCAGCCGGTTGTCCGCGACGTTCGACCTGGATCGGTGGCTGGAGCATCTCAGGCGTCGGGGAAGCGTTGGGTGCGGGGTCGGCCTCAGCCTTCGGCGTGGTCTCGGCGATGGCGGGCATGACAGGTAACGGACGCTCGGTCGGCGCCACCAAAACGGGCTCTGCAACGCTCTTGGCCGGAATCGTCTCGCGCTCGCTTGCCTGAACTGCCACGGTTGACAAATAGGCGCGGTCATCGCCGATGCCACTCTCGATGACGATATCCGTCGGACCGCCGATCATCACGAGGTGCTCGACATTGTCGCGGCGGATGAGGACGATGCGGCGGCGCGTGTCGACGGCGGCGGCATCGAGAACCTGTAGCCGCGGCTGCCGGTTTCTTCCGCCGCGCACAAAGGGCGAGGGCGCTCGGTTGCGCAGTAACCACAAGACGATGAAGAGGCAGAGGAGCCCGAGAGCGACCCCCAAGGCAGCGACCATGAAATTATCGCCGTAAGCCGAAATCAGTTCGTCAACCATATGATACGCTCCCTATTGCTGGCTTTTCTGGCAGAAGATGTTCCAATGCGCAATCGGCGCTCAGGGGTGCGCGCAGCCGATACCAGCGATCAAATGAGAGAGAATGGCCACTGATTGCGGCATTCCTGTGGGATAGGCCGCTCAAGGCGGGTCTTGAACCCTTTCTTTGCTTTTTGCAGGCAAGCCAAGTTGATAAACAGAAGCTGCACGATTCTCGTTGACGTTGACGGGGGCGCGTGATGAGCGAGAGGCATTGATGACACGACAACAGACGGACCGCGACGGAGAGGGCGCCCTGGTCGAGCGCCGCGGCGGTGCCGGTACGGCATTGCGCATTCTCGTCCTGGCGCTGGTGCTGATCGCCGCTTCGGCTGCCTTCGTGTTCTTCCGCGAGCAACTGGACAACGAACTCTTTCTCGGAATCCTTGGCGTGTTGGCGATGATGGGGATTTTCTTCATCGTTTCCGCCGTGATCGGTTTTGTCGAAGTCATGCCGCAGCCGCAGGGCGACAGCTTGTCGAGACGGTTTCTTGCGAGCCAGCCGGAAGGCACGCTGATCACCGACGAGCAGGGCCGTATCGTCTATGCCAATACCGCCTATGGCGCGATGACCGGCGCACAGAAGGCCACGGACGTCCAGACGCTGGAAGCTTTATTGTCGCGTCACCGCGAATCCAGCGAGGCCTTGTATCGATTGACCAATGGTTTGCGCGAAGGGCGCGAAACCTACGAGGAATTTCGGCTGTTGAAGCCGCTTGGCAGCCAGACGGCCAATGGCTCTGGCGCACACTGGTATCGTCTCAAGGCAAGGCTCCTGCCTGGTGAGGGACGGGGCAAAGGCCTGCATGTCTGGCAATTGTCCGACATCACGATAGAGCGGGACGATCAGGAGCGGTTCTTTAAGGAATTGCAGCACGCGATCGACTATCTCGATCATGCGCCTGCCGGCTTCTTCTCTGCCGGTCGCAAGGGTGAGATCTACTATCTGAACGCGACGCTTGCAGAATGGCTGGGCGTAGACCTGACGCAGTTCAATCCTGGCTCTCTCTCGATTTCCGACCTCGTGGCGGGTGAGGGCATGGCGCTGATCGATTCGGTTCAGGCGGAGCCCGGCCAGTCACGCACTGAAACGCTGGATCTCGATCTGCGCCGTACCAACGGTCAGAGCCTGCCCGTGCGCCTTGTCCACCGGGTTCGGGCCGCCCGTGACGGTGCGCCGGGCGAAAGCCGCTCGATCGTATTGTCCCGCCAGCAGGGCGATGGCTCCGATCAGTCGGATTCGGTCGCATCTATGCGGTTTACCCGTTTCTTCAACAATACGCCGATGGCGATTGCTTCCGTGGACGGCGAAGGCCGCATCCTGCGCACCAATGCGCCGTTCATGAAGCTGTTCTCCGACATCATTTCTCGCGACGAAATCGACCGCCAGGAGCGGATCGAGGTCGTGCTGCATGAGAGCGAACGCGAGGAGTTTCGCCGTGCACTGGCCTCGGCAAAGGACCGGCAGGTCGATATTTCGCCAATCGACAGCCGTCACCCAAGCAATGACGCGCGCAATTTCCGTTTTTACGTCAATGCTGTGATCGACCAGAGCGACGAGGCGCCCGAAGAGGCGGCCATCGTCTATGCCGTCGACGTCACCGACCAGAAGGCGCTTGAGGCGCAAATGGCGCAGACGCAGAAGATGAATGCGGTGGGCACACTTGCGGGCGGCATTGCACATGACTTCAACAACGTGCTGACGGCCATCCTTCTGTCGTCCGATCACCTGCTCCTGCAGGCACGGCCATCGGACGCGAGCTTTGCCGATCTGATGGAAATCAAACGCAATGCCAACCGTGCCGCCGTTCTGGTGCGCCAGTTGCTGGCCTTCTCGCGCAAGCAGACGATGCGGCCATCGGTCTTGAATCTGACCGACGTCATCGGCGATCTGCGCATGTTGGTCGATCGTTTGATTTCGGGCACCAATGTCAAGCTGAAGGTCGAATATGGACGTGACCTCTGGCCGGTGAAAACCGATCTGTCACAGTTCGAGCAGGTACTGATCAATCTCTGCGTCAATGCGCGAGATGCCATGCCGCAAGGCGGTGCTCTGACGGTTTCGACGCGCAACATTTCCGCTGCGGAGGCGGAGGCCTTCAATTATCGCGGACTGCCGGCCGAAGACATGGTGCTGATCGAGGTTGCCGATACGGGAACGGGCATTGCGCCCGAGATCATGGACAAGATCTTCGAGCCATTCTTTACCACAAAGGAAGTGGGCAAGGGCACCGGACTTGGACTTGCCATGGTCTATGGCATCGTCAAACAGTCTGGCGGCTACATCTATCCGGAGTCCGAAGTCGGCAAGGGTACTGCGTTTAGGATCTTCCTGCCGCGTCATATTCCTGACGTTCAGCCTGTCAACGAGACCGGGCAGGCAACTGCCGTCATCGATGGAGACACGATTACAGTCGTGCCACCTTCCGAAAATGGCGCGGCGGCCGAACAGAAAGACCTGACCGGCAAGTCCGCCGTGGTCTTGCTTGTCGAGGACGAGGAAGCTGTCCGCCGCGGCGGCAAGCGCATGCTCGAGACGCGTGGCTATACGGTGCACGAGGCGGGCTCCGGCGTCGAGGCGCTCGACATTATGGATGAGCTGAATGGTCAGGTGGATATTGTCGTTTCGGACGTTGTCATGCCAGAGATGGACGGCCCAACGCTTCTGACAGAACTGCGCAAGAGCTATCCAGACCTGAAGTTCATCTTTGTATCGGGCTATGCTGAGGACGCTTTTGCGCGCAACCTCCCGGCCGATGCCAAGTTTGGTTTCCTTCCCAAACCCTTCTCGCTCAAGCAGTTGGCGGTTGCGGTCCGCGAAATGCTCGATGGCGAAACCTGACGCAAGCGACAGGATGTCGTGTTGTGCATAAAAGAAAACCGCCAGCGTGAGCTGGCGGTTTTCTTTTAATCGGTCGACCTTGATCTTAAGCCCGTTCAGCTGCCCATGGCCACGGCAATCTCAGCTGCGAGGCGGGCATTGTTTTCAACGAGGGCAATATTGGTCTTCAGGCTGCGGCCACCCGTCAAATGGAAGATATTATCGAGCAGATAAGGGGTCACGGCCTTACCAGTGATCTCGTCACGCTCGGCATTGGCGAGTGCCCGGCCAATATAGATTTCCATCTCTTCGCGCGGGATCTCGTCGGCTTCCGGTACCGGATTGGCGATCAGCATGCCGCCATCAATGCCAAGCTGATCGCGCGTCTTCTGGAAGTTGGCGATCGCAGCCGGGCTCGGCAGGCTCAAGGGGCTGCGCAGACCGGATGCGCGGGACCAGAATGCCGGAAACTCTTCCGAGTCATAGGTTACAACCGGTACGCCGCGTGTTTCCAGGACTTCCAGCGTTTTCGGCACATCAAGAATCGCCTTGGCGCCAGCGCAGACCACGATGACGCCGGTGCAGGCCAGCTCTTCCAGGTCGGCCGAGATGTCAAAGCTCTCTTCGGCACCGCGATGCACGCCGCCGATGCCACCCGTTGCGAACACCTTGATGCCGGCGCGCGAGGCTGCAATCATCGTTGCAGCCACCGTGGTTGCGCCATGGCGACGCTCGGCGATAGCAAAGGCAAGATCGGCGCGGGAAACTTTCATGACATTGTCGAGTTGGGCCAGGGTCTCGAGTTCCTGCGGCTCAAGCCCGATATGCAGCATGCCCTTGATCACTGCGATCGTCGCGGGGACAGCGCCCTGTTGGCGAATGATGTCCTCGACACTCCGGGCCATTTCGATATTGCCGGGATAGGGCATGCCATGGGTGATGATGGTCGACTCAAGCGCGACGATTGGCGCGCCGCGCTGCTTTGCGGCGCTGACTTCGCTCGAATAGGTGATCGGCAGGAGCGGGGAGACGGGACGTGTCATGACGGAACTCTCTTTGGTAGATCATGCCCTCATGGCAGGAAACGGGCGTGCGGGACAAGGGCCATTTGCGTGTCGAGCTGCACCTGCGACAGGTTTTCATCCGTAGCCCGCGCGGTTCGAAGCGTGATCGCGGCGCAGGCGACGGCGCGGCGAAGACGCTCCGCGAGGTCGGCGCCGGACATAAGCGCATCGAGAAATCCGGATGCGAAGGCGTCACCGGCACCCGTGACATCCGCAACTTCGGACAGTGCTGTCGGCTCGATCACAGCAACCTGATTGCCGGCAAAGGCGACGGCTGGACCGCTCCCATTCGTCACTGTTCCGCCGCGCAGTCCGCAAGATTTGAGGAGGCGAGGCCAATCCTCTGGTGTTCTGGCGCGTTCGCCGGCAATTGCTTCCGCCTCGGCGCTGTTCATGAAGAGGTGGTCGAGATGAGCGACAGCGCCATGCAGCTTCATCACCTTGGCGGGGGAAATCGCGATAGCCGCGAGTGGTCGTCCGCGGGCTGCGCAGTCTTTCGATAGCGCAGACAGTGTGTCGGCCGGAAGATTGGCGTCGCAGAGCACATAATTCGCGTCATCGAGGCTGTCACGCATGCTGCGCGCCCGCAACCTTCGTGCGACAAAGGCGTCGTAGAGCGCCATGTCGGCCAATGCGATCACAAGATTGCCGTCTCGTTCCAGGATCGCGGTATAACTCGGGGTGGCACGGTCGAGAAACATTACCGGCTGGTCGTCCAGCCCTGCTCTCTCGGCGGCCTCGGACACCTGCGAACCGGCCGCATCGCCGCCACGCGGAGCGATCAATCGGACGTTTCGGCCAAGTCTCGACAGGTTCGATGCGGCATTGAAGACGCCGCCGCCAACCTCCTCGAACCATTTGCCGGGATTGCTTGCCCCCGGTTTTGTCTCCCCGAAGATGCGCCCGCGCCGGTCGATATGGGCCCCGCCGATGGCCAGGAGATCAAGGTTCATCTGAGCCCCCAAAGCCTGGCTGAAGAGCGAATCGGGCAGTGCCGCAGCGTTTCGTCGCGTCGGTAGGCTGCCAGGTCCTTACCCCTCGTCTTTTGCCTGGAACAAAGTTCGAACGCGAGACGGAAAGTTCATTAATTCCAGAGGCTTGAGTGGCTCTTGCAAAATGAGAACAAAAAGTGTACATATTGTCCATCGGCGGCTTCATTGCCTATGCGGCTTCAATAACCTAAAGGTGGATCGAATGGCACAGAATTCTTTGCGGCTGGTAGAGGACAAATCGGTGGATAAAAGCAAGGCATTGGAAGCGGCGCTCTCGCAGATCGAACGATCGTTCGGCAAGGGCTCGATCATGAAACTCGGCGCGAACGAGAGTGTGGTCGAAGTCGAGACGGTCTCGACCGGTTCTCTCAGCCTGGATATCGCACTCGGCATAGGCGGTCTGCCGAAGGGGCGTATCATTGAAATTTACGGGCCTGAAAGCTCGGGTAAGACGACGCTGGCGCTTCAGACCATTGCAGAAGCCCAGAAAAAAGGTGGCATTTGCGCGTTTGTTGACGCTGAACACGCACTTGATCCGGTCTATGCGCGCAAACTTGGCGTTGACCTGCAAAATCTTCTGATTTCGCAACCAGATACCGGTGAGCAGGCGCTTGAAATTACCGATACGTTGGTGCGTTCCGGCGCGGTTGACGTGCTTGTTGTCGACTCGGTGGCGGCGCTGACGCCGCGTGCGGAAATCGAAGGGGAAATGGGTGATAGCCTGCCTGGCCTTCAGGCGCGCTTGATGAGTCAGGCACTGCGCAAGCTCACGGCTTCGATTTCGAAGTCGAAGACCATGGTGATTTTCATCAACCAGATCCGTATGAAGATCGGTGTCATGTTCGGCTCGCCGGAAACCACGACTGGCGGCAATGCGCTGAAGTTCTATGCTTCGGTGCGCCTCGATATCCGCCGTATCGGCGCGGTCAAGGATCGTGAAGAGGTGGTCGGCAACCAGACCCGCGTCAAGGTCGTGAAAAACAAGATGGCGCCTCCCTTCAAGCAAGTCGAATTCGACATCATGTATGGCGAGGGCGTGTCGAAGACCGGCGAACTGGTTGACCTTGGTGTCAAGGCGGGGATTGTCGAGAAGTCGGGTGCCTGGTTCTCCTACAACAGTCAACGGTTGGGGCAGGGGCGCGAGAATGCCAAGCTCTTCTTGCGCGACAATCCGGCCGTTGCCCAGGAAATCGAGATGGCCTTGCGGCAAAATGCCGGCCTGATCGCGGAGAAGTTCCTGCAGAATGGTGGGCCGGATGCCAATGATGGTGACGGTGCTGATGATGCGTGAGATCTCCTGATCTCTGATTTGATCTTAAACCGGCCGCGTTTCGAGGGAGACGCGGCCGGTTTTCCATTGCGCCGCTGGACAGCGATCCTGACGGGCGATAAAAGCCATTGATTTTGCGAAATGGCCGAAAACTGGCCTGAATGAAGGGCGTGACATGAGCGGTGTAAACGACATCCGGTCGACTTTTCTCGATTACTTCAAGACGAACGGTCATGAGGTCGTTTCATCGAGCCCGCTGGTCCCGCGCAATGACCCGACGCTGATGTTCACCAATGCCGGCATGGTTCAGTTCAAGAACGTGTTCACCGGCCTTGAACAGCGCCCCTATTCGACGGCGGTTACCGCGCAGAAATGTGTGCGTGCGGGTGGCAAACACAATGACCTGGACAATGTCGGCTATACGGCGCGCCACCACACCTTCTTTGAGATGCTGGGCAACTTCTCCTTCGGCGATTACTTCAAGGAACGCGCGATTGAGCTCGCCTGGAATCTGATCACCAAGGAATTCGGCATCGACAAGAACCGTCTCCTGGTCACGGTCTATCACACCGATGACGAGGCGCATGGCCTGTGGAAGAAGATTGCCGGTCTGACGGATGATCGGATCATTCGCATCCCGACCAGCGACAACTTCTGGGCCATGGGCGATACCGGGCCTTGCGGTCCATGCTCTGAGATTTTCTATGACCACGGCGATCATATCTGGGGCGGCCCTCCTGGATCGGCGGATGAGGACGGCGATCGGTTCATCGAGATCTGGAATCTCGTCTTCATGCAGTATGAGCAGGTCACCAAGGAAGAACGCGTCAATCTGCCGCGCCCTTCGATCGATACTGGCATGGGCCTTGAACGTGTCGCTGCTCTTCTCCAGGGCAAGCATGACAATTATGAAATCGATCTTTTCCGTGCTCTCATTGATGCCTCGGTCGAGCTCACAGGTGTCAAGGCCGAGGGCGAACGCCGTGCCAGCCATCGGGTGATTGCGGATCACCTGCGCTCGTCGGCCTTCCTGATTGCCGATGGCGTGTTGCCGTCTAACGAAGGCCGTGGATACGTTCTGCGCCGCATCATGCGTCGCGCCATGCGTCACGCACAGTTGCTGGGTGCGCATGATCCGATCATTTACAAGCTCTTGCCCGTGCTCGTTCAGCAGATGGGGCGCGCCTATCCTGAGCTCGTCCGTGCTGAGCCGTTGATTTCAGAGACTCTCAAGCTTGAAGAATCGCGCTTCCGCAAGACACTGGAGCGCGGTCTGACCTTGCTGTCTGATGCGACCGCTGATCTCAATGATGGTGACAAGCTCGATGGCGAAACCGCTTTCAAGCTTTATGATACCTACGGCTTCCCGCTGGACCTGACCCAGGATGCTTTGCGTGGCCGTGGCATTCACGTCGATCTGACCGGGTTTAACGACGCAATGCAGCGACAGAAGGCCGAGGCGCGAGCCAGCTGGTCGGGTTCGGGCGACAAGGCAACGGAGACCGTTTGGTTCGAGCTCAAGGAGAAGTTCGGAGCGACCGAGTTCCTCGGCTATTCGTCCGAAACTGCCGAAGGTCAGGTCTTGGCAATCGTTCAGGACGGCAAGGTCATCGAGCGTGCTGACGCAGGTGCCGAGGTTCAGATTGTCGTCAATCAGACGCCTTTCTACGGCGAATCCGGTGGTCAGACAGGCGATGCTGGCGTGATCGTCGGTGAAGGCTTCTCGCTTCACGTTACGGACACCCAGAAGAAGGGCGAGGGCGTATTCGTCCATGTCGCGACCGTTTCCAACGGGATTGTCACGGCAGGTGTGCCGGTCACGCTGACCGTTGACCACGCGCGCCGCTCGCGTCTGCGGTCCAACCATTCGGCTACGCATCTGCTGCATGAGGCGCTGCGCGAAGTGCTTGGAACGCATGTGGCCCAGAAGGGGTCGCTGGTCGCGCCGGAGCGCTTGCGCTTCGACATCTCCCATCCGAAGCCGGTTACGGCCGAAGAGTTGAAGATCGTCGAAGAAATGGCGAACGAGATCATCTTGCAGAACGCGCCAGTCACCACCCGCCTGATGGCCGTGGACGACGCGATTGCAGAAGGCGCGATGGCGCTGTTCGGCGAAAAATATGGTGACGAAGTCCGCGTGGTATCGATGGGCACCGCTGTGCGCGGCGAAAAGGCCGGAAAACCCTATTCGATCGAACTCTGCGGGGGCACACATGTCAACGCCACCGGTGATATCGGTCTGGTCCGTCTTGTGGCCGAGAGCGCGGTGGGCGCCGGGGTTCGCCGTATCGAGGCACTGACAGGCGAGGCCGCACGGACCTATCTCTCTGAGCAGGATGAACGGATCAAGGCGCTTGCCTCGTCATTGAAGGTTCAGGCCGGCGATGTCGTGTCGCGCGTCGAGGCGCTTGTTGACGAGCGTCGCAAGCTCGAGAAGGAACTCGCGGATGCCAAGCGTAAGCTTGCCATGGGCGGCGGCACGGCCGGTGTGGATGCACCGCGTGTGATCAATGGCATCAACTTCATCGGCCGCAGTCTGTCCGGCGTCGATGCCAAAGATCTCAAGGGCCTCGCTGATGATGCCAAGTCAGGCTTGGAGAGTGCTGTGGTCGTCCTGATTGCCGTTGGGGATGATGGAAAGGCCAGTTCCGTCGTCTCGGTTACACCGGATCTGACTGGGCGCTTCAGTGCCGTTGATCTCGTGCGAATTGCGTCCACTACGCTGGGCGGCAAAGGTGGCGGTGGTCGTCCGGATATGGCTCAGGCTGGTGGTCCGGATGGCGCGCGCGCGGATGAGGCGATCGAAGCCGTTGCGGCTGCGCTGAACTGACGCATTTTTGCGACAGATGGAGGCTGGTCTAGCGGGCCAGCCTTTTTTGGCGAAGGCAAGGATGCCAATGCTTCCCCTTAATTTGAAGGGGCGAGTTCGACGTTTCGCATCACAGGCAAGGGCTTTCGTTGGACCGGCTGTTTCATATCCCTAGTCTTATGCTCTGCCTTTCGGCGGCATTTGTGATCGTGTCTATCTTCCTCACTCTGCTTTGGATGTCCGATCGGTCGAACAAAGCACTTGTGTGCTGGACCGCAGGCTTCTGGGTAGCATGCATCGGTCTGTTTTTGCTGGCTTTGCGTGATGTCATTCCGGATCTTCTAAGCTTGGGGATGGGCAATTCGCTGTCGATTTGGGCATTGGGTCTTGTATGGCTCGGCTGTCTTGCATTCGACCAGCGCAGGGTGGCAGGTGCGGTGCCAATCGCCTTCTTCGGCGGAGGTGTGTGGCTGGCGCTGTTCGCGTTCTGGCCCGAGTTTTCAAACAACCTGTCGGCGCGGGTGTTGTTCGCTTCGGTCCTTTACGCAGCTTACTCTTTGATGGTCGCTCTCGTTGTCCATCAAGGTCATTCCACAGAGCCATTACCCGCGAGACGCTTCGCGATTTTTGCTTTCGGCTTGCATGGGTTGTTCTATCTTGTTCGTCTGGTTTTGATTGCTATCGATCAGCCGACCATCCAGGATGGTCATGCGACCATCTGGTACGGCGCTTTGCTGTTCGAGTACTTCATTCAAGCGCTGTTTGCCGCCCTGGCAATCTTCTCCATGGTCCATGAACGGATGTCGCTGAACTACAAGCGCGCGTCCGAAGTTGACTTCCTCACCGGTCTTCAAAATCGCAGAGCATTTCTGAATGCGGTTTGCCGCGATCGGCAAAAGAGTGGCGGGTCGGCTGCCGGGGCCGTGATGGCGTTGATTGATGCCGATCATTTTAAACAGATCAACGACAACCACGGCCACGGAGCTGGTGACGCGGCGCTGCGTATGCTTGCCGAAGAGCTGCTGTCGAAATTGCCTGTCGGCGCGCAGTGCGGCCGTCTAGGGGGCGAGGAATTTGGGATCTACCTGACCGCGTCGATCGCGAATGGCAGGGTTCAGATCCTGGAGACATTTTTGGAATGTGTTCGCCGCAAATCCTTTGGTTTTGAGGGGCGTCACTTCCATCTGACCGTCAGTATTGGGGCGGCCATACTTCCCGAGGGCGACCTTGATTTCAATCTTGCTCTGGCAGCCGCCGACAGGGCGCTCTACGTTTCCAAGAAAGCCGGCCGGGATCGGTTGACTGCCGTCGAGTATGAAGCACCCGCAATTCAAAAAGGCGGTCATCGCGTTGAGCCAGTATCGACAGCGCTCGAGGCGTTAACGCCGTAGTCATCGTCTCGGGTCGGGCGTGAACGATCTCCCGCGATGAGGTCGTCGGGCGGACGTGCCGAAGGCGAAAGCACTGTTGAGCTCAGGACGGTCAACAATTGTGGAGAGGGCTACATCGCGATATGAGATTTCATGCCCACTGAACCGTTGTCATTAAACGTCCAGATTGCCTATCCGCGCCGTGCGCCGGGCCTGATGTTTGCCGTTACCGCGGCGATCATGATTGCGATCGCCGCAGGGGGGCTGCTTAGCCAGTTGCTGGCCGGGAACTGGGCCTCCCTCTCTTTTCTTCTGTATCTGTTGTTTTTCGTTGGTAGCTATGTGGCTCTCCATAGGGGGCTGAAGCGTCTGATGGCGGCCATGAAGCCCGTTATCGAATTGAATGACGAAGAAATCATTCATTTTCCGACAGATACCCGGATCGGTTGGGTCAATATCGTTGATGTGGCGCAGCGGCGTGCCGGTGGGCGTTGGATCGTTGCCATCCGCTATGTCAACGAAGACGATCCGGAGCGGCTCGAAAGTTTCGATCTTCCCATCGGTGGTTTGAACATCTCCGGTCAGAGACTGGGGCGCAGCATTCGTCAGCGCTTTGAGGCGATTGATGCCGCTGAAGATGGCGACGAAACGTAAAAACCCGGCCACTTTCGTGACCGGGTTTTGTCATGCGATCTTGGATCGATTCAATCAGGCCGCCATGGCCTTCTTGAGGTTTTCGTCCACCTTGTCCAGGAAGGCGGTGGTCGACAGCCACGGCTGATCGGGACCGATGAGCAGCGCCAGGTCTTTGGTCATGTAACCGGCTTCAACGGTGTCGATGCAGACCTTTTCGAGCGTCGTTGCGAAGTTGGCGAGCTCGGCATTGTCGTCCAGTTTGGCGCGGTGGGCGAGGCCACGGGTCCAGGCGAAGATCGAGGCGATCGAGTTGGTCGAGGTTTCCTGACCCTTCTGATGCTGGCGGTAGTGACGCGTTACCGTGCCGTGGGCCGCTTCAGCTTCAACCGTGCGGCCATCGGGCGACAGGAGCACAGAGGTCATCAGGCCAAGCGAGCCGAAGCCCTGTGCCACGGTGTCTGACTGAACGTCGCCGTCATAGTTCTTGCAGGCCCAGACGTAACCACCCGACCACTTCAGAGCGGAAGCGACCATGTCGTCGATCAGGCGGTGTTCGTAAACGATGCCGACTTCGTCGAACTTCGCCTTGAATTCTGTCTGATAGACTTCTTCGAAGATATCCTTGAAGCGACCATCATAGGCCTTGAGGATGGTGTTCTTGGTCGACAGATAGACCGGCCACTTGCGCATCAGGCCGTACATCATCGAGGCGCGTGCGAATTCGCGGATCGATTCGTCGAGGTTGTACATCGCCATGGCAACGCCGGCGCCAGGCGCGTTGTAGACTTCCTTTTCGATGACTTCGCCATCTTCGCCGACGAACTTGATCGTCAGCTTGCCCTTGCCGGGGAACTTGAAGTCGGTTGCCTTGTACTGATCACCGAAGGCATGACGGCCAACGACGATCGGCTTGGTCCAGCCGGGAACGAGGCGGGGCACGTTCTTGCAGATGATCGGCTCGCGGAAGATCACGCCGCCGAGGATGTTGCGGATTGTGCCGTTCGGGCTCTTCCACATTTCCTTCAGGTTGAATTCCTTCACGCGCTGCTCATCCGGTGTGATCGTCGCGCACTTGATGCCGACGCCATGCTTCTTGATGGCGTGGGCAGCATCGACCGTTACCTGGTCATTGGTCGCATCGCGGTTTTCCACCGAGAGGTCGTAATATTCGATATCGAGATCGAGATAGGGCAGGATCAGCTTTTCCTTGATGAACTGCCAAATGATGCGGGTCATCTCGTCGCCGTCGAGATCGACGACCGGGTTGGCTACCTTGATCTTGCTCATGAATATCCTCACGGGGTTGGAGCCTGTGGCCCGAGCGCGGGGAGGGCGCCCTGCCGATGGCTGCCTATAACATTCTCTCACAGCAAGGCAAACAGGAGAGGGCGAATTCAGCGAAATTCGGGGATAGAACTTTCGCCGTCCGGTCATGGCGTGTCGTGCCAATCTTGGTCCGAGATTGCGGCGTAATATTGCGCTAGGACTGGCAGCAGATCCGGCGACTGTCTGTCTGTGTGTGACCGGATATCGATGCCCAACACCGTCTGCCCGGAGAGGTCCCATGAAGCGCGTCCTGCCTGCCGTCCTTTCGTCCTATTTGCTGGTTGCTCCTTTTGCCTACGCCGTTGATGACACGGATCCTGTGCGAGAGGTGGTGGAGGCGACTGCGCGCAATTGGGATGAGGGCGGCGAGTACGAGGAAGTCTTCAGCAAGGATCGGCTAGACCGCGTGTTCAGCAAGAGCTTCGCTGAGGCATTTTACAAGGCATCGAAAAATCCGCCTTATGATATAGCAGACGGCGAAACCACCGGTTTTCCTTTTTCCTATGATCCGATTGCCCAGGGGCAGGACGGTTGCCCATTCGAGGATATCCGTATCGAGAATGATGGAGACGGGCAGGTAACCGCACTTTTCAAGAACCGCGGCTGTTTCGGCAAGGAAGCCGAATACCAGCAGGATACGGTCCTGATCTTTCACGTTGAGACAGAAGATGGGCGGCCTGTCATCGACGATATTTATCCAGTCGTGGATCACGTGTCGGGCACGTCGATCAAGGAGGAACTGCTCGCGGTTGGCGGTCAATGAGATTGATCCGAGTGTTGACCGGATCTCTGATCATGCTGCTTTCGCTCCCGGCAGCTACCGTCATGGCTTCCGAGCCGAGCGATCCCGTCAAGGTGCTCATGCGCGTTGCCGGTTGGAAAGAGGCGGGCGGACCTGATGCGCAGGCGTCCGGCTATTTCGACGATACGCTCCTTTCGACGATCTACAGCCAGAGCTTCGTGGAGGTGTACCGGCTTGCGCAGAAGACGGATGAGCTCCAGGATGGTGCCGGCTATATGACCGGTTATGATGTCATCATTGGTGGTCAGGATTCCTGTGAGCTTGAAAAGGTTCGAATTGAAGCAGGGACCAAATCCGGCGACATCACGCCCGTCTCCGTCTATTTCGACGCGGTATCCTGCTTCGGTCTGACACCGGATTTGTCAAAGCCTGGGGTGATCTTCCATGTCATCGAAGAGGGTGGTCGCGCGGTGATCGATAATTTCTGGAACCGCGACTATAACGGCGGGGATGTGTCGACCTCCGTCAAGAACGAATATGCCGATTTTACGCGAGACTATCTCACCTTCCGTGTTACCGGTGCCTGGCCCAAGGAATAAGTCAGGCTCTTTATGGTTCGGTGATTTTGTGCCAAGGGGAGCCCGGTAATCTCAAAAGGGCATGTCATGGCGGGAACGAATAGCGAGCGCAAAATGCTGGCCGAGGGGCCGGCGATCATTTTGGTGGAGCCGCAGCTCGGCGAAAACATCGGAATGGTGGCTCGGGCCATGGCAAATTTCGGACTGGCTGAGTTGCGGCTGGTTAATCCCCGCGACGGCTGGCCTTCCGATAAGGCCCGGTCTGCAGCTGCGAAGGCAGACCACGTCATCGACGGTACCGTGGTGTTCGACACGCTGGAAGAGGCTGTTGCCGATCTGAACTTCGTCTATGCGACCACGGCACGCTTTCGCGACGGCTTCAAACCCGTGCGCTCACCGGTGACCGCTGCAGAGACGCTTCGCAAGCGGTTCCGTTCGGGCGAGAAGACCGGTATCCTGTTCGGACGGGAAAAATCGGGCCTATCGAACGAGGATGTGGCGCTTGCCGACGAAATCGTCACCTTCCCGGTCAATCCGGCCTTCGCCTCACTCAATATCGCCCAGGCTGTGCTTCTGATGTCCTATGAATGGATGAAGTCCGAGATCGAGGACCCGCATGCCGTGCCGTTTGACGCGCCGCAGCAGCCGCAGGCCACGAAAGAGGAGGTGATCGGCATGTTCGAACACCTGGAGCAGGCACTCGACATCAGGGGGTATTTTCATCCTGCCAACAAAAAGCCGAGGATGATCGACAATCTGCGCGCCGTGTTCACCCGGCGGGCCTTCACGACGCCTGAAATCCATGTGGTTCGCGGTGTGATTACGTCGCTCGACCGCTTTTCGCGGCCTGGGCAGATCAACACATCGATAAAGGCTGTGGTGGCGGAAGATGGATCGAATGACGAAGGCGCCGGCAAGTAATAGCGATACGGTCGGCTCGAAGCCGATCCTCGTCTTCGATTCTGGTATCGGTGGGCTGACCGTTCTGCGTGAGGCGCGCCTTCTGATGCCCGAGCGCGGCTTCATCTATGTCGCGGATGATGCGGGATTTCCGTATGGCGGTTGGGAGGAAGCGCCGCTCAAGGCGAGGATCGTCAATCTTTTTGACAGGCTGCTCGATCGGTACGATCCCGAAGCGGTGATTGTGGCCTGCAACACCGCGTTCACACTGGCTGGTGCCGAGCTTCGGCTGGCCTTTCCAACGATGCGGTTCATCGGAACCGTGCCGGCGATCAAGCCCGCTGCGGAGCGGACGCGATCTGGGCTCGTATCGGTGTTGGCGACGCCTGGAACCGTCAAACGTGCCTACACGCGTGACCTTATCCAGTCCTTCGCCTCTCAATGCCATGTCCGGCTTGTCGGATCTGAAAACCTCGCCCGGATCGCAGAAGCTTATATTCGTGGCGATGCCGTTGACGACGCCGACGTGCTTGCCGAGATCGCGCCCTGCTTCGTTGAGCAGGATGGCGCGCGCACCGATATCGTGGTGCTTGCCTGTACGCATTATCCTTTTCTCGCCAATGTCTTTCGCAGGTTGGCGCCTTGGCCGGTGGATTGGCTCGATCCGGCCGAGGCCATCGCACGCCAGGCGCGCCGCCTCGTGCCCCAAGTCGAGGGCGCTGAGCATCCCGACGGTTTTGATTTTGCCATCTTTACTTCGGGAAGCCAGGACTTCGCCACCCGTCGCCTGATGCAGGGCATGGGCCTGTCTGTCGCTCCGCCGGTCGGCGGTCTGGTTTGAGCCGCGCCGACTGCGACATTATGTTGCAGTCTTGCCACGCTACCGGGCATTTTCACGCAATTCTCGATTGCAGTCTTGTCGGGCGAAGAATCCCGTGGCATGTTTTCGCCATCCGCAACTCTCAACTTACAGGAGGCGACATATGACTCATTTTCATTCGTTCATGCGCCTTTCTGGCGGATCGGTATCGGCCCCGGTATATATGCCGGTGCTATGCACCCGATGAGCCTCTAGGCTCTTTTCCCAGCCGTTTAGGCGTCTTTCTCAAATTTTTGATCCGATAGGTCGATGCGCGCGTGTCATCGCGTTCTTCCGGCCGACATCTATCATTTTTTCAACCGAAAGGACCTGGTCGCTGTCGCGAACCGGGATGGTCAAGTCATGTCTCAAGAACAATCTCTGATTGAAATTCCCTTGAACGAAAGGATCGACGAGCTGCTTCAGCGGTTCGGTGGGCGGCGCATGGTCTTTGCGCTGCTGGAGGGCCTCTTGCGCCGCCGCACGATGAACAATTCAGTCTCCGGGCTGCCCCCGCGCATGCTGCGGGATATCGGTTTGCCCCTGGACGAGGAGTTGAGTCCACGGCGGCTCTCTCTCTGGGATCTCAGAGTGTGAGCCGCATGAATGGATCGTGCATCCCTGGTGATGCGCGATCCATGCCGTCGTCGGGATCGGCGGTCGGAAATTCCTTGTTGATGCCGTGTCTTTCGCTGCGTAGCAGGGTGAATTTTTTGCTAAAGCAGGGAATGTCTGGCAAGCCGTGTCGGTCGGTCTGAGTCTGTGAGCATGCAAGGGTGGCGTCAGTGAAAGTCGGAATCGATATGGGAACGGTGCAGGGCGGCCAGCCTGCAAAGCTCGATATCGAGGAGCTGCTGGCAACGCGTCTTCTGGTTCAGGGCAATTCCGGCTCCGGCAAGTCGCATCTTCTGCGCCGCTTGCTCGAGCAGTCGGCCCAATGGGTCCAGCAAGTCATCATCGATCCCGAGGGCGACTTCGTCACGCTGTCCGACAAATACGGCCATGTGGTCGTGGACGGCGAGCGGACTGAAGCCGAGCTCGCGGGTATTGCGGACCGCATCCGACGCCATCGTGTCTCCTGTGTGTTGACGCTGGAAGGTCTCGATATCGAGCAGCAGATGCGTGCTGCGGCCGCATTCCTCAATGGTCTCTTCGATGCGGATCGAGAATTCTGGTTCCCTGTGCTTGTCGTTGTCGACGAGGCGCAGATGTTTGCGCCTTCGGTGGGCGGAGATGTTTCCGAGGATGCGCGCAAGATGTCGCTGGGTGCCATGACCAATCTGATGTGCCGTGGTCGAAAGCGTGGTCTGGCGGGTGTGATCGCGACACAGCGCCTCGCAAAGCTTGCGAAGAACGTCGCGGCGGAAGCGTCAAACTTTCTGATGGGCCGAACCTTCCTCGATATCGACATGGCGCGTGCGGCCGACTTGCTCGGTATGGATCGCCGTCAAGCGGAAATGTTCCGCGATCTGCAGCGCGGCAACTTCGTCGCTCTCGGGCCGGCGATGTCGCGTCGTCCGCTGCCGATCGTGATCGGCGCGGTCGAGACCTCGGCGCGCTCTTCGTCGCCGATGCTGATGCCCTTGCCAGATGCGCCACAGGACGTCGAGGACCTGATCTTCACGCCTGACCCGGAGGAGTTCACGCGGCCGGTCGTTCGGCGTACAGCACCTGCACCCCGACCGACGACGGATATTCTCGCGGAATTGTCCCGGTCGACACCGCTGTCCGGGATGTCCTCGGCGGCTGAAAGCGCGCCGAGGACGCCGGAGATGTCGGCGGAAGAACGAGAGGATCGGCTTTCGGCGGTTCTGGCGGAAATTCTGAGCGATCCGCAGGCAGCCTATCGCACGGACAGTGTTCTCTATCAGGAGTTTCTGGTGCGGGCGCGTATGCGCCGCGTTAACGGTCCGCCGATGCCGATGGGCGAATTCCGCCGTCGCGTCGCGATTGCCAGGGCTGGTGTCGACGAGGAGACGGCTGCCAGCGAAGGCTGGGCGCAGGCGCTCGAGCTTTCTGTTCGCGTTTCCGACGATCTGCAGGGCGTTTTCCTTCTTCTGGCAAAGGCGGCCCTGCGCCAGGAGGAATGCCCATCCGATCCGCGGATCGCCAAGGCCTATGGCACGCATTCAGCGCGCCGGGCACGGCGTCTTCTCGGCTATTTCGAAGAGCAGGGGCTGGTGGTGGTGCATACCGATTTTGCCGGTAAGCGCATCGTTGCCTTCCCGGATCTCGAAGCCGAGACCCGGCCGGGTGATCCCAATCTGATGGATGGCGATGCGCCAGCGCAGACGGCGGCCGAATAGGCCGCCGCTGTTCGCGCACTCAATCAGGCTGCGCGTTCTTCCCAGACCCGGACCAGTTCGACGATCGTTTCGACCGACTTTTCCATATCCTGAACGCTGACCCATTCGAGCGGCGAGTGATAGGCGTGGCCGCCCGTATAGATATTGGGGCAGGGCAAGCCCATGAAGGAAAGCCGTGAGCCGTCGGTGCCGCCCCGGATGCTGTGCTGAACGGGTTCGAGGCCGACGCGGCGTACGGCCTCGGCAAGGTTGTCCATGATTTCAGGATGCTGATCGAGCACCTGCTTCATGTTGCGATACTGATGCTTGACCTGGAACGTATGGGTCGAGCCCGGATAGGTCGCCAAGACGTCCGTGGTGATCGCCCGCAGCAATGCTTCCTTTTCCCTCAGGCCTTCTTCGGTAAAATCCCGCAGGATCAATTGGATATGCGCCGATTCCATGCTGCCGGAGATGCCAACGGGATGAATGAAGCCGATGCGGCCATCCGTCGTTTCCGGTGCCATGTCACGCGGCAGACGGGCGACGATGTCGCTGGCGATCTTGATCGCGTTTTCCATCTTGTCCTTGGCGTAGCCGGGATGCATGGCGAGGCCGGTGATGTCGATCGTCACGCCGTCGGCCGAAAACGTCTCGTTTTCGATCTCGCCGACGGTGCTGCCGTCCATCGTATAGGCGAAGCGTGCGCCGAGTTTTTCCAGATTCACCTTGTCAGCGCCTCGGCCGATCTCTTCATCGGTTGTGAAGAGGATCTTGATCGTGCCGTGCCGGATGTCCGGATTGGCGATCAGGATGGCAGCGGCAGTCATGATTTCGGCGATGCCGGCCTTGTCGTCCGCGCCGAGCAAGGTTGTGCCGTCAGTGGTGACAATGTCGTTGCCAATCTGGTTCAGAAGTTCGGGATGGCTTGCGACCCGGATTACCTGGCTCGTATCACCGATAAGCCTGATGTCTCCACCCTGATAATTCCGGACCAACTGCGGTTTCACGCCGGTCCCGGTGAAGTCCGGGGCGGTGTCCATATGCGAGCAGAAGCAGATGACCGGAACGTCCTTGTCGGAGTTCGAGGGAATGGTGGCATAGACGTTGCCGTGCTCGTCCATGTGGGCGTCGGTCAGGCCGAGTCCAAGCAATTCCTCGACCAGAACACGGGCGAGGTCTTTCTGCTTCTCTGTCGAGGGCTGGCTGTCCGAGGTCGGATCGGACTGGGTGTCAATCACCACGTAGCGAAGAAGTCGGTCGAGAACAGTGTCCGTCATGGCTTTGCCTTTACATTGGTAATGTCCTGGATCATGCGCGGTCCAAGATATCGTTCGAATATGCCAACGATTTCTTCCGTCCGCGCCTCACCGCTTCTGGCGCCCATCACGACGCCGACCAGACGGCGGCCGCCTCTGGTGGCTGAGGTGACGATGTTGTAGCCGGATGCTTTTGTATAGCCGGTCTTGATGCCGTCTGCGCCGGGGTATTGTGTCAGAAAGGCGTTGTGGCCGCGCAATTTCATGCTGCGAAATGTCATGTTCCGCAGAGTGAACAGCTTGTATTCCTCGGGAAAGTCTCGGATCAGCGCCAGGCCTAGGCGTGCCATATCGGTGGCGGTCGTCACCTGCGCGGGATCGGGCAGGCCGGACGGATTGGTGAATACAGTGTTCGCCATGCCCAGATCGCGGGCCTTGGCGGTCATAAGCTGGCCGAAGGCTGCTTCCGAACCGGCAAGTGTCTCAGCGATAACAGTGGCCGCATCGTTGGTGGACAGTACCACCATGCCCGTTACGGCTTCGCGAACGGTGATCGTGTTTCCGGCGCCGATCGCAAACTTGTAGGGCTCTTTGTCATTCGCATTCTTCGAAACGACCAGTCTCTGGTCCCAGTTGAGCCTGCCGGAATGCAGCGCTTCGAAGGTCAGATAGAGCGTCATCATCTTGGTCAGTGATGCTGGATAGACGCGCTGGTCCGCATTCGAGGCTTCAAGCACTTGGCCGGTCGCGGCATCGACCAGGATGGTCGCGTGGGGCGGTGCCGCAGCCTCGGCCATTGTTAGGCAAGGCGATAGGGCGACGACGAATGAGAGGGCGAAGGCAATCAGGCGAACTGTGGGGGAGATCATCAGGTGCAATAAGCTCATAGGGGAGGGAGCTATGGGATAGCCCAATTACCTCGGACTGTCAGCCTTATCGGGTCCTTACGATCGATTTTCTGGAAGAAAACGGCTCAACAAAAAGAGAGGGGCGGTGTTTGGCCGCCCCTCTTTCCATTGTCTGTTCGGTAGATATCAGGCCTTGGGTGGCGTCTCTTGTGGCTCTGCCACGTCGTTGCGCGTCGCCCAGAGCGAGCCCAGAATACCGGCTGCAAGAATGCCCAGGGTGACCGTCAACGAGACGACCGGCGGGATCTTTGCAAGGCCCAACATGTCAGCCAGGAAGATCTTCGAACCGATGAAGATCAGGACGACGGCTAGAGCGTACTTCAGATAGGCGAAGCGGTGGATCAGGGCAGACAGCGCGAAATAGAGTGCGCGCAGGCCAAGGATTGCGAAGATGTTCGAGGTGTAAACGATGTAGGGGTCGGTGGTGATTGCGAAGATCGCCGGGATCGAATCGACGGCAAAGATCACATCCGCCAGTTCAACCATGACCAGGGCCAGGAAAAGCGGGGTGACGAAACGCTTCAGCTTGCCGGTTTTTGGGTCGATCTCGCGCACCACGAACTTCTCGTCGCGCAGACCATCGGTAACGGGCAGCCTGCGACGCAAGACGTTGAGAACCGGATTGGTTGAGACGTCATATTCCTGGTCTGCCGTCATCAGCATCTTGATGCCGGTGATGATCAGGAAGGCCGCGAAGATGTAGAGAACCCAGCTGTAATTTTCGACGATGGCAGCGCCCGCGCCGATCATCACGCCGCGAAGCACGATCACACCAAGGATACCCCAGAGGAGCACCCGATGCTGGTAGGCACGGGGGACGGAGAAATAACTGAAGATCATCGCAATGACGAAGATGTTGTCCATTGCGAGGCTTTTTTCGACAACAAAACCGGTCAGATATTCAAGGCCTGCCTGCTCGCCGCTCTGGAACCAGATCCAGCCACCGAAGGCAAGGCCGAGCGTGATGTAGAAGGCAGAGAGGATGAAGCTTTCCTTGATGCCGATTTCACGGCTGTCCTTGTGAAGGACGCCAAGATCAAGTGCGAGAAGAAAGAGAACGACGACGATAAAGGTGAGCCACATCCAGGCAGGCTTGCCCAGAATGTCAATCCAAAGAAAATCCATTGCGGACATCCTTTGCCGGATTATGTTGATACTCGCAGCTCCGACATCACGGGAATCCGGCACTCGCGTCAGAGGGGCCCGGTGCTACGTTATCGCCATAATTGGATTGGAATGGGCGAAGTTCAAGTCCGGTTGTTGACATTTTTTCATCTGCCCCCTAATGACGCCGCAACGCCGGGCCGAAATGCCCGGTGTTTGTTTTGACATGTCCCGTGGTTTTCTCCGTTAGCTTACGTGAGAAGCCTGTCAGAGCCTCGGAAACGGAGGCTAAGAGGAGGGCGTGTTTCCTTAAGGTGGATTGGTAACAAGCCGCTGTAACCCTTTGAGAAGGAAATACGATGAGCAAGCGCGCATCATCCAAGTACAAAATCGACCGCCGTATGGGCGAAAACATCTGGGGCCGTCCGAAGTCCCCGGTGAACCGCCGCGAATACGGTCCTGGCCAGCACGGTCAGCGCCGCAAGGGCAAGCTTTCTGACTTCGGCGTGCAGCTGCGCGCTAAGCAGAAGCTGAAGGGCTACTACGGCGACATCCGCGAGAAGCAGTTCCGCGCAACGTACGAAGAAGCCAACCGCCGCAAGGGCGACACTGGCGAAAACTTGATCGGCCTGCTCGAGTCGCGTCTGGACGCCATCGTGTACCGCGCCAAGTTCGTACCGACGGTGTTTGCTGCCCGTCAGTTCGTCAACCACGGCCACGTCACGGTCAACGGCGTTCGCGTCAACATCGGTTCTTACCGCTGCAAGGCTGGCGACGTTATCGAAGTTCGTCAGAAGTCGAAGCAGCTGGTCACGGTTCTGGAATCGGTTTCGCTCGCAGAGCGCGACGTTCCGGATTACATCGAAGTCGACCACAACAAGATGGTTGCAACCTTCGTTCGCGTGCCGATGCTGTCGGACGTTCCTTATGCGGTCATCATGGAACCGCAGCTGGTCGTCGAATTCTACTCGCGTTGATTTCAGCGCGACGGATTTGTGGAAAGCCGCCCCTCGGGGCGGCTTTTTCTGTTTGCACTGCAAGATCAAGCCGCGATGATGGCGCGATATCCGTTTGGGCAGGGGAATGACAATGGATCTGCAAGCGATCGCCGACGATATCGTCAAGACGCTCGAGCCGAGGCTTGGTGAGGGTAAGGTCGCCGATTACATCCCCGAGCTTGCACGCGTCGATCCGAAGCAGTTCGGCATTGCCATCACGACCGTCGAGGGGCAAACTTTTAGGGCTGGCGATGCCGATGTTCCCTTCTCCATACAGAGTATCTCCAAGGTCTTCATGCTGACACTGGCGCTTGGCAAAGCGGGTGAGGCGATCTGGAAAAGGGTTGGTCGAGAGCCCTCTGGTTCCTCTTTCAATTCCATCGTTCAGCTCGAACACGAGCACGGCATTCCGCGCAATCCCTTCATCAATGCCGGCGCCATCGTCGTCAGTGATATGGTGTTGGCCGGCCATGCACCGCGTGAGGCGATTGGTGAATATCTGCGCTTCATGCGTTACCTGGCCGATGACGAGACGTTGACGATTGACGAAAAGGTTGCGCAGTCCGAGCAGCGAACGGGTTACAGAAATTTCGCCCTTGCCAATTTCATGCATGGATTCGGCAATCTTGATCATCCGGTGGAGCATGTCCTCGGCGTCTATTTTCACCAGTGTGCGCTGGCGCTTAGCTGCGTGCAGCTCTCCCATGCGGGCCTGTTTCTCGCCAATCGCGGCACCAATCCGCTGACCGGGTTTTCGGTGGTGTCGCCTAAGCGTGCGCGGCGTATCAATGCCTTGATGCTGATGTGCGGTCACTATGATGGTTCCGGTGATTTTGCCTATCAGGTCGGTCTTCCGGGCAAATCCGGTGTCGGCGGCGGGATCCTGGCCGTGGCGCCTGGCAAGGCATCGATCGCTGTTTGGTCGCCAGGGTTGAATAAGGTCGGCAATTCTGCGCTTGGCTCGGCTGCGCTGGAAATGCTGGCCTCCAGGACGGGCTGGTCCGTGTTCGGGGCCTGATCAAGCATTCCGGTCCGGCCGTCATCAGGACTTGATCTTGGCGGCGGGAGCGGGCATTGCATTTTCGAAATGCCGCAAAGGCTGGAGTCATCATGAACATTGTCAATGCGACCGGGGCGATCGACATGCAAGGGTCTGAGCCCGTCGAGGCCGATGACGAGCTCGATCTGTCGGGTGTTCATGCGGTTTTTACACACGCCCCTCAGTCCGTGTCTTTCAATAAGTTGCGCAAGCGCCTGATCCGGCAGGTGCGCCAGGCGATGACAGATTTTGACATGTTGAAGGGCCAGAAGCGTTGGCTCGTCGGACTTTCTGGCGGCAAGGATAGCTATGGACTGCTCGCCATTCTGCTCGACTTGCAATGGCGGGGACTTCTGCCTGTGGAATTGGTGGCGTGCAATCTCGACCAGGGGCAGCCGAATTTCCCCAAGCATGTCCTGCCCGATTATCTCGCATCGATCGGTGTCAAGCATCGCATCGAATATCGCGACACCTACTCGATCGTGAAGGAAAAGG
The DNA here is from genome assembly GCF_001296045.1 of Rhizobium sp. AAP43. GTDB lineage: Bacteria > Pseudomonadota > Alphaproteobacteria > Rhizobiales > Rhizobiaceae > Allorhizobium. The sequence continues at coordinate 150,809 of NZ_LJHS01000019.1, read as the reverse complement.
TGCCGAGCGGCGGCACCTACTGCTCGCTCTGTTCGCGACTGCGCAGGGGCAATCTCTACCGAATCGCTCGGGAGGAGGGCTGCCAAGCGCTGGTGCTTGGCCATCACCGAGAGGACATCCTCGAAACCTTCTTCATGAATTTCTTCCACGGCGGACGCCTCTCGGCAATGCCGGCCAAGCTGTTGAACGACGAGAAGGATCTCTTCGTGCTAAGGCCACTTGCCTATGCTGCAGAGGACGATCTGGCGCGTTTTGCGCAGGCAATGGAATTCCCAATCATTCCTTGCGACCTTTGCGGCTCGCAGGATGGGCTGCAGCGCAATGCGATGAAGGATATGCTGGCCGGTATCGAAGCCAAGATGCCCGGGCGCAAGGATGCCATGCTGCGGGCTCTTGCCCATGTCGACCCCTCGCATCTGCTGGATCCGAAGCTCTTCGATTTTGCTGGGTTGATGGCGCAGCCGAAAGAGTGATGTCGCGCCGTCTTGCCGATACAATCCGGCTTGGATACGAGGAAATTCTCTCATAAATCTGTTGAATTTCCGCGAGATGCTGGACGCGGCTTGAGCCATCTTGCAGATTGGCGAAGAGAGGGTGGCCGATGTGCCTATGCATATCGGAAATTGTGAGGGGTTGGGGAGACTGTATGTCTGAGTTGAGCCGGCCGGTGGTGGCCCGACGTGCCGTATTTCTCGTCGGCGGCTATGAGCGCAACGATGCCGAGGGTTTCTTTCGCAGGATCGGCAGAGAACTGGAGCGGTTCTGCGTCTGCTGGTCAGTCGACGCGCGCATGGATGTGCCAGTTCATGCGGACGATCATTCCTCCGCGACCGCAACGGTTCATTACACGGGGCCGGACGGCGGTTGCGATGCCGACATCACGTTCCTGAGCTTCGACGATATTGTGAGGCGCGATGGAGCACGGGCATTTCCGGTGCGTCTGTGGGCCTATCTGCTCGCCTTCTTCGACTATGTCGTTAGCGGCACGATGTTTCGGTTCTTTCAGACCAATTGGCGCTTTGCCCTCTATTTCCTCTATCCGTTTGTTGCCCTTCTCGGTTTCCTGTGGCTAGGGCATGTCGCGTTTCGGATTGTATCATTGCTCGGCCTGCCAGGTGGCGCCATTTTGCCTGCGGCCGCGGGTGCCGCCGTTGCCTATGCCGCGGGCCGTTACCTTGGAAAGCGCTATTTCGTTTTCCACCTGATGGACCTTTGGTCGTTCAGTCGCGAGCATCTGCATTGCCGGCGGACGGACATGGATGGGCGGGTCCAATCCTGGGTGGCGATGATTGACGGCCGACTGTCAGAGGGCCGCCACGACGAAGTGCTGCTGATCGGACACTCGACTGGCGGCGCGCTGATCCTCGATGTTGCAGCACTGTTGGCCGATAGGCTTGAGAAGAAGGGCGAGTCCGTCAATTTTACCCTGCTGACGGTCGGGTCGACATCGCTGAAGGTCGCCCTTCACCCTGCGGCAGCGCGCGCCCGGGAGAGGCTCGCGGCACTGGCGAAATGTTCCGAAATTCGCTGGGCCGAGTTTCAGGCGCTGACCGACATCATCAACTTCTATAAATGCGACCCCTATCGCCTGGCTGGTCTTACGCATCAACGCCGTGACGTCTTTCCGCAGCAGTTTCAGGTGCGTTTTCGCGAAATGCTCAAGCCCGACGTCTACAAGCGGATCAAGCGCAACTTCTTCCGCGTGCACTACCAGTTCATTTCGGCAAACAGCCGGCGATACTTCTACGACTTCTTCATGATCTGCTGCGGTACGCGGCGGCTAGAGGAGGCAAGACCGGGATTCCTGCCGCTTGCGGGCGTCGATCCGGAAAAAGTAAAGGGTACTTCATGATCAGGCTTTCCTTCGTTCTCTGGGCGATCATGCTCGTGGCGTGGTGCGCCATGCGCTATCCGGCCATGCGCCGGGCGCGCCGGCAGAAGACCAGGCTCGACAAGCGGACACCACTCGACATTTCCCTGCTCACACTTTGCGCTCTCGGGCTGGCCTTCATGCCGATTGCCTGGCGTGCTGGTTTGCTGGGTGGCCTTGCCGATCGTTCGCACTCGCCCATTCTCGTCGTCGCCGGTGTCCTGACGGGTGCCGTCTTCCTCTGGCTGTTTCGCCGCAGCCACAAGGATCTGGGGACGAATTGGTCGGTGACTCTCGAGGTCCGCGAAGGGCATCGGCTGGTAACGCAGGGTGTGTATGCCCATGTCCGCCATCCGATGTATGCGTCGTTTATGCTCTGGGGCATCGCGCAAGCGCTGCTGATCCCCAACTGGATCGCAGGATTCGCCGGGCTCGTGGCGGTCCTTGCCCTCTACTGCGTGCGCCAGTCTCGTGAAGAAGCAATGATGCGCGAGACGTTCGGCGCTGAGTATGACGCCTATTGCGTGCGTACCAAGAGGCTCGTTCCGGGAGTGTTCTAGATCAGGCAGTGTGGCGCGTCGCTTCGGCTGTAACTGACCTGATTTCGTCTACGCGCGGCGGCGAAGGACCTTCTTGATTTCCTGGATCGACCGGGCGTGCAATTCGGGGTTCTTGTCAACGTTGAAGTGGCCGATGCCCTTCACTGCCGTTTCGCCCTGGCGCAGGTTGATGTTGCTGAGTTCGCCCTTGAAGCCGGGCGCCGGTAGCACAGGTGACCAGATGCTCTCGTCGCCGGTAAAGAAATTCAGTGTCTTCTTCACATTGCCGGGCACCGGCCCCCTGCCGGTCGGGTCAAAGCTGATGATCAGCTCGACGGGTATCTTCATCGGTTTCAGTGCGCTCGCAATCGCAAAGGTCATGTCGGCGCCAAGCGAGTGCCCGATGAGCACGATGGGTCGTGCCTCCTTGGAGCTCTTGTAACGATCCGCAATACGTTTCGCGAAGCTCGCAGAGTTTGGCAGGGATAAGACTTCGGCCTTGATGCCTTCCGCGGCGAGTTGTTTTCCGAGCGTGTCGAGGCCCATCGAAAAAACATTGGCGAAGCCCCGGAAGAGGTAGATCTGGCCCGTTGCCAGTTTCGCCTTTTTCTTCGTCGCCGCTTCGGCCGGCAGGACAGATGACGCAAGGAGGAGGGTGGCGGTCGATATCAGGGAACGCCTGGAAATCATGGCAGGGGCCGGCTCCGAATTGTGTTGTTTTCACGATCATGCATGTTTCCCGAGCCGAGACAACCGATCGTCCAGGCTTTCGCACTGTACTTTGACGCCTTCCAGCGGCTAGAAGGTCGGATGTTGAAGCCTTGGTCTTGGCTGACTGTTTTATCGGAGAGATTTCATGACGAGCAACATCGACATCGCAGCCCTCGCCAACATCCTGCAGGAGGCTGCTGTGGTGGAGATCCTCCCACGGTTCCGCAATCTGGGGGATGGCGATGTGCGGATGAAATCTGAGGCGATCGATCTCGTCACGGAGGCCGATGAGGCTGCCGAACGCCTGATCCGGACGGCCGTCGAGGCGTTGATGCCCGATGCGCTTTTCGTCGGTGAGGAATCGGTCGCAGCGGATCCGGGCCTTCTGGAGAAGCTGACGGATGCGGATCTCGCCGTCGTGGTCGATCCGATCGATGGCACTTTCAATTTTGCGTCGGGATTGCCTTTGTTCGGGGTCATGCTGTCGGTGATCAGCAAGGGCGAAACGGTTGCCGGCATCATCTATGATCCGATCGGCAATGACTGGGCCCTCTGCGAGAAGGGCAGTGGTGCTTGGCTCTGCAGGCCGGACGGAAGTCAGGAGCAGATGTTCATGCGCCCGAGCCGGCCGCTTTCACAGATGATCGGCATCGCCAATACCGGTTTCTTCGACATTGATGCTCGTCGTCGCATTCTCTCCAACCTCGCGGAGGTGCGCCTGTTCACCAGCTATCGGTGCGCGGCGCACGAATATCGGCTGCTCGCGCAGGGCCATATGGATTTCGCCATGTACAACAAGCTCATGCCCTGGGACCATCTCGCCGGCAGCCTGATGATGCACGAGGCTGGCGCCCATGTTGCACGGTTCGATGGTTCCGCCTATCTGCCGCGGCATGTGTCGGGTGGGCTTCTGGTTGCCGCCGACATTGATGCCTGGCAGGACTTGCGCCAAAGGGTGTTCACTGTCGATGACTGATTGGCGGGTGCTGGCTGGTCTTTGCGGAGGTTTCTCACTCCTTGCCTGACAGGGTCAACGAAGGGTTAAGGGTTGCCCGATAGACTGAAGGCCAGTAACGCGTTTCAGGGCTTTCGTCGGCATGTGGACCAGACACTACAAGAAGAAAAAATACGGTCGCTTCGTCTTGCCCGCCGTTGCCATCGCTTTCCTCTCCTATTTTGGCTATCATTCCATTCATGGGGACTATGGTCTCCGGGCTGGGCAGCAATACGAAAAACTGCGCATTGAGCGCAGCGCCGAACTCGCCAAGCTCGTGGAGCAGCGCGCGACGCTGGAGAAGGATGTCAGTCTGCTGAGTGATGGTTCGCTTGACGAAGACATCATTGATGAGAAGGCGCGCTATCAGCTCAATATGTCGAGGCCGGACGAAATCGTCATATTCAATACGTATTTTTGATTAACCGGAATTCGGTTAATCCGATATATTTGTTTTTTTTCAATGGTTTGCGTGGAATGCGAGCCATGCATTTATGGCATTGCGGCGGCCGTCATTCTTCCCTATTCTGTGGCTCACTTTGGACCATAATAACCATGGGAGGGATGTATGGCGCCGCGCAAATCCGCGACCGCTTCCAGCCGGAAGTCACCCGCTAAAACCGCCAGCAAGGAATTCACCGGTAAAAATACGCCGGACTTCACCGCTGATGAAGAGCTTCACGCCTATCGTGAAATGCTCCTCATTCGCCGATTCGAGGAAAAGGCCGGCCAGCTTTATGGCATGGGCTTCATCGGTGGTTTCTGTCACCTTTACATCGGCCAGGAAGCTGTCGTTGTTGGCATGCAGATGGCGCAGAAGGAAGGTGACCAGGTCATTACCGCCTATCGCGACCATGGGCACATGCTGGCGCTTGGATTGAGCGCCCGTGGCGTCATGGCGGAATTGACGGGTCGCCGCAGCGGTCTGTCGAAGGGCAAGGGCGGCTCCATGCACATGTTCTCGAAAGAGAAACATTTCTATGGCGGTCATGGCATCGTTGGTGCTCAGGTCTCGCTCGGCACCGGTCTGGCGTTTGCCAACCGTTACCGCGGCAATGACTCGGTGTCTGTTGCCTATTTTGGCGACGGCGCAGCGAACCAGGGCCAGGTTTACGAAAGCTTCAATATGGCGGCGCTCTGGAAGCTGCCGATCATCTATATCGTCGAGAACAACCGCTACGCCATGGGTACGTCGACCGCGCGCGCAACCGCGCAGGCTGACTATTCCAAGCGCGGTATCGGTTTTGGCATTCCCGGCATCCAGGTGGACGGCATGGATGTGCGCGCCGTGAAGGCAGCTGCCGACGAGGCGCTCGAGCATTGCCGTTCGGGCAAGGGCCCGATCATTCTTGAAATGCTGACCTATCGCTATCGCGGCCATTCCATGTCCGACCCGGCGAAGTATCGTTCCAAGGAAGAAGTGCAGAAGATGCGGTCGGAGCAGGATCCGATCGAACAGGTCAAGGCTCGTCTCCTGGAAAATGGCTGGGCTTCGGAAGACCAGCTGAAGGCCATCGACAAGGATGTGCGCGACATCGTTGCTGATAGTGCCGATTTCGCCCAGGCCGATCCGGAGCCGGACGTTTCCGAGCTCTACACCGACATTCTTTTGTAATCGGGGAGGGAACCCATGCCTATCGAAATTCTGATGCCCGCCCTCTCTCCGACGATGGAAGAAGGCACGCTCTCCAAGTGGATCAAGCAGGAAGGCGACACCGTCAAGTCCGGCGATGTGATCGCTGAGATCGAGACCGACAAGGCGACCATGGAAGTGGAAGCCGTCGATGAAGGTGTGCTCGGCAAGCTGCTGATTGCGGCCGGAACGGAGAACGTGAAGGTCAATACGGCCATCGCCATCCTGCTTCAGGACGGCGAGAGTGCCGATGCTGCTCCGGCCCCGAAGGCCGCTGCCGCCTCGGTAGAAGCATCATCCGCACCGGTCGCTGCCGCGCCGGCTGCATCTGCTGCTGTCCCGGCCCAGCCGAAGGTTGAGATTGCTGCCGATCCGGATGTGCCGGCCGGTACGGAAATGGTGACGATGACGGTGCGTGAAGCGCTACGCGAAGCCATGGCCGAAGAGATGCGCGCGGATGACGACGTCTTCGTCATGGGTGAAGAAGTCGCCGAATATCAGGGCGCCTACAAGATCACGCAGGGCTTGCTGCAGGAATTCGGGGCGCGCCGGGTCATCGACACACCGATCACCGAGCACGGTTTTGCCGGTGTTGGCGTTGGTGCTGCCATGGCTGGCCTGAAGCCGATCGTCGAGTTCATGACCTTCAACTTCGCCATGCAGGCGATTGACCAGATCATCAACTCGGCCGCCAAGACGCTCTATATGTCCGGCGGCCAGATGGGTGCGCCGATCGTGTTCCGCGGTCCAAACGGTGCGGCTGCCCGCGTCGGCGCGCAGCACAGCCAGGACTACGCTGCCTGGTACAGCCAGATCCCGGGTCTCAAGGTCGTCATGCCCTATACGGCAGCCGACGCCAAGGGTCTGCTCAAGGCTGCCATCCGCGATCCGAACCCGGTCATTTTCCTGGAAAACGAGATCCTTTACGGTCATTCCTTCGAAGTGCCGAAGATGGACAACTTCGTTCTGCCGATCGGCAAGGCGCGGATCCACAAAACCGGCAAGGATGTGACGATCGTGTCCTTCGGCATCGGCATGACCTATGCGGTTAAGGCAGTCGAAGAACTGTCCAAGGACGGGATCGATGTCGAGTTGATCGACCTGCGCACCATCCGTCCGATGGACTTGCCGACTGTGCTTGCCTCGGTAAAGAAGACCGGCCGTCTGGTGACCGTTGAAGAAGGCTATCCGCAGTCTTCCGTCGGTGATTTCATCGCCAACGTAGTTCAGCGCGAAGCCTTCGACTATCTTGACGCTCCGGTCATTACGATCGCCGGCAAGGATGTGCCGATGCCTTACGCGGCAAACCTCGAAAAGCTCGCTCTGCCGAATGTCGGCGAAGTGGTCCAGGCCGTCAAAGCCGTCTGCTACAAATAAGGGGAGGTGAGGCACATGCCTGTTAACATCACCATGCCGGCACTCTCTCCGACGATGGAAGAGGGCAATCTGGCCAAGTGGCTGGTCAAGGAAGGCGACACGGTAAAAGCCGGTGACGTCATCGCCGAGATCGAGACAGACAAGGCGACCATGGAAGTGGAAGCTGTCGACGAGGGCGTCGTTGCAAAGCTCGTCGTTCCGGCCGGTACCGAGGCCGTGAAAGTCAATGCGCTGATCGCGATCCTCGCAGTGGACGGCGAAGACGTGGCCGCTGCCGCAGCAGGCGGTGGTTCGGCGCCAGCGAAAGCCGAGGCTGCACCTGCGCCGAAGGCTGAAGCTGCTCCGGCACCGGTTGCGGCATCCGCTCCTGCGGCAGCTGTTTCTGCCGCGCCGGCCGTCGCGACCGGCGAGCGCGTGTTCGCTTCGCCGCTTGCTCGCCGGATGGCGAAGGATGCCGGTCTCGACATCAAGTCTGTGTCCGGCTCCGGTCCAAAGGGGCGCATCGTCAAGAGCGACGTCGAGAAGGCTGCCGCCGGTGGCGTCAAGGCGGCTCCGGCAACGGCTGCTGCTCCGGCCGCCGCTCCGGTTCTGGCCAAGGGTGCGTCGGAAGAGGCCGTCCTCAAGAACTTTGCCGAAGGCTCTTACGAGCTCGTGCCGCATGACGGCATGCGCAAGACGATTGCCAAGCGCCTGCAGGAATCGAAGCAGACCATCCCGCATTTCTACGTCTCCGTCGATTGCGAACTGGATGCACTGCTGGCACTGCGTGCCCAGCTGAACGCCGCTGCCCCTGAAAAGGACGGTAAGTCGGCCTACAAGCTCTCGGTCAACGACATGGTGATCAAGGCCCTCGCACTCGCGCTCCGCGACGTGCCGGATGCCAACGTCTCCTGGACCGACACCAACATGGTCAAGCACAAGCATGCCGATGTCGGCGTGGCGGTCTCGATCCCGGGCGGCCTGATCACCCCGATCATCCGCAAGGCCGAGGAAAAGAGCCTGTCCACCATCTCTAACGAGATGAAGGATCTCGGCAAGCGTGCCAAGGACCGCAAGCTGAAGCCCGAGGAATATCAGGGGGGCACGACGGCCGTGTCCAACATGGGCATGATGGGCGTGAAGAGCTTCTCGGCTGTCGTCAACCCGCCGCATGCAACGATCCTCGCGGTTGGTGCCGGTGAAGAACGGGTTGTTGTGAAGAAGGGCGAGATGAAGGTTGCCAATGTCATGACCGTGACGCTGTCGACCGACCACCGCTGCGTCGATGGCGCGCTCGGTGCCGAACTGCTCGGTGCCTTCAAGCGCTACATCGAAAATCCGATGGGCATGCTGGTCTGATTGAGGGGGCGGTGCCATGAAGACCGTTCTTGTCTACGGCGACAGCCTGACATGGGGATACGACCCGGTGAACCTGGGTCGGCATTCCTACGAGGACCGCTGGACGAGCGTCTTGCAAAAGGCGCTCGGTCATGGGGTCCGGGTGATCGCCGAAGGCCTGAACGGCCGCACCACCGCCTATGACGATCATCTGGGTGATTGTGAACGCAATGGCGCAAAGCTGTTGCCGACGATCCTGGCGACGCACAAGCCGATCGACCTCGTGATCATCATGCTGGGGACCAACGATCTCAAGCGCGGGATCCAAGGAACGGCCATCGGCGCGACCAGCGGCGTCAAGCGACTGGTCAAGCTCGTGCAAAAGCATGACTGGGGTTTCGAATTTGCAGAGCCCGAGATCCTGATCGTCGCACCGCCTGCGATCCGTGAGACGGCCAATTCGGTGTTCGGCGCCATGTTCAACCACTCGGTGGACGAGGGTGCCATGCTCGCCAGCATGTATCGCGATGCGGCGGACGAATCGGGATGTGGATTCTTCGACGCGGGATCGGTGGCCGAAACCACGCCGCTTGATGGCATCCATCTAGACGCCGAAGACACCCGCGCCATTGGACGAGGCCTCGAGCCGATCGTCCGGATGATGCTCGGGCTTTGAAGAAAGGTCGCATCCTGCATCCTCCGGCAGGGCGCGTTGATCAATATCAAGGAGGTCTTCTGCGCTGCGTCTAACCTGAGCCCATCAACCCCGAAAGAGGAGATGGGATCATGTCAAACACACCGCACGAACTGGCAGCGGAATTCCCGGAACACGTCGCGCTGATGCGCCATCTGAAGGAAACGGATGGGCATTTCGCCAGACTGTTCGAGGCCTATCATGAGGTCAACGGGGTGATTCACCGGGCCGAAACCGATATCGAGCCTGCAGACGACTTCCACATCGTCGAACTTCGGAAGAAGCGGATGCAGCTCAAGGATGAAATCTACGGGATGCTGGTTCGTCATGAACCGGAAGCCGGCTTGCCTGCCGTTTAAGCAGGGGTTCGCTTCCAATCCCGCACCGGACCTCCGGCGGTTGCCGATCGGAGGTCCGTAAACCGAGGAGTGGAAGCACCCATGTCGAATGCCTATGACGTCATCATCATCGGTTCCGGCCCTGGCGGTTACGTTACCGCCATCCGTGCCGCTCAATTGGGTCTGAAGACCGCGATCGTTGAGCGCGAGCATCTGGGCGGCATCTGCCTCAACTGGGGCTGCATCCCGACCAAGGCCCTGCTGCGCTCTGCCGAGATCCTCGATCACGCCAATCACGCAAAATCCTATGGTCTGACGCTGAACGGCACGATGACCGCCGACGTGAAGGATGTGGTCGCCCGGTCGCGCGGCGTCTCGGCCCGCCTGAATGGTGGCGTCGCCTTCTTGATGAAGAAGAATAAGATCGACGTCATCTGGGGCGAAGCCAAGCTTTCCAAGCCCGGCGAAGTCGTCATCGGCAAGATGTCAAAGCCCGTCGTCGAGCCGCAGAACCCGGTTCCGAAGGGCGTGCTGGGCGAGGGCACCTACACCGCGAAGCACATCATCGTCGCCACGGGCGCCCGTCCGCGTGCGCTTCCGGGCATCGAGCCGGATGGCAAGCTGATCTGGACCTATTTCGAAGCGATGAAGCCGGACTTCATGCCGAAGTCGCTGGTTGTCATGGGCTCGGGCGCCATCGGCATCGAATTCGCCTCCTTCTACCGCTCCATGGGCGTGGATGTGACCGTCGTCGAACTGATGTCGAACATCATGCCGGTCGAGGACGTGGAAATCTCCACCTTCGCCCGCAAGCAGCTGGAAAAGCGTGGCCTGAAGATCATCACCGAGGCCAAGGTCTCGAAGGTCGACAAGGGCGCCAACTCCATCACCGCCCATGTAGAGACCAAGGACGGCAAGGTCCAGACGATCACCGCTGACCGCCTGATCTCCGCCGTCGGCGTCCAGGGCAATATCGAGAACCTCGGCCTTGAGGCCCTCGGCGTGAAGACCGATCGCGGCTGCATCGTCATCGATGGCTACGGCAAGACCAATGTGCCGGGCCTTTACGCGATCGGCGACGTTGCCGGCCCGCCGATGCTCGCCCACAAGGCCGAGCATGAGGGCGTCATCTGCATCGAGAAGATCGCCGGTGTTCCGGGCGTTCACCCGATGGACAAGGCCAAGATCCCGGGCTGCACCTATTGCAACCCGCAGGTCGCTTCTGTCGGTCTGACGGAAGCCAAGGCCAAGGCCGAGGGTCGCGAGATCCGCGTCGGTCGCTACTCTTTTGCCGCCAATGGCAAGGCGATCGCGCTGGGCGAAGACCAGGGCATGATCAAGACGATCTTCGACAAGAAGACAGGCGAACTGCTCGGTGCCCATATGGTCGGCGCGGAAGTGACCGAACTCATCCAGGGCTTCGTTGTCGCGATGAACCTCGAGACAACGGAAGAAGAACTGATGCACACGATCTTCCCGCATCCGACACTGTCGGAAATGATGAAGGAAAGCGTGCTGGATGCCTATGGCCGCGTGCTCAACGCTTGACGGCCAGTTGTGACAGCGGATGCTGCCGCCTATATAGGCGGCAGCATCCATTGGGCGATTTTTAACGGGAGCGGTTTATGGCAGGGTTCGAAGTCGGCATTCTAGCGACAATTTTCTTCGGTGGCCTTGCGGGCTGGCTTGCTGGCAAGTTCATGAACATGCGCTTCGGGGTCCTGATGAACATCGTGATCGGCATTGTTGGCGCTGCGGTTGCGGCGGCGATCTTCCGGCGTCTCGGCATCTTCGTTGAAGGCGACTGGTTGGGCTACCTGCTCACCAGTTTCATTGGTGCCAGCCTTCTTCTCTTCGTCGCCAAGCTTCTTCGGCGGTAATATCGACAATTCCGCTTTTGGCGGCGCAGGCAGGGTCAGACCATGGTCACTATCCTCGACAGGATCAATCCGACAGCAGCAGTCGTGGACGAGAAGCGCGTTCGCCACCCGGAAAAGGCGCATAAGCCGGACACCGAGGTGATGCGCAAGCCTGAGTGGATCCGCGTCAAGGCGCCGACCTCAAAGGGTTATCATGAGACCCGCGAACTGGTGCGCAGCCACAAGCTGGTGACTGTGTGCGAGGAAGCCGGCTGCCCGAATATTGGCGAGTGCTGGGACAAGAAGCACGCGACCTTCATGATCATGGGTGAGATCTGTACCCGTGCCTGCGCGTTTTGCAATGTTGCGACGGGCAAGCCCAATGCTCTCGACATGGCTGAGCCTGAGAATGTTGCGAAGGCCGTCAAGCAGATGGGCCTCTCGCATGTGGTCATCACGTCCGTCGACCGGGACGATCTTGCCGATGGTGGCGCCGAGCACTTCGAAAAGGTGATCTGGGCCATCCGGGCGGCTTCGCCGGAAACCACGATCGAAATCCTGACGCCGGACTTCCTGAAGAAGCCGGGCGCTCTTGAGCGCGTCGTTGCCGCCAAACCGGATGTCTTCAACCACAATATGGAAACCGTTCCCGGCAATTACCTGACGGTGCGTCCCGGTGCGCGTTACTTCCACTCGGTGCGCCTGTTGCAGCGGGTGAAGGAACTCGACCCGACCATGTTCACCAAGTCTGGCATCATGGTCGGCCTTGGCGAGGAGCGCAATGAAGTGCTGCAGTTGATGGACGACCTGCGCACTGCCGATGTCGACTTCCTGACCATCGGCCAGTATCTCCAGCCGACCCGTAAGCACCACAAGGTGATGAGCTTCGTTACGCCGGAAGAGTTCAAGTCCTATGAGGACATTGCCTACACCAAGGGCTTCCTGATGGTGTCCTCGAGCCCGCTGACTCGCTCTTCGCATCACGCCGGTGATGATTTTGCACGCCTGAAGGCGGCGCGGGAGAAGTTGCTCACTCGCGCTTGATATAAGCACGTGGGGCAGCGACTGGTCGTCGCGGTGACTCTGGTGCCACTGTTCTGGCTTTGAAATCCTATGGTGAGATGGCCAAGCTTCTTGATCTCGAGGCGATCCCTGCTTAAGTCCCAGATATGCCACAGTTCGAAACCCGCCGCCTTGTCAAGCACTCGCCCGACCGCATGTATGCCCTTGTGGCAGATGTCGAGCGCTATCCGGAATTCCTGCCGCTTTGCGAGGCCTTGAGCATTCGCTCGCGCCGCGAACGTGATGGCAAGGAGCTGCTCCTGGCGGACATGACGGTGGGTTACAAGGCGATCCGCGAGACCTTCACGACCCAAGTCCTGCTGACCGCGGCGGAGCGGGCGATCGATGTCAAATACATCGAGGGACCGTTCAAGTATCTCGACAATCGCTGGCGTTTCGAAGAGGCGGGCGATGGCGGTTGCGCCGTGCATTTTTTCATCGACTACGAATTCAAGAACCGGATTCTCGGCGCCTTGATGGGCTCGATGTTCGACCGTGCATTCCGGATGTTCTCGGAAGCCTTCGAGACGCGGGCGGATAAGATCTACGCCGAGCTCTGAGTATTCATATCAACGGACGCTGCTCGATGTAATGGCCGTACAGCGTGGTGAGGACAGAGAGCCCGAGCATGGTCAGGAACCACTGGGCGGGGATGTACCAGACAAACACCAAACCTAGCGAGATGCCGGCGAGAGCTTGGGCGATGAGGTCGGTGACGAGTCCTGCGAGCGCCAGGATTACCACGAGCGCGAGAAAAACAAGGCCGTTTCCGCCAGTCGTCGTCAGCCCCTCAAGAAGCGGAGTCTGATGGCCGAGAGCAACTCCTGGCAGTATCGTTGCCAGCCGAAGGGTGATCGTGGAAAGGCCGAGATAGGCCGGTATGACGAGAAAGAGGGTGTAGGGCACAAGACCAGCGGGCAGGCTCGCAGCAAGCATGGCGATGAAGGCCATCAGCATCAGTGCCGGAATGATCAGGATCAGGCCGAGTAACAGCCCTTTGCCGAAGTAAGCCGCCATTCGGCGCCCGTGAAAGGGCGGGCGCCAACCTGACAGTTCGCCCAGCAGCACGAAACGATGCCATGCAACGGCTGTCCAGAGAAATGCGACACCGAAGATAACCACCGCAATCAAGGATCTTCCGGCATCACCCGCAGCTTGGCCGGTGCTGACGCGCTGCTGCATCTGCTGTGGGGAAAGGAGTAGGATGTCACCCGACACTAACAATAATCCGATCAGCGCCAGTCCTAGAGGTAAGGCAGAGACCGAGACGGCTGCTTTGAAATTCCTGGTGAGTTGACGTAGGGCGTGCCGGAAAATCTGCCAGGCCTTCATTCGGCTGCTCCAAATGTGAAAATGCAAACCTTCAGGAAATTGGGCAAGGGATATTAACCGTGGCAAAATAGCGATGCCGCTGACATCGACTTATTCCACAGCTCTGAGTAGTATTTCAAGGGCCGTGTTAATCGTCGCAAGCCTTACCGGGTGACGACCGATCTCCCCGTAGCGCATTTCCCGGTGATCGGTCAGCCCGCTTCGGGTCTTCAATGCCAGATGCACGAGCCCGACCGGCTTTTCGTCCGATCCGCCTCCCGGTCCGGCAATTCCGGTGACGGCCACAGCAACATGAGCGCTTGAGCGCATCAGCGCGCCACTGGCCATCTGCAGGGCTGTCTCCTTAGAGACTGCCCCGAAGGCCTCCAGCGTTTTGGCTGAGACGCCGATCAAATCCATCTTCGCCTGATTGGTATAGGTGACGAAGCCACGGTCCACCACGGCGGAGGAGCCAGAGATCTCCGTCAGAGCGCCGGCGATCAAGCCGCCGGTACAGGATTCCGCCGTTGTGATCATCCAGCATCGTTCGCGGTAGGCAGCGATGATTGTCGCAGCCTTGGTTTCTATATCTGCGGGATAGAGCCCCATCAGTCCGCTCCCCGGAAGACGACGCTCGCGGTGGCGATTGCCGCGATGCCTTCACGACGGCCGACGAAGCCGATCGTCTCGTTGGTTGTTGCCTTGACCGAGCAGCGGTCGAGTGAGATGCCCAGGATTTCGGAGAGTCTTTCGCGCATGGCTTGGCGATGCGGGCCGATTTTAGGTGCTTCGGCAATTAGCGAAACGTCTGCATTCATGATCGTGCCGCCCGCCTTGCGAACGATGTCGGCTGCGTGCTCAAGGAAAATCCGCGAGGGTGCGCCCTTCCATTGAGGGTCGGAAGGGGGGAAGTGATCGCCTATATCGCCTGCGCCACAGGTGGCGAGCAGCGCATCCGTCAGAGCGTGAAGGGCGACATCCGCGTCCGAGTGACCCTTCAATTTCTGGTCGTGTGGAATGAAGACGCCGCACAGAGTCACGCCCTCGCCGGATTCGAGCTGGTGGACGTCGTAGCCGTTGCCGGTTCGGACATCGGGGAGGGCGGCCCGCTTCAGTTTTTCGTCGGCCATGGTGATATCCCTCTGCACTGTGAGTTTAATATTGTCGATGGAGCCTTCGACGATATGAACCGGGATGCCGGCCCATTCGGCAATCGAGGCGTCGTCTGTAAAGTCGATGCTTGCCTCGCGTGCGGCCCGCTCATGAGCGGCCAGGATGGTTTCATAGTGGAAGCTTTGTGGTGTCTGGGCGGCGAAGAGATCCTTGCGAGGAACTGTATCGGTCACAACCTTGGATGCGTCGGCCCGTTTTATTGTATCGGTAACGGCAACCGCGGGCAGGAGTGCGGCTTTACCGGCGGCGAGCTCTGTCGCGATCCGATCCAAGAGCGCATGGTCCGCAAAGGGCCGAACGCCGTCATGGATCATGACGTGTTCGACGCCGCTTTCCCGTAGACGCCTCAATCCGTTCAGGACCGATTCCTGCCGTGTTGCACCGCCGGTCACGATCATAAAGTGATCCTGCCTGGCTAAATCCGAGGTGGCGGCCTTTAGAAGTGTGTCATCGTCTGGGTGAATGACGACAACTACGGGGCCACTTTTGGGCCATTCGAGGAAAAGCTTCAGTGTGTGCCAGATGACCGGCTTGTTACCGATCCGCCGATACTGTTTGGGTCCCTCGACTGAAGCGCCTGCGCGTTCCCCGCGGCCTGCAGCGACGAGGATGATCCCGATTGTTCTGCTCCGCTCTTGCTCCATTGCCCTGCCTGGTCCATGACACATTATCTTCGCAACCGTGCTCTATCGGCTCGAACATCCCTTTTCCAGCATCTGCACGATTTTTTATCGACGGCATGGCTTTGCCTCTTGGCAATCGCCTCGGTACTGTCTAAAAATAGTGCAGAATGCACTGATGCTCGAAAGATAGTCATTTGACGTCTGTCACCCTAGATAGTCCGTTTCAGATCGGACCCGTCCGCGTACGCAACCGTGTTGTGCTCGCGCCGATGTCGGGCGTCACCGACCTGCCGTTCCGCCAATTGGCCTTCCGCTATGGCGCAGGGCTGGTCGTCACTGAAATGGTTGCCAGCCGGGAGCTGGTGTTTAATGCTGCTGAAAGCTGGTCGCGGCTTAAGGGGGCAGGGTTGTCTCCCCACATGGTGCAGCTTGCCGGCCGAGACGCGAAATGGCTCGCAGAGGCTGCCGTGATTGCCGAGGCTAACGGGGCCGATATCATCGACATCAATATGGGTTGTCCGGCCAAGAAGGTGATCGGCGGTTATGCCGGATCTGCCCTGATGCGCGAACCGGACCACGCGCTGTCGCTGATCGAGGCGACAGTCAAGGCCGTCAAGATCCCGGTGACCGTCAAGATGCGGCTTGGCTGGGACAGTGCTTCCATCAATGCGCCCTATATCGCCAAGCGCGCTGAAGATGCTGGCGTGCAGTTGGTCACGGTCCATGGCCGTACCCGGATGCAGTTTTACGAGGGGCGGGCCGACTGGGACGCGATTGCTGCCGTGCGCGACGCGATCCGGATTCCCTTGGTCGCCAATGGCGATGTGGAAACGGCTGATGACGCAGCTGATATCCTGCGTCGGTCGGGGGCGGATGCCGTGATGCTCGGCCGGGCCTGCCAGGGACGTCCCTGGCATGCCGGTCAATTGGCAGGGCATGATGGGCCGCAGGCGGCTGACATTCCGGCCATCGCACTGGAACACTACCGGATGATGCTGGAGCATTATGGCGCGGATGTTGGCGTCAGGCATGCCCGCAAGCATCTCGGCTGGTATCTTGATCGCCATGCAAAAGATGTGGCGCCCGATGAAAAAGCGGCGCTGATGACATCCAAGGACCCCGAACAGGTTGCGAAGGCTTTGATGCAGGCTCTCTCCAAAGGGATTGCCGGCCAGGCCATACAGGAGGCCGCATGACGGCGAATGACAAGGGGACCGGCCTCGCCATGGCCGTCTTGAACGCCATCCAGAATCCCGTGGTAATGGTGGATGCCAACGGCCATATCGCTTTTGCCAATTGGGAGGCTGAGGCCTTTTTCGGCGCGAGCGCGACACATCTGTCGCGCTATCGTATCTCGACCTTCATTCCCTTTGGCAGTCCGCTTCTATCCCTTATCGAGCAGGTGCGCGAACGTCGCGCGCCGGTGAATGAATACCGCGTCGACCTCAGTTCGCCGCGACTTGGCCAGGAAAAACTCGTTGATCTCTATGTCGCTCCGGTGCTGAGCCAGCCGGGAAATGTCGTTGTCGTTTTTCAGGAACGCTCGATGGCCGACAAGATCGACCGGCAGTTGACGCATCGTGCGGCCGCGCGATCAGTCACAGGGCTTGCCTCGATGCTGGCGCATGAGATCAAGAACCCACTTTCGGGCATTCGAGGTGCCGCGCAGCTGCTGGAGACTGCCGTTACCGATGAAGATCGGGCTCTGACACGGCTCATCTGCGATGAGACTGATCGGATTGTGTCGTTGGTCGATCGTATGGAGGTGTTCTCGGATGAGCGTCCGGTGGATCGCCAGTCGATCAACATCCATTCGGTCCTTGATCAGGTGAAGGCGGTCGCCAAAGCGGGTTTTGCGCGCAACATTCGCATCACCGAAAGCTATGACCCGTCGTTGCCCCCGGTCTTTGCCAATCGCGACCAGTTGGTGCAGGTGTTCCTGAACCTGGTGAAGAATGCCGCCGAGGCCATTGGCGAACGGTCGGACGGAGAGATTCAGCTAACGACGGCATATCGTCCGGGTATCCGTCTCTCGGTTGCCGGCTCGCGCGAGAAGATTTCCTTGCCGCTCGAATTCTGCGTCCATGACAACGGTCCTGGCGTTCCATCCGACCTTCTGCCGCATCTCTTCGATCCCTTCATTACGACCAAGACCAATGGTTCGGGGTTGGGGCTGGCTCTGGTCGCCAAGATTATCGGCGGCCATGGCGGCATCGTCGAATGCGAGAGCCAGGCGAACCGCACCACCTTCCGCGTCCTGATGCCAATGTCGAAAGAAATTGCACTCGACGACGCGCCGATTGCCAAATCCACGGGAACATACGAATGACGGCCACAATTCTTGTTGCAGACGACGATGCTGCGATCCGCACGGTCCTGAACCAGGCCTTGAGCCGGGCAGGCTATGATGTGCGCATCACCTCGAACGCCGCCACTTTGTGGCGCTGGGTGTCGGCCGGCGAGGGCGATCTCGTGGTGACCGATGTCGTGATGCCGGACGAGAATGCATTTGATCTCCTGCCGCGGATCAAGAAGGCCCGGCCAGACTTGCCCGTGCTTGTGATGAGCGCGCAGAACACTTTCATGACTGCAATCAAGGCTTCCGAAAAGGGCGCCTATGACTATCTGCCGAAGCCTTTCGATCTCACCGAACTGATCGCGATCATTGGCCGGGCCCTGTCCGAACCGAAGAAGCGTCCGGCGCGCCTCGACGACGACATGCAGGATGGGATGCCGCTTGTCGGTCGTTCTGCAGCCATGCAGGAAATCTACCGCGTCCTTGCTCGTCTCATGCAGACTGACCTGACGTTGATGATCACGGGTGAGTCCGGCACCGGCAAGGAACTGGTGGCCAAGGCTCTTCACGATTACGGCAAGCGCCGCCACGGTCCCTTCGTTGCGATCAACATGGCAGCCATTCCACGAGACCTGATCGAATCGGAGTTGTTCGGTCACGAGAAGGGTGCGTTCACCGGTGCGCAGACACGCTCTACGGGCCGCTTTGAACAAGCCGAGGGGGGCACGCTCTTTCTTGACGAGATTGGCGACATGCCGATGGATGCGCAGACGCGCCTTCTGCGCGTCTTGCAACAAGGCGAATATACGACCGTTGGCGGGCGCACGCCGATCCGCACGGATGTCCGTATTGTTGCTGCGACCAACAAGGACCTGAAGCAGTCCATCAATCAGGGTCTTTTCCGCGAGGATTTGTATTATCGCCTCAACGTGGTTCCGTTGCGGCTGCCGCCGCTGCGCGATCGCGCGGAGGACATTCCCGACCTCGTCCGGCATTTCATCCAGCAGGGCGAGAAGGAAGGGCTGGACGCAAAGCGTTTCGACCAGGATGCGCTCGAAGTTATGAAATCCTATGCATGGCCGGGCAATGTTCGCGAGCTTGAGAATGTTGTTCGCCGCCTGATGGCGCTTTATCCACAGGATGTCATCGGCCGCGAAATCGTCGAGCAGGAGCTGCGGGCGGATATTTCCGACAGTCCAATCACCAAGGCAGGCGTGCCCGTTGGCAGCATGACGATCGCGCAGGCGGTCGAGGAAAACATGCGCACCTATTTTGCAGGTTTTGGTGACGCCCTGCCGCCGGCCGGCCTCTATGACCGTGTGCTGACCGAAATGGAGTATCCGCTGATCCTTGCCGCGCTGACGGCGACACGCGGAAATCAGATCAAGGCTGCTGATCTCCTCGGGCTCAATCGCAATACCTTGCGCAAGAAGATCCGCGAACTCGGCGTTTCCGTCTATCGCAGCTCCCGCTCGGCTTGACATGCCGGGAACCTCCGTTGCAATTTCGCCACAATACGTTGCTCAAAAGCCACGTTGACTGTGTCGAACCGGCAGTTTGCTCCCGGTGACGACCCATGACGGTGTTGGATGCATAGAGGTCCGCGCAATACGGACCCGGGGGAATATGGAATGGCAGGCGTGGGGGTGACCTCAGTTGCGGAATTTGATGCCGCATTGGCCAAAGACCGCAGGGCTTCTTTTGCCCTGCCGGGACTTCTGCTCGCCGGCGGTGCTCTGCTCAGCGCCAGCTTCACGCTGCCCATTCTGCTCGGGCTGACGCCAATCGAGCCGACGACGCGAGTTTTGGCGGCCTCGGCCGTGATCAATTCGCTGTTCATCGTCGGGCTGATGGTGCTGATCGTGCGCGAGCTTCTGCGGCTGTTCAAGGCGCGTAATCGCGGGCGAGCTGCGGCGCGACTGCATGTTCGCATTGTCACGCTGTTTTCGGTTATTGCCATCACGCCGGCCATTCTCGTCGCGATCTTTGCCTCAATCACCCTTAACGTCGGGCTGGATCGCTGGTTCTCGATCCGAACACAGTCGATCGTTTCGTCTTCGCTGAACGTCGCCCAGGCCTATATGCTCGAAAATGCGAGCTATCTGCAGGGGCAGACAATCTCGATGGCCAACGACCTCGAGCGGAATCGGGCTCTCTTTTATCTCGACCGGACCGGCTTCGTGGAACTCATGACACGACAGGCGAGAGGTCGTGGCATGCTCGGCGCCTTTCTCGTCCGCGAGGACGGTTCGTCGATCACCAAGGCGGATATTGATACGGACAAGCCGCTGCCGGCGATCCCGCGCGATGCGCTGCAAAGCGCTGCAGCCGGTCAGCCGACGCTCATTCCGCCGGGAGTAACCAATCTTGTCGGGGCGATCATCAAGCTCGATTCGCTTTCCGGTACCTATCTCTACACGATCCGGGCGGTTGACCCGAAGGTCATGCAGGCGATGCGCCTGATGGAAGACAACACCGCCGAATACAAGGCGATGGAGGATGGGCGAACGACACTGCAGATCGCCTTTGCCATTCTTTATCTGGGCTTTGCCCTGATCGTGCTTCTGGCAGCCATCTGGACCGCGATTGCCGTGGCGGACCGGATCGTGCGTCCTATTAGACTACTGATCGGTGCTGCGGACAGCATTGCGTCCGGCAATCTCAATGTTCTGGTTCCGGTCCGGGCAGCTGATGGTGACGTCGGAAGTCTGTCGCGGACATTCAACAAGATGGTGTCCCAGATCCGGTCGCAGCGCGACGAAATCCTTGAGGCGAAAGACGAGGTCGACGATCGGCGCCGGTTCATCGAAGCGGTGCTTTCCGGTGTCACTGCTGCCGTCATCGGCGTTGAGGGCGACGGCATCATTTCCATCGTTAATCCCTCCGTCGAATTCTTTCTTGCTTTGCCCGCCGATGAGCTAATTGGCCAGAAGCTCGCCCTTGTTGCGCCCGAAGTCGATCGTGTCTTGTCGGAGGCGGCCGTTCGCCATCGCGGCGAGTACCGAGAACAGATCAACATGATTCGTGGCGGCAAAGAGCGGACACTCAACGTTCAGGTCACCCGCGAAGAAACGCGCGGATCAGAAGACAGCTACGTCATCACGCTCGACGATATCACTGATCTGGTGGTGGCGCAGCGTTCCACCGCTTGGGCCGATGTCGCAAGGCGGATCGCACACGAGATCAAGAACCCGCTGACCCCGATCCAGCTCTCCGCTGAGCGTCTTAAGCGTCGTTATGGCAAACATATCGCCGAGGACGACAAGGCGGTTTTCAATCAATGCACGGATACGATCATTCGGCAGGTCGAGGATATCGGCCGCATGGTCGACGAGTTCTCTTCCTTTGCTCGCATGCCGAAGCCGACGAAACAGCGAGTGGATCTGCGCGAAGTGCTGACGGATGCCGTCTTCCTTCGCGAAATTGGTAGTGCGGACATCGATTTCCAGCGCGATTTCGGCGATGCCCCTCTGATCGGCAGCTTCGATGCTCGCATGCTGGCCCAGGCGGTTGGCAACATCGTCAAGAATGCCGTCGAGTCGATCGAGTCCGTTCCCCGGGAGGAGCTGGGCGAGGGCGGCAAGATCATGGTCCGGTCGCATTTCGATGACCAGAATGACCGCTTCATGGTCGATGTCATCGACAATGGTCGCGGATTGCCGACTGAAAACCGGCACCGCATCCTGGAGCCCTACATGACGATGCGCGAGAAGGGCACAGGGCTCGGTCTCGCTATCGTCAAGAAAATCATTGAAGAGCACGGCGGACAGCTCGAGCTGCACGATGCGCCGGCGGAATTCGATCGAGGTCGGGGTGCGATGATTCGCATTATCCTGCCGCGCGCGGATGCGCCGTCTGCCGAAAGCGTGAACGACAAGGAAGTGATCAATGGCCTCTGATATTCTGGTAGTCGATGACGAAGAGGACATTCGCGAGATCGTCTCCGGGATCCTCAGCGATGAGGGACACGAAACCCGCACGGCGCATGACGCTGACAGCGCTCTCGCAGCAATTTCGGATCGTGTTCCGCGTCTCGTCTTTCTCGACATCTGGATGCAGGGCAGCCGTCTTGACGGGCTTTCCCTGCTCGATGAGATCCGGATACGCCATCCCGACTTGCCGGTGGTGATGATATCCGGCCATGGCAATATCGAAACGGCGGTCTCGGCGATCAAGCGGGGTGCCTTCGATTTCATCGAAAAGCCGTTCAAGGCCGACCGTCTCATTCTGATCGCCGAGCGCGCGCTCGAAAACTCCAAGTTGAAGCGCGAGGTTTCCGAGCTGAAACGGCGGACCGGTGATGCGATGGAGCTGATCGGCACCTCGGTTGCGGTATCGCAGCTGCGCCAGACCATCGAGAAGGTGGCGCCAACCAACAGCCGTATCATGATCCTGGGTCCATCTGGTTCTGGCAAGGAACTGGTGGCGCGGATGATCCACAGGCGGTCCAGCAGAGCCGCCGGGCCTTTCGTTTCCTTGAATGCTGCCGCGATTACGCCTGAGCGCATGGAGATTGCGCTATTCGGAACAGAGGGCGCGCCTGGACAGCCGCGCAAGATCGGCGCGCTCGAGGAAGCCCATCGTGGCATCCTCTATCTCGATGAGATCGGTGAAATGCCGCGCGAGACGCAGAACAAGATCCTTAGGGTCCTGGTCGACCAGCAGTTCGAGCGCGTCGGTGGCTCCAAGCGGGTGAAGGTCGATGTGCGCATCATCTCGTCCAGCGCTTACAACCTGGAAGGCATGATCGCCGAAGGGCGGCTCCGCGAGGACCTCTTTCATCGGCTTGCCGTTGTGCCCATCAAAGTGCCGGCGCTCGCCGAGCGCCGTGAGGACATTCCGTTCCTGGTCGATCTCTTCATGCGCCAGATTGCTGAACAGGCTGGTATTCGTCAGCGCCGGATCGGTGACGACGCGATGGCGGTGCTGCAGGCCAATGACTGGCCGGGGAATATCCGCCAGCTGCGCAATAACATGGAGCGGTTGTTGATCCTCGTTCAGAGCGACAGCCCTGATACGCCGATTTCGGCTGATATGCTGCCGCAAGATTTCTCCGACATGCTGCCGAAGGTGTCTGCTCGCAGTGACACGCATATCATGACCCTTCCGCTCCGGGAGGCGCGTGAAATGTTCGAGCGTGACTATCTGATCGCTCAGATCAACCGGTTTGGCGGCAATATCTCCCGGACCGCTGAATTTGTCGGTATGGAGCGGTCGGCCCTCCATCGCAAACTGAAATCCCTTGGCGTATAAGCGGGCGGGGTCGAGTCCGGATTTTACGCCGTCAGGCAGGGGAGAACGGCATGAAGGTCATCATTTGCGGAGCCGGACAGGTCGGCTACGGTATCGCCGAACGTCTGTCTCAGGAGGACAATGACGTCTCGATCATCGATACGTCGGCCTCGCTGATTACACACATCACGGAAACGCTGGACGTTCGCGGCTATGTCGGGCACGGCGCGCATCCGGACGTTCTGGCGCTGGCTGGTGCCGATCAGGCAGATATGCTGATTGCGGTGACGCTTTATGACGAAATCAACATGACGGCCTGCCAGGTGGCGCATTCGCTGTTCAATGTGCCGACCAAGATTGCGCGTATCCGTTCGCAGAATTATCTCAGGCCCGAATATTCCGATCTCTTCAGCCGTGACAACCTTCCGATCGACGTGACGATTTCGCCCGAAATCGAGGTCGGCAAAATGGTGCTGCGCCGCATCTCTTTCCCCGGGGCCACCGACATCGTTCGTTTCGCCGATGACACGATTGCCATGCTCGCCATCGAATGCATGGAGGACTGCCCAGTCGTCGACACGCCGCTCAACCAGTTGAGCGAGCTCTTTCCCGATCTGATGGCGACAGTGTGCGCGATCTATCGCAATGGTCGCCTCAGCGTGGCGCGATCCCAGGATCAGCTTCATGTCGGCGATCTTGCCTATGTGATCTGCCAGAAGGATCATGCGCGACGGACCCTTGGCCTGTTTGGCCACGAAGAGCAGGAGGCGGGCCGGATCGTCATCGCCGGTGGCGGTAACATCGGCTACTATGTTGCGCAAACCATCGAGAAGATGCAGCCGCGCGTGCGCCTGAAGATCATCGAGAGCGATCGCGATCGCGCTTTGATGGTGTCCGACCAATTGCCGAATGGCATCGTCCTGCATGGGTCAGCTCTCGATCAGAATATTCTGCAGCAGGCCGATATCCAGGATGCCGATCTGATGGTGGCGCTGACAAACAACGACCAGACCAATATTCTCGGTACGGCGATGGCAAAACGTCTCGGCTGCAAGTCGGGCATGGCGCTGATCAACAACCCGTCCTTCCACGATATTGCCGGTTCCATCGGGATCGATGCGGCGATCAATCCACGGGCGGTGACGATCTCGCGCGTTCTGCAGCATGTCCGCAAGGGCCGTATCCGCGCAGTGTATGCGGTGCAGAAGGGCAAGGCAGAGGTCATCGAGGCTGAGGCACTTGAGACGTCACCTCTGGTCGGCAGGCCGTTTCGCGAATTGGAATTGCCGCCGGGGCTCCGGATTGGCGCCATCTATCGCGATAAGACCGTGATCCGTCCGGATGGGGATACTAAGATCAAGGCCAGGGATCGGGTCGTGCTTTTTGCGGCTGCCGACTCTGTGCGCCATGTCGAGCAGCTCTTTCGTGTGTCGATCCAGTATTTCTGAGGTTGGGGCATAAGTTCGCAGTGTCTCGAGCGTCTAGGCCACCTGGTACAGGTCGTGGACTGCGATCGTTTCGTCACTGCCATCCCGTCTTGAACAGGGCGCGTGAACGCTCTTGCCCGGCGTTTTTCGACATTGCGGAGAAGACGGCGATTTGATACCACATTCGCCTGAGGAGGGGTGCGAGGGCAAGTCCCTGCTTCCTTACCAGCAGTCAAGAATAATCACACCGGTCGAAAACGGCCGGCAATAAAGAAAGAAGCGGCGCCATGGCGGAACGTTCTCAAAACCTGCAGGATCTTTTTCTCAACACCGTCCGCAAGCAGAAGATCTCCCTCACGATCTTTCTGATCAATGGTGTGAAGCTGACAGGTGTCGTAACTTCCTTTGACAATTTCTGCGTTCTTCTTCGTCGCGACGGCCATTCGCAATTGGTCTACAAGCACGCCATCTCGACCATCATGCCGGGCCAGCCGATGACGATGTTCGAGAACGACGAAAACGCTTCCGCACAGGACTGAGATCATAACAACCCGCGATACCAAGAATGAGTCGATCATCCCGGAAGGCGAAAAGCACCGGGATGATATGCGTGTCCTCGTGCTCGTCCCAGTCCTCAAGCAGGCAAGGCCCCAGAGCCTGCCCGATGGAGCGCCGCCCGCTCCCGGACGATCTAACGAAGCGCGCCTCGAAGAGGCGATCGGTCTTGCCAGAGCGATTGATCTCACCATCGTTCAGGGGCTGATCGTGGCTGTCAATCAGCCAAGGCCGGCGACGCTTCTCGGCACCGGTAAGATCGCCGAGGTAACCGCGCTGCTTGACGAGCACGATGCGGGTCTCGTCATTGTCGATCATCCGCTGACACCGGTTCAGCAGCGCAATTTGGAGAAGGCCTGGAACGCCAAGGTCATCGACCGGACGGGCCTCATCCTCGAAATCTTCGGCCGCCGGGCGTCCACCAAGGAAGGAACGCTGCAGGTCGAACTCGCGCACCTCAATTACCAGAAGGGCCGCCTCGTGCGCTCCTGGACCCACCTTGAACGGCAGCGCGGTGGTGCTGGTTTCATGGGCGGGCCGGGTGAAACCCAGATCGAAGCCGACCGCCGGCAGCTGCAGGACAAGATCATTAAGTTGGAGCGTGAGCTGGAGCAGGTGGTCCGCACCCGTCAGCTCCACCGCGCCAAGCGGCGCAAGGTGCCGCATCCGATTGTCGCGCTGGTCGGTTATACCAATGCGGGCAAGTCGACGTTGTTTAACCGGATCACCGGTGCCGGTGTTCTGGCCGAAGACATGCTGTTCGCCACGCTTGATCCAACGCTTCGGCGAATGAAGCTGCCTCATGGCCGCACCGTCATCATGTCGGATACGGTTGGTTTTATTTCTGACTTGCCAATGCACCTTGTCGCCGCCTTCCGCGCCACGCTTGAAGAAGTACTGGAAGCCGATCTGATCCTGCATGTGCGTGATATGGCCGATCCTGATAACGGCGCCCAGTCCGCAGATGTTCTGCGCATTCTCGACGATCTCGGGATCGACGAGAAGGAGCGCTCGGAGCGGATCATCGAGGTCTGGAACAAGATCGATCGTCTTGATCCCGACAA
The DNA here is from genome assembly GCF_001296045.1 of Rhizobium sp. AAP43. GTDB lineage: Bacteria > Pseudomonadota > Alphaproteobacteria > Rhizobiales > Rhizobiaceae > Allorhizobium. The sequence goes on along the minus strand of NZ_LJHS01000019.1, from coordinate 124,734 downwards.
TCATGACGGCATCCTGCAAAAGGCTGCCGGTCGAGAGAATGTCCGGCCTGTATCGGCGATTTCGGGCGAGGGTGTCGATGTCCTGCTGGAGACGATCTCGCAGCGGCTCTCAGGCGTTTTGACTGAGGCCACGATCATGGTTCCCGCTGACAAGCAGGCGGTCGTGTCCTGGCTCTATGGCAATGCTGTCGTCAGCAGTCGCGAGGACCACGAGGATGGCAGCGTCAGCCTTGATGTGCGGCTGACCGACCGCCAGGCGGACGAGCTCGAGCGCAAGCTCGGGAGCAAGAAGGCGACTGACAAGGAAGACTGGGAGCGCTAAGTGCTCTGGCCTGAGGGGCGAGATGGGAGGCGCAGGTAGTAAGCGCGATGATACAGCGCGTAGTCGTCATGTTGTTTTCGAGCTTCGGCGCAGTCGAAAGATTTACAAAACACTCTTGACCGTTATGCTCGTGGTAATGGGGTGGCACCTGGGGCGGGGCGTGTCTGATTGGCTTTCGACCCCTGTGGTCGCTGACATTGCCGTTTCTATTTTCTGCTCAGGCTTTAGCATTGCCCTGGTCGGAAGCCTCACGAAGCGGCTGCCGGTTTTTGATCCACGCAACGCCTTGATCCTTGAAGTTTCCGACAACGGCATCATGCTTGGGTTTCCGACCAATTTAACTCTGGTATGGGGTGAGATCGATCGGATCACGCTTGTTCGGAGCACTTATGGAGGCCTTCCCGAACTATCTGCAGGTTGTTAGGGCTTCGACTGGAGACGATAGCGCCAGGAGTCCTGAGATCATGCATCATCTCGGTGTAATCTGGGACAAGCGTTCACGTGAGCTGTCGGACCTTCTGAAGGCCTTCACGCCAGGGTCTGGGGCACCCCAGACACGCGCTGATGATGCCTATGACTCGGAAAAATGGACGGGTAAACTCTAGAGGGCCGAGCCCTCATCCTCACGATGCTTCTCGCCGCGACGGCATGTACGCGCGAAGGCCTCTGGGAGGCGCAGCCGCCCAACCGGATCGAGAAGATCGCCCGTCACCAGCGTCGAGATGATAGAGCGAATGCCAGGCAGCGTCGTCACGGGCGCGATCAGGTGGTCGCGGAGCGCCGGCAGTAGGCGGCTATCCGACTGGTAGAAGGGTGTCAGGCAATGGCTCAGGAACTGATAGCTGTGCACATGCATCTGCCTTTGCCGCAGATGCTGACCTATGGCTGCGCCGATGTCCTCGGCGTGGATCAGTGCGGATGCCAGCGACGCTGCATCTAACAGTGCCATATTGGCGCCCTGGCCGAGTTGCGGGCTGGTCGCATGCCAAGCATCGCCGATCTTCAGTGCGTGGCGCCCGAGCACCGGCTGGCGGGTCAGATGGCGATAGCGGGCATGGACCGGTTCGGCGACGGCGGCGAGCGGAACGGCCTCCGGCCAGAGCCTTCCTACCGCTTCCAGCCATGCGTTACGGCCGGCCGTCTGCCATGCCGCATAGTCTGTCGTCCGCAGGCTCCAGAAAAAGGTTGCCATGGCGGGTGCCCCCTCACGGGCCGTGCCGACCGGCAGCACGCCGGCCATACGCGAAGCGCGGTCATACCGCTGTTCGAGCAGGTTCTCCTGGAATACGCCGCCTTTCGGAAAGGGTACGGTCGCCCATAGCGCGCCGTAGCTCAGTTCGCTGTCCGGGCGGTTGCCGATCGGGGAATTGGCCCCCATGGTGTCGATGACAAGATCGGCTGGCGTTGATCGCTGGCCATCAACGAAGACAAAGCGAGGATGCTCTCCCGGCTCGACGCCGCTGATCCGTGCCGATGTTTCAAAGGTAACACCGGCAGCGCGCGCCGCCTCGAACAGCACATCGAACAGCGCCACCCTCTGAACGGCGATGCCGAATTCGTCCGACCTGTAGCGCACATCGAGCACGGGTTTGCCCCCGTCCCTAAGTCGCCCGACCATCCGGTCGACGCGTCGCCCGCGAGCGGCCACCGGGGCAAGCAAGCCAATCGCTGCCAGAACCTGGGCTCCGGTCGGCTGTAGCACAAAACCGGAGCCCACGGGACGCGGTGCCTCCATCTGGTCGTAAAGCGTGACGCGGGCGCCGGACCGGGCAAGCATGGTGCCAAGCGCGAGGCCCCCGACACCGGCACCTGCAATGGCCACATCGAGACCGTCGAGTTTCATGCAGGTTCAGCCGATCTGTCGCTCAAGGGTCTTTGCCGCCTGCCAGAGCTCTTCCATCCGATCCAGCGTGGCATTCTCCAAATTCTCATCATTCGCTTGAAGTTCTGTTTCTATATACCTGAATCTATTTCGGAATTTTGTATTCGTTCCTCGTAGCGACTGCTCGGGCTCCGCGCCCACGTGCCGGCCAATATTGACCAGTGCGAAGATCAAGTCACCGAGTTCGTCCTTGACCTTGTCGGGCCGGTTCTCGGCCAGCGCCTCTCGCAATTCGCCGATCTCTTCCTCGATCTTGTCGAGGATTGGGGCCGCTTCCGACCAGTCGAAGCCGACCTTGGCGGCCTGCTCCTGCAATTTGAGAGCTTCGGTCAGCGCCGGAAATGAGCGTTGCACGGAGCCGAGATGGCCAGCCTTTGGATCGGAGGTTATACCGCGCGCCGCGCGCCTTGCCGTCCGCTCCGCCTTCTCCTGCTGCTTGATCTTGTCCCACTGTGCCTTCACCGCTTCGGGGGTGTCGGCATCGGAGCGCTCAAACACATGCGGATGCCGCCGGATCATTTTTCGCGTGATGGCTGCGACCACTGCGCCGAAGTCGAATTGGCCCGCTTCTTCGGCAATGCGCGCATGGAAGACGACCTGCAGCAGGAGGTCTCCCAGTTCTTCGCACATGTCGTCCGGATCCTTGCGTTCAATCGCATCAGCGACTTCATAGGCTTCTTCGATCGTATAGGGCTTGATCGTCTCGAATGTCTGGACGATATCCCACGGACACCCAGTTTCGGGATCGCGCAGCGCTGCCATGATTTCAAGCAGGCGGTGAATGTCGGTGGAAGCGTCCATGATGTCCTGTCTGCGTGCTCAGTTGAGCGGAATGTCGTTGCAGGTCTTTGACGACTGATAGGCCTGTGAAAGCCCGTCATAAGTACTCTTGATCCGGCTGACCTGTTCGAACAAGGTAAGTCTCTCCGCGTCGTCTGCGGATGCGACCATTTCGATCATCGCGTGGCTGTGCCAGAAGGCATTGTGTTTGCGGTAGCCGCCTGGCTCCAGTCCGAAAACCTCTTTCAGGATCTTCAGGTCATGCGGAATGGAAAAGGCGTCGCGGCTATCCTCATGGCTGAAGAAGTAGTAGAAATTGTCAAAGCCAGCCCAGGTGATCGCCGACATGCACATGGTGCAAGGTTCGTGGGTTGAGAGGAAGAGCAGATCCTTCGTGTTTGGCCGCTCGCCCAGTTCATAAAAACGTTTCAGCGTGTGGACTTCGCCATGCCAGAGCGGATTTTCCAACTCGTTGTTGGTTTCCGCCAGCACCAGAGAGAGATCTGACTTGCGCAGAATAGCTGCACCGAAGATCTTGTTGCCTGCGGCTACGCCTTCGGCTGTCAATGGAAGAATGTCGTGCTCGATTACATCAAGCAGTCGACGAGTAAGTTCGGCCGTGGTCACGTGGGTCGCTCCGCATCGTTTTGCCGTGCGATCCTAGCGCTTGCGCGACGGCCGCAGAAAGCAAAATGATTGCCTGTCTCCAACTTTTTGCGGTTCGGTGCGCCAGATCTTCACCGAACTTATAGAGAATTATGCTCCGGTCACTTTTGCTCGCAACAGCGATATGACTAGGAAAGAAATACGCAGGGCCAAGGGCGAGGGGATTTATGTTTCTTCAAATTTGCCGGCGCAAAAGCGATAGTGTGACCCTCTGACATCGGATGATTCATGATACAGCAGGACAAACAGCTTTCGGTCTTTCCGGCCTTCTTCAAGGTCGAGAACGAGGTCGCCGCCGTTTTCGGAAACGGCGATGAGGCCTATGCGAAGGCGCGTCTGTTGAAGAACACCGAAGCCCGCATCATTGCCTACGCCGATGACCCGCAAGAGGATTACGCTGCCTTCCTCGCCCAAAACGGCATTGAGCAGGTGGCTTTGTCCTTCCAACCATCCCAGGTGGATGGTGCGCGCCTTGTGTTTGCCGCAACGGGTGAGGGTGCTCTCGACCGCGAGATCGTGGCTGCCGCCCGCGCCGCCCGCATCCCCGCCAATGCGGTCGACCAGCCCGACTATTGCGATTTCTACACGCCCGCCCTCGTCAACCGCGCCCCGATCGCTGTTGCCATCGGCACGGAAGGCGTCGGCCCGGTGCTTGCCCAGATGATCCGTGCCGATATCGACCGCCTCCTGCCGCGCTCGCTCGGTAAACTCGGCCGCCTTGCCAATTCCTATCGTCGTGCCGTTGATCGCCTCGTGCCGCGCGGTGCACCGCGCCGGCTGTTCTGGCGCAATTTCTTCAAGGGCAGGGTGGCTGACCATGTCGAGGGTGACGAGATCAGTCTTGCCCGCCGCGAAGCGACCCGTCTCCTGAAGGGCGTTGCCGCTGACCGCGTTGAGGGCCGCGTCTTCCTCGTCGGTGCCGGTCCGGGTGCCGAGGACCTGCTGACGCTGCGCGCTCATCGCCTGATGATGGAATGCGACGTGATCGTCTATGATGCGCTGGTGCCGCGCGAGGTTGTCGATATGGGGCGCCGTGACGCCGAGCGGATTCCGGTCGGCAAGCGCAAGGGCTGCCATTCCAAGTCCCAGAGCGAGATCAATGCGCTCCTCGTTGAGCTTGGCCATGCTGGCAAGCGTGTCGTTCGCCTGAAGTCTGGCGATCCATTGGTCTTCGGCCGGGCTGGCGAGGAAATGGCTGCCCTGCGGGATGCAGGTATTGCCTACGAGATCGTGCCCGGCGTTACTTCGGCACTCGCAGCCGCCGCCGATTTCGAACTGCCGCTGACGCTGCGCGGCGTTTCCTCGTCGCTTGTCTTCACGACCGGCCATGATTTGCAGGGCAATGTTTTGCCGGATTGGGCGCGGCTTGCGCTGTCGGGCGCAACCGTCGCCGTCTACATGGGCCGCACGGTCGCAGCCTCCGTTGCCGAGCGCCTGATGACAGGCGGTCTCGCCGAGGATACGACGGTTGCCGTTGTCGAAAATGCCGGGCGTCGCGATAGCCGCCTGCTGCACGGTACGCTAAAGGAATTGCCGGGTTTGGAGGCTCGTACCGAGCTGTCTGGTCCGGTCATGGTCATCATCGGCGACGCTGTCGCCGGCGCCGATTTCAGCCGTTCCGAGCCGCTTGGTGCGCTCGCTCCGGCCGAACCGCAACTTGCAAGGATTTGAGGATGGTAGACAAGGTTCTCACAGCAAACCGCCTGACCGACGGCATCGCCGTCTGGCTGGATGCCAATGGCCAGTGGACCGAGCGTCTGCAGGAAGCCTTCGTTGCCCGCCATGCCGAGGCGGTCGAGGCCCTCGAGACCGCCGGCAAGCAGGCTTTCGCCAGCAACCTCGTTGTGGACGTAAATGTCATTGAAATCGAGGAAAAGGACGGCAAGTTGCGTCCACTGCGTCTGCGGGAACGTATCCGGGCTGAAGGCCCCACCATTGCATATGCAGAGGGTCACGGTTATGCCGACCCGGCATTCATTGCGGCTTGAGGCCTGAGGTAACACATGTATCGTTATGACGAATTCGACCACGCTTTTGTGTCGGCGCGCGTAGAGCAGTTCCGCGACCAGGTGGCCCGCCGCCTGTCGGGTGAACTTGCGGAAGACGCGTTCAAGCCATTACGCCTGATGAACGGCGTCTATCTCCAGCTCCACGCCTACATGCTGCGCGTTGCTATTCCTTATGGGACGCTGAATTCCAAGCAGATGCGCACGCTGGCCCATATCGCCCGCAAGTATGACCGCGGCTATGGCCACTTCACCACACGCCAGAACATCCAATACAACTGGCCGAAGCTTTCAGACACGCCCGACATCCTTGCCGATCTCGCCAGCGTCGAGATGCACGCCATCCAGACCTCTGGTAATTGCATCCGCAACGTGACGGCAGACCATTTTGCTGGTGCAGCAGCCGATGAGGCCGCCGATCCTCGCCCCTATGCCGAAATACTCCGTCAGTGGTCCTCGCTGCATCCTGAGTTTTCCTTTTTGCCGCGCAAGTTCAAGATTGCGGTTACCGGCGCCGAAAAGGACCGCGCCGCGATCCAGGTTCACGACATTGGCTTGCACGTGAAGAAGAACGAAGCGGGTGAACTCGGATTTGCCGTCTATGTCGGCGGTGGTCAGGGCCGCACACCGCTGATCGCGAAGAAGATCCGAGACTTCCTGCCGGAGGCCGATCTTTTGACCTACGTCACCGCAATCGTGCGCGTGTACAATCTGCACGGCCGCCGCGACAACAAGTACAAGGCACGCATCAAGATTCTAGTGCATGAAACCGGCGTTGAGGAACTGACGCGTCAAGTCGAGGCTGAGTTCGACCAGATCCGCGACGGCGAACTGAAGCTGCCGGATGCGGATATCCGTGCGATCGAAACCTATTTTGCCCCACCAGCACTGGCCGCCCGCGCCGACGGGTGGGAAGCCCTTGCCCGTGCGCAAAAGGCCGATGCGGCCTTCGCGTCCTGGGTCGCGCAGAACGTCCAGGCACATGTCCATCCCGATTATGGCATGGTGACGATCTCGTTGAAGCCGATCGGCGGCACGCCGGGCGATGCGTCCGATGCGCAGATGGACCTCGTCGCCGACCTTGCCGAACGCTACGCTTTCGACGAGATCCGCGTCAGCCATGAACAGAACCTTATCCTGCCGCATGTTGCCAAGGGAGATCTCTATCCGCTCTATCAGGCGCTCGAAAAAGCTGGTCTTGGCACTGCGAATTCGAACCTGATCACGGATATGATTGCCTGTCCCGGGCTCGACTATTGTGCGCTTGCCAATGCCCGCTCGATCCCGGTTGCCCAGGAGCTGTCGCTGCGTTTCGGCTCGCAGGCTCGCCAGCAGGAAATCGGTGAGCTGAAGATCAAGATCTCCGGCTGCATCAATGCCTGCGGACATCACCATGTCGGGCATATTGGTCTTCTTGGTGTGGAGAAGAAGGGTGCTGAGCTTTACCAGATCACGCTGGGTGGTTCTGGTGACGAGAATTCTTCGATCGGCGAGATCATCGGTCGCGGCTTTGAGCCCGAGAAAGTGACAGATGCTGTCGAAAAGATCGTCGATACCTATATTGGCCTACGCTTGGATCCGAAAGAAACCTTCCTCGAAGCCTATCGCCGCGTCGGGCCGAAGCCGTTCAAGGACGCGCTCTACGGCAATGCCGCTGTGGAAGCAGCCTGAGGGTACGGGAAGACCATGACCAAGATCTGGAATGAAAACGGCTTCGTCGAGAGCGATGCCTGGGTAATCGAAACGGAAGAGCGCAAGGCGGGCGAGGCCGAGAAGGTCGTTTTGCCGTTCGACGCCTTCCTGACGGCAGTGGGGGAAAGCAATGCTGGCGGTCTCGGGGTGCTCGTGGCGCCGGCAGATGACGTGACGAAGCTTGAGCCTCACCTGGACCGTATCGCATTGATTGCCGTCGCTTTTCCGGCCTTCAACGACGGACGCGGCTTTAGCCATGCAACGCTGCTGCGCGAACGGCTTGGCTACAAGGGCGAAGTGCGAGCTGTTGGAGATGTGTTGATTGACCAGGTCCCGCTGATGCTGCGGACAGGCTTTGACAGCTTTGCCGTGAGGAATACGACGGCCTTGGCGCGACTGGCAGCAAACTGTCTGCCGGGTGTCGCGCAGCGGTACCAGCCTACGGCTCGCGCGTCGGATCGAACGGGTGGCTTTAGCTGGCGCCGCGTTGGCGGTACCGGCACCTGAGACATAAGAAAATGCGTATGTGATGGCGGTGTGTTGACCTTGGTCAAGGATGCCGCCGTCTGTTTGATGGCTATATCGGCTGCAAAATCTGCATGCCGGCTGAATTGTGGAATGGGATGGTCTGGTTTATAGGCTCCTCCCAATCGACCGAACGATAGGACCAACAGCCTATGAATGCTCCCGTAAAGACCGACAATGCGGAACTGATCGTACCGGACGGCGTGTTCGCCGAGACGGTTCTGAGCGTGACGCACTATACAGACCACTTGTTCCGTTTCCGGATGACCCGCCCGGCAGGTTTTCGCTTCCGCTCGGGCGAATTCGCCATGATCGGTCTGATGGTTGATGGCAAGCCGATCTACCGCGCCTATTCGATCGCAAGTCCTGCCTGGGATGAAGAGCTTGAGTTCTTCTCGATCAAGGTACCGGATGGTCCGCTGACCCAGCATCTCCAGCGTATCCAGCCGGGTGACAAAGTGCTCATGCGCAAGAAGCCGACGGGGACACTGGTGCTTGATGCGCTTACCCCCGGCAAGCGTCTCTACATGTTCTCGACCGGTACCGGCATCGCGCCTTTTGCGAGCCTGATACGCGATCCGGAAACCTATGAGAAGTTCGAGGAAGTCATCCTCACGCATACCTGCCGCGACGTCGCGGAGTTGAAATACGGTTTCGACCTTGTCGAGGAAATCAAGAACCACGAATTCCTGGCGGAACTGGTCGGCGACAAGCTGAAGCATTATGCGACGGTGACGCGCGAAGATTATCCCTTCAAGGGTCGCATCACCGATCTGATCGAGAACGGCAAGATGTTCACCGATCTCGGCGTCCCGCCGCTCGATCCCGCGATCGATCGCGGCATGATCTGCGGCTCGACCGCGATGCTGAAGGACACCAAGGCGCTGCTCGAAAAAGCCGGACTGACCGAAGGTGCCAACAACAAGCCGGCCGAATTCGTCATCGAACGGGCTTTCGTCGGTTGAACGGTTAAGCCAAGCTTGCCTTGATACGCCCGGCCGATGCCGGGCGTTTTCATTTTGGCGCAGGAACCGGTCACTCGTGCCGCAAGGCATCGATCGGGTTCATCTGTGCTGCTCTCCTTGCCGGAAAATAGCCGAAGACCATGCCGATCGCGGCCGAGAAAACGAAGGCGAGGAGCACGATGGACGGGCTGACGACAAAGGGTACGGACATCAGCATTACAGAACCATAGGCGATGGCCAGGCCAAGCGCGATGCCGACCAGGCCGCCAAAGACCGAGAGCGTCACGGCTTCGACGAGAAACTGCATCAGGACCTGGCTTTCTACCGCCCCGATCGCAAGGCGAATGCCAATCTCGCGGGTGCGTTCTGTGACGGAGACCAACATGATGTTCATGATGCCGATGCCGCCGACGAGCAGGGAGACGGCCGCGACCGCACCCAGCAGGCCTGTCATCAGTGTCGTGGTGCCGGTCAGGGTCGCGGCCATTTGGGTCATGTCATTGACGGAGAAATCATCCTCGCGCCCGGCAACGATCTTGCGTCGCTCGCGCAAAAGCCGCTCCATGTCTGCCTGGACCTTGGAGGTAGATATGCCGTTCTCCGCCGACACCATGATGCTGGACACATCATTCGATCCGCCGATCCGCCGCTGGAATACCTTGAGCGGCATCATCACGACATCATCCTGATCGTTGCCCATGCCGCTTTGACCCTTCTTCGCCAAAACACCGATCACCTCGCAGGGCACGCTGCCAACCCTTACGCTCTGGTTTAGCGCCGGGGTGGAGCCGAACAGGCGGGACCGTACGGTTTCGCCGATGAGGCAGACCGATTGTCCGCCACGCTCTTCGGAGGTCATGAAGCTGCGACCGGATGCCAGTTCCCAGTCCTGGGCGACCAAGTAGTCCCCACCGGATCCAATAATGGTGACGGATCGGCTCTGCCCACCAAAGACCACAGTCTGTGTCGATTGGTTTACCCCGGCTACAGCCCTCAATCCGCCGACCTGCTCGCGTATCGCCTCGATATCGCGCAGTGTGAACTTTTTCGCATCTGTCGATGCGCGCCCGGGTCCGAACTGCCCGGGCCGGACAAAGAGCAGGTTCGTGCCCAGTTTCGAGATCTCGGCGCTGACCTGCGCCGTCGTGCCGTTGCCGATGGTGACCATGGCGATCACCGCCGCAACCCCGATCACGACGCCCAGTACCGTCAGGAAGGAGCGCAGCAGATTGCGTCGGATGGCGCGCAGCGCGAGCTTGATCGTTTCAAAGAACATCAGCGCGCTCCGGGGCAAGCAGGCTGTCGGACTGGATGTGACCATCGACAAAGCGGAGGTTGCGCTTGGCATAGGCCGCGATGTCGTCTTCATGCGTTACCATGATCACCGTGATTCCGTTTTCATGGTTCAGCTGGGTAATGAGATCCATGATTTCGCGGCTGGTTTTCGTGTCCAGATTGCCGGTCGGCTCGTCGGCCAGAAGCACGGCCGGATTGGTGACGATGGCGCGGGCAATTGCAACGCGCTGTTGCTGGCCGCCGGAGAGTTCCTGCGTCGTGTGACCTTCACGACCGGCGAGACCCACCTGGCCCAGCGCGTACATGGCTTTGCGGCGGCGCTCGCGCGGGTCCACACCACGATAGATGAGCGGGAGTTCGACATTTTCGACTGCCGACGTCCGTGCCAGAAGGTTGAACCCCTGGAAGACGAAACCCAGCATGTGTCGGCGCAGCAGCGTGTACTGACTCCGGTCGAAGCCGGTCGTGTCAATGCCTTGGAAGAGGTAGTGGCCGGATGTCGGCACATCGAGGCAGCCGATGATGTTCATCGCGGTGGACTTGCCCGATCCGGACGGGCCCATGATGGCGACGAATTCCTTCTCCTCGATCACGAGGTCGATCGACGCAAGGGCGCGGATGGTCGCTTCACCCTCGCCATAAATGCGGCTGATCTCTTGGAATTCTATGAGGGGGGCAGGGGCCATGATGATCGCCTCAGCTCGCCCGTAAGACGGAGTCGGTGATCACAGCATCACCCTCCTTGATGTCGCCTTTCACGATGACGGTCTTCTGGCCATCGGTGGCGCCAATTTCCACGTTGACCGAGACGGGAACGCCATCACGCAACAACCAAATCGTCCTTTCCGTCCCTGTCGGTTCAGGGGCGCTGATCGCAGACTGGCGGGGTGGGCGGAACATGCTGAAGACGCCACCTCCGGATGTCTCGCTTTCGTTTGCCGTGGTCTGAGGGGGGGAATAACGTAAGGCTGCGTTGGGAATGACCAGCGCGCCGGTGACTGATTTGACGACAATGTCGGCGGTCGCCGTCATGCCCTGGCGCAACAACAGGTCATCGTTGCGCACCGAGAGGATGCCCTTGTAGGTCACCACGTCGTTGACTGTTTCTGCCGCGTACCGAACCGAGGTGATTTCGGCTGGAAAACGCTGGTCTGGGAAGGCGTCAACTGTGAAAGTCGCCTTCTGCGCGACCGCGACCTGGCCGACATCTGCTTCATCGATCGAAACCTGCAATTCCATCTGCCGGAGATCGCCAGCGATGGTGAAAAGCGTTGGTGCTTCCAGTGAGGCGGCCACTGTCGCGCCGCTGTCGACGTCGCGCGAGAGGACGATTCCGTCGATCGGTGACACGATTGTGGCCTTGGACAGGGCGAGTTGCGCCTGTTCGAGGGAAGCCTCGGCTGCCAGAACGTTCGCTTCTGCGCTCTGGCGTGCGGCCTCGGCCGCCTGATAGGTGAAGTCGGCCGAATCGAGATCCTGCTGGCTCGAGACGCGGCTGACGACAAGGGCTTTCAGCCTTTCGAGGCTCGCCTTGGCAGACAATTCGTCAGCATGTGCCTTTGCCACGCTCGCACGTGCGGCCGCGAGTGCTGCTTCCTGAGCTTTCAGTTCGGCGGTCAGTTTGTCGGTGTCGAGCCGGGCGAGAACGTCGCCGGTCTTCACCTGGCTGTTGTGATCGACGAGGACCTCGCGGATAGTGCCGGATTGTTCGCTCGATATGTCCACCTGAACGGTCGGCTCGACGGAACCGGTTGCGGTCACGATGACCGTGACATCGCCGCGTCCAAGGGGTGTGGTCGTGTAACTATAGCTCTGATCTTTGCTCACATAGGCGTAGCCAAAGTAGCCTGCGACGAGGATGACCGCTGCGGAAATGATCCGCAACATCCAGCGGGGGCGTGGTCGGCCGGCCGAAGACAGAAGGCTGCGCAACTCGTCTTTGCCTGAGATTTCGCCCGCGGGCGTCTTGTCGTTTTGCGTCGTCACCTGAATTCCCATCACGTCGTCGATCATCAAACCATCGCGCATTCCGATTAGACCCTGCTTGATCAGGGTCAAAACCAGCTTGCGATCCCCTAAGGTTGGTTATCGTTCTTCTAGTACGTACGCAGGAAATCCCTAGTGAAAGATCGGTAAGGTTTCGCATCGGCAGCATGCGATTATCTGATCGGCCAAGCGGTGCCGTCAATTTGCCCGGATGCGGCGTGCAAGCCAGTGAAGGGCAGCGGCAGCTGCGATGCCAAGCACCGCCCCGGCAGCCTTGATCGCCGCGTCGTCGAGGCGGGGGTGCCGTGACGGAGACAGATATTGTGTCGACTCGATCGTGAAGGCAGCCAGGACCAAGAAGGCTGCCACCATCAACCAACGACGCGGATACGCAAGCCCGAACAGCAAGCCTAGACCGATGAAGGCGAGGATCCGATCCGCATCTGCTGGCATAGCCATGTGCGGTCTGAGGCCGATCGGTACGACGGTTGCCGCCAGGCAGAGCCCGAGCGCCAGCCAGGCAACAGGCTTGAAGATGGATTTGCTCATTTCGGGGTCATACTTCGCGGTTGCAGCATTGGCAATCTCGGCAATGATGTACGCGATCACGAATGAGCGATGGCAGCAACTGCATGCACAACATGAAGTATTGGCGGTAATGCGCTGATAATTTTGATGAAAATGGTGAGAGCGCAGGGATTCGAACCCTGGACCTACTGATTAAAAGTCAGTTGCTCTACCGGCTGAGCTACGCTCTCCCGAGTGGCTTTAAGGCCGCCTCACGAAGTGCGCGGAACATAGGCAGACACCTCTGGCCGGTCAACCGGAAAATTACATTTCTCCCGGCAAATTCCAACGCAATTGTCGCAGACTACACAAAGGTGATTGGCAAGCGTGCTGTCGCGGCATTAGGAAGGGCACCGATCCGTGTAGGGAGCCACAGTTTGTCGATTGCCGATATCTCGTTTTGGAGTGCATTGCTGGCAGGCGCGCTATCGTTCCTGTCGCCCTGCGTCCTTCCTTTGGTGCCACCCTATCTCTGCTACATGGCGGGAATTTCGGTTGATGAATTTCGCAGTGGAGAGCAGGCTCAGAACGCCGCCGCCCGACGTGCGGTACTGCTCACGTCGTTTGTCTTCACTCTTGGTTTCGCAACGGTCTTCGTCACCCTCGGGGCCGGCGCATCAACAATGGGCAGCCTGTTGCGGCAGCATATGGATGTGCTTGCCAAGATCGGCGGCCTGATCATCATCGTCATGGGCCTCAATTTCCTCGGTGTCTTCAGGCTTGGTGTTCTGTCATCCGAATATCGGTTTGCTGGCGGCGGAAAGCCTGCAACGTTGTCGGGTGCCTATGTCATGGGCCTTGCCTTCGCGTTTGGCTGGACGCCCTGCATTGGACCGGTCCTAGGCGCTATTCTGGGGGTCGCCGCCTCGAAGGAAACGGTTGGGGACGGCGCTCTGCTGCTTGCGATCTATTCGCTCGGCCTTGCAGTTCCCTTCTGGATTGCAGCCGGCTTTTCCGGGTCCTTCATGCGGTTCCTTGGACGCTTCCGCCGGCATCTCGGCCATGTCGAAAAGGCAATGGGCGGCCTCCTGGTATTGACTGGTCTCGCCTTCATCTTCGGTTATATCTCAGACATGGCGATCTGGTTTCAGCAGACCTTTCCAATCCTGTCGCAAATCGGCTAAGCGAGGGGCATTCCCGACATGCGCGTCCGGGGTAACTGGCGGGGTTTCGCATGGCAGATATTCTGGCACTGGTTCTGCCATTCTTCGGGCTGATCCTGATCGGCTTTGTCGTTGCCAAACTCAAGCATCAGACGGCCGAAACGCTTGGCTGGCTCAATGTCTTCATCATCTACGTCGCCTTGCCGGCACTCTTCTTCAAGCTCGTCTCTCGCACGCCGATCGAGGACCTTGCGCAGGTTGACTTCATTGCTGCCGATCTTTTCGGAACCTATCTGGTCTTTGCGCTCGCCTTCCTGATCGGCCGCTACATTCGGCGCAACCGCTTCGATGAATGCGTGATTCAGGGATTCGGTGGTGCCTATGGCAATATTGGCTATATGGGGCCGGGGCTTGGGCTTCTTGCCTTCGGGGACCAGGCTGCCGTGCCCGTGGCGCTCATCGTGTGTTTCGAGAATGCGCTGCATTTCATGGTGGCACCTGCGATGATGGCGATCGCCGGTGATGAGAGACGACCTGCTCACCAGCTTGTTCTTGAAGTGGTGAAAAAGGTGGCGACCCACCCCTTTATTGTGGCAACCGCGCTTGGCTTTATCGTTGCGGCGCTCAGGCTCGAAGTTCCGGTGGCCGCACTGCGACTTGTCGACTATCTCGCACAGGCCGCCGCACCATGCGCGCTTTTTGCCATGGGGGTAACGCTGGCTTTGAGGCCGCTTAAACGGATACCGGTTGAGATCGGCTATCTTGTCCCGATCAAGCTCGTCGTCCATCCCATGCTGATATGGATCACTCTCAGCCTAGCAGGGAGCTTTAAGCCTGTGTGGATCCAGGCTGCCGTTCTACTCGCGGCACTTCCGACTGCTACAAACGTCTTTGTTCTTGGTCAGCAATATGGCGTCTGGCAGGAGAGGGCGTCGGCCACAATCCTGATCACAACGGTGATCTCCGTATTTTCCGTATCCGCGCTGCTGTTTGCAATCACCAACGGCTTGTTACCGCCGGATCTTTTCCCGTAGCATCGTTGGCAAATTGCGCAGGCTGCGACCTGGCGCTACACCCTCCTGCATGACGAGATGACGCAAGGGCGAGACGCTCGACAGCGCCTGAAGGCCAGCCGCGCGCAGCATCTGGACAGGCAGAAGACTGGACAGCAATGAGCGGTTGAGCAGGTCGACGCTGACGGTGCGGCTCGTAATGTCGATCCGCCGCTTTTGGTCGAACCGATCACCGGCATCAGCCGGGATTGCGCGCGAGGTGCGATCGAGCACGATTTCTTCCAAGGCCGCAATGTCGCGCAGACTGAGATTGAGCCCTTGCGCTCCAATTGGCGGAAACGCGTGACCCGCTTCACCAACAAAAGCGACCCGCCCTTTGCCGTAGCGATGTGCGGTCATGCCAGACAGTGGCCACGCTTGTGCCCCGTTCTCGACAGTCACCTTACCCAGCATCGATTGCATCCGGTTTTCGACGGCAAGGGAAAGCCCGGCGGCATCAAGCGTCAGCAATCGCTCCGCCTCAGCGGGTGTCACGACCCAGACCAAGCTTGAACGCAGGCCAGGCAGTGGAACCTGGGTAAAGGGGCCCGACTCGGTATGGAATTCCGTTGATATATTCTGGTGCGGGAGCGTGTGGCTGAAATTGAGGACAAGGGCGGTCTGCGGATACGACCATGTCTTGACCCCAACACCTGCTGCCTCTCTTGTCACCGATCGCTTGCCGTCTGCGGCGATGGCAAAGGCTGCAGAGATGGGGCGGCCATCTGCAAGGGAGATTTCGACCTGATCCTGCGTCATCGAAATGGTATCGGCAGCTACCGCGAAGCGCTCGATCAGCGGTTCTGCCGAAACGGCGCTTGCCAAGGCACTGAGCAGTGCAGTGTTTGGAATGTTGTAGCCAAAAGCATCAAGGCCGATCTCGGCGCTTCGAAATGCCACTGTCGGCGCGCGCAGCAACCTGTTCGTGCCATCGAGGATCTGCATGGTCGAAAGCGCGGCGGCATGCGGCTTGATCACCTCCCAAAGACCGAGACGCGCCATCATTGCAAGTGACTGGTCCATCAGGGCGGTCGTTCTGCGGTCCGAAAGATCCGCTTCCGGTCCGATGAGTGCGACTCGTCGTCCACCGCGGGCCATAGCAATGGCGGCGATCTGCCCCGCTGGTCCCGATCCGATAACGGCGATGTCAAAGCTTTCCTGCATCTCGGACTGTCCTCTTGTTCGATCCTGTCTATCTAGCTCTCCCTCTCGGTGAAATCCATGGGCCGAATTGGCGCAGTGGACGTGTCGTCAGTCACGCCTGAACGGTGAATTGCGCGTCATGTTGTTGCAAATGCCGACATTTCATCCGATACCGTTCGCTTTCCCGGCCTGCCGAACTGGAGCAAGGATGAAGATCTTCAACTACAAGCGGGTGCCCTATGCGGAGATCCGCGCGTTCTCGGTACACATTCTTACAGCTTCCGGTTCCTTTCTGGCATTTCTCGGCGTCGTTGCCGCGGCCGAACATCGTTTCGTCGACATGTTCTGGTGGCTCGGGCTGGCTCTCCTGGTCGATGGCATAGACGGCCCGATCGCGCGCAAGGTCCGGGTCAAGGAAGTTCTGCCCAACTGGTCGGGTGATACGCTCGACAATATCATCGACTACGTGACTTACGTGCTTTTGCCAGCCTTTGCGCTCTATCAGAGCGGCATGATCGGTGAGCCATGGTCCTTCGTCGCTGCGGGATTGATTGTCGTTTCGAGCGCGATCTACTACGCTGATATGGGAATGAAGACGGATGAGTATTTCTTCTCCGGTTTCCCCGTTGTCTGGAACATGCTGATCTTCACACTGTTCGTCGTCGATGTCAGCGCTACAGCCGCGTTGATTGCGGTGCTGCTTTCCGTTTTTCTCACATTCCTGCCAATCCATTTCCTGCATCCCGTCCGCGTGAAGCGCCTGCGACCGCTTAATATGGCGGTGTTCTTTGCATGGTGTGGGTTCGGCGGCTATGCGCTGCTCCTGCATTTCGAGACGCCGATGTGGGTTGAGATCGGCATGGTTGTCAGCGGTATCTACCTCTATGTGATCGGCGGCATTCTGCAGATTCTCCCCTGGCTCGGGAAAACCGCCTGACGTTTGTCTCCGAGCTTCGGGGAAAACCAAAAAATCCTTCTGCCCATATGTTGTGCGCCGCCGCAAACTGGTTATGAATTGAGCGAGGACTGGACGAAAGATCCGGCCGAGACCAGTGTGTGTGTGAGGGGGATACGTGTCGCAATCGCAATCCGGGGGTGAGAAGCCGCTCTTGGCCGTCCGTGGCCTGACGAAGCTGTTCGGCAGTTTCAAGGCGTGCGATGGAATTGATCTCGACATTGGTCATGGTGAAATTCACGCTCTACTTGGTGAGAATGGCGCTGGAAAGTCGACGCTGGTAAAGATGCTGTTCGGCATTCTTGCGCCTTCCGACGGGAGCGTTTCGTGGGAGGGGCACGAGACCCTGATCGCCAATCCTGCTGCGGCAAGGCGGCTTGGCATTGGTATGGTCTTCCAGCACTTTTCCCTCTTCGAGGCGCTAACAGTCGCCGAGAATATTGCGCTTTCGCTTGACGAAAAAATTTCAATGGCGGACCTTGCTCGCAAGGCGGCAGATCTATCAAACGCCTATGGGCTTCCGCTCGACCCTTACGCTCATGTTGCGGACTTGTCCGTCGGCGAGCGCCAGCGGATCGAGATCGTTCGGGCGCTCCTGCAGAATCCAAAGCTGATCATTCTCGACGAACCAACGTCTGTGCTGACGCCGCAAGAGGCTGACAAGCTGTTCGAGACGTTGTTGAAGCTGAAGTCTGAGGGCCGGTCAGTCCTCTATATTAGCCATCGTCTGGAGGAAGTTCAGCGGATCTGTGATCGCGCGACTGTGCTGCGCCACGGCAAGGTGACGGGTAGTTGCAACCCGCGCACGGAGACGCCTGCGTCGCTTGCTCGCATGATGGTGGGTGCCGATGTGGCTGGCGTCGAGCGACCTGCATCTGTCGAAGCGGGTCCAATCCAGCTGGAAGTGAAGGCACTTTCCGTCAATCCGCGCTCCCCTTTTGCCATGCCGCTGAAGTCGATCAATTTGCGCGTGCGCACCGGCGAAATCCTGGCGATTGCCGGGGTCGCGGGCAATGGACAGAGCGAACTCTTCGATGCGCTGTCTGGTGAGTATCCGGTGCCGGAAAACGATGCCATTCAGTTGCGGGGGCGGTCGGTTGGAGAGCTTGGCATAAATGAACGGCGCCTGATGGGGGCTGGTTTCGTTCCAGAAGAACGCCATGGTCACGCGGCTGTGCCCGCGCTCAGCCTATCGGAAAACCTCGTCTTGTCGCGCAACGCCTCGGACCGTCTTGCCTATCTGGCCGGTGGCGGGCTTGGTCTTATTCGCCATGGGCTTGTGCAGCAGGCAACGAGACGGATCTGCGAGATGATGGATGTGCGCAAGAGTGGCGACGATCCGGCCGCGGGTTCGCTATCCGGCGGCAATCTGCAGAAGTTCATCGTCGGGCGCGAACTCGACCGTCAGCCTTCTGTGCTGATCGTCAACCAGCCGACCTGGGGTGTGGATGCGGGGGCGGCTAGCCGTATCCGCCAGGCGCTCGTCGATCTGGCAAGGAGCGGCTCGGCCGTGGTGGTGATCAGTCAGGATCTCGATGAGATCTTCGAAGTCGCATCCACCATTGCCGCCATTTCTGAAGGGCGCCTGTCTGCTGCCTATCCAGCCAGCGACATGACGCGCGAACGAATTGGTGTCCTGATGGGCGGACTTCACGGACTGGAGAGCGGTCATGCGCATTGAACTGGAACGTCGGTCGCGCCAGTCGCCTGTCTTTGCAATCGTGTCGCCGCTGCTGGCGCTCGGGCTTACCCTCGTGTTCGGCGGGATCATGTTCATGCTGCTCGGCAAGGATCCCTTGTCAGCGCTCTACAGCTTCTTCATTGAACCCCTGCTTGAGGTCTGGTCGCTGCATGAACTGGCGATCAAGGCTGCACCGCTGATCTTGATCGCGGTCGGCCTTTCCGTCTGCTACCGGTCAAACAACTGGAATATCGGCGCCGAGGGGCAGTTCACAGTTGGCGCGATTATCGGGTCCATCCTGCCGATTACCTTCTACGAGTGGCATTCCCCCCTGCTTCTTCCACTGATGATGATCATGGGAGCAATCGGCGGCGCGGTCTATGGGGCCATTCCAGCATTTCTCAAGACTCGTTTCAACACGAACGAGATCCTGACCAGCCTGATGCTGGTCTATATCGCCCAGCTGTTCCTGGATTGGTTGACACGCGGCGTCTGGAAGGATCCGGCCGGTTACAACTTTCCCCAGTCGAGGTCTTTCGTAACAGAAGCCGTTCTCCCCGAGATCCTGTCTTCCGGACGTGCCCATATGGGGCTTATCTTCGCTCTGGTTGCGGCCTTCGCTGTCTGGTTCATGATGCGTTTCACACTGAAGGGCTTCCAGGTTGTCGTGCTCGGGCAGTCCGAGCGGGCAGGGCGCTTTGCCGGCTTTTCGGCTCGCAAGATGGTCTGGTTCTCACTTATGTTTTCGGGTGCCTTGGCTGGGCTTGCCGGCATATCGGAAGTCTCGGGATCAATCGGCCATCTGCAGCCGTCTATATCGCCTGGTTACGGGTTCACGGCGATCATCGTTGCCTTCCTCGGTCGGCTTAATCCGCTTGGCATTATCGCGGCTGGTTTCGTGCTGGCGCTCACCTATCTCGGCGGGGAGGCGGCGCAGCTGTCGATTGGGGTGTCCGACAAGGTCACTCGCGTGTTCCAGGGCTTGCTGCTGTTCTTTGTTCTTTCCTGCGATACTCTCATCCTCTACCGGGTCCGCCTCGTCTTCGATCGGGCTCGCAGCGCATCCGGCAAGGCCGTATCATGATCATTGAAGCCATTCCTCTGACCATCATCACGGCGTCCACTCCACTGGTGATTGCGGCCATGGGTGAACTGGTGACGGAACGCTCGGGCGTGTTGAATCTCGGCGTCGAGGGCATGATGATCATTGGCGCCGTCTGTGCGTTCATCGCAACGCAGGCGACCGGATCTCCCTATATGGGGCTTCTGGCCGGCATCGTGACTGGTGCAGCTTTCTCATTGCTTTTCGGATTCCTGACATTGACGCTCGTTGCCAACCAGGTAGCGACCGGCCTTGCGCTGACCATCCTTGGACTTGGGCTGTCAGGCATGATCGGCGAGGGCGTCGTTGGTGTGCCGGGGATCAAGATGCAGCCGATCGCGGTGCCGCTTTTGGCTGACATTCCCTTTGTCGGCCCAATCCTCTTCCGTCAGGATCTGTTTTTCTATCTGTCGATCGTGTTGGTCGTCGGCGTGAATTGGTTTCTGTTCAAAAGCCGGACAGGCCTGAAGCTGCGTGCGATCGGAGACAGCCATGGCTCGGCGCATACGCTCGGGCTGCCGGTGATCCGCACGCGTTATCTCGCGGTTCTGTTCGGCGGGGCCTGCGCCGGCCTCGCAGGTGCCCAGTTGTCGCTGGTCTATACGCCCCAATGGGTAGAGAACATGGCGGCGGGTCGGGGCTGGATCGCGCTCGCCCTCGTCGTGTTTGCCGCATGGCGTCCTTGGCGGGTTCTGGCCGGCGGCTATCTGTTCGGGGCTGTGACGATCGGCCAGTTGCATGCCCAGGCGCTCGGGCTGGGGTTGCCTTCACAATTTCTGTCCGCTCTGCCCTATGCGGCGACCATTGTCGTCCTGGTGATCATCTCGCATAATCGCCGCACGACACTGATCAATACGCCGGCCTCGCTCGGCAAGCCGTTCGTGCCGGATCGCTAACAACAAGAATTCCAACCTAACCAGACAGGGGTAAACCATGAAGACTTTCCTTCTCGCGCTCGCCGCATCGGCGGCTGCGATCGTTGCCGTCGCGGCACCGGCCGCCGCCCAGGACAAGACCAAGATCTGCTTCGTGTATGTCGGCTCGAAGACTGATGGCGGCTGGACCCAGGCGCATGACATCGGCCGCCAGGCGCTTCAGGCACATTTCGGCGACAAGATCGAAACGCCATTCCTGGAAAACGTGCCGGAAGGTCCAGACGCCGAGCGTGCGATCGAGCGCATGGCGCGGTCGGGTTGCGCCATGGTCTACACGACATCGTTCGGCTTCATGGACGCAACTTTGAAGGTTGCCGAGAAGTTTCCGGATGTGAAATTTGAGCATGCGACCGGCTACAAGTCGTCTGCCAATGTCGCGACCTACAATTCGCGATTCTACGAAGGCCGTTACATCAACGGCCAGATCGCCGGTAAAATGTCTCAGAAGGGTGTTGCAGGCTACATTGCCTCCTTCCCGATTCCGGAAGTCGTCGGCGGCATCAACGCGTTCCTGCATGGCGCGCGCAGCGTCAATCCGGACTTCAAGCTGAAGGTCATCTGGGTCAACACGTGGTTCGATCCCGGTAAGGAAGCAGACGCCGCCAAGGCACTGATCGACCAGGGCGTTGACGTTCTGACCCAGCACACCGACACGACGGCGCCGATGCAGGTTGCTGAAGAGCGCGGAATCAAGGCTTTCGGTCAGGCTTCCGACATGATCTCCGCAGGTCCAAAGGCGCAGTTGAGCGCCATCGTCGATACTTGGGCTGCCTATTACATCAAGCGCACCCAGGCTGTCCTTGATGGCACATGGACGTCGCAGCAGACCTTTGATGGTCTCAAGGATGGCATTTTGACCATGGCTCCCTACACGAACATGCCCGACGACGTGAAGGCTATGGCGATGGAAACGGAAGCCAAGATCAAGTCTGGCGAGCTGAAGCCGTTCACCGGCCCTGTCAACAAGCAGGACGGCAGCGTTTGGTTGAAGGCTGGTGAGTCGGCCGACGACGGCACGATCCTTGGCATGAACTTCTACATCGAAGGCGTCGACGACAAGCTGCCACAGTAAGTTTTGGTCGTATCATTGCATCTGGAGGGCGCCACTGGCGCCCTCTTTTCTTTGTCTAATTGTGAATGTGCTCAACTACGGGCTTCACCGTCCCTGGCACCTCATGTAACTAGCCTCTTCTACAGGAGGCTTTGGCATGCGCAGGCAGGATGTGAGCGGGTTGAAGCTGGGCACGAAGCTCAAGGGCAGTCACGCCAAGGTCGTCGAGGAAATTGGTCTTGCCATCGTGAGCGGCGAGTTTCCCGTCGGTGAGACGCTGCCGCGAGATCCGCTATTGGAGAGACGCTTTGACGTGTCTCGCTCTGTGCTGCGCGAGGCGATGAAGACACTGTCTGCAAAAGGCTTGATCATCGCAAAGTCGCGGGTTGGGACCCGTGTGACCGACAAGTGCCATTGGGATCTGCTCGACGAGGATGTATTGCGGTGGCATTTTGAAGCGGGTGTCACCGCGGAATTCATCAACCATCTCTATGATGTGAGACTTCTGCTTGAGCCGGCTGCGGCCGCTGCAGCTGTCAAACACGCGACGGCGGAAGACTGTGCGGCACTGCGTCAATACGCTCTTCTTCTCGATGCTCCAGTTTCGTTCGATGAACAGGTCGAGGCGGATCTGCGCTTCCACATTCACCTGACCCTGCTGGGTGGCAATATCTTCCTCGACAGCATGATTGGCTTCATCAAGGCAGCCCTTGAAGGAGCCTTGATGATTTCACTTGCGCCAGTCCTGTCTGATCGTCGCCACAATATCGTCGCCGCCCATCTGGCGATTGTCGAGGCGCTGGAGGCGGGGGATGCCGAGGCAGCAAGGGCTGCCACCCATGCCGTCGTCGAAGGCGGCCGGTCGACAGCGCTTGCAGGCATCCTGCGTCAGCCCGCTGCGAAGTGATTCTGGTGATACCGCTTGCGGCCGGCATCCCTGAAGGGTACTGAACGCGCACTTTTATCCCTGCCTGGAGCCTCGCATGACACGCAAATGTCTCGCCGTCGTCCTCGCCGCTGGCGACAGCACCCGAATGAAATCCTCGATGTCAAAGGTCCTGCACCCGGTCGGTGGATGGCCGATGATTGCACATGTGGTTGCATCCATCGCCGGGTCAGGAATATCGGATGTGGCGCTTGTGCTAGGGCGCGACGCCGAGCGTGTTGCAGCTGCCGCGAAGATCGGTGCCGTCGAGGTCGAGAGTTTCTTGCAGACCGAACGGCTGGGGACAGGACATGCCGTGCTGATGGCCCGGGATGCCATCGCGCGCGGATATGACGAAATTCTGATTGCCTATGGCGACGTGCCGCTGATTACGGCGGGTCCGCTTAAAGCTGCGAGGGACGCGCTTTCGAGCGGCGCGGATGTGGCCGTGATCGGTTTCCATACGGAGCGACCGACAGGATATGGCCGTCTTCTGGTGGAGAACGGCGAACTGGTCGCTATCCGCGAGGAAAAGGACGCGACCGAGGCCGAGCGAGCGGTTACCTGGTGCAACAGCGGTTTGATGGCCATCGATGGCCGCAAGGCGCTCGATCTTCTGAAGCGGATCGGCAACAGCAATGCCAAGGGTGAGTATTACCTGACCGACGTTGTTGAGATCGCGCGTTCGCTGGGCGGCAAGGCTGTGGCAGTAGATGCGCCCGAGAGCGAGTTGACGGGGTGCAATAATCGCGCCGAGCTCGCAATAGTCGAACGCCTGTGGCAGGAGCGCCGCCGGCACGAATTGATGGTGTCCGGCGTTTCGATGATCGCGCCGGAGACCGTTTTCCTCAGCCATGACACAGTGATCGGCCAGGATGCGCTGATCGAGCCGAACGTGGTCTTCGGGCCCGGCGTCAGCATTGAAGGGGGGGCGGTGATCCATGCGTTCTCCCACCTTGAAGGCTGCCATGTCTCCACCGGTGCCACCGTTGGACCCTTTGCCCGGCTGCGGCCCGGTGCCAATCTCGGTGAAGGGTCGAAGGTCGGCAATTTCTGCGAGGTTAAGAAGGCCGAGATTGGCAGGGGCGCCAAGGTCAATCACCTGACCTATATCGGCGATGCCTTCGTCGGTGCGGACACCAATATCGGCGCGGGCACGATCACCTGCAATTATGACGGGGTGAACAAGCACGAGACGCGGATTGGAGCGGGTGCCTTCATCGGCTCAAATTCATCGCTCGTTGCGCCGGTTTCTATCGGTGACGGCGCGCTTGTCGCGTCCGGCAGCGTAATCACGCAAGATGTCCCGGCCGACGCTTTGGCCTTCGGGCGCGCCCGCCAGGATATGAAGCCGGGCCGTGCTGCCGTTATCCGCGAACGCAATCTGGCGATCAAGGCGGCGAAGAAAGCCAAGACCTGATCCCTTTATCACAGAGCGTAATGCTGCGTTGCATTACGAGACGAAACGCAATTTGACAGGTCGCGCGATTGCCAATCCTGCCGGAGACGGTAGGACAGTGCGCGAAGTCTTACGGAATACGGAGAAGCTCATGTGCGGTATTGTCGGCATCGTCGGTAACAAGCCGGTCGCGGAACGTCTGGTCGATGCGCTGAAACGCCTCGAATATCGTGGCTATGATTCTGCCGGTGTTGCGACGATCCATGACAACAGGCTCGACCGGCGCCGCGCCGAGGGCAAACTGTTCAACCTTGAGACCAAGCTTGCCAGTGATCCGCTGCCGGGCCTCATCGGCATCGCACATACCCGCTGGGCGACGCATGGCGTGCCGAACGAGACCAATGCCCATCCGCATTTCGTCGATGGCGTTGCAGTCGTCCATAACGGGATCATCGAGAACTTCTCCGAGATCAAGGACACCCTTGCAGCGGAGGGCGCGACCTTCGTCACCCAGACCGACACGGAAGTTGTGGCTCAGCTTCTCGCCAAATATCGCCGTGAGGGACTTGGCCGTCGGGAGGCAATGCATGAGATGTTGCGCCACGTGACCGGCGCCTATGCGCTTGCCGTCATCTTCGAAGATGATCCGTCGACGATCATGGCCGCCCGCTCTGGTCCACCGCTCGCCATCGGTTTTGGCGATGGCGAGATGTTCCTCGGTTCGGATGCCATCGCGCTGTCGCCCTTCACCAATCGTATTGCCTATCTGCATGACGGCGACTGGGCCGTCATCGGCAGAGCGGGTGCCCAAATCTTCGATCTCGACGGCAATCGCGTCGAACGTCCCGTGCAGATTTCGTCTGCTTCCGCCTACATGATCGACAAGGGCAATCATCGTCACTTCATGGAGAAGGAGATTTATGAGCAGCCGGAGGTTATCTCCCATGCTCTGTCGCATTATGTCGACTTCGCCGAGCAGAAGGTGCGGCCCGTCAATACCGGGATCGATTTCACCACTCTGCGCGGTCTTGCCATTTCCGCCTGTGGTACGGCCTATCTCGCCGGACTGGTCGGCAAGTATTGGTTCGAGCGTTATGCCCGTCTGCCGGTTGAAATCGATGTCGCCTCCGAATTCCGCTACCGCGAAATGCCGCTTTCTCCGGATCAGGCAGCCCTGTTCATTTCTCAGTCGGGCGAAACGGCGGATACGCTTGCCTCACTGCGCTATTGCCGTGAAAATGGCCTGAAGATCGGCGCCGTGGTCAATGTGAAGGAATCGACGATTGCCCGCGAAGCGGATGCTGTTTTCCCTATCCTGGCTGGGCCTGAAATCGGTGTTGCATCGACTAAGGCCTTCACCTGCCAGCTCGCGGTTCTGGCGTCGCTCGCCGTGGCCGCCGGTCGTGCCCGTGGTACTTTGACGGAACTCGAGGAAAGGCAGCTCGTTCACAGCCTGATTGAAATGCCGCGGATCATGAGCCAAGTGCTCAACGCTATCCAGCCACAGATCGAGGCACTGTCACGCGATCTTTCAAAATTCAAGGACGTGCTCTATCTCGGTCGCGGTACCAGCTATCCATTGGCGCTTGAGGGCGCCCTGAAGCTGAAGGAAATCTCCTATATCCATGCCGAGGGGTATGCTGCTGGTGAGCTGAAGCACGGCCCCATCGCCCTGATCGACGAAAACATGCCGGTCATCGTCATTGCGCCCTTCGACCGTTTCTTCGAAAAGACCGTGTCGAACATGCAGGAGGTGGCAGCCCGCGGTGGGCGGATCATCTTCATCACGGATGAGAAGGGGGCTGCTGCCTCAAAGCTCGCGACGATGGCGACGATCGTCCTGCCGACCGTTGCCGAGATCATCTCGCCCATGGTCTATTCGATCCCGATCCAGCTGCTCGCCTATCACACGGCTGTTTTCATGGGCACGGATGTCGACCAGCCGCGCAATCTGGCAAAGTCGGTCACGGTCGAGTGATCTCTGTCCGTGGTCGCGGGCGGATGTCGCCCTTGCGCCCACGGCCGGTGTCCGGCAATGTCCTCGCTGTACGGCGATGCACAATGATGGCGAGGCATGACTGATTCGACGGACAGAATTTCGCTGGCGACCCGCCTCAGGAACAATTTCCTGACGGGATTGATCATCTGTGCGCCAATGGCAATCACGATCTATCTGACATGGACTTTCATCCATTGGGCGGACAGCTGGGTCAAACCCTATCTCCCGGATCGCTACAATCCGGAGGCCTATCTCAAGTTTGCTATCCCCGGCACCGGCCTTCTGATTGCCATCACCTTCATTACGCTGGTCGGTTTCCTGGGCCGTAATCTGATCGGGCGTTCTATCGTCGGTTACAGCGAGAACATCCTCAACCGCATGCCGTTGGTGCGCACGGTCTACAAGAGCACCAAGCAAATTTTCGAGACGGTGCTGAAGGAGCAGGGCAATTCCTTCAAGAAGGTCGGTCTGATCGAGTTCCCTCGCGCGGGCACCTGGGCGCTGGTCTTCGTGTCCTCTGATGCCAAGGGTGAGATTGCGGCAAAGCTCAACGAAAACGGGGAAGAGATGGTCGCCGTGTTCCTGGCGCCGACACCTGTGCCGACGGCCGGATTTCTGATGTTCGTGCCGCGCAGCAAGTTGATGTTGCTGGATATGACGCCCGAAGAGGGTGTCAAACTCCTGATCAGTGCGGGCCTGGTCACGCCTGACTATAAGCCGTCCGCTGCCGATACCATGGCTGCATTTGCCGAGCTCGCAGCTGAAGATCGGCCTGCGCCGCCCCAAAAGGTCGGGCTGAGTTGACTTTCGAGGTCGCTATCCCGCATGCAGGAAGCGGATCGCTTCGTCGCGGCGATACAGGTACAGCAGCGTGCGCACAGCCTGGCCGCGTTCGGACGACAATTCAGGATCCCGCTCAAGCAGATAGGCGGCATCCTTTCGAGCGATTTCCAGAAGATCGCCGTGATGCTCCAGGCTGGCGATCTTGAAGCCTGGCGTTCCCGATTGACGTGTGCCGAGGACTTCTCCTTCGCCACGCAGTTTCAGGTCTTCTTCGGCAATCAGGAACCCGTCTTCCGAATCCCGCAAGATCGACAGACGCGCGGTGCCGGTTTCGCCGAGAGGCCCCTTATAGAGGAGGATGCAGCTGGACGCCTCGTTTCCGCGGCCCACGCGACCACGCAACTGGTGAAGCTGCGCCAGTCCGAAACGCTCGGCATGTTCGATCACCATGATCGTCGCATCCGGAACGTCGACGCCTACTTCGACCACGGTTGTTGCGACCAGAAGGCGTGTCTCGCCGTTCTTGAAGGCGAGCATGGCGGCATCCTTTTCAGGTCCGGCCATGCGTCCGTGCACCAGTCCTATGGGTGATTTGATAAACTGCGCCAGCACTGACTGGCGCTCCTCAGCCGACATCAGCTCGCTTTCCTCGGTTTCTTCGACCAGAGGGCAGATCCAGTATGCTTTCTTGCCATCGGCAATTGCAGCGCGCAGTCGCTCGATCACGTCGGGTACGCGTTCGGTCGGGACGGTAACCGTTTGGATCGGCTTCCGTCCGGCAGGCTTTTCCGTCAGTTTCGAGACGTCCATGTCACCGAAAGCGGCAAGGACAAGTGTGCGCGGGATTGGGGTCGCGGTCATGACGAGCATGTGCGGGGATATACCCTTCGATGTCAGCCGGAGACGCTGATGCACGCCAAACCGGTGCTGCTCATCGACAACAGCAAGCGTCAGGTTCCGATAGCTTACCGCGTCCTGGAACAGCGCATGTGTTCCAATGACGATCTGGGCCTCACCGGAGGCGATGCGCTCCAGGATTGCCTCGCGCTCCTTGCCCTTGGTGCGACCTGTCAGAACGTCAATGCGCAGTCCAGCCGGAGCACCGAGTTTGGAGAGCGTCGCGTGATGCTGGCGCGCCAGAATTTCCGTTGGCGCCATCAGCACGGCCTGTCCGCCAGCCTCGACGGCGGCCGCCATGGCAAACAGAGCGACCAATGTCTTGCCGGCGCCCACATCGCCCTGGACGAGCCGCAGCATGCGCTGGTCGGATCCCATGTCTTTCAGAATGTCGTCGATCGCAGTCAACTGGCTGTTGGTCGGGGTGAAGGGCAGGGCTGTGCGGATCTTGCCGCTCAGTTCGCCTGTGGGGCGGATCGGTGTTCCGGGCACGCGCCTCAGCTTCTGCCGCACCAATGCAAGAGACACCTGACCTGCCAAAAACTCATCATAGGCGAGCCTGCGCCGCGCCGGTGCCTGAGGATCGATATCTTTCTCGTCGCGCGGATTGTGTAGGGCCAGGAGGCAGTCACGCACGCTACCAAAACCTTGCTTGGCTGCCAGCGCACCGTCTGCCCATTCGGGAAAATCGGGTGTTTTCTCCAGCGACGCCTCGACCGCTTTGCGGAGAACTTTCGGAGAAAGGCCTGATGTCAGGGGGTAGACCGGCTCGACCAGCGGCAGGTTCTCCGCTTCGCTCGCTTTCACCATCAGGTCGGGATGGATTATGGAGGCGCGGCCGTTGAACCAGTCGACTTTGCCCGACACCATGATGATCTCGTCGACGGGAAGCGCTTTCTCCAGCCAGTTGCCCTTGACCCTGAAGAAGGTGAGCGCCAATTCTCCCGTCTCATCATGGAGCATCACGCGATACGGCATGTTGTTCTTGCCCGGCGGAGGGGGCAGGTGGCGGTCGACCCGGCCGGTGATGGTGACCAGCGTCCCCTGTTGGGCATAGGCGATCCCCGGCTGATGCCGGCGGTCGATGAGCCGGTGTGGCGCAAGGAAGAGAAGGTCGAGCACGCGCGCTTCCTCACCTTCGTCGCGACCGACGAGTGTGGCAAGGAGCTTGGCGACCTTCGGGCCGACGCCTGGAAGAGACGAGACGGAGGCGAAGAGGGGATCGAGAATGTTTGGGCGCATGACGGCGGCAAAATGCATCGCAATTTGCCGGCTTGGCAAGCTGACATTTGCTGAACCCTGTTCTATAGAGGCGCAACAAGACGAAGGATGCGAAAATGACTGGACTGGTGAGAAGCAGTGTCGACCTCGATCCGCGCCGCCGGCGTATCCTGTTCCGCTGCTGGCACCGCGGCATCCGCGAGATGGACCTGATGCTGGGTCAGTTCTGCGAGGCCGAGATCGCGGGCTTGAGCGACGAAGATCTCGACGAGCTCGAACGGATCATGGCCGAGGAAGATAACGATCTTGTCCGCTACATTACCGGAGCGGAACCGGTTCCCGCCCATCTCCAGACTCCGCTCTTCGAACGGATTTCGGCGCTGCGCCCGGATTTTTCGCCGGTTGTCGATGAGAAGGCTACAAAGTAAGCGATGATGTCCCTGATCGATGTGAAGCGGATCGTCGAGGCGCAATCTGCCCTGACGTTGTCCCATGTCCCTGATGGCATGGATGCCTTCATTCTTGCAGAGCTTGCCCGTCAAGGTCGACCGGTTGCCTATGTGGTGTCGGACGGACAGCGGCTGCAGAACATCGAACAGACGCTGAGTTTTGCCGCACCCGATATCCCGGTCTTGAGCCTGCCGGCCTGGGACTGTTTGCCGTATGACCGAGTTTCGCCGTCGGCTGATGTCTCCGCACGTCGGCTTTCGGCACTGTCGGGCCTGATTTCGCTCTACCTCAATCCGCACCCGGCGATCGTGCTCGTCACGGTCAATGCCATGTTGCAGAAGGTGGCGCCGGCGGATGTCATCGACAGCCTTGGCTTTTCGGCGAAGCCTGGCAACCAGGTGCGCATGGACGACATTGCTGCACGTCTGGAGCGGAACGGTTTTGACCGGGTCGCGACGGTGCGCGAAGTTGGGGAATTCGCCGTTCGCGGCGGCATCCTCGACGTTTTCGTCCCCGGCGCGGAAGAACCCGTACGCCTCGATTTCTTTGGAGATACGCTGGAGAGCATCCGCTCCTTCGATCCCGCAAACCAGCGCACTATCGCTCAGGTCCGTTCGCTCGATCTCAATCCGATGAGCGAAGTGACGCTGACGCCCGAGAGCATCAGTCGGTTCCGCAAGAACTATCTCTCGCTGTTTGGTGCCGCCACCCGCGACGACGCGCTCTATGCCGCCGTATCCGAGGGTCGCCGCTATGCCGGCATGGAGCATTGGCTCCCGATGTTCTACGACAAGCTGGAAACCACCTTCGACTATTTGCGCGGCTTCCGTATGGTCACAGACCATACCGTGCGTGAGGCAGCCGAAGAGCGCGCCAAGCTGATCCGCGACTATTACGAGGCGCGCCTCAACTCGGCGACCCCCGGCAAAGGCCATCTGGCCCAGGGTACGCCCTACAAGCCCGTCCCGCCGGAGCGCCTCTATCTCGCTGCCGGCGAGTTCGGAAAGGCCCTTGATGCCTTCGATCCGATCCGCATCACACCCTTTGCCGAAGCAGGCGGCGACAGCCGGCTGGTGGTCGAGATCGATGCCAGACCGACGCCCCGCTGGGCAAAGAGTGCCAATGAAGCAAGCGAAGAAGGCAACCGGACCAACGTCTTCGGCCAGGCGGTCAGCTACATCGCCGACAAGCGTGCCACCGGCGCCAAGGTGATTGTCTCCGGCTGGTCGGAAGGCTCGCTCGATCGTCTGTTGCAGGTCCTGAACGAACATGGTCTGGAAAGGCTTGTGCCGATCTCGTCCCTGAAGGACGTCCAGACATTGAAGAAGGGCGAGGCAGGCACCGCCGTGCTCAGCCTCGAAGGCGGCTTCGAAACACGCGATCTCGTCATTGTCGGTGAGCAGGACATTCTCGGTGATCGCATGGTCCGGCGCTCCAAGCGTCGCAAGCGGGCCGCCGACTTCATCTCCGAGGCCGCCGGTCTCGACGAGGGGTCGGTCGTTGTCCATGCAGAGCACGGTATTGGCCGGTTCGTCGGCCTGCGCACGATCGAGGCGGCCGGTGCGCCACATGCCTGTCTTGAGCTTCAGTATGCGGATGATGCCAAGCTCTTCCTGCCGGTCGAAAACATTGATCTCCTGTCGCGTTACGGCGGCGAGGCGACGGAAGTGCAGCTCGACAAGTTGGGCGGCGGCGCCTGGCAGATGCGCAAGGCCAAGCTGAAGAAGCGCCTGCTCGATATGGCGGGTGCCCTGATCCGGATTGCAGCCGAGCGCATGACGCGCACAGCACCGGTCCTCACCACCCAGGAAGGCTTCTACGACGAGTTTGCCGCGCGCTTCCCCTATGACGAAACGGAAGACCAGATGAACGCGATCGAGCAGGTTCGCTCGGATCTCGGTCAGGGCCGGCCGATGGACCGCCTCGTCTGTGGTGACGTCGGTTTCGGCAAGACGGAAGTGGCGCTGCGCGCTGCCTTTATTGCTGCCATGAACGGCATCCAGGTGGCCGTAGTCGTGCCGACCACACTGCTTGCCCGCCAGCATTTCAAAACCTTCTCTGAACGCTTCCGCGGCCTACCGATCCGTGTTCAGCAGGCGTCACGCCTTGTCGGCACGAAGGAACTGAACCTGGTCAAGAAGGAAGTGGCCGAGGGCAAGACCGATATCGTTGTCGGCACCCATGCGCTGCTCGGCTCGGGCGTCAGCTTCGCCAATCTGGGGCTGCTGATCATCGACGAAGAGCAGCATTTCGGCGTTAAGCACAAGGAGCGATTGAAGGATCTCAAATCCGACGTTCATGTGCTGACGCTCTCTGCAACGCCGATCCCGCGCACGCTGCAACTTGCCATGACCGGGGTGCGTGAACTGTCGCTGATCACCACGCCGCCGGTGGACCGCATGGCTGTCCGCACCTTCATCTCGCCTTTCGATCCACTCGTGATCCGCGAGACGCTGATGCGCGAACACTATCGCGGTGGTCAGAGCTTCTATGTCTGCCCACGTCTCGCCGATCTCGCCGACATCAAGTCTTTCCTTGATGAAAACGTGCCCGAGTTGAAGGTTGCCGTTGCGCATGGACAGATGGGCGCTGGCGAGCTCGAAGACATCATGAATGCCTTCTATGAAGGTCGCTATGATGTGTTGCTCTCAACGACCATTGTCGAATCCGGCCTCGATGTGCCCACAGCCAATACGCTGATCGTGCACCGGGCCGACATGTTCGGACTGGCTCAGCTCTATCAGATCCGTGGCCGCGTCGGCCGCTCCAAGGTGCGCGCCTTTGCGCTTCTGACGCTACCGGTCAACAAGGTGCTGACAGCCGGCGCCGAACGGCGCCTCAAGGTGCTGCAGTCGCTTGACACCCTCGGTGCCGGATTCCAGCTCGCGAGCCATGACCTCGATATCCGAGGTGCGGGCAATCTTTTGGGTGAGGAACAGTCGGGCCATATCAAGGAAGTCGGCTTCGAACTCTACCAGCAGATGCTGGAAGAGGCGGTCGCTGAAGTGAAGGGCGTCGACGAGGTGCATGACACCGGCTGGTCGCCACAGATCCAGGTCGGTACATCGGTGATGATCCCGGACAACTATGTGCCGGATCTCCACTTGCGGCTCGGCCTCTACCGCCGCCTGGGTGAAATCACCGAGTTGGCCGACATTGATGCCTTTGGTGCCGAAATGATCGACCGATTTGGGCCGATGCCGGTCGAGGTTCAGCACCTGTTGAAGGTGGTCTACATCAAGGCGCTCTGCCGCAAGGCGAATGTCGAGAAGCTGGAGGCGGGGCCGAAGGGGGTTGTCGTACAGTTTCGCGGCAAGCAGTTCCCGAACCCGGCAGCGCTTGTCGGCTATATCGCCAAACAAGGCACGATGGCGAAAATTCGTCCCGACCACTCGGTCTTCCTCACCCGCGATCTGCCGACGCCGGACAAGCGGCTGTCAGGCGCGGCTGTCGTGATGACGCAACTGGCGGAACTGGCGAAGGGCTGATCGCGGGTGTCAGTCAGCACGAGCCGCAATGCGACGAATCTGGAAGCCTGTCTTGTTCTGTTCGAAGCCAACTGACTTGTAGAAGGCCAACGTTTCAGGTCGTGTGGTTCCGGTGAGTAGCATGACCTTGTAGCAATCGTTCTCCCAAGCGGCTGATAAGGCCTGCAAAAGTGTTTTGCGGCCATAGCCGCGCCCGCGGTAAGGACTTGCGGTGACCACATTCTCGACCAGTGCGTATGGTCGGCCACTTCGCGTCAGGTTCGGAATGACAATCAGAGTGCAGGTCGTGGCAATTGTCTGATCGATGAGCCCAACATAGATCGCGCTTCCTGGAAATCGGCTCAGTGCGTCGAAATTATCGTGAGCTTTGTCGACCGATATCTCGGCATCATCGGGATTGAGTTCGCGATACAGCGCCAGAAGTCCTGCAAGGTCAAAGCTTTCTGCTCTTCGGATGGTCAGAGCGTCTTCTTCGGATGGTTGTGCCGGATCGCTTGCTCCGATCATTCGCCATCCTCCGGCTTGATAGCCAACGCCGCATCCGTTTTGCCGGCCACCGGCGGCGGGAGTGCCACGCCACGTTTGCGTTCGCGCATGAGCGTGAGCAGGCCTGATCCGACGATCAGGGCAATGCCGATCGCCATGGCCGAATCGACCTTGTCACCGAAGACGAGATAGCCGAGCAGGATTGCCCAGAGCATTTGGCTGTACTGGATCGGCCCGACGATGGCTGCCGGCGCATAAAAGGAAGCCAGCATCATGAAGACATTGCCAACTGCCGCCAGAAGCCCGAAGGCCGCGAGCAGCAATAGGTCATTGCCGCCCGGTGCCTCGAAATGCGGGAGCGAAAACACCGCGCATATGATGATGCTGCCGAGCAGCCCTGCGCCATAGAGCGATATGTTTTTCTCCTGTGGGCCGATTGCCCGATAGATGACAATCGAGATCGCGCCGGCGAAGCCGGAAACGAGGGCCGCCAGATGGCCGGACTGCAATTCCCGAAAGCCGGGTCGCAAGACCACGAGCACGCCTATGAAGCCGATGATGACAGCCGTCCAGCGCTTCATCCCCACCTTCTCCTTGAGAAAGACCACTGACATCACCGTGGCAAACGAGGGCAGGAGGAAGATCAGGCAGAAGGCTTCTGCCATCGACAGCTGTGTAAAGGCGATGATGCTGCCAACGGTGCCGACCGAGGAGCAGACGAAGCGAAGACACCAAAGAGGCCAGTTGGTGCTCCGGACCAGATCACTCCAGCGGTCGCCGCGCTTCATCAGGAAGGGGATGGCAACGAAGCCGAACAGGCTGCCGATAAAGCCGGCCTCGAAAGGTGGCACGCGCCCTTCGACAAGTTTTACCGATGCATCGCTGAAGGAATAGGCGGCAAAGCATATGAAGGCGAAAAGGACGCCTTTAAAAGTCGTGTCAGATGACAAGGTGAATATCCCGGGGGAAAAAACTTCAGACCACCGGGATAGGACTGTTCAGCCAGACCGTCAATTCAGATTGCGCAGTGCTTCCGCCTTTGCTTTGGCGATTTCCCGCAGCGCATTGGCGAGTTCATCTGGAGGCTGTGCGCCGCTTACCGCATATTGCTGGTCGAAGATGAAGAATGGCACGCCATTGACGCCCATCTGCTTGGCGGCGTCGACTTCGGCCAGTACATGTTCCACATCGGCGTCGCCCGACAGCAGCGAAGTGACGACGTCGCGAGACAATCCTGCTTCTGTTGCGATATCCTGCAGGACTATCGGATCTCCGATATTGCGTCCCTCTTCGAAATTCGCCTTGAACAACAGGTCGACCACGCGTCCCTGGACTTCGCGGCTTTCTTGTCCGGCCCAGTGAATCAGACGGTGGGCATCGAGCGTGTTTGGGCCGATCTTGATGGCGCCAAAGTTGAACTTGATCCCGACTTCCGCACCGAGCGCCGTCAATTGTGCATGCGCCCGGTCCATGTTTTCCTTGCCGCCGAGCTTCTTGGCGAGTTCGACTTGCTGGTCGACACCTTCCGGCGGGTAGTCCGGGTTGAGCTGGTAGGGACGCCAGTTGATGTCGACGCTGACCTCGTCCTGCACTTCGGCAATCGCAAGCTCCAACCGCGCCTTGCCGAGGTAGCACCAGGGGCAGACCACGTCGGATACGAGGTCGATGGTGATGCGATCCATGATGTCATCCTTTCAAGCAAGGCTGCCCGGCAGCGTTTGATAATGGCTCACTTAAAGCAAAACTGGCCGGGAACAAGGTCCGGCCGGTTTCCAATCGAGCCGCCGGGGACTTACTGCATCCGCGCGTCGAACCAGGTGGCGCGTTGGTAGCCGTAGAGGGGCTGAGTTTCCGGTCTGCCGATGTGTTTCCACCGAGCCACCCATTGTTCGCCGACGTGATAAAGTGGCACCACATAGTGGCCGGCGACGAGCAGGCGGTCATAGGCGCGTACGGCAGCCTGGAAATCCTCGGTGCTGCGGGCCTGAAGCAGCGCTTCGATCATCCGATCGATGTCTGGGTCAGCGACACCGGCATAGTTGAAGCTGCCGTTCGCATCCCGCGATTCGGAGCCCCATCTGTTCACCTGTTCTGCCCCTGGCGATAGAGAGGACGTGTAAGCCTTGATGATCACGTCGTAGTCGAAGCTGTTTGATCGCGCCTGATATTGTGCGTCGTCGACCGTGCGGATGCCCATCTCCACGCCTATCAGCTTCAACGTACGCTGAAAGGCGAGGGCCATTTTTTCCTGGCCTTCGTTCTGCGTCATGACCTCGAAGGCCAGCTGGCGACCGGATCCGTCGACCATCTTGCCGCCCTGGATCTTGTAGCCCGCCTCGGCGAAGAGCTTGACGGCTTTTGAAAGGGCCTTGCGATCAGTGCCTGATCCATCTGTTGCAGACTGCGTGTAGGTGCCTGCCAGGATTTCTGCGGACAATCGATCCTTGGCTTGTCCGAGCAGTGCCAGTTCGCGGGCGTCTGCAGCATTGCCATAGGCGCCGAGCACCGAATTCTGCCAGTAACTCTGCGTCCTGTTGAAGGCGCCTTCATAAAGGGTCTTGTTCAGCCATTCGAAGTCGAAGGCGGTGCTAAGGGCTTCGCGGACCTTCTGATCGGCAAATATCGGGCGCCGAGTGTTGAAGACGAAGCCGAGCATACCTGAGGGCAGGCCGGGCTTGAAGGTTTCCTTGATGACATCGCCCTTGGTGGCTGCCGGGAAATCATAGGCGCGCTGCCAATGGGTGGCGTCGCCTTCGGGATAGATATCTATGGACCCCTTTTTGAAGGCCTCGAAGAGGGTGTTCTCCTGCAGGAAGTAGGTGACGGTGATCTCATCATAATTGTCGAACCCAACTTTCGAGGGGATATCCTTGCCCCAGTAGTTCGGGTCGCGTTCCCATGTGATCTTGTCACCCGGTTGCAGCGCCTTAATTTTATAGGGGCCCGAACCGATCGGGATGTCGAGGCCAGCCTTGTCAAATTTTTCCGGATCGATCGCATGTTTCGGCAGGATCGGCGTTGCTGTCGCGAAGATCAGTGGCGTTTCGCGGTTGGCTTTTTCATCGAACGTGAACTTCACCCCGTGCTCGCCGACCTTTTCCATTTTCGCAACCGCTGCAAGGCGCGAACTGAATGGTGGGCGTCCCTTGTCGCGCAGCAGTTCGAACGAGAAGATCACGTCCTCAGGTGTCACCGGCTTGCCGTCATGCCAGCGCGCTGATGGATTAAGATTGAACTGGACAAAGCTGCGAGCGTCGTCCCATTCGGCTGTCTCAGCCAGGAGGCCATATAGCGTAAAGGCCTCGTCCGAGGAGCGGGTCATCAGGGTTTCGTAGAACAAGTTGCCGAGTTCTGGATCCCAAAGGCCTCTGGCGCTTGTCCGCATGCCCTTTAGCACGAAGGGATTGAGTGCGTCGAAAGTCCCAACAACCCCGTAATTGATGGTGCCGCCCTTTTTTACCGCTGGGTTTACATAGGGGAAATGGGCAAAATCGGCGCTCAGCGCCGGTTCGCCATGCATGGCGAGGCCATGCATCGGTTCCGCATGTCCGAGGGAGGCGTATGACATCAAAAGCAGGCTGAAGATAAGGCGACGCACACTGTTTCTCCTCAGGCGTGGAATCTCGAATATGCTGGAACCTAGCATGGCGACCACAAAACCAACACATCGCGATGAGAATTAGGCGGCGTGAATCGATCCTGCAGCAAAGAAGTGCTGGATATTCCGGCCACCAGCATGTAACAGGTGCGACGATCGCCAGGTCATGCATTTGCCTTATTTGGGCGACAGGTCACCGGCATGCAGGATCGGTCAACGACGCGACGGAAAACGTCGCGCGACAGGGGCTTTCAGGAGACGGAATACCTATGATGTTCAATTTTAAGAATGCAACGCGGACCGCAATGTCTGCACTGGCTCTGACCTTCGCGGTAACGTCCGCGCCGGTTGCCGTACAGGCGCAGGAAGCCTCTGCTGCGAAGTGGTTCAAGACCTGCTCGAAGCAGGAGGAGTCGGACGTCTGCGTCGTCCAGAACCAGATTGTGGCTGCCAATGGCCAGCTGATCACCGCCGTCGGTCTCATCACCGTCGAAGGCAAGGTCAATCGCAAGCTGCTTCAGGTGACGGTGCCGTCCGCGCGTCTGATCCCGCCGGGTATCCTCATGCAGATCGACGGTTCCGAAGGTACGAAGGTTGACTACGCAGTTTGCCTTCCAGATCGCTGCACGGCTGAAATTCCTCTGACGGATGCGCTGATCGCCAGCCTCAAGAAGGGTCAGGAAGTGGTCTTTACCTCGATCAACTTCCGTCGCGCGCCGAACCCGATCAAGATTTCGCTCTCCGGCTTCACCGGTGCTTTCGATGGCGAGGCGATGTCGCAGTCGCAGGCTGAAGAGCGCCAGCGCCTTCTGCAGGAAGCCATGCAGAAGCGTCAGGAAGAGCGCAGCAAGGCCATCAACGACGCGCAGAACGCTGCCAAGACCGGCAACTGATCAGCGCGTCTGATGGAATGAGTTATGCCCGCATCGGCTATTCGCCGATGCGGGCATTTGCAATTGTGACTTTGGCTTTGCTCAGTGCGCGAAGTTCATCCGAGGCTTGTAGCGCCCGGCCTGTTCCATGACAAAGATCTGCTGTATCTGCGGGTTGCGCAGCGGAATTTGACTGGAATCCGATTCGAGGTTCTGCTCGGATACATACGCGACGTATTCCGTCTCGGAATTTTCCGCGAGCAAATGATAGAACGGCTGGTCCTTACTGGGCCGCACCTCTGCCGGAATGGCATTCCACCACTCTTCCGTATTGGCGAACTCCGGATCGACGTCGAAGATCACGCCACGGAACGGGAAGAACTTATGCCGTACTACATCTCCGATGCCAAACTTGGCGCTTCGTTGTTTCATGGCATTTCTCCTTTCTGTCACATATTTGGGTGGAAAGACCCTCCAAATCAAGGGTTAGGGTGGCGCTTCTGTTGTCGCATGTCGTTCGCGCTGCGCCCTGGGCAAGGGTGGATCCATGCTCTGGTGCAGGTGACGGAGGGCTCATTCCGGCTGGAGCCTGGCCGGTTTTTGGCTCGGGGAGGCGCAGGCACCGCGCTAGAGTATTTGGGTGAGCAACACACCCATAAGTTAAGTGAGATGCTTTACATGGACTGGGCATGTAATGAGATCTTAATTTAATAAACTTTGAATAAACCGATGTACACTTTGTTGGCGGTGAAAACTTGTCGCTCAGTTTGTGTCCTGCGTCACAGTCGAGTAAGGCAAAAACCCGGTTTATCCTAGAACTTCAAGGGGCAATACGTTAGGGTCGTGCTCATAAATCCGCCAAATTCAGGTGTGTCATTGTGGTCGGTGCTCGGCGAGTTAACTCTAAATCAGTAATCGCGTGCTAGTTTTGAACATACAAACTTGTGGAGCGCAGAGTACTTCGCTAAGAACACCGCAATTAACAAGGGGTAAAGTAGTTGCGTACTCGTTGGGAAGAAGACTCTGTCGTGGCGCAGGGCCATCACCGCAAATTCAGCATTCTGCCGCTTGCGCTCGGAATGGCTGTTCCTGTCGCATTCATAGCTGGTGCGGCAATCACAAGTTACAT
Organism: Rhizobium sp. AAP43; assembly: GCF_001296045.1. GTDB lineage: Bacteria > Pseudomonadota > Alphaproteobacteria > Rhizobiales > Rhizobiaceae > Allorhizobium. The sequence continues at coordinate 85,778 of NZ_LJHS01000019.1, read as the reverse complement.
TAGCATGTCTCCGGAGGCTCCGGATCAGGCGCAGCAGTCGGTCGCTCAGGCTCAATCTGGCGGTGGACTGGACGGTCAGTTGTGGACGCTCGATGAGCAGAAGCGCTGCGCTGTCGAGGTTGAGACAAATCGTGCCGACGCGGCGGGTCTGCGTCAGCAGTTGGAGGCTTTACAGTCTCAGGTCATTGCTGCGACGCGTGAGAAGGAAGAGGCCGAGCGTAAGGTCGCCTCCGCTCTGGCTGATAAGGCTGCTGCAGAAGCTGAGGTCGCTCGCGTCATGACGGCTGGTGCTTCACAGATGTCTGATCGGCTCGCTCCGGCTGAGGGAGAGCAGGAGACAGCCGGCGGTGCTGTCAATGCGCTGGCGCTGGCATCGGAGCCTGCCTCTTCTTCGTCGTCTTTGGAAGGTGTCTCCGAGGTTATTTCGCCGGCGTCTGAGCCAGTTGGTGGCCCCGACTTGTCCGGTGAGCCTGAGCCTGAGTCGTCTATGGATATGACTGCGGCTGTCACGGAGACTGCGCCGGAGACGTCGCCAAGTGCCAGTGGCAATCTTACGCCGCGTTCCACATTCGCCGTAGCGGATGCCTTGTCAAAGGCTCCTGGTCTCGATGCCTTGTCTGGGTCTGCGCGTCAGGATCTTGAGGCTCGCCTCGTCAGGGGTGAGTGCGTATCCAGCAGTCTCGCTACTGCATTCAATAACCACGTCCCGGTCGTACCTTTGCGGGATCTTATCCGCAATCTTGATAGTGACTGCTGATCCAAAAGGGAGAGAGGCGTGAAGTTTAGTCGCGTTTTCGTAATGATTTCGGCGCTGTGTTCGGCTGCTTTCGTGGCAGCGCCAGCTCAGTCGCTCGAACAAAACCTGATGTCCATGTACAAGGGGTCGACGCACTACGCGATCGCCCAGGACATTCTTGGCGTCACCCGCAAATGCGGAATGCCGCTGAACATCGTGGAATCGAAGGGTTCGCTCGAAAACTTTTATGGCGTTCGCAATCGGACGCACACGCAGTATGGCCTCGTTAGTGCTGACTTGCTGGACTACCTGAAGAGCTATCAGTCGCAAGACAAGGAAGTTCAGCAGAGCGTTCAGGGCATGCGGATCATGCTGCCGCTTTACGATACTGAAATCCATGTCATCGCTACCAAGGATATCCGCACCCTGCAGGATCTCAATGGTCGTCGCGTTGGTGTGGGGAACAAGGAGAGCTCTGCCAATCTGACGTCCCAGATGGTGTTTGATATCCTCAATATTCGTCCGGCGGAGCGCGTCAATCAATCGCTGGATGATATGATTGAATTGCTTCGACAGGGAGAGCTCGATGCATTCGTGCATGTCGCAGGCGCGCCCAATCCTGCGATTGCTGACGGTCGTCTCGACGAGCGCTTCCACATCGTGCCGATCGAGGACGAGCTGCTGAAGGCGACCTACAAGCCGATGGTCATTCCGGCTGGCACCTATGCTTTCCAGAAGACAGATGTACCGATCGTATCTTCGAAGACTGTTCTCATGACCTATGAATATGGGACCATGAAGAACTCTTACTACAAAGAGGCCTGCAACGCCGTTGCCAGCATGACTCGTTTGATCGTTGATCATCTGGACGAGTTGAAGAAGAATGGCCACCCGAAGTGGAAGGACATGGATCTCACTGAAATTCCGCCAGGCTGGGAAATCGGTGACTGCGTGAAGATGGGCCTCCAGCCTGACTTCAAGGTGGAATGCGCTGCAGCGCCTGCCGCTCCGGCAGATAGCTTCAACCAGGATTACCTGGATCTGCTGAAGCTGCACCTCAAGAATTGAATGGCGAACACCGGTCTGATGGCCGGTGTTTTCCGTTCGAGCGTCTGGTTGCGGCCAGACGCTGACCAGAACCGCACAGATAACCTTGCCCGGACTCTGCGCGGACAAAACCCATAAGGGGCGGGCAAGGGGATTATTTATGTATGTGAGAAGCTTCGTGGGCTTCGTCGTCCTTATGACGGCGTGCCTCGTTTCCAGCGCGTCATTTGCGGACAACTTTGAACGCAACATCATGACGGGCGGCCCAAGTGGCACCTATATTCAGTTTGGTCGTGATATCGCTGCGCTTGGCAAATCCTGTGGTCTCAATCTCAATGTCGTTGAGAGCGCCGGCTCGCTTGAGAATTTCAGCGCGCTTCGCAACCGTCGCAATACACAGTTTGGAATCGTCCAGAGCGATGTCCTCGAATATCTGAAGACGTATGAATCCGCCGACCCTGAGATACAACAGGCTGTCCGCGGTGTGCGCATCATGCTGCCGCTCTACAACGAAGAAATCCATATTCTGTCCCGCAAGGATATCGCCGATGTGCGCAGCCTTTCCGGGCGGCGTGTGGCGATTGGCAAGGTCAATAGTGGCACATATCTGACCGCCAGCCTGATGCTTGACATTCTTGGTATCAAGGGAGCGCAGCGTCTCGAGTTTTCACAAGACGAGGCGTTGCCTATGCTCGAGCGCGGGGAAATTGACGCCTTCTTCTATGTTGCAGGGGCGCCTGCGTCTCTATTCGTGAAAAACACGATCGATGGATCGCGCTTTCACCTTCTTCCAATCCGCGACGAAGCGTTGATGCGGACTTACACCCCGACAACGATCGCTGCTGGCACCTATAGCTTCCAGGAGCAGCCGGTCGATCTGATTGCCGTGAAGGCAGTGCTGATGACCTTCGAATACGAGCCGGGCCGGAATGCCTATCATCGGGAAAGCTGTCATTCGGTACAAAATTTCAGCCGTCTGATTGTCGATGGCTTGGAGCGATTGCAAGGCGAGGGGCATCCGAAGTGGAAGCAGGTGAATCTTTCAGCGCTTCCACCTGGGTGGCAGGTCGGTACTTGCGTGCGGGAAGGCCTTGATCCGTCCTTCGAACCGACATGTGCGGCGACGTCTGCGGGCGGCGGTAACGAGCAGTACCTCGACCTGTTGAAGCAACATTTGAAACCGTAGTCATCATTTTTGGGAGGAATACCTGTGAGGCTAGCGACATTATCGATGCTGATCCTGACGTTGCTTGCCGGCCTTGTGCCGGGCGCCGTTCAGGCGGAGGGAGCAGAATACAATATCATGGCCAGCAAGCCCGGTGGGACGCATTGGCCGTTCGCTGAGGATATTGCCAGAGTCGGCAAGAAATGTGGCCTGGACCTCAATCTCGTCGAGTCTGGCGGTTCGCTGGAAAACTTCTTCGGTGTGCGAAACCGGGCCAATACCCAGTTCGGCATCGTGGCTGCCGACGTATTGAACTACATGAACTCCTATCAGAGCCAGAATGCGGATGTTCGTGCAGCGGTGCAGGGCATGCGGATCATGCTGCCGCTCTATGACGCTGAAGTTCAAGTCGTCGCTCGCTCTGGCATCAACTCTCTGGCCGATCTTGCCGGTTTGCGCGTTGGGGTTGGACCGCAAGATAGCGCTGCCAACCTTACCGGCCAGCTGGTTTTCGACATTCTTGGGGTGAAGGGGGTCGAACTGGTCAAGGGGTCGAATGACGAGATGATTGATCAGCTGCGCGACGGCAAGATCGATGCACTGCTGCGTGTCGCAGGCGCGCCTGTTGAGGCGCTTGCTGACGGACGCCTGGACGAGCGCTTCCATATGGTGCCAATCACCGAAAGTGTTTTGAAGGCTAGCTACAAGCCAACAACACTGCAGGCTGGCCTTTACAAGTTCCAGCCGACCGCCATCGAGACCATCGCCGTCAAAACCGTAATCATGACCTATGAATACGGTGCGAAGAAAAATGCCTATTCGCAAAAAGCGTGCAAGGCGGTGTCTGACTTTACCAAGCTGATTGTCGACAACATCGACGAACTGCGTCGGACAGGTCACCCGAAGTGGAAAGACATCGATCTGACGGAAATTCCGCAGGGCTGGACTATCGGTGATTGCGTCCGCAGGGGGCTGGAGCCGACCTATGAAGTACAATGCACCGCACCGAAAGCTGCCGATAGCGCCAATCAGGACTATCTGGACCTGCTGCGCACCCATATGAAGCAGTAATTCTACCGCTCTGCCCGCGCGGACAAGTCGGAGCGGGATGAATGAAAAAAACCGGCAGCGCCATCACGGGCCTGCCGGTTTTTTAATGCCGTGTCTTGATGCGGCTTGAAGCATCATGGAGACGAGGCGTTCAGTACACGACAAGCAGCGCTTACGCGCAGCCTGTCGTGAGGGTGGCGAATGCCTCAGACCGAGTAGTACATGTCGAATTCGACTGGGTGCGGGGTCATTTCGTAACGCATGACTTCCTGCATCTTCAGTTCGATGAAGCTGTCGATCTGATCGTCGTCGAATACACCGCCAGCGGTCAGGAACTTGCGGTCCTTGTCGAGATTTTCCAGGGCTTCGCGCAGCGAGCCGCAGACGGTTGGGATTTTCTTCAGCTCCTTCGGCGGCAGGTCGTAGAGGTCCTTGTCCATGGCCTTGCCTGGATGGATCTTGTTCTTGATGCCGTCGAGGCCGGCCATCAGCATGGCGGCGAAAGCGAGGTAGGGGTTCGCCGTTGGATCCGGGAAGCGGACTTCGACGCGCTTGGCCTTCGGGTTGGAGCCGAAGGGAATGCGGCACGAAGCCGAACGGTTGCGTGCCGAGTAAGCGAGCAGAACCGGCGCTTCATAGCCCGGAACGAGGCGCTTGTAGGAGTTGGTCGAGGGGTTGGTAAAGGCGTTGATCGACTTTGCATGCTTGATGATGCCGCCGATGAAGAAAAGGCAGCTTTCCGAGAGGCCGGCATATTCGTCGCCGGCGAAGGTCGGCTTGCCGTCCTTCCAGATCGACATATGCACATGCATGCCAGAGCCGTTGTCGCCGAAGATCGGCTTCGGCATGAAGGTTGCCGTCTTGCCATAGGCATTGGCAACCTGATGCACGACATATTTGTAGATCTGCATCTTGTCGGCGTTGCGGACCAGCGCGTCAAACTTGATGCCGAGCTCGTGCTGGGCAGCCGCCACTTCGTGGTGGTGCTTTTCGACGACGACGCCCATTTCCGAGAGCACGGTCAGCATTTCGGAGCGCATGTCCTGGAGACTATCGATCGGCGGGACCGGGAAGTAGCCGCCCTTGACGCGCGGACGGTGGCCGAGATTGCCAGTCTCGTAGTCGGTGTCGTCATTCGACGGCAGTTCCGACGAATCGAGCTTGAAGCCGGTATTGTAGGGGTCAGCCTTGTACTTGACGTCGTCGAAGACGAAGAATTCGGCTTCCGGACCAACGAACACGCTGTCGCCGATGCCCGAGGCCTTGAGATAGGCTTCGGCCTTCTTGGCAGTGCCGCGCGGGTCGCGGTTATAGGCTTCGCCCGAGACGGGGTCGAGAATGTCGCAGATGATGACCAGTGTCGATTGTGCGAAGAACGGGTCCATATGGGCCGTTTCCGGATCAGGCATCAGAACCATGTCAGACTCGTTGATGGCCTTCCAGCCGCCGATCGACGAGCCGTCGAACATGACGCCATCGGCAAACATGTCTTCGTCGACGCAAACCACGTCCATCGTCACGTGATGAAGCTTGCCCTTCGGGTCGGTGAAGCGCAGGTCGACGAACTTGATGTCGTTGTCCTTGATCTGCTTGAGAATATCGTTGGCGGTCGTCATGATCTTGTGTTCCTCGCATAAGCTGACGATGGGGCCCGACCGTTATACGGTATCGGGTAGGATTAGATGGCGTCGATACCGGTTTCGCCGGTTCGGATGCGGACGACTTCCTCGACATTGGAGACGAAGATCTTGCCGTCTCCGATACGGCCGGTCTGGGCCGCGTTGCGGATGGCGTCGATGACGGCTTCCACATTTTCGTCTGCCAGAACCACTTCGACCTTCACCTTTGGCAGGAAGTCCACAACGTATTCGGCGCCGCGATAAAGCTCTGTATGGCCCTTCTGGCGTCCAAAGCCCTTGGCTTCCGTAACGGTGATACCCTGCAAGCCGACTTCCTGAAGGGCTTCCTTCACCTCATCGAGCTTGAAGGGCTTGATGATCGCTTCGATCTTTTTCATGAGAAAATTTCTCTCCGCTTCTCTCATTAAAGCAGGATTATCCCCGCCCGCCGCCAAGGATGCAGATACCGTGCCAGTCTTTTCGAAAAACACGGCAAAATGTGCCTCTTCCTCCCGGCGGCAACGCAAATCTCCAGCAAAACGGAGGGAAAAGCCAGCCCAAATCGCCGAAATTATCACGTCTTGCCGATCTTTTTTCGTGAATTGAGGTTTGCTAACGTATTGTTGGCCTTCAAGAAAAGCGCTTCGATATGATTAATTTGTGTGCATAAGCATAAATCTTGCGCATCGCTATGTGCTCATTTCTGCGCCGTTTTGCGTTGGCGTCGATTAGGGCCTAATCTCGCTTCATGCGCTATCATCCAAACAATCTTCTGCTTTCACCCCAGGCCATGGCACGCGTCGATCATGCTGCGGCTTTGTCGGGTCTCGACAGCTATGGGCTCATGCAACGTGCGGGGTTTGCGGTTGCAGCAGCGGCGTTGCGTCTCTTTCCTGGGGCGATACGCTTCTGCGTCCTATGTGGTCCCGGCAACAATGGTGGCGATGGGTATGTCGCGGCCGCAGCCTTGCTTGGTGCGGGTGCAGCGGTGGAGGTAATTCACCTCGGTGATCCAGCGAAGCTGGAAGGAGATGCGGCGCGAGCGTGGCGTGAAGGCGGTCAGCCGGGTTCCAATATTCTCGACTATCAGCCTCAACCCGGGGATGTTGTCATTGATGCCTTATTCGGCGCGGGGCTATCGAGGGATCTGACGGGTGATGTTGCGGATTTGATTGCGCGCGTGACCCAGGCGTGCACGCCCGTGATTGCTGTAGACCTGCCGTCCGGCATTGATGGCAAGACGGGTGGGGTCCGCGGAGCGGCCTTCAGTGCCACACACTGCGTGACCTTCATGTGTCGCAAGCCAGGGCATGTTCTACTGCCGGGACGGATGAAGTGCGGCGTGGTCGAGATAGCCGACATTGGCATTCCCTGGCGTGTCGTTGAACTCGAGGCCGCGCCTTTGGTCAGGAATGGCCTGGAACTCTGGCAGCATCTGCCGCTTGCCGTCTCTGCCGCCGATCACAAATATCGGCGTGGTCATCTGACCGTGTTTTCTGGTGGTCCGACCACAAGCGGGGCTGCTCGGCTTGCCGCCATGGCGGGACTGAAGTCCGGTGCTGGCCTGGTGACGCTCGCGTCGCCCGCCGATGCGCTGGCTGTCAATGCTGGTCATCTGACCGCAATCATGCTCTCAATGCTGCAGTCTGAGGCCGATCTCGAGGCCTATCTGGCAGACACGCGACGCCAGGCCTTTGTGCTTGGTCCCGGCTTTGGCGACCTTGAGCGTGCTCGCCATTTCGCGCTTCGGCTTGGCAGGGCAGGGCGCAGTCTTGTGCTTGATGCCGACGGCATCACCGCTTTTCGCGATTCGCGATCCGACCTTGCCGATGCCTTCACGCAAGAGGGGGCGACGATTGTCACTACGCCCCATGAGGGTGAGTTTTCAAGGCTCTTCCCGGAGATCGCGGGACGGAGCGATCTGGATAAGGTCGAGAAGACGCTTGCTGCTGCTGAGGCTCTTGGTGGGGTTGTGGTCTACAAGGGTGCCGATACCGTGATTGGCGCGCCAGATGGACGTGCCGTGATTGAAGAGCATGCTCCGCCTTGGCTTGCAACGGCAGGGTCGGGCGATGTTCTTGCCGGCATGATCGGCGCCTTTCTTGCCAGAGGCCTTCGACCATTTGAGTCCGCTTGCGCGGCCGTCCATCTGCACGGCCAGGCCGCGTTGAGACTTGGTCCTGGTTTGACGGCGGAGGAACTCGCACTCGCTGTACGACCTGCGTGATTGCATGCTGCATGGCGCGGCGGTGTTCTGACGTTCAGAGATCTACGGGCTGAACCAAGCGGCTTCGGCGCAGCAGCCCCTCGCCCTCCAGCAGCGGATAGCCGATTGATACAAACAGGGAGTTGATCTCCTTCAGGTCCCGCATTGTGTCGATATGCAGCGAACTGGATTCAAAGCTCGCAGCATTGCCCTGTCGCAGTCTATCGAGATGTTTTTCCTCGCTGGATTTGACCAGGTTACGGACCGCTTCCTTGCGCGTCACCAGTTGCCTCGCATGTTCTACATCTCGGGTGACCAGCAGGTTGAAGGCGAGGTGGGCGTTTTGCAGAACTTCGCGATGCATGGCACAGAGTTCCGCCCAGCCCTCACCGGAAAAAGCGACATGGCGCTCATGCTTCTTGCGTGCCCTCGTCAGCATGTTCTGCGAGATGATGTCGGCCGCCTGCTCGATTTTGATTGTGGCTCCGAGCAGGTTTTGCGAAAGCGCAGCCGATTGCTGGTCAAGGGCCGTCGCCGAGATCCGAGCCAGGTAGAACTTGATGTCCCGATGAATGGAATCGATCTGGTCGTCGAGCGCTTCGATCTTTTGGGTTCGTTTGAGATCCCAATGTTCGAACAGGTCGAAAATGCTGTTCAACATGATTTCCGTCTTGTTGCAGACGGTCAGGACTTCGCGAGTGGCATTGCTGATTGCCTGTTGCGGATTGTCGAGATGGGCAGGGTTGAGAGCGGAGTATCGATCGTCATTCGCCGGAGTTTCTGTGGGGGCGGCGAGCAGGGCTTCCAGTGTCGATGCGACCATGCCGGCAAAGGGTAGGCCGAGCACAAGAACTGATGCGTTTAGCGCGAGGTGCACCATGACGACCGCCTCACCGGGATTGCCAGCAAAGAGCGATGGACTGGCCTGGATGGCAAACTGGAGGGCGAGCGCCACCAATGTCATCATGCCGCGGATGACGACATTGCCGAGCGGCACAATGCGGGCCGTTGCTTCTGCATTCTTGGTCAGAAGAGCCGCAATGACTGCGGCACCGAAATTGATGCCGAGCACCAGTGGAATGATCAAGGCATCCGGGAGGAGCTGCTTGTCGGCCAGCGACGCGACCAACAGCACGGCGGCAACACTCGAATGAAAGGCCCAGGCCAGCAGTGCTGCCAGCAGGAAGGCGCTGATCCAGTCGCTGGCGAGATAGTTGAACAGCACGGGCAGGAGGCTGCTCTGCCGCAACGGCTCGGAGGATTCGCCGATCATCCGTAACGACAGGAGCAGGAGACCGAGGCCGAAGAGGATGCGGCCGATCTGCCGCCATTGGCGTTCTTCTGAAGCTCGAAATGCAACGGTACCGGCCAGCAGCAGGACCGGAACCAGAAGCGACAAGTCGTAACGCAATATACGGACGACGAAGGCGGAACCGAAGTCGGCGCCAAGAAGCGTGGCGATCCCTATTGCCGAGGTAATGTAGCCACCGGCAGTGAAGGACGCGACGATCAGCGCCACGGCGGTGGCGCTCTGCAGGGCAACTGCGAAGAAAAAACCAGCTGTCGCTGCCGAAAATCGATTGCTCACGGCCAAGCGGAGTTTGTCTTTCAGGACGCCGCCATAGGCGCGCTCTATCCCCGTGCGGACCATGCGCGTTGCCCACAACAAGAGAGCAACGGCGCCGGCAAGATGGATGAAGACGACGATACCCGACATATGTGGCCCCGATGATGCTCTCGACGCGGACGTCGGAATCCGAGAGGAAACCATACGGTCCTGTGGCCGCAAAGACGCGCGACTCTGCGACCGAGCCTAGTCCAGTTTCGCCGCCGTCACAAATCTGTCATCTTTTGGCGCTGCCCGTTCAGCCTTGACTGACCGCCTTGAGCCTCGCCTGCAGCTCGCATGCGCCCCGCGGGGCGTTGACCTTGCCGCCGGTAATGAAAAAGGCGAAGACATCGCGCGGTTGCTTCTCTGCCATTTTGTCCTTGGCAATCATCGGTAGGTCGGCGGGCATGCCGCCTTGGGCAAAAGTTTCGAACCGCCGCGCCCAGGTGTCAATCTCATCGGGCGGATAGCAAGTCGGCACATCATCCGTACCCTTCTGCAGCCTCGCGTAGACGAAGTCGGACGTCGGGTCTGCGAACATCGGATAATCGTGATGATCTGCGCATACGGCAGCCACCTTATATCGGCCCAACATCTCGATGAATTCCGGACTTTGGAATGAGGCGTGCCGCGGTTCGACCACGTGCCGGAGAGGCAACCCGTCGAGCGTTTTCGGTAGCAGCGCCAGAAATGCCTCGAAATCTTCTGGCTCGAATTTCTTGGTCGCCATGAACTGCCAGAGGATTGGACCCAGGTGACTGCCGAGCTCCGCAATGCCCTGCGTCAGAAACTTTTCAATTGAGGGGCCAGCCTCGGCCAGGATCTTCCTGTTTGTGCAGTAGCGGCTCGCCTTCAGCGAAAAGATGAAACCCTCTGGCACCTCTGATGCCCATTTAGCGAAGGTTGCCGGCTTCTGGCTGGAATAATAGGTGCCATTCACCTCGATGGCCGTCAGCTGCCGGCTGGCATAGTCCAGCTGCTTCTTCTTGGCGAGCTTTTCGGGATAGAATGTGCCTTCCCACGGATCGAAGGTCCAACCGCCGATACCGGCACGGATTATCCCTGACTTCGTCATCAAAACACCTCCCGCTGAAATTCGCCTAGCTATTGATTAATTTCGATGAAAACTCATACATCTGTTGCAGATGCCTGTAGCGGTTCACAACGCTGACATGGCACGTTGAATGTCTTCACGCACCTAGCGACCCGAAAGCCTCTTGTATTCGGCGATGCATGTTTCCAAATCCGACTTGGCCTGTTCTGCTGCGTCGATGGACAGATTTATATAATTCGTAGCGCTTCCTTCGGGTCCAACGTAGTTGTCCGGGCGCAGCTTCAAGCCTATGAAATAGGCTTCGCCGTCAATCGATTGCTTGACCCGCCATTGAAGCATTGCCCCTGAAATCTGACCTTTAATCGGAGGCGTTTGATACGCCACCTGGCCTAGCCCAGAGTTCAAGCTTGGCAGCTTCGCAAACAATCTATTTGCCCAAGACCCGATCACTTCGCTATTCCGCCGCCTCGACCTTTTTCATCGGTCGCCGTTCCAGCAATTCCTTGAGGAATTGGCCCGTATAGGAAGCGTCGACTTTCACAACCTCTTCCGGTGAGCCCTGGGCCACGATTAGGCCACCGCCATCGCCCCCTTCCGGGCCGAAGTCGAGGATGTAATCGGCCGTTTTGATCACTTCGAGATTGTGCTCGATGACGACAACGCTGTTGCCCTGATTGACGAGTTCTTGCAGCATTTCCAGCAGCTTGGCAACATCGTGGAAATGCAGGCCGGTCGTTGGCTCGTCGAGGATGTAGAGCGTGCGCCCTGTCGACTTCTTTGACAGTTCTTTCGCCAGCTTGACGCGTTGCGCCTCGCCGCCTGACAAGGTGTTTGCCTGCTGGCCGACCTTGATGTAGCCAAGCCCGACATCGAACAGAGCCTGCAGTTTATCGCGCACCGCTGGAACTGCCTGGAAGAACTCGACGCCTTCCTCGACTGTCATGTCGAGCACATCGGCAATTGACTTGCCTTTGAAGTGTACGTCGAGCGTTTCGCGGTTGTAGCGCTTTCCGTGGCAAACATCGCAGGTGACATAGACGTCCGGCAGGAAGTGCATCTCGATCTTAATGACGCCATCGCCCTGGCAGGCCTCGCAGCGTCCACCCTTGACGTTGAACGAGAAGCGGCCCGGCTGGTAGCCGCGTGCCTTTGCTTCCGGCAGCCCCGCAAACCAGTCGCGGATCGGCGTGAAGGCGCCGGTATAGGTGGCGGGGTTCGATCGCGGCGTGCGGCCAATCGGCGATTGGTCGATGTCGATCACCTTGTCGATGAATTCGAAACCGTCGATGCGTTCGTGTTCGGCCGGATTTTCGCGGGCCCCCATAACCCGGCGAGCGGCGGCCTTGTACAGCGTCTCGATCAGGAAGGTCGACTTGCCGCCGCCGGAGACCCCGGTCACCGCCGTGAAAACGCCAAGCGGAATGGCCGCCGTCACGTTTTTCAGGTTGTTGCCTTTGGCGCCGACGACCTTGATCTGCTGGCCTTTCTTCGGTTTGCGCCGCTGAGCGGGCACCTTCACCCCGAGTTCGCCGGTCAGGTATTTGCCGGTCAGCGAATTGGGGTTGGCCATGATGTCCTTTGGTGCGCCTTGCGCGATCACCTGGCCACCATGGATGCCGGCCGCAGGGCCGATATCGACCACGTAATCGGCGGTCAGAATTGCATCCTCGTCATGTTCGACAACGATCACCGTGTTGCCGATATCCCGCAGGTGCTTCAGCGTGTCGAGGAGGCGGGCATTGTCGCGCTGGTGCAAGCCGATCGATGGCTCGTCCAGCACATAGAGAACCCCCGTCAGTCCGGAGCCGATCTGCGAGGCTAGCCGGATACGCTGGCTCTCGCCGCCCGACAGCGTGCCGGAATTGCGCGACATCGAGAGATAGTCGAGCCCGACATCATTGAGGAATCGCAGGCGTTCGCGGATTTCTTTCAGGATCCGCGTCGCGATCTCGTTCTGTTTGTCGCTCAGCGTTGCCGGCAAGGTTTCGAACCATGCGCCTGCGTTGCGGATCGCCATTTCGGTCACCTGGCCGATATGCAAGCCGTTGATCTTAACCGCCAAGGCCTCGGGCTTCAGGCGGAAGCCAGCGCATGCAGGGCAGGGGGCCGCCGACATGTAGCGCTCGATCTCCTCACGCGCCCAGGCACTGTCGGTTTCCTTCCACCGACGCTCAAGGTTGGGCACGATGCCTTCGAATGTTTTGGTTGTGGTGTAGGAGCGCGCGCCATCCGCATAGTGGAAGTCAATCTTCTCTTCGGTCCCGTGCAGGATCGCCTTCTGCGCGGCGTGTCCAAGCTCGGACCACTTGGCAGTCATCTTGAAACCGAAGGCCTTGCCCAGCGCTTCCAGTGTCTGGTTGTAATATGGCGAACTCGACTTGGCCCAGGGCGCGATCGCGCCGTCGTTCAGACGGCGGTTCATCTCAGGCACGATCAGCGCTTCATCGATCTTCTGCTGGCTGCCGAGCCCGTCGCAGGTCGGGCACGCGCCGAAGGGATTGTTGAAGGAGAAGAGACGTGGCTCGATTTCCGGAATGGTGAAGCCGGAGACCGGGCAGGCGAACTTTTCCGAGAACAGGACCCGTTCATGCGTCTCGTTCAATGACTTGTTGGCCGAGCCACCGGCGGAGGTTTCTTCCGGCGGCAAAGGCTTATCGGCGAATTCTGCCACAGCGAGCCCGTCGGCCAGTCTCAAGCACGTCTCAAGACTATCTGCGAGGCGGCTGGCAATGTCCGGGCGCACAACGACGCGGTCGACCACGACATCGATATCGTGCTTGTATTTCTTATCGAGCGGCGGCGCATCGGCGATCTCATAGAACTGACCGTCGATTTTGACGCGCTGAAACCCCTTCTTCATCAGTTCGGCGAGTTCTTTTTTGTACTCGCCTTTGCGTCCCCGGATCATCGGGGCCAGTATGTAGAGACGGGTGCCTTCGTCGAAGGCCAGAACGCGGTCAACCATCTGGCTCACCGTCTGACTTTCGATCGGCAATCCGGTCGCCGGCGAATAGGGAATGCCAACACGGGCGAAGAGCAGGCGCATGTAGTCGTAGATTTCGGTGACCGTGCCGACCGTCGAGCGCGGGTTGCGTGAGGTCGTTTTCTGTTCGATCGAGATTGCCGGTGACAGGCCTTCAATCTGGTCAACGTCCGGCTTCTGCATCATTTCGAGGAACTGGCGCGCATAGGCTGACAGGCTCTCGACATATCGCCGCTGGCCCTCGGCATAGATCGTGTCGAAGGCAAGCGACGACTTGCCGGAGCCGGACAGGCCGGTCATGACGATCAGACTGTTGCGCGGCAGATCGAGGTCGATCCCCTTGAGATTGTGCTCGCGGGCGCCGCGGATGGAAATGGTCTTGAGTTCGCTCATGTCGGGCTCTGATCGGCAAAGGGAAGGGACGGTTCCTGGGAGGACTGTCCTTATGTAGTCACAGGAAGCCTCGAGTCGAGCCGCAAGCGGCGACCGAGGCGGTTTTTCGATTCTGTTGACAAGATCCTACAGAAATAATAGAACAAATAAAGAACATTTTTCGCTGTGGATTTAAGCCTCCACTTGCCCAATCGCTCGAGCGAATGGGATAAGGTGGCTTTTGATCGAATTTTGAAAGCCGCGGCGGCGCGGCAGTAAGGTGAGTGTCATGGCTGGTAGCGTCAACAAGGTCATTCTGATCGGCAACCTTGGGGCTGACCCCGAGATCCGCCGGACCCAGGACGGTCGTCCAATCGCCAATCTTCGCATCGCCACCTCCGAAACTTGGCGCGACAAGAACAGCGGCGAGCGCAAGGAAAAGACGGAGTGGCACAGTGTCGTGATCTTCAATGAAGGTCTGTGCAAGGTGGCGGAACAGTATCTGAAGAAGGGCTCGACCGTCTATGTTGAGGGCCAGCTGCAGACCCGCAAGTGGCAGGATCAGACCGGCAACGATCGTTACTCCACCGAAGTCGTCCTTCAGGGCTTTAACGGCAACCTGACAATGCTCGGTGGCCGTGGTGACGGTGCCGGCGGATCACGCGGCAACGACATGGGCGGCGGCGATTTCGGTGGCGGTTATGATGGTGGTTACGGCTCGCCGGCACCGTCGCGCGGCGGTTCGTCCGGCGGTGGCGCAAGCCGCGGCGGCAGTGCGCCGTCTGGCGGCTTCTCCCGCGATCTCGACGACGACATTCCGTTCTGATCAATATTCGGTAGAGGCGGGGGCTTTGGCCCCCGTTTTCATGCCAGCGGCGTTATAAGGGCGCTAGCTGCGCCTGGACCATGTTGGGGGTCCGCGTCCCTCTCCCCCTACGCGCCGAAAGCAGACTTTACACCGTCGACAACGAACTGAACCGACAAGGCCGCCAGCAGTACGCCGAGCAGTCGGGTCAGGAGCGCTCGACCGGTAACGCCGAGGAATCGGTTGAGGCGTTCGGCGAGGAAAAGCGAGACAAAGACCAGGCCGAGGACTGCAGCGATAACGGCGATCAGTTGGAGTTTGCCGATAAATCCCTCCATCGTGCCAGAGATCAGCACCGTTGCAGAGATGGCGCCGGGGCCGGCGATCAGCGGGATGGCCAGCGGGAAGACGGCGAGATTGTGGATGTGATCCTTGGTGATTGCGTCGCCTGTGGTCTTTTCCTTCCGCTCGTTGCGCTTCTCGAAGATCATTTCGAAGGCGATAGCAAACAGCATGAGGCCGCCGGCGATGCGGAATGCGCCCATGGAGATCCCGAGCGCGCCGAGGATTGCCGCGCCAAACAGGGCGAAGACAGTCAGGATGGCGAAACCCATTACTGCGCCGCGCACCGCCACCTGTTGCCGCTGCGCCGTGTTCATCCCCTGGGTCAGGCCGAGAAACAGCGGTGCAAGCCCCGGTGGATCGACGGTGACCAGCAAAGTTGTCAGCGCGCTGATCATCGTTTCGGTCACGGCCATCACATTTCTCCCCTGAAGTTGCGCCCATAAAGTCAAACTGGGGAGCGGCTTGCAAGAGATAGCGCCGGTTATTGTCCGCTGCGCCTTTCCCTCAGCCCAAAAGCCTGTTTATAACGAGGCGCAAAATTGGCGCTCCAGCGCCTGTTCCGCTATAAAATTCCCAGTGATTCCGAACAAAGATCGTGACCTGATTTGACTGAGCAAAGCACTCCCGGCGGCGGCAAGTTTCCGTCCGACATCGAGCCGATTTCCATCATCGAGGAAATGCAGCGGTCCTATCTCGATTACGCCATGAGCGTCATCGTCAGCCGCGCGCTTCCAGACGTGCGCGACGGACTGAAGCCGGTTCATCGCCGCATCCTTTTCGGGATGAATGAACTCGGCCTCGACTGGAACAAGAAATACGTCAAGAGCGCCCGCGTCACCGGTGACGTGATGGGTAAATACCATCCGCATGGCGACGCCGCGATCTATGACGCGCTCGCCCGTATGGCGCAGGACTGGTCGCTGCGTATGCCGCTGATCGATGGTCAGGGCAATTTCGGCTCCGTCGACGGTGACCCACCGGCGGCCCAGCGTTACACGGAATGCCGCCTTCAGAAGGTCGCCCACGCGCTGCTCGATGACCTCGACAAGGAAACCGTCGATTTCCGCGACAACTACGACGGCACCATGTCGGAGCCGGTTGTCGTTCCCGCAAAATTCCCGAACCTGCTGGTCAACGGCGCAGGCGGCATCGCGGTGGGCATGGCGACCAATATACCGCCGCACAATCTCTCCGAAGTCATCAATGGCTGTATTGCGCTGATCGATGATCCGGCGATCGAACTGCCGGAACTGATGCAGATCATCCCGGGTCCCGACTTTCCGACCGGTGCGATGATCCTAGGCCGGTCCGGCATCAAGTCGGCCTATGAGACGGGCAGGGGCTCCGTCATCATGCGCGGCGTTGCCCGCGTCGAGCCAATGCGCGGCGACCGCGAACAGATCATCATCACCGAGATCCCCTATCAGGTGAACAAGTCGACGATGATCGAGAAGATGGCCGAGTTGGTGCGCGAAAAGCGTATCGAAGGCATCTCCGACCTGCGCGATGAGTCGGACCGTCAGGGGTACCGGGTTGTCATTGAGCTGAAGCGCGATGCCAATGCCGAGGTCATCCTCAATCAGCTCTACCGCTACACACCGCTGCAGACCTCTTTCGGCTGCAATATGGTGGCGCTCAACGGCGGCAAGCCGGAACAGCTGACGCTGCTCGACATGCTGCGCGCCTTCGTCGCCTTCCGCGAAGACGTCGTCAGCCGCCGTACCAAGTTCCTCCTGCGTAAGGCGCGCGACCGGGCGCATGTCTTGGTCGGTCTTGCGATTGCTGTTGCCAATATCGACGAAGTCATTGCGCTGATCCGCAAGGCGCCGGATCCGGCAACGGCCCGCGAGCAGTTGATGACGCGCCGTTGGCCTGCCAAGGACGTCGAATCTCTGATCCGCCTGATTGACGATCCGCGTCACCGGATCAACGAGGACCTGACCTACAATCTCTCGGAAGAACAGGCGCGCGCCATTCTCGAACTGCGCCTGGCCCGCCTGACGGCACTCGGTCGCGATGAAATCGATGAGGAATTGAACAAGATCGGCGCGGAAATCGCCGATTATCTCGATATTCTCTCTTCGCGTGTCCGCATCCAGACGATCGTAAAGGATGAACTCGCGGCCGTGCGCGATGAATTTGGCACGCCTCGTCGGAGCGTCATCATGGATGGCGGCCCGGATATGGACGACGAGGACCTGATCGCGCGTGAGGAGATGGTCGTCACTGTTTCGCATGCCGGCTACATCAAGCGCGTGCCTCTGACCACGTATCGCGCTCAGCGTCGTGGCGGCAAGGGCCGCTCGGGCATGGCGATGAAGGACGAAGATTTCGCCACCCGCCTGTTTGTCGCCAATACGCATACGCCCGTTCTGTTCTTCTCCTCGCGCGGTATTGTCTACAAGGAGAAGGTATGGCGTCTGCCGATCGGGACGCCAACCTCTCGCGGCAAGGCCATGATCAATATGTTCCCGCTGGAGCCCGGCGAGCGTATTACCTCGATCATGCCGCTGCCTGAGGACGAAAAGAACTGGGAAAACCTCGACGTGATGTTCTCGACGACACGCGGGACCGTGCGCCGAAACAAGCTCTCCGACTTCATCCAGGTGAATCGGAACGGCAAGATCGCGATGAAGCTTGAAGAAGAGGGCGACCAGATTCTCGCCGTCGAGACCTGTACCGATCGGGACGATGTTCTGATGACGACTGCGCTCGGTCAGGCCATCCGCTTCTCGGTCGATGATGTCCGCGTGTTTGCCGGTCGTAATTCGATTGGTGTCCGCGGCGTTTCGCTGGCTGCGACTGACCGCATTATCTCCATGACCATTCTGGGCCATGTCGATGCGGAACCATGGGAGCGTGCAGCCTATCTCAAGCGCTCTGCCGCCGAACGGCGTGCAAGCGGTGTTGAAGAAGATGATATCGCGCTGGTTGGCGAGGAAGTCACCGAGGAAGGTGAACTCACCGAGGAGCGTTATCAGGAACTGAAGTCGCGTGAGCAGTTCGTTCTGACGGTCTCTCAGAAGGGCTATGGCAAGCGTTCGTCGTCCTACGACTTCCGCATTTCGGGCCGTGGCGGCAAGGGTATCCGGGCCACTGACACGTCCAAGACAAGCGAAATCGGTGAACTGATCGCGGCCTTCCCGGTCGAGGACAAGGACCAGTTGATGCTGGTGTCTGATGGTGGTCAGCTGATCCGCGTGCCGGTTGATGGCATCCGCATCGCCAGCCGCGCGACGAAGGGCGTGACCATTTTCTCCACCGCGAAAGATGAGAAGGTTGTGTCTGTCGAGCGCATCAGCGAGCCGGAAGGCGAGGAAGATGCGGTGGACGCCGAAGCTTCAGAACTGGAAGTCGGTCTGGACACTGGCGCGGCAGCAGACGGTAGCGCGGACAGCGAAACGCCGACCGAGTAATCTTGAAAAGAAGGCCGGACTTTCAGGGTCCGGCCTTTGTCATGTCAAGATAGAATGAGAAAAGCCCGCCGGATCGTGATCCGGGCGGGCTTTTTGATGTTTGGTCAGTGCGAGTGTGGTGCGTCGAGCCTTAGAACGCCCGTTGGCGTTCGACCATGGCTTTAAAATCCTCGTCTTCGCGCTTCAAAGCGGCGACCGTCGAGGCGACGGAAGCGACGAACATGCCGCTGATCAGAGCGGCGAGAACCGTGAGGGTGAGTATCATGGGTCTTTCCTTTCTTTTTCAGCGTGAACGTCAAATTCAGTAGAGAAGCTGCCGGCCTTGAGATCAGTGACCGAAGCTGTGGTAACGGGCCGTCATCGGCGGGCCGTTGAACTTGCCGTTTGTGCTGTCTTTCACGTAAAAGGTTGCCGAAGTCGCAACCATGGCAGTCATCAGCATCACCCATACGAGGTTGATCATGGTAACTTTATCATGCATTGCTTTAGTCCTTGTGAATGCCGGCATTCGAACCGGTAAATGTCCATACGCCGAAATGGTTCCAGCGCAGCGTAAGATCAATCTATCAACGAGCGCCTGAAGTCGTCTTGAACGCGCCGTTCATCTGGCGTTCATCTTTGCGAACATCTTGGGCAGCTTCAGAAATCTCGCGAGCAACCATCAGGCCGAGTTCGACCAGAAGCGAAGCAGCGACGGCGGTTACGATCAGCAGTACCAGCATGGAAACGTCCTTTGCAGTCCGTTGGTTATGTCAATGCTGGCAACATAGGGGAGACGTCCTGAAGTCGCCTTGAACGCTGCGTTCATCTGGCATTCATGTGCTCTAACCGAGGCAATCCAGCGTCTTCGCAAAGGCAAGGCGCTTGCGGTTAGACGCGGTCCGTGACAAAAGGCGGTCGAAAAATATTGATCGGGCATTCATGACCAGCGCATTCTACCCCGGCTCCTTCGATCCGATGACAAACGGGCACTTGGACGTCCTCGTCCAGGCGCTGAATGTCGTCGACAAGGTGGTCGTGGCAATTGGTGTGCATCCCGGCAAGGTGCCGCTTTTCACCTTTGATGAGCGCGCTGATCTGATCCGCCGTTCACTTGCTGCCGTTTTGCCCAGACGGGCAGGGGATGTCGAGGTCGTTTCCTTCGCCGACCTTGCGGTTGATGCTGCGCGCCGCCACGGCGCCCGCGTCATGGTCCGCGGCCTGCGCGACGGCACGGATTTCGACTATGAAATGCAGCTTGCCGGCATGAATGCAACAATGGCACCTGAGTTGCAGACCATCTTCCTGCCGGCGAGCACGCTCTCTCGGCCCATAACCGCCACATTGGTCCGCCAGATCGCCGGCATTGGTGGTGATGTCAGTGCCTTCGTTCCCGGACCCGTGCTCGCCGCCCTGAATTCCAAATACGGGCGCTGAGCCCCCGATCAGAACCGGAGTGACCATGAAGCTTGCCCATATCGCAACCGCCTTCCTCATTGCCGTCGCAGCCTTCGGGCCTGCCAAGGCGCAGTCGAATGACGATTTCCTTACCATCCAGCTGAAGGATGGCCCGGTCGTCATCCAGCTCATGCCTGAGATCGCACCCAAGCATGTCGCGCAGATCAAGGAACTTGCCTCCAAGGGCGAATACGACAATGTCGCCTTCCACCGTGTTATCGATGGCTTCATGGCTCAGACCGGCGACGTCGAGTTCGGTGACATGGAAAATGGATTCGACGCAGCGCGTGCCGGTACCGGCGGTTCCAGCCTCGGCGATCTGCCTGCTGAATTCTCGAACACCCCGTTCGAACGCGGCACGATCGGCATGGCGCGCAGCCAGGATCCGAATTCGGCCAACTCGCAGTTCTTCATCATGTTCGCCGAGGGTAGCTTCCTGAACGGCCAGTACACGGTTGTTGGCAAGGTCGTCGCCGGCATGGATCATGTCGACAAGATCAAGCGTGGCGAAGGTGGCAATGGCGAAGTCACCGATCCGGACCGCATGATCAAGGTTACTGTCGGCCGCAACTGATATCTACTGGGCCAGAGGGCCCCAACCAAGGAGAAACACCATGGCCGAGATCAAGGATCCGGAAAACACCATCCTGATGGAAACCACCAAGGGCAAGGTTGTCATCGCTCTTTTCCCGGATCTGGCCCCTGGCCATGTAGCCCGGATCAAGGAACTGTCGCGCGAAGGCGCTTATGACGGCGTCGTCTTCCATCGCGTGATTCCCGACTTCATGGCCCAGACGGGCGACGTCAAGTTCGGCAAGAAGGGTGGCGCCGACTTCAACCCAGGCCGCGCCGGCATGGGCGGTTCGGAAAAGCCTGACCTGAAGGCTGAATTCTCGGCAACGCCGCATGTGCGTGGCACGTGCTCCATGGCTCGTTCGCAGAACCCGAACTCGGCCAATTCGCAGTTCTTCGTCTGCTTCACCGATGCGCCTTGGCTCAACAAGCAGTACTCCGTCTGGGGTCAGGTCATCGAAGGCATGGATGTGATCGATCAGATCAAGAAGGGCGAACCGGTCAGCGATCCGGATTCGATCCTGTCGATGAAGGTTGCTGCCGACGCCTGATCGGCTTAAGGCACACCAAGCCCGCCTCGGTGCTGAGCACCCGGGCGGGTTTTCGCTTTCTGATGAACGCCAGCCAAAAAGCGAACTGACGACGATGCGTGTAGACCTTTTCGATTTTGATCTGCCGGACGAGAATATTGCGCTCAGGCCCGCAAGCCCGCGGGATCATGCGCGCTTTTTAGTGGTCCGACCGGATGCAGAGCACGTGCTCGAAGACCGTCAGGTCTTTGATCTGCCATCGTTCCTGAAGCCCGGGGACGCGCTGGTCTTCAACGACACCAAGGTCATTCCGGCCCAACTCGAGGGCATTCGTCACCGGGAAGGCGCCGAGGAAATCGCTGTCTCGTGCACGCTCCATATGCGCGTCGGCGCCTCCAGATGGAAGGCCTTTGCCAAGCCCGGCAAACGCATCAAGCAGGGCGACCGGATTGATTTCGGCAAAGGGCAGGGCGAGGGCGCTGTCTGTCTCATGGGTTCGCTGGTGGCAACCGTCGCCGAAAAAGGCGAAGCCGGCGAAATCGACCTGGCCTTTGATCTCTCGGGACCTGATCTTGACCAGGCGATCGCCACTGTCGGCCATATCCCGCTTCCGCCCTATATCGCCGCAAAGCGGCCCGAAGACGGACAAGACCGCGCCGACTACCAGACCATCTATGCCCGCGAAGAGGGCGCCGTCGCGGCCCCCACCGCCGGCCTGCATTTCACGCCCGATCTCTTCGCGAAACTCGACGCCGCCGGAATCGAGCGCCATTTCGTCACGCTGCATGTCGGCGCCGGTACGTTTCTGCCCGTGAAGGCTGACGATACCGCCGAACACAAGATGCACGAGGAAATCGGTTATATCGACGCTACAACGGCCGCAGCCCTTAACGCCGTTCGTGCGCGCGGTAACCGCATCATCGCTGTCGGCACCACCTCGCTGCGCCTGCTCGAAAGCGCTGCCGAAGACAATGGCCACATCCCCGCCTGGTCGGGTGCGACCGGCATCTTCATCACGCCCGGCTATCGCTTCAAGGCGGTGGACATGTTGATGACCAATTTCCACCTGCCCAAATCCACGCTCTTCATGCTGGTTTCCGCCTTTGCCGGCCTCGACACGATGCGCGGCGCTTACGCTCACGCCATCAAAACCGGCTACCGCTTCTATTCCTACGGCGATTCCAGCCTGCTCTTCCGGAAAGACAACTGACCGATGACCGAGAATTTCACATTCAATCTGAAGGCCACCAGCGGCAAGGCCCGACTTGGCGAGATCACCATGCCACGCGGCACGATCCGAACGCCTGCCTTCATGCCAGTCGGTACGGTCGGCACCGTCAAGGCCATGTATCTCGACCAGGTCAAGGAAGGCGGCGCGGACATCATCCTCGGCAATACCTATCACCTGATGTTGCGCCCCGGCCCGGAACGTGTCGCCCGCCTCGGCGGTCTGCATGAGCTGATCCGCTGGCCCGGCCCGATCCTGACCGATTCCGGCGGTTTCCAGGTCATGTCGCTGTCGGGCCTGCGCAAGCTCGACGAGCAGGGCGTGACCTTCAAGAGCCATGTCGACGGTTCTCTCCATCACATGTCGCCGGAACGCTCGATCGAGATCCAGGGCCTGCTCGACAGTGACATCCAGATGCAGCTCGACGAATGTGTGGCGCTGCCCAACGAGCCGCGCGAGATCGAACGCGCCATGGAATTGTCACTGCGCTGGGCCGAGCGTTGCCGCGTCGCCTTCGGCAATCAGCCCGGCAAGGCCATGTTCGGTATCGTCCAGGGCGGCGACCAGCCGGCTCTGCGCATCCGCTCGGCGGAAGGCCTCAAGCAGTTGGACCTCAAGGGTTATTCGATCGGCGGTCTTGCCGTTGGCGAACCTCAGTCCGTCATGCTTGACATGCTGCGCATCACGCTGCCGGTTCTGCCCACCGAAAAGCCGCGCTACCTCATGGGCGTCGGCACACCTGACGACATGCTGAAATCGGTCGCCGAAGGCATCGACATGTTCGACTGCGTCATGCCGACCCGCTCTGGTCGCCATGGTCTCGCTTTTACCCGCCGCGGCAAGGTCAATATCCGCAATGCCCGCCATGCAGAAGACATGCGCCCGCTCGACGAGCAGTCGTCCTGCCCGGCGACCCGCGACTATTCGCGCGCCTATCTGCATCACCTCGTGCGCTCCAATGAGGCACTCGGCGGCATGCTGCTCTCCTGGAACAACCTCAGCTACTATCAGGAATTGATGCAGGGCATCCGTCAGGCGATCGCCGAAGATCGCTTCGAAGATTTCAAGGCCGAGACCATCGAGATGTGGGCGCGCGGCGACATAGACCCGGTCTAATCGATCGGCCGAAGGGCAGGGCGTCGGCGTCTGGCAGGTGACTTTGTCAGATGCCCTGACTCGAAGTTTCGCGTTTCATCCGAACACCATTGATGGCAAAGCTGCCGTCTTGCTGCTTCTTCAGCTCATAATATACGGCCCAGTCTTTTCCATCGGGGGCTGAAATCAGCACCTCCTGGAAGGCCACTGTGCCATCTTTCGAAATCTGGTTTCTCCCGAAGGCATAGTTTCCGGGTCTGTAGACTGGAGCATAGGTCTTTTTGACCATGTCGAAGAAGCGCTCTGCATTCGGAAACACTGATTTGATTTCGGGGGAGGCCAGAGAATAGGCCGCCTTCGCATCGTCATTCAGGAAAGCGTTGATCTGCTGGGCGATGATATTTTGGGCAAGGCCTGCCACCTCATCTTTCCCATCCTGGCTTGCCGCCGGAGAGCCGAAAAGGCCAGCCGTGATTAAAAGGGCAATTCCAATCTGCCTGCGCATCTTCAATCCCCCGTAATTCAGAACATCCGAAATAAAAGAATAGGACGATTCCCGTGTTCGAAAAGGCCCCTTCGTGCATTGTTGTCCGACATCGCGATTTCGTGACCAAATTCCGATGGATTCCGGGTTCTCTGGCAAGTCGCATGATCACGGTTCATGATCGCGATGGTATCGATTTCCCAGCTGGCTGTACGGGCGTTGGCAAACCCTATATGGCATGGTCATGATCGTCATAGCCTTACGGATCCCCTGAAACATGCGTCTCTTCCTCGGATCCGATTTCCATGTTGACTACAGGGAGAACCTCGACTGGTTGCGGGGCCTGTCCCGCAGCGACTTTACCGATGATGTTCTTGTGATTGCCGGTGACCTGTCGGACGAGATTGATCTCGTCAAAGCCTGCTTTGATGCCCTATCGACGCGATACCGCAGGCTTCTCTTTTTGCCGGGAAATCACGATCTCTGGACCTCAAGAAGCGGGCGAGGGTCGTCCTTCGAGAAATTCGAGCAATTGCAGACGCTATGCCACGACTATGGGATCGAAACGGGCTCGATGGCCATAGGTTCGAGCCTGATTGTGCCAATACTTGGCTGGTATGATTATTCCTTCGGCGAGCCAGGACCGACCATCCGGCGTGGCTGGATGGACTTCTACAAGTGCAACTGGGAAGGCCTTCAGCCGGCGCAGGTTGCCGAACGCTTCGACGCCTTGAATATGCTGCCGGATACTGTCGGATTCGACAGGGTCTACAGCGTTTCGCACTTCGTGCCGCGGCTCGATCTGATGCCGGCACGCTATCCGGAAAAGCACAAGGCGCTGTTTCCCGTGCTCGGCACCGACCGGATTGAGGCCCGCATTCGCGCACTCGGCTCCTCCATGCATTTCTATGGGCACAGCCACCTGAACCGCAACAAGGTGCTGGATGGCGTCACCTATATCAACAATGCCTTCGGTTATCCGTCAGAGACCGAAATTTCGGCCAAGACCATCCTGCATGTAGCCGATCTCTAGCCTTCTCCTAGCTGACTACAGCGATCCGCGTATTGACCCGCATATTCGTGGCGTTGATATTGGGTTGCTGGCCGTAGAAATCGAAGTTTAGATTCACGCCGGGTCGGAAGACGAGGCAATGGGTCGATCCGCCAAAGTGGAACATCCCGATCTGGTCGCCCTTGTTGATATGCTGACCGGGCTTCACCGTGACTTCACAGCTTGACACCTCCGCCATGCCAATGGCCACAACGCACATCAGACCGATCTTCGGATTGTCTGCCTGGATGAACATTACGGCCCGCGTCGCGACGGAGGATAGGAAGGGCTGCGACTGATTGGGAGCACTCGGATCTGCCCCAGCGGGATTGACGAAGCCCTGATACAGATTCTCCAGGTAATAGCTGCCTGGTGCCACAAATGATCGCACAAGTGTGCCCGAGACAGGGCTGTGCCAGCGGTGAAAGCTCAAAGCACTGAGAAAGGCCTGATAGACCGTGCCGCCGGTAAACTGAGGGGCAAACGGGTCGTTGGCCATCATGTCGGCCAGGGAGTAGGGCTGGCCTTTCAGCCAGAACTGATCGTGCGCCTGAACATTCGTGACCACCTGTAAAGGCGCGGATTCGCAGGCATTCACAATGACGCTATCGTCGGATGGCGCAGAGACGGGCCGTACCCCGGCCTTGAAGGTCCGGGTGAAGAACTCATCCCAGGAGCCGAACCCGTAGCTTGGCTGCGACGGATCGCAATTGAAGATCTGAGCAAAGCTTGCCGGTGTCGGATTGGGCCCATCACCCAGCGCCTGCTGCGCCACTGCCACCATCTCCGATTGGGCCTGGGCGCCAAGCCACGGCAGGGCTATCGTCGTCGGGCTCACCTTGCGTGGTGTTTCTGTCAGCACATAGGTCGAAGCCGCAGATGTCAGGAAACGCGACCAGTAGATGAGGATGGCGCGGAAGCGCTCGTTGACCATGGTATCGGAGAAGAACGTGTAACCGAATTCCGTCGCCATTGGCCAGTTGAGCAGAGCATTGATCGGGAAGCCGATAAGGCCTGCTGGCTCAAGGGCCGGATAGGTTTGATAGGCTTCCGGCGCCATTTGCATGATGACATTCAGCAACAGCAGAAATTCGTTGAAGTCGACGACGGATGGCTGACCGAGCGGTGTGGTGGGGCAGCGTTTGAGGGCATCGGCAAACATCGCCTCTGCCTGCGCATTGAGATAGGGAACAGAAGTGACCAAAGTCCGCAAAGCAGCAATCGGCGGCGCTTCAGCAAGATTGCGCGTGGCGGCTTCTGCCCGCAGCCAGGCAATCCATCCAGCAACGACGGCCGGGTCCTTCGGATGCCAACCGCCGCCACTGGACTGGTTGAAACGCATGGGCACATCCGGTGGCGACTGCGACATGACAAACTCCGTGATCGTTTTGGTATAAAACTATACGTTGTGAGTTTAGGGCAGCATATCGTGATGCGCATCCCTGGAAGCTTAGGGGCCGGCCTCGGATCAAACGGTCACATCTGGGTGGACCTTGCAACAAGCGATCCGCAGACTTGGTCGCGAACGTTATGCCCGTCTTTGCGCTGTTCTTGGTCATGAAGGCAGAAGAAAGGGCAGGTCGCACTTCATCCTTGAACCCACCCGACTACACACCTGGATCGCATAAGATAGATTATGGAACAATCGGATCTGCAATGTTTATAGGTGAAGCGCTTTTGCCGGTTTATGGACCGCCTCCACTTGCCTTCTTGAAAAGTCTCAAAGACCCGGCATATCGGTCTCATCTAGGTCTTTACGGACGACCATACGCGCCGATCCGGCGTGGCGCGTCGGTTGATCGAGGCTGCTCTTGCGTCTCCAAATAATGCCTACCAGACAGGTCTGATGCCGGATCTGCGATACCTGGGCGCCTGCGTGTTGAGGCAAACGACATATCGGCGATCCGGCTCTGGCAAACATCGGGTTTCACATCTTGGGCACTGGAAAACAGGCATTTACGATCAAGCATGACCGAAGCCTGCTTTTACGAGGCGATCCATATGCGTTTTGAGATCAAACCAACCTGTCTCTAAAGACTGAATGACGAATTGCGATCAAAGTCTGAAGTTTATCAAATAGCAATATGAAATTCTTGAATAAACTGATCGTAACCGGGCACCACGTGCGCGGGCGTTTCGGCCATTACGGTCTCATAGTCCAGCGGCGTATGCATGTGGGTCAGTACCGCGTGTTGCGGTGCCAATCGGGCGATCCAGTCGAGCGCCTGTTCCAGCGACAGGTGGCTCGGATGTGGCCGGTATTGCAGGGCATCGATGTAAAGGAGATCAAGCCCGCCCAGCTTTGCCACCGTCTCTGGCGGGAAGTCAGACACATCGCAGCAATAGGCGACGTCGCCGACCCGGATCCCGATGGAAACGATATCGCCGTGCTGTTGCTTCAATGGTAGAAGCGAGAGCGGTCCGCCTGCACCCGCGACGACGATCGGCTCGTCGAGATCCTCGATGATCCGTGGCTCGACGATGGGCGGATAGCTGCTGCCGGGCGGCGTTTTCACACAATAGCCGAAACCTTCCTCTATACGACCCATCGTGAATGGTTCGGCATGGATCGGGATGCGTTCGTGCTGTGTGTGAAAATAGCCGCGAAGATCATCAATGCCGTGCAGATGGTCGGCATGGGCATGGCTGTAGATCACCGCATCAATACGGCCAACCTTGGCGCGGATCATCTGCTCGCGGAAATCCGGGCCGGTATCGACAACGACAGTGGTCTTGCCTCCGTCTTCGCCGATCTGTTCGATCAGGAAGGAAGCACGTGTCCGCCGGTTCTTCGGGTTGTCTGGATCGCAATTGCCCCAGTCACCATTGATTCTGGGAACACCTGGAGACGACGAGCAGCCGAGCAGCGTAAACCGGCGCGTGACCTTCATCTGAGCCCCCTTATGCCAACCTTGGCATTTTCGAGAAGCAACGGAAGGCGTTTTCCGTGGTGATATCGGCCATCTCAGCGTAGCTCACGCCCTTAACCTCCGCCAGAACCTCCGCCGTGTTCACGACATAGGACGGCTCGTTGCGTTTTCCACGCCAGCGCTTGGGCGCCAGGTACGGCGCATCGGTCTCGACCAACAGCCGGTCAAGTGGCACGGTCCTGGCAATCGCGCGAAGCTCCTCCGATTTCGGGAAGGTCACGATGCCTGAGAAGGAGACGTAACCGCCAAGTGCAACGCCGGTATCGGCCAATGCCTGGCCAGACGAGAAGCAATGCAGGATGAAGGGAAAGGTACCCTTCCCTGTCTCCTCGGTCAGGATTGCCGCCATGTCCTCATCGGCGCTGCGGCTGTGGATGACGAGCGGTAGCCCCGTGCGCCGTGCCGCTTCGATATGGCGGATGAGGCCCGTCTTCTGGTCCTCGGGCTTCTGCGTGTCGTAGAAATAGTCGAGCCCCGCCTCGCCGATGGCCACGATCTTATCATGGCTTTCCGCCAGCCGCACCAATTCGTCTGCCGTTACATCCAGCTCGTCGCCGGCATTGTTCGGATGCGTACCAACAGAGCAGAAGACGCTCGGATAACGTTCGGTCAGCGCCAGGAGAGTGTCGAGCTTACGGACCCGCGTGGAAATGGTCACCATCTGCTTCACGCCGGCCTGATGCGCCCGCGTGACGAGTTCGTCGCGCTCGCTGTCAAAATCGGCAAAGTCGAGATGGCAATGCGTATCAATCAGCATCGGTTCAGGCCTTGGCCGCGTCCGGCGCGACGTAACGCGGATAGACCGGCGATGGAGCCGGCAGTTCGGAGCCCGGCGTCAGACGACCGGCAACACCAAGTTTCGCAAACACCCGATCGTGTTCGGCCACCGCCACGAGATCGAGGATCTTTGCCGAGGATGCCGGCATGATCGGCTGGAACAGGATCGCGATCTGGCGCACCACTTCCGCCGTCACATAGAGCACGGTTCCCATGCGCGCCTCGTCGGTCTTCTTCAAGACCCACGGCGCTTGGGCCGCAAAATAGCGGTCGGCTTCGTTGACGATATTGATGATGGCGGCGACCGCCTTGTGGATCTGCTGCTTGCCCATCTCTTCGCGGCAGATTGCAATGGCGTCATCCGCCACCTTCAGGATCGCCTCGTCCTCCGGCGAAAGCGGACCCGGTGTCGGCACCCTGCCCTCGCAGTTCTTGTTGATCATCGAAAGCGAACGTGACGCAAGATTGCCGATGCCGTTTGCGAGGTCGGCATTGATGCGGGTTGCGATCCCCTCTTCCGAATAGCTGCCATCCTGGCCAAAGGAAACTTCCCGCAGGAAGAAATAGCGCACCTGATCGAGGCCAAAATGACCAACGAGATCAACGGGATCGACGACATTGCCGACCGACTTCGACATCTTTTCGCCCTTGTTGAGCAGGAAGCCATGGGCAAAGACGCGTTTCGGTAACGGCAGGCCTGCCGACATCAGGAAAGCCGGCCAGTAGACGGCGTGGAAGCGGATGATGTCCTTACCGATGATATGCACGTCCGCCGGCCAGTATTTGGCGCGCGGGCCGTTTTCGTCTTCGACATAACCCGTCGCGGTGATGTAGTTGGTCAGCGCATCAACCCAGACATACATCACATGCTTGTCGTCGCCGGGCACCTTGATGCCCCAGTCGAAGGTGGTCCGGGAGATGGAGAGATCCTTCAGCCCCGATTTGACGAAGGAGATCACCTCGTTGCGGCGCTCGTTCGGGCCGATGAAATCCGGCTGGTCCTCGTAAAGTTTGAGAAGCTTGTCCTCATAGGCGGAGAGCTTGAAGAAGTAGCTTTCCTCTTCCACCCATTCGACCGGCGTGCCTTGCGGTCCGTAACGCACACCGTCCGCCCGCAACTCGGTCTCTTCTTCCTGGTAGAAGGCTTCGTCACGCACGGAATACCAACCGGCATAACCGCCCTTGTAGATGTCGCCGTTCTTTTCCATGCGTCGCCAGACTTCCTGCACCGTCTGGTGATGGCGCTGTTCGGTCGTGCGGATGAAGTCGTCATTCGAGGCGTTGAGCAACTGGCCCATGTCGCGAAAGGCGTTTGAGTTACGCTCAGCCAGGGCTTCCGGGGTGATGCCTTCGGCGCGCGCCGTCTGCTGCATCTTTTGCCCATGCTCGTCCGTGCCGGTCAGGAAGAACACGTCGCGGCCGTCGAGCCGCTGGAACCGCGCCATGGCGTCCGTCGCGATCAGCTCATAGGCATGGCCGATATGCGGCTTGCCGTTCGGATAGGAGATGGCAGTGGTGATGTAGTAGGGATCGCTCATGGCTTCTTATTGTCTTTTCGTCGGTTGCGATATCAGCGGCCGGATGATGGCCGTAAACGGGCCAAGCACGCACGGCAAAATCAAATGGGGTGGAACGCTCATAGAGCATTCCGGTGCCTTTAGGAATATTGTTTTGCTGCAATGCCGCGCAAGTCTGCGCGTTTCAGACAGGGTGCAAAGGTGTCAGCGGGTCACCGCCGTCAGCACGTCGAGGATGGTCTGCTTGCGGTCGAGATTGTAGGCAGCAGCGACCGTCAGCTGCTCGCCAATGGTTGATGTCAGCCGCGCATAGTGGTCGGCTGCTGTGAGATCACCGGACAGCGCCAGCCGTCGGGCGGTTTCGGCGAGGTGGTCACCGAGATGCTCGATAAAGAAGCCATGGGCCACATCGCTGTCCTTGGCAGAGAGCGCATCGGCGATCTTGAACATCATCTTGCGCTGGGTCGGACCACTTGCGCCGAGCATAGCCTCAAAGGCCTCAAGAATCTCGGCGCCACCATAGTTCACCAGTTTCAGCGCACGCGCCACGCTGCCCTTTGCCAGTGCCAGGACCTGGTCGCGTCTGTCTGCTGGGATGGTGAGGCCCAAGCCGCCCAGTGCCTGATCCATGGCGGTTGGCGAGAGTTCGTGCAGCCGGAGCGGCAGACAGCGTGAGCGGATTGTCGGGAGCAACTTGCCCGGGGCATGGGACAGAACGAGGAACATCGCCCGCTTCGGCGGTTCCTCCAGGATTTTCAAAATGGCATTCGCCGCATTGCGATTGAGGTCGTCCGCCGGATCGATGATAACGATCCGCCAATTGCCGGTTCCTGATGTCTGGGCGAAGAAGTGTCCGGCCTTGCGGACTTCATCCACCGTGATCGCGCTCTTCACCCGTCCCGTCTTCTCATCTACCGGTCGCGACAGATGCAACAGATTGTGGCTTGCGCCGGAGGCAAGCTGGCGGCTCACCGGATGAGCAGGGTCCGGGTCGGCAATCGTGTCCGGTGCCAGAGATGGTTCCGGGTACCGCAGAATGTGGTTGGCGAAGCGGAAGGCAAGTGTCGCCTTGCCGATACCTTCCGGCCCCTCGATCAGGACGGCATGGTGACCCTTGCCAGAACGGTAGCTGCGGGCGAAAAAATCCTCTTGCTCGCGATGGCCAAAGAGATGTGTGTTGAGCACTGGCGCGATTGCGCCTTCGAGAACGCCTGCCCTCTCATCACTCATGAACGGCCTTCCCGTCCAGCTAAGCCGGTCTCTTCGCCCTTCAGCGATATCTTCCGCTGCGCCATCACAAGTGTGACTTCGGAGAGGATGTCGCGGGCGATCCGTTCAACGTCGAGCGTCGCATCGATGACGCGGCAGCGTTCGGGTTCCCGTGTGGCAATGTCGAGAAAGCCCTGGCGACGCATCTCGTGCACGTCGATCCGCTCCTTTTCGAACCGGTCGGGCGCACTGCCTTCAACAGTGGCATCTGCCCGGCGACGCGCGCGCAGGAGCCCGATCTCTGCCGGCAGATCGAGGACGAGGGTCAGGTCCGGCATCGTCGTGCCGATCGAGACGCGTTCGAGAGCCGCCATCAGAGGCGGCTCGAGATTGCCGGTGACGCCCTGATAAACACGGGAGGAATCAACAAATCTGTCACAGAGCACGATCTGGCCGAGCGCAAGCGCTGGCCGTATCACGCAGTCGAGGTGATCAGCACGGGCGGCAGCGAAAAGCAGCGCTTCCATGCGCACACCAAACGGTTCGGCAGCTCCCGATAGCAGTACATGCCGCAAGGCTTCTGCGCCCGGTGATCCGCCCGGTTCACGTGTGGTAACGACCTGAAAGCCCTTCAGGCGCAGGTTCTCGGCCAGCAGGTGGATCTGGGTCGATTTCCCAGCCCCCTCGCCTCCCTCGAAAGTCACGAACAATCCGCGTCCGTTCGACAATGCCTGCTCTCTTTCCGCCAGCAATGGACCCGTTGCAGTTCGACAGTCCAAGACACTTCGCCCGTCAGATCGAACTCACAACGCTCAAGGGCTGTAAACCAAGATGGGACGCAACGGAACCGCCGAACGTCGACGTCCCATGAAAATTCGAGGGGCATGACCGCCTCAAAGCCAGAAGAAAAGCGCTTCGATCAGTGCATCGACGGCGCGTTGCCGAAGCGTGCCGGGTTCGACAGACTGGGCGCTCTTTAGGGGCAACGATGTCAAGGGGCGCTCGCCAGACAGTACGTTGAGGGTGGCAATCTCCTGGCCTGCAGCGACCGGCGGCCGCAGTGGCCAGCGATAGACGATGCGCGCCTGCAGTCGGTCGGGATTGTTGATTGGTACATAAACCTCAACCGGCTTGTCGGTCTGAAGCTGCACGGTCGATTGCGCGCCGCCATAGACGCTTGCATCACCGATCACTTCGCCGGCCTTAAAGAGCGTGCGCATCTCGAAACTGTCGAAACCCCAGTTCAGCAGCCGTGTCGCTTCTTCGGTCCGGTCCTTGTCGGTCGCGATGCCGGACAGGCCAAGAAACAGCCGTCGACCATTGCGCTCCATCGAGGCGACGATGGCAAATCCGCCGTCCTCGGAGAAGCCAGTTCCAAGACCGTCAGCACCCATGCTCAAAAGTGGATTGCGATTGCGCTGCAGGATTTTGTTCCATTCGAACTCCGGCAGGCGGTATGTCGCATAGAGGTCTGGATAGGTTGACTGGAGATGTCTGGCCAACTTTATCAGATCCACCAGCGTCGAGCGGTTTTCGGGATGCGGAAGACCGGTCGCATTGCCGAAGCGACTGTCGGACAGCCCCAGCTCAGCCGCCCGCCTGTTCATGCGTTCGACAAATTTCGCCTCTGAACCCGAAAGCCCCTCCGCGACAATCAGGCAGCCGTCATTGGCTGTCTGTACCGCAATCCCCTTCACCAGGTCTGCGACCGGCACCTGAGATTTCAATGCCGCAAACATGGTGGATGTCCGCGATGGCGCGCCACCGGTTCGCCAGGCAAACTCCGACACAGGGTAGACCGTGTCCTCGCGGATTTCACCTTTGACCAGAGCGTCAAATACCACCTCCAGCGTCATCAGCTTCGCAAGTGATGCTGGGGCAAAGCTCTGTTTTTCATTTTTGGACAGAAGCACTGTTCCGGTCGAAGATTCCACCAGATAGACTCGGCTTGCCTTCGTTTCGATCAGTTGCTGCGGTTCGACTGAGAGCGCATATGCCGAATGTTGCGGCAAGCCCAACGGGGTCGACATGGCAAGCAGAAGGGCTAGGAGAATACGATGGTGCATGATCACTCTTCGGCTACGGAAAGCAGGCGGAAAAAAGGCCGCAGGCTCACCGAAGCCACCGCCCCGTCTCGCAAGGCGCATCAGCGGCTATTGCTCAGCCGAATGCCGCCTTTTGCGACCGAAGAGAGAATCGAACGCTCAGTGAGAGCATCATTGCGCACGAGAATGGCATCAAAGGCAAGATTGGCTGTGCCGCCGTTTTCTGCCGCATAGGCGGATGCAAATCCGGTACCGTCATAACCGGGAACGTAATGCGGCCGGGCGGTCGGGACCGGACCCCAGTCCGGGAGTGCTGCGAAAACCTCCGCCCCCTCTGTTGCTGTGGGGGAAAGAATGGACTGTGCTGCCAGTTGCGCGTCGAGCGTTCCTGCCGTGCCGCCGCTTGGCGTGGTTCCTGCCAGTGCGGTACGAAGGCTCGGCGTCGGCATACGGGTGTCGTTCGATGCAACCATGACGCCCGTTGCGATCTGGCCGGCTGGATCGATGACCGGGCCGCGATTGCCCTTCTTGACATACGAGGCCATCAAATAGGGCATATCGTGACCATCCATGCGGGCTGGCCCGATATACTGGACGCGAACCTCGCCGGTGCCGCTATGGGCCATGTCAAGCATGTCCGCTGACTTGCGAGACAGGTCGATGATCCGGCCCTGATGAAATGGTCCGCGATCGTTGACCCGCACGATCACCGAACTGCCGGTGCTGACATTGGTCACACGGGCATAACTCGGCAAGGGCATGGTTGGATGGGCGGCCGACAGATGTTCTTTGTCGTAGAGCTCGCCATTGGCGGTCATCCGGCCATGAAAAGCATCGCCATACCAGGACGCAATACCGACCTTGTCATAAGCCGGATTTTCCTTTGGCACGAAGGTCTTGCCCTTGACGACATAGGGCTTGCCGACCAAATAGCGACCGCCGCCCTTGGGCACGGGACCGCTTGTGACCATGCGCGGACTCGCCTTTACGCCATAGACGGATTCGGCAAAGTATTCCTTCGAGCGCTTCGGCTTGTCGGCCGCCTGTTTGGTCGAGGTGCAGGAAGCTGTCATGGCGCAGAGCATGATGAGCCCGAGCCATTTGCCACCGGCGGCCAGCCGGCCGAAGCTTGAAGAATGCATGTGTCCCACTTCTGATCACATCGAACACGCGCACCACAGTACCCCACTGGTGGTGCGCGATCGAAAACGTTCGCGGGCCAAGAGGCCTGCCGAATATGACCAAATTGGGAAAGCCACAGTTTCTGAGGTCGCGATCTGATTTTATGGTTTGCCAAAGGTTAATCGCCGCACCCAGAAAAGCACTTGCCGGATGTGATAATCACACTTGCCAACCGCGCTCGACTTCAGCATAAACGCCAGCGTCCGGATGGGTGTCCGAGTGGTTTAAGGAACCGGTCTTGAAAACCGGCGTAGGTGAGAGCCTACCGTGGGTTCGAATCCCACCCCATCCGCCAAAATGCGCTTTCAGGTTGTAATTTATGCGTGTATGCGCGCCGTGATTTCGCATCGGCGCGACAAATCTGTTGCATTTCGGTTCATTTCGCCAATCACTCTCAAATTTTACCGATAATTTTCAGCGGCTGGAACCGGTTTTGCCGCATTCTCGTTCAACATCCTCATTGCAGGAGCAATTAAATGAGATGGATATTCGTGGTGCTGATTGCCTCGGTGCTCAGCATTCTGGCTTTCAAATACGCCAACAATTCGCTGGGCGGCGGTGAGCTGATGGCGTCGCCTATGGATGCCAAGGCTGCCAGCTGAGGCTCATCGTGTTCTCAGCCGAGGAAGCTGGCCAGCCATGATGGTGACAGCCGCGCCTCCAGTTCTGATGCGACGTCGTCGAGCGCCTGATCGACCATTGCACGATAGTTTTGCCCTCCCCCCTTGATCCCGAAGCTTTCAAGCAGCTTTGCCCTGTATGCGTCGCTGGAAAATAGCCCGTGCAGGTAGGTGCCAACGACCTTTCCGTCGGTTGACATTGCGCCATCGGGTCGGTTTTCGATACTGACGGCTGGACGCACGCAATCGGGGCCGGAGGTGATGCCAAGGTGGATCTCATAGCCGCTGAGCGCCACGTCATATTCGAGAGAGCGTGCAGCACTGTTACGTACGGTTTTTTCCGAGGCCATTTCCGTCGCGATGTCGAGGAGGCCGAGCCCTTCCACGGAACGCGGGCCGCCCTCGAGCCCAAGCGGATCCGACACTGTCTTGCCGAGCATCTGATATCCACCACAAAGACCGATGACCCGCCCGCCCCGTCGAACATGCGCGGTGAGATCTGCATCCCAACCCAGGCTGCGAAATTCCAGAAGGTCGGCAATCGTCGATTTCGATCCCGGCAACACCACGAGACCAGCATCGGCCGGAAGGCGCTCGCCTCCTCGCACATAGACGAGATCGATCTGCGGCTCGGCGGCGAGCGGATCGAGGTCGTCGAAATTGGCGATGCGTGACAAGACCGGCACGGCAATCTTCAAAGCGCCGCCAGTGGCCCGCACCAGCCGCTCGAGCACGACCGAATCCTCGGCCGGGAGCCGTCCGGCCGATTTTAGCCAGGGCACGACGCCAAAGCACGGCCAACCAGTAAAGGCTTCGACCGCCTTCAGTCCGTCATCGAACAGGCTGACATCACCACGGAATTTGTTGATGATATAGCCGGCAATCTGCTGGCGATCCTCTTCCGGCAGGATCGTGTGCGTGCCGACCAGCGAAGCGATGACGCCGCCACGATCGATGTCGCCGACCAGCACGACCGGGACCTTGGCCCGCGTGGCAAAGCCCATATTGGCAATGTCACCGGCACGCAGATTGATTTCGGCCGGCGAGCCGGCCCCTTCAACAATTACCAGATCGCGGCCTTCCGCCACGATCGCATAGCTTTCGAGCACCGCGGATAGAAGCTGCGGCTTCAGACGCTGGTAGTCGCGCCCCTTGGCCTGGCCAAAGACACGGCCTTGCAGAATGATCTGGCTGCCAGTCTCGCTTTGCGGCTTCAAGAGCACGGGGTTCATGTGGACCGAGGACTTGGTGCGGGCGGCCAGCGCCTGCAACCATTGTGCCCGGCCAATCTCGCCCCCATCATCCGAGACGGCCGCGTTGTTCGACATGTTCTGCGGCTTGAAGGGGGCAACATTCAAGCCGCGATTGGACGCCAGACGGCAGAGGCCCGCGACCAGTATCGTCTTTCCGACATCCGATCCCGTTCCTTGTAACATTATGGCTTTTGTCATTCGTCGATGTCCTGTTCGCGCCGCCACGAAAATGCCCTAACAAGTACTGCCTCGCATGAGGATCCGTCGAGAGACTGGTCCAATTGCGTCGCTGCGACAGCCTGCCGCGCCGACTTTCACCGCAGTTGTCTCTTTGCGACGCGTCATGACGGATTGTGCTCTGGCGCAGCCCTCGGCAAAGGACTATCTCGCTGCGAAAGCCGGCCCGAGAAACGCGGCAGGCAGTGACGAGGAAACACCCATGCTCTACATCCTTGAGAACCGCAATAGGTTGGCCATCGCCTGGAATGGCCGCGCTCCACAGCAGCACACTGTTGCGCGCTGGGAAGTGCTGAACCTGCGCAGCCGTTTCGGTTTGAAGAAAATCTGAAATCCGCGCCTTAAAGGCCGGTGGCTCTATGAGGCATTGCCTCAGCGACTGAAAAACTGACGCACCCGGTACGCACAACTGGAAGCCGGGAGCGTCGTCGGCGCTTTGTCCGACCGCCTGATCTAATGGTCCAGGTGTTACCGGACGGTTAGCGTCGTCGCTTTCAAAATTTTTTTTCTGATTTTTTTGCCGGTCTCAGCATGGGTCCGGTCATGTCCGATATTGGCGTCCTTGAGACAATCCACGTCTTTTCTGAGACTGCGGGCGCCGCGAGCTTTTGGCCTCACATGCGCAAATGCCCTCCTATTGAGCGGATCGCTGAATAACACACGCGAAATTGCGGCAAATTTCGTCGCGCGCACCTGCCTGAAGCCGGCCTCTCCATGGAGGGTTGCCCGCCGGGAGGTTGATTTCTCAATTCAAAAACGTAGGCTTGCTTTGCGATACGAGCTCGAACAGGCGTGATGCCTCTCAAGACAAGGGCCGGTCGTGCCGGGACTGCGCATCCGGATGATAGCCGGTACGTGTTCCGATCAAGAGCAATCATTGGCAGTGCGGTAAGCAGTAGCCGCGTCTGCCCGTTCCGTTGAACGCTGCACAATAAGACTGGGAGGTCTTAACTCCATGAAGAAGCTCCTCGCGTCCACCATTCTTGCCGCAGGTCTCTATGCCGCTGCCGGTTCGGCCCAGGCCGCCGAATGTGGTGACGTATCCATCGCCGAAATGAACTGGGCATCGGCCGGTGTCGCCGCCTATGTCGACAAGATCATTTTGGAAAGCGGTTATGGCTGCAAGGTCACCGTTGTCACGGGTGATACCATGCCGACCTTCGCATCGATGAACGAAAAGGGTCAGCCTGACATGGCGCCCGAAATGTGGGTCAATGCCGTGCGCACGGCGCTCGACCAGGCCATTGCCGAAGGTCGCCTGATCCAGGCCGCCCCACTGCTTTCCGACGGTGGCGTTGAAGGCTGGTGGATTCCGAAGTTCATCGCCGATGCTAACCCGGATATCAAGACGGTCCAGGATGCACTGAACCACCCGGAACTGTTCCCGGCACCGGAAGATGCAACCAAGGCTGCAATCACCAACTGCCCGTCGGGTTGGAATTGCCAGGTTTCGACCGCAAACCTCTATCGCGCCGTCGGCGCCAAGGAAAAGGGCTTCGACCTGATCGACACCGGCTCGGCTGCCGGCCTCGATGGTTCGATCGCCAATGCCTTCGAAAACAAGAAGGGCTGGCTCGGCTACTACTGGGCTCCGACCGCAATCCTCGGCAAGTACGAAATGGTGAAGCTCTCCTTCGGCGTCGAACACGACAAGGCCGCATGGGATGCCTGCACCGCCATTCCGGACTGCCCGGATCCGAAGGTGAATGCCTATCCGGTTTCCGACGTCTACACGGTCGTGACCAAGGATTTCGCTACCAAGGCTGGCGTTGCGATGGATTATGTCAAGACCCGCAAGTGGGACAATGGCACCGTTGGCAAGGTTCTGGCCTGGATGGATGAGAACCAGGGCACCAACGAGGACGGCGCGAAGCACTTCCTCGAAACCTACCCGGAGATGTGGTCCACTTGGGTCGCCCCTGAAGTTGCCGAGAAGGTCAAGGCAGCGCTTTAAGCTTGATGAACAGACTCGGCGGGCATCCAGCCCGCCGAGCGCTCTGTGGCGCGACGTATGCCGGATACTGGCGCCAATCGACGGCACCCAACGTCGCATTCGGCATGAAACTTACCTTGGAACTCGGTTAGCCTCTGGGCAACCCGAGCCGCGCAGCGAGGCGACGAACTCCAAGAGGGGCGTCGCCGAACCCAAGCGTTGCCAGTGAGCGAGGGGTCAGCAAGGGGACTATAATGGCTTCAACTTTATGCAATTTCCTACCGGAACTGCTCTGCCGGTTTCCGGAGATCGACGACACCCTGATGCGCGGTGTCCGAAAGTCGGTCGACGACAGTTTCAAGGGTTTCGTGCGGGCCTATGGCAATGTCATCGATACATTGACGCATCCGCTGCAGCTCTTTCTCAATTGGCTTGAGGCGCTATTCGTCAATGCGCCCTGGTTTGTTTTCCTGCTGGCGATGGTCGTCATCGTCTATCTGACCAGCCGCAACATGCGCATCGTCGCTCTCACCATTATCGGCATGCTGTTCATCGGTTTCGTCGGCCTCTGGGAGGATACGATGGTGACGCTTGCCATCGTGACGGTCTCGACGCTGCTTGCCATCGCCATCGGGATTCCGATTGGCATCCTCATGGCACGCTCCGACCGGACCCAGTCGATCGTCAATCCGATCCTCGACGTCATGCAGACGCTGCCGAGCTTCGTCTATCTTATCCCTGTCGTCATGGTTTTCGGGATCGGCAAGGTGCCCGGCGTGATTGCGGTCGTCATCTATGCCGTGCCGCCAATGATCAGACTGACCAATCTCGGTATTCGGCTCGTCGACCGCGAAGTGCTCGAAGCCGCAGACGCCTTCGGCTCTTCGCCTGGCCAAAAGCTGATGAATGTGCAGATCCCGCTGGCGCTTCCGACCGTTATGGCCGGCATCAATCAGACCATCATGATGTCGCTCGCAATGGTCGTCGTTGCGTCGATGATCGGTGTCGGTGGTCTGGGCAAGAACGTATTGCAGGCCATTTCAAACCAGTTCCTCACCATCGGCTTCCTCAACGGCTTTGCGCTGGTTGCCATCGCCATCATCTTCGATCGCGCCAGCCAGGCTTACGGCAAGCGCCTTCAGCGCCACACGGAGGTCGTCCATGGCTAGTCACGGCATTGAAATCCGCAATCTCTACAAGATCTTCGGTCCGAATGGCCGAGCGCATATCGATGCGGTGAAAGCGGGTATGTCCAAATCCGTGCTCAATGAGAAGCACGGACATGTCCTCGGCCTCAAGGATATCAACATTTCGATGCCGGCCGGCGGCATCACTGTCGTCATGGGGCTCTCCGGTTCTGGCAAGTCGACGCTGATCCGCCATATCAACAGGCTCATCGATCCCACCGCTGGCGAAGTCCTTTATGATGGCGTCGATGTCTGTC
Source organism: Rhizobium sp. AAP43 (assembly GCF_001296045.1). Lineage (GTDB taxonomy): Bacteria > Pseudomonadota > Alphaproteobacteria > Rhizobiales > Rhizobiaceae > Allorhizobium. Next base: position 45,826 of record NZ_LJHS01000019.1, on the reverse strand, counting down.
AGATGTCAGAGACCGAGTTGCGCGAATTCCGTCGCCACAAGACGGCGATGGTTTTTCAGAAGTTCGCCCTCCTGCCCCATCGCACCGTGCTCGAAAACACCGTCTACGGTCTCGATATCCAGGGCATGCCCCGCTCGAAGAGCGAGGAAATCGGTCGGCGCTGGATTGATCGCGTCGGCCTCGCTGGCTTTGAAGGTCATTATCCAAACCAACTTTCCGGCGGTATGCAGCAGCGTGTCGGATTGGCGCGGGCACTGTCCAACGATGCCGACATCCTGTTGATGGACGAAGCCTATTCCGCGCTCGACCCGTTGATCCGCGTCGACATGCAGACAGTTCTGCTGGATCTGCAGCAGGAACTTAAGAAAACCGTCGTTTTCATCACCCACGATCTCGATGAGGCCCTGCGCCTCGGCGACAAGATCGCCATCCTCCGGGACGGCGAAGTGATCCAACAGGGCACCGGCCAGGATATCGTCCTGCAACCGGCCGACGACTACATCTCCGCCTTCGTCAAGGAAGTGAACCGCGGACGGGTCATTCGTGTCGACACCATCATGTCCCCCTCACCGGCTCAGGGCGATGGCCTGCAATTGCCACGGGCGACCGTACTTGAGGCGGCTGCCCGACAGTTGACGGAAGTCGGTCAGACTTCGGCCCAGATCGTCGATGACGCGGGAATGCCGATCGGCCGCATTGACCTGCAGCAGATCATTGCTGCCATGGTTACGCCGCGGAGCCATGAGGATCATCAGATCGCCGCCGAATAAGAAGCCTTGTCGCTTATTTCACACGGCCCCGTCCTTCATGGTGGGGCCGTTGTCGTTTTTAGCGATTGTAAGGACATAAGGACTTCTTTATATGATCTATCAAACAATTTTGAGGATCCGTCATGGCCAGCCCGTCCAATCCGCTTACTGATCTCCTTTTTGAAAAAGGCGTGCTCCTCGCCGACGGCGCGACAGGCACCAACCTGTTCGCTCAGGGTCTCGAGGCAGGCGAAGCACCAGAGCTTTGGAACGATGCGCAGCCGGAAAAGATCGTCAAGCTGCATCAGGACTTTGTCGATGCCGGTGCGGATATCATTCTGACCAACTCCTTCGGCGGCACGCGCCATCGGCTGAAGCTCCACCACGCGCAGGACCGCGTGCATGAGTTGAACAAGAAGGCCGCCGAGATCGCGCGGTCTGTCGCTGACAAAGCGCCGCGCAAGGTCATCGTTGCCGGCTCGGTCGGCCCGACCGGCGAATTGTTGGTCCCACTCGGCGCCATGACTTATGACGAAGCGGTCGCTGCCTTCGTCGAGCAAATGGAAGGCTTGAAGGCGGGCGGCGTGGATGTCGCCTGGATCGAGACCATGTCCTCGCCGGAGGAAATCCGGGCCGCGGCGGAGGCCGCCGTTAAAGTTGGTCTGCCCTATACGTTCACCGGTTCCTTCGACACGGCCGGCAAGACGATGATGGGCCTTGACCCCAAGGACATCCATGGCGTTGCTGGCGACATCGGAGCGGGCCCGCTGGCTGTTGGCGCCAATTGTGGCGTGGGCGCTTCGGATATCCTGGCCAGCCTCCTCGACATGACCGCTGCCAATCCGGAGGCGACCGTGATAGTCAAGGGCAATTGCGGCATTCCGGAATTCCGCGGCACCGAGATCTTCTATTCCGGCACGCCGCCTTTGATGGCCGATTATGCGCGGCTTGCCCGCGATGCTGGTGCGAAGATTATCGGCGGCTGCTGCGGCACCTCCTGCAACCATCTGGCCGCGATGCGTGCGGCGCTTGATGACTATACGCCAGGGCCACGTCCGACCCTTGACGTCATCGTCGAGCGGATCGGACCCTTGCGCAACAAGACCGCATCCGAATCGGGCAGCCAGGAGGGCTCCCGCCGAAACCGTCGTCGCGGCGCCTGACAGGCTGATGAGAACTTTGAAAACGGCGGCCTTCGGGTCGCCGTTTTGCATTTCTCGACCTGGCTGCGCTTCGGGCAAGCCTCGGGCAAAGTCTTCATGGTGTAGATCTGGCTAATGGAGCCGTGACAGTAACGGTACCAGTTGAGAGATGACGACCAAGGAGTAAGTTCATGTCCGCTTTTCCGGATCGCGACACCGTCGCTGACAAGATCGCTGCGCTGCAGGATGCCGATCAGGGTTTTCTGCAATTGCTGTTCGAAAATCCGGTGCAGGACGAAGCTTTGCTGGAAGGCATTCATCTCTATCTGCAGAGGGCGTCCGCAGCCCCTTTCCTGAATTCCCTGAAACTTGAGCGCGCCGGCGAATGGATCGGCCTGAATGCGCCAGCGCGCCTGCAGATCCGTCTGACGGAGGCTGCCCGCTCCGCCCAGCATCCCGCCTATGCAGCCTTCCGCACCGGTTTGACGCGGTCCGGCGGGCTTGAGCGTGCCTATCCAAAGGCTGCGGTCTGACAAGCGCTATTGTGGGATCGGCACGCTGACCGACACGATTGGGCCCATCGGAAAGAGCCGGTCCCGGCGGTTGGTCGCAGCATCAAAGAGACTCGAGACTGTTCCGTCGAGATAGAGCGCGTTCGGTGACTTCAGTCGATCCCGGAAGAGCCTTGCGAAGTCATAGAACCGCACTGGGCTCTTCGATACGACCAGATGGACGCGGCCTTCTGCGTCCACGCCAACGCCATTTCTGATCTTGAAGCTGTCGCTGTCCGGCACGAAGCGCGGATGCAGCTTGCCGTTGATGACCAGCATTGGGCCAGACTGCGTAGCGAAATCAGGCTTGATGCCAGAGCGGAGAAAGGCCTTCGTCTCCATGACGCCCGGCTGGCCTTCTCGCATAAAAAAAATACCATTCGGCAGCAGATGGAAGTTGCCATAGCCCGAACTGGTCACTGCGGATTTGATCTCGTGACCGTATTCGACGTGATAGCCGACCGGGCTCCGGTCGTCGTGATACATGCCGGCATTCATCGCGATCAACAGCACGCGGCGCTCGGCCCAGAGTTGGCGGCGCAACGGATCAAACCCTCCATAAATCGCGTGATTTGGATCTGCCAGATGAATGCGAAACTCCGCCTCTTTCGGGTCGATGCTGCATACGGTGTACGCTACCGATTCCTCGGATATCTGCCGACATTCGGGCATGGCCGAAACGCTGCTGGAACCGACCAAGGTAAAAAGCAGCGCCAAAATGAGGCAGGAGGCGCCGCATATGTGGTCAATCAGTGACATGATGGTCTCATTTTTGGCCAATGCGCCATTCCATTAACAAATCCTGCACTGCGTTAACCTTTGATTAACCGTGTCGCTTGATCATCCATAACGCGGACGATGAACAGCGACGCATCTCACAAGACAATGACCGGCCTCGGCTCCTTATTCACGGGGAAAGATTTATGCCAGTAGTTACGTTTGCCAATACCAAGGGCGGCGCCGGCAAGACGACGGCAGCCCTCGTGCTCGCGTCGGAGCTTTCGACCCGCGGAATCCGTGTCACCATGCTTGATGCCGATCCGAGTGGCTGGCTCACGCGCTGGTGGCACAAGCAAGTCGTCACGCCCTTCCTGACCGTGCAGCAGGTCTCGGACGAGACGATCGAAGAAGCGACGATGAAGGCCAAGAAGGCCGGTGGTTACGTGCTGATCGACCTGCCCTCCTCCGGTGAGACGGTTCTTGCCCGCGCGGTTGCACTGGCTGACCGCGTGCTGGTTCCGGTTCAAGGATGCGCCATGGATGCCCAGGGCGGTGCGGAAGTGCTGGACCTTCTCAACGAGCTCGACACGCGCTGCAACGTCAAGATCGCCCATTCCGTCGTGCTCACCCGCGTCAACGCTGCGGTGACCACACGCGCGCTGCATGCGGCCAAGGATTTTCTCGCGGCCCGGGGCATTGAAACCATGGGGACCGCCATCACCGAACGCGCTGCCTACCGCGATGTCTTCGACAAGGGTGGTTTGATCCACGATCTCGACCCGATGGAAGTGTCCAACCTGTCGCGTGCGCTCGACAATGCCGCCCGCTTTGCCGATGAAGTGATGCAGCTTGTGCCTCAGCGCGCCCTTTTGCGCCGCCCCTCCGCCGGAGTCAGCCTTCGCTCTGCGGCGTGACATGGCCTCTCGGCGGTAGCGACAGCGCCGCCATGTGAAATCGCAATTGCTCTGCCGGTGGTCGATACGCTTTTCCGATCGGGCAGGCGTTTCGGGCAAGACAGCCTTCACCCATGCAGCCTTGGCCAGGTGCCAGGATTGCCAGATGCATCCGGCATGTTGTCACGTCAAAATGTTGCAGATCGACCGCACCGACCGGACAAGCCGTCAGGCAAGGTTTATCGACGCAGCTGCCGCAGATATCGGCCCTGGACCTTTCCCCTGACGGATTGAGCAAGTGCCACGCCCCGATTGCACTCTGATCTGAAAACCCCAGCGCTGCGCGATAGCTGTGCCACAAGCCAAAGCGCGGATGGATCAACAGACCGAGCGGCGAAGTCGCCAGACCCTCGGCCTGCATCGCCCAGTTCTGAAAGGGGTGGTAAGGCTCGTCGAATGGAAAATAGGCCGTTGCCCCTACCATGCTGGCAACGCCTTCCATGACGCTTCGCGACCAGGTGTCCAGCGGATTGTCTCCGCCACCGTCTGACTGGCGGTCTCGCCATGCGGAGAAAGCCGGCCATAACGAGCCGCCGATGGGGCCAATCAAGATGAGACTCGCCGCCTTTTCGCCATTGGCGAGGTGTGGCGCATGTTGCGGGTCCTGGAAGTGCAAATGGCCGAGACCATGCAGCCCCGCCTCCACAAGGATTTGCCTCGCCTTCTCCATCATGCCGAAAGGGCCGCTCATCGCGGCCCCTCGAACTTGTAATGCGGTCGCCAGACCTCCGTCTGAATCATGTCGGCGACCTTGTCTGCTCCGCCTTGCTCCCTGGCTGCGGGACCCTTTCAGGTAAAGGCGTCGGGCATGGAATCCTTACGGCTGGCAATGAAGGCCAACAACGCGTCGTCGATTGCCGGATCGAGCGCCGGAGGCTCGTATGATTCCAGCCAGGAGCGGCAGAGTGCATTGGCGCGATCTTCGATGCGCTTGCGTCCTTCGACATCCCACTGCTCGAAGGAATTGTTGTCGGCGAGCGGCGAGCGATAGAAGGCCGTCTGGAAATTGGCCTGGGTGTGCGCGCAGCCGAGATAGTGGGCACCCGGTCCAACTTCGCGAATCGCGTCCATCGCCTGGCCGTCCTCCGACAAGTCGACGCCCTGGGCGAGCTTCTGCATCATGCCGAGCTGATCCTGGTCGATCATGAACTTCTCATAGCAGGCGGCCAGGCCACCTTCGAGCCAGCCGGCGGCATGAAGAACGAAATTTGCACCGGCGAGCAGTGTCATGTTGAGCGTATTGGCGCTCTCATGCGCTGCCTGTGCATCCGGAACCTTGGAGGCGCAGAGCGAGCCGCCGGTTCGGAACGGCAGACCCATGCGCCGTGCGAGCTGGGCCGCCCCATAGGATACCAGCGCCGGTTCCGGTGTGCCGAATGTCGGGGCGCCGGACTGCATCGAGATCGAGGCCGCAAAGGTGCCGAACAGGACCGGAGCGCCGGGACGGATCAGCTGGGTGAAGGCTGCCCCAGCCAGAACTTCGGCCAGGATCTGCGTCAGTGTCCCGGCAACCGTCACCGGGCTCATCGCGCCGGACAGGATGAAGGGCGAAATCACAGAGGCCTGGTTGTGGCGTGCATAGACCTTGGCTGCCCCGAGCATGGTTTCGTCGAAAACCATCGGCGAGTTGGCATTGATCAGGTTCAGCATGACGCAGTTGTTTTCGACAAAGTCGTCACCGAAGACCAGCTTGGCCATGGCAACCGAATCCTCGGCGCGCTCAGGCGCAGTGACGGATCCCATGAACGGCTTGTCGGAATATTTGATGTGGCTGTAGACCATATCGAGGTGACGCTTGTTCACCGGGATATCGACCGGCTCGCAGACCGTGCCGCCGGACGAATGGATCGACGGCGCCATATAGGCGAGTTTTACGAAATTGCGGAAATCCTCGAGCGTTGCATAGCGACGATTGCCTTCGAGGTCGCGGACAAAGGGGGAGCCATAGACCGGGGCAAACACGGTCGCATTGCCGCCCATCTGGACGCTGCGCTCGGGATTGCGCGCATGCCAGGTAAATTCGGAAGGCGCCGTTTTCAGGATTTCGCGGCAAAGACCTTTCGGAAAATGCACACGCTGACCTCGCACATCGGCGCCTGCCTGTTTCCAGAGATCGAGTGCCTCCTGGTCGTCGCGGAACTCGATGCCGATTTCTTCAAGCACGGTGTCGGCATTGCGCTCGATCAGCGTCAGGCCTTCTTCATCCAGCACTTCGTAGGTACGGATCTTGCGTGTGATGTAAGGCATGGACGGACCGGCACCCGCGCCGCTGCGCGACGCCCTGCGAGCGGCCGCTCCCCGTCCCTCGCCGCGCGAGCGTCGACCTGCACCCTGTTCTGCCGAAATGTCATCCATGTCCTGTTTCCTCGCTCGAGCGCTCGACTGCGCTGCTCTCATCCTTCTTTATGCTATTCCAATCCTGTCGCGAAACCATCCTTTATGCGCCAAGGACTTGCATTCCACAGACATCGGGGGGACTTGTCACTTGCCTGACACCGTCGCTTTTCACATCCGCGGCGTCGCTTTCGAAAAGAGTTTTTCATCAAGTTGCGGTTTTACTCTGCCTCAGGCAGTCTCATGCCGAACGCGACCGGAATCGCGCGCAAAAGCAAAGCGGGAAGCACCAACATGGCCGACGACGACATCATCCTTTCCGAACTCTCCGACGAGGAACTTGTGCAGCAGATGCATGACGACCTCTATGATGGCCTGAAGGAAGAAATCGAGGAAGCGACGCAGATTCTGCTGGATCGCGGCTGGGTACCGTATGACGTGCTGACCCAGGCCCTGGTCGAAGGCATGCGGATCGTCGGCATCGACTTCCGCGACGGCATTCTCTTCGTTCCTGAAGTTCTTCTGTCGGCCAATGCCATGAAGGCGGGGATGAACATCCTGCGGCCGCTTCTTGCCGCCACCGGCGCGCCGAAGCAGGGCAAGGTCGTGATCGGCACCGTCAAGGGCGACATCCATGACATCGGCAAGAACCTTGTTGGCATGATGATGGAAGGTGCCGGCTTCGACGTCATCGATATCGGCATCAACAATCCGGTCGAGAACTATCTGGAAGCAATGGAACGCGAAAAGCCGGATATCCTCGGCATGTCCGCGCTTTTGACGACCACCATGCCTTACATGAAGGTCGTTATCGACACGATGAAGGAAAAGGGTATCCGCGACGATTACGTCGTGCTCGTCGGTGGCGCACCGCTGAACGAAGAGTTCGGCAAGGCTGTCGGTGCAGACGCCTATTGTCGCGATGCTGCCGTGGCCGTGGAAACAGCCAAGGACTTCATCACGCGCAAACACAACAGCCTCGGCGCCCGCGCCTGATCGGCTGACGGCGCCAAGAGCTGTCTGTGCAAGTGATACGAAGCCGGCCTTAAAGGCCGGCTTCGATGGTAACGGGGTTCTGCGTAGACTGCGCCAGACGGTCATAGGCCAGCTGGCCCATGGCGATCAAAATTGCGGTCATCATGTAGATGGCACTGACCTTGGCAATACCTTCGAGCGTCATGCTCTGTCCCCCGATCCCGTTTTAGACCTTAGCGCGAGGCTGCGCCGTCGACCGTGCGACCGGCATCCTGGGTCGCATTGACCGTGTTTGCGGCATCCTGGCCAACGCCACGGATCGTGTTGCCGCAGGATGCGAGTGCGAAAACGGTGAGAACAAGGGCTGCGCCGGCTGTCAGTTTTTTCGCCATCATGTTGATCTACCTTCTGGTGTCACGAGTGGAATACGATGGAACAACGCGCCAAAACGGAAAAGGTTCACGTCATCGCTTGCGGCGCGATTGCGCGTGAGATTCTGGCTGTCAAAGCCCTCAACCGGCTCGATCACCTGACACTCGAATGTCTGCCGGCCATCTGGCATGTCTATCCGCAGAAGATCGCGCCGGCGCTGCGCGAAAAGATTGCCGAAGCTCGCGCAGCCGGCCACGACAATATCTTCCTCGGCTATGCCGAATGCGGCACGCAGGGTGAAATCGACCGAATCTGTCGCGAGGAAGGTATCCGCCGTGTCGAGGGGCCGCACTGCTATGCGTTCTTCACCGGCACGCAGAAGTTTTTGGCCGAATGCGGCGAAGAGATCACCGCATTTTACCTCACCGACCTGATTACCCGACAGTTCGAGGCGTTTGTTATCGAACCGCTGAAGCTCGATCGTCACCCGGAGCTCCGGGACATGGTGTTCGGCAATTATACGAAAATCGTGTATCTGGCCCAGACCGAAGATCCTGAGCTACAGCAGAAGGCCCGCTGGGCCGCGGACTATCTGAAACTGGATTATGAATACCGGTTTACCGGCTATGGCGACCTGGAGCCAGAGCTCGTGGCAGCAGCCAGAGCGTCCTGAGCGCCCGTATCAGCGCCGTCAGCGCGCTGATCTTGCGACGCTGCGTCCAGCATCCTGCGTGGCATCCACGACATTGCCGACATCATTGCCGATGCCACGGATGGTATTGCCGCAAGCGGACAGTCCGAGCACGAGGGACAGCGCAAGCGCGATACGCGCCGAGTGGTTCAGAATCTGCTGGGCCATGACGAATCTCCCCGGTCAAGCGGCACTTAAAGGAGGAGCGGTCGCAAAGGATCAGGGAGAAATCAAGGCAGGACGGTAAGCTTGTAAGCTTACCAGGATAGCATGAGGCGCTCCTTCAGAAACCATTCACAATGCCTTTACCATCCGGCCCGATCGCGGTCATCGAGATGGCCCCCTTAATTGCCCTGTAATCATATCCGGCGACACTCGCCTTCAGGTCAACGAAGAAACCAAGAGAAGCAGGCATGACCGACAGGGCGGAAACGTGGGGCGCAACGATCGCCACCGCGACAGAACGGCAGACACCGGAAAATCTCTCGGACCTTCTGGTCCGGCTGGCCCGTACGCGGGACCGCAAGGTGACGATTCGCGACATCGCGATCGCGCTTCAGGACCGATCTTTCGGCGCCTTCCTCCTGGTCTTCGCCTTGCCCAATCTCGTCCCCCTTCCCCCTGGAAGTACCTTCATCCTGGGCCTGCCCCTGGTCTTTGTCGCGTGGCAGATGACGGCCTCTCCCGGTGGTCGCGTCTTCTTTCCCAGCCGCGTGGGCGATTACGGTGTCCAGCCGGAGACCTTCGAAGCCATCGTCAATCGCCTGGTGCCATGGATGCGCTGGGCCGAAAAGCTCGTTGTTCCGCGCTTCTGGCTGTTTGAAAGCCGCTTTGCCGAGCGGTTGATCGGCCTTCTCGCGCTCATCCTTGCCATCGTCGTCTTCCTGCCTATCCCGCTTGGCAACTGGCCGCCGGCCTTTGCGCTCGCCGTCCTCGGTTTTGCCCATTCCCAGCGGGACGGCCTCGGCGTCATCGCCGGATGCGTCATCGGGCTTGCCTCGCTGCTGGTCGCCGGTTTCGTCGTCTACACCGCCTGTGCCGTCATCATGCTCGTGGTCTGATGCCGGGTCCAGTCTCGACACATTCCGCCGACGCCCGTCCCATCGTTCTCGTCATGACAGCCGGTGGTCTGAACCCAACCATTGTCGTCGCCGACCTGGCAAGGCGCGGCTTTAACGTCCATGTTTGCCTCGAACAGCCGGAAGGAAAGGGCGAGATTACCCGCCGCCGCGCCCGCAAGCTCGGATGGACATCCGCCCTCGGTCAGCTCGGCACCATGATCGCTGCCCGGCTCCTGCGTCGTTTCGCCGACCGCCGCGTCAGTCAACTTCTGGCCTCCAATGGTATCGGTAAAACCCTGCCCGAGACGGTTCCGATCCATCCGGTCACCTCGATCAATGCCGGCGAGACGGCAGGCCTTGTCAGGGATCTGAACCCCGCCGCCATCCTGCTCGTTTCGACACGCCTCATGTCTGCTGCGCAGCTCGCATCCATGCCCTGCCCGGTCATCAATTTGCATGCCGGGATCAACCCGAACTATCGTGGCCAGATGGGCGGTTATTGGTCCTTGCGTGAAAATGACGCTGGTAATTTCGGGGCAACGGTCCATCTCGTCGATGCTGGCACGGATACGGGCGGTACGCTGTACGAGGCCCGGACGCGTCCCGCCAAAGGCGATTTCATCTCCACATATCCGCTTGTCCTGACCCTTGCTGCCCTCGACATCACCGCACGCGCAATCAGTGACGCCTTGAATGGCACGCTCCGTCCGATCCCGCCCGCAGGTCCATCCGCGTTGCGTTTTCCACCCACGCTCTGGTCCTGGATCTGGTGCGGTATCACCCGACGAATCTGGTAAAAACAACCGGACTCATGGCAGCGTCGTTTTTGGCGACAAGCGACGTCGTGAAAAGCGCAGTCCGGCGAATGCCCCCCGTGCATTCTGGCCTTAAAGGGAGAGAGTGGCATGGCAGACAAGATCGTCGTTTTCTGGCGGGACATTCCCGCTCAGGTCATCGTGAAAAAGGGACGCGCGAACGCAAAGCGTGAGCTGTCTCTGCGTTTCACCGAGGCCATCGACATGGCCGCAATGCGCTCAGGCGCTGCCGAAACCGATGCTTATCTTGCCGACTGGCGCAAGGCCGATCCGGTCCCGGTCGGTGACGATCTTGACGCGGAAGCCGATGCCGCAGTCGCCGAGATCGAAGCTGCCTATGACAAGGCCCGACTGGTCGCCCTCGTGCATGCCGGAGGCCGCGACAATGGCTGAGCCGAAACTCCTGGAGCCCGGTCCGCCGAAAAAGGGTAATGCCGCACCCGGCGCCAAGGCTGCTGCCGGCGCCTTCACGCCCTCTGGCGTTTCGCCAAACCGCCGCGCCCGCCGTTCCTACACCATCCGCCTGTGGGCCGTGCGCAATTCGCGCTTCCTCGAATGGTTTTACCGCAACTTCGCCAATGCTTTCCTGTTCCTCCATCCTGTCTGGAAGGCACTCGGCTACAACAGGGTCGAGACCCCGGTCACTTTCGTCGAGCGCAATGTGAAGGGCCTGCTCTTCGACTGTCGCATGTGCGGCCAGTGCGTGCTGTCGTCCACCGGCATGTCCTGCCCGATGAACTGTCCCAAGCAACTGCGCAACGGCCCTTGCGGTGGCGTGCGCGCCAATGGGAATTGTGAAGTCGAGCCCGATATGCCCTGCGTCTGGGTGCAGGCCTGGAACGGTTCGCGCAATATGGTCGCCAGCGATGCGATCCTGAAGGTGCAGAAGCCGGTGAACCAGTCGCTGCGCGAAACATCCTCTTGGCTGCGCGTTACCGCCGAGGCGGCTGCGGAGCGGGAAAAGAATTCGGCAAAGGAAGCCTGAGCCATGGCCCATATCGATGAAAATCCGCTTGGCGCCCATCTGCCGCTTGATCCCCTGCCCGGCCATTCCTCACTCGGCCGCCTGGAACGCGTGTTGCGTCGCGGCGAATTCGCCGTCACCGCCGAACTCAACCCACCTGACAGCGCCGATCCTGAAGACGTCTACGAGCGCGCCAAGGTTTTCGACGGATGGGTCGACGGCATCAACGCGGTCGATGCATCCGGTGCCAATTGCCACATGTCGTCCGTTGGCATCTGCGCGCTGCTGACCCGCATGGGCTATGCGCCGATCATGCAGATCGCCTGCCGCGACAAGAACCGCATCGCCATTCAGGGGGACGTCCTGGGGGCTGCCGCCATGGGCGTCCAGAACATCATGTGCCTCACAGGTGACGGTGTGCAGGCCGGTGATCAGCCGGGTGCGAAACCGGTCTTCGATCTTGATTGCATGTCTCTGCTTGAGACCGTGCGCACCATGCGTGATGAGGCGAAATTTCTGTCTGGCCGCAAGCTCAGCACACCGCCCAAGGTCTTTCTCGGCGCCGCGATCAATCCTTTTGCGCCACCCTATGATTTCCGCCCCTATCGTCTCGGGAAAAAGATCGAGGCCGGCGCCCAGTTCGTCCAGAGCCAGTATTGCTTCGACGTTCCGATGTTCCGCGAATACATGAAGAAGGTCCGCGACCTCGGCTTCCACGAGAAATGCTTCATCCTTGCCGGTGTCGGGCCGCTCGCTTCGGCCAAGACCGCGAAGTGGATCCGCTCCAACGTGCCCGGCATCCACATTCCCGATCACGTCATTGCCCGCCTCGAAGGTGCCGCCGACCAGAAGAAGGAAGGCAAGCAGCTCTGCATCGACATCATCAACGAGGTCAAGGAGATCGAAGGCGTCTCCGGCGTGCATGTGATGGCCTACCGGCAGGAGGAGTATGTCGCCGAGATCGTACACGAATCGGGCGTGCTGAAAGGCCGTCAGCCATGGAAGCGCGAGCATGCTCGCGCCGATGACATCGCAGCCAAGCGGATGCACGAGATCGGTACGGACCCGGTCCAGGATCAGCAGGAACTCGCCGGCCGCGCTGCCCATCCGCAACCGCATTGATTTCTCCCGGCACATGCCGGCACATCCCTTTATCGCCGCGCAACAGCCGGCACCGACCGGAGGACTGAAATGACACGCACCATCGTCGCATCCGCCACAAAGGAAATCATCATCGGTTTCGACCAGCCCTTCTGCGTCATCGGCGAGCGCATCAATCCGACTGGTCGCAAGAAGCTGGCCGCCGAAATGATCGAGGGCAACTTCGACACGGTTATCAAGGATGCGCTGGAACAGGTCGCCGCTGGGGCCACCATGCTCGACGTCAATGCCGGTGTCACCTCCGTGAACCCGAACGAGACCGAGCCGGGCCTCTTGGTCAAGACCATGGAGATCGTCCAGGGGCTGGTCGACGTGCCGCTGTCGATCGACTCATCCGTCACCGCCGCCATCGAGGCAGCGCTGAAGGTCGCCAAGGGTCGGCCGCTGGTCAATTCCGTCACCGGCGAGGAAGAGAAACTCGAAGCCATCCTGCCGCTCTGCGCAAAGTATGACGTGCCGGTCGTTGCCATCTCCAATGACGAGACCGGCATCTCCATGGACCCGGACGTGCGTTTTGCCGTCGCCAAGAAAATCGTCGAGCGCGCCATGGATTACGGCATCAAGCCGCATGACATCGTTGTCGATCCACTGGTCATGCCGATTGGTGCGTTGGGTGATGCAGGCCGCCAGGTCTTCCAGCTGCTTTACCGCCTGCGCAACGAGCTGAAGGTCAACACCACCTGCGGCCTCTCCAACATCTCCTTCGGCCTGCCGCACCGCCACGGCATCAATGCCGGCTTCATCCCGATGGTCATTGGTGCGGGCATGACGTCGGCCATCATGAACCCCTGCCGCCCGCAGGAAATGGAAGCCGTGCGTGCCGCCAACGTCCTGAACGGCACTGACCCGAACTGCGGCAACTGGATCATGACCTACCGCGATCACAAGCCCGCCGAGGCCGGCGCCCCCGCATCCACCACCGCCCCGGCGGCCGCCTCCGGCCGTCGCGGTGGCCGTGCGGCGCGAGCCGGTTCGGGCGCTGCAACGGAGTAACTTGCCCGAGGTGGGCGAGACGCCGGCCGGCCCTCTTCTTTCCTGCGGGAGAAGGTGGCGCAGCGCGCCGGATGATGGGCGAAGCCATAATTGCGGCGAACCACCGTCTCGACGAGCAGCCCCCTCATCTGCCCTTCGGGCATCTTCTCCCCGCTGGGGAGAAGAGGAGGAAACCACGCTCCCCCTTGTGGGGGAGATGTCACGCAGTGACAGAGAGGGGTAAAACCGCCTCGTAACGCAAATGAGGGAGACGTCCCTCGAAACCGAAAGACCCTGATGACCGATACCACCGATCCCCTCGTCCTCTTCATGCCCTCCGGCAAGCGTGGCCATTTCCCCGTCGGTACGTCCGTGCTGGAGGCGGCCCGCACGCTCGGGGTCTATGTCGAGAGCGTTTGCGGCGGCCGCGCCACTTGCGGGCGCTGCCAGATCGAGGTCCAGGAAGGCCAGTTCGCCAAACACGGCATCACCTCGTCCAACGACCACATTTCGCCTGTCGGCCCGAAGGAAGAGCGCTACGACCGTGTCCGCGGCCTGCCCGAAGGACGCCGCCTCTCCTGTTCGGCGACCATCCAGGGCGACCTCGTCGTCGATGTGCCGCAGGATACCGTGGTCAATGCCCAGGTCGTGCGCAAGGCGGCTTCAGACCGCGTCATAGAGCGCAACCCCGCCGTCCATCTCTGTTATGTCGAAGTCGACGAACCCGACATGCACAAGCCGCTCGGCGATCTCGACCGCATGAAGGTCATGCTGGAAAAGGACTGGGGTTATGCCGATCTCCAGATCGAACCCTATCTCCTGCCGCTCGCGCAAAAAATCCTGCGCAAGGAAAGCTTTACCGTCACTGCCGCGATCCACCGCGACAGCGAAACCTCGCGCCCGACGGTGATTGCCCTCTGGCCCGGCCTGCATAACGAGGCCTATGGTATCGCCTGCGACATCGGCTCGACGACCATCGCAATGCATCTCGTCTCGCTGCTCTCGGGCCGCATCGTCGCCTCCTCCGGCGCGTCCAACCCGCAGATCCGCTTCGGCGAGGATCTGATGAGCCGCGTCTCCTATGTGATGATGAACCCCGATGGCCGCGAAGCCATGACCAAAGCCGTCCGCCAGGCCGTCTCTGATCTCGTCGATCAGGTCTGCGCCTCCGGCGGCGTCGCCAGAACCGACATTCTCGATGCGGTCTTCGTCGCCAACCCGATCATGCATCACCTCTTCCTCGGCATCGACCCGACCGAGCTTGGCCAGGCGCCCTTTGCGCTCGCCGTCTCCGGCGCCGTCGCCTGCAAGGCCTCTGACATCGAGCTGTCGCTCAATCCCGGTGCGCGCACCTATCTGCTCCCCTGCATCGCCGGCCATGTCGGGGCGGATGCCGCCGGCGCCACGCTGTCGGAAGGCCCGCACCGCCAGGACAAAATGATGCTGCTGGTCGATGTCGGCACCAATGCCGAGATCGTGCTTGGTAATCGGGAGCGGACCGTGGCCGCCTCCTCCCCGACCGGTCCGGCCTTCGAAGGCGCTGAAATCTCCTGCGGCCAGCGCGCCGCCCCCGGCGCCATCGAACGCGTCCGCATCGACCCTCAAACCCTCGAACCCCGCTTCAAGGTTATCGGCGTCGAGCAGTGGTCGGATGAGGAAGGCTTTGCCGAGGCGGCTGAAAAAACCGGAATCACCGGTATCTGCGGCTCGGCCATCATCGAGGTCGTCGCCGAAATGTATCTCTCCGGCGTCATCTCGACGGATGGCGTGGTCGATGGCGGCATGGCGGCGAAAAGCCCGCGCATCCTCGAAAACGGCCGTACCTTCTCCTACCTGCTGCATGACGGCGCCCAGAAGATCACGGTGACGCAGAACGATGTGCGCGCCATCCAGCTCGCCAAGGCCGCTCTTTACGCCGGCATCAAGCTGCTGATGGAAAAGCTCGAAGTCGAAACCGTCGACACCATCCGCTTCGCCGGCGCCTTCGGCTCCTTCATCGATCCGAAATACGCGATGGTGCTTGGTCTCATCCCCGACTGCGAACTCTCGGAGGTCAAGGCCGTCGGCAACGCCGCCGGCACCGGCGCCCTGATGGCCCTTCTCAACCGCGACCACCGGCGCGAAATCGAGGACACGGTCACCCGCATCGAAAAGATCGAAACCGCATTGGAGCCGCATTTCCAGCAGCTCTTCATCGACGCCATGGCCCTGCCCAACAAGGTCGACCCCTTCCCGAAGCTGGCGAGTGTCGTGACGCTGCCGGAGCGGAAGGTGTTGGCGGAGGGGGATGGTGACGGCGGCGGGCGGAGGCGCCGGCGAAGCCGGGATTGAGAAATTCAATCCAGGATCTTCGACGCTTGTGCGATATAGCCAGCGATGCGGTCCGGCGGGGCGCCTCGAACAGGCGCGCAATACATCACCTTCAGATCTGAGAAGCCACAAAAGGCCAGGATCTGCCGCCTGAGCACCTTTACCCAGCCATTGCCGTAAAACCACTTTAGAAAGAAGGTGGGCGTGTCGGAGGTGATTACCACGCGGGCCTTGCGGCCCTTCAGCAAGGGTTTTGGCAGCGCCTTGCCCTCGATATACTGGAAGCCGAAGCCCGGCATCAGCAGCCGGTCGAACAGGCCTTTTAGTCGTCCGGGGGCTGAGCCCCACCAGAGTGGATGCACGATGACCAGCCGATCACACCATGTGACGCTTTCGGCCAGAGCCCGAAGGTCCGGCTCCCAGTCCATGCGGACGCGATATCCTTCCTGCAGATTGGCATCGAAGGTCAGATCCGCGAGATGCACCAGCCGCACCGTCTGTCCGCGATCCTGTGCGACAGCGGCGATCTTTTCCGCCATGGCGGCGCAGAGAGTGTCTCGACCGGGATTTCCGTTCAACACCAGGAGGCATGACGGCTGAGCACTGCTTGACAGGAACGGCATGCTGACCTCCAATTATCTGACCGCGGTCAAAATATGCGCAAAATTTGACCGCGGTCAATATATTCGTCGTCCAAAGCGACAAAGAAGGATTCACTCATGAAGCTCCGCCAGGAACGCAGCCGCCAGACCCGAGAGCAGATCCTGGAGGCCGCACGCGCGCTGTTCTTAACCGCTGGCTTCGACGACACCAGCATCGAGCAGGTCGCGGCACGGGCCGGCGTGGCCAAGGCGAGCATTTTCGCCCATTTTGGCGACAAGACCAATCTCTTGGCTGCCCTTGGCATTGCTCGGATCGAGGAACTTCTCGTTGAAAGCCGCAGCCTCTGCGGGCACGATCATGACGCCCCCCTCGCCGCCCAGTTGTTCCACGTCTTTGAGCCATGGCTTGCCTATTTCGGCGAGGATACGGCCTTCGCGCGGCTCTATCTCAGCCAGTCCGGCCTGTCCGGCGGTCCCTGGACCGAGCGGTTTGTCGGTGTGTGTCAGGAACTGGAAAGATTGGTCGCAGCCGTGATTGCAGATCGCCTGCCCCACTGCACGGCAGAGCGCAGTCTCCTTCTCAGTCGGGGATTGCAGGCGCTGTTCCACGAAGTGATCGTCTATCGACTTTCGGGATGGGTCCCGGATCACGCGGAATCGTCAAACATGCTGCGCCAGTTCATCACCATCTGGCTGGCGGGCGCAAATGCCGCCCTTTGAACGCAAAACGAGCGAACGCGACAGGCAAGATCATCCGACAATCAGCCTTTGGGCATCCCGCCGTCAAAAAATGTTATTTATCAATTATAGCGACCTGGCCTGATTAACTTCGCCACAATGGCATCCCGCCTATCTTGAGACCCACAACCCTAGGGAGTTTCAGGACCGTGAACGGCTTTTCCATATTTGCATCGCAGGACAGCGCAGTGGTCGAGGCCTTGAGCCGGGCGCAGGCCATGATCCACTTCGATCCGCAAGGCAAGATCCTGGATGCCAATGCAAATTTCTGCGCCGCCATCGGTTACGAACTGTCGGAAATCGTCGGTCGACACCATTCGATGTTCGTTGATCCGACCTATGCCGGTTCGGCAGAATATCGGAACTTCTGGCTGGATCTGAGCAAGGGCGAAACCGAGAGCCGCCGGTACAAGCGCATTGCCAAGGGTAATCGAGAAATCTGGATCGAGGCCTCTTACATGCCGATCAAGCGGGGCGAGAAGGTCGTGCGCGTCGTCAAGGTTGCGGTCGATATCACCGCGCAGATGACGGAGCAGATGCTCAATACCGGCAAGCTCGAAGCCATTGGCCGTTCGCAGGCGGTGATCGAGTTCGATCCGAGCGGCAAGATCCTCTCCGCCAATCAGAATTTCCTTGATACGGTTGGCTACGAGCTCAGCGAAATCGTGGGCCGCCACCACCAGATATTCTGTGACAAGACCTATGCGGCCTCGGCCGACTATCACGCCTTCTGGGAGATGCTGCGGTCGGGCAAGTTTGCCGCTGGCGAATTCCAGCGCTTCGGCAAGGAGGGCAAATCGGTCTACATCCAGGCGTCCTACAACCCGATCTTCGATCATGAAGGCCGTGTCATACGAGTGGTCAAATATGCGACCGATGTGACCGGTCGTGTCCGGGCGGTCGACGAGATCGCCGCGGGCCTCAATCGGCTGGCCGAATGCAATATCCGCATCACCCTGGACGAGCCCTTCATCCCGGAATTCGAAGGCCTGCGCAACGACTTCAACACCGCGATCAGCCAGTTCCAGCAAACACTGGAAAAGGTGCTTGGCGAGACGGGCGAAATGAGCGAGCACAGTCATCGGCTCGAGGCCGACTCCCTGTCGCTCGGCAACCGTACCGAAAGCCAGGCTGCCGCGCTCGAGGAGGCATCCGCCGCTCTTGAGCAAATCACCGCAACCGTGAAAGAGGCCTCGCGCCAGGCCACTCAGGCCCGCGAAGTTTCTCGGGAAGCGCAGACGGCGACCGGCGATAGCGTTCGTGTCGTGCAGTCTGCGATCGAAGCCATCGGCCGGATCGAACAGGCATCGGGTGAGATTTCCAAGATCATCGACGTCATCGACCAGATTGCCTTTCAGACCAACCTTCTCGCCCTCAATGCCGGTGTCGAGGCTGCCCGCGCCGGTGAAGCCGGCAAGGGATTTGCGGTGGTTGCCCAGGAAGTGCGCGAACTGGCTCAACGGTCCTCCAAGGCCGCAAAGGAAATCGCGGCCCTGATCAACAATTCCTCGATCGAAGTGGGTCAGGGCGTGAAATTCGTGACCGAAACCGGCGATGCATTGGCGCGCATCGATGCATTCGTCAAAACGATCAACCGCAGCATTGACGCGATCTCTGTCGGAGCCACCGAGCAGGCCACCAGCCTTGGCGAGATCAGTTCCGCTGTCAATCAGCTCGACCAGGCCACCCAGGCCAATGCTGCGCTTGTCAGCAGCATTGGAAATGCGGCCAGCGTCATGGCGCGCGGCTCGGGAAAGATGAAGACGCTCGTGGATCTCTTCAAATTGAACCGCCGCAAGACGATCCGCGATTCGCACGGCGTCATCACCTCCGTCCGGCGCCAGGCCGCCTGAGCCTTAGCCGGAGCGCCCGGATCAGAGCGTTTGGACGAAGCGCCGGGCAGCCTCCGACAGCGCGTCGGGGGCAAAGCCGGCAAAGCCGATCACCAGTCCGCGCCGCCTTGTCCCTGCCGCATAGAGTGGCGACAGGGCCTTGGTGCCGAAACCGCAGTCCATTGCCTGTCTTGCCAGTGCGACATCGTCGGCATCATCAGGGAGTTCCGCGAGGAGATGCAGCCCCTGCTCCGGCGAGGTCACCATTAGCCGGCTACTGGACAACGCTTCCACAAGCGCGTCGCGAGCCGCCCTCACCCGTCGCCGCGCCCGTTTCACATGCGCCGAGAAATGCCCGTCACGCAGGAATTCGGTGAGCGCATCCTCGGCGAGCGTCGAGGGAAAGCGATCGGCCAGGCGGCGTATGGTCAGCGCCCGCGCACGCAGTGCCTCCGGCACCACGAGATATCCAAAGCGGAAACCAGGCAGCAGCGTTTTCGAGAAGGTGCCGACATAGATCACCCTTCCTGCATCATCAATGCCCTGAAGGGCACTCAGTGGCGGTCCGGCAAAGCGGAACTCGCTGTCATAGTCATCTTCGATGATATAGGCGCCGGCCTCACGCGCCCAATTGATCAAGGCCAGCCGCCGGGTCATGGAGAGCGTGACGCCGAGCGGGTATTGATGCGATGGCGTCACGTAAACGGCGCTGGCCCTCGACGCCAGGCCGCGCCCCGCATCGACAACGATGCCTTCGCGATCCACCGGAACTGGCACCACCTGCAGACCTGACGCGACAAAAAGTTCGCGGGCCGCCGCATAACAGGGATCCTCGATCCAGACCTGATCCCCCGGCGTCAGAAGTGCGCGCACGGTGAGGTCGAGTGCCTGCTGCGTGCCAGCCGTCATGATGACCTGGTCTGGCGTGCAAACCACACCGCGGGCTGCCTGCAGGTAGCGGGCAACCTCGACCCGCAGTGCATGGCTCCCTGCCGGATCGTTGTATTGAAAGTGTCGGGCGGACGGATTGGTCAGATGCCGGTTCATCAGCATGCGAAAGACCCGTAGCGTTGCCGCATCGGCTGTCGAGCAGCCGAGCGTACCCGGTAAAGGGGGCTCGTCCTGCCTGGGCACGATGCGTTCAGAGGCCGATTCGCCAGCGACCGGATGGGCCGCGGTATTCCCGCCATGGAGCATCACCTGCGGCACGTTCATTGCCACAAAGGTCCCTGCGCCAACCCGTGCTTCGGCAAAGCCGTCAGCCACAAGCATGTCATAGGCGGCCACCGCGGCGCCGCGGGAGATGGAAAAACGGCTGGCGATATCCCGCGTCGTCGGCAGCTTATCGCCGGGCGCCAGTTGACCGCCTTCGATCAACCCTCGCAACGATCGATACAGTGCCAGTCGCCTTGGCCCAGCTGCTGGCAGCATCGGGGTCGCGGCCGACCAGTCGGAATTGGTTCGCAGTTTCTTTGCCATGGTGGATCTTCTTCAGACCAATTGCGTCGCCTATGCCTTACCGCATTGGACCAAGGAGACAAGCATGAACGAGAGACCAGCCGCAGAAACCTTTCCCGTCACCCCGCGCAACCGGGCAAAACGCCTGCATGAACGCGCGGCCTATGATCGCGAAGCGGTTTATTCTGTCCTCGACGCGGCCCTCCTTTGTCACGTCGCCTATGTGATCGATGGTCAACCTTATTGCACGCCAACCATCCACTGGCGCGAGGGCGATTGGCTGTATTGGCATGGTTCATCTGCGAGCCGCATGTTGAAGACCCAGAAGGCAGGTATTGCCGTCTGCCTCACCGTCGCTCTTCTCGATGGCCTCGTGCTCGCCCGTTCCGGTTTTCACCACTCCGCCAACTACCGATCTGCCATGTGCTTCGGCACAGCCCACATCATCGATGATCCGGAAGAAAAGGCGGAAGCACTGAAAGCCGTCGTTGACCGCTTCTATCCCGGCCGCACGGAAACACTGCGTGAAACCGACCCACAGGAAGCCAAGGGCACGATGGTCATTGGTATGCGCATCGAGGAGGCCTCAGCCAAGGTCCGCACCGGCGGCGTCTCAGACGATCCCGCCGATATCGACGCTCGCGTCTGGGCTGGCGTCATCCCGGTCGAGACACGACTTCGTGCGCCCGAAATCTGCTCCAAGGTGCCGGATGGTGTCGCTTATCCCGATCACCTCGCCCATTTTCAAGGCGGGCGCCGGCTCGACGAGGTCTTGACGGAGAGCCAGTTGCTCTACGAAAAACAGGGCTGAGCGCGCCTCCCTATGCGGGGCCCGCAGCGATTGCGAGGCCCCGTATGAAGACCCTTTATGTCGTCACTCATCCGCAATCGGTTCACCATGTCGAAGGCAAGGTCGGTGGCTGGTACGATAGCGCACTGACCGACCTTGGCCGCCGCCAGGCGGCAGTGATCGCGACCCGCCTCGCCGCCCTTTGCGCCGACCAGTCTGCGAGCCTGTTCTCTTCGGACCTCCTGCGCTGCAGTGAAGCCGCCGAGATCATCGGTCACAGACTGTCTCTTATACCGCGCCGAACGCCCGACTTGCGGGAAATGAGTTACGGCGTCGCCGAAGGCCGACCGCAAGCCTGGCTCGACGCCCGTCGCCTGCCCGTGCCGGACGAGGCTGGTCTTGATGACACTGGCGGCATCGAAGGCGCCGAAAGCCGTCGCATGGTGGCAACCCGCATCTATCGCGCCATGGATGAGATCCTTGCCAATCCCGCCAGCTGCCACATCATCGTCACCCACGGCTTCGCGCTCACCTTCGTCATCGCCTGGTGGATCGGCATGCCGATCGAAAGCCTCGGAAAGGTGAACTTACCGGTCTCGTCAGGCAGTATCACCCATCTCGGGGAACATGCGTTCTGGAAAAGCCGCGCCGTGATTGCGCTCGGCGATAGCGGCCACCTCCTTGGCACCTAGGGGCTAGTCTAAGCCCATTTTTTCCGTCCTCGATCGCGTTCGAGGTCTCCGACGGCATGTTTCGGATGCATGTCGGTGCTCAGCGCATTTGCCCGAGGAGTTGTCGATGTTAAAGACTATTCTCTTGACGATCCTGGCCTGGCTGCCGATCGCCACATTCGCCGCCGCCGACCAGATCGGCTTTCGTGACGTCGAGATCAACCAAGACGACGCCCGCCCGCTCCATGCCGTGATCTGGTACCCGAGCGATGAAGGGTCCCCTGTGGAAGTGAAAGGGGAGAATCCCGCTTTCCACGGGGTTCTCGCGATCCAAAACGCGCGTCCGTCGCGCGGTGAACATCCGCTTTTGGTCTTTTCGCATGGTTATGGCGGCAGTTGGCGCAATCTGAGCTGGCTGGCGAGCGCCCTTGTCGAGCGCGGCTATGTCGTGGCCGCGCCCGATCATCCGGGAACGACGACTTTCAACAAGGATGCGGCTCAGGCCGCCAAGCTATGGGAGCGCCCCCAAGATCTCAGTCGAGTGATCGACGCGCTATTGTCCGACACGGCGATCACGGTCGACCCGCAACGGATCGCCGCCATCGGACATTCGCTGGGTGGATGGACCGTGGCCGCCTTGGCGGGTGCACGGTTTGAGAACGCACGGATTGTACAGGATTGTCAGGCGAAGACGAGACCTCGGGCTTGCGCGCTTGCAATGGAACTCGGCCTTGCCGACCCGCAACTGCAACACAGCTTGGTCGATCCGCGCATAAAGGCCTTCGTTTCGCTCGATCTCGGTCTGGCCCGGGGTTTCTCTCCACAGAGCCTGGCCACGATCCACATACCCGCCTTGGTGATCGCCGCCGGAACCGATATCGGCGATATGCCCGCACAGCTCGAGAGCGGCTACCTCGCCGAGTATCTGCCCGAGGCATCCTCTACCTATGTGACGATTTCTGACGCCACGCATTTCAGCTTTATGCAACTCTGCAAGCCGAATGCGGTGGCCCTGATCGAGGAAGAAACGCCCGGTGACGGCATCGTCTGCAAGGATGGAGGAAGCCGCAGACGTGAGGAAATTCACCGTGAAACGGCATATCTCGTGACCGGCTTCCTGGCCGATGCCCTCACAGTCAATCCGTAGCGGACCTTGTGCGACGATGGCGCTACATCTGCTCGCACCGCCATCACCTGCACCCTCACACCGCCTGCATCCATCGCGCGAGCCTGAACCGCTGGTCCTCGCTGAACGGATGCGACTTGCGTGTTTGCTGGTCGAAATGCACGACGACTGTCAGCGCCAGCGCACAGCAGATGCCGTTCTGGAACACTGCCTGTTCCATCGTCGCCGACGAGCGCCCGACCTTCAACACCCGCGTGCCGATCTCCACCGTGCCGGGCCAGAGCACTTCGGCGAGGTAGTCGATATCGAGCTTGGCGAGTACGAAGGAAAAGCCGGGCTCCAGCAAGGGTTCGTCTTCGGCATAGATCAGTTCGACGCGGCCAGTCTCCATGAAGGTGGCGAAGACTGCATTGTTCACATGGCCCTGGCGGTCGGTGTCGCCATAGCGCAGCTTGTCATAGGCCCGGCCGGGGAAATCCTCGAGCCGAAGGTCGGTCTTCGTTCCGTCACTCACGGCATTCACATCCTGATCGTCATCATCTCAAACCGCATCGCGCTTCGTCCCTTGCGTATTTCGCTCATTGCCGAATTACGCAAGCGCTTACGCAGCCATGCCGATCATTTCGGAGAAGGCATAACGCACGCTATCGGCCACCGCCTGGATCGTCTCCGATGTCTCCTTGCCGGTCAAAAGCCGAACCTC
Organism: Rhizobium sp. AAP43; assembly: GCF_001296045.1. Classification (GTDB taxonomy): domain Bacteria; phylum Pseudomonadota; class Alphaproteobacteria; order Rhizobiales; family Rhizobiaceae; genus Allorhizobium. The sequence continues at coordinate 22,136 of NZ_LJHS01000019.1, read as the reverse complement.
GAAAGATCCGAGCTCCGGCAGCCCGTGCTTGACCCCCAGCGCCGTCATGTCGTCGGTGAGGTAGCTGCGCGGAAGCGGTGCGACCGCCAGATCGGCGATGACGGCTGCCCGCTGCGCCATGGTATGCGCCGATAGATAGGCAATGCGGTAGGGCCGCTTGTCCTTGTCGAGCCTCGCCAGCGCATCGGCCCGCCAGCAGCAGCCATCCTCCCAGATCGACACCGGTAGCGGGTCGCGCAGATGGGCGGTGCCGCATTTGGCGCCTGCCCAGACGAGCTGTTCCTGATGGATCACTTCCCCTTCATGCACTACCGTCCCGGGCGCGCAATTGACCAGCGTCAGATCGAGCCTTTGCTCCTGCAGGCGCCGCCTCAGCGCGCCCGACGTATCAACCGTCAGGTCGACCATGATCAGCGGATAGAGTTCGGCAAAGCGCCGGAGAATACTGGGCATGAAGCGTTCGCCGATGTCGTCGGGTGCGCCGAGCCGCACCACGCCTTTCATTTCCGGCATGCGAAAGCGTCCGACAGCCTCGTTGGACAGTGCCAGCATGCGGCGCGCATAAGGCAGCAACACTTCCCCGCCTTCGGTCAGCGACACCGATCGGGCGTCCCGCAGGAAGAGTGTCACGTTCAGTTGCTCTTCGAGTTTCTTGATCTGCATCGAGACCGCCGAGGGTGTTCGAAACACCCGGTCGGCTGCCGTCGTGAAACTGCCGGTATCGGCAATGGCGACGAAGGTCCGCAAAACATCATTGTCGAGCAGAGGCAAGGGTTGGCGGAGCATCAGTGTCATGGCGACTGACCTTCAGGAAAATTGATCCTAAGGACGATACTATTGCGTTTGATTGAATGTCAATTCCCCAGGACACTCCGACCAGGCCAACCGAAGGAGGTGCCGCCATGTCACTTTTGTTCTCAATCAAGCCGGTCTTCGCACGCTGGCGCAGCGCCGAACGTCGCCGCAAACTGATCAGCGACCGCTGCGTCGCCATAGACGAGATTGATCGCTTTCCGCTGCATGTGCAGCGCGATTTGCTCACCATCGGTGCCCTGCGGATTCATCAATCAAACGAATGCATGGCATCAAAAACATTCGATTGATTGATGGTTGTGAGCGGAGCATGACTGCCACATCAGGCAGCGTCAAACCCGAAAGGATGAAGGTCATGACCCTGTTCCATGCCGAAACACCATCTGTCCGAACCGGCCGCGGCTCCGAAATTGCGGCAGTGATCGCGCATATTGCCGCGGGCCTGCCCTTGCGCCTTTCCTCGTTCGTCTCCGACCGTATCGCGCGGGCTGTCGACCATATGCGCACGGCACGCCGTCTTCGTCGCGAACAGGCCGCGCTGCAGGCCATGCCGTTCGATCTGCGCAAGGATTTGGGCTGGCCTGCCGGCGACACAGGCCATCGGCGCCGGCTTCCGTAATCAGGCGCGACGCGGATGTGTCCCCGCGTCGCAAACAGGCCGGCCATCCTCGAGGTTGTACAATCTGCAAAAACAACGGTAAGCCCTGATATCCCTAGAAACTGTCTAGGAATGTCCCGATCCGGGATTTGGGTCCGTCGCAAACCGAAAACCGCGAAAAATGTCGCATTTTAGCGGACTCGAATACTTTTCTGCCGCGCGATTTCATGCCAATGTCGCGGAGAGAACATCCCTGCGATCGTTTCCAGTCGAGCATGACAAAAAACAAGGGAACATTGGGCATGACCACAAGCAAACAGCAGCAGAGCCGGAAGCGATCGCTCGTCTTCTTTCTCGTTCCGCATTTCACCCTCCTGCCCTTTGCCGGCGCCATAGAGACGCTCCGCATCGCCAACCGCATGCTGGGTTATGCGGCTTACGAATGGCGGCTCGCCTCGGTCGATGGCCAGAAGGTTTATTCCTCCTCCGGCATCGGCATCGAGGTGAACTCGTCGCTGGCCGACGAACGCCGCTTCCTCGGGGGTGAAAACCGCCCGAATATGGCGATCGTCTGTTCCGGCATCTATGTCGAGGAGTTCAACAACAAGTCGGTCAATGCCTGGCTGCGCGAAGCCTATAACCGCAATGTCGCCGTCGGTTCCCTCTGTACGGGCGCCCATGTGCTGGCGCAGGCCGGCCTGTTGAATGGCAAGCGCTGCGCGATCCACTGGGAGAATCTGCCGGGCTTTTCCGAAACCTTCCCGCAGGCGGAGGTCTATGCCGACCTCTACGAAGTCGACGGCAATCTCTACACCTGTGCCGGCGGCACTGCCTCGCTCGACATGATGCTGAACCTGATCGGCCAGGATTTCGGCGAGGGCCTGGTCAACCGTGTCTGCGAGCAGCACCTGACTGACCGCGTTCGCTCCGCCAATGACCGCCAGCGGCTTCCGCTCCGCGCGCGCCTCGGCGTGCAGAATTCCAAGGTGCTGCAGATCATCGAGCTGATGGAAGCCAATCTGTCCGAGCCGCTGTCGCTCCTTGAGATCGCCGACGACGCGGGTCTCTCCCGCCGCCAGATCGAGCGACTGTTCCGACAGGAGATGGGCCGCTCCCCTGCCCGCTACTATCTCGAAATTCGCCTCGACCGCGCCCGCCACCTGCTCGTCCAGTCGTCCATGCCGGTTGTTGAAGTCGCCGTCGCCTGCGGCTTTGTTTCCGCCTCGCACTTCTCCAAGTGTTACCGCGAACTCTACAACCGCTCGCCTCAGCAGGAGCGCGCAGAGCGCAAGCTCACCATGTCGAGCAACCGGACGGGGATCGTGGTGTAAGCCGCGAGCCACAAAGGGCGGGGTTGAGCCCTCCCCCTTGTGGGGAGGGTTTGGGAGGGGTCTTTTCCTGAGCCCAACGCCTACCCTAAAGAGAAGTGGCATGAAGACAACGTTACTCCTCATCCTAAGGTGCCCGCGCAAGCGGGCCTCGAAGGACCAAGGCCCGAGACCAGACCACCCGCCCTCGTCCTTCGAGGGTTGCTTACGCTCCCGCCTCAGGATGAGGGCTAGCCGTTAGCGGTACCCGATAAGCACGCGTCTTGGAGTCGTCGGCAAGGGCTTGCAAAGGCTGGCGGAAAGGACTTCTTGAGAGGCTTACATTGCCGCACCGTGCCGGCCTGCTCCCGATTTCCGATGCAAAAAAGCTTCGGGCTTCCGATTGCAGAAGTTTGGCATAGCCTTAAGTTGTTCAAGGCGTTTGCCCCATCGGAGCCTTCGCAAATTATGGTGTTTCTCTCGGTACGAGAAGCGCCTGACTGGCAAATTGAAGGGCTAGTCGCGTCCGTTTCAACGGACCTGATATATCCGGCGTTGTGATTCGACCTGCAGCTTGAACTTTGGCTCTCACCCGCCAAACAAACTCCAGAAAAACCGTGCCGAAACGAACAGCAGGAACACGGCAAAACCTGTTTCCAGTTGTCTCTTGCTCAATGCATGGGCCAGTTTGGCGCCATAGGGCGTCACCACCATGGCAATCGGGATGATCAGCGCAAAAGCGATCCAGTTGACATAGCCGGTTGAAAACGCCGGCAGGCCGCCTTCACCCCAGCCGGCGATAACGAAGCCGACAAGCGCCGGGATCGAGATCAGCACGCCAACGCCGGACGAGGTGGCAACCGCTTGATGGATCGGTCGGCCGTAAAGCGTCATGAATGTGTTGTTGAACACGCCGCCGCCAATACCCATCAAACCGGAAAAGAGGCCAATCACGGAGCCGGTGATGAAGCGGGCCGGCTGGCCCGGCAGGTCGGTGCCGAGGTGGAAGCGGTTGGTGAGAAAAAGCATGCGGGCCGCCAGGAGAAGCGCCATCACGGCAAAGATCAACCGCAGTCCTTCGCTCGAGACATAGGCGGCCACAACCGTCGCCAGCACTGCGCCAAGCGGTACGGCGATCAGCCAGCCCTTGAGGAGATCCATATCGACCGCACCCCGCGCCTGATGCGCCTTGAAGGAGCGGATCGAGGTCGGCACGATGATTGCGGTCGAGGTGCCGACGGCGAGATGCATGATGATCTCGTCGGGAATGCCGGCATAACCGAAGACCTGATAGAAGACCGGCACCAGTACTGCGCCGCCGCCAATGCCGAAAACGCCGGCCAGCAGGCCTGCAACGCCGCCGGCGACAATCAGGAGGGCGGCAAACATCAGGAGGTCGGCTAAGGGCGGCATGGCATGGCTCCGGAGGAGGTCGCAGCGCATAGGCCGCGCCACGAATGGACAAGTCGTGGCGCCCGATCTATGCCCCAGTCCCGAACAGGGCAAGCCCCAATGGTCCCGGATCAGTACACCAACGCATCAACCGCGCGGGCAATTGCGCTTGTCGAGGTAGAGCGAGCAATCCACCTCCGGCTCGACGGGGGCAACGGACTCGTCTGCCGTCATGCCGGTGTTGCCGTTGTCGACCGACAGCGGCAGGATCTCACCGGCACCATCGGAGGCAACTTGCATCGGTGCTGGCGCGGCATTGCCGTCGGTGATTGGTCCCGTCGCAATCTGCTCGGGATCGTCGAAGCCGATGCCATCAACGACCGGCTGGCTGGTGGAGCCTTCGGCAATCGCCATGGCGCCCACGGGCGTGACGATCTGCGGCTCGATCCCATCGCCTGTCGGGCTTTGTTCCGCGGAGGTGTGCTGGGTGCTCGGAAGATCCGCCGAGGCATAGGTCCCTGCCCCGACACCGAGCCCTGCATCCATATCGACGCCACCGTCGGGAATGACCGTGGCCTCTGCCGCCAGTGGCTGCTCGAACTGCGTTGTTGGGGCGGAGGTCGGGGACAGTTCCGCGATGCCGGACTGCGCAGCCGTGTTGGCGCGTGCTGGCGCATAGGCGGTTGGCGCATCGACACGACCGATCAACTGGCGGCCATCGCGCCGCGGATCGACCCGTCCGATCAGCACGTCGCCTCGGGCGGGACTGGCTCCGATGTCGAGCAGCGGTACGCGGTCGCTGCCACTGCAGCCCTGCAGGGAAACGATGGCGAGCACGACCAGGGCCGAGCGCGCAGCAAGGGATGAAAACACCATACTCATTTCTCCCCGGTTGACCCGAAACGGGCCATTCAACCGGAGGCTAAGCCCGGGCGGCTTAACGCGCCATGAACGGCAACCATTCCGCCGACCAAAGCGGTGGCTTGACGCGAACTAAGAAAGATTAGCCTCAGCAAAAGGTGAATTCCAAGCCTCGAAAATAGGAACTCGGAGCACCGGCTCCATCGGTCCTGTTGGCCAGAAGAGGTTTGAAGAGCGGTGCACATCGGTCCAGGATCTCGACGACGCCAGCGGGGCCGAGAAGTCGGCCGAAGGTGGTGCTGACAGGCCCCGCGCCTTGCTTGTGCCGTTTGGCCGATGCGCAAGGAGCCCACAGCGCGTCGCGCCTCGCAGGGGGCTGTTCTAAACCATCCCATCGGTATCTGTGTTCGGGATTTGGTATAAGGGCCGGCGCATGTCGCACCGGCCCTTATGCCTCATTGCCTCGGTTGCTCGATCAGGCCGCGCGGCGGCCGGCCATGGCGGCATGATGCACTTTCAGGCGTGCCAGCAACTGGCGCAGCTTGTGGCTTTCCTGCGCCAGCGACTGCCCGGCTGCAGAGGTCTCCTCGACCATCGCCGCATTTTGCTGGGTCATCTGGTCCATCTGGTTGACGGAGGTGTTGATCTCGGCAAGGCCTGTCGCCTGTTCGCGTGCGGCGGTCGCAATGGTCTCGACACTGTCGTTGACGCGGTTGACCAGCGCCTCGATCTCCAGCAACGCATCGCCGGTGGAGCGCACCAGACTGACGCCAGTGCCGACCTCTGTAGCGGAGGCACTGATCAGTTCCTTGATTTCCTTCGCGGCATTGGCCGAGCGCTGGGCCAGTTCACGCACTTCCTGGGCGACGACGGCAAAGCCGCGACCGGCTTCTCCAGCCCTTGCTGCTTCAACACCGGCATTGAGCGCGAGCAGATTGGTCTGGAAGGCGATTTCGTCGATGACCGAGATGATCTGGCTGATCTTCTGTGACGAACCCTCAATCCGGCCCATGGCATTCACGGCATTGCGAACGATCTCGCCGGACTTGTTGGCGCTGCGTTTCGTCTCGGAGACCAGTTCGCGGGCTTCGACGGCCCGTTCGGCTGCCGTGCGCACGGTCGCCGTGATCTCGTCCAGGGCCGCTGCGGTCTCTTCCAGGGCTGCCGCCTGTTGTTCGGTTCGGCGCGACAGGTTGTTGGTCGCATCGCTGATATCGGCGGCACTCGATGTGACGACATCGCTGGAGTGATTGATGGCCGACACGACACCCGAAAGCGATTCGACGGCGCGGTTGAAGTCGTGGCGGAGCTTTTCGTAATCGGCGCCGAGCGCGTCGATCTGCACCGTCAGGTCACCATCGGCCAAACGCTCCAGGGCTTGGCCGATGGTGCCGATTGCGTGCGCCTGGCGGTCTGAGGCGCTGCGCAGGCGGTACTCGTTTTCGGCCCGCTCTCCATCAAGGCTGTGTTGCTGGTCGGCCTCGCGGCGGCGCATGTCGATGCGTTCGCGAACGCTGCCGCGCAGGACCTCCAGTGTCTGTGCCATGCCGCCAATCTCATCCTTGCGGCGGATATCGGTGATTTCAGTGTCGACGCGCTCGGCCGCAATATCGCTCATGGCCGATTTCAGCCGGTTGATTGGCTGGACGACACTGCGCACGACGAGATAGGCACAGGTCAGCATGGCGACGATCGCAACCGCAATCAAAAGACCGTATTTGAGCGCCGTCTGGCGGAAAAGTGCTGCAAGGTCATCGGAATAGACGCCGGTGCCCACCACCCAGCCCCAGGGCTCGAAGCCGATGACATGGCTGAACTTTTCGACCGGAGCATCGAATCCTGGCTTGGGCCAGTAGTAGTCGACAAAGCCTTCCTTCTGCGCCTTCACGACATTGACGAACTCGACAAAGAGATGCTTGCCGTTCGGATCCTTGTTCTGGCTCAGATCCTTGCCGTTGAGTTCTGGCTTGATCGGATGCATCACCATCGCCGGCTGCATGTCATTGATCCACAGGTAGCCATCGGGCGCATAGCGCATGGCCGAAACAACATCCTTGGCCCGCGCTTGAGCCTCCTCGCGCGTCAGCGTGCCTTCGAGCTCCATCTTGTGGTACTTGTTGAAGATGGCCATGGCATTGTCGTTGATCTGCGCAAGCCCCAGACGTCTTTCCTGTGTCAACGCATCATAGGATGAGAACAGGCTGTAGGTCAGCGTTCCAATCAGTACGGCCAGCGACAGCGCAACCAGCGCATAGAGCCGCACGGACAAGGACATGGATTTCATTTGTACCCCCATTAGATTTTGGGAAAATTTGATGTTAACCCATTCTAATTTGCATGAATAAATAACTGCTAAATTTCAGGTGATCGTTGCGGATGACACTATTGAACTGATTGCCTAATTTCGCGCAGCGTGATCATCTCGGTCTTCTCCGTTGACTATGAAAGCAAGCCATGACCGCCGAAATCCATGTCGCGCCGACCGGCGAACTGACCCTCCGCACGCTCGCCATGCCGGCTGATGCCAATGCCGCCGGGGACATTTTCGGCGGTTGGGTCATGGCGCAGATGGATCTGGCCTGTGGCATCCGGGCGGCGGAACGGGCGCGCGGTCGCGTCGTGACAGCTGCCGTCAACGAAATGGCGTTCGCCCTTCCGGTGAAGATCGGCGATACGCTCTGTGTCTATACGGATGTCGTCAGGGTCGGGAACACATCGATCACGCTTGCGGTCGAGGTCTGGGCTCAGCGCTATCTGACCCATGTGATGGAAAAGGTGACCCATGCCAGTTTCGTCATGGTGGCGCTGGACGCCTCAGGCGCACCGACGCCGGTTCCGCCAAACTGACGGGATCGGCGACCGCGCCTGCGGGTAACACTTGAGGCTTACCGCCGGCCGGGTTCATCCATCGGCGTCGCCCGTCGCCGCCAGTTCGTCGAACAGGGTCTTCGTCTTTGCGTCGGCAGGAAAGAACATTTCAATCTTGATATCGCTGAGCGCGATATCCGTCGCGGTCCCGAATTGGGTAATCGTCGAGAACATCGGAAACACGTCGCCCCCGACCTTCAGCCTCAACGGCAGGACCGGCGGCATGTCTCCATGCTGCACCGCGCCGGTCAAGGCCGGGTCCGCCGCCAGAATCGAGGCCGCCCGGTCAAGCACGGAATCGCCGCCGACATGGGCGCTTTCGATCCTGAGCCGGCTTATGAAATGGCTTGCCAGTTCCGGCCAGTTTTCGACTAGCGCTGCACCGCGCCCCGGCTCCGTCACCAGGGAAAGCAGGCTGTCGCCCTTTTGAAGTCCCAGTGCGGCAAGCATGGCACCTGCCGGTCGATTGCCGTCCAGGACCGTCCAATGGCGATCGAGCACCACGGCTGGATAGGGCGCGTGATTGTCGACGATATGGCGGATTGCGGCTTTTACCGCGGCCATGGCCTCGCTCTCCAGCGGCCGCGCCGCATAGGTGGCCCGAAATCCGGCCGCATCGAGCATCAAGTTGCGGGCCGCCAGTGGCATTTCCAGCGCTTCGCCCAGGCGCAGCACCATGGCCTGGCTCGGCTTTGCCCGCCCCGTCTCGAGAAATGCAACATGCCGTGCCGAGACCTCTGCCACCAGTGCAAGCTGCAGCTGGCTCATGCGCCGCCTGCCGCGCCAATCCTTCAGATGTCTGCCGAATTCGATCTGCATCAGCCCCTCCATAACCCACCCTAAGGCTGCCCCATCCTTTCGTCACTTACCTCCCTGGTAATTGAAGGTCGGGCTTCCAAGCCTGATCGTCATGGCCGTGACATTGCAAAGGAGAACCCGTCATGTCCATCGACACTGCCAGTATCTGGCTGAAATTTGCCAGCGTCGCCGTCATCCTGCTTGGCGCACTTGTCGCCCTCGCCTCCCATCCCGCCCTGTCGCTACCGACAGTCTGGCTGACCGATCTCGTCTTCCTTCCCTTCGATGGCGCTCAGCAGATCGCGGCCGAGGAGACACGGTTGTTCCTGGCGATCAGCGGCGGCGTCATGGTCGGCTGGGGCGTGATGATGTGGCTGATTGCCACCCGTCTTCTGCCGGCTGATCCGAGCCTTGCGCGCCTGCTGTTCATCGAGGGGACGCTTGCCTGGTATCTGGTCGACACGACCGGGTCCTTCCTCGCCGGTGGCCACATCAACATGGTGCTGAACACAGGGCTGATGCTGATGATCGTCTATCCCGCCTGGTCGCTTGGGCGCGTAGCGAGACCGGCAGGCGCATAGGACCAGTGGAGCCGGTACTCTTGCCGGTGAATGAAGAGCGTGCCCACGCCGCCGCCAAGGTCGGCGTGGGCGAACGTCCTCAGGCGCGGAAGACGAAAGCCGCGCCTGTCGCGATCAGCGCGAAACCGATGGCATGGTTGATCGTCAGGCTTTCCTTGAGAAAAAAGACCGAGAAAACCGAGAATACGATCAGCGTGATGACTTCCTGAATCGTCTTCAGCTGGGCGGCCGAATAGACCTCGGCCCCGATCCGGTTGGCGGGGACCGCCAGGCAATATTCGAAGAAGGCGATGCCCCAGCTCGCGACGATGGCGATCCAGAGCGCGGACGTCTTGTATTTGAGATGCCCATACCAGGCGAAGGTCATGAAGATGTTCGACAGGGACAGAAGCAGGATGGGCCAGAGGGCGGCAGGCGAAAAAGTTGGCATGAGCGGAGCACCGGAGGAATGAGGGAGATTGGGCGTGATCGGCAAGGAGCCTCGCGAATCGAAGTCCTGATACTGGCCGCTTTTCCGACTGCTGCAAGGAGTCTGCAGGTTGTATCTCGAGACTTCGATAAACAGGAGTCGAAATGCTCGCTTCGCTTGCAACAATGCTGGCGAGGACCCAATCGACCTGTCGATATTTCAACTAACTGCATATGCAGAAACGCTGGAAAATACGTGATTTTTTGGGTTAGAATCGACACATCGACTGTAACGACGCGTTAAACCCCTAGCTGCTATTGGGGTGTATTCAAATTGTACAGGCGTTGATTTATGAGTATTCAGGAAGGCCGGGACGGACGATTTCTGCCTATTGTGATGCAAGCGCAGGTCGCAGACATCGTCGGCGGATTTCGCACGGCGCTTCTTCTCAATCTCGTCAGCCTGACGGCAGCCGTCCTCATTCTCCGCGGCCAGGGCGAGGCCGATCCTGCTGTTGCTCTCTGGTATGCGGCAGCCCTCATCGTCATCGGCGTTCGTGCCTTGTCTCTCTGGCTGCTCAAGCATCGCGGCCTTCTGCAATCGGCACCTCTTCTTAGTCTTCGTGTCCTGTGGATCGGCGGGTTCGGCCTGGGCATGGTCTGGGCGGCCCTGCCCGTTGTGATCCCGCACTTTGATGCCATCGGCGCGCATGCCTCGCTGTTGATCATCATGGGGGGCATGGCAGCAGGCTCCGTCATTCGCCAGATCGGCTACACGCCGATGGCCATGTCCTATTCCCTGCCCATCTTCATATCGCTGATGGTCAGCCTGCTCTTTCAGGGCGGACTGGATGCCGCATTGGTCGGCACCCTGCTTGGTTTCATCATCGGGGTCTTCATCCATCGCAGTCTCTGGGCCGAGCGCCTGTTCATCAGCAGCCAGCTGGCACGGCGGGATGCGACAGCACTGGCCGATAGTCTGACGCGCGCCAACAGCGACATCCTGCGCCAGAACAGACGGCTCGAGGCCCTGGCCAATCGCGATCCGCTGACCGATCTGGCAAGCCGCGTCCACTTTCATGGCCGCCTTGCCGGCGACATCGCCCGGGCCGCAGTTCTCGGAGAGCAGGTCGTTCTGGTCATTTTCGATGTCGTCCGCTTTCAGGCGATCAACGATACGCTGGGCCATAGCAACGGCGATGCGCTCCTGCGTGAGATCGGCCGCCGGTTGTCTTCGGTGGTGGACGATGGCAGCCTGATCGCCCGGCTCGGTGGCGATGAATTCGCCATCATCGTCACCGGCAAGAATGCGGGTTCTCGCGGGCATGCCCATGCGGATGCCGTGCTCGAGGCCTTCCGCTCGCCACTGACCTGGCGCCAGCGCCAGTCGACGATCGCCCTCAACGGCGGACTTGCGGTCTATCCCTGCCATGCCGAAAATGCGGAGGATCTGCTCGCCTGCGCCGACATGGCGCTCTATGACGCCAAGCGTCAGGAGCGCCGGGGTCTGCGCGAATTCGATCCTGAATTGCGCCGCAACGCCGAACGGGGCCGGATGATCGAACAGGACCTGTTGAAGGCGATCGAGGGCGACATGCTCTGCGCCTGGTTTCAGCCACAGGTCGATCTCGGCTCTCGCCGCGTCACCGGCGTCGAAGCGCTGGTCCGCTGGCATCATCCAACGCTCGGCTTCATCCCCCCGCCGGAAATCGTCAATGCCGCGCGCGCGACGGACCAATCGGAGGCGCTGACGGCCCGCATCGTCGCCGATGCTTGCCTGCTGGTGCGCAAGCTCGATGCGCTCGGCCATTCCGACATCACGGTTGCCGTCAATCTGTCACCGCGCGAATTCGCCCTCTACCCCGTCGATGCCATGCTGGAGCGCGTGACGCATGCGCATGGCGTCGAACCGCATCGGCTTGAGATCGAGATCACAGAGGAAGCGATCCTCGATCCGGCTCATGCCGACACGCAGCTGACGGCGCTCGGACAGGCCGGCTACCGTCTTGCCGTTGACGATTTCGGCATGGGCCATTCCTCCCTCGCCTATCTGATCGGCCTCAAACTTGATCGGCTGAAGATCGACCGACAGTTCGTCCAGGACGTCTCACTGAGCGAAACGAACCAGAAGCTGATCACCGCCCTTGTTGGCCTCGGCCGCTCGCTTTCGCTCGACATCGTCGTCGAGGGCGTCGAGACCGAGGAAGATGCCGCCGAACTCAAGCGGCTCGGCTGTACCACCGCACAAGGCTTCCTTTTCGCCCGCGCCATGACAGCGGTTGCCCTGGTCGAGTGGCTGGCCGACAATGCCGGTCCGGCGCGCGTCGAACGCCGCAGTAAGACAACAGGTCGCACCCGCCTGTCCCTCGTCTGAGGCAAAACCGCCGAACGACACCACAGATGATCGCAATCAGCGCGCGACTTCAGTGTGCTGTCGCAGCGGCTTGTCGTCAGCCAAAATGTCACAAAGGTTACATTTAACTTTGCAATAACCTTCGTCGGAGAGCGATTTTTGCCCTTTCGATGACCTTTTGATTTTGCGGAGTTATATTTATGTCACAAAAACTACATTTTGGAGCAAGAGATATTGCGCGGCGCAGCAGCACGTCATCCCTCGCGATTGCGCTTTGCTGCGCCGCATTTTACGCTTTGCCCGCCCCGAGCCTTGCGGCCGACGGCACGTTTCGGCTCGTGACCATCAATACGTGGCACGATCGCTTCAAAGCCGACCTCACCCAGATTTCCAATTTTCTCAAAAACGGCAATTACGATGCCTTTGCCTGGCAGGAACTGAGCGGCAACAGCAATTATGCCTCCCAGGTCCCTGTTGTCCTGGCGAATGAAGGGCTCGGAAATTACACGAGCACCCAGACCGGTGACACCGGCATCACCACACGGCTCGACAGCACGCCGGGCACTGTGACGGGTGGTGGCTCGCAGGGCAATCGCTTCGCCTATGTCACGCTTGGCGAACAGAATATGTTGCCCCAGACAGCTCTCGCATCGGTTCATCTCGACTACAGCGATCAGTCCAGTAATCGTATCAACGAAGCCCGTAACCTGACGAACTGGTCGAAGACGATTGATGGTCCAGTGATTGTGGTCGGTGATTTCAACGCCGGGGACGTATCGGAGCGTGGTCTGCATCACGTCGACCAGCAGAAACTTCTGCTCAGGGATTACCTGCGCTCCAATAATAGCTTCTACTACCAGCTCCTCACAGAATATGCGGTCGATCGTGCCGCGCTCGATGCCTTCATTGCGGCCAATCGTGGCTTGACGCTGACCAATCCGCAGATCCCCGATGCGATGTTCGCGCCGGAAACTTATCCGGTCGCGGGCAACACGCCTCAGACCATGAATATTTTGAAGAAGCAGTTCATGCTCCTGCAAAATCCGGGCGAACGCGAAGGCTTCGAGCCTCATCCGATCAAGGATGGCAGCACGACATGGCCAAGCGCCGGCGAAGATGCCACGAACACATGGCCGAGCTGGGATCGCGTCAAGATTGACCATTTCCTGGTCTCCCGCCCCTATGGCAAGTGGTGGCAGCTCGCTGATGATCCCGCCAACCCCTATCTCGGCGTTCTTGATGATGTCGGCTATGCCAACAACGGCACGACGCCACTGAGCGACCACGAGGTCGTCGCGCATGACATGAAGTGGGTCGGTCCGGCCATCCAGAAATATGCGGATGCCCAGGGTGTGGCCAATCAGAGCCGACTGGTCTGGGGTACGGAAGCTGCTGTTTTCAACGAGAAGGACAAGGTCTTTTATCTGACCCGTAACAACATGCGAACGGACGTCTATCTGGGCCAGATTGCCGACGACAACGGCATGCCGATCCTGACGGACCTGACGCTTGCAGACAAGAAGACTTTGCTCGACTGCACCAGCACAGATCCGCGCCTGCGTCAGGCGATCATCGACTATTGCATCGACGATCACAGCTTCATCGATGAAACACTGGTGAAGGACGGCGGCACCGTGATCGTCGATGAAGATGCGGCGCTTGGCGGCGCAGCGGCAACGCTTCGCCTGTCGGACGGTCGCTTGCGGATTGCCGGAACCGGCATGACCACTCTTGACCGCAACGTCTCCCTGGAAGGAATAGGCGGCAGCATTGATGTCGCATCGGCTGGCCACAAGCTCACTCATGGCCGGATCATCTCGGGCACGGGCGCCTTGACCAAGGAAGGTGCTGGCGAACTCGATCTGCGCGGCACCAACACTTATACGGGGGAAACCCGCATCGCAGCGGGCACGCTGTCGGTCAACGGCTCTATTGCGAGTTCGTCGCTCACCACGGTTCTCGACGGCGGCATTCTGGGTGGTGTTGGCACAGTCGGCGAGCTGCGTGTGGCTGATGGCGGAACGCTTGCGCCAGGCAATTCCATTGGCACGCTCACCGTGAATGGTGACGTGACCTTTGACGCCGGTTCGACCTTCCGGGTTGAGGTCGACGATCAGGGCAAGACGGACAAGTTGATCGCAACCGGCGCTATCGCGCTTGGCGGAGAGCTCTATTTCATTCCCACCAACGGCAATTACATGCCGGCAACCGACTATGACATCCTGACAGCTGGAAACGGCATTTCCGGCAGCTTCGCATCCGTTGCATCCAGTGCCGCGTTCCTCTTGCCGGAACTGACTTACGGCGCCAACGGTGTCACCATGCGGCTCAACCGCAACAACACCGCCTTCGCCGACATTGCATCAACGCGCAACGGCCGCAATGTGGCCGGCATCGTCGAAGACTTCGCGACCGGCGATGCGCTCTATGACGCCATCGTCACGCTCGACGTGCCGACGGCGGATCTGGCGCTGCGGCAGCTCTCGGGTGAGATCTATCCGTCGCTTTCCGGTGCCTTGGCTGAAGATGCACTCTACGCCCGCGATGCTGTCAGCAGCCATTTGCGCTCGCTGAACACGAGCGATTTCGGTGATGCCGCCTATCAGCCCTGGATCAACACCTATGGTGCACATGGCAGCACCGAAGCGGCCGGGGTCGCCGATCTTGGAAGGACCAGTGGCGGCGTGTACTTCGGTATCGACACGCTGGCTGCCCCTTCCACTCGCCTTGGCATGATGATGGGCTATGGACGCACGAGCCTGTCGACTGACGGCTACAATGCTTCGGCCGATGTGGACAGTCTGGTGCTTGGTGTCTATGGCGCGACGAAACTCGACAAGCTGCGTCTCAGCTACGGATCCTCGCTCGCCTTCGGTAAGGCTGACGTCACCCGTGACGTTCGCTTCGGCAGCTTTGACGAAACGCTGCGTGCCGATCTCGACACCACAACGGTCCAGTTCTTCGGAGAAGCTGCCTATAGCTTCGAACTCTCGCAGGGCACGATCGAACCCTTTGCCGGACTTGCTCACGTTCATGTTCGCAGCGGCAGCTTTGCCGAAACGGGTGGGGCAGCAGCCCTTTCTGGCGCAGGCTTCGAGTATGACGCCTCTTTTGCCAGCCTTGGTCTTCGCGCCTCCACGCCGGTGATGCTCGGCGACACCGCGCTCCGTCTCAATGGAGAGGCAGGCTGGCGTCATGCCATTGGCGATGCGCCGGAAACGGAGCTGGCCTTTGATCGCGGCGACGCCTTTGCCATCGAAGGAACCACTGCCAACCGAGATGCGGCTTTCGTCAAGGCCGGCATTGGCTTCGACCTGAACCCCGGCGCCTCCCTCACCCTTGATTATGTCGGCGCCTTCGCCGCCGATGGCGGTAGCCATGGTGTCAATGCCGGACTGAAAGTCCGCTTCTGACATTTGGCCATGCAAGTTGTGAACAGGGCGGAGCAATCCGCCCTGTTCCTGTGATCTGGGCTGGGCACAGCATTGCCGCCTCCTGGGTGGCAGGTTAGCTTTCCCGCTGCGGTCGCAGACATCGGGGGATGATTTTGATGACGACAATCGACAAGAAGACGCGCCGCCAGACCGCGCTGCTGCGCCAGCTTGAGCAGGCGCGCTATATTTCGCTCGAAGACGTCGCCCGGCATTTCGACGTCACGACCCAGACCGCCCGCCGCGATGTGCTCGAACTCGAACATCTCGGCAAGGTCCGCCGCCTGCATGGTGGGGTCACCCTTGCCCAGCCGATTGACCCGACGGTTCTGCGCGCCAGACGCGTCGAAAACGCCGAAGCCAAGTCCCGGATCGGCGAGGCGGTCGCCTCTGGTATCGCCAATGGCTCGGCGCTGTTCATCGATACGGGGACGACCTGCGAAGCGGTTGCCCACGCCCTCCTGCGTCATGAAGGCCTGCGGATCGTCACCTACAGCCTGCGCGTCGCAACTCTTTTGGCGGAAGGCACGAATTTCACCGTCGCCGTGCCCGGCGGCTTCGTCCGGCCCGTCGATGCCGGTGTCTTCAGGGCCGAAACGCCAGAGTTCATCAGCCGCTTCAAGTTTGACCATGCCGTGATCTCGGTGAGCGGCATCGACAGCGCCGGCGATATCGGCGATGACGACCACGCGGAAGTCGCCGCCGTCCAGGCCGCCATGCGCCAGGCCGAACGCATCATTCTCGCCGTCGACGCCAGCAAATTCGGCCGCCGCGCCCTGGTCAAACTCGCGCATCTCTCCGATGTCGACGAAATCATCGCCGACCGCCCGCCGGCCGCGCCCTTCGACCGGCTGGTGGCCGAGGCTGGTACCGTGCTGAGGGTGGCGGATTGATGCAGGCGTAGAGGCGTCGCGTCTATACAGTTCGCACTATGGCCAACGATGCGACCACGTTCATGAGGTTCAAGACAAATGGTTTCAGATGGATCTCGACATCGAGAACCGGCACTGGCTCTTGTCCATCCCAGCCAAAGCGCGCCGCAGGAAGCAGCACATATATGTCAGAGCCCCTGATTGCCACCTGCGGCAAGTCCTCGAGCTTGAGCGTTAGCAGGGCGTCGGTCGCCTCTACCATTCCCTTCAACCGGGTGCTGGCCGCACCCAGTTCGGTCGTGACGAAGTCGTAGGCCCAACGCCCGAGATGCGTGGTGTTCGGAAGAGGGATCAGTCCATCCGGCAGCATCGTGCCACGCAAAAGCGAACGCTGTTGAGGTGGCCGCCGCAGCGCCGCGAAGTCGCCTGGAAACGCAGTCGAAGCCAGGGTCCAGACGATCAAGCCACGAAACGTCGTCTCGGCGGTCTCGTCACCGGGTGACCGTGTCAGCACAGCCTGCGTCACTGAGAATGGGATGCCGCGCATCGAGCCTTCGATATGAAAGTCACAATCGATCTCGTCACGCGGAACGAAATAGTGGCCCGGCATGCGTGCGATCTGCCGTGCGGGACGCCGCGTGACGATCGACCAGGTATCCAGCGACCGCAGCAGCAGGGGCAGAATCGCGACATAGGAGTCCGTCTGGAGGCGGCGCTCCTTCGCCGCGATGAGCAGGGAGAAAGCTACCAGCCCCAGCACTGCCGGAAACAGCGTCGCGGCGAAGATCCCCGGTTCGGACCGGATATGGCTGATCCAGAGTCCGACGCCACAGATCGACGCGAAACCCACCCAGCCAAAAGCCTTGAGACCCCTGAGCCGTCGCAGTGTGATGGCGCGTTCACTGTTCTGGACAAGCACGGAGGCCCGGACTGCGGACCAGTCGGGTTCCGACGACCTCGTCTCTGGCGCGGGCGTGAGGATAGGATTGATACGGCATCTCCCCGAGCTTGCATCCCCACTATGCGCAACCCGTTGGACCTTCGCAATAGATCCCTCACTCAATCCGGTGTTCCCTCCTGCCACCACCCTGGCAACAACCCGCCTCCCCGTTGCGTTTTTGTTCCGAATAACCGCCGCCGCCCCTTCCAATCCCACGCGGGCTTCTCCATATTCCGGCCATGGCCAAGTCTCCCAAATCCTCCGCCCCCTCGACCGGTTTCGAGGAAGCCCCGCAGACCGCTTTCGAAGGCGCGCCGCTCTCCGGCTCGGTTTCGGATTGGGTGAAGCAACTGGAGGCGGAGGCCGAGGCCTCGACCGTCGAGAGCCAGCGCGAACTGGCGTCAAAAGCCGGCAAACATCGCAAGAAGATCGAGATCGAGGCCCGCCGCCATGCGGAGAAGGTGGCGCTGGAAAAGGCCAAGCCAACAACCGCCAAGAACACCACCTCGACCAAGACCTCCCGCGGCGTCTCGATCGGCGCGTCCTCCGACCCGAAGACCCGCGCCGCTGCCGGCCTGAACCCGATCGCCGGCATGGATGTGTCGCTGGAAGAAGCCGAATCGCTGGCGACCGGCGCCGTGACCGCCACCGTCGAGGCCCTCTCGGCGCTGATCGAAAGCGGCAATCCGCTGTTCAAGAATGGCGAACTGTGGATGCCCCACCGCCCGGCCCGCCCGGCGAAATCCGAAGGCGGGGTCAAGATCCGCATGGCTTCCGATTTCGAGCCCGCCGGCGACCAGCCGACCGCGATCAAGGACCTCGTCGAGGGCCTGTCGAATGATGACCGCACCCAGGTCCTGCTCGGCGTCACCGGCTCGGGCAAAACCTTCACCATGGCCAAGGTGATCGAAGCCACCCAGCGTCCCGCCGTCATCCTCGCACCGAACAAGACGCTGGCCGCCCAGCTCTATTCCGAGTTCAAGAACTTCTTCCCCGACAATGCGGTGGAATATTTCGTCTCCTATTACGACTACTACCAGCCGGAAGCCTATGTGCCGCGCTCGGATACCTTCATCGAGAAGGAATCGTCGATCAACGAACAGATCGACCGCATGCGCCACGCCGCCACCCGCGCCATCCTCGAGCGCGACGACTGCATCATCGTCGCCTCCGTCTCCTGCATCTATGGTATCGGCTCGGTCGAAACCTACACCGCCATGACCTTCCAGATGTCGGTCGGCGACCGCATCGACCAGCGCCAGCTCTTGGCCGACCTCGTCGCCCAGCAATACAAGCGCCAGGACATCAACTTTGTCCGCGGCTCCTTCCGCGTGCGGGGCGACACGATCGAACTCTTCCCCGCCCACCTGGAGGATGCCGCCTGGCGCATCACGCTGTTCGGCGACGAGATCGAGTCGATCACCGAATTTGACCCGCTCACCGGCCACAAGACCGGCGACATGAAGACGGTCAAGATCTACGCCAACAGCCACTATGTGACGCCGAGGCCCGCCCTCAACGGCGCGATCAAGTCGATCAAGGAGGAGCTGAAAATGCGCCTCGCGGAGCTCGAAAAGGGCGGCCGCCTGCTCGAAGCCCAGCGCCTGGAACAGCGGACGAAATACGATATCGAAATGCTCGAGGCCACCGGCTCCTGCGCCGGCATCGAGAACTATTCGCGTTACCTCACCGGCCGCAAGCCCGGCGAGCCGCCACCGACGCTGTTCGAATACATCCCCGATAACGCGCTGCTCTTCATCGATGAAAGCCACGTCTCGGTCTCGCAGATCGGCGGCATGTATCGCGGCGACTTCCGCCGCAAGGCGACGCTCGCCGAATACGGCTTCCGCCTGCCCTCCTGCATGGACAACCGTCCGCTGCGCTTCGAGGAGTGGGACGCCATGCGCCCCCAGACCATCGCCGTCTCCGCCACGCCCGGCGACTGGGAAATGGAAGCCGCCGGCGGCGTCTTTGCCGAACAGGTCATCCGCCCGACAGGCCTGATCGACCCGCCGGTCGAGATCCGTCCGGCCAAGTCCCAGGTCGATGACGTGCTCGGCGAAATCCGCGAAACCGCGCTCAAGGGGTACCGCACCCTCGTCACCGTGCTCACCAAGCGCATGGCGGAAGACTTGACCGAATATCTGCATGAACAGGGCGTGCGCGTCCGCTATATGCATTCCGACATCGACACGCTGGAGCGGATCGAGATCATCCGGGACTTGCGCCTCGGCGCCTTCGATGTGCTCGTCGGCATCAACCTGCTGCGCGAAGGCCTCGACATTCCCGAATGCGGCTTCGTGGCCATCCTCGATGCCGACAAGGAAGGTTTTCTGCGCTCGGAAACCTCGCTCATCCAGACCATCGGCCGCGCCGCGCGAAACGTCGATGGCAAGGTCATCCTCTATGCCGACCAGATCACCGGCTCCATGCAGCGCGCCATGGACGAAACCGCGCGCCGCCGCGAAAAGCAGGTGGCCTACAATATCGAACACGGCATCACGCCGGAATCGGTCAAGGCCCGCATTTCCGACATTCTCGACAGCGTCTACGAGCGCGACCATGTCCGCGCCGATATCTCCGGCGTCTCCGGCAAGGGCTTTGCCGATGGCGGTCACCTCGTCGGCAACAACCTCCAGAGCCATCTCAACGCGCTGGAAAAGGACATGCGCGACGCCGCCGCCGATCTCGACTTCGAAAAGGCCGCCCGCCTGCGCGACGAAATCAAGCGCCTCAAAGCCGTCGAACTCGCCGCCATGGACGACCCCATCGCCAAGCAGGAGGCGAAGGCAACGGAGAGCGGCGGTGGAGGAAGCCGCAAGGTCGCTCCAAACGCGACGGACTCCCTCCCCCCTGTGGGGCGGGCTGGAGAGGGGTCTGTTGACCAACCCCGCATCTCCCCCTCCGGCCGCAACAAATCCGGCGTTCCCGAGGGCAAGGGCAGCTATTTCTCCAAACCCCATATCGACGACATGGGCCCCGGCACCGACGGCGCCGTCCCCCTGCCGAAATCCGGCCCGGAAAGCTCCTATTTCCGCAAGAACACACTCGACGAAATGACCGTCGGCCGCACCGAAAAACCGGTGACCGGCAAGCTGCCGGAGAAGCCGGCAGGCACAACCAGCCCCCTCCCCCCTGTGGGGAGGGTTGGGGAGGGGAATCCCGACGACCCCCGCCCCATCATCCGCGCCCGCGCTGGCGCCGGCTCCTACGAGGATCCGATGGATAAGAAGCGCAAGGGCCGGACGAAGGGCAAGACGGGGCGACCGGGGCGGTGACGGCTCTATTTCCCTGAATAGGCAGCACTATAGAAGGCGGCTTTCCCACCTGCCTGGAGCAAGCCGTCCAGCATGTCCAGCTCGGCCTTGGACAGGGACATGGTGTAATTGGAGGTAATCTTCACCATTGCACACAAGTGCTCCTAAAGGTCGGTATCTGGGCGGATTTCGAATTGAGAAAGGAGCTCATCTGTGCGCTGGAGAAAGTTCAACGTTTCCGCAAGCTTGAACCTCGAAAAATTAATGTAATAAAACCAATATTTTTGTCGATATCCCGTTACGAAACATGGAGTAGTTGCCTCCCGGCAGATGACGCTGTGAATGACGCGACCATCGCGGTAGATCAGGACGGCGAAAAATCCGTCTCGTTCATGGGAGTGAAGGCATGCCGCGCTGCGAGGCGAATTAATATCCCTCGGTCGATACTCGACGGAACCTGGGAAAGGCCCAGCTTGCCGTATGCAGGCATCATCACTGGCGTTTCGATTAAGAACGAAGTCCCGCAACGTCCTCTGACGTTCCTCCTCTGACAATACCGGATCGGTGCGCAGCACTATGTTCAATTCTGGATCCGCTTCTCCTTTCCTCCTGCCGGCAGGAAGGCCACTGGCTTTCCTCTCGGCTGCAATCCGCCGAATGCCTAAACGATATGGCTCGAAGGTCGAGGAGATGACATTAAGTCCGACACTTAAAATGCCGTTTCCGGAGTTCAGCGGAGACGTCCGATTGATATATGCGCGGGGAATTGCCAGGCGCATCTGCGGCATGACGGTGGGTGATCGCAGTCTTTCTGAATCAGGAAACTCAAACGTAACGGGTTCCAAACTGGTTGAGTTTTCGAAGCGTCCAAATAGCTCCCGAGGATCGGTCGTCGTTAGCGCGAAAATGCCCAGGATCCGGCCTCGCAGAATATCTCCGCTCAAAAAAAGAAACGGCGCTGCGATTGCGATTACAACCAGGATCTGAAGGACAGTAGCGAACCGGCGTTGACAGCTTAAAAGTCCGGTAAGCCAATATCCTCCGATGCGAATAAAAGCATAAATGATGGCCGTAAGCACGACGAGTATGCCGAGCGCCAGGAAGGTCAGTGGCATGATGTTATTCATGAAATTACCGCAACCCGAGAAAACTCCGGAACTTTCAAATTGAATTCAAATCGCAATCTACTCAAGCACCCGTGACAAAATACGAAGGCTTCATTAAGCGACACCACCACCTCATTCAGGCAGCGGATCTTCACAGACTCACATATTTATATTTCGCGACTTAGGTACGGTAGCCACCGCTGTAGCCATAAGAGGGCTATTTCGGAACGCGATTTGAGCCATACGTCCAATCAACAAATAGTTTTGCGAATTTTCAATCAACACCGAAATAAGTATACCTTTAGTTGTATTTGCGAAAGAAGCAAGTGAATCGGATTCACGCTTATGCGGAGGCGACGCTCTAGACCCTTCGCGCTAAACCAAAAAGCCCCTCAATTCCCGTAGTGGTCCGGGGATGAGTTTCAGGAAACCTCCAGCAAAATCAAACCCGCATCCTGTTTTTCATCCCCGCTTTTTGCAGCCGCATTACACTCACCCCGTTCCGCCCTCGGATACACCTGACGATGCGATGTCAGGCGAGGCGGGATCGG
>NZ_LJHS01000018.1 GCF_001296045.1 Rhizobium sp. AAP43 | reverse complement strand
ATCCTGCCGCTCGGCCCGGCACCTTCAACTGCGGTGGGCATACCGCTGGCGCAATCGAGATTGATGTTGTTTGGGCTTGATGGCCTGATGACGGCCGCCGCAACGCTGACCGTTGGCCCGCTCTCTTTCGTCGGCCTTATGGCCCCGCATTTTGCGAGAGAAGCTGGTCTTAAACGTGCACTGCCGCAGATGATCGGGGCAGCCCTTATCTGTGGGGGACTCATGGTCATCGCCGATTTCGTCGGCCGTACCAGCGCGGCGCCCTACCAGATTCCAGCAGGGCTGGTGTCTGCCCTACTCGGTGCTCCGTGTTTGATGTATCTGTTGGGTAGAAGACGTTAGGCTGCGTCAATGCGCTGAGATGGACGGGCCTAAAACGTTCTACCGCGTATCGAACAAGTCGCTACAAACCGCGCCCTCAGTCGGCACGGTTTTGTTACATTAACTGAAGTTTTCGATGAAGGTTACATTGCGGCCTACCTCCCCTGAAAATCCAGGAACCTCATGTCCTTATCGGCCTCGGTAACTTACGGTGACAACACCGCCCGCATAGAAGGTGGCCCTGCAAATTACGGCAGCGCCCCTAGCAGAGACCAAGGTGGAGGGATTACCTCCCCAACTCTGGGGCGATCTCGTTAGGGCTTTAAGAGACTTCAAACTGGCTGGCGAGGCAGTTGGTTAGTTGCGAGGCAAAACGTGCGGCTGCCACTGGCAAGGTGCGACCCTTCAACTGACCGAGGTAGAGGATGCCGGCGGGAACGTCGCGCCCATCGAGCGGGCGTGAAACCATCCAGCCGGTCGAGGTCTGGTTCGAGAGACCTATGGGGATCTGGAATGTAAGGATGTTCTCGATCACCGCGTGGTTGCGCAGGAATTCAAAATTGTCGGACTGTATAACCGGATCGAGGCGCACGCCGGCAACGCGCATGGCAATGTCGAGCAGATGGCGTACACCATAGGCCGTCGTCGGCAGCGCGATCGGGTAGTCGACACAATCAGATAGCCTAACCTTTGCCCTTGCTGCCAACGGATGGTCAGGGGACATGACGACATGCACCGGTTGGCGCACACGGATAAGCGTCATGAAGTCCGTCAGACGCACAGGCTCGAAGACGATAGCAAGATCGGCACTGTGATCCACGAGCGCGTGCTCAGCCGCCTCACGATCCCTCAGATGGACGCTGAAGGTGACGTTCGGGTGTTCCTTGCGATAGAGCGCGATTTGACTCGGCAAGAAATAAGGCAAGAGTGCCTGGCTGCAGGCAATCGATACATGGCCGCGCCGCACGCCCGAGAGATCGGCGATCTGCGAACGCACCCGTTCCATGTCCGACAATTGGTTGCGGATGTGGTGGATATAGATCTCACCGGCAGCCGACAGGCGCACCCCATGCGGTAGCCGTTCGAAGATCGGCACGCCCAGCTCTTCCTCCATCGCCAGAATGCGCCGATTGAGCGCCGTCGACGTGATGGCGAGCGTGTCGGCGGCGGCGCGGATCGAGCCGGCCTTCACCACTGCATCGATGTAGCGGATGGAGGCGAGATAGCGCATGAAAGGCCCTGTTTACGGTGCTGCATTTTTTGCAGCAGGCTGGCCAAAACATAGCACAAGACAGAAGCGCGTCCAACTGGATTACTGCCTCCGACAGCCGGAGACCGAGCCCACAGAACCGGGGCCGTGCCGGCCCAACGAACACAAAGGGGAACGAGCACATGTCCAGGATCCTGATGCCTAATCGTCGCCAGTTTCTGATGAACTCAGCAGGCCTTGCCGGTGCTGCGGCCCTTTCCGGTTTGCTGCCAACCGGTGCGGCGCGTGCCGCCGGCCTTACCGTCGGTTTCATCTATGTCGGGCCGAAGGATGATTTCGGCTACAACCAGTCGCATGCCGAAGGCGCGGCCGCCGTCCGTGCGATAGAGGGTGTGACGGTTATCGAGGAAGAACAGGTTCCCGAAACGGTCGATGTGCAAAAGACCATGGAGAGCATGATCAGCTTCGATGGCGCGACACTCCTATTCCCGACCTCCTTTGGTTATTTCGATCCCCACATCCTCGCTTTGGCGCCGAAGAACCCGGACGTCCGCTTCCAGCATTGCGGCGGCCTTTGGACGCCGAGCAACCCGATGAATGTCGGCTCCTATTTCGGCTATATCGGCATGGGCCAGTATTTGAACGGTATCGCGGCCGGCTATGCAACCAAGACGAAGAAGATCGGCTTCGTGGCCGCAAAGCCCATTCCGCAGGTGCTCCTGAACATCAATTCCTTCCTGCTCGGCGCGCGTGCCGTCGATCCCACGATCACCTGCCAGGTCATTTTCACCGGCGAATGGTCGCTGGCGGTCAAGGAGGCGGAAGCCACCAATGCGCTTGCCGACCAGGGTGTCGACGTCATCACCTGCCATGTGGACGGCCCGAAAGTGGTGATGGAGACCGGAGCCGGTCGCGGCATGTACCTGTGCGGCTACCACGCCAATCAGAGCGCGCTGGCGCCGGAGAAATATCTGACCGGAGCGGAGTGGAACTGGGCCAAGGTCTATACTGACATGGTCAAGACAACGCTTGCGGGCGGCAAGATCGAAAACTTCGTGCGCGGCGGGCTGGCAGACGGCTTCATCAAGATGAGCCCACTCGGGCCGGCCGTGACGCCAGAGGCGCGCACCCGCTTCGAGTCCGTGCAGGCCGAGATCATGAAGGGCGGTTTTGCCGCCATCAACGGACCGCTCAAGGACAACAAGGGCAATGTGGTGGCGACCGCCGGCCAGGCGCTGGTCGAGACCGATGTCGCGCTTGAGAGCATGAACTACCTCGTCGAAGGCGTGGTCGGCTCCACCTCTTGAGAGAACAGCACGGGCAGGAGTTGTCGATCATGAGCCTGCAGGTCGATCAGGTGGCATCGCTCTATGGACGGACCGGCTTCCTGACGGAGGCCGGCGCCCGTCGCATCGAGGCGGCCCTTCTGCCGCTGGCTGCCGTCCTCGCGGGCATGGTCGCCTTCGCGGTCTTCCTCGCCCTGCTTGGCAAGTCGCCGGCTGAATTTTACGGGCTCGTCCTGAAGGCGGGCTTCGGCACGGCCTTTTCCTGGACAAACACACTGACGCGCGCAGCCCCGCTGCTGCTTGCGGCGCTCTGCGTTGCGCTGCCGGCGCGGCTCGGGCTCGTCATCATCGGTGGCGAGGGCGCAATCGTACTTGGCGGCCTGGCGGCAGGCGTGGTCGCCATGCTGATGCCGGGCCTTCCGGCTGTCATCGGCATCGCTCTCATGGCGGTGAGCGGCATGACCATCGGCGCGCTATGGATCGGCACGGTCGGTGCGCTGCGCTACCTGCGCGGTGTGAACGAGACGATCTCGAGCCTCTTGATGGCCTATATCGCGATTGCCCTGATGAATCACCTGATCGAGGGCCCCTTTCGCGATCCGGCAAGTCTGAACAAACCCTCCACTGCACCGCTGCCCGACGCCTGGCGGATTGGCGAGATGCCGGGCATCGGCGTCCACTGGGGGCTTGCCTTCGGCATTCTCGCCTGCATCCTCGCCTGGATCCTGATCGAGCGTACCACCATCGGGTTTGCGGCCCGCATCGTTGGCGGCAATGTGCGCGCCGCCGAGATCCAGGGGCTTCCGGCCGGAACGCTCGCCATCGGCTTCACGGCACTTGGCGGCGCCTTCGCCGGGCTCGCCGGCATGATCGAGGTCGCGGCGATCCACGGCTCGGCCAATGCCTCGCTGGCCGCAGGCTACGGCTATACGGGCATCCTCATTGCCTTCCTCGCCCGCCATAACGGGCTCGCGGTCATCCCCGCCGCAATTCT
Source organism: Rhizobium sp. AAP43 (assembly GCF_001296045.1). Lineage (GTDB taxonomy): Bacteria > Pseudomonadota > Alphaproteobacteria > Rhizobiales > Rhizobiaceae > Allorhizobium. Next base: position 200,859 of record NZ_LJHS01000018.1, on the reverse strand, counting down.
GTTTGCCGGTATCGAGGCGTCGAGCGGGCTCATACAGAGGCGCATGGACCTGCCGGATGCGGCCGTGCTGGTTCTGGAGGGCATGGTCTTTATCGCCATACTCCTGTCCGACACGCTGCAGGGTCGCATCCGCTTCCTTGCACTCCTTGAGCGGAGGCAGAAATGACCGATGATATCGGGTTTTGGGGCGTGCCCCTTGCGATCCTTGGCGGTGCAATCCGTGTCTCCACACCCTTCATATTCGTGTCCATCGGCGAGTGCCTGACGGAACGCTCTGGGCGTATCAATCTCGGGCTTGAGGGCACGCTGGTCTTCGGCGCCATGAGCGGATATGCAGTCGCCTATCAGACCGGATCGCCATGGCTCGGCACCCTGGCTGCCGCCTTTTCCGGCCTGCTTTTCGGCCTCTTGCATGGCTGGCTCTGCCGCCTGCCGCGCGTCAACGATATTGCTATTGGCATTGCGTTGATGATCTTCGGTACGGGCCTCGCCTTCCTGTTCGGCAAGCCTTATGTGCAGCCCGTCGCACCCGATCTGCCGACCATCCCGCTCGGTGCCTGGTCAAGCATGCCCCAGGTGCAGGCCGCACTGAATGTCAATGTGCTCTTCCTTGCCGGCATCCTGCTTGCCTTCGTAACGGCCTGGATGCTGAAGAACACCCGTGTCGGGCTTACGATCCGGGTGGCCGGCGACAGCGCCGATGCGGCCCGTGCACTCGGCATCAACGTCAACCAGGTACGGCTCTGGAGCACGGCGGCAGGCGGGGCGCTTGCCGGTGTGGGCGGCGCCTATCTTTCGCTCTACTATCCCGGCAGCTGGAACGAGGGCATCTCCTCCGGCCAGGGGCTGATGGCGGTGGCGCTGGTGATCTTTGCCCGCTGGAACCCGATCAACTGCCTCTATGCATCGCTGCTGTTCGGCGGAGCCGGCGCGCTCGGTCCGGCTTTGCAATCTGTCGGCATCACCAGCGGCTACTACCTCTTCTATGCAGCCCCTTACGTTCTCACCCTCGGGCTCCTGGTGGCGACAAGCTCGCGCACCCGGGCCATGCCGTCTGCACCCGGCGAACTCAGCATCATCAAGTGAAGAGTGCCGCACCGGCGGCAAGCGAATGGAGACCACGATGACCACCATTCAGGCAGATCCCTATCTCTGGCCCTATAATGGAGATCTGAGACCGGACAATACGGCGCTGATCATCATCGACATGCAGACGGATTTCTGCGGGCCGGGCGGCTATGTCGACAAAATGGGCTACGATATCGGGCTCACCCGCGCGCCGATCGAGCCGATCAAGACAGTGCTGATCGCCATGCGTGACAAGGGCTACCACATCATCCACACCCGCGAGGGTCACCGGCCGGACCTTTCCGACCTGCCGCCGAACAAGCGCTGGCGTTCGCAGCAGATCGGAGCAGGCATCGGCGATGCAGGTCCCTGCGGACGCATCCTGGTGCGCGGCGAGCCAGGCTGGGAAATCATCGACGAGCTGAAGCCCCTGGACGGCGAGCCCGTTATCGACAAACCGGGCAAAGGCTCTTTCTGCGCCACGGACCTCGAACTCCTGCTGCGCACCCGTGGCATCGAGAACATTGTGCTTTCGGGCATCACCACCGATGTCTGCGTGCATACCACCATGCGCGAGGCGAATGATCGCGGCTTCGAATGCCTACTTCTCGAAGACTGCTGCGCGGCGACCGATCCCGGGAACCATACGGCTGCGATCAAGATGGTGAAGATGCAGGGTGGCGTCTTCGGCGCGGTCTCGGACAGTACCAAGCTCGTCGAGGCACTGCCATGAGCATCCCGCAGCAGCAAGACACATCGCCGACGCGCGCCATCGGTGTGGAAACTGTCGGCATGACCATGCGGTTTGGATCGTTCACGGCACTGAATGACGTCTCGCTGAAGATCAAAGCCGGCTCCTTCCATGTCCTGCTCGGCGAAAACGGCGCGGGCAAATCGACCCTCGTCAAATGCATGATGGGCTTCTACAGGCCGACATCCGGCCAGATGATGGTCGCCGACCGCGAGGTGGAGGTGCGAGACCCGCGTGACGCCCACGATCTCGGCCTCGGCATGGTCTATCAGCATTTCACGCTTGTGCCGTCGCTGACGGCAGCGGAAAACCTGGTGATCAGCCGTGCCGATGTGCCGGCCCGCATCGACTGGGACAAGGAGCGCGCCGCGCTTGCCGCCTTCATGCAAAAAATGCCCTTCACGGTTCCGCTGGACGTGCCGGTCGGCCGCCTCGCGGCGGGCGAGAAGCAGAAGCTGGAACTCCTGAAGCAGCTTTATCTCGGACGCCGCTTTCTCATTCTTGACGAGCCAACCTCGGTGTTGACGCCTGCAGAGGCCGACGAACTGCTCGGCATGGTGCGCGGTCTGACCACGGCTGGCGAACTCACCTGCCTGATGATTTCCCACAAGTTCCGCGAGGTGACCGCCTTTGCCGATGCGGTTTCGGTGCTGCGGCGCGGCGAGCATGTCGGGGGCGGCAAGGTCGCCGAGCTTACCACCGCAGACATGGCGGCAATGATGATCGGCGAGAAGGAGCTGGTGCGACCTGCCGCCCGTATCGCGATGAACGGCGCGCCGGTGCTCACCGTTTCGGGCGCCAAGGCGCCGGATCGATCTGGCCTCAAGACCATCGCCATCGATGATCTTGCGGTGCGCTCTGGAGAAATCGTCGGCATTGCCGGTATTTCCGGGAATGGGCAGATGGAATTGATGGAGATACTGTCCGGGCAGCGGCCGCTGTCGACGGGCAGTGTGCAGGTCTGTGGTACGCCGTTTCGCGCCACGCGGAGCGAAATGCGGGCGTTGAACGTGCGGACATTGCCGGAAGAACCGCTGCGCAATGCCTGCGCGCCGAAGATGAGCGTTGCCGAGAACATCTTCTTTCGCGATTTCGATTACTTAGCAGACAAACGCAAACTCTGGCTGGATCGGCGCCGCATGACCGCCCTGGCAGCCCGCTTGATCGGCGAATACAAGGTCAAGACTGCGTCGCTGGAGACGCCAATTGCATCCCTATCCGGCGGCAATGTTCAGCGTGCCGTGCTGGCGCGCGAGCTGAACGGAGCGGTAGACCTGCTGTTGATCGCCAATCCCTGCTTCGGTCTTGATTTCTCGGCCGTGGCGGAAATCCGCGCGCGCATCATGGCGGCGCGCAATGGAGGTGCTGCCGTCTTGCTGATCAGCGAGGATCTCGACGAGATTCTCGAACTCTCCGACCGCATCCTTGTCATGTCGGAAGGCGCAATCGTCTTTGAGACGCAAGCTGACGGAGCCGATATCGGAGAGATTGGAAGACATATGGCAGGACATCACTAATGGCAGTTATCAAGGCACGGCCCTTCGACATCACGATCACCTCGGAAAAGACCGCGCTCATCGTCATCGACATGCAGCGTGACTTCATCGAACCGGGCGGCTTCGGCGCCACGCTCGGCAATGACGTCACGCTGCTGCAGGCGATCATCCCCGCCACCGCGCGGCTGATCGAGGGTTTTCGCCGTGCCGGCCTGACGGTCATCCACACGCGCGAATGCCATGCGCCAGACCTTTCGGACTGCCCGCCTGCCAAACGGACACGGGGCAAGCCGGCGCTGCGCATCGGCGATCCCGGCCCGATGGGTCGCATCCTGATTGCCGGCGAGGACGGGGCCGACATCGTCGCCGCCCTTTCACCCCTGCCCGGGGAAACGGTCATCGACAAGCCCGGCAAGGGTGCTTTCTACTCCACCCCGCTTAGCGACATCCTGCAGGAAAAGGGCATTTCCCAGCTCGTCTTTGCCGGCGTGACCACCGAAGTCTGCGTGCAAACCACCATGCGCGAGGCAAACGACCGGGGCTATGAGTGCCTTCTCGCGACCGATGCGACGGAAAGCTATTTCCCCGAATTCAAGAAAGCCGCCATCGACATGATGACCGCACAAGGCGCGATCGTTGGCTGGGCGGCGACAGTGGACCAGATTGTTGAGGCACTCGATGCGTGAGACCCTGCATATGGCACAGTTCCTGGCGAGCCGCTGGAAGGAAGCCCCCTTCGAACATTTTCGCGATGGTGTAGAGATCTGCCGTCTTATCCAGGGTGAACCGGAACTGGCGCTCTTGCGCTATGCGCCCGGTGCCAGCGTGCCGCAGCACCGGCATACAGGGCTCGAAACCATTCTGGTTCTGGAGGGCTCGCAAAGCGATGAAAACGGCCACTATGGGCCAGGTTCGCTTGTCGCCAACCCTGAAGGCACCGTACATTCCGTGTCCTCAGCAGAAGGCTGCGTCGTCCTCATCCAGTGGACGAAGCCGGTTGAAATCCTGTGACATCTGAAAGTGCAGTCATGAAGACAGTGACCATGCCGCGCCGACGGATATTCCCGCGATCGTGCATTACACTTACTGGAAGTCCCGGGGACGGGCTTCAGCATCGGCGTTCCTAACGCCGCCTCGCGCCGGTTCTTCAGCGATGCAGCACGCGCTGATGGACGACCTGGAAGCGTGATACTGCTAGGTACTACCGGACTGGATGGCCACATTACAGGAGTCGATCGATGCCCCTGCCCCCGCAGGCGGCTCCGCCGAGATTGCACGTGCTCTAGTTGCTCCAGCGGTTCTGCCCAGGGTTACAGCAGTCAGAAGACCATTGCCGGACAGGTAGCCCGACGCGTCATTGCCGGAAACACCGCAGGCTGCTCCGCCTGCCGCATAGAGGTTCGGCAATGCGAAACCGTCCGGATTCAAAACCCGGGCGCTCGTATCAATCACCAGACCGCCCTGCGTGTGGAAAAGGGCTCCGGTGACACGCACGGCGCATAAGGGTGCGGACAGCGGCTGGGATCCCGAAAAATCACGATCGAATGCGTCGGAAGCCTCACCTCGTTTGCACGCCTCCACCTTCCCGAAGGTGCTCACAAACCGGTCTTCCGGCAGATTGATACGAGCGGCCAAATGCGCCGGGCTCTCTGCGGTGACGACAGCGCCCATGGCTTCCGCACGGCGGAAATCCTCGAACTGTCTGGTGATTGCAGCGATACGGGCATCGAACACTGTCCAGGCCAAGCCATCCGGCTGCTTGAGCACCTCTGCGGCCTGTTCGGAATAGCCCTTTGCCTCGTTGGAAAAGCGTTCGCCACGAATGTTTACCTGAAAGCCACCTTCGGTGATTGTCGCCCAGGAAATCAGGATGCCGGCGGGATGGGCGACCGAGCCATGACCCTGGTGGCCACCCAAATGGCGTGTCGCAGCACCCAGGCTCTGACCCCACAAGAGCGCATCGCCCTGATTGCCGGCATGGCCGAAATAGGTGGCTTCCGACAGCGAGGGTATGTGCTGCGCCACCAGCGTCCGATTGCCGCCATAGCCGTTGCAGGCAAGGATCAACCGATCGCAGCCAATTTCCTCCAGGGTTCCGTCGGGCCGCGCGAAGGCGAGACCGAGAACCCGATTCGTATCGTCCGCGAAGAGCGTCGTCACATGCGCATCGCAGATCACCGGGATCTCGCAGGCCTCCGCCGCCGCCCGCAGGGCGTCGATCAACTCCTCACCGGACCGCGAGGCAAGCCCATGCATGCGCCGTGCCGAATGCCCCGGGTAGCTGAAATCTTCAATGACTGAAAAATTCAGTCCGTGACGGTCCGCCAGCCATTCAATCGTCGGTCCGGCCAGGCGCGCGACATGATCCACGATGATGGCATCCGGCTCGTCATGCGCCTTCCGCAGAATGTCGCTGGCGAAGAGCTGCGGCGTGTCGGAAATACCGGCAGCGCTCTGCCAGCGTGTTGCGGCGGCTGGAATGAGGCCAGCCGACAGGGCTGTAGAACCACGCGGCAGCGGATCCCGCTCAAGAACGATGACCTCCTCGCCCGCCTCATGGGCGGACAGGGCCGCGACAAGGCCCGCCGCCCCTGCCCCGACGACAATGAGCGGTACCCGATAATCGAAGGCCTTTTCCGCAACACGAACGCACTGAGACACGATTGGCTCCATTCCCCGCATCAGACAGTTTTCTGCCATTTTGAACAAACAATAAGCTGTATTATTTTTATAACAACATTTGATTTCTCATCAAGCTCGTGCCTAAACTCCCTCAGCCAGCGAGGAAGGCAAGAATGGTTTACAGCACGGATGCGGGTCCCCGGACCCTGTTCGATAAGGTATTCGATCAACATGTCGTAGTAGCGCGGGAAGACGGGCAACGCCTGCTCTTCATAGATCGGCATTTGCTGCATGAGGGCTCGTTTCATGCATTCGACAAGTTGAAGGCGCGCGGCGCCAGCGTTGCCCGGCCGGATCTTACCTTCGGTGTCGAGGACCACTATGTCCCTACCCGAACACGGGATCTGAGCATGATCGACCCCGCGATTGCCCGCATGATCAGCCAGTTGCGCGACAATACCGCCACGCACGACCTTCGGCTGTTCGGTTTGTCTGATCCGGCACAGGGCATCGTGCATGTGCTGGGGCCTGAACAGGGGCTGACACTGCCGGGTTTCACCATCGTCTGCGGCGACAGCCACACAGCAACGCACGGTGCCTTCGGAGCGCTCGCCTTCGGTATTGGGGCGTCGGAAGTTGCACATGTTCTGATGACCCAGACGCTTTGGCAGAAGAAGCCGAAACGCATGCGCATTCGTGTCGAAGGCCAGCTTCCGCCTGGCGTTTTCGCCAAGGATATGGCCCTGTCGATAATCGCCACCATCGGCGCCGACGGCGCAGCCGGTCACGCGATCGAATATGCCGGCAGCGCCGTTCGTGCCCTTACAATGGAGGGCCGGCTCACGCTGTGCAACCTGTCTATTGAAGCCGGCGGACGGTCCGGCATGATCGCGCCGGACGAGACCACCTTTGCGTATATCAAGGCCCGGCCCTATGCCCCGGCCGGCGCGATGTTCGATCAGGCGGTCGAGGACTGGAGAGCACTCTGCAGCGATGAAGACGCCTCGTTTGACCGGGAGATAGTGCGAAATGCGAGCGAGATTGCGCCCATCGTGACCTGGGGCATTAGTCCGGAGGATGCTGCTCCGATCACAGCCAACGCACCGGACCCTGACCGGATGAGCGATCCGGCACGGGCAGCCCACGTGCGCGAAGCCCTTGACTACATGGGGATTCGGCCTGGTCAGCCCCTGACGGAGATCGCCGTGGACCGGATTTTCATCGGCTCCTGCACCAATAGCCGCATCGAAGACCTGCGCGCCGCAGCCGCCATTCTCGCTGGACGGCGGGCCCGGGTGCCGGGACTGGTATCGCCCGGTTCGGCGGTCGTCAAACGTCAGGCGGAAGAGGAAGGCCTGCACCGCATCTTCATCGATGCGGGGCTCGAATGGGTCGACGCGGGCTGTTCCATGTGCGTCGGCATGAACGGCGACCTGGTACCACCCGGGGAACGTTGTGCTTCGACCACGAATCGCAACTTCAAGGGACGCCAGGGGCCTGGAAGCCGCACACACCTAATGTCTCCGGCCATGGCCGCGGCGGCGGCTGTGACCGGACATCTGACCGACATGCGCCCCCTACTCGCAGGCCGCGAAACCGGCCTGACAGGAGGACGCTGAATGGATGCTTTCAAGGCTCTCGAGGCGATCGCCTGTCCCTTGCCAATCTCCGGCATCGATACCGACCAGCTTATCCCCGCGCGCTTCATGAAACGCTCGCGCGCCGACGGTTACGGCGATTACCTGCTTTACGACCTGCGCTTTGACGAGAACGGCCGGCCGAAGCCGGATTGCCCGCTCAATGCGTTGCGCTGGCAGGGCGCACGAATCTTGGTGACCCGACGTAACTTCGGCAGCGGTTCCTCGCGGGAAGCGGCTGTTTATGCGCTGGCGGATTATGGTTTTGCCTGCGTCGTCGCCCCGTCCTTCGGCGACATCTTCGCCAGCAATGCCGTCAACAACGGCGTGCTGCCTGCAACGGTATCGGAGGAAGATTGTGAGGCGCTGCTGGCCGGCTTGGAAGAGGGCGATGGCACCGTCCGGGTCGATCTCGAAGTCCGCGAGATCCGTGCGGCAAACCTGATAATCCCTTTCCGGGTCGATCCCATCTGGCGCACGAAACTGCTGAACGGCTGGGACGACATCGACCTGACGCTCAGCCATTTCGCGGCGATCCATGCCTTTCAGGAGAAGGATTCCGGCGCAAGGCCATGGCTTGTACCTACCTCGCGCACGGCCTGATCACAGACACTCCGAAACTGATTGACAATACAGCGATCTGTATCTTTTATAGTACAGATAATAGTCTTCTGGGAACGACAAATGATGACTCGAAGCGGCGCCACAGCAGAGCCCATGAAGGCCCACCGGCTCTATCTCCTGCTTCGGGAACAGATCCTGAGCGGCGAGGTTCCGGACTCGGCCAAGCTGCCAAGCGAGCCGCAACTGGCACAGGAGCATCGGGTTTCCAGGGTCACGGTGCGGCGCGCGCTCGACAAGCTGGCAAGCGACGGCATGATCGAGCGCCGTCCTGGATCCGGCACCTTTGTCAGCGGCGGGCATGCACGCATGCCTGTCGTGGCCGATCTCGCCAATGCCCTGACCCATCTCGTAGAAATGGGCAGGAAGACGGGCGTGCGGCTGATTGCGTTCTCTTATGTGAATGCCACCCCGGCACTGGCCGAGGAATTGAAGCTGGAGCCCGGCGAGCGGCTGCAGCGATCGATCCGCGTGCGCCTCATCGATGGACAGCCCTTTTCCTATCTCGTGACCCATGTGCCGGAGCACATCGGCATTTCTTATTCCGAGGCCGATCTTGCCTCCACCCCGCTGCTGGAACTTCTGGAGCGATCCGGCCTCGTGGCCGACAAGGCGCAGCAAATCGTCAGCGCGACGCTGGCGAGCCCTGATGTGGCCGCCGCCCTCGACGTCGAGATCGGCGCTGCCCTGTTGTCCATGACCCGCGTGGTCTACGAAGCATCCGGCCGCGGTATTGAGCACCTGCAGGCGCTCTACCGCCCCGACCGCTATTCCTTCCATATGGAACTTGCCCGCACAGGCGACAGCGGCGCACGCCGCTGGACGGCGGCTGACAGCCGCGGCCTGACCGAGGCCAATGAAAATAACGACAAGAAGAATGCCCGCGAGAAGCGGCCACCCCTCAAGAGGAGAACAACACATGACACTGCTACAGACAAATCTGAAACGTAGAACCATCCTCAAGGGAGGTGCCGCGGCCCTTGCAACGCTCTCTGCGCCCGCTATCCTTCGGGCTCAGGGCCCCGCGCCGATCAAGGTCGGGATCCTTCAGCCGGTCACCGGCGCGCTGGCGCAGGATGGCGAATATGGCCGCCTGGGTGCTGAACTCGCGATCGAAGACATCAACAAGGCCGGCGGCATCCAATCGATGGGAGGCGCTAAGCTGGAGATGGTGTTCGGCGATGCCCGCTCCAATCCGGAAGCCGGCACGCAGGAAGTCGAGCGCATGCAGGAAGAAGGCGTCGTCGCTGTTGTCGGCGGTTTTGCCAGCCCGATCTGCCTTGCCGCCTCGCAGGCTGCCTCCCGCTATGACCTGCCATACCTGGTGGATGTCGGCGTGTCCGACCAGATCACCGGACGCGGCCTGAAGAATACTTTCCGTTTTGCCCCGGGCTTCTCGATTTGCACGGCGGCGGCGATCCAGAACCTCGTGCGGATCAACGAGGCCGCCGGCAAACCGGCAAAGACCGTTGTGCTGGTGCATGAAGATGGCCTTTTCGGTTCCGGCCTTGCCAAGCTGATGGCGACCGAACTGCCGAAATACGGCTTCGAAATCCTGGAGCAGATTTCCGTTCCGACGCCGTCGCGCGATCTCTCAAACGTGACCCTGCGCCTCCGCAGCCTCAACCCTGATCTCATCATACCGAGCACCTATTACGGCGAAACCGTTCTCCTGGCGCGGACCATGCAACAGCAGCGCGTGCGCCCGAAGGCGGTCTATGCCGTATTGAACGGGGCTGCCTCCAACCGTCGCTTCGTCGCCGAATTCCCGGAAGCCGCAGAAGGCGTGATGGACTGCAATCACTGGTACGATCCGCGCAATGAACGCTCGAAAGCCGTCCAGGAGCGCGTCGAGGCCGCCGGCAAGCCATACAACTACAATATCCCGCTCAACTATTCCTCCGTTGCGCTGCTGGCGGATGCCCTGGAGCGTGCGGGTGCGGCAGAGCGCGGCAAGGTCATCGAGGCGCTGAACACCTCAACCTTCAAGGACCATCTGATGCCCTATGGCGAAACCAAATTCGTCAATGGCCAGAACATTGGTGCGGCGCCTGTGTCCACGCAGGTGCAGAAGGGCGAGATCAAGGTCGTCTATCCCGAGGATTTTGCCGACGCCAAGCCGATGTTCCCGGCCAACGGCTGAGGTTGCCAAACCGCGGCAGATCCCGTTTCCGCGGGATCTGCCCACCTGCAACCCAAGTATCTGGACTGACGATGTATTCCCCTACCATCCTCATCGAGGCGATGATCAACGGGCTGTTGACGGGTGCGATCTATGCGCTGATCGCGCTTGGCCTGACGCTGGTCTACGGCGTTCTGCACATCATCAACTTTGCCCATGGAGCAATCCTGGCCAGCGCCATGTTCGCCGTCTGGGGGCTGAACATGCTGGGCGGCATCGACCCCTATCTGTCGATCCTCTTGCTGGCCCCCCTGTTCTTCGGTCTCGGCTATGGCGTGCAGCGACTGATCATCGGGCCTGCAGCCAAGGGAGACGACGGCAACATCCTGCTGATCACGCTCGGTCTGTCGATCTTCATTGAGAATGCGCTTCTGGCGAGCTTCGGCTCGGATACGCGCTCGATCAACTCGGACTTTTCCTTCTCCATAGTCGAAGCGGGTCCCTTTCTGATTTCCTCGCCACGCCTCGTCGGCTTTGCCGGCTCGCTTGTCGTGACCGCCCTTCTCTGGTTCATCATGAGCCGCACCGATGCCGGCAAGGCCATCCGCGCCGTGGCCAAGGAAAAGCTTGGAGCGAGCCTGATGGGTATTGATGTCGGCCATGTCTATGCGCTGACCTTCGGCCTGGGCTGCGCGGCGCTGGCCGTCGCGGCCGGACTGCTGATGCCGACCTTCTATGTCAATCCACGCGTCGGCGGCGCTTTCGTCAACATCGCCTTCACCATCGTCGTCCTTGGCGGCATGGGCTCCATTCCCGGCGCCATGATCGGCGGTCTGCTAATCGGGGTGATGGAAAGCCTGAGCGGTCTGCTGCTCGGCGAGAGCCTCGGCCAGATCGGCATTTTCGTCATCTTCATCCTGGTCCTGCTCCTGAAGCCGACCGGCCTGTTCGGAGCAAAGGCATGAAGCTCAGCGGTTATATCCCTATTGTCGTGGTCACGGCGGCGCTCGCGGTCGTACCGCTCGTCTCCTCGTCCAACACCCTCTGCAACTTCATGGTGATGTCGTTGATCATCACGCTCGCCGCCCAGGGCTGGAACATCCTCGGCGGTGTGGCGGGCCAGACATCGTTCGGCCATGCGCTGTTTTTCGGCGTCGGCTGCTATACGACCGCGATGCTGCAAGTCCATCTTGGCCTCAATGCGTGGGTGACCTTCATGATCGCCGTGGCCGCCGGTGGTGCTGCAGGCTTCGTGCTTGGTTTCCTGAGTTTTCGGGCCGGCCTTCGCGGTTCCTATTTTGCCTTGATCACGCTCGCCTTCGCCGAACTGATGCGGATCCTCGCCAATGCGTCCGAATGGACCGGCGGCGCGGCCGGGCTTCTGCTCAAGCTCGATCCCGGCCTTGTCAACATGCAGTTCGAAAGCCGGGCATCGTTCCTCTGGCTGGCGCTCGCCTTCGTCTTTGTTGGCCTCATCATCAGCCGGGCCATATCGGGCTCCCGTTTCGGCGCGCATCTGGTCGCCGTGCGCGAAAACGAGGATGCCGCGCGTGCCCTTGGTGTCGATGTTCTGTCCGTCAAGCTTAAGGCGATCAGCCTGTCGGGCGCCATGACGGCTGCCGCCGGCGTCCTCTATGTGCAGAACTTCCTTTATATCGATGCCAATATCGGCTTTGGGGTCTGGATCTCGGTCGAGGCACTGCTCGCACCGCTGGTTGGCGGCCGCGGGCTTGTGCTTGGTCCCCTCATTGGCACCTTCACGCTGCATGGGCTGGGCGAACTGACCAAGAGCTTTGCCGGCCGCATTCCTGGCATCGACCTGATGGTGTTTGCCGTCGTACTGATCGGCGTCGTCGCTTTCGCGTCGGGCGGTGTCCTTGGGCTGCTGCGCCGCTTTGCTCCGCGTCTTGCCCGGAGGATCGCGATATGATGATGCGCACCGAAACCATCACCATGCGCTTCGGCGGGCTGACCGCCGTGGACCAGGCATCGCTATCGGTTCGGGAAGGATCGATTACGGGACTGATCGGACCAAACGGAGCGGGCAAGACCACGCTTTTTGCCGTGATTGCCGGCTTCCTGCAGCCAACGGCTGGCCATGTCCTCTGGCAGGGCCGTGACATCACGGGACTGCAACCCCATCAGCGGGCACAGATGGGCATTGCCCGCACCTTCCAGATCGTCCAACCCTTCCAGGGGCTGAACGTATTGGAAAATATCACGGTTGGCAGTTATCTGCGTCACCCGCAGACGGACGACGCCATTGCCAAAGCCCGGGCTGTCGCCGAACGGGTCGGCCTTGGTGCGGAGCTGGAGCAGCAGGCATCGAGCCTCACAGTCGCCGGGCGCAAGCGGCTGGAACTTGCCCGTGCGCTGGCGACGGAGCCGAAGCTGCTGCTGCTCGACGAAGTCCTGGCCGGCCTTAACCCTTCAGAGATCCGCGACATCATCCCCGTCATTCGGGCAATCCGCGACGATGGCGTGACCATATTCATGATCGAACATGTGATGCAGGCGGTGATGAACCTCTGCGAGGAGGTCTATGTGCTGGCGCAGGGTCAGATGATTGCCGAGGGGACACCCGCCTCGGTCTGCAATGATGCTGCTGTCATTGAGGCCTATCTCGGCAAGGGCGCCGCCGCGCGTATGGCCAACCTCGGAGGCGCCCATGCTTGAGGTGAAAGACATCCGCACCGGGTATGGTGGTGTCGAAGTTTTGCGCGGCGTCAATCTTTCCGTCGCCAGCGGCGAAATCGTTGCGGTGCTGGGAGCCAATGGTGTCGGCAAGACAACCCTCAACAAGGCGCTGTCCGGTCTGCTTCCCCTCGCCTCCGGCTCGATCACCTTCGATGGCAGAAGACTGGGCGGGTCACCGATCGCAGCCGTGGAGGCCGGGCTCATCCATGTCCCGGAAGGGCGCAAGATCTTCCCCAATATGAGCGTGCAGGAAAACCTGGAGCTTGGAAGCTATCGCCGCGGACGTGCCGGCCGTGCCCGCAATATCGAACGGGTCTACGACACCTTCCCGAAGCTTCGGCAGCGCATGACGCAGATGGCCGGCACGCTTTCCGGCGGCGAACAGCAAATGCTGGCAATCGGCCGCGGCATGATGGCCGAACCGAAGCTGCTGATCCTCGACGAACCCTCGCTCGGCCTGTCGCCGCTGCTGGTCGAGGAAATGTTCGATCTGGTAAAGCGGCTGAATGCCGATGGCCTGCCGATCATGCTGGTCGAACAAAACGTCGTGCAATCGCTCGAGATCGCCCATCGCGCCTACATCATCGAGAACGGGCTTGTGACCATGTCCGGCTCCGCAGCGGAGATCGCGGCCGATCCGGACCTCAAGCGCGCCTATCTCGGGCTTTGAGGGGGAAGATCGGCGATGACGCAAACTCCTCTCTCACCTCTCAATCCCCCTCAATGCTCGGCGAGCGCTTGGCGCGTCAGCAAGTGGGTGTCGGATGCCCCATCGAATGCCGTCGCGGCCACCGCGGCTGCGGCCAATACGCCGGATCGTACCCGCTCAACGGGCGCTCCCGCGATGAAGGACAAGACATGACAAGCCTCAAAAACCACATTGCCGACGGCAGAACGATCGTCGCGCCCGGCGTCTTCGACGCCTTGACCGCGTCGATCGCCACGGATGCCGGCTTCTCCGCGCTGTATCTCTCCGGCGCCGCTATCGCCTATACCCGGCTTGGTCGACCCGACATCGGTCTCGTCTCCATGACGGAGGTTGCAGATGTGATCAACCTGGTCCGCCAGCGGGTGGAAACACCGCTGATCGTCGATGCTGACAACGGCTACGGCAATGCGCTCAACGTGCAGCGGACCGTGAAAGCCTTCGAACGGGCCGGCGCCAGCGCCATCCAGCTGGAAGACCAGACTCTGCCGAAGCGTTGCGGCCACCTGCAGGACAAGCGCATCGTCTCGGCCCAGGAAATGGCCGGCAAGGTCAAGGCGGCCGTCGATGCCCGCGCCTCCGAAGATACGCTGATCATCGCCCGGACCGACGCCGTCGCCATCGAGGGGCTGGAAGCGGCAATCGACCGCGCAGCCCTTTACGCCGAAGCCGGCGCGGACATTCTCTTCGTCGAGGCGCCCCGTTCCGCCGAACAGTTGACAGCAGTAAGCTCCGCCCTTGCCGGTCGCCGACCGCTACTGGCCAACATGGTGGAGGGCGGCAATACACCGATGTTCTCCGCCGCCGAACTTGGCGAGATGGGCTACAGCATCGTGATCTTCCCAGGCGGCATCGTGCGGGCACTCGCGCGCACCGCTCAGGACTACTACGCCTCGCTGAAAGAGCATGGGACCAACACGCCCTTCTCCAACCGCATGTTCGATTTCGACAGGCTGAACGATCTCATCGGCACGCCGCAAATGCTCGACCTCGGCCGTCGCTATGAGCAGTCCGATACCGCTGACCACTCTTCATCCGCTGATGACAATTCGAAGGACGACGCCGCATGAAAAGTGCTCTTGATCCGGTCACGCTCGCCATTCTGAACGGTCGTCTGGAGCAGATCGCCGACGAGATGGACGCGACGCTCTACCGTTCGGCCTTCAATCCGATCATTGCCGAAGCACGCGATGCCTGCCATGGCCTCTATCACGCGGAGACCGGCGCCACCTTGGTGCAGGGCACGCGTGGTCTGCCGATCTTCGTCGGCGCCATGGCCTTTGCCGTCAAGGCCGTGATCGACAAGGTGGCCGTCGACGGTGATCTCAACCCCGGCGATACCTATCTCTTCAACGACCCCTATGCCGGTGGAACCCATCTCAACGATTTCCGTCTGGTGCGCCCGGTTTTTCGCGGTGGAACCCTCTATTGCTGGATCGCCTCCGTCGGCCACTGGCTGGATATCGGCGGCAATGTGCCGGGCGGGTTTAACGCCAAGGCGACCGAAAGCTTCCAGGAAGGGGTGCGCATCCCGCCGGTCAAGCTGGTGTCGAGGGGCGTGATGAACCGCGACCTCCTCGACATCCTGGCGGCCAACTCCCGCGTGCCGACCTCCAACTACGGCGACCTGAACGGCCAGTTGAACGCGCTCGACCTCGGCGAACGAAGGCTGTCGGAGCTGCTCGATGCCTATGGCGACAACACCGTCGCCCAGGCGTTCGACGTCTTCTCCGACCGGGCCGATGCCATGATGCGCGACGCCATCCGCGCGCTGCCGGATGGCACCTACAGCTTCGAGGACTATCTCGACAATGACGGCATCACGCCGGAGCGGCTAACCATCGCGCTCGACCTCACCATCAAAGGTGACGAGATGGTGCTGGATTTCTCCCGCTCCTCGGCGCCTTGTGCCGGGCCGCTCAACATCGCCTATTCGACGGCCGCCGCCTGCTGCTACGTGGCGCTGAAGCACGTCTTCACCGCGGTGCCCGCCAATGCCGGATGCCTGCGCCCGATCACCTTCGTGATCCCCGAGACCACCCTGCTCGGCGTGAAGCCGCCAAAGCCGGTCGGCGGTTACACCGAAACCATCCTGCGTGTCATCGGCGTCGTGTTCGGAGCGCTCGCCAAGGCCGATCCGGCCCGGGCAACGGCCGCCCCCTTCGGCACGATCAATGCGCTGTCGATCGCGGGTTATCGCGGCGATGGCTCCCGCTATGTGATGTTCTCCTTCTTCGGCGGCGGACTGGGCGGAAATCCGGAAAGCGACGGTCTCAACCACGCCAATAACCCGATTTCCATGGCGACCATTCCGCCAGCCGAAATCCTGGAGGCCTCCTATCCCGTCGTCTTCACCCAGTGGGCGCTGCGACCGGACTCGGCCGGGGCCGGTTACCATCGCGGCGGTGTCGGCTCCGTCTACGAAGTCGAGACGCTGACCGACGCCGATGTGTTCCTGCTCGGCGAACGCGGTGTCTATGCCCCGCCGGGCGTCGCCGGCGGCCTGGAAGGCGGGCTCAACCGCTTCACCTGGGAGAGCGACGAAGGCGTGCGCACGCCGCCGCTTGCCTCCAAGGTCACGGACGTGCGCGTTCGTGCGGGGCAGAAGGTGCGCATTGAATCGCCCGGCGGCGGTGGTTACGGCAACCCGTGGACACGTCCGCCAGAACGCGTCGCACGCGATGTCCGCCTCGGCTTCGTCAGCCGGGAGAACGCCCGCACGCTTTATGGCGTTGAGGTGACCAAGGACGGTGAGGTCGATGCCAAGGCGACCAACAGACTGCGTGAAGGAAAAGCCGCATGAACAGCCATATCAAGAGCCTCAAGGGCGCGGTCGTCGGCGTGGATGTCGGCGGCACCTTCACCGATCTCTTCTACTACGAAGAAGCAACCGGGAAATTCCGCACCGCCAAGGTATCCTCCAATCGTGGCGACGAGGCCGTCGGCTTCATCGAGGGGTTGAAATCCTTCGGCGCCATTGCCGATCTCGGCTCCATTGTTCATGGCACCACCGTCGGCACCAACGCGCTTCTGGAGCGCAAGGGCGCGCGGACCGCGCTGATCACCACCAAGGGGTTTCGCGACGTCCTGGAAATGCGCCGCCGCGACCGCTTGAATACCTGGGGCCTGTGGGGCGACTTCACGCCCGTCATCGAACGCGACATGCGTTTCGAGGTGAACGAGCGCGTGCTGGCGGATGGAACCGTGCGCGAGGCGCTCGATCCCGACGAAGTTCGCGCTGCCGCCTTGAAGGCGCTCGCCGCCGGCGCCGAAGCCCTCGCCATCTGCTTCCTCAATGCCTATGCCAACCCTGACAACGAGTTGGCGGCGCTGGAGGCGGCGCGCACCGTCTGGCCGAACGGCAATCTTGCCTCGTCCGCCCAGATCCTGCCGGAAATCCGCGAGTTCGAGCGAACCTCGACCACGGCGCTGAACGCCTATCTCCAGCCTGTTGTCGGCGGCTATCTCGGCAAGCTGCGCGATGCGCTGAAAGGTGAGGCCTTTTCCGGCCCCTTCCATATCGTCCAGTCGAATGGCGGCGTCATGTCGACGGAAACCGCAAGCCGGCTGCCGGTCCGCACAGCGCTGTCCGGCCCCGCTGCTGGTGTGATTGCGGCCGCCGCGATCTCCAAGGCGGCAGGCTATCCCAACATCATCACCGGCGATCTCGGCGGCACCTCCTTCGACGTATCGATAGTTGTCGATGGGCAGACCTCGCTCGCCTCCCAAACGACGATCGATTTTGGTCTCGTCGTGCGCACGCCGATGATCGAGATCACCACGATCGGCGCCGGCGGCGGATCGATCGCCCATGTCGATGCCGGCGGCCTGCTGCAGGTCGGGCCGGAAAGCGCGGGCTCGCGGCCTGGTCCCGTCGCCTACGGCCAGGGCAACACCCGCCCGACCCTAACGGACGCCAATATCGTACTCGGCCGCATCAATGCAGAGCGTCCGATCGGTGGCAAGCTGTCGAGGCTCGACGTCGAGGCGGCCAAGACTGCCATCTCTGAGCATGTCGCGGGGCCCTGTGGCCTCGGCGTCATGGAAGCGGCGGAAGCGATCGTTCGCGTGGCGGATGGCCGCATGGCTGGCGCCATCCGTCTCGTCTCCATCGAACGCGGACACGATCCGGCAAAATTCGTCGCCGTTCCCTTCGGCGGCGGCGGTGCGCTGCATGCCGGAGCGCTCATCAAGGATGTCGGCCTGCAGGCCGCTCTCGTGCCGCGGTATCCGGGCGTCACCTCGGCGCTCGGCTGCGTCATTGCCGATATCCGCCATGATCAGGTACAGACGGTAAACCTGACGGTCGACCAACTGGATGAGGCCGTGCTCGATGCCCGCATGGTGGCGGAAGCCGAGGCCGCGGGCCGCGTCGTCGAAGAGGCCGGCCTGCAAATGGATCGCGTCGACATCCTGTTCGAACTCGACATGCATTATGTCGGGCAGACCCATACGGTCTCGGTGCCACTGTCGGTAACGGTTTCGAATGGTACCTCAGGCGTGACCCGACAGATCGTGCAGGAGGCCTTCGATGCCGCCTACCGTGCCTCCTTCAGCCGCCTGCTGCCGGGCTTGAAGGCCAAGATCGTCAACCTGCGGACCGCCGCGATCGGCCGTCGCCCGCATTTCAGCCTGAAGGCGCTCGCCCCCGATGCCGAATGCTCGGTGGAAAAAGCTACCCGAGGCAGCCGTCCGGTCTGGTTCAATGGCGCCTGGCACGACACAGCCATCTATGCGCGGCTCGAACTGCCTGTTGGGGCTGAGATCGAGGGGCCGGCTATTCTGGAACAGCCTGACGCCACGGTCCTCGTCGATCCGGACCTGAAGGCACGGGTCGATGACTTTGGCAACGTGATCATCGAGAGGCGCTGATGCACGAGACCGTATCCGCCGCACAGACCGGCCTTCTGATCGTCGACCTGCAGAACGACTTCCTCCATCCCAACGGCGCTTACGGGCGGGCGGGTCAGACCGCGGCGGAGATCGCGGCCCTGCCCGAGCGGCTGGCGCCGCTTGCAGACCAGATGCGGGCTGCAGGCAGCTGGATCATCTCGACCCAGTTCACGCTGGTGCCGCTGAAGGGCGGCGAGCCGCTGATCTCGCCGCATCTGAAGACGCTCCGGCCCTTCCTGGCAAAAGGCGATTTCGTTCCCGGCTCCTGGGGGCACCGCCTCGTCGATCGCCTGGCGCCGGCCGATATCAGCATCGAGAAAGTCGCCTATTCCGCCTTCTACATGACCCGGCTGGAATGGATACTGCGCAAATGTGACATTCGCAAACTCATCGTTTGCGGCATCGTGACCAACGGCGGTGTCGCCTCCACGGTGCGGGATGCGCATGTGCGCGATTTCGACGTGACCGTCTTGTCGGACGGCTGCGCTGCCTTTTCGGCAGACGTGCACGAAACGGCCATCGCAGCTTTAAAGGCCGTCTGCCGCGTGGCGACCATCGCGGACATGTTGGTGCAAACCAGCGACTGACGGTTACGACCATGGCACGCGCCGGTCGCCCCGGCGCGGATGGACGCTCAACCGATCTATCTGAAAGGCAAGAGCCAGCCACTTCTGGCCCTTCCCTATGCGCTGGAGCTCAATGAGACCACGCTGATCGGACGGCAAATAACTTCGCGTTGCCATAGAGTGTCTTGCCGCTCACGCCGTCACTTTTCTGATGCTCTAAAACCATCGCGCCGCCGGTCCGGTAGCGGACGCGGCGGCACTATTGTAAACCAAGGGTTCCGTCGGCAACAGGGCCAGCGGCGCTGCGGTAACGCAGAGATCAGGGTTTGATTGCCTTGTAGATCATGTCGTACTGCCGCACGAAGATTTCCGACAGGATGAACGGACCGGCGTCGGCGGCAGGCGTGTCGCAGCTGCGGTTCTGGCAGTAATAGGCACGGCACATGGGCTGCGCGATGCCGCCGGGCTGGGCGATATCGAAGAACTGATCCCGGTACCCCGCGTCGTTGAAGCTGGTTTCAGTGCCGTAATCGCAGAAATAGGGGGTTCTGGCGAAGGCAGCCTTCATGCCCGGTCCGAGCGCATCGTAAAGCTCGCGATGGCATTTCGCATCAAGACCACAGGCGAGGACCGACATGCGGAAGGCCTCCGCTGGCGCGGTCAGCGCAGATCCGTTTTCACCTTCGCTTTCATGCTCGCGGATCGCGGCGATGTAGGACTTGAAATGCTCCAGGAAACCATTGGTCTGGCCGAATTTGTATTTCCACAGATCGGCATAGACATTGCTGCCGGTGCAGGCCGCAACCGCCGCCTGGATTTTGTCCGTCTTGCCATATTGCGCGCAGATGCCCGGAAGATTCAGCACGAAAAGATTCGGAACGCCCTTATCCTGACACACGGCCTCGATGAACTGGGGGGCCTGCACGCCGCAGGCCTCGTCCAAGCGCGTCTCCACTTTTGCGGGCATCGGGGTCGCGGTCTGCGCCTGGGCCTCCAGCGGCAGAATCAGGAGGGCGAGAGCGAGGAGCGGCAATATTGATTTCATTGGAAGCCTTCGTGGCAGACGGGTGGGATAATACCCCCCATATCTGCCGGGTGACTTGATGAGAACTGCATGCCGACACAACGCAGCCATGCGCTGAGCGCGGGGTCTCCTCATTTGCGAAAGATTTGGCGTGATATTCGTTAAACGCACGTTTGCAGGCGTGTCGGACGGAGAGCCTCAGCTATCGAGGCCGAGCACCTTTTCCAGGGCCTCCCAGCTGTCATCCATGGCATAGGCGGCGAGAAAGGGCAGATTGATGTGGCCATAGAGCGGGGAGAGCTGCCACTCGGCCTCTTCCTCATCGATCCCCGCGACCTGTTGCAAGAAGATCACGGAGGCCAGGCCGGTGCGATCCGCGCCGGACATGCAATGCACCAGGATGGGTTGCTCGGCGGTCTTAAGGATGGTCAGGAGTTCCTGCGTGCGCTCACGGGTCAAGTCGCGGCTTGCGGACATGCGAAAATCGACATGGGTGACGCCATGGGCCGCGGTGGCTGCCACCTCGTCGTCATACCAGCTTTTGCCGCGGTTCTCACCTCTCAGATTGATAACCGTCCTGATGTTGTAACGATCGATCTCTTCGCCCAGTCGCGCGCCGGAAAGCTGGGCAGAGCGATAGAAGCGTCCGGGCAGAACCTCATGAAAATTGCCCGACAGGATCAGGATACCGACATAGGCGCCGAAGGCGAGCGCCAGGGAAAGAAGACCCAGAGCGATCCGTCGCACGCCCTTGAACAAGCGACGCGTTTCCTCGGCGCGGCCGGTGTTTGCGGGGAGGCCTTGGGTCGTGTTCATGCTCTTGGGCTCCAGGCCACGCTGTCGGCGTTTCGGTTCGATCGCACTCAATGCCCTGATAGCATGCGTTCGACCTGCCGAAAATCGCACGCTCCTTTCTGGAGGCCTTCAGAGCAGGCCGAGTTCCGCCAATTCCCGCTTCAGGTCATCCGGCATATCCTCGATATCGGCCCCGGAGGCGGAGAGGTCGCGGGGGGCAGACGCCGCGTCGAGATAACGCCAGCCCTGAAAGGGTCGGCGCGGAGCCGGAGCAACTTCAATCACCTCGGGACCAAGGATCAATTCACAGCGGGTGATCCCATCGCCACCGGTGAAAGTCTTGATGTCGAGCAGCTTCTGCCGGGCGGCGAGCTGCCCCTTGATGATCCAATAGAGCGAACCACCATCGAGCAGCTCTTCCGTACGCTTGGGAACCATGCGTGTGACATGCGAGGATTGCGGCTCCATGCCGGCAGCAACTGCGATCAGCGAACGCTCGGCGACCCAGTCGCGCAAGTCATCGATCGAATCCGCGCCGACGCAGAGTTTGAGAAGATGCAAAGCCATGGCCACCGAGATAGCTGGTCCTGCGGCCGGGTCAAGGGATGCAATGCCGCAGGCGGCTCGCGCTCAACAGTTTCCATGGATTGCGCCCTGGCGGTCATTTTCTGATGTGGCCGGAGCGGCTCGACGGCATGAACCTGACTATCGCGAATCCGCGGAGCTCGCGGAGCAGATCCTCGGGACAAGCCCGAGGATGACTACAGAGGCGTTTCAGGACAGGGCTACTCCCCTGCCCGCATCAACATTCGACAACATTGACGGCCAGGCCGCCGAGCGAGGTTTCCTTGTATTTCTCGTTCATGTCGTTGCCGGTCTGGCGCATGGTTTCAATCGCGGCGTCGAGCGGCACGAAATGCTGGCCGTCCCCCTTCAGCGCCAGCGAAGCGGCGGTGACGGCCTTGACGGCGCCGAGCGCGTTGCGCTCGATGCAGGGAACCTGCACAAGACCGGCGACGGGATCGCAGGTCATGCCGAGATGATGCTCGAGCGCGATTTCCGCGGCGTTCTCGATCTGCTCCGGCGTGCCCCCCATGACGGCGGCAAGTCCGGCAGCGGCCATCGCAGAAGCAGAGCCAACCTCGCCCTGACAGCCGACTTCGGCACCCGAAATCGAGGCATTGTGCTTGATGATGCCGCCGATGGCGGCGGCCGTCAGCAGGTAGTCGCGAATGCCTTCCTGGTCGGCATCCGGATGGAAATGCAGATAGTAACGGACGGTTGCGGGTACGACACCGGCAGCCCCGTTGGTCGGCGACGTGACGACGCGACCACCGGCCGCATTTTCCTCGTTGACCGCCATGGCATAGACCGAAAGCCAGTCGTTGGCGAGCACGGGATTGAGGCGGTTGGAGCGCCATTCTTCCTGCAGCTGGTCATAGATCGACTTGGCGCGGCGACGAACCTTCAGGCCGCCGGGGAGCTGTCCCTCCTGGCGCAGGCCCCGGTCGATGCAGCTCAGCATCGCATCCCAGATGCGGTCGAGGCCGGCATCGAGATCGTCGCGGGATCGAACGACCTCCTCGTTCGCCCGCTTCATCTGGGCGATGGTCAGCCCCGAGGACGCTGCCATTGCGAGCATCTCTTTTGCGGATGCGAAGGGGTAAGGCACCTTGTGGGTGCTCGCCTGCTTCTTCTGCTTCTGCATGGCAAGGAGCTCTGTATCGGTGACGACGAAACCGCCGCCGATCGAATAGTAGATCTGGGTGAGCAGGACGCGGCCATCCTTGTCCAGAGCCGAGAGCCGCATGCCGTTGGCATGGCCGGAAAGCGGGGTTTTCTTGTCGTAGACCAGATCGTCCTTCGGCTGGAAAAGATAGGCCGGATGACCGGGCGGCGTGACGCGACCCGTCCGCTCGACGTCTGCAATGATGCCTTCCATGCGGTCGGGGTCGATGGTGTCGGGCGCCTCGCCCATCAGGCCGATGATGACGGCATTGCCTGTGCCATGGCCAATCCCGGTATAGGCGAGTGAACCATGCAGGCTTGCCTTCAACGCGGCAACCTGCGCGCCAGCCGGGCGCGGCCACTGGTCGGAGAGAATGAGATCAAGAAACCGGTTGGCCGCCGTCATCGGTCCCATCGTGTGGGAGCTCGAGGGGCCGACGCCGATCTTGAACACGTCGAAAACCGAAAGAAACATGAGGCTCCTCGCATGTAGGCTACAAAGCACTGAAGCTAGAGCATCGCCTAGCACGAATGCACCTCGCAATCGACATTGGCTTTCACTGGCGCGACATTCCCGCGCTGACGCTGGCTTCGAGCGACTTTCCCTCTGCGGGTGCAGAGAACCGCTGAAAACGCGAAAGGCGCGGTCGATCAGACCGCGCCTTTCGTCGAGACTTGCATGTGAAGCGTCAGAGACTGCCGAAAAGGTAAGCCAGGCACATGATGCCGGCGAAACCCATCAGAGCTCGGAAGGTAACGCCCCAGCACGACTTCTGGAAACTGTCTTCCATGTATACTCCAGTGGAACCACATGTTGAAGAAAGCCGTCCCCCGACCGCTTTCTGGCCATCTCACTAGTCAATCGCTGAGCGTTTCGCAACCGCAAAAATGGCAAAAGCAAGACACCAGTTTCGGGTCAGCCATGCGCCCTACGCATGGGCCCCAATGATTTCAACGGGTTGAATCTCGACATGGTTAATCATCAATGAATTCGCGCCCGTTGGATTTCAGGGGGCGGTGAGCAAAATTAACCGACCATTGTGAAGCGAGCCCAGCTTGCGATAATGGGTGGCGAGCAACAGATGGAGCCGAATGATGACCCTTCCGGACTACGCCGCCGTCGTGACGTTCATGGCTCTCTGGTTTGCCTATGCATGGATCACCGGCCAGAAGCGGATCCTGTCGCGCACAAGCCTGACCAAGGCCATGGCGGAGCGTCGCCGCGAATGGATCCTCAATTCGATGGATCGGGATCTGAAGATGATCGACACGCAGATCATGGGTGGGTTGCAGAACGGCACGGCGTTTTTCGCCTCGACCACGATCTTCGCCATCGGCGGATGCTTCGCGCTCTTGGGGGCGACCGAACAGGTGGATGCGATCCTGAAGGACATTCCGTATATCGTGCAAGGCGGTCGCGCCATGTTCGAGCTGAAGGTCTGCGGGCTGATCGCGTTGTTTGCCTATTCCTTCTTCAAGTTCGGCTGGTCTTATCGGTTGTTCAACTACTGCACCATTCTCTTCGGCACGATCCCGATGATCGAAGAGGCGAAGCTGGACCCGGCGCGGGCGGCAGCTGCCGCCGAGCGAACCATCCGGATGAACATTATCGCCGCTGCCCATTTCAACATGGGCCTGCGGGCAATCTTCTATTCGATTGGCTATCTCGGCTGGTTTGTGAGCCCTTACGTCTTCATGGTTGCCACGACGCTGGTTTTCATTGTGCTGATCCGGCGGCAATTCTTCTCCGAAGCGCGGCGGGCGCTTCTGGCCGATGGCGCGGATTGAGGGGGAAACGGGGACGAGGCGGCGGCGTGCCATGAAATCGCCGCCTTTGCCTTTGAGCCAGCGGAGCCTAAATCTCGACAAGGGCGATGGTGCAAAGCGTGAAAAATCAAGAGGAACGAGCCGTGTCGGACAGCATGAAGGCAGAGCCCGAGGCGCCGAGACAGCGTCTGCCGTTTCTGGATGCGGCACGCGGGATGGCGCTGATTGCCATGGCCACCTATCATTTCTCCTGGGACCTTGAATTCTTCGGCTATCTTGAGCCGGGCACATCAACGCATGGCTTTTTGCGCATTTACGCTCGCGTGATTGCTTCAACCTTCCTCTTCCTCGCCGGTTTCAGCCTTGTGCTGGCGCATGTTCCAAGCCTGCGCCCCGGGCCGTTTTTCCGTCGGCTCGGCCTGGTTGCGGCGGCGGCGGCGGCGATCTCCGCGGCGACCTTGTGGTTCACGCCCGATGCCTGGATCTTCTTCGGCATCCTGCATGCCATTGCGCTGTCGAGCGTGATCGGCCTCGTTTTCCTGCGCCTGCCGCCCCTCCTGACGGCGGCCGTGGCGGCGTTCGCGGTTATCCTTCCATCATTTTCCCGGTCGGCAATCTTCGACAGCCCGCCCCTGCTTTTCCTCGGGCTCTCTGAAAGCATGCCGCGTTCGAATGACTATGTGCCGCTTCTGCCATGGATCGGCGCTTTGCTGGCCGGCATCGCTGTTGCACGGTTCCTCGTCGACCGCCAGGCGCTGGGTTTCGTCGCCCGCCTGCCCGCCGGGCCCGCATGGTTGCGGCTGGCTGGACGTCACTCGCTGACCGTTTATCTGCTGCATCAACCTGTGCTGATCGCCTTCCTCTATGGCGCAAGCATGATTGTGCCGCCGCCGGCTGCCGATCCTGTCGCTGCATACAGCGGCAGCTGTGAGGCGGCCTGCCTTGAGCAAGGCAATGAAGCAGGCCTTTGCCAGCGCTTTTGTGCCTGTACACTGGAGCGGCTGCAGGCCCAGTCTCTGCTGGAGCCACTCCAGTCTGGCGCAATCTTGCCGGAGCAGGATCAACGCGTACTGGCGCTTGCGGGCGAATGCACCGTGAAGAGCCGCCAGGCACCCTGACGGAGTCTTCATCATGAATGCCTACCGTTTGAAGCCGCTGCGTTATCCCTGGCCGCCCGTCCTTTACGGCACGGCCCTGCTGCTTGCGCTTGTCGCAGCCCAGTTCTCGCCCTTGCCCGTGGGCAGCGGCCATCCATGGATGTTCCGCATGGGCGGGCTCCTCTTGTTCATCGCCGCCGCCTTGCTCGATATCTGGGCGATGAAGACGCTGTTTGAGCACCAGACGCCGTTCACCAACACAGGCTGTGCACGCCATCTGGTGAAAACCGGGCCGTACCGTCTGACGCGCAACCCGATCTATCTCGGTTACACGCTGGCGACGATTGGCCTTGGTCTGATGATGGGCAATGGATGGTTGCTGCTGGCGGCTCTTATGGCCGCAATCGGCATCCGCTTTGCCGTCATCCGTTGCGAAGAGCAGCACCTCCTCGCACGGTTCGGGATCGACTATGAATACTATTGCCGCCGGACACGCCGCTGGATCTGAGTGACGGCTGGTTGACGACCGATAGCGGATCTAACAACGGGCGCAAGCGCGGCCGAAGCATCGCCAAGACGAAGAGTGTGACTCAGCTGCCGACGCCGATTTCGACCATGCGGGTGAGACAGGCTTCCTCGGCCTGATCGAGTTCGGCAAGCGTCTCGTCGATATCGCGGCGCTTCTGGCGAAGATCCTCGCGCTTCTCGTCGATCTTCTTCATCATCAGCTTGAGCTGGCCGATCTCGCCGGGCGGCTCCTTGTAGACATGGACGATCTCGCGGATTTCGGCGATCGTGAAGCCGATGCGGCGACCGCGCAGGATCTCCTGGAGGAGGCGGCGGTCCGCGGCGCGGTACAGGCGCGTGCGTCCACGGCGCTCGGGATGCAGAAGTCCTTCGTCCTCATAGAAGCGCAGGGTCCGCGTCGAGACGCCGAATTCACGCGTCAGTTCGGTGATGCTGTAGTATTTCTTCACGATATGCCGTTTCCTCTCGGGAAAGGCATCATATTGACTTTTACGTACAAGTCAATTTTTCGCCCTCAGCTCATGAACCACCAGGTTGAAAGTCCGAGAAACGAGAAAAACCCGGTCATATCCGTAATAGCGGTGACGAAGACTGCGGACGAGACGGCAGGGTCGGCCCCTGCCCGGCTCAGGATCATCGGGATCATGATGCCGGCCATGGCGGCCGCAAACATGTTGATCATCATGGCGGTGGTAATCAGCCCCCCGATGGACACATCCTGAAACCACAGACCGGCGACAAGTCCGACTGCGCAGCCGAAGACGGCGCCATTGATCAGGCCAACACCGGCTTCACGCCGCACGACCCGAAAGGCGTTGTGGATGTCGAGGTCGCGTGTGGCAAGAGCCCGGACGGTGACGGTCATGGTTTGCGAGCCCGCATTGCCGCCCATGCCGGCCACAATCGGCATGAGCACGGCCAGCGCCACGATCTTTTCGATCGTTGCCTCGAACAGGCCGATGACAGAGGCCGCCATGAAGGCCGTCACCAGGTTGACCGCGAGCCAGGGAATGCGCGAACGCGATGTTTCCCGCACGCTGTCGGACAGTTCTTCATCGCCGACGCCGCCGAGGCGAAGCAGGTCCTCTTCCGCCTCTTCCTGGATCACGTCAACGACGTCATCGATGGTCAAAACACCAACGAGCCGCTCATTCTCGTCGACGACGGCGGCGGAGAGAAGGTCGTACTGCTCGAAGAGCTGGGCTGCGTCTTCCTGGTCCATCTCGGCGGGGATGGGGTGATTGGTCTCGTGCATGATCGTCTCGATCTTCACCTGCCGCTTGGTGCGCAGGATTGCATCGAGATTGACGGCGCCGAGCAGCTTAAAGGTGGGATCGATGACGAAGATCTGGGTAAAGCTCTCGGGCAGGTCTTCCTCGTCGCGCATGTAGTCGATCGTCTGGCCGACTGTCCAGAACGGAGGAACGGCGACGAACTCGGTCTGCATGCGCCGACCGGCCGAGCTTTCGGGGTAATCGAGGGCGCGGCGCAGACGGACCCGCTCGGTGAAGGGAAGTTGCGCGAGAATCTCTTCGCGATCCTCGTCGTCAAGGTCTTCGAGAATGTAAACGGCGTCGTCCGAATCGAGCTCGCCGATTGCGGCCGCGATCTGCGCATTCGGCATCTGGTCGACGATCTGCATGCGGATTGCTTCGTCGACTTCCGTCAGGGCCGTGAGGTCGAAGTCGGTGCCGAGCAGCTTGACCAGCGCATGGCGCTGGTCGGGCTGAATCGCCTCAATCAAGTGGCCAAGCTCGGACTCATGCAGCTTGGCAACGGTCTGCCGCAGATAGAGCACGTCTCGATCGGCGATGGCAGCGCCAACCATGGTCAGGAAGTCGTGGCGGATCGAGCCTTCCTCGTCATAGATGTCGGCCTGCGCCTCGTCAGTGGGGAGGCGATCGAGCATCTCGTCTTCTCTCTCGGTCATGTCCGCCCCTCGCCTGCTCGCTGCTTCGCTTCCGCCCGGAGAATGGCCGCTGAAACGCCTTTGTCAACAAGCGGATAGAGAGAATTTCCTGCCGCCGATGCAAAGCACTGCACATCCTGATAGCCTGATCCCCGGATAGAGATAGACCCATTGCACGCCAAGCCCCAGGATATGACGAGACCGTGACGAAATTGACAATCTGCCAATACCCGGACGCTGCGCTTTCGACCCCATGCATGCCGGTGACGACCTTCAATGCCGAACTCTCCACTCTGGCCGACAATCTCTACGAGACCATGAAGGCCGCCCCCGGCGTCGGCATCACGGCCGCCCATTGCGGTATCTTTCTGCGCCTGGTCGTTCTTGATCTTGCCGAACTCGGCGGACGCCGGAATTTCGTCAATCCGGAAATCCTTTCCCATTCCGAGGAGATGATGACCCATGTTGAAGGCAGTGTCTCCATGCCGGGCTTCACCGACGAACTGCAACGTCCACGCCGAGTGACCGTTCGCTACCAGACCCTGGACGGGACGCCGACCGAGGAGGCGCTGGAGGGCTTTCCTGCGATCTGCATGCAGCACGAAATCGACCAACTCGATGGCATTTTCTGGCTAAAGCGCCTGTCGCGCCTGAAGCGGGACAGGCTGGTGAAGCGCTTTGAGAAGGCGGATCGCTGACGCAAACGGCGCGCACGACAATATCCTCGGCGGCGACACCCTTGGCGGCAACAAATGGGGCTCTCACCCGTTAGCTGTTGAAGCAACCGAGGAAGGAAGACCCGATGGCCAAGGATGACCGAAAGACCGAATTTTCCCGCGAGGCCGATTATCGCGACTACGACCAGCGCAACATTGCCGACGGATGGCCCTACAGCGACGGTACAGGCGCCGTGGACCAGCCCGTCGCCAACCGCAGCTATGGCGAGACGGACGCGAATTTCGACCGTGACAGGAATGGCGGCTTCCGTGTCGATACGGTGGAAGCGGATGGCTTTCAGCCCGCACCAGCAATGCCTGACGCACCCACAACGGACCACCGGGTGGACGAAGACGCGTTGGAGGCGGATGTGGCCACAGCGCTTGAAGACCTCGACGACAGCCTCATCTCTGCGCTTGATATCCATGTCGACGGCGAGATCGTCACCCTGCGCGGGGCCGTCGATACGGCCGAAGAACGGCGCATGCTGGAATTGCGGGTGCTTGGTGTCCGCGGTGTCGGATCGGTGAAGAACTTCATCACCACACTCGGTGTCGACAGCCATATTCCGTCCGACGCTGATTGATACAAACGACCGGAAGGAAAGACCGCGTCAGACGACGCGGTTTTTCTGTATCTCGCGCAGGCGCTCTTAAAAAGCGGGTCCTGCCTAGCCCCGCCCCATGGTCAGCCGTTGATAAAGGTTCTGGCGCGGGGACCGGCCAGAATAACCTTCCAGCTGCGCTTATTGTCGAAGTTCTGACGAGCCAGGAAAGTATCACCTGTGCTTTTCCAGGATTTGACGGATCCGGAGAGGTTGTCGAGGAGGCAGTCGACCAACTTCTGTAGCGGGGTGGTTTTGCTCGAGACTCAGCTCTCAGCCCAGTTCAAGTACCATCGCTTAGCGGCTGATCCCCGATCGTCTCGGCATGGTGACCGAAATCCAGCATGCAAAACGACATGATATTTGTTTCACTGCGCCATGAATTCGTGACCAGTGCGGCCTCACCCCTCAAGCTCTAACCTGGGGTCATTGTTTCGGCCCGCGCCAAGCCGGCAAGGCAGAGAAAGCGGTGGCCGACACGCTTTGGTTGGGGATTTGATATTTGCCGAGCAAGCTGGCCCATGGATTTTTTCCACATGGGACACCATTAGGGTCAACTTTCGGATAAAAACAAAAAACCCGGCCGAAGCCGGGTTTCTTTGGTGCGGTCGAGAAGACTCGAACTTCCACGGGTTGCCCCACAGCGACCTCAACGCTGCGCGTCTACCAATTCCGCCACGACCGCATCGTGGTAGGCGCCGAATTGCTCCGGCGGGGCTGCATGTAGCAAAAGCCCCGGGGGTCCACAAGCCCGCCATGACAGAATTTTGAAAAAACTTCTCTCCAGTGGAAAAGTCTGTCGCGGCGCGGCACCGACAAGCCTTGCAAGCCAGGGGCTTTGTTGCCAAGTAGAGGGAAATTCAGGATTTTTCCACAGGCACTCGCTGATGGCGATCTGCCTTTCGAAACGACGGACCTCGCCATGCTGCGCACCGATCTCGACCATATCATGCATGCCTCACCCGACTCTCCGCCGGTCCGCTGGAGGATCTCGGATGGGCTTGTTCCGTATGAGAACGCCGTGGCCGAGATGGAGCGTGAGGTGGCCGCCATCGCCGAAGGTCGTGCCGACGAACTGGTGTGGCTGCTTGAACATCCACCGCTTTATACGGCCGGCACCAGCGCCGATGTGAAGGATTTGGTCGAGCCCGACCGATTCCCCGTTTTTGCCAGCGGGCGCGGCGGAGAATATACCTATCACGGGCCAGGCCAGCGGGTGGCCTATGTGATGCTCGATCTCAAACGGCGGCGCCAGGACGTACGTGCCTATGTCTCGGCACTGGAAGAAGTGATCATCCAGACACTCGACGCCATGAATGTGCGGGGCGAGCGGCGGGAGGATCGGGTTGGCGTCTGGGTTCGCCGTCCGGACAAGCCGCTCTTGCCGGATGGCTCAATGACGGAGGACAAGATTGCAGCTCTTGGCATTCGCCTTCGCCGCTGGGTGAGCTTTCACGGACTTTCGCTGAATGTCGAACCGAACCTCTCCCATTTCGGCGGTATCGTGCCGTGCGGAATCAGCACCTATGGCGTCACCAGTTTGGTCGATCTCGGTTTGCCCGTGATGATGGCCGATGTCGACATTCGCCTGAGGGAGGCTTTCGAGACGGTGTTCGGGCCGACCACCAACGCCAACTGACGGAAGATCGCGGCAGGTCGTTCCTCAGGCGCGGCCCATGATCGGACCATCCATCGGACCATCAAGGTCGCCAAGCGCAGCGTCGCGCTGGCTACGGGCTTCGAATCGGTCGATCTGTCGGGACAAGTCGGCGATCAGCCGGCCACATTCCATATGGGCGTCGGTCAGGCGCTGCAATTGCAAGCGCAAGCCCTCGATCGGCACATCGAGACTTTCCTGCACAGGCCCCGAACCCAGGCCCGTCATCAACCACATCGGCGACACACCGAGAATGCCGGCGAGATCCACGAGCTTGGACGGGCGCGGTTCGGAGCGATCCGATTCCCAGGCCAGCAAGGTGTCACGCCGGACGCCGACACGATTGGCGACATCCGCCGGGGTCAGTTCCACCGCATCACGGGCCATGGAGAGGCGCCCGCCAAGCGTGTCGTCGCTGGCATCGGTGTTGCGGGAAAACGTCTTGCGCGAGGCCATACCCTGCTCCCTGATGATCGCGGCGGAGGAGCGTTTCGAGCCTCGCCGGAGTGATCCTGATGCCATATTAGCGGCTCGATCCGCCGATGGCCACCTTCGGCACGACTTGGACAAGCCAGACCTCGCCGAAATGCACGATGGAACGCGAGCCTTTTCCACGTCTACTCTGCCTTGATTGCGCGCGCCCTGTGTGCATGGTGGAGGCCCCGCCCCTGAAGCCTGTCCCGAGACTGACGAGATCCGATATGCAATCCTCCGCCTCCGATCCCGTTCGCGGCATGGCCCTGATGGCTGGCTGCATGCTTGTGCT
Source organism: Rhizobium sp. AAP43 (assembly GCF_001296045.1). GTDB lineage: Bacteria > Pseudomonadota > Alphaproteobacteria > Rhizobiales > Rhizobiaceae > Allorhizobium. Next base: position 169,088 of record NZ_LJHS01000018.1, on the reverse strand, counting down.
GCCTTTGATGGACGCCATCGCCAAATATATGGCGACCTTCGAGGCGATGTCGCCCGGCCAGATCACCTTTTACCGTTTCTTCTTCCAGTTGCTGTCGACGTTGCCGCTTCTCCTGTGGCTGAATGGAAGCGAAGCGCTCAAGGCGAAGCGGCCATGGCTGAACCTGTTGCGTGGCGTCATCCACGGTGCGGCAAGCCTGATGTTCTTCGTTGCGGTGAAATATATGCCGCTGGCAGACGTGTTCGCCATCTATTTCGTCGAACCTTTCATCCTGACGGCACTTTCGGCGCTGTTCCTCGGTGAGCGGGTCGGCTGGCGCCGTTGGTTGGCCATCGCTGTCGGCTTTGCCGGTGCGATGATCGTGATACAGCCGAGCTATGCGATCTTTGGAGTGAAGGCGCTGCTCCCCATCGCCTGTGCATTCCTCTTTGCGCTCTACATGTTCCTCAATCGCGCCATCGGTGAGGCCGATAGCCCGATGACGATGCAGACCATGGCGGGTATCGGGGGAACTGTCTTCATGTCCGCGGCACTGATCGCGGGTACGGTAACAGGAGATGCCGACCTCGCGCCTGCCTTGCCCGCCTCGCTGCTGGGCCTTGCACTTCTCGTGCTGCTCGGGACAATTTCCGGGCATATCCATCTTCTTGTGGTGCGCGCCTTTCGGCTGGCGCCGCTATCAGTATTGGCACCCTTCCAGTATTTCGAGATCATTGCGGCTGTCGCTCTGGGATATCTGCTGTTCGATGAATTTCCGACGCCCTCGAAGTGGCTCGGCATCCTGATCATCGTCGGATCGGGACTATTCATCCTGTGGCGCGAGCATCGCCAGTCGCGCGCAAAAATGGCCGTTGAGCGCTCATGAAACGCTCTTGTCGTTCAATCCGCTGATGGTTCGACAATCAAAAGTGATTGTCGATGCACGCGTAGTTTCGGTCTTGCTTAAAAGTCGAATGATAAAGGTCAGTAAATGGCAGAGTTTTGAACCTATTGCTTGAGCATCAGCGTTTCACCGGAGACCGGAATTGGCGTCGCATCAGGCCGCACTGTTCTTGCTCGTCATCAATCTCGGTCTGTTATGGCTGATGATGGCCGCTCCGCTCGGTCGAAGGTCGATCCGGGTAACGCGGGTGCTGAACGCGCGCGCTGAAGAGGTGTGGAATATCACAAGGCCGGCCGGCGACATGACGGCCTGGCACCCGTCCGTGATTGCTGTCGAGCCTGTGGAAGGTGCGCCTGATCGCGTGGAATTCGCCTACCGCCACCCGGACCGGCATGGCCGGCCGACACGCCGGATTATGGCCGTCGACCGGGCAGCGATGACCGCCGGGGCAAGTTTCTCCTGCGATCTTCGAATTGTGGCCGATAGCGCGCTCGATGTGTCCTATTGGAAGGGCTATCGTGAGCACCGAACGGTCGAGCGACTGGGTCTCGATACACGTGTCACCTTCGAGATTACCGATGATTATCGCGGGCTTGCGCCTTACCTCTTCCGTCTGTTTCTGCTGCGCCGGGAAATGACGGCGCTGAAGAACCATGTCGAGGAACGCGCCTCTTCAAGCCTCGCGCATTTCGAGCATCCCCTGTGGCAGGCTGTTCTGATGATCGGGTCGACCCTGATGCTCTGGCCGTTCTTCGGTCTCAATGAAGCCGGCCTGATGATTTCCATCTTCCTGACACTGGTGATCGTCCTGCACGAGCTTGGCCATATGATCGCCTATCGAACATTTGGTCATCCAAGTGCGCGAATGATCTTCGTGCCGCTGCTCGGCGGCATCGCCATCGGGGGGCGCCCCTATCACAGCCGTTTCGAGGTGGCGACCTGCGCATTGATGGGCGCCGGCGTTTCGGCACTTCTGGTCCCCATCCTGATTGCAGCACATCAGTCGGCCGATGGCGTTGGTCACGGCTTCGATACCGATGGGCCAATTCTTGTCTTTCTGGTGATTCTCGGCGGGTTCAACCTGCTCAATCTCCTGCCGACCTATCGCTTTGACGGAGGGCAGGTCCTGCGACAGATCTTCGAGACCGAACGACTTTTGGCAGTCGCAAGCTTCATCGTGACGGCTGCGATCCTGTGGACGGGCTGGCGACTCGGGCTATCCTATACGATGCTCATCGGCTCGCTTGCCGTGTTCACGCTCTTGAGCCTGATCAAGACGAAAAATGCCAAACCGCGGGCTGAACTTGTCCCGATGACGCCGGCAGAGCGTTTGATGACGGGCTTTGGTTACTATGCGGCGCTTTCGATCCACATTTATGGCCTGATCTATTCCTGCCGCCTGCTCTTTCCATGAACGGCGCCGCCCCCATCGACACACAATCGCGCGCTTGACTTCAGCGGACGGAACAGGTCCAAAAGGGCATGGACACCGTCAATACGCCCTTGCCGATCGGCTATTCGAAACTGCCTCAGGGAACGCTTGCCACTGTGGTGACATGCCTCGAGATGCGGGAGAAACCACCGCTTCGTGCGGCTCCTTCCGAGGCAGACCTCTCCGTTGTCCCGTGGCCTTCGCCCGACCCTGAAGAGTACCGCGCGCTCTATCGCCGGGTCGGGGAAGAATGGCTCTGGGTGTCGCGCATTTCTATGGAAGACGAAGCCCTGCGGGCTATCCTCACCAGTGCAGCGGTCGAGATCTTTGGCCTGATGCGACATGGCGAGCGCATCGGCCTCCTGGAGCTTGACTTCCGCAAGGCCGGCGAGTGCGAACTGGCCTTTTTCGGCGTTGACGCGTCTGCGGTCGGCTCAGGTGCCGGCCGTATTCTGATGAATGCCGCGATCGACCATGCATGGTCGAAACCGATCGACCGGTTCTGGGTGCATACCTGCCATCTGGACCACCCGGCGGCGCTTCCCTTCTACCAGCGCTCCGGTTTTACCGTCTATGATCGGATGGTCGAAGTGTTTGAAGATCCGCGCCTGTCGGGCATGCTCAACCGCGATGCCGGCCGCCACGTTCCACTGATAGAGGCGTGATCGGACCACAACCTGATTCGGCTGAAAAATCAGACTATTGACAAAATGGGGTGCGCCCTCTTGAGCCCGTCCGCATTGGCGTGCCAAACTCGCAGCCAGAGACAAATTCAAGGGAGAACACATCATGGATGTACGCGCCGCCGTCGCCGTTCAGGCTGGCAAGCCGCTCGAGGTCATGACTGTACAGCTGGAAGGCCCGCGCGCGGGCGAAGTGCTGATCGATGTCAAGGCGACCGGCATCTGCCACACCGACGATTTCACCCTTTCGGGCGCCGATCCGGAAGGTCTGTTTCCGGCGATCCTCGGGCATGAGGGTGCTGGTATCGTGGTCGATGTCGGCCCTGGCGTGACCTCGGTCAAGAAGGGCGACCATGTCATTCCGCTTTATACGCCGGAATGCCGCGAATGCTATTCCTGCACCTCGCGCAAGACCAACCTCTGCACCTCGATCCGTGCCACCCAGGGTCAGGGCGTGATGCCTGACGGCACCAGCCGATTCTCGATCGGCAAGGACAAGATCCACCACTACATGGGCTGCTCGACCTTCTCGAATTTCACGGTTTTGCCCGAGATTGCCGTCGCCAAGGTCAACCCCGACGCGCCCTTCGACAAGATCTGCTATATCGGCTGCGGTGTCACGACCGGCATCGGCGCCGTGATCAACACGGCCAAGGTCGAAATCGGCTCGACGGCGATCGTCTTCGGCCTCGGCGGCATTGGTCTGAACGTGCTGCAGGGCCTGCGGCTTGCCGGTGCAGACATGATCATCGGCGTCGACATCAACCCGGACCGCAAGGCCTGGGGCGAAAAATTCGGCATGACGCATTTCGTCAATCCGAAGGAAGTCGGCGACGACATCGTGCCCTATCTCGTCAACCTGACCAAGCGCGGCAACGACCTGATCGGCGGCGCGGACTACACCTTCGACTGCACCGGCAACACCAAGGTGATGCGTCAGGCGCTGGAAAGCTCCCATCGCGGCTGGGGCAAATCCGTCATCATCGGCGTGGCCGGTGCCGGCCAGGAGATCTCGACGCGTCCGTTCCAGCTGGTCACCGGCCGCAACTGGATGGGCACCGCCTTTGGCGGCGCGCGCGGCCGCACCGACGTGCCGAAGATCGTCGACTGGTACATGGAGGGCAAGATCCAGATCGACCCGATGATCACCCACACCATGCCGCTCGAGGACATCAACAAGGGCTTTGACCTGATGCACAAGGGCGAATCGATCCGCGGCGTCGTGGTCTATTGATGTCAGTGCCTTACACTGTCGACGTGCGGAGGCTCGACGAGTTCTCCGCCACCGACCTCTACGAGATGCTGAAGCTGCGCGTCGACGTCTTCGTCGTCGAGCAGCATTGCCCCTATCCGGAACTCGACGGCAACGACAAGGACTGCCTGCATCTGCGGCTGCTGCAGGACCGCGACCTCCTGGCTTGCGCAAGGCTCTGGCGGCCGATCCCGGAGCATCATCCCCGCATTGGCCGCGTCGCGGTGTCGCCTGATCATCGCGGAAAGCGACTGGGCGAAGCCTTGATGCGCGAGGCAATTGCCGAGGTGGAGAAGCGCCACCCCGGTGAGCCGATCGAGATTTCGGCGCAGAGCCATCTGCAGAAGTTCTATGGGTCGCTCGGCTTCGAGGTGATCTCGGAGGAATATCTGGAGGATGATATTCCGCATGTCGACATGCTGCGGCGGGGGTAGGTTTTCACGATCGTTTCGCTAGATGGCTGGCTATACGAAATCATGATAGACTGACGTAGTCTCGCGGAGTTGACGTGATGAAGCATGACCGCATTATGTTGGATGACAGACAAGCAGCTTTGGTCGAGCGGCTAGTGGAATCGGGTCGGTTCAGTTCAACGACAGACGTCATCGGCTACAGCCTTGATCTGCTAGAGCAACGCGAGGCGGAGGCTGCGCGGTTTCTAACGGATCTGGAGCGCGAAGCGGCCCTCGGATTGGAAAGTGGCCCTCCGGTTATGATGGAATCTGCTGACGACCTGGTCACAGAATTTCGGAAGCGGCGGTGACCCATGCCGCGGATCCTGCGAAGACCACTCTTCGTCGAGGATCTTTACGGCATTTGGTCCTTCATCGGAGCGGACAATGAGGCCGCAGCCGATAGCTTCGTCGCAGAGTTGGAAGAGCGATACTGGGTATTGGCGGAACGTCCGCATCTCGGCGTCCAACGATTTCCCAGATATCCGACGATGCGGCTATTCCCCTTCCGGCGATACCTGATTATCTACCAGCCACTCGACACCGGGGACGGGATCGAGCTCATCCGTCTCCTGCATGCGGCGCGAGACTATCGCAGATTCTTTGACGACTGATCAAATGCCCGAAATCTATGTCGATGCCGATGCCTGTCCGGTGAAGCCGGAGATCCTGAAAGTCGCAGAGCGGCACGATCTGCCGGTGACCTTTGTGGCGAATTCGGGCTTGAGGCCGTCGCGCGATCCGATGGTGAAGAACGTCATCGTATCCGGCGCCTTCGATGCGGCCGATGACTGGATCGCCGAGCGCTGTGGCGAAGGCGATATCGTTGTGACGGCCGATGTGCCACTGGCCGGGCGTTGCGTCGCGGCCGGTGCCCAGGTGACGGGCCCGACGGGACGGATCTTCGACAAGGCCAATATCGGCATGGCAACCGCCATGCGCGATCTCGGGGCGCATCTGCGCGAGACCGGCGAGAGCAAGGGCTACAATGCAGCCTTCTCTCCACGCGACCGCTCCGCCTTCCTCGAAACGCTTGACAGGCTCTGCCGCCGCATCAAGAAGTAGGGCTGATCACCCGGGCAAGACCACAGGCGCAGCGCTTTTGAAAAACCTGATGAATTCGGTGCTCGACCACCGCTATCGTTCCTTTGCCCTGGCCGGTGGCTTGGCGGTCGCGAGCCTGCCCATTGCGGCAGCGTTTCAACCTGCCCTCATCATCGAACTGCCAGCCATCCTGTTCTTTTTCCTCTACCTGATCCTGTCGCTGCTCAGGATGCGGCGGCTGACCCCTTCCTATCTGAGGCAGCATGCGGACGCCGCCGATGCGCCGGCCTTCGCCATTTTCGCGGTGACCCTGCTGGCGATCGTCGCCGCAATCGGCTCGCTGTTTCTGGCGCTGAACCGCACCGACAGCCAGAGCGGTTACACAGAGCTGGCGCTGGCTTTCGCCTCCGTGGTCCTCGGCTGGCTGACGATCCACACCATGGCGGCGATGCACTATGCCCATGTTTATTGGCGGCCTTCGCGGACAAATGAGAACGGACGGCGCGGCGGGCTGGAGTTTCCGGCGACGCCGAACCCCTGCGGCCATGATTTCCTCTACTTCTCGCTGGTCATTGGCATGACCGCCCAGACCTCTGACGTCGTCATCACCTCGACGGCGATGCGCAAGCTCAATCTTGTGCATGCGACAACCTCGTTCTTCTTCAACACCGTGCTGGTCGCGGCTGCCGTCAATGCGGCGGTGTCGCTGGCCGGCTGACCCATTCGCACGACAAGGAAGCAACACCCATGAACATCATCTCCCAGAACACCGCCTTCGGCGGCATGCAGGGCGTCTTTTCCCATCAGTCGGAAACGACCGGCACCGAAATGACCTTCGCCGTCTTCGTGCCGCCGCAGGCGATTGCAGAAAAGCGGCCCGTGCTCTGGTACCTCTCCGGCCTCACCTGCACCCACGCCAATGTCATGGAAAAGGGCGAGTATCGCAGGATGGCCGCCGAACTCGGCCTGATCGTCGTCTGCCCAGATACCAGCCCACGCGGCAATGACGTGCCGGACGAACTTACCAACTGGAAGATGGGCAAGGGTGCGGGCATGTATCTGAACGCCACCGAAGCGCCCTGGGCCGAACACTTCCAGATGTATTCCTACATCACCGAGGAACTGCCAGCGCTGATTGCCGAACAGTTCCGCGCCGACATGACCCGCCAGGGGATCTTCGGCCATTCCATGGGCGGCCATGGCGCGATGACGATCGCGCTGAAGAACCCTGAGCGCTTCAAGAGCTGCTCGGCCTTTGCGCCGATCGTCAATCCGCTGACGGCGGACTGGACGCAGGATGCGTTTGAGAAATATCTCGGCCCAGACCGGGCGAAGTGGCGCGAATATGACGCCTGCGCGCTGGTGGAAGACGGTGCGCGCTTCCCTGAGTTCCTGATCGACCAGGGCAAGGCCGACAGCTTCCTGGAGACCGGGCTCGCTCCTTGGAAGTTCGAGGAGGCGGTCAAGGGCACCGATATCGGCCTGACGCTACGCATGCATGAGCGCTACGATCATTCCTACTACTTCATTTCGACCTTCATGGAGGATCACCTGAAGTGGCATGCGGAGCGGTTGGGGTGAAGAAGGGCGGGCTCGTCATGCTCGGGCTTGTCCCGAGCATCCGCTACCGTTGAAATCATTGCGACGCCTGCAGATCCTCGGGACGAGCCCGAGGATGACGGTGGTTTGGCTCATGTTACCCATGCCCATGCCGGTGATGCAGGTCCGGATAATGGGGGTGTTTGTGGCGGAGCGGCGCGTGGCGGTGCCAGTGTGCATGCGGCTCGGTGACGGGGCCGTCATGGTCGTGGCTGTGGTGATCGTCGTGGCTGTGGAGATGATCGTGCTCGATGGGATCATGCACGTGATCATGCTCGTGGCGCTCCGACAGATGCAGCCATAGGCCGAAGCCCATCAGCAGTGCTGCGACGACGAGCGATAGGGTCACCGGCTCACCGAAACCGATGACGGCGATCAGGGCGCCGATGAAAGGGGCAAGCGAGAAATAGGCGCCGGTGCGCGCGGTGCCGAGATGGCGCAGACCCAGCATGAACATGACAAGGCTGACGCCGATGCCGAGGAAGCCGACGATGGCTCCAATGCCGATGACGAAAAACGACGGCAGCGACGCACCGAGGAAAAGCGCCAGCACCACGTTGGTACCACCCGCAGCGAGCCCCTTGATCATCGCGATCTGTACGGGATCGGCAGAGGAGAGCTTGCGGGTCAGATTGTTGTCGATGCCCCAGCAGAGGCAGGCCGCCGCGATCCACAGACCGCCGGGATCAAGCTTCAATCCACCGCCATCGAATGACAGCACGACCGCGCCGACCACAATGGCGAGAGCGCCGATCAACAGGCGGCGATCGACATTTTCGCGAAACACCAGCCAGGCGATCAGCATGGTGGCCAGCCCCTCGAGATTGAGAAGCAGGGAGGCGGAGGAGGCTGGCGTCAGCGACAGGCCGAGCATCAGGAACAGCGGTGCCATCACGCCACCGAAGGCCACGACCGCCGCAAGCCAGGGAAGATCGGACCGCGACAGCGGCGCCTCGACCCGCTCAAGCCCGATCAGCGGCCGCCCCCAATGGACGAGCGCCAGCCCGATCCCCGCACCGAGATAAAGGATGCCCGCCAGAAGCCAGGGATCGACGCTGCCGAGCAGCCATTTGGACAAAGGTGCGGAGGCACCGAAGAGCACGGCGGAGCCGAGGGCGAGCGGGACGCCGGGAAAGAGATGGGCGTGATGATGGTCCATTGCGGAATCTTACAGGCAATGTGGATGGCGTACAGCCTGTTTCCACGTAAAGCCGTTCCACCTGAAATGTCTGATCGAATGCGTCTGGTCCGGCAACCGCCTGGACCAACAGTCTTGCTCGGGCTCGTCCCCAGCATCCGCTACCGTTGAATTGACTGCGACGTGAGTAGATCCTCGGCACAAGGCCGAGGATGACGACGGATACGCTTGCGCCCCTCACCCCCGCCGATACACGAACCGCTCGAAATCCGCCACCTTGCCGCGCCCGGTAATGTCGAAGCAGAACATGCCGGCAAAGGCGCCGGTGAAGGAGCCGTGTTCGCCGAAACCGCCTTCGTCGGAGACGACGCCGGCGTCGAGGACGGGGCCGATAGCCTGCCATGCGCCTTCGCCTGCGACGCGCCAGAAGAATTGCAGGTCGTTGTCGGTGATCTCCATGGCGAGATCCACGGCACCCTCGGGGATCGACTGGCCCATGCCGATCGGGAACGCCAGCTTGCCGGAGGGATAGTCGCCCGGGCAGGAGAGGATGATCAGCGAGCGGCCAAGTTTTTCGTCGGTGGAGATGCCGAGCGCGTGGAACTTGTAGCGGTTGTAGTAATGCGTCAGGCCTGCGACCTGTTGGTAAGTGTCGGGCGAGAATTCGAGACGGGTTTCGGCGCGGAAGCGGTGATGCTCCTGCCGGCGGGCGACGAGCGACTGCTCGAACCAGGAGCCGATGCTTTCACGCCCGAAGAGGCGCAGGCGCCCTGCCCGCTCGGTGAGGCTGAACAGGCGTTCGGGCTGCGGCGTGCGCAGCCACTGGAGTTCGGATGGTAAGTCCGGGCTGTCGAAGGTCCTGACGATCTCGACGGGTTCCTCGCGCTTCACCGCACCAGTAGGCGCCGGCACCTCGACGGATGGTACGACGCCGCCCTGTTCGAGATAGAGCCAGCCGTCTTCCTTCCAAACGCATTTCTGTAAGGCTGTTTCGCGGCCGAGCGTGCAGCGGCGCTTCGGGGCCATGGGGCGTCCGCACAGATGCGTGTGGTAGACCTGACCGTCCGGCGTCTCGACATATTGGCCGTGGCCGGCGCGCTGCAGGACTGCCTCCGGGTTATCCTTGGCGGTGATCAGATGCGTGTTCGGATGCATCTCGTAAGGGCCGTCGATCGAGCGGGAGCGCGCCATGGTCACGACATGGTCATAGCCGGTGCCGCCCTCGGCGGTCGTCAGGTAATACCAGCCATTGCGCTTGAAGAGATGCGGGCCTTCGACGAGACCTTGGCTGCTGCCCTCGAAGATATTCCTGATCGGGCCGATGAGCTTTTGCGTCTTCGGGTCCCATTCCTGTAGCAGGATGCCGTCGAACTTGGCGTGACCGATGGTGTTGCGGGCTTCGGGACGGTGGTTCCACTGCATGTTGGTGAACCACTTGCGGCCGTCATCGTCGTGAAAGAGCGAGGGGTCGAAGCCGGAGGAATTCACGTAGATGGGGTCCGACCACGGGCCTTCGATGGACGGTGCCGTGACGATGTAGTTATGCGCGTCCTTGAACGAGCCTTCGAAGCGTTTGACGTCAGTATAGACGAGCCAGAACACGCCATCGGCATAGGACAGGCACGGCGCCCAGACGCCACCGCTGTCGGGATTGCCGCGCATGTCGAGCTGGCTTGCGCGGTTGAGCGGGCGGGTGACGAGGTCCCAGTTCACCAGATCGCCCGAATGATGGATCTGCACGCCCGGATACCATTCGAAGGTGGAGGTGGCGATATAGTAGTCGTCGCCCACGCGGCAGATCGACGGGTCCGGATTGAACCCCGGCAGGATGGGATTGGTGATCATGGCGTTTTTCCTCCTCCGCACTTACCTCTCCCCCTGCGGGAGACTAAGAAAAACCAGGGACTTAGCAAAAGGCTCAAGCCCTAGATTTTTCAGGAGAGGGGTTGCCTGACTGACAAGCCCCTCTCTTGGGATTTCTAGCACTTAGCTGACGCTAAGCTGCTGAAATCCCGTTCTCCCCCGCAAGGGGGGAGATGGGTTTCTACTTCTTCTTCCTGGGCGGGCCCTTGCGCTCGGCAGAGGCAGCCCAGATGTTGATGTCGGCGTCCTTGGCGAAGACGTCGATTTCGGCCAATTCTTCCGCCGTGAAATCGGGCGTCTCGATTGCCTTGACGCAATCCTCCACCTGGGAAGGTTTGGACGCGCCGATCAGCGCTGTGGTGATGCGCTTGCCGCGCAGCACCCAGGCAAGCGCCATCTGTGCCAGCGTCTGGCCGCGCTTTTCGGCGATGCGGTTGAGGCCGCGGATGTTTTCGAGATTGCGCTCGTTGAGGAAGCCCGGGTCGAGCGACTTGTCCTGCGTGGCGCGGGTGCCTTCCGGAATGCCGTTCAGATACTTGGACGTCAGCATGCCCTGTGCGAGCGGCGAGAAAACGATCGAGCCGACGCCGAGCTCTTCGAGCGTATCGATCAACCCGTCTTCCTCGATCCAGCGATTGATCATCGAATAGCTGGGCTGATGGATGAGAAGCGGCGTGCCAAGGCTTTTGAGGACTTCATAAGCTTGGCGGGTGCGCTTCGAATTGTAGGAGGATATGCCGACATACTGCGCCCTGCCCGACCGCACGATGTGATCGAGTGCGCCGCAGGTTTCCTCGAGCGGCGTGTCGGGATCGAAGCGGTGCGAATAGAAGATGTCGACATAGTCGAGGCCCATGCGCTTCAGGCTCTGGTCGCAGGAGGCGATCAGGTATTTGCGGCTGCCCCATTCGCCGTAAGGGCCGGGCCACATGTTGTAGCCGGCTTTCGACGAGATGATCAGCTCGTCGCGGTAACCCCGGAAATCGGTCTTGAGGATCTCACCGAAGGCTTCCTCGGCGCAGCCCGGCGGTGGGCCGTAATTGTTGGCGAGGTCGAAATGGGTGATGCCGAGATCGAATGCCTTGCGGCAGATCGCCTGCTTGGTGGCATGCGGCGTGTCATTGCCGAAATTGTGCCAGAGGCCGAGCGAGATCGCCGGCAGCTTCAGCCCGCTCTTGCCGCAGCGATTATAGGTCATCCGCTCGTAGCGGTTTTCGGCGGGGGTATAGGTCATGGATGGTTCTCTCCCAGATGCATGTGCCCGGCGGAAACGAAGACCCCCTCTGGCCTGCCGGCCATCTCCCCCACAAGGGGGGAGACCGATCGGGGACGCTCCCGTTCTCCGCCAGCCGCAACTTAGCGGAGACGAAGCAAAAGCCCAGAGGCGGCGGCGGAAAAGCCCCTCCCCCTTGTGGGGAGGGGTTGGCGATGGGTCTAGCGAAGCAGAGCCTGCGCTTCGTCGATACCCAGAGCTGCCGGTTGGGTGCAGGTTGTCGACAATGTCACGAATTCTCCCGTCTCGCCCGACTTCAGGATAGAGACCATGACGTCGACGCCGTGCAGGGTACGGTCGAGCGAGCAGCGGGCATCGCGGCCTTCGAGAATGGCGACAGCCATGTCGGCGAGACCGGCCGTGCGGTAGTTGGCGCGCGGCCCTTGCGGGCTTTCCTGGTTGTTGATGCCGAATGGATGATCCCAGGCTTCAAGCGGCTGGATATCCTTGTCGCGACCGGAGGCTTCGACGACACCGCCGAAGAAGTTGGGGTCTGGCACGTAGAGCGAGCCTTCGGTGCCGTAGAGTTCCATGTTGGCGTGGCGATGGCTCCAGACATCCCAGCTGGCGGACAGCGTGATCGTCGCGCCGTTCTGGAATTCCAAGAGCGCATGGATGTTTGTGGGCGTCTTGACCGGGATCTGCTCACCATTGCGCGGCTGGCTGGTGATGGTGCGGGTCTCGCTGGCCATCGAGGTCAAGGCTGCTACGCGCTTCACCGGACCGATCAGGTTGATCAGGTTGGCGATATAGTAAGGACCTAGATCGAGAACCGGGCCGCCGCCCGGCAGGAAGAAGAAGTCCGGGTTCGGATGCCACATTTCCATGCCGGGGCTCATGACGTGGCAGGTGCCGGAGGTGACTCGGCCGATGCCACCCTTGTCGATATAGGCACGCGCCAGCTGATGCGCGCCGCCGAGGAAGGTATCGGGTGCGCAGCCGACGGACAGGCCCTTGGCTTTGGCAATCGCACGCAGATCTTCGCCCTGTTCAAGCGAGAGCACCAGCGGCTTTTCCGAATAGACGTGCTTGCCGGCTTCGAGGATGCGCTTGGAGACCGGGTAATGCGCATCCGGGATAGTCAGGTTGACGACGATATCGACCTCGTCATTGGCGAGAAGCTCGTCGATCGTCTGTGCCTTGACGCCGTATTCTTCGGCGCGCAGCTGCGCAGCACTCATGTTGATGTCGGCGCAAGCGACGACTTTCAGGCCGCGAAACAGCGGCGCGAGCGTAAAGTAGGTGGTGGAGATATTGCCGCATCCGATGATGCCGACGCCGAGTTCGCGTGCCATAAGAATGTCCTGCTCTGTGCGCTGGGTTCAATAGGTTTTGAAGGACGCGATCGAGCGGGTGATCAGCCGGTCGATGTCCTTGGGATTGTCGTGCTCCACGACGAAATGCTTGACGCGAGTGCTCTTCAGCGCAGCGACCAGGCCCTTCCAGTCAACGGTGCCATGGCCGACATCGGCCCAGCCGTCTTCGTCGGCATTCTCGCCCGCCGGTGCGATGTCCTTGACGTGGACGGCGCTGATGCGCTTACCGTAGCTTTCGATCCAGGCGAAGGGATCGGCACCACCGCGGATGACCCAGGCGATATCGGCTTCCCAGTCCAGTTCCGGGCCACCGGCGAAGATCTGCTCCTGCGGGGTGGAGCCATCCGGCAAAGCCACGAATTCGAAGTCGTGATTATGCCAGCCAAAAACGAGGCCGGCATCGCGCAGCGGCTTGCCGGCGGCCTGTAGACGCTGGCCGAAAGCGAACCAGCCGCTGGCATCCGTCGGACGCTGGTCGGGCATCAGGTAGGGGCAGTAGACCGCCTCGATGCCGAGCGTCTTTGCAATCTTGATCACGCGATCCGGGTCGCCCTCGATCATGTCGAGGCCGAAATGGGCGGTCGGCATAGTCAGGCCGTTGTCATCGAGTTCCTTGCGGAAGGCATCGAGCTCACCATCGGCGAGCGAGGCGTAAAGCGCGCCGTAGCCTTCGACCTCACCGTAACCGGCGGCCTGGAGCTTCGGGTAAATGCCGCTGAAGGGCTGAAAATTGCGGGCGCTGTAAAGCTGAAATCCGAGCGTGGTCATAGGGGTACTCCTCCTCGTTTTCCCTGGATCGGGCGCCCAGGGCCTTATGGGTGTCGCCTGTCATTCCACCGACTGGCAGCTGTAGAGATCGTAGACGCGGAATGCCGGCAAGGTGCCTGATGGTCGTGCCGTGTCCGGGGTGAAGGTGATGCGGCGGCTTTCGCCGGCCGAAAGGTCGAAGGCGTTGTCGGAATAACGGCCGGCGGTCTCGCTTTCGAGCATGACGAAGAGCGCCAGACCCTTTGCGGTGACAGTTACCTCGAACGCACCATCATTCGTGGCGATGACGGTGGTCTCGATACCCGCCGGCTGGAGCTCCAGCGCCTTATAGGTGCCGTTGATAAAATGCCCCTCTCCGGTCATGCCGTTGGATGCAATGAAGCTCCAGGCGAGAAGACCATCCGCCGGGATTTCGCTGGCATCCAGCGTGACGAGAATGTCGGCAGCGTCGGGGCCGCAATCGCCCTGCACGCTTTTTAGCGGAATGCGCTCGCCCGAAAGCGTCAGGACGAAGAGGTTGGCATCGACCGTAACGGTATCCAGCGTGTCGTTGACCATGGAAAGCGTGATGGAAGTGGCATCCTCGGAAGGAATGGCAGCGACCGCGACCGGCTGGAAGAAGCGACGAACCATGTAATGCATGGCCTTCCAGCTGCCGCCATAGTTCAAGCTGGACCAGGAGGCGACGGGCCAGGTGTCGTTGAGCTGCCAGTAGATCGTACCCATGCAGTGGGGCTTCAGCGATCGCCAGTATTCGACGGCAGTCTTGATGGCGAGCCCCTGCTGGATCTGGCTTAAATAGACGAAATTGGCAAAATCCTTCGGGAAGCGGAAATAGCGGAACATGGTGCCCGCGATCCGCTCATTGCCGCCGACATTCTTCTGGTGCAGCTCCATGACGGGCGACGCGATGTTCATGTCGCTCTTGTCGGCGAAACTCTCGATGACGGGCAGCGAGGTGTAGGACTGGAAGCCGAATTCCGAGCAGAAGCGTGGTTTGACGGTTCGGTAATTATCGAAACTCTTGTTTTCGTGCCAGACAGACCAGTAGTGCATGTCACCCGAACCATCGGCATGCCAGGCATCGCCGTAGTCGAGATAGCCGGAGGCCGGGCTCGACGGCCACCAGATGCCTTGCGGGAAGGACTTCTTTATGCCCTGCTCGATGACGCGATTGAGGCGGTCATAAGCGACGAGATAGCGGTCGCGGTTGTCGCGCGATTCCGGAAACCAGGTCAGCGCACCGACGAGCTCGTTGTCACCGCACCAGATGACGATGGAGGCGTGGCTCGACAGGCGCTTGACCTGATATTCGACCTCGTGGGCGACATTGTCGAGGAAGTCCTCGGTGCATGGGTAGAGATTGCAGGCGAACATGAAGTCCTGCCAGACCATCAGACCAAGCCGGTCACAAAGGTCATAGAACCAGTCGGCCTCATAGAACCCACCACCCCAGATGCGGATCATGTTCATGTTGGCCGCGATAGCGGAATTCAGCAGGTCTTCAGTCTTCTCTTCCGACGCGCGCGAAAAGAGCGCGTCCGCTGGGATCCAGTTGGCACCACGGCAGAAGATCTCGCGTCCGTTGACCTTGAGCGCGAACCGACTGCCGGCTGCGTCGGAATCGGTGAGGAGTTCGACAGTGCGCAAGCCGATCTGGCGGGTGACGACCTCCGTCGGCAGATCGACGGTCAGCGTATAGAGCGCCTGCGCGCCGGAACCCGATGGCCACCAGAGGCGCGGGCTCTCGATCTCGAAGATATGCACGATCTTCGTTTCGCCGGCGGCGATACCGACATCGAGGCGGACTCGCTCGCCGTCGAGATCAAAATGGATTGGCACGACTGCGGGCTCAGACGAATGCAGCGTGGCGATCACCTTCAGGTCAACGCGGCCATCGGCATGATGCACCTGCTCCGTCTCGACATGTTCGATGCGGGCGGGATCGAGCTGTTTCAATGCGATCGACCCATAAAGGCCAAGCGGCGCAAGGGCGATGTTCCAGTCCCAGCCGAAATGGCATTGCGGCTTGCGCAGCATATTGCCGTTGGGGATTGGCGAATTCGCGGTCGAATACGGGATATAGAAGGGCTGGCGCGCCTGGCGCTCGGCGCCCGCGGTGATGCTGGAATGGAAGAGGATGCGGATCTTGTTTTCACCCGGCTGAAGCGCGTGGCTGACATCGGGGCGATAGCGCCTGAAGCAGTTGTCGGCTGAGAGCACCGGGATATCGTTGACGAAGACGACGGCGATGGTGTCGAGATAGTCGATATCGAGATACCAGCTGCCAGCGACATCCGGGACAATGACGCTGCGCTCTATGGCCCAGTCGCGCTCGGCGACCCACTGCACCGCTTCTTCATTGCGGGCAAAATAGGGATCGGGGATGAGGCCGGCAGCGTGGAGCGCCGAGTGGACATCACCGGGGATGCTGATCGACGCCCCGTGGTCGCCGTCCACGGACGACAGATGCCACGCTCCCTGGAGATCGATGGTGCCGCCGCTCGTATACTCATTCATGATACGCGTCCTGGAAGAAAAAGGCGTCCCGGCACGCAGGTCCGGGACGCAGGGGGGATCACTCAGATTCGGTCTTCACTCTTGGCGTCGAAAAGGGAGGCGACCTCCATGTCGAAAGCGAGGCGCACGCGCGCACCCGGCGCATAACGCCGCGTACCGCTGATACGGACCGACATTGTATGGCCGGCATGTTTCAACCACAGAAGATTGTCGGCACCCATTGGCTCTTCGATATCGACGACAGCCTCATGCAGTTCGGTGATGCCCGTTTCCTCGTCGACCTTGAT
Source organism: Rhizobium sp. AAP43 (assembly GCF_001296045.1). Classification (GTDB taxonomy): domain Bacteria; phylum Pseudomonadota; class Alphaproteobacteria; order Rhizobiales; family Rhizobiaceae; genus Allorhizobium. The sequence goes on along the minus strand of NZ_LJHS01000018.1, from coordinate 152,578 downwards.
ATGCTCAGGCCGGACGCCAAGCACGACCTTACGGCCGGCGGTCAGGGGCTCCTGCGACCTGTAGCCGTCCAGTGAGAACAGCACATCATGCGTGCGGAAGAAGATCTTGCCGCCCTCGTTCACGAGTTCGCCATGCAGGAAATTCATCGACGGGGAACCGATGAAGCCTGCGACGAAGAGGTTTCTCGGCTGATTGTAGATGGTGTTGGGATCTGCGAGCTGCTGGATCACGCCGCTTTTCATGATTGCGATGCGGTCTGCGAGCGTCAGGGCCTCGATCTGGTCGTGGGTGACGTAGATCATCGTGTTCTTGAGATTGTGGTGCAGACGCTTGATTTCGACACGCAGCTCCGAGCGCAGCTTGGCGTCAAGGTTGGAGAGCGGCTCATCGAACAGGAAGACATCGACATCGCGTACCAGGGCACGGCCGATCGCCACGCGCTGACGCTGACCGCCGGAAAGCGCTGACGGCTTGCGGTCAAGCAGTGGGCCGATCTGCAGGATATCGGCGGCACGCTGGACGCGCTTCTCGATTTCCTCCTTCGGCATCTTGGCGACCTGGAGGCCGAAGGAGAGGTTCTTTTTCACCGACATCTGCGGATAGAGCGCATAGGACTGGAACACCATGCCGATGCCGCGGTCCTTGGGCTCCTCCCAGGTGACGTTCTTGCCCTTGATGAAGATCTGCCCGTCGGTCGGCTCGAGCAGGCCGGCGATGCAATTCAACAGCGTGGACTTGCCGCAGCCGGATGAGCCGAGGAGAACGATGAACTCACCGTCGACGATGTCGAGATTGAGGTTTTCCAGCACCTTGACGGCGCCGAAGCTCAAAGAGAGGTCCTTGATCGATACACTGTGCGACATGAGCTTAACCCTTGACTGCGCCGGCTGCGATGCCCCGGACGAAGAGGCGTCCGGAAATGAAGTAGACGATGAGCGGCACCGCGCCGGTCAAAAGCGTCGCGGCCATGTTGACGTTGTATTCCTTCACGCCCTGGACCGAATTGACGATGTTGTTGAGCTGCACTGTCATCGGGTAATATTCCGGGCGGGTGAACACGACGCCGAACAGGAAGTCGTTCCAGATACCGGTGATCTGCAGGATCATGGCCACGACGAAGATCGGCAGCGACATCGGCAGCATGATTCTGAGATAAATCTGCCAGAACCCTGCCCCATCAATGCGCGCCGCCTTGAACAGTTCTTCGGGCAGCGACGTGAAATAGTTGCGGAAGAGCAGTGTCAGGATCGGCATGCCGAAGATGGTGTGCACGATAACAAGGCCGGTTAGGGTTCCGTAGATCCCGAGTTCGCGCAGCACGATGACGATCGGATAGATCATCACCTGATAGGGAATGAAGGCGCCGATGATCAGGACGGTGAAGAAGAATTCCGAGCCCTTGAAGCGCCAGTTGGCCAGCGCATAGCCGTTGACCGAGGCAATCAGGATCGAGATCAGCGTCGAGGGGATGGTGATGCGCACCGAATTCCAGAAGCCACGCGACAGGCCGTCGCAATTGAGGCCCGTGCAGGCTGTGGCCCAGGCTTTGACCCAGGGCTCGAAGGTGATCTCCATCGGCGGCGAGAAGATGTTGCCGAGACGGATTTCCGGCATGCCCTTGAGCGATGTTACGACCATCACGTAGAGCGGCACCAGGTAGTAGAGCGCAAAGAAGATCAGCGAGCCGTAGAGCATGATGTTGCGGCCGGAAAAGGTCCGTTTGGGCTTGGCGCCACGGGGGCCTGTTTCCAGACGGCCAGAGACTGCATCGCAACCGGCAGCCGCAGCGTTGAGAGAACCGGGATTAGCCACGCTTCTTACCTCCGAATTCCAGATAGGCCCAGGGGATGATGATGATGGCGACGGTCAGCAACATCATCGTCGATGCAGCGAAGCCCTGACCGAGGTTCTGTGCCTGAAACATGTAGTCATAGACATATTTCGCCGGGACTTCGGAGGCGATGCCGGGGCCGCCACTGGTCTGGGCAACGACCAGATCGTAGAGGCGGACGATGCCGGAGGTGATGATCACGAGCGTGGTGATGAAGACGGGTCGCATCATCGGGATGACGATGAAGAGATAGGTCCGCCACATCGGGATGCCATCGACCCGCGAGGCCTTCCAGATATCCTCATCAATGCCGCGAAGGCCGGCAAGTAGCAGGCACATGACGAGGCCCGTCCCCTGCCAGAGACCGGCGATCAGGATGCCGTAGATGACGATATCGGCGTCATAGAGCGGATTGAAGGTAAAGGTCTCCCAGCCAAGCGAGCGGACGATCGACTGAACACCGAAATCAGGATTCAGGATCCATTGCCAGACAAGGCCGGTGACGATGAATGAAAGCGCAAAGGGATAGAGGAAGATCGTCCGGAAAGCGTTTTCAAAGCGGATCTTCTGGTCCATCAATGCTGCGAGAACAAAGCCGATCACGATCGAGAAGATCAGGGACAAGATGCCGTAGATCGCCAGATTCTGGATCGACATGACCCAGCGCGGCGCATCCCAGAGGCGTTCATACTGGTCGAAGCCGACGAAATTCGTGCGCGGCAAGAGCTTCGAATTGGTGAAGGAATAGACCACCGTCCAGATGGTCCCGCCGAGGAAGATCACCAGAGCGGTGAGAACCATCGGGATCGATGCAATCTTGGCATTAAGATTGCGAAACAGCTTGTTGGGTCGACCGGCATGCCGAGCGCTTGCCATGGGTCCGTCCTCCTCGTCCTAGACACCGGGATCGAGCAAGGTCCGCGACGAGAGCACCACAAGGCGCCCCTCCTCCCACGCGGTCCGCTGCCGAGCGACACGTCGCTCTCCCCGGTTGAAATTGGCCAGTGAACGGCCGGGGACGAACCCCGGCCGATCGTCATCCGGTCAAATCATTCGGCAGATGCGATGATGTCGGCGAAACGCTTCTGCGCGTCTTCCGGTGTCATGGAGGCATTGGCGAAGAACTCGGAGAAGAGGTCCTCCTTCTGCTTCTGGCTATCAGCCGAGAGCAGCTGGTCGGTGCCCTGGATAACATTGCCCTTGGCAAGGATATCAAGGCCCTTCTTCATGCAGTCATTGGCAGCGGCGAGATCGACGTCGCCACGAACCGGCAGCGAACCCTTCTTCAGGTTGAATGCCACCTGCGTGGTCGGCGAGAGCAGTGTCGAAGCCAAGACATCCTGTGCTGCCGACTTAGCCTCGTCATCAACGACGGGGAAGTAGAAGGCGTCACCACCTGTAGAGATGATCTCGTTCACGCCGAGGCCCGGAAGGCAGGTATAGTCCTTGCCCGCAACCTGGTTGGCGAGCGCGAACTCGCCCTGTGCCCAGTCACCCATGATCTGGCCGCCAGCCTTGCCGGTGATGACGAGATTGGTTGCCTGGTTCCAGTCCTGGACATTCGAGCCCTTGGCCATGCGACGCGCATCATCAGCGGCCTTGAAGACCTTGGCGATTTCAGGACCTGCCGCGACTTCCTCGTCCTTCTCCTTGAACACCTTCTCGAAGGTTTCCTTGCCGGCGATGGCGACCATCAGAACGTCAAAGGCACCGGCAGACTGCCAGGGCTGACCACCAACGGCGAGCGGAATGATACCCTTGGCTTCGAGTGCCGGTGCGGCTGCGACGAATTCGTCCCAGTTCTTCGGAACAGCAACGCCGGCCTGCTCGAACGCGGCATTCGACAGCCACAGCCACTGCCAGGAATGGATGTTGACCGGCGCGCAATAGATCTTGCCGTCGATCGTGCAGCTGTCGAGCAGGCTTGCCGGCTTGATGATATCCTTCCACTTTTCCTTTTCGGCAACCGCCGTCAGGTCCTTCATCAGGCCGGCTTCAACCAGTTCCTCGGCCTGCCGGCCGTGGTTGAACTGGGTGGCGCCCATCGGATCGCCGCCGGTGATGCGGCTGATCATGATCGGGCGGGCCGTGCCGCCGGACCCGGCGATGGCGCCGTCGATCCATTTGTTGCCGGTGGCGTCGAAAGCCTTGGCGAGTTCGGCGACGGCCGCGGCTTCACCGCCGGACGTCCACCAATGGGTTACTTCGAGATCGGTGGCCTGCGCTGCCGCAAACGGCATGACGACGGTAGCGGCTAGAGCTGCCGCAAAGCTACGAATATTCATGAGTCTCCTCCCTCACTGAAACGTTGCCGGAAAAACTTATGCGAAGTGTCAGACACACGCAACCGGCTGCGGAAGAATTTTTGTTAACAGCCCTCCCTCCGCTCAAAACCTCAGGGCGACACGACCAAGAAGACAGGACCTATCCAGAAAAGTATTGCAACGCATCACGATAAATATGACTGAAATGCCTCACAATTGTGGACAAACTAGATGAAACTTCTCGCGCCGCAACACAAATCCCTCTTGCAATGCAGCAGCCTCCCCGCACGCCTATGAGTTGAGCGACTGCGATCCTGGATGCAAATAAAGGCTCGACAAACAAACTGTATCGTTTCAGATTTAAAGGCTGTGGCGCTGAAAAATGGTGCCGCCGGGCCGGTTTGCACAGGGCTTGGGACCGACTATAAGCGGGCGAAAGCGAGTGGCGGGACAGCATGACGGAACAGCAAGAACGAATGCCGGCGCAGCCGGGCGGGGCCTCGGAACGACCGACCCTCAAAACGATCGCCTTCATGACCGGGCTCGGCATCACCACGGTGTCGCGGGCCCTCAAGGATGCGCCCGATATTGGTGCAGACACCAAAGAACGGGTGCGGATGGTGGCCCGCCAGCTCGGCTACCAGCCGAACCGTGCGGGCGTGCGTTTGCGCACAGGCAAAACCAATGTAATTGCGCTGGTCCTTGGGATTGACGAGGAAATCCTTGGCTTTTCCAACCAGATGGTTGTCGGCATTTCGGAAGTGCTGGCGGGCACGCCCTACCATATCGTGGTCACGCCGCACGCCCATACCAAAGACCCGATGCTGCCCGTGCGCTATATCCTCGAGACGGGGTCAGCCGACGGCGTGATCATATCGCGGCTGGAGCCGGAGGATCCGCGGGTCAGCCTGCTGATGGAGCGCAACATGCCGTTTGCGACCCACGGGCGCACACGGCTCGGCGAACCGCACCCCTTCCACGACTTCGACAATGAAGCGTTCGGTTATGGAGCTGTGGAACGTCTGGTCGCGCGGGGACGGAAGCGCATCGCACTCTTGCCGCCGCCAAGCAAGCTCACCTATTACGACCATCTTCGCGCAGGCTTCAGTCAGGCGATGACGACTTTTGGCGCACAGGAAGTGTCGCTGCCAATCAATATCGACGCCTCGCTTGAGGAAATCCGAACGATGGTTCAGGGCCTGATGAGCGGGCCGGATGCGCCGGATGGCCTGGTCCTGTCTTCGGGCAGCAGTGCGATTGCCGCCAATGCCGGCATTGAAGCAGCTGGCAAGCGGGTTGGCCGGGAGCTTGATCTGGTCGCCAAGCAAGGCACTCCCATTCTGAAATGGGTGCGACCTGAAATCATCACCGCGCATGAAGACGTCCGCCAGGCGGGGCGTGAACTTGCCAAGGCCGTCATTGCGCGGATCGACGGGATCGAGCCGTCCCTGCTGCAGAGTATCAGTCAGCCGCGCTGGGATTGAGCGCGGCTACCGTTCCCAAACCTATCCTATCCGAAAGCTGGAGCTTGGCCTTCATCCCAGACGACGACCGCGTTGCGACCGCGAACCTTGGCCGTGTGGAGTGCCGCATCCGCGCGCTTCAGCAACTCATCGGGCGTGACCTGCATGGCACCATGGGCAATGCCAACGCTGACGGTCACCGTCACCATCTCGGCACCGAAGAAGAACATCTGCTCAGCCACCGTATCGTGAATCAAACTGCCGAGCATCGCCGCCCGGTCGACATCACAATCCGGGACATAGGCGGCAAATTCCGCTCCTGCCAAGCGGCCGATCAACGCATTCGACGGTAGTTCACGGGCCATCAGCTGTGAGCAGCTTCGCAAGACTTCATCGCCACTGGAATGACCGAAGCGGTCGTTGATGCGCTTTACGTGGTCGACATCGACATAGAGAAAGGCGCCCTCGCCGCGGATTTTGAAGGACAAAGTCTGCATCATGTCGAGGAAGGTGCGACGGTTGACCAGGCCAGTCAGGGTGTCGGTTGCTGCGACCCATTGGTTCTCGAGCTGCAGCCGCTCTTTGACCATCACATAGGCACTGAAGTTGCCGAGGAAGGCACTCAGCAGAAACTCCACTTCGAGGAGGTCGCTCCACAGCGAAGGTGTCGTCACGATGGCATCACTCTGCCCCGTCACGAGTTCGGCCATGCCATTGCCCGCGAGGACAAGACCGGTGATCCCATGAACGGCGAACCATGCAGCGATCAGGCCTCGGCTCGGCAGGCGCTCGCTACGAGCAGAGATCCAGTGTTCGCGCAGGATCAGACCACAATAAAGGGCGGAGATCAGACCGAAGAAAACGAAACGAAGGCCGCTGTCCTCGTTGAAGACAGCAAAGCTCGCGGTGAACGCGGCCCACAGAACCGGTCCCATAGTGGCAAATTGCAAATGTACCGCTCGGTGATCAAAGCTGCGCAGGCCCTGCCAGGCAAGCGCAAGCGACATCAGGAGCAGGCCCTGCCCAAACGGTATGGAAAGGGCCGTTCCAGTTGATGCCAAGATGGCGCCGAACGCGCCGCTCATCGCGGCCAGAGCCCAAAGCAGGAAGTCAAGCCGACGCCCACCCTGCCGCCATAGACGCAGGAAGACGAGTGAAAAGACGGCGTGAATGGCCACGCTCGCCAGCAAAAGCGACTGCGAATGAAAGGAAAACATGAAACAACGCCTGAAATACGAGAGATTTCGTTAACCGAAGGCAGACGCTAGGCGCGATTCGTTAAATGGTGAGTAAGGAAATTCCTAGGATTTTAATCGAGCACGGTTGTACACACGCAAGACTACACTCAAGGCTTCGAGAGCCATTCCAGCAAAAGTGCGAAGCACATTGCGCCAGCGCCACGGAGAGCATGGCGTAGCCGGGGCGACGCCACCGATGGCGCCTCCGAAAGAAAAGGCCCGGGACCATAGAGCCCCGGGCCTGATGCGTGCCAAGAAGCACCGGATTGCGTTCGGCTTAGAACTGGCCCGCCCACGGACCATGATGGATGTCCTTGCCGTCGAGACGCTCGAAGCCATGGGCACCGAAGAAATCGCGCTGGGCCTGGATCAGGTTGGCCGTGCCGCGGCCGCGGCGATAGGTATCGAAATAGGACAAGGCCGAAGACAGGGCCGGAACCGGGAGGCCGGAAAGCGCGGCATGGGCGACGACCCGGCGGAGTGCTCCATCCGTTTCCTTGACCATGGCCGAGAAGGCCGGCGTGACAACGAGATTGGCCACATTCGGGTCCTTGGTGAAAGCCGAAGTGATCTCGTCGAGGAACTGCGAACGGATGATGCACCCGGCGCGCCAGATGCGGGCGATCGTCGGCATGGGCAGAGACCAGTTGAACTCTTGCGATGCCGACGACATCACGGCAAAGCCCTGCGCATAAGCCGCGATCTTGGCGGCCAGCAGCGCATTTTCAAGATCGGCGATGAAGGCGGCCTTGTCCTTCGGCGCTTCGGTGAGTGTTGGCAGGCCGAAGAGTTTTTCGGCAGCAAGGCGCTCTTCGCGCAGCGACGACAGCACGCGGCCGGAAACGGCGGCCTCAATGCCGCTCGCAGCCACTGCGAGATTCTGCGCCTCAATCGCCGACCATTTCCCCGTGCCCTTCTGGCCGGCTGCATCGACGATGATGTCGACCATCGGCGCACCGGTTTCCGGATCGGTGGCCTTCAAGACCTTCTCGGTGATCTCGATCAGATAGGAGTTGAGGCGGCCTTTGTTCCAGGTGCCGAAGATCTCGCCGATTTCGGCTGCAGACATGCCGAGACCGTCACGCAGGATGCCGTAGATCTCGGCAATCATCTGCATGTCGGCATATTCGATGCCGTTATGGATCGTCTTGACGAAGTGGCCAGCACCATCCGTGCCGAGCCACGCGACGCAAGGCTCATCATTGAACTTCGCAGCGATCGAGGTCAGTACGGGCTCGACGCGCTTCCAGCTGTCTTCCGTGCCGCCGACCATGATCGACGGACCGTGGCGCGCGCCTTCCTCGCCACCGGACACGCCCATGCCGATAAAGGTAAAGTCAGTGCCGGCAAGCTTTTCAAAACGGGCGACGGTGTCACGGAAATTGGCATTGCCGGCATCGATCATGATGTCGTTCTTCGACAGATACGGCATCAGCGCTTCGATCTGCTGGTCGACGGCTTCACCGGCCTTGATCATGATGATGATCGGGCGCGGCGGACGGATGGCGGCGACAAATTCTTCGATCGTGTGGCAACCGATGATCTGGCCTGCCAGATCGCCTGCTTCACCGAGGAATTCGTCGGTGCGGGCCGGCGTGCGGTTGAAGACCGCGATGCGATTGCCCTTCTCTGCGATGTTGAGCGCCAGATTGGAGCCCATGACCCCGAGACCGATCAGACCAATTTCCGCTTGCTGCACGTCAAGACCTCCGCATGCACATTCAGGATGCGGCTTTCTCGCATTCGTTGCCCGATGCGGCAAGACGGAAATTGGGCCCCGATGGTCAACGCAGTGTCAATCGCCGGGTTTGTCGTCGTCCTGCGTGATGACACGCCAACCTGCGCCGTCGAGATCGTCATACTGGCCGCTCTTCAGCGACCAGAGAAAGGCAAACAGACCGAGGCCGCCGAGAAACAGCGCGATCGGGATGAGGTAAATCAGCATATTCATGCAGCGAGCCTCGCATCGCCTGACACCGCAGCGCGCTCGATCGCAGTCGGTGGCGCAGCGGTCGCACCGTCAAGGGTGAGCCGGTTCAGCCGGAGCGCGTTGACCACAACGATGATCGAGGATGTCGACATGGCAACGGCAGCGATCAGGGGCGTCGCATAGCCAAGAAGTGCAATCGGCACGGCAATGACATTGTAGCCGATCGCGAGGACAAAATTCTCCCGGATGAGCTGGCCAGCGCGACGCGAGGCTTCGATCGCAAAGGGCACGGCTTCGAGGCCGTCGCGCATGAAAACGAAATCAGCGGCCTGGCGACCGACATCGGCCGCTGTCGCCGGCGCCATCGACACATGGGCGGCGGCGAGCGCCGGTGCATCATTGATCCCGTCGCCGACCATCAGCATGCGCCGGCCCTCGGCAGACGCTTCGGCACAGGCCTCGGCCTTTTCACGCGGTGTGAGTGCGGCATGCCAGTCGGCAATGCCAAGGTCGCCGGCGAGCCGCGACACGACCGCCGACCGGTCACCGGACAGGATGGCGAGCCCAAACCCTTCCTGTTTCAATTGGGCAATGGCCTGTACCGCACGCGGACGAAGGATGTCTTCGAAGAGGAAAATTCCCCGTTCCAGGCCATTGAGAGACAGCACGACTTCCGAGAAGGGTTGATCAGTTGCCGCGTCTTCCATCGGCCGGGCAGTGACGGCAAAGCGGCGATTTCCGAGGCGCCAGCGGCCTTCGGCCGTTTCCGCCTCGACGCCTGCACCCGGCACTTCCCGCACTGCGTCGAAGCTTTCGGGCTGACCGCCATAGGCACCCCACAAGGCCCTGGACAGCGGATGGCGGGAATGGGCGGCAAGACCGGCCGCAATGGCAAAGGTTCGGGCGTCGATCCGACCGCTGTCAACAAGCCGAGGCCGTCCAAGCGTCAACGTTCCTGTCTTGTCGAAAGCGATTGCCTCGATTTCGGCGAGCCGCTCCATGGCAGATCCGTCCTTGACCATGATGCCGGCCTTAAACAGGCGTCCGGCTGCGACGACCTGAACGACCGGCACGGCAAGGCCAAGCGCACATGGGCAGGTGATGATGAGGACGGTAATCGCCACCATCATCGCATGTTTCCAGTCACCGTCGTAAAGGCCCCAGGTGATGAAGGAGGTGATCGCGAGCAAATGGACGGCTGGCGAATAGTATTGCGCCGCGCGGTCGGCGATGCGCCGGTAACGCGCCCTGCCCCCTTCCGCCGCCTCCATCAGGTGAATGATTTCCGCCAGGAAGGAGTTCTGCGCCGTTGCCGTTGCTCTGATTGTCAACGAGCCGGTAAGGCTCATCGTGCCGGCCTGGACCTGCGTTCCCGGACGCACAGAGACGGGCGCGCTCTCACCATTGACGATCGACATGTCGAGGTCGCTTTCACCAGTCAAAACGACGCCGTCGACAGGAATGCGGTCACCGGCGGCGATTGCCACATGGTCGCCGACCCTGATCTCCTCGACCGTGCGGAAATCGCGGCCGCCCTCGGCCGTCAGCACCATGGCACCCCGAGGGCTCAGCCGCGCCAGGCCGCTGATTGCCGATCGCGCGCGGTCGCGCATGATGTGATCGAGTGTGCGGCCGATCAGCAGGAAGAAGAGCAGCGAGGCCGTCGCATCAAAATAGGCGTGCTCGCCATGATGGATCGTTTCCCAGAGCGATGCGAAATAAGACAGCGAGATGCCGATCGCGATCGGAACATCCATATTGGTGCGGCCATGCTTAATCACGTTCCAGGCCGACTGATAGAAGAAGCGCCCTGCATAGATCAGCGCCGGGGCGCAGATCAGAGCGGAAATCCAGTGAAACAGGTCGCGGGTCGAGGCTTCAGCCCCCGACCAGACCGAAACCGACAACAGCATGATGTTTGTCGCCGCAAAGCCGGACAGCGCTACAGCGCGGATCAACTGGTTTCGCAGAGCGTCAGATGCTTCCTCGGCTGCCGTGAACAGATGCGATTCATACCCAGTGGAGGCAATTGCGCGCGGCAGAGAGACAGGATCCGTCTCCAAGCCGTCGACGCTTTCTCTCCACACGACGGAAACCCGCTTGGTCGACAGGTTGACGCGGGCACGCTCGACTTGCGGTAAGGCCTTCAGGACACCTTCGATCGTGATGATGCAAGTGCCACAATGCACGGCCGGCACGCTGAGATCGACCTGCAGAAGCCCCGGACCGACCGGGCGGCTCGACAGTCGCAACTCTTCGGCCGAAGGAAGCGCGTGTCCGGCCCGCTCCATATCCAATGCGCCTTCTGTCCCGGCTGCACAGCAACTCATCGTCATTCCCCCGAAACGGTGATCCGGTTTGCTTCATGCATGATCGTTCGGCCGTCTGTCTTGGCCATGATCTCGACGATCCAATTGCCGGGCTGGATGTCCCTGTCGGCGATATAAAGCCCATCGCCAGCCGGGGTCAGGGCCAGTTCGAAATCATGTTCAACGCCGACCGGACGCTTGAAATGCGCCAGAACGCTGTCTGCAACCACGGGCACATTCCCGGGAAGCATCAAGCGATAGCGAATGCCTGACACCGTGACCTTCGTTTCGCCGACAATGCCCGTCGAGAGCATTTCGCGGATCGCCGCCGTCTTGCCGTTGAACTCCTGGCTCGCAACATATGTGTTCTTCACAACGAGGCCACTCCAGCTTGAGGTTGCCAGATAGGCCATAGTGAAGTTTACGGCGATAATGACGCCGAAGAACGAAACCATGACGGCCACCATATGCCAGCCGGTAAAGGTGAAAGACTTTTTTGCGTCAGCGCTCATTTTTTGGCTCCTGGGCCGATGAAGACGGCGTCATAGATGGCTTGTTCGTCGCTGGCGACGTCCTTGGCGACGAAGCGAAGGTCCTGTTTCTCGTTCGTCACCATCTTTCCTGCCATGGTGACAAAGACCTTCAACGTGGTGGCTTCATCGGGTTCAACGGAGACGGTGAACGACCGTGCCGGCGTCTCGCTGACCCCGTTGATCTTCATGTTTGCCTCCGGCAAGCCATCCAGCTGGACGATAATGTCGCGCGGGACCGCGACCATGTTGAGGATGCGCAGCGTATATCCGTTGCGGATTGAACCATCCGATTCCAGCACATATTGCGGATTGCGATCATGCAGGACATTGAGCTCGAGCCTGTCGCGTCCAACGAGCGCGATCAGAAGTCCGATACCGACGGCACTCCATACGCCCATGTAAAGCAGCGTGCGGGGACGGAAAATGACGCGCCAGTCGAAATGGCGAATCTTGTCGGAGAAGCTGCCATCAGGATTGCGCACCTGGCGCGGGTCAATTGCCGCTGCGCCGTTGTTGGTCGCAAGTGCCATGTTCGACTGGTACTCATCGAGCGTCGCATAGGCGATCAGTCCGCGCGGCTTGCCGATCTTGTCCATGACACCGTCGCAGGCATCAATGCAGAGCGCACAGGTTATGCATTCCAACTGCTGGCCGTCGCGAATATCGATCCCCATGGGACAGACGGCGACGCAGGCATTGCAGTCAACGCAGTCGCCCACCGCTTCACCGGCGGCCGCTGCCTTCTTGGCATGCCGCGTTCTCGGTTCGCCGCGCCAGTCGTTATAGGTGACCACGAGCGAATTCTCATCCAGCATGGCTGCCTGGATGCGCGGCCAGGGGCACATGTAGATGCAGACTTGCTCGCGAGCGAGCCCACCGAAGACATAGGTCGTGGTCGTGAGGATGGCGACAGTAATGTAAGCGGCGGGATCGGCATTGCCGGTCATGAAGTCACGCGCCAGTGTCGGAGCGTCTGCGAAGTAGAAGATCCAGGCGCCGCCGGTCAGCACGCCGATCAGGATCCATATCGCGTGCTTGGACACCCTCTTCCAAAGCTTGTCGAAGCTCCAGGGTGCTGAGTCGAGCTTGATGCGCGCGTTGCGATCGCCTTCGATGAAGCGCTCTATGACCAGGAAGAGGTCCACCCAGACCGTCTGCGGACAGGTATAGCCGCACCAGGCGCGGCCGACAGCCGACGTCACGAGAAAGAGGCCGAAACCGGCCATGACGAGCAGACCAGCCACGAAGAAGAATTCCTGCGGCCAGATCTCGATGAAGAAGAAGTAGAATCGGCGATTGGCAAGATCAATCAGGACAGCCTGATCCGGAGCGAATGGCCCACGGTCCCAGCGCAGCCAGGGCGTAAGGTAATAGATGCCGAGCGTAATCGCCATGACGAACCATTTGAAGCGGCGGAAATTGCCTTCGGCCCGCTTCGGGAAGATTTTCTTGCGTGCCTCATAGAGCGGCTGGCGTGTCCGGGCGGACATAACCGGCGCAGCATCGAGCTTCTCGACGTCGCCGGCTTCGGTTGAGCGCATCTCATCGGTATGCATGGTCATGGCAGGAGAACCTTCTTCTGATGTTCGCCTTGTCCCACCCCCGGCACCATCCCGCCTTGACTTAAGTCAAGCAGCGGCGAAGCGTCGCAACAGATAGAGAAAAGCCTATATCGAAGAACGGGCGGGCGCATCTTTCGATACGCCCGCCCGCGATGTCGGTTTTCAGACTTACTCGCCGCCGCCCAGAGAATGGACGTAGACTGTCAGCTGCTTGACCGTAGTGTCGCCCAAACGCGCACTCCACGCCGGCATCGCACCGTGTTTCGGCTGGCGGATCTGGGCTGCGATCTGTGCTTCCCCATCCACCTTGAGCCAGATGGCATCCGCGAGGTTCGGCGCACCGAAGTCGCGGCCACCCTTGGCATCTTCGCCGTGGCAGGATGCGCAGTTTTCAGCGAAGACTGCCTTGCCCGGCTCGACCATGGTGGCATCGAGAGGCTTTCCAGTCAGGCTGACCACATAAGCCGCGACCTGCTTGACCTGATCGGCGTCGAGAATTTCGCCGAAGGCCGGCATTTCAGAGACGCGCGTATCGGCGTCCTGATCGTAGCGGATCCCGTGTGCGATCGTGGTGTGGATCGCTTCCAGATCCCCGCCCCAGAGCCAATCGTCGTCGTTCAGGTTCGGATAACCGGCGCCGCCGGCAGCACCCGACCCATGGCAGGGCGAGCAGTTGACCTTGAAGGCTGCAGCACCACCGGCGACAGCAAACTGGGCTAGCTCACGGTCGGCAACGATGTCCTGAAGGGACATTGCGGAGATCTTTTCCAGGTAGACGGCCTGCGATGACTTCGCCACCTCAAGCTCCTGAGCGACCTCGGCGCGGCTGGAATATCCAAGCCACCCCTTGGTGTTGCCGGTCAGAAGCGGCCAGGCCGGGTACATAACCGTGTAGCCGATCGCCCAGAGGATGGTCACGTAGAAGGTGTAGACCCACCAGCGCGGCATCGGGTTGTTGAGTTCGCGAATGCCATCCCACTCATGGCCAGTGGTTTCGACGCCGCTGATCTCGTCGATGTGTTTCTTGTCTGCCATAACTCAATCCTCCTTGAGAGGGATGCTGGCCGCATCGTCGGCAAGCGTCTTGCCGCCGGGGCGGAAGGTGAAGAGCACGACGCCGGCAAAGAACAGAGCCATTGCAAGAAGGCCCCAGCTGTCGGCGAAGTGCCGCATGGCGGTATAGGTTTCCATGGTGCCCTCCTTAGCGATACCCGGTTGCGTCGTCATAGGTGGAGAAGTCGACCAGCGTGCCGAGCATCTGGAGATAGGCAACGAGCGCGTCCATCTCTGTGAGCTTGGCCGGATCGCCGTCGAAATCACCAATCTGTGCCTTCGGGTAGCGTGCCAGAAGCGCTGTCGTATCCGCATTCGGATCAGCCTGGGCCGCCAGATCCGCCTCGGCCTGCTCGACCATTTCGTCGCTATAGGGAACGCCGACACGACGGTTGGCAATCAGCTCCATCCCGACGTTTGCCACCTTGAGGGGCGTTTCCTTCAGGTAGGAATAGCTCGGCATGATCGATTCCGGCACGACATCGCGCGGCTCTGTCAGGTGCTGGACGTGCCACTCGTTGGAATAGCGCTGCCCGACACGGGCGAGATCCGGTCCGGTGCGCTTTGAACCCCACTGGAACGGATGGTCGTACATCGATTCCGCGGCCAGCGAGTAATGGCCATAACGCTCGACCTCGTCCTTGAAGGGACGGATCATCTGGCTGTGACAGACATAGCACCCTTCGCGGATGTAGATGTTGCGGCCGGCCAGTTCGAGCGGTGCGTAGGGCCGCATGCCCTCCACCTTTTCGATGGTGTTCTCGAGGTAGAAGAGCGGAGCGATTTCCACGATACCGCCAATGGTCACGACCAGCAGCGAACCGAGGAAGAGAAGGCTCGTGTTCTTCTCGAGGATTGCGTGTTTATCAAGAATGGACATGTGAGCCTTCCTTTCATTCAGCCGGTTGAGCAGCAACAGGCGCGACCGTTCCGGCGATAGGCGCTTCCTGGCGCTCATAGCCGAGGATGGTCATCAGGACGTTGTAGGCCATGATGAATCCGCCGAGGAGATACATGGCACCGCCCAGCGCACGCAGCACGAAGTAGGGATGCATGGCCGAGACCGATTCCGCGAAGGAATAGACCAGGAAGCCCTGCTCGTCGTATTCGCGCCACATCAGCCCCTGCTGGATGCCAGCAACCCAAAGGACCGCGGCGTAGACAACGATGCCGAGGGTGGCGAGCCAGAAGTGCCAGTTGACCATGCGCATCGAATAGAGGCGATTGCGGTGCCACAGCTTCGGCGTCAGGTAGTAGATCGCACCAAAGGTGATCATGCCGACCCAGCCCAGAGCGCCGGAGTGAACGTGACCGATGGTCCATTCGGTATAGTGGCTGAGCGAATTGACGGCCTTGATCGACATCATCGGACCTTCGAAGGTCGACATGCCATAGAAGGCAATCGCGATGACCATCATGCGGATGATCGGGTCAGTGCGGATCTTGTCCCAGGCGCCAGAGAGCGTCATCAGACCGTTGATCATGCCACCCCAGGACGGCATCCACAGCATGATCGAGAATACCATACCGAGCGTCTGCGCCCAGTCGGGCAGTGCCGTGTAGTGCAGGTGATGGGGACCCGCCCAGATATACATGAAGATCAGGGCCCAGAAGTGGATGATCGACAGGCGGTAGGAATAGACCGGACGACCAGCCTGTTTCGGCACGAAATAATACATCATGCCGAGGAAGCCTGCGGTCAGGAAGAAGCCGACAGCGTTATGGCCGTACCACCACTGCGTCAAAGCATCCTGCACGCCCGCAAAAGCCGAGTAGCTCTTCACACCCAGGAATGAGACCGGCATCGACAGGTTGTTGACGATGTGGAGCATTGCGATGGTGACGATGAAGGCCAGGTAGAACCAGTTGGCCACATAGATGTGGCTCTCCTTGCGGGTCATCACCGTGCCCATGAAGGTGATCAGATACGCCACCCACACGACGGTCAGCCACAGATCGACATACCATTCCGGCTCGGCATATTCCTTGCCCTGGGTGATGCCCAGAAGATAACCGGTGGCCGCCATGACGATGAAGAACTGATAGCCCCAGAAGACAAACCAACCGAGATTTCCGCCAAACAGTCGCTGACGCGAGGTTCGCTGCACCACATAGAAAGAGGTGGCGATCAGCGCATTACCACCGAAGGCGAAGATGACCGCAGAAGTGTGCAGCGGCCGCAGGCGCCCGAAGTTCAGAAACGGCTCGATATTGAGGTCGGGATAAGCGAGCTGCAAGGCGACGACCACGCCAACCAGGAAGCCCACGACGCCCCAGAAGACCGTGGCGATGACGCCATACTTGACGACTTCGTCGAAATATTCGGACTTTGGCGCGGTGACCGGCTTTGCGCCGACGGGCGCAAATTTCATCCGCCGCAGCATGACCACGGTGCCCGCAGCCAGTGTAAAGAAGGCGACCCACATATGGGCCGCAAAGAGGCTGTCATGGGCGAAAGCCACCCCGAGCAGCGCGGCGAAGGCGAGCACCGCCATCACCAAAGTCTCTAGCGTATAGTTCATTGTTGGAATCCCCCAACGGCTTGCTGATCTCTTCGCGGAAGGCCCTCGGGAAGGGAATCCTCTCGCGTCGTCTGCATCCATCGCATCGCGGACACGAAGCCACCTTGATCCAAGTCAATGCAGGATCGCGTGCAACTGGCGAAGCTGGGCAAACAAGCGGCGATTGAGACGATAGCTTGAACCTTGGCCATCAGAGCACCCGGTGTGCTGTGCGTGCGATGGCGCAAGCATTGTCTGCGAGGAGAAATGCACATGCTGACCAAAGCGACGGCTCCACAGGTGCTCCTGCAGACGGCAGGCGAGCAGGATACGGGCGGAGGAGCTGCGGGTGGAATGGCGGACAGGACCGGCGAGGACCTCCAGTGGCTTCGTCGGGCCCATGACGAACAGCTGGCACTGTGCACCGAGCTGGAGGCGATTGCCGACTCCTTGCCATCTGCGGTCAACCGGCAGAAATGCATCTATGCCGCCAAGGCTCTGGGGCCCTTAATCCAGGGAATTCACCGCTATGAAGAGAGCATTCTCTTTCCGCAGCTTCTCGCCGATCCGCGGGCCGGACATAATATCGACGCCACGCTGGAGCGGCTCAAGTTTGAACACTGTGAAGATGAGTGTTTCGCGGAAGAACTGACGGACGCACTTTTGAAACTGGGCTCAGGCGATATCGTCAATATGGAAGCCGTCGGCTACATGCTGCGCGGTTTCTTTGAGGGCATCCGCCGCCATATCGCATTCGAACGCGAATATCTGTTCCGGGACATGCAGGACGGATAGACCGCTTCGGCCAACTGTTGAGTACGGCCTATGTCCGCTCAGGCAGCGACGCCCTCGGCCACACTGATGCTATCGGTCAATGTGAGGACTGCACCGTTGATCAGGCCCTGGCGGGCCTTCAAAGGCGCATAACGCCCCTTGAAGACAACTTCATCGCCATACCCGTCGTGGAAGGCGCTGGCGAACTCGCCGCTGCGCCCCGCGAAAGCGGCATCAAGCGCCATGCGCATATCGACCACAGCGGCCGATGAGAGATTGCAGTCGAAGATGCTGCGGCCAATCAGATCCATCTGGCGAACCTTGAGCAGTGCCGCCATCGCCGGATTTGCAAAGAGGTAGCGATCATCGCGGGTTACGACCGCAACCCGATCCGGCAAGTTGTTCAGGATCGATTCGTTGAGCTGCTCGTCATCACCCAATTCGGCAAGACAATCCACCGCAGACGATCCCATATCGAGCGCTGGCTGCGGCTTACGTGGCCCAAAGTAGCGCTCGATCAAAACTGACAGCATGGAGGCATGGCGCAAGACGCAGGAACGGTCGTCTGCATCTTCTCGCAACAGACGCGTGAGGAGGCTGAGCTGAAGGTAGATCTGTTCCGGCTCGCTGGCGCGATGATTGATCATCTCCGTGATCAACGGATCGATTTCGCGGTCAAGCGCGGCCACCAGGGCATCATCACCGCTATGGATGGCGCGCTGCAACTGCTGATTCTTGTTCGACACCTGCTCGAACAGGTCCAGTAAACTGGCTGCTTGATATTCGCTGGACATCCGTACCTCGCCGCATTGGATGTGATGGCGTGCCCCGCACCATCACAATCTACCCGTGCGTAAGGCGTAACATGAGGTCAAATCACATTCAATATTTCGTATGCAGTTCGATCGTGCAGCCCAAAAAATATCCGCGAGCGAAGTGTCGCGAATATGAGACGTAAGCCTCTGTAAGAACAACCTTTAATTAGATGGAGTGCTTGATGTTCCAGCGGTCGTGATACCAGAGCCACTGCTCCGGATATTCACGCACCCAGGCTTCAACCTTGTCGTTGAGCACCTGGGCGGTGGCGTTCACGTCGATCTGTCCCTTGGCATTGCGTGGCAATGCGATTCGCGGCTCTATTTCGAGGCGGAACCGATTTCCAGGCAGACGGATGCAGCGCGCCGGATAGACTTCGCATTCGAACTGCCGGGCAAGCTTGGCAAGTAGAGGATTGGTTTTGACCGGGCGATCGAAGAAGTGTGTCTCCACGCCCTTCTTGAACTTCTGGTCGACAAGCACGCCGACGCCGCCGCCCTTTTCCAGCTGACGCGCGAGTGCAAAGGACGAGCCTGCATGCGACGGCACCAGGTCCCCCATACGCTTGCGGCGGAAGTTGAAGACCTTCTCTGCGATGTAGGGGTTGTTTGGCGGCCGGAACAGGACGCTGACAAACAGACCGAAAGCAGCACCCGCGACTGGAAGCAGTTCGAAATTGGCCGTATGGCCGGTAAAGACGATGAAGGGCCGCGGATTGTCACGCAGATCGAGGAATTGTTCGATGCCGGAAACCTCGATACGTCCCTCGCCCGGACGGCTCGGATCAAAATCGAAGAGCCGGTCGAGAAAGATATACTCCGCAGCAAGCCGGCCCATATGGCCCCAGCTCGCAAAGGCGATTGCCTCGCGCTCCGCCTCGCTCTTCTCCGGGAATGCGTTGCGCAGATTGACCAGCATCAGGCGATGGCGAGAGGTCTTCGGACCAAGCCAGCGCATCAGCCTGTCGGCAAAGTTGATCGCCGCATCCGCCGGCAGGATTTTCAACGCTGTCAGAAACCCGAAAACTGCCTGCGCCACCGACCAGTGGTAAAACTTTCGCAGCGCCAGAACGATACGGGTGATCAGCATCCGCACGGGATCAATCCATCCTGAGGACGATCTTGCCAAAGATCTGGCGACCTTCCATCCGCTCGAGCGCCTTGTCGATCTCGCCGAAGGTAACTTCGGTATCGATGACCGGGTGAACGATGCCGCGCGCCATCTTCTGCATCGCGTTCGCCATGTTCTCCATCCGGCAACCGAAAGAGCCGAGCAATTTCAACTGCTGCTGGAACAGCATCATCAGGTTGACATCTGTCGAGACGCCGGAGGTCGATCCGCAGGTCACCAGGCGTCCACCACGCTTGAGGCAGAACATCGAGGCGGCAAAAGTGTCCTTGCCGACATGTTCGAAGACGACGTCAACACCCTTCTTCTTGGTCAGCTTGCGCACAACACCTTCGAAACGGTCCGAGCGATAGTTGATCACATGATCGGCGCCGAGCGCCCTCGCCTTTTCAATCTTATCGTCCGAGCCGACAGTGGTGATGACCGTGCAGCCCATCTTCTTGGCAAGCTGGATTGCCGCCGTGCCGATACCGGATCCGCCAGCATGAATGAGGATCGTTTCGCCGGGTTCGAGCTTGGCATTGTCGAACAGCATATGCTCGACGGTTCCGAACGTTACGGGTGCAAGTGCGGCGCCGATCGCATCGACACCATGCGGTGCGGGCACGAGCTGACGGGCGGGAATGTTGATCAGCTCCTGGGCGAAGCCGTCGAGATGGAAGCCGTGCACGCCCTGGACATGTTCACAGAGATTGTCGCGGCCTTCGCGGCAGGGCTTGCAGAGACCACAGGTGCGCGCGCCATAGACTGACACGAGCTGGCCCGGCAGGACGTTGGATACGCCGGGGCCGATCGCCTCGACGACGGCAGATGCTTCCGCACCGATCGTCAGCGGCATCTTGCGCTTGGCAAATGCCATGCCGCGCCAGCCCCAGACGTCGATGTGGTTGAGAGCGACAGCCTTGACCCTCAGCGTCACTTCGCCAGGGCCCGGTGCGTCCGGCTCGGGAACGTCGACGGCTTCGAGCTTGCGGTCATCGATCAGTTGCAGTGCGCGCATGGTTCTGTCCTCGCCCCCTGGGCGTCAAATCTGGTCTATAAGCTTGATGCGAGGGCGATTACGCCGGTTCTCGCGTCATGACAAGGCTGGCGTTCTGGCCGCCGAAGCCGAAGGAATTCGAAAGCACCGCCGAAACCGAAGCTTCCCGCTTTTCGTTCGGCACGACGTCGAGCACGATCGAAGGGTCGGGATTGGTGTAATTGATCGTCGGCGGCACGGTGCCGGTCAGCATGGTCTGGATCGAGAACACCGCCTCGACGGCGCCAGCGGCGGTCAGGGTATGGCCAATCATCGACTTGTTGGACGAGCATGGAATGCCATCCTTCAGGCGCTCACCAAAGACCGACAGCATGGCGCCATATTCCATCTTGTCGTTTTCCGGCGTCGATGTTCCATGGGCATTGATGTAACCGATCGCTTCTTCCGACAATCCGGCATCGGCGAGTGCGGCCTTGATCGTCGCGATGGCCGGGCCACCGTCCGGCGACGAGCGCGTGCGGTGGAAATGATCGGCCTTTTCGCCGCAGCCCTTGATCACGCCGAGGACGTTGGCGCCGCGGGCGATTGCCGCCTCCAACGATTCGAGAACCAGCGTCGCAGCCCCTTCGGCGATCACGAAACCGTCGCGCTCCTTGCTGAACGGCTTCGATGCCTTTTCCGGCGGGTCATTCTGGGTGGAAAGCGCGGACAAAAGCGCAAAGCGGATTACCGCTTCTGGGCTGATCGATCCGTCCGTTGCGACCGTCAAAGCGCGCTCCGTGCGTCCCTGGCGGATCGCCTCGACGCCGAGCTGGATCGCAGTCGCGCCAGACGCGCAGGCCGTCGACAGGGTGACCGGCAAGCCGCGTGTACCGAACTTGTCAGCAAGGCGCTCCGAGATAGACCCGAACTGAACGGCTTCGAGGAAGACCGGATCCGGCCTTTCGCGCATGGCGGCAAGGAAACGTACATAGGCATCGCCAGGCTCGGTCGATGGCGGCGCGCGCTCGGCGAGAGCAAAGCGGTCATGCCATTCCGGTTCAACCGGCGGGGCGGCCAGGAAGAGCGGACCATTGAAATCGCCATTGATGCCGGCCTGGGCCAGCGCCTCGATCGCCGTCTCGCGTGCCAGCGCATAAGAACGCTCGACCGCATTGTTGGCCGGCACCGCGACGAAATCGACGGTACCGCCGATCCGGGTCGACATGCCTTCGGTATCGAAGCGCTTGATGTAGTGAATACCGGACTGGCCGGCTGTCAGCTTGCCCCAGTTGTCGGCCAATCCCTGGCCAAGCGAGGTGATCACACCCATGCCGGTGACGGCAACAATCGGGCGGCCAAGATGATCCTTGAAGCGGTTGTCGGTCATGGATCTCTCCTTACAGCGCGTCGGACGACAGGACGGCGAGGCCTTCGCCGCGCACATATCCGACCGTCGAGACGATGGCATGTTTCGCGGGCGTCGCCTGGGCACCTTCATGTGCCGGATCGAAAGCCGGAACGATGGCGCCGCTGTCTATTGCAAGAGCGGCGAGCGCCAGACCTGCCGGAAACTGTGCTTCCAGCGAATGGCCGATCGAACCGGCGAAACCGCGGATGGGCATGCCTGGAAAACGTTCCGCGAGGACAGCCTTCTCACGTTGCGTCAGATCAGTAAGCCCGGAGGCGCCGGAGAAGACGAGCGTATCGGCAGCCGACAGCGCAGAGGCTTCCGGCGCAATGCGTTCGAGGCGCTGTTCAAAACGCCCATTGTCGCGATTGCCGCGATCGCCTTCGACCGCGTCGAGCACGGCGTAAACATGGGCGCCGCGGGCTTCGGCGTGTTCGCGCGATTCCAAGACCAGGAAAGCGCCGACTGTACCAAGGATCATGCCGCCGCCTTCAGAACCATCGCGGGCCCAAAGGGGCTGCCAAGGCCCAGTCTGATGGGCGCGGATGCCCTCGACCAGAAGCAGGATATCGGCACGCTCAGCGATGAAGGCACCGCCGACCAGCGTATGGGTCGACTGCCCCGCCTTGATCCGGGCAAATGCGGTTTCGATTGCGGAAATGCCGGCCGACTCCTCACCCATGAAGGTGCGCGAGGAGCCTGTGACCTTGTGAACGATGGAAATGTTGCCGGCCAAGAGATTGGACAACTGCGCCAGGAACAGTGTCGGGCGCAGTTCGGTGGTCAGCTTCTCGATCAGAAGCTTCTCGCGATCATTGCGCTTCAAAGCTTCGTCGACGATCAGGCTGTCAACGGCAATGTCACGTTCGCCACCACCGGCGGCTACGATAAGATCCATGGAGCCGCACGCTTCCAAGTCATCCTTCATCCCGGCATCGTCTAGCGCGAGACCGGCTGCAAAGACACCGAGCCGCTGCCAGTTCTCCATCTGCCGCTGGTCCTTGCGACCGACCTGGGTCGACCAGTCGATGTCCGGCAGGCGATGCACGACATACGGCTTGAACTTTTCCGTCTCGAGCACCGGCTCCGGTGCTGAAGCGGCGGACAGAAGCGCAACATGCGGCTCCTTGCCGGTCCCGTGGCAGGTGACGATCCCGATCCCTGTGATCACCACGTCATTCGGTTGTCTGGCCATATGCAATCCTTTCGCGGGCAGCTCTGCCGGCGTAAAATGCGGGTTTTCCCGAATAAGGCCCCAAGGTCAAGAGCAGATCGCACAGCCTGGGTGCAATGAAGGGTTCAAGCCCCGGCGGCCATGGCCGTCAGGAGCCCGATTTCCTCGGCGCGCTTGCGCACGATGGGTGCGAGCGGCACTTCCGAAAAGGGCATTGTGCGTAGCTTGAGCTGCGCATCGCAGACCTTCTTGCCGCCACTCGTGATGCGCGCCTTGGTCACTGCGAAACCGGATCCGTCGTGCTCAAGCTCCGCCTCGATTTCGAGGACCGCACCAGGCTCGACGAAGGTGCGCATCTTGGCACCATCCACCGACATAAGGAAAGGCATCGCCCCGAAATCCTTGACCGCCAGCAACAACATGCCGGAGGCCTGCGCCATGGTTTCGATCAGAAGGACGCCGGGCACCAGCGGCATGCCCGGGAAATGCCCCTCGAACACGGGGCTTTCCATCGGCACGACCGAGGTGGCCTTCAAACGACCAAGGCCGAGATCCACGCTCTCGACCTTGTCAATCATCTGGAAATATTCAAGCAGCATGACGATCTCCGCCTTTCCAGGCGGATCAGCCCTTGGCAGCCCGCAATTCGTCGATCTTGGAGCAGAGGTTCTTCAGAACGAAGTATTCTTCGGTCGAAACCTTGCCTTCGTTGACTTCCTGCGTCCACTGCTCGAGCGGGATCTTGATGCCAAATTCCTTGTCGATCGCGAATACGATGTCGAGGAAGTCGAGGCTGTCGATGCCGAGGTCATCAATCGTGTGGCTTTCCGGCGTAATCGACTCGCGATCGATTTCGCTGGTTTCAGCAATGATGTCGGCAACTTTGTCGAATGTAGCGGTCACGCCTGTACCTCTTAAGTCTCAAATTCTGTGTTCCACATAGGGAAAACGGCTCGAAATGCCAATGGCCGTTTTGCGCAGCAGCGAAATTTGCGACTTCAGTGTTGCCTAAACAGCAACCGAATGCCGCCCTTTGCCGTTGGAAAGATAGCTGTCGAAGACGGCGGCTATTGTGCGCGCAAAGGGTCGACCGGCGTCCGTGATGACGAAAAGCTCGCCTTCGATGCGACAGATACCGTCGCGATTGCCGGCTGCAAAGCTGCGCGCTTCGGCGACAACATCTGTTGCGAGTGGACCAAAAGCGTCTCTGAGCGCGTCAAAGTTCAGTGCGAAACGGCACATGATCTCCTCGATCACGGTCCGGCGCATGCGGTCGTCCTCGGTGAGCGCTACGCCGCGCACAGTCGCCAAGCCCTGGCCGTCGGCCATACGCTGATATTCGCCGGTTGCCGGCATGTTTTGCACATATCCTCCAGGTAACTGGCCGATGGAGGAGGCACCGAGCCCGATCAGGACCTCGGCCGCATCCTCCGTATATCCCTGGAAATTGCGCTTGAGGCGCCCTTCCCTTGCCGCGACGGCCATCGAATCGGTGGGAAGCGCGAAGTGGTCGATGCCGACTGGCTCATAGCCTGCCGCCACGAGCATCGCTGCTGCGAGGCTCATCTGGGCGAACCGCTCCTCAAGACCCGGCAGGATATCTTCCCGGATCATCGTCTGGTGCTTCTTCATCCAAGGCACATGCGCGTAGCCGAAAAGCGCAATGCGGTCGGGCTTGAGCGACAGGATGTCATTCACAGTGTCGGTCAGCGTGGCTTCCGTCTGGTGTGGCAATCCGTAGAGAATGTCGCAATTGACCGAATGGACGCCCCGCGCCCGCACGGCCTTAACCACCGACTTGGTGTGATCGAAGGTTTGAATTCGATTGATCGCCCGCTGCACGTCTGGGTGGAAGTCCTGAACGCCGAGACTTGCGCGCGTCATGCCAATGGCCGCGAGCGCATCATAGCGTGGCTCATCCAGGTCGTTCGGATCCATTTCGACACTGATCTCAACATCACTGGCAAAATGGAAGGCTGCCTTTAGCGCATCCATCAGGCCAATCATGTCTTCGGGGCGCAGCATGGTGGGTGATCCGCCGCCGAAATGTACGGCCGTAACCTCCGCTTCCGAAGTGACGATCGCACCGACAGCGGCAATCTCCTTCTTCAACGATTCCAGATAGATCGCTATTGGCTCGTATTTCAGCGTATGTTTGGTGTGGCAGGCGCAGAACCAGCAAAGCCGATCACAATAAGGGATGTGCAAATAGAGCGAGATGCGCTCGCGTCCGGTCACCGCCTTCAGCCACTGTGTATATATGCCGCAGTCGACCCCCTCGTGGAAATGCGGGGCCGTCGGATAACTGGTATAGCGCGGAACCGCACCGGAATATTTGGACAGGAGCGAATTTTGCATGGCGCACGGGACCCAGGATCTGTATCGAGACTGCGACCAAAGATAGCGCAGGAACTGGATCCACCCTTTGACTTCGATCAATTCGATGTTAGGTTGATCACGTAGAGTTCAGCGAAACTCGGCAGCGCGACAGGGCGCTAAACCGGCGGTCCATTGAGGGCTGGACGGTTGATGGGACGGCTCGACCATGGACACATATCGTAAACATCTGCCGGAGTGCGAAGCGCCGGCGGTTTGTCGTTCCTGCGAAGCGCGTCATGGCGGACTGTGCTCCGTATTGACCGCAAGCCAGCTGACAGAACTCAACAAGCATTCGGTTCGCCGTCGCGTTGATTGCGGTAACGAAGTGATTGGCCAAGGCGAACTGGTCGGCAGCTACAGCAACATTCTCAAAGGCGTCATCAAGCTCTCGAAGATGATGGCAGACGGCCGGCAGCAGATTGTCGGACTGCAGTTTGCGCCTGACTTCCTCGGTCGCCCCTTCCAGGGCGAAAGCACGATGACAGCGGAAGCTGCGACGGACACAGAGATCTGTTCCTTCCCGCGCCACGTTGTCGATCGGATGCTCGGCGAAGTCCCCGATATGGAGCGCAAGCTGCACAGCCAGTCGCTGAAGGAGCTCGACGAAGCGCGCGACTGGATGCTGACGCTTGGCCGCAAGACCGCCCAGGAAAAGGTGGCGAGCTTTCTCTATCTGATCGCCACACATATCGATCCGGAACACGGCCACGCGCAAACGTTTGATCTGCCACTGTCACGCGCGGATATCGCCGACTTCCTCGGGCTGACCATCGAAACCGTCAGCCGGCAGATGACCAAACTGCGCAAGGACGGGGTGATCGTGATCGAGAACAATCGCCATGTGATCGTGCCGAAGCTGGACCGACTGCGCGATTCGGCAGGCATAGACGCTGATCGCTGATCTTTTCTGGCTCGGGTCGCTCAGCGTCAGGCATTCTCAGAATGCGCAGATGATCGCCAGAAGCAGAAGCGTTGAGGCCAGAAGCCCGATCCAGGCCGCGTGAAACACGCACAGGCCCTTGACGATATCGGCAGCCCTTGCCTCTTCCCTCCCCGCCGCGTGCATCATTGGCTCGCTCACACGCTCCCCCTGATAGACGCGGGGGCCGGCGAGTTGAAGATCAAGAGCGCCAGCCATGGCGGCTTCCGGCCAGCCAGAATTCGGCGATCTGTGCAGCCCGTGATCACGCAGGGCCACCGATAAGGAAAGACGACCGGCTGCGGGACCGAACCGGAGGGCCGCACCAAAGGCAATCAAGATGGCCGATATCCGGGCTGCTGGCCAGTTGGCGACATCATCCAGCCGGGCCGATGCCCAGCCAAAAGCACGAAAACGCTCGTTCTTGTGACCGATCATCGAATCAGCAGTATTCAACATCTTGTAGGCCAGGAGACCGGGGAGGCCTGCGACCGCATACCAGAAGACCGGGGCCACGACGCCGTCGGCGAAGTTCTCCGACAGGCTTTCGAGCGCTGCCCGAACCACGCCAGACGTATCGAGCGCTTTAGGGTCACGGCCGACGATCATCGAGACGGCGAGCCGGCCGCCCTCAAGTCCATCACGACGCAGTCCATCCAGCACAGCCTCGACGTGATCTCCGAGGCTTTTGTGGGCGAGAAAGACCGCAACCACGACCGCTTCCAGCAGATATCCAAGCGGTCCGAGTGCAGAGAAGATCGAGGACAGGAACCAGCCGAAAAGGCTCGCAAGCGCCAGCAGAACAACAATTGTGACGACGCCGTTCAGCTTTCGATTTTCATAAGAGCGATCTGATCCATTGAGACGGCTTTCGAAGACGTCGATCGCCTTGCCGAAGATCACGACCGGATGCGGCAGACGCCGCCAGAGCCATGGTGGATCCCCGACAACCCGATCGAGGATGAGCGCAAGGACGAGGATGGCTATGTGTATCATGGCGTCACCGGGAAAAGCGGTCGAGCGCCTCGGCGAGGCGGGCATCACCGGCCGTATCGGGGGCAAGACCGAAGCGCAACCAGTCGGACCGATAATCGAACCGGCGCGTCAGGATGTGATGGCGACAGAGATGTTCGTGGAGTTCGGCGGCTCTCTCATGCTGGACCAGCGTCAGCAGACCCGCAGCGCCCGCAATCTCCAGACCGGCACGGTTGAGGACCTGGTAGAGCCCGTTCCAGCGCTCGGCGATACGCGCATGGATTGGCTCGACATCCGAAGACAGAAGGTGCGTGGCGAGCGTCAGGGCCGGTCCTGAGACAGCCCAGGGACCGAGCCAATCCGCCATACGCTCCGCGATCGGTTTGCCTGCAATGACGAAACCCAGGCGGATACCCGCCAGACCAAAGAATTTGCCGAAGGACCTGAAGACGATGACATGAGGTTCGTCCGTGGCGGCAATCGTGATCTCCGGTGTGGCATCGCCGAAAGCCTCATCAACAACGAGGTAACCACCCTGTCGGCCGAGCTGTTCGATGAGCGGAGCGAGTTGCTGCGGATGAAAAGTGCGGCCGTCCGGATTGTTTGGGTTGACCACCACGACAAGCGCATGGCGCTCCGTGACTTCGTCAAGATCAGACATCGCATCGACAGTAAAACCAGCGAGCTCGAAGACACGACGGTATTCGCCATAGGTCGGCGAGAGAATGGCAACCCGGCCGCCGGCCGGCACCAGACGCGGCAGGAGCTGGATGACGGACTGTGTGCCGGGCACCGGCAAGGGCAACCGATCACCGGACCCATAGTAGCGCTGGGCCGCCTCACGGGCCGCAAGTTCCAACTCCTGATCCGGCAGACGATGCCATGCCCGCGCGGGGATATCCGGCAAGGCGGGCGGGCAAGGATTGATGCCGGTCGACAGGTCGAGCCAATCCTCGATCCGTCCGCCGTGGATGGCGACGGCTGCAGCAATACCGCCACCATGCGTTATCCTGCCGTTCATCTCACGCTCCTGCCTTGTCGATCAGGTGCATGTAGGAACCACAGACGGCACCCCGCCGCAATCCCGTGGGTCCGAGGTTGGTACCAAGCGCGTCGGTGGCGTCAAAGAGCCGGTCGGCCTGACATTCCTCGACAATGGTCGAATAGTGAAACTCATGGGCGGTGTAGCAGCCATCAAAAAGATCCGGCGCGAGAGAGCGGAGGCGGCGGTAGCCGAGATGCCGCTTGCGCTCGGCGAAACTGGTGACCAGCGGCAATAAGCCGAGCATGGCGTGGCGCGTGCCGGCGGCGTCAATCAGCCCCTCGCCCAGCACCATATAGCCGCCGCACTCACCATAGATGCGGGCGTGGCGGTCAGCAGCCTGTCTCATGGCTGACTGAAAGCGGGCAGCATCGGCAAGCCGGCCGGCATGCAGTTCAGGATAGCCGCCCGGCAGATAGACCGAATCGGCATCAGCAGCCGGCCCTTCGTCGGCGAGCGGCGAGAAAAAGGTGAGTTCCGCCCCTTGTCGTTGCCAGCCAGCCATCAGGTGCGGATAGGCAAAGGCGAAGGCGATGTCGCGGGCAATGGCGATCCGTTGTCCCAGAGGGCGAATTTCATCCGGTTGTGATGATCGGCCGGGTTCGACGCGCCGTCCCGCCAGATCCAGAAGTGCGGCGAGATCACAGCCGCGCTGGACGGCATCGGCGGCGGCCTCGATGAACTGTTCGAGCCCATCATGTTCCCCAGCCTGCACAAGGCCGAGATGACGTTCGGGCAGGGCGAGTGCCGCGTCGTTGCGCAGCACGCCGATGACAGGCACGCCCACGGCGTCCAGCGCCGCCCGCAGCATGGTTTCATGGCGATCACTGCCGACCTTGTTGAGAACGAGGCCGGCTATGGTCACGCCTGCGCGAAACTGGGCAAAGCCGGTGACGAGGGCCGCGACGGACTGCGATGTGCGGCCACAATCGATGACGAGCACCACCGGGAGGCCGAGAAGCTGCGCCAGATCGGCAGCACTGCCGGTTCCGTCGGCGGCGCCGTCGAACAATCCCATCATGCCCTCGACAACAAGGAACTTGCCCATGGAAGCGCGTTCGGACAGGCTCGTCAAAAGCGAAGGGCGCATGGCCCAGGGATCGAGGTTCTGACAATCGGTGCCGGCGGCTGCAGCATGAAAGGCGGGGTCGATGTAATCGGGTCCAGCCTTGGCCGGGGACAGCGGAATGCCGCGGCGCTTCAAGGCACGCAACAAGCCCAGCGTCACCACTGTCTTGCCCGAGCCCGACGCAGGCGCTGCGATCAGCAGACCACTCACGCGCTGTCTTTCCGGACTTCGGCAAACGGGTCGGGCAGAAGTTTACGACCTGACAGGGCGCCGACCCAGTCGAGTGACGGGCGAAGCCGCACGACCTCGCCGATCACCACGATCGCTGGCGGTTCGATGCCGGCGGCCAGCATATCAGCTTCGGCTCGGCCAAGTGTCGTCTCCAAAACGCTTTGTTCGGAGGTCGCCGCATTGCAGACGAAGGCGACGGGCTCTTCCTCTCGCCTTCCCGCAGCGATCAGATTGCGGGCGATCTGGCCCATATGTTTCATCGCCATATACATGACGATGACGGGCGAACCCCGCCCTATCGCGTCCCAATCGATCCGGTCAGGGACAAGGCCTGACGAATCATGGCCGGTGAGGAAGGTGACGGCGTGGTTGACTTCCCGATGGGTGACCGGAATGCCGGCATAGGCGAGCCCGCCAATGCCGGCGGTAATGCCCGGCACGATGCGGAAGGGCACACCATGTTCGATGAGCGTCAGAGCCTCTTCGCCACCGCGACCGAAGACGAAAGGATCGCCGCCCTTCAATCTGAGCACCCGGTGACCGGCGCGGGCAAGTTCTACCAACCTCAGCGAGATGTCGCGTTGCTTGGCCGAGGGCTTTCCGCCGCGCTTGCCGGCATATTCCAAGAGCGCTGAGGGTCGCGCGAGTTTCAGGCACTCCTCATTGACGAGCGCGTCATGCACGATGACATCAGCTTCCGAGAGGGCCTTGGCAGCGAGCAGCGTCAGCAGGCCTGGATCCCCCGGGCCAGCGCCAGCCAGCCAGACGTGCCCCGGCTCGATCCCGGGCAGGCTTGTGGGCAGGGCAAGACGCATCGTGTCACTCATGCTCAAGCTCTAGGTCTCCTCGCTGCAAAATGCAATTCCACATCCGCGCCACTCCCACGACACCGGATACAGCTTGCCGAGACCATGCCTTCCGCGATCCTCCGCGCTCGCCTATAAGCATGCCATGAGCGACGCGAAGCAGCCGAACCAACCGCACGAAGAGCAGCACAGGCTGGACAAGCCTGACGGTGCGCCGCTGCGCAAAGGCTGGACCACGGGCGCCTGCGCCACGGCAGCGACAAAGGCCGCAATGACGGCGCTGATCACCGGCCACTTTCCCGATCCGGTCACCATCACCCTGCCCCGTGGCGAATGCCCCGCCTTCGCGCTCGCCACAGAAGACCTGAAAGACGGCGTGGCCATCGCGGGTATCGTCAAAGATGCCGGCGACGATCCTGATGTCACCCACGGCGCGACAGTGATTTCCACAGTCCGATTGCTGCCGCCCAAGAGTGGGATCCGTTTCGTGGCGGGTCACGGCGTCGGCACGATCACGAAACCCGGCCTGCCGCTCGGCGTCGGCGAGCCGGCCATTAATCCGGTGCCGCGTCAGATGATGACGGCAGTGATCGAAGCGCTGTGTAGCCAAGCGGGGATCAGCGCGGATGTCGAGGTCACCATCTCCATTCCCGGCGGGGAGGAACTCGCAGCCAAGACCTGGAATCCGCGCCTGGGCATCCTCGGCGGACTATCGGTCCTTGGGACAACTGGCGTCGTGCATCCCTTCTCCTGCGCCGCCTGGATCCACTCCATCCACCGCGGCATCGATGTGGCACGCGCAGCCGGTATGACCCATGTGTTGGGCGCCACGGGGTCTACCTCGGAAAAGACAGCCCAGGCATTTCACAATCTACCGGAGACGGCGCTTCTCGACATGGGTGACTTTGCCGGGGGACTGCTGAAATATCTGCGGGCGCATCCCGTTCCGCGCCTCACGATCGCCGGAGGGTTTGCCAAGCTGACGAAGCTTGCCCAGGGAGCGCTCGACCTACATTCCTCGCGCAGTCAGGTTGATCTTGGCTTCCTTGTTTCGTTGCCCGTCTGCGAAGCACTTTCACCCGCTGCACGAAATCTGATGTTGAATGCGAACACCGCCCTGGAAGCCTATAAAATAGCATCAGAAAATGACATTGATCTCGGACCATCGGTCGCGGCCTTGGCTCGCCTCGCGGCGCTCTCTATCCTTCGAAACGCGCCAATATCGGTCGATGTGATCATCACAGATCGCCAGGGAAAGATCATCGCCCATGCCACTTGACAGTGCCATGCCAGCGGAACGTATCCTCATTCTCGGCGGCACCGAGGAGGCGCGACGCCTGGCCAGCGAATTGGTCATCGAAGGCCATCATGTGGTGACGTCGCTTGCCGGACGCACCATGGAGCCCGTACTGCCGCCAGGCGAAGTTCGGATCGGCGGCTTCGGCGGCATCGACGGACTGGTTGAGTATCTGACGGCCGAGCAGTTCGACCGCGTGATTGACGCGACGCATCCCTTTGCACATCGCATCAGCGCCAATGCCGCACGAGCGACGGCGATTGCCGGCATCCCGCTTCGCCGTCTGCAGCGACCTGCCTGGATCCGCCGGCCGGGTGATCTCTGGACGGCGGTCGGAAACCTGGAGGCCGCGGCCGACGCCCTGCCGCAGGGGGCGACCGTATTTCTTGCGCTCGGACGCCAGTATCTCGATGCATTTCTGCCGCGGAGTGACTGCCAGTTTGTTATCCGTATGGTAGACCCGCCGACCCAGCCGCTTGGTTTTACACACTACACACTCATGCTGGGCAAGCCTTCCGGGGATGCTTCCGAGGAGGCCTCCCTCCTCCGTCGGTTTGGCGTCACGCATCTCGTGTGCCGAAACTCAGGCGGTATCACGGGCTATGCAAAGCTGGAAGCAGCCCGCAACCTCGCCATCCCCGTCATCATGCTTGAACGGGATTGATCCCGCTCAATACGCCTTCACCTAGCGGAACTCGAAGACCTGGCGAAAGACCCCGGGCGCGATAATCGAGAGCGGGTTGATGACAAGGTTCGGCTTATCGCTGGCACCGGTAAGCTTGAAGGTGATCCCGAGCAGGCCGCGATCGCGGCCATTGCCGAGAATGAGACCGATAACAGGAAGCTCTCCAAACAGGCGGTTGAGGCCATAGGCCGGCATGAAAGTTCCGGTCATGTCGATGCGACCGCTGGCATCCCGGATGATGCCCTGAAAACTGGCGCCGACCTGCTCACCGCGCACGATGCCATTCTCGACGCTGATCGTCCCATCGATGACGGCAAGCCGTGCGAAGGCACGCTGGAATCGGGCAGAACTTACGTCGATATCCCGCTTCACCGCACTGTTCAGACTCTGGCCATCGGCTCCAGCCGGCGTGGAGACGATCGACTGCAGGCGCTCTTCGTTGTCGACCTGGAAGTTGCGCAAGTCGAGACCACCGGTCCACGCGCCCTCGCGAACCTCGGTCAACTTCATGTTGGCCAATCCACCAGAGAGACGATTGTAGATGTCAAGGAAGCGAACGACGGCGCCGGCATCACTGCTGGTCATTGTCAATTCACGCTGGTCGTCCTGGTCGCGCAGTTTTGCCACAAGCGCCTGGCCACGTCCCGTCACGCCGGAAAAGTCGACACCGGTCACCCGACTGCCCCGCGCGGCATAGATGACTGAGACGCCGGAGAGTTGCTCATTACCAAATCCCACCACCCGGTCGAGCTGCGCCTCCACACGAATGCTGGCGCCGCCGCCGGAGCCACCGCTCGAGTCCGAGGGCTTCTTGGCCTTCGAAATCAACGAGCGCGCATCGAAGGATGCCCCGGTTGCTGTGACACTGTATCGCCCCTTGGCCTGGCTGATCTTCAGCGCGACTTCGTCGCCAGGACTGAGTCTCACACGAGAAAGGTTCGCGGCCACCAGCCCGTTGCGATTGAGCGACATCTCACCGGAGACACCGAATCCCTCGCCTGCGAGGTTGAATTTTTCGATCCTCTGCCCGTCTCCGTCTGCCATGAGTTCGAACTCAGCCTTGGCGCCGATGCCCTGCCCCTTGGCCCAGCCGACCCACGGGAAAGTGAGGCTGGCACTTTTAAGATCGACGCTGACCGACTGCTTCTTGTCATCGATGCGCGACAGTTCGACCGATATGGGGCCGTCGATGATCTCCGCGAGACCCGGCACCAGCTTTTCCCGCGCCGCATTGTCGAGCTTTGCCTTGATCACGCGCTCACGCACAGTCGCCGGCTGGTTCTTTTCGACCGGCTCGACCATGCGAATTTCCATCGGCACGTCTTCGACGCGGGCATCACCTTCGATGCGTGCCAGCTTTGTATCAACATCGATCTTGCCGGAGAACTGCTTCACCTCGCGACCGTCGAACGGCTTCTTGATATCGACCTTGTCGAGTGTGAGGCCGGCGCTCCATACGGGTGCAGGCGGCTTCTGGTCAGCGACCAGGCCGACGCGGATCTTGGCGTTGCCCGACACCTTGCCGGTAAAATCATCCGCCTTGAAGCCGATGCGTTGCAGAGCTGCAATCGGCTTGAACGATACAAGTTCCGCAACGGCATCCGCCGTTCCGCTCAGGTTGACGTCGATATCTGCCATGAGCGGCTTGTCATAAGCTTCCGCCAGCTTGAAGGCGCCGCCTTCGAGCATGACTGTGCGTCCGGACGGAAAATAGGATCCGGCCGAGCGGATATCCACATCGACTTTCCCACCCACCATGTCGAAGCGCCCATAGACATCCCGCAGCGGCGGGATCTCGCCCGTGAGATTGAGCCGGGCATCCTCGATATCGAAGCCGATGCGCAATTCATTCTCGTCGAGCCGCACAGGTTTCGGCTCGATGCTCAAGCGGTTCTGCGGAATGAAGACATCGATCGTGCCTGTCGGGATGATACCGCCATAGATGTTTTCGAGGACCCATTTGCGCGGCTTGTCGGCGATCCAGTATGGCCAGAATTGCTTGACCGCGGCCGTCTTCATGTTCTCGACCTTGGCGTTGAAGCGGATTTCAGGTCCGGTTCCGCCGAAGCGGATACCCAACTTGCCCTTCATGCTGCCGGCTGGGCTGGAGACGTCTAGCGTATCGAGCTGGAGACGCTTTTCTCCTGGGAGATAGC
Source organism: Rhizobium sp. AAP43 (assembly GCF_001296045.1). Taxonomy (GTDB): domain Bacteria; phylum Pseudomonadota; class Alphaproteobacteria; order Rhizobiales; family Rhizobiaceae; genus Allorhizobium. Next base: position 118,073 of record NZ_LJHS01000018.1, on the reverse strand, counting down.
GACCATAACCTTTCAGGAAAAAGGGCAAGGACGCTTCATTTGCGCTTGCCACGTTCGACCGGCCTTCGGTGACGACGATGTCCACCCCGAATCCCTTCGGGAAATTTTTGCCCTCGGGCAAACGGTCGAGGTCGATCACTCCGCCGGACAGCGGGAGTACGGTTCCGCCAAATCGAGCGACCGAGTCCGAGAGTTCGACGGTACGCTTCGAAAAGTCGTAGAGCAGGTTTAGCCTGGCCTGATCGAGGGATTGCGGCTGCCCGTCCGAGTAGAAGGTCGCGCCGTCAACGTTGACGGCGAGCGCCATCTGTGGCGGCTGATCCTGACTGCCTCGTTTTGCATTGAGCAAGAGTTCGGCCGTTCCGTCGATCCCCTGGCGTGCCATACCGGCGCTCGAACGCCGCAGCAAGAACGGCGTCACGCGGAAATCGGCGATCCGGACAGTGAGCGATTGCGGTTTGCCATTTTCATTCGTGGTGAGCGCTGTCAGTTCTGTCTGCTGGCCGTTAACGGAGATTGCGCCGAAGATAGACAGAGAGTTATCGACGCCACGCTCCAGGGCAATGTCGTCAACGCCAAGCACCATTGGTCGACCACTGACGCTGGTGGTCTCGACCTCCAGACCACCAAGGCGAAGGCGATCAAGGCCACCACGCGCCAGGAAGGTCTGGATACGTTCGAGTTCGACAAAAGCCTTTTCGAAAATGTCCGGAACCGTATCGATGCGGACACCGGAGAGATCCATGGGCTCGCGCTTGGGCAGAAGCCGCGCATCGAGACTGATCCCATTGCTGACGACCTCACGAACCACGAACCGGCCGCCGAGTAGCGCCAAGGGGTCCAGTACGAACTGAACGGAATGCGTGACCGCGATCTGCTGTCTCTGAGCAGCATCGACAAGGACGACGTCCCGTGCCTCGATCGACATCTCCATGCCTTGCGAGAAACGCACGGTGGCCGCGCCCACCCTGGCTTCGAAGTCCGGGCCAACGGCCTTGTTCATCACGGCCTCGGCACGGGCCGCGAGCGACTTGTCCAGCGTGCCGCTTTCGACCACGGCATAGATTCCGATAAAGACCACAACCCACAGCGCCAGAAAACCCGCCAGAACGCGCGCCAATCGACGAGCGATGGATCGCTTCGGCGGAGGGCAATGCACGATGATGGGGTCCTCGGCTTGCGCGGACGGGAGGGCATGCAGCGGCACGATGTCCCGCTTGCGAAACCGTAGCTTTTCGCCCCGGATCTCAGACATGTCCTGGTGATTGTCTCCGCTGATCGATGCCGCTATCAAGTCGCTCTGGACGACCTCGGAGCGGACTATATATCGATGACGCCCACAATCACTCACAAAACGGGCAAAAGAAAGGTTATCCCATGACGGAATTGACGGCTGGGGACAGCGCCCCCGATTTCACCCTTCCCCGCAATGGCGGCGGTACGGTATCGCTCTCGGAATTCGCCGAAAAATCGGTTGTTCTGTATTTCTACCCGAAAGACGACACGAGCGGCTGCACCACCGAGGCTGTCGACTTTACCGGGCTTGCGTCGGATTTTGCCGCCGCGGGAACCGTGGTCATCGGCATGTCGCCTGATTCGGTGAAGAGCCACGACAAGTTCGCATCCAAACATTCGCTTTCCGTCATTCTCGCAGCCGACGAAGAGCATACCGCTCTCGAAGCCTATGGCGTCTGGAAGGAGAAGAGCATGTACGGCAAGACTTACATGGGCGTCGAGCGCAGCACTGTCCTGATCGGCCCCGATGGAAAAATCGTAGAGGTCTGGCGCAAGGTGAAGGTCCCCGGCCATGCCGAGGCCGTGCTTAAGGCTGCGCAATCGCTATGAGTTTCGCGGATGGCCCGTTGCCGGCAGCCGCTTTCCACTCGTTGCGCGGGGCGGCCAGTCTTGCCATCTCGAGCGCCGATCTGGACGAAAAGACGGCTCTTGCCCAGACAGCGGCGGTCCGCTGGCACGAGCGGCGTCTGTCCTTGCGGTCGCCGCTCGATCCGCCCCTGCCCGACAGACCGGGCCGCCCGGACAAGCCCGAACTCGTTCCGCCTAAGGCGGTCGGCAAGCGCTCCTTGCATACGCTTCCCGGCCGGATCGCGCTTCTGCATGCGCTTGCTCACATCGAGCTCAATGCCGTCGACCTTGCGCTCGACATCGTCGCGCGCTTCGCGACCGAGCCCGTGCCGCAATCCTTCTTCGATGGCTGGATGAAGGTCGCATATGAAGAGGCCAAGCATTTCCGCATGGTGCGGGACCGTCTCCGGGCGCTCGGCGCGGACTATGGTGACATGCCGGCGCATGACGGATTGTGGCAGGCCGCACATTCGACGCGCAACGACCTTACGGCGCGACTTGCCGTCGTACCCCTCATTCTCGAGGCGCGCGGCCTCGACGTCACCCCGGCGCTGCAGGAGAAGATGCGGGAAACCGGCGACATCGACAGCGCCGATGTGCTCTCCGTCATCTACGAGGATGAAAAGGGCCATGTCGCGGTAGGTGCCAAATGGTTCCGTTTTCTTTGCGCCCGCGAAAAACGCAACCCGGCGACCACATTCCAGGACCTCGTGCGCGCCAATTTCCGCGGCCAGCTGAAGGCGCCTTTCAACGATGTTGCGCGGGCCGAGGCCGGTTTGACGCCCTCCTTCTATCGCAGTCTATCGTCCAAGAACCATTCCTGAAAGAGCGTGCAGTTTCCGACACCTAACCCTTCATTAACCCTAATCATGCATTACTAATCTTCGCGAGAAGATCTGTGACGACTCGCGATTTTCCCGGAGTTGTTCGAGGCGACGCTCGGGGATAAGAGCAGGGGACAATACGGGTATGACTTCCAGCAACCAGGTTTTCGGCAAGCGTCGTCAGCAGCATGTAGTCATCCTCGCGAGCGGCGACCGCATCCGCCACATGACGATAAGGCCTTGGATGCTGGCGCTGACGGCATGTTTCATCGGAGTCATGGCGATCGGCTACCTGGGTGCGACGACCTATCTTGTGCTGCGCGACAACCTGATTGGCGCCACCATGGCACGCCAGGCCCGCATGCAGCATGAATATGAAGACCGGATCGCGGCACTGCGTGCGCAGGTGGATCGCGTGACATCGCGGCAATTGCTCGATCAGCAGGTTGTCGAGGAAAAAGTTGAAAAGCTTCTCGAACAGCAAATGGCGCTCACCTCCCGCCATGGTCGGATTGGCGCATTGCTGAAGGATGCAAATGTCGGGACTTCTATTCCGTCTGAAAGCCCCTCGCCTGCCCGGAAAAAGGACGGCGCCCAGGACGATCAGGCCAGCGTGACCCCGGATGGTTCGCGTGCGTTCGCATCGCTACTCGGCGCGCCGACAGGAGCTGATCAGCCAAAGGCACATGCGTCGCTTGCGCTTGGCTACGTGCCGATGACCACGGACAATGTTGCTGATCGTGCGGACCGCCTGTTTTCCCACATGACGCTCTCCCTGAAGGAGATTGAGGCGGAACAGATGGCGCGGATCGCAGAACTGACGACCGGTGCAGCAAAGACGGCGGATGAAATCGCAGCCATTCTTGACCGGCAAGGTGTGCCAGTCGAGTCGGCCGCTGCGGAGATCGTGCCCGAGGCGATCGGCGGGCCCTACCTTGCGCCGCGGAACGAACAAAGCTTCAACGCCTCCCTCAACATGCTCGATACGACACTCACGCGGCTTGAAGCGGTTCGTGACACGGCCCGGCGGCTGCCTTTTGCCAATCCCGCCCCTGGCCACGACATTACCAGCCGCTTTGGCAACCGCCCCGACCCATTCCTTGGCGGCCTTGCCATGCATGCAGGCATTGATTTTCGCGCACCGACCGGATCGGAAGTTCGCTCCACGGGGACCGGGACAGTGGTCAGCGCCGGCATGGCGGGTGGCTACGGCAATATGGTCGAGGTCGATCACGGCCTGGGTCTGACAACGCGTTACGGTCACCTTTCCCGAATTCTGGTCAAGGCCGGTGACACGCTGCAGGCCGGCGACGTGATCGGGCTTTCTGGCTCGACTGGCCGGTCGACAGGCCCGCATCTGCATTACGAAGTGCGCCGCAATGGTGACGCACTGGACCCGATGCGCTTTCTCAATGCCGGCATGAAGCTAGAGCCTCTGATCAACTGACATTCGCAAAGGCTTTTCAAGCCCTTCGTCATGGCAACCGTTTCTGGCTGCCGCTTTTATTGTCGGACCGCCCAATTTAACGTGCATTGTTAAGCCTTTCCTCTGTTGATTCTGGCCGTTTCCTTGACTTTCGGATGGTTTGCCACTATTCGGCGCAACCAATACGGTTCGCATCCGAGCCGTCTCATCGATGTTCGTTTGAACAGGAACGGAAACTATTTCCCTTTGACCACTTTTGCTGACCTTGGCCTGAGCCAGAAAGTCCTCTCAGCCGTCACCGATGCCGGCTATAATATTCCGACGCCTATTCAGGCCGGTGCTATCCCGCCTGCGCTTGAACGTCGGGATATTCTGGGTATCGCTCAGACCGGGACGGGCAAGACGGCATCCTTCGTTCTGCCAATGCTGACCCTTCTTGAGAAGGGCCGTGCGCGTGCCCGCATGCCACGCACGCTGATCTTGGAACCGACGCGCGAACTCGCAGCGCAGGTTGCTGAAAACTTTGATAAATATGGGAAAAACCACAAGCTGAACGTCGCCCTGTTGATCGGTGGCGTGTCGTTCGAAGAACAGAACCGAAAGCTGGAACGTGGCGCCGATGTGCTTATTTGCACGCCTGGCCGCCTGCTCGATCACTGCGAACGCGGCAAGCTGTTGATGACCGGCGTCGAGATCCTCGTGATCGACGAAGCCGACCGCATGCTCGACATGGGCTTCATCCCGGACATCGAGCGCATTGCCAAGATGATCCCCTTTACACGGCAGACGCTGTTCTTCTCCGCCACCATGCCGCCGGAGATCCAGAAGCTGGCAGACCAGTTCCTGCAGAACCCGACGCGAATCGAAGTAGCCCCGCCGTCGTCGACCGCCAAGACGGTGACCCAGCGTCTGGTCGCCTGCCATAACAAGGACTACGAGAAGCGTTCGACCTTGCGCGATCTGATCCGCGCCCAGGATGAATTGAAGAATGCGATCATCTTCTGCAATCGCAAGAAGGACGTTGCGGACCTGTTCCGCTCGCTCGAGCGCCATGGCTTTTCCGTCGGCGCCCTGCATGGCGACATGGACCAGCGCTCGCGCACGACCATGCTTGCCAACTTCAAAGCCAATGCCATCACGCTTCTGGTGGCATCCGACGTCGCTGCCCGCGGCCTCGACATTCCGGACGTAAGCCACGTCTTCAACTTCGACGTTCCGATCCATGCGGAGGATTATGTCCACCGCATCGGCCGCACAGGTCGTGCAGGCCGCTCGGGCGCCGCCTTCACCCTGGTGACGCGCAGCGACACCAAGTTCCTCGATGCCATCGAAAAGCTGATCGATCAGAAGATCGAATGGCTTGAAGGCGACCTCTCCGGCCTGCCCGAACGGGCAGAAACCGAAGATGCCGGTCGCGGTCGTGGCAAGGGTCGCGAACGTGATCGCGACCGGGGCCGCGGCAAGCGCAGTCACAAGGCTGACACGCCGCGCGAGGATACTCCCATCATCATAGTTGAAGAAGCACCTGTAACGGTAAGGACGGAAAGCGTGGCAGTCGAAAACCAGAGAGCGGACAATCGCAAACCTCAGGGCGGCCGCAATCCGGGACGCCCCTATCCCGCCAATGACGATCACCGCGAGCGCCGCCGTCGCCGTGACGACGATGACGGTCCGACACCGGTTGGTTTCGGCGATGAAATTCCGGCTTTCATGCTGATCGTGGCCAGCGCCAAGATCTGATTGCCTGATGGCCGCACCCGGCATTGATTTTCCCGGCTTCGGAGTGGGATTGCTGATCCGTGACACAGACGGTCGGATCCTACTCTACAAGCGCGTCAAATCGCCGGAAGCGGACCACTGGTCCATTCCCGGCGGCAAGGTCGACCACATGGAGCGATCTGAGGATGCTGCCCGCCGCGAGGCCGAGGAAGAGACAGGGCTTGCGATCGGTGCGATCGAATTCCTCTGCCTGTCAGAACAGTTGATCGTGGCAGATGACCAGCACTGGATCTCCGTGATCTACACGACGGATGACTACGCAAACGAGGCGCGGATTACGGAGCCTGACAAGCTATCCGACATGGGGTGGTTCGCTTTGGACGACCTGCCGCAGCCGCTTTCGGTCTTTGCTCGTGATGCCGTGTACCGGTGGACGGCATCCACCTGACACATCGGCTTTTCAGGACTTGCGGCCTTTTTTCGATGCTGTTTTCGTTGGGATAGCTTTTGCACTTCTGGCGCCCGCTTCGAAGGCAAGTCTCGCCCATCGCTGCATCTCTTCCGGATCGTCCAGCGCATCCTCTGGCAACGACCAGTAGGGCATCATCACCGTCTTGCCGGTCTTTCCCTCATAGCCCCATTGGGTCGACCCCGCCGCTGCAAACAGGGGTGCCGTTTCCGAATCTGCTTTCAGGAGGATGTCTCCTTCGAACTCGATGGCGAAAATGATCCCGTCGCGGTAAATGCCCTTGCCGCCGAACATCCGGCGGATGGAGATCGGCTGCAGGGAAAAGAACATGTCCTCGATCGCTGCACTGTCCATTCTCAGCCCTCCAACTTGCCTCCGGCTGCAAGGACAGCCTCCGGTGTGTCGACATCAAGACGGGCAGCGGCGCCGATTTCGATATCGATGACGGGAACGCCTGCCGTTTCGATAACGGCGCGGGCGCCAATGTCACCTTCAAGCCGCTTCAGGGCCTCGAAGGTCGAAACGGGCAGGATCACCGGGTTGCCGCGTTTTCCACCGGCTGTTGCCCGGATGATCGCCCGCTTGCCAGCGCCCACATGCGCCTCAACCAGCCGCTTCAGGTCGGTGGGGCCGACATTTGGCATGTCCGCCAGAAGGACCATCACTGCAGATGCGCCCTTGCTTTCCGCTCTACGGACACCCACGGCGAGAGAACTGGCCATCCCGGAGAGGTAAAGCGCGTTCTCCACGCATTCCACCGGCAAATCGCTGACATTGGCGGCGATCTCGGCTGCACGGTGGCCTGTGACAACGATGACCGGGCCAATGTCTGCCTCCACGGCATGGCGGACGACCCGATGGACAAGGCTTTCTCCCCCGAAGGTGGCGAGGAGCTTGTGCTGTCCGCTTTCCCCCATGCGCGAGGCACGGCCGGCCGCGAGCACCACGACTGCCAACTCTTGCTTCGCGGGTTCGTCGCCGGTTGCGGTCAGCCGCGGCAGCGGCCTTGCCGGAATTTCCATCAACAAACCGCCGACACCCCAGCCGCTCATCTCATCCTCTGATGGCGGATCGCCGGCCAGAACTCCGTTCAAAACCCAGTCGAAGCCGTTTTCCTTTGGCGACCTAGCGCATCCGGGTGCGCCGATCACCGGCACATCTCCGATATGGCCGAGAACGAGCAGATTGCCCGGATCAACCGGCAGGCCGACCCTCTCAACGATGCCGCCAGCACGACGGATCGCCTCCGGGATCACGTCGTTCTCATCACAGACCGCGGCGGCACCGAAGACGACCATAAGCGGTGTTGATGCGTCCGTCTTGCCGAGGCTGCGTGTGATCGCTGCGGCAACCGCATCCGCTTTGTGTGGAACACGTTGCTCTGACACCAGACGGCTTGCCGATGGCTGAAGGCGCATCTCCAGCACGCGTGCGGTCTTGTCCATTACGGAGGGCTTCAACGATGGGAGTTCGGTGGCAATCAGATGGACCGCGCGGGGCGTGTAGGCTTTGAGCGAGAAGGCAGCCGCTGCACCGAGGACAGATTTGGCGCCCGCGACAGCGGAGCCGGCCACAGCAAGCGGAATGATCTTGATCGTGGCGACCAGATCACCGGTGCGCACATCACTTCGGTCCGCAAGCGTTGCCAGGGTGATGGCGGGATCGATCCGGTTGAACTGATCAACGATTTTCTTGTCGGCGCGAAAGAGACCATTTTCCGCCGCATAAATATTCACGCGCCCGGTCGAGGCGGGACTGCGTGTCAGGCCTTTCAGATCGACGGATGTAGCGAGCCGGTCGGCGGCCTCATCTTCATCCAGATCGCCCGCCTCGAGGCGAACAGCAATCACTCGGTCGATACCCTCTGATCTCAACCTCGCGATATCAGAGGGGGAAAGTCTATGCCCCTTTGCAAGCTTACCGTCATCAAGGCGGACCGCATGCGCGAGGATGACACCGTCTGCTGCATCAAGTGGACATTCACCGAAGATCATCCATCAGCCCCCGGTGACTGAACCACACGTTGGCGAAGGGCGCGAATGACGTCGGCGAGAACGGCGACTGCGATTTCTGCCGGGGTCGCTGCGCCAATATCAAGGCCGATCGGCGCGGACATGCGGTCGATATCGGAACGCGCAACGCCCGCTGCGGTCAAACGCTCCACGCGTTTGGCATGGGTTTTTCGGCTTCCAAGCGCCCCGATATAGAAGGCGCCCGCGTCGAAGCCCGCAAGAAGCGCCGGATCGTCGATCTTCGGATCATGCGTCACAGCCACCAGCGCGGTATGGGCATCGAGAGGCGATAGGGCGAATGCATCCTGCGGCCATTCGGTGACGAGATCTATGCCGGCAAAACGCTCAGGCGTGGCAAAAGCAGTTCGGGGATCGATAACCGTGACGGCAAATCCCGCAATAGCGGCCATCGGCGCGAGCGCCTGGCTGATATGGACAGCCCCGATTATGGCGATGCGCGGTGATGGCAGATGCACGTTGAAAAACAGAGGCCTGCCGTCGATCTCGGCGCTGCCGGACTTTCCACTGCGAAAGCGGCTCGTGACTTCGGTTGCGAGGGTATCGTCCAGGCTGTTCCGTTCAGGGGATCTCTCAAGGATCAATCGGGTTTCTCCCGACATTTGATCGGTCAGGACTATGGCGGCCTGTCGGGCACGCCTTGCGGCATTCAGAGCGAACACGAGCGATGCCTGCATCAGTCGAGCCTTTCGACATAGACGCGGATACGCCCGCCACAGGACAGGCCGACGCGCCAAGCCGTCTCGTCGGCAACGCCGAATTCGAGCATCCGGGCCTTGCCACTCTCCAAGACGTCGAGCGCTTCCGTGATCACTGCGCCCTCCACACACCCTCCTGACACGGAGCCTTCGAAATTGCCGTCCGCGTCGATCACCAAATGGCTGCCGACGGGACGCGGCGCCGAGCCCCAGGTCTCAACGACGGTTGCAAGGGCGACAGACCTCCCGGAGGAAAGCCAGCTTTCGGCGGTGTCCAAGGGATCGACAATAGCAGCTTTTTGCTTGGGTGGTTCAGCGATGGCGGGTTCAGGCATGGTCAGGCACTCCTCATTGCCACCAGGAAACGCCTGGGATCTACAGATCGATCCGTTGGACCACCCAAAGCGTGCACAAGATCGGACAGTGCATCGAGATTATGGACCGCACGCAATTCGTCCACATGCGGCAGCATGGCCTGCACACCGCGGGCGCGCGCTTCAAAACCTGAAAAGCGCAGAAGCGGATTCAACCAGATCAGCCGTCTGCACGATCTGTGGAGCCGCGCCGTTTCATCCGCCAGAAGCGATATGTCCTCCCGCTCCAGCCCGTCGGTGATCAAGAGGACAATGGCACCCTGCCCCAGCACGCGCCGCGCCCAGTCGCGGTTGAACTGCTTCAAGGTCTCACCGATGCGCGTACCGCCCGACCAGTCCGCCACAGCCTCGCTGCAACGCGCAACGGCTTCATCGGGGTCGCGGTGACGCAGTGCTCGCGTGACATTGGTCAGGCGTGTGCCGAAGAGGAAAGTATGCACCCGCCGGCGCCTCTCGGTCAGGGCATGCAGGAAATGCAGAAAGACCCGGCTGTACTGGCTCATCGAGCCGGAGATGTCAGCGAGAACCACAAGCGGCGGCGGACGAAGCCTTGGTGCGCGGAATTTCGGCAGCATGAGATCGCCGCCCGTGCGCAAGGACTGGCGGATGGTGCTACGCGCATCGAAATGGCGGCCCTGTGGTGCCGGTCGAAAGCGGCGGGTGCGTACGGCATCGAAAGGCATGGACAAACGCTGGATCTCGCGTCGGGCCTCTGCCAGTTCGGCAGCGGTCATCTGGCCAAAATCGAGGCGACGAAGGACTTCCCTCCCCGACATGGTGAGGCGCGCATCGATCTCGATATCCGGGTCGCCTGACTTGGCGGCCTCCCGTTGACGCTCGGCAAACAGCGCGTCACTGACACGGGCGGCGCCAGCCTTCGGCTTCTGACGCTCGCCAACGGCGGCGACGGGCGACATCAAGGCGATCATCTTCCCGACGAGATCGCGCGAGCGCCAAAAGATCGCAAAGGCCTCGTCAAAGACGGGCTGGTCCTCGTGTCTCTTGACGAAAATCGCCGACAGTGCGGCATGAAACTCGAGCCGTGCGCCGATACCGATGGCATCGATTGCCTCAATGGCCTCAATGACCGCCCCCGGCCCGGGCTTCAAGCCGGCCCGGCGAAGCACTCGCGCAAAATACAGGATGTTTTCGGCAAGTCGCCCCTCGCCGACAGCCACAGGAGGAACGACAAGCCCGTCATGTCCAGGCGCATCCTCCATTGTCATCCTGCCACACTCAAGAGTTCGGCCTTCACTTCGGACAGAAGCTTCTGTCCTTCGCCGCCGCCAATCCGGGCAATGTCTTCCTGGTATTTCAAAAGCGTGCCAAGCGTGCCGGAAATTGTTTCGGGATCGAGTGCCAGCCGGTCCAGTTCGGTCAACGCCGTAGCCCAATCGAGCGTTTCGGCGATGCCGGGGTTCTTGAAGAGATCGATCGTTCGGAGCTTCTGCACATAGGCGACGATCTGGCGTGACAGTTGATCGCCACAACCAGGCACCTTGCGTCGGATGATAGACAGCTCTTCGGCCGCCGCCGGATAATCGACCCAGTGATAGAGACAGCGGCGACGCAGCGCGTCGTGCACCTCGCGGGTGCGATTGCTGGTGACGATGACGATCGGTGGTTCCTCGGCTTTGATGGTGCCGAATTCGGGCACACTGACCTGAAAGTCGGAGAGCACCTCCAGCAGGAACGCCTCGAAGGCTTCATCTGTTCGATCGAGTTCATCGATGAGGAAGACCGGGGCTCGCCCCGGCTGACCGCAAAGTGCCTCCAGGACTGGACGGCGGATCAGAAAACGTTCGGAAAAGATATCCCGCTGCAAGCGGTCACGGTCAGACTGGCCAGCGGCCTCGGCCAGTCGGATTTCCAACATCTGGGCGGGATAGTTCCACTCATAGACGGCCGACGAAATGTCGAGCCCCTCGTAACACTGGAGCCGGATCAAGGGCCTGTCGAGTGCCTTGGCAAGCACCTTGGCCACTTCCGTCTTGCCGACACCGGCTTCCCCTTCAAGAAAGAGTGGCCGCTTCATTTTGAGGGCCAGGAAGATCACCGTCGCCAGCGATCGCCCCGCCAGATAATCCTCCGACGCCAACAAGTCGATGACCCCGTCGATCGACCTGGGCACCTGCGTTCGATCCGTCTCAGCCATGTCTCCTCCCGGCTTTGACAGAGAGCTTACAGCGCGTGGTAGGATCGGTCCAGATAGATGAGTGCGGGCTCCTTGGGACCAAAATGTACGGCTTCGACAGCGCCAAACAGGATGGTATGCGTGTTTGTCACCTTCTGGTCGACGACCCGACAGTCGAAGGCAACAAGCGCATCCGACAGGAGCGGCGATCCGGTTACGGCGACTTGCCACTCGGCCAGTGCGAAGCGCTCTTCAGACGTCATGCCCTTGAAGCCAGCAAAGGCGTTCGCAAGCTCCTGGTGCCGAACCGACAGCGTGTTCAGCGCAAAATGGCCAGAGGTGAACAACACATCATTGTTCGCATTGCCGTTGTTCAAGCAAACCAGGACTGTCGCAGGATTGTCGGAGACCGAGCAGGCGGCCGTGATGGTCACGCCCCGGCGGAGGCCATCCCATTCTGTGGTTACGATCTGGACATGGCCGGCGTAACGACTCATACCCTCACGATAAAGGGTCGAATCCAGGACTTGCGACTGCAATGCGATCTCCTTAAGGCCAACCCGATAGTGCATCGAATATGGCGAGCAAGGATTACCGTTTCCACAATGAAGAACCAATTTGTCGAAGACGTCGCCATTCATTGGAAAGCGAACGTTTCCAATTGCCTGCGCTTTCGGTTAGGATCGCATCACCAATCCGGGGACGCTTGATGAAACGACTGACACTGACGCTGCTGCTTCTGGGCTCATGCCTGGTGCCGGCCAGTGCACAACAACTGACGCTCGCGATCGTCGCCCCCAAATCCGGCAATTTCGAGAGCCTTGGCAATCAGGTTCGCCAGGGGGCACAATTGGCGGCCGGTAGTCTCTCCATTTCGCTGATCGAGATTCACGAACCCTGCACGGAAGGCAGCGGACCGGTGCTGGCCGAACAAATCGCCAAGTCCGGCGCGAAGGCCGCGATCGGCTTCCTGTGCAGCGAAAGCCTGGTCGGTGGCCTACCCGTTCTCGCCGAGGCAAAGATTCCAGCCATCACGCTCTCTGTGCGCTGGAAAGGCATGATGGAAGACGCTCTCAAGAATGGCTGGCCATTCTTCCGGCTCGGGCCGCACAGCGATTCGGAAGCCCAGAAGCTAACCGAAATCATTCTGCGCGACTGGAAGGGCGAAGCTATTGCGCTGGTCGAGGACGGCACCATTCGTGGACGCGAACTCACTGAAGCAATCCGCATCGCGCTGGAAGAGCGCGGCCTGAAACCGGTGTTTGTCGACACTTTCCGCCCCGGACAAGAAAACCAGCTCGCGCTCATCCGCCGCCTGCGCAATGCGGGTGCCACACGCGTCTTCGCGGGCGCAGACCGCAATGACGTCGCGATCATGGCTCGTGATGCGGCCGCTGAAGTTGCCCCGATGAAGTTTCTCGGCGGGGACGCCATACGGGCACCGAATGAACCCGTGGCGCTTCAAGAGGGCGTGCTTGCCGTCGGGCTGGCCGAAAAGCCCGCAGGACCATCGGCCGCAGCGATCACAGAAGCGCTTGCCGCCGGGCGTATCCCGGCAGAAGGCTATGTGGTGCCCGCCCATGCCGCCGTGACACTGCTTGCCGATGCGCTTGGCATCTCCTCGGCCATGGGCACACCACTTGCGGAAACGCTGGTGGGGACTGATTTCAAGACCGCACTGGGGCCGATCCGGTTTGGCGACGACCATGAACTTGCCGTCAATCCCTATCAACTGATGGAATGGCGAGGCGGCGACTTCGTCCCGATTGCAGCCGCCAGCCAGTAGCCCTGCCTACTCCCGGTAAGGCCAGAAGGCCTGGGTAAAGACGCCACCATCGACCCAAATGGTTTGGCCGGTCACAAAGGCGGATTGTTCGCCAGCGAGAAAGAGGATCGGGCCTGCCAGATCTTCCGGCGTTCCGACCCGCCGCAGCGGCGTGACATCGCCCCAGGTCTTGGCATAATCCGGCGATTCAGCCTTGGTGCGTGCCGTCTCGATTGCGCCCGGCGCGATGCAGTTGACCCTGATTCCGTATGGTCCAAGCTCGACTGCAGAGACCTTGGTGAATTGCTCGATACCGCCCTTGGAGGCCGTGTAGTCGACGAGCTTGGGAAAGGCGAGCTTGTTGCAGCCGGAACCAAGGTTGATGATCGAACCACCCGTCTTTGCCGCGACCATACGGCGGGCCACCAGCTGGGTATTGAGGAATGTGCCCTTGAGATTGGTATTTATCACCGCATCCCAACGTTCTTCTGGGAGATCCAGAAGGGACGCCCACGTCTGGATGCCGGCATTGTTGACGAGCACATCCGGCACCTGACCGGCCCAGGCGATGGCCTCATCGAGAAAAGCTTCAATGGCCGCGCTGTTGGCGACTTCGCATTCGCGGCCGATCGCCCGGCCACCCTGCGCTGCCACATCCGCTTCGACGGCGTTCGCCGCATCCGTCTGTCCGAGATGCGTAAAAGCGACAGCGTAACCCTTGTCGCTAAATGCCCGCACAAGATGGCGCCCGATACCGGAACTTCCGCCGGTGATGATCGCAAACTTCGACATGCCGTCCTCCCAGACAAATTCCTCAAGCGGATGCAGGGATGCAGGCCCCACGCCACGCCGTCAAGGTGGTATTGACCTCATCCCAAGGCATGGTTGCCGCCACGTGCCCCCGATGATATTCGAGCGGCCAAGAGAGCCATCCTGCGGATGCCGAGCGATGTCCGCTGCGAACCCAGATGGCTCGACTGTCAACGAGGAGCTCCGATGACCCGCCCGCTGAAGATTTCCCCCTCCATTCTCGCCGCCGACTTTTCGCGACTCGGCGAGGAAGTCTCGGATGTCGTGGAAGCGGGGGCCGAATGGGTCCATCTCGACGTTATGGATGGCCACTTCGTGCCGAACATCTCCTTTGGCCCGGCAATCATCAAGGCGCTGCGCCCACATACCACGGCTGTGTTCGACTGCCATCTGATGATTGCACCTGCCGACCCCTATCTCGCAGCCTTCGCGGACGCTGGCTGTGACATCATCACAGTCCATGCCGAAGCCGGACCGCACCTGCACCGTTCGCTGCAAACCATTCGGGCACTCGGCAAAAAGGCCGGCGTCTCGCTCAACCCGGCAACCCCGCTCTCGATCCTTGAGCACGTGATGGACGATCTAGACCTCATCTTGATCATGAGCGTCAACCCAGGCTTTGGCGGTCAGAAATATATCCCTGCCATGACCGACAAGATCGCAAAGGCCCATGCCTTGATCGGCAACCGCCCGATCGATCTTGAAGTCGACGGCGGTGTCACCGCTGCGAATGCCGCCGAGATCACGCGCGCCGGCGCCAATGTTCTGGTTGCCGGATCGGCGATCTACAAGGGTCGGGGCGTCGCAGACTATCGCCAGACGGTCGCGGCCTTGCGCCAGGCTGCAGATACGGGGCGCATGTGAAAGCAAGCGCTCTCGTTCTGATCCTGATCGCGCTTCTGACGACGTCAGCCAAAGCCGGCGATGTCGCCGAGATGCGGCCGCATGGTTTTTCACAGGATGGCCGTTACTTCGCCTATGAAGAATTCGGCGAGCAGGACGGTTCGGGCTTCCCGTATTCCAGCGTCTCCATCATCGACACGGAGACGGACAGTTTTGTACCCGGCACGCCGATCGATGTCCTGGTGAAGCGCGAGGATGCGACCATTGGTGAGGCACGGCGCGAGAGCGCGACCAAGGCGTCGGCACTGTTCGAGGCCCATGGGATCGGCGAGGATCCTGGCTATTTGGCAGCCTTCAATCCGGTGAGCGAGCTTGGGCAAGAGTTTCAGAACCTGCGCTATCAGGCAACCCCAAGCCTTTACGTCGCCGATGGCATCTACCGGCTGAAACTCGAGCAGTTTTCCGCATCGGCGGAGGGGATTTGCAAGGACCTTACGGTTGATGTTCAGGGATTTCGGCTGACGCTTGCAGATGACGCCAAACCAGCCGACGCCCGCAAGGTCTATGAGGACCAGCGGGTACCAACCAGTCGCCACTGCCCGAGTAGTTACGGGATCGCCGGCGTTGTTACGCCTCGGTATGGGTCAAAAGGGCCGCACATGGTGATGGTGCAGATGCTGACCCTGGGCTTCGAGGGGAACAATGTCCGCTGGCTCGCCGTACCGGTGAGACCATGATGAAGCGGGGCGCAGACAGAGTGCAAGATCCAGGCGTAAATGCCCCGCGCCGTCTGCCCCCGATACGGCTCTGGTTTGGTGGTGCTATTCTCTGGGCCTTTGCCATGGCGTCCAGCCTCGTCGCCTCGACGATTGTTTTCGGCCGCGATATGGGCAGCCATACACCGGCCCTCACCCTGCTCTATGCGGCCGGCGGAGCGTTGGGCTGGGTTTCCGCCCTACCTTTGATTGGGTGGCTCACGGTGAAGCGACCAGCACCGGCTGTCCTTGCCGCCTGGCTGCTCCTGCTCGGCCTTTTGACGATCCTGGCGACCGCTGGCCTCTTTGCCCTGCACTACCGCATCTTCTATGCCCATTGGCATGCGCCATTCCCTTCGCGTATCTGGGTGTATCAGCAGGTCTTCACATCGGCATCCGCCTTCTACCAGTTCGCCGTGACGGGTCTCCGGCACTTCTTTCCGGTGGGCTTTGCCATCCTGTTTGTCCTCAGTTTCACCATGGCGCGCCGTAACCGTTGAGCTTGACGTTCCACTTTGCTAAAGCGAGCCAGAATTCAGCTCGAACGAAAGACTTAAGCCCATGATCCCCCGCTACTCCCGGCCGGAAATGGTCGCCATCTGGTCCCCCGAAACCAAGTTCCGCATCTGGTTCGAGATCGAGGCGCATGCCTGCGACGCGCTGGCCGACCTCGGCGTGATCCCGAAGGAATCTGCTCGCACGATCTGGGAAAAGGGCGGGCCGGCGGAATTCGACGTCGCACGCATCGATGAGATCGAAGCCGTCACCAAGCATGACGTCATCGCCTTCCTGACACATCTCGCCGAATTCATCGGCCCGGACTCGCGCTTCGTCCACCAGGGCATGACCTCGTCCGACGTTCTCGACACGACGCTCAATATCCAGCTCGTGCGCGCCGCCGACCTGTTGCTGGCCGACATGGACCGGGTGCTCGCGGCTCTGAAGGCCCGCGCCTTCGAGCACAAGGATACGGTCCGCATCGGCCGCAGCCATGGCATCCATGCCGAACCGACGACAATGGGCCTGACATTCGCACGTTTCTACGCCGAAATGCGCCGCAACCGCGACCGCCTGGTCAATGCCCGTGCAGAAATTGCAACTGGCGCGATTTCAGGTGCCGTTGGCACTTTTGCCAATATCGATCCCCGTGTCGAGGAACATGTCTGCGCAAAGCTTGGTCTGGTGCCGGAGCCGATCTCGACCCAGGTTATCCCGCGCGACCGCCATGCGATGTTCTTTGCCACGCTTGGCGTGATCGCTTCGTCGATCGAGAATGTTGCGATCGAAATCCGCCACATGCAGCGCACGGAGGTGCTGGAAGCGGAAGAATTCTTCTCGCCGGGCCAGAAGGGCTCTTCGGCCATGCCACACAAGCGCAACCCGGTCCTCACCGAGAACCTGACCGGTCTTGCCCGCCTCGTGCGCATGTCGGTCGTGCCGGCACTGGAAAATGTGGCCCTCTGGCACGAGCGCGACATCAGCCATTCGAGCGTTGAGCGCGCCATCGGCCCGGATACGACCATCACCCTCGATTTTGCGCTCAACCGTCTGGCGGGCGTCATCGAAAAGCTGGTGATCTATCCGGAAAACATGCTGCGCAACATGAACCAGTTCAAGGGTCTGGTCATGAGCCAGCGCGTTCTTCTCGCGCTGACGCAAGCCGGCGTGTCGCGCGAGGACAGCTACCGTCTCGTGCAGCGGAACGCGATGAAGGTCTGGGAAAAGGGCGCCGACTTCCTTGAAGAACTGCTGGGCGACGAAGAAGTTCGCGCAGCCCTGTCGGAAGCTGAGATCCGCGAGAAGTTCGATCTCGGCTATCACACCAAGCATGTCGACACGATCTTCGCCCGCGTCTTCGGCTGATATCCATCGACCCCATAGATGAGAAGCGTCTCAGGTGATTATACCTGAGGCGCTTTTTTTTGATCTCCGCTGAAAGAGGTGGCCATGACGACGCCGCTACGACTGTTTGCGCATTGCCTCTACGCCGCCGCCATTCTCGTGATGATACTGTTCTGTGGCAGTGAGTATGATTGGATAAAGAGTATGGACGGCGCCATCGATGCAACGCAGATCGAAGGTGCCGGAAACCGAACAGTCATGATGGGCCTCGCCCTGTCGGCTGCCCTTCTGGCGCAGGGAACTGTCGCTGCCGTCACGGAATCCCTCCGTGAAAGATGCCTCGCGTTTGCCCTTGCAGGAGTGGCGGCGCTCATGTTTTTGGCCGGCCAGAGATCTTCACTCTTCTAGCCGGCCTCTTCTTATCAATATTCGTTCTCGCGCAGGCGGCGGCTCAGACCACCAGCCTGCGATAGAAGTGCCAGGTCGCATGTCCGAGGATCGGTACGATCACCACCAGGCCTACCAAAAGCGTCGCCATGCCGATTGCCAGCAACGCGGCAACCATTAGCCCCCATACTGCTACAGGTATCGGGTTCGTCATGCTTGCGCGAACCGAGGTCTGCACGGCGCAGGCAGCGCCGCAATCGCGATCTAGCAGCATTGGAAAGGCGACGATGCTGATCACCAACGCGACGAGCGCCAGCACGAACCCGAAGGCGTTGCTCCAGAAGAGGAAGGCCATGGCGTTCGGATGGCTCAACACGTCACTGGCGAAGGAGAAGACGCCCGGCGACGGATAGTCACCGATCAGCGAGAGATACAACCCGCGGGACCCGACCAGCCAGACCATGAACAGCGATAGCAGGTAGATACTCATCATCAGCAGGGCCGGAAGCGACGGCGACTTCAGGATCGCGCCCATATCTGCCAAGCCCGTATCCTCGCCACGTTCGCGCCGGCGGCTGATTTCCATCAGCCCCAAGGCAAGCAAGGGTCCGACCAGAGCAAATCCGGTCAACAAGGGATAGACCATCGGCAGGAGTTCGACACCTGCGCTCCATCCAATCATCATCGCACCAGCGATCGGATAGATCAGCGCCACGAACGCATAGTGGGTGGGCTTTTCGCCAAAGTCACGATAGCCGGCCTTAAGGGCGGCAAACACATCAGAGACCCCGATCTTTCGGATTGCGGGCCGTTCGATCGTACCGGTAACGCCTGTCATCACATGAAAATTCGACATTTCCACTTCCTCCTCAAACATGAATTTGCAGGCTTCAAAGTGTCATGCACAGGCGGCGACTGAGAATGCCGCACCATGTCTCCGCCGGGGATCTTCTTGGATCGGACAGCGAGATAAAACGGCCAGTCTTTGCCGTAGTCGGTAAGACTATCAGACCTGGGCCAGGATGTCGCGGCCGCCGCCACAAGTTGTCGTGATGGCATCGACACAGGAAAAGAGGTCCGTCGCGCGCAAAAAGCTTCGCCAGGATCCGTTCAGGAACCTTGACGTCGCGCCGGTGGAAACGCAGATAGGGGCCATGAAAGTCTCAGAAGCAGAAATCCTGATTGTCCCCGGCTACACCAATTCCGGACCCGATCACTGGCAGACCCGCTGGGAATCGAAGCTGTCGACGGCAAGGCGTGTCGAACAGGCCGAGTGGTCCAAGCCGGTGCGCGAAGACTGGATCGACCGCGTGGTCGAAGAGGTCAACAGAGCGACACGTCCCGTTGTGCTGGTGGCCCACTCGCTGGGCGTGCCCGCCGTCATCCATGCGGTACCGCGGATGACGCAGCGGATCGCGGGGGCTTTCCTCGTTGCCCCGCCAGATGTCGCAAATCCGGACATTCGGCCGAAACACCTGATGACCTTTGGCCCCTATCCGCGCGATCCCCTGCCCTTTCCGTCGATCACGATCGCCAGCCGCAACGACCCGTTCGGGACATACGCCCATGCTGAAGATATCACCAATGCGTGGGGCTCATTCCTGATCGATGCAGGCGAATCCGGTCATATCAATGCGGAATCGGGCCATGGTCCATGGCCTGAGGGCACGATGGTGTTTGCGCAGTTCCTAGGACGGCTTTAAGCGCAAGCTTCAAACACGGCTTTCAGACACGCGCTGATCGACAGACGCAGACGGACTACAACCTTTTAAAGCCTTCTTAAGGTGGCTCTTATAAACTCTTGGGGTAAACTCTTGAGTTCGGAGCCCGCTCTTGCGCCCAGACGTTGCCGCCGAGGTGCCAGTTGCCCGAAGCAACTCGATCCAGATCCGCGACTTGCCATGGCCAGCCGCATGGATCGGCGAAACGGGTATTCTGCAGGATCACAACGAGGCGATGCGCTCCGTCATCGGCCACCTCGCGCGTGGCCATGATTTCGCAACAGCCATTCTGGATGAGAATGCTTCCGCCTTTTGGCTTGCCTTGCGCAGGATTGCCATGGGCGGACCGTCCGCCACATTGGAAATCCGCACGAAGGCGAGCCCAACGAAAACTTACATTGCGGCGCTAGCGCGCCCTCACCTTGGCCCTCTACCCCGCCTACCCGCCATTCTATTGCAGTTGACCGAGATCACGTCCCTCCGGGAGAGCATCGATCTTCTGGCCGAGCGGGAAAGCCGCTGGAACCATGCCTTGGTCTGCTCCGTATCGGGCGTCTGGGACCAGAGGAGCACGGGGGAACTCTACTATTCCGACGTTTGGCGTGCGATCCGCGGCCTTAAACCAGAGGATCCGATCCCGCCGAACACAGACGAGTGGCTGGAACTCGTGCATCCGCAAGATCGCGAGCGGGTCCTGCACTGTATCGAGCGACAGAATGCCGGTGATCCGGACTACATGACCTTCGAGTATCGCGAGCGGCACAAGGACGGACACTACATCTGGATCGAATGCAGGGGGGCCTGCGTCGAACGCAATGAAAGTGGCCAGCCCGCAAGGATCGTTGGAACCGATACGGACGTTACCGCACGCAAGGATCAGGAAGAGTGGCTGGAAGGTCTTTCGCGTCGGCTGAAACTGGCGCTGGATCTGTCGCGGATCGGAATCTTCGAGACCGATTTCTCAACCGGGACCAGTGATTGGGACGACGGTATGCGGCGGATCTTCGAGTTTTCCGGCGACGCCGATATCAAGGTGGGCGACTTCTGGGAGAGCAAGCTGCATCCCGACGATCGAGAGCGCACGCTTACCTATGTCGCAGCCCGGATCAAGGAACTGCGCCCCTTTACAGACGAATACCGCATCATTGCCAAGGACGGCTCGACGCGCTTCATCCGCTCCAACAGCCTGCCCTATCTGGATCAGGACGGCGCCCTGAAGATGATTGGCGTCAACTGGGATGTCACCGAAGATCACCGGCTGAGGGAAGAGCTGGAGAGACAAAAGGCGCTTGCCGAGGCCCGAAATGCCGAACTCGAAAAGACAAGGATCGATGCAGAGTATTCGGCCATGCACGATCATCTGACCGGGCTCCCCAATCGCCGCTTTCTTGAGGCACGCCTCGACAGCTGGCGCAAGGATGGCGATACGCCAAGACAGGGTATCGCGGTCCTTCACATCGATCTTGATCGCTTCAAGCAGATTAATGACACACTCGGCCACGGCGCCGGTGATGCCATGCTCAAGCATGCGGCCCGCGTTCTCCTCGACAATATCGGGCCAGAGGGCTTTGCCGCTCGGATTGGTGGCGACGAGTTTGTGTTGCTGGTTGACTATGACGGATCCGAGAAGAACCTCTCTTTGCTGGCAGACCGGATCATCGGGACCATGCGTCATCCCGTATGGCACAAGGGTCACGAATGCCGCTTTGGTGCCAGCATCGGGATTGCCTATTCGACTGATGTACTCGCAGACCCGAGGCAGCTGCTGCAAAATGCTGACATCGCGCTCTACAACGCCAAGAACCATGGCCGCAGCCGGCATGAATTCTACACACAATCGAGCCGAACGATCCTGGCCGACGCCAGACGCCTCTCCAGCGAGCTGCTACGTGCGCTCGAGCAGGATGAGATCGTTCCCTATTATCAACTGCAGTATGATGCTCGAACACGCCAAATCGTCGGTGCGGAATGCCTTGCGCGCTGGCAGCACCCGCAACACGGCATTCTTGGTCCCGATCGTTTTCTGCCAATGGCGGAAGAATGCGGTGTGCTGGCTCAGATCGACCGCATCATGCTCGACAAGTCCCTGGCCGACCTCGAGACATGGCGTCAGCAGGGCCTGAATCTTCCGAAAATCTCCGTCAATGTTTCAGCCCGACGGCTCACGGATCCGGACCTCGCCCAGGGACTGGGCTCACTGAACATCCGGCCAGGTACCGTCTCCTTCGAAATCCTGGAGAGCGTCTTCCTGGACCGGCAAGATGCGACCGTCATGACCAATCTGGAGACGCTGCGCGAGCTCTCGATCGACATTGAAATCGATGACTTCGGCACAGGTCACGCTTCGATCGTCGGCCTTCTCAATCTGAAGCCCAGCACGCTGAAGATTGATCGACAATTGGTTGAGCATCTCCCGACGAGCCAGGAACAACGCGTTCTTGTCATGTCAATCATCCAGATCGCCCGATCGCTCAAGATCAAGGTCACCGCCGAAGGCGTTGAGACAGAGGAGCATGCGCGCATCCTGAAGCGGCTGGGTTGCGATGTCCTGCAAGGTTTCGGCCTGTCGCGCCCGCTCGACTTCGCAGCCACCACGGCTCTTCTGGCCAAGCACAAAAAAACCGCCGCAGTCGACTGACTGCAGCGGCTTCGTTCAACCCGATGAAGCGGGATCAGGTGTTCTGAACCTGCTCGATCGCTTGTCCGAGGAAATCGACCAGCTTGGCGCGAAGCTCTTCATCGGTGATCGACACGCCACCGGCTGCAAGATCGGCGCTCAGCTTGCGCAAAACGTCCTCATCACCCGCTTCCTCGAAATCGGAGGCGATCACTTCCTTGGCGTAAGCATCCGGATCGGCCTTGCCGAGCAGACCGGCAGCCCAGAGGCCAATCAGCTTGTTGCGCCGTGCTTCCGCCTTGAAGCGAAGTTCCTGATCGTGTGCGAACTTGTTTTCGAAGGCTTTTTCGCGATCACTCATGCCGCTCATGTCAGTCTCCCATTTTGTCCATGGTCGTTCAGATTCGTTTCCCCATTAATCAAAAGGGAGTACAAAGTGCAATGTAAACTTGATCGATTCCGGCATGAAGCCCGGTGGGGTGCCGTTTTGGCGGGAAGGGTTTAACTGCTGCATTGTGAAAACGACGCTTTTCCTTTAAGGGACCGCTTCAAAGACCGATCCACAGCATCTGCGCCGATGTGCCGCGATGCCAACAACAGAGAAATTCACCCATGAACCGTCGCCGCCGCGTTTACGAGGGCAAGGCAAAGATCCTGTACGAGGGTCCTGAGCCCGGCACGCTGATCCAGTTCTTCAAGGACGACGCGACCGCATTCAACAAGAAGAAGCATGAAGTCATCGACGGAAAGGGCGTGCTCAACAATCGCATCTCCGAATACGTCTTCACGCATCTGAACAAGATCGGCATTCCCACGCATTTCATCCGTCGGATGAACATGCGCGAGCAGCTGATCAAGGAAGTGGAAATCATTCCGCTCGAGATCGTCGTGCGCAATGTTGCGGCCGGCTCCCTGTCAGCGCGTCTCGGCATTGAAGAAGGCGTTGTTCTGCCGCGCTCGATCATCGAATTCTACTACAAGTCCGATACGCTGGCCGATCCGATGGTCTCTGAAGAGCACATCACGGCCTTTGGCTGGGCAAATCCTGCCGAACTCGATGACATCATGGCCCTTGCCATCCGCGTCAACGACTTCCTATCAGGCCTGTTCCTTGGCATCGGCATCCAGCTTGTCGACTTCAAGATCGAGTGTGGTCGCCTCTTCGAAGGCGACATGATGCGGATCATCCTGGCAGACGAGATCTCGCCGGATAGCTGCCGCTTGTGGGACATCGAAACCCGCGAGAAGCTCGACAAGGATCGCTTCCGCCACGACATGGGCGGCCTTCTCGAAGCCTATCAGGAAGTGGCTCGCCGTCTCGGCATCATGAATGAGAATGAACCGGTGCGCGGCACTGGGCCGGTTCTGGTCAAGTAAGGTTTGGAGATAAGACAAGTGATCAAGGCACGTGTGACCGTTACCCTGAAGAACGGCGTTCTCGACCCCCAGGGCAAGGCCATCGAAGGCGCTCTCGGCGCACTCGGCTTCGAGGGCGTTGCCCAGGTTCGCCAGGGCAAGGTCTTCGATCTCGAGCTTGCCGGCGACGACAAGGCCAAGGCGGAAAATGACCTGAAGGCGATGTGCGAGAAGCTCCTCGCCAACACGGTCATCGAGAACTATACTATCTCCATCGCCTGAGGGTTGAGGGGGATGCATGATGGCCGAAGTCACCAACGAGTTGATCTTCGAGCTCCTGAAGAAGCTCAATCATCGGTTTGACAAGGTCGACTTTGCCATCGGCGAGTTGCGCGCGGATAATCAGACAATGCGTGCGCAACTGCATGCGCTGCAGGGTGATGTAAACAACCTGCGCGCAACCATCGGACACTTCGAAAGCCGACTAGATCGGATCGACAATAGACTGGAACTGCGCGAGTTTCAGGAAGCCCAGATAAGGTTTGAGCCACAGCCATGAAATCAGCCGTCGTCCAGCTCCCAGGCCTCAATCGTGACCGCGACATGATCGCGGCCCTGACCAAGATCTCCGGACACGCGCCGGTGACCATCTGGCAGACAGAAACGGAAATTCCGGATGTCGACCTGATCGTCATCCCCGGTGGTTTCTCCTATGGCGACTATCTGCGCTGCGGCGCGATCGCGGCCCGGATGCCCGTGATGCAGGCGATCAAGGAAAAGGCTGAAAAGGGCGTCAAAGTGATCGGCGTGTGCAACGGCTTCCAGATCCTTGTCGAGGCTGGCATGCTGCCAGGTGCCTTGATGCGCAATACGTCGCTCAAGTTCGTCTGCAAGGAAATCAAGCTTGAAGTGGCGAATGCCGACACGGATTTCACCCGCGCCTATGCCAAGGGGCAGATCATCCGCTGCCCGGTCGCCCATCATGACGGCAACTATTTTGCCGATGCGGAGACGCTGAAGGCAATCGAAGGCAATGGCCAAGTCGTATTCCGCTATGCAGACGGCACCAACCCGAACGGCTCCATGAACGACATTGCCGGGGTTATCAATGCCAAGGGCAATGTACTGGGCATGATGCCGCACCCGGAAAACCTGATCGAGGCAGCCCATGGCGGCAACGACGGACGCGGCATTTTTGCTTCAGCCCTGGACGTGATCGCCGCGTAAGTTAATCTCCGATTAACGCTTTCGCTGCTAGGGATGCGGCATCAAGCAGGATTAGACCATGCGCCGCCTCCCCCTTTTCATGATCGCCTCCCTCGCATTCGCCGGCCTGCTGGCAGGCTGCAAGCCAGAGGCACCGAAGCACTCCGCACCAAGCCAGTCAGCGCTCGACATCATGGAGAAGGTCGCCGTCGGCGCCAATCGCTGCTGGTTCAAATCGGGCGATCCGGCTTTCAAGGCCTATTCTCTCGCTCCGGAACTTACATCCTTCTCCGGCCGGCCGCGCATTCTACTTGTCCGCAAGAATTCAGCCGATATACGTCCTCTGCTGGTCGTACAGGCTGAAGGCAAACCGGCACGCCTCGACGCGTTCGGCCCGATGATGAACGAAGCCGTTGCGCCACGCATCCGCAAGGACGTCGTCCGCTGGGCGAACGGCGCCAAGGACTGCTGATCAGAACGGCGGCTGGAATGGCCGCTCGATCGACAGAAACCGCGACCGGCTGATCTCTTGCCGCGCATCGTCGGGCGTCAAACCGACATCCCACAACTGGTCAACAGTCAACTCCGACAGATGAACACGCGTCCTGCGTCGGCGCGTCCATAGCCGACATGCGGCGAAGATCTTTGTCCAAGCCGACCTATCGGGGACAATGACCTGATCAGTGGCCTGACCGTCAGCAATGGGCGCCCGGGCCACAGACACGATTGTATCTATTGTCACCATCTTCGTCTCCTTTCGGCGATTGGCTTGTAGCGGTCGGTATGGATTGACTTTGCAACGATGACAATCTACACAATTGTCATCATGACAAATTGGCTCCCCAATCTCGATAGTCGCTCCGGCCCACTTTATCTGCGCATCGCAGATGATGCCGAAAGCGCCATAAAATCAGGCAGCTTGCCGCATGGCATCAAGCTGCCGCCGCAGCGCGATCTGGCTTATGACGTCGGGGTGACAATCGGGACAATTTCACGAGCGTATGCCCTGCTGCGCGAAAGAGGGCTGGTCACCGGCGAAGTCGGGCGCGGGACCTATGTCCAGTCCGACGATCGAAGTGGCGCACAGATTGCGCAAGACCGGGTCACCATGAGCTATGGCGGCACCCGCGCCATAGTTCCGCCGCCGGGCAAACTTCGGTTCGACACCACGGCCGCCATCGATGTCGGTCAGGCGGAGATCGTCGGGCGGATCATGACCGAGATTGCTTCCGCGCATCCGGGCGAGATTTCCAGCTACACACGCACACTATCCCCTGATTGGCTTGAGGCAGGGCGCCAATGGCTGTCATCCGGCACATGGTCGCCTGAGCCCGAACAGATCCTGCCCCAGCTCGGCGTCCATGCCGGAATTAATGCCGTGATTGCCGCCGTCAGCGGCACGGGCGACCGAGTTGTCTGTGAGCACCTGACCTATTCGCAGGTCGCCCGCAGCGCCAATCTGATGGGGCGTCAGATTGCCCTGGTCGAGTCCGACGCCGACGGCATCGTGCCGGAGGATTTCGAACGGGTCTGCGCCCGAGAGCACCCGAAGGCGGCTTTCATCATGTCGTCGGGCCAGAACCCGACGCTCAGCACGCTCCCGTTGTCGCGCCGCAGGGAGATCGTCGACATTGCTCGCAAGCATAATGTCTGGCTGATCGAGGACTATTTGTACGGCGGAATGATCGGCGATGACATTCCGCTCTTGGCGGAAATCGCACCGGACCGGACATTCCTGTTGAATGGCCTATCGAAATCAGTTGCTGCCGGCGTGCGTGGCGGCTGGGTCGCCTGTCCGCCCCATATGAGCCAGAGGATCCGCATTACGCAGAAGATGGTCAGCGGGGGCCTACCCTTCCTGCTGGCTGAATTGTCGGCGCGGCTGGTCCTGTCTGGCGCCGCTTTTCAAATCCGCAAGGACGTTCTTTCGGAAATCACCGCACGCGAGACGATCGTGCGAAATCTCTTCGCAGGCCACGAGTTTCGCTCGCATCCGAAGCTCCCTTTCTTCTGGCTTAAGCTCCAGGAACCCTGGCTTTCCGGCACGTTCAAGCAGGCAGCACTGGATGCCGATGTACTCATCGACGATGAGGACGAGTTCAAGCCGGCACGCTCTTCGCGGGTGTTCCATCACGTGCGTATCGGCTTCAGCGAGGGGCGCGACAGGTCGATTTCGACCGAGGGCCTAAAGAAGGTGCGGCGCATTCTCGATCAGTCTCCGCTCGGCACCAGCGCTATCCTCTGAGACAACCAGGATCGGACCAGATTGCCGTGAAAGCGGCAGGAAAGCGGCAATACGGCGCATTTTTCAAGTGCGCCCGGCGCAGGCTTGGGATATAGGCTGCCTCGAAACCGATCTCCCACCGATCTCCATTGCCCTGAGAGCCAGATGACCGTTTCCAACTCCCGTCCCATCACCGCAGAATTGATCGCAAGCCACGGCCTGAAGCCGGACGAATACGATCGCATCCTGAACCTGATCGGACGCGAGCCGACCTTCACCGAGCTCGGGATCTTCTCGGCAATGTGGAACGAGCACTGCTCCTACAAGTCTTCCAAGAAGTGGCTGAAGACGCTGCCGACAAAGGGTCCGCGCGTTATCCAGGGACCGGGCGAAAATGCCGGCGTGGTCGACATCGATGACGGCGACGTCGTCGTCTTCAAGATGGAGAGCCACAACCACCCGTCCTACATTGAGCCTTACCAGGGCGCGGCAACCGGCGTCGGCGGCATTCTGCGTGACGTCTTCACCATGGGCGCCCGTCCCGTTGCCGCCATGAACGCCCTGCGCTTTGGCGCGCCTGACCACCCGAAGACCAAGCATCTGGTCGCTGGCGTCGTTGCCGGCGTCGGCGGCTACGGCAATTCCTTCGGCGTGCCGACGGTTGGCGGCGAAGTCGAATTCGACGCTCGTTACAACGGTAATATCCTGGTCAACGCATTCGCAGCCGGCCTTGCCAAGGCAGACGGCATCTTCCTGTCGGAAGCCAAGGGCGTCGGCCTGCCGGTCGTCTATCTGGGTGCCAAGACCGGCCGTGACGGCGTCGGTGGCGCCACCATGGCGTCTGCAGAATTCGACGAATCGATCGAAGAAAAGCGCCCGACGGTCCAGGTCGGCGACCCCTTCACCGAAAAATGCCTGCTCGAAGCCTGCCTCGAACTGATGCAAACCGGCGCCGTCATCGCCATCCAGGACATGGGGGCCGCCGGCCTCACCTGCTCGGCGGTCGAAATGGGCGCCAAGGGCGGCCTCGGCATCGAACTGCAGCTCGACAAGGTGCCGGTCCGCGAAGAGCGCATGACGGCCTATGAGATGATGCTGTCGGAAAGCCAAGAGCGGATGCTCATGGTGCTCGAACCCTCCAAGGAAGAGGTCGCCAAGGCGATCTTCGTCAAATGGGGTCTCGATTTCGCGATTGTCGGCTACACCACCGACGACCTGCGCTTCCGCGTCATCCACCAGGGCGAGGAAGTTGCCAACCTGCCGATCAAGGAACTCGGCGATGAGGCTCCTGAATACGATCGTCCGTGGATCGAGCCCAAGACCCCTGCCCCGCTCGCCGAGAATGACATCCCGGTTGGCGATGTGGCGGATGCGCTCCTGAAGCTGGTCGGCTCAGCCAACAATTCCTCACGCCGCTGGGTCTATGAACAGTATGACACGCTGATCCAGGGCAACTCCCTGCAGCTCCCGGGCGGTGACGCCGGTGTCATCCGCGTCGAAGGCCATGCCTCCAAGGCGCTCGCCTTCTCGTCTGACGTCACCCCGCGCTACGTCGAGGCCGACCCGTTCGAAGGCGGCAAGCAGGCAGTCGCCGAATGCTGGCGCAATATCACCGCGACCGGTGCGCTCCCGCTCGCCGCGACCGACAACCTGAACTTCGGCAATCCCGAACGCCCCGAGATCATGGGTCAGTTCGTCTTTGCGATCAAAGGCATCGGCGAGGCCTGCAAGGCGCTCGATTTCCCGATCGTCTCGGGCAATGTCTCGCTCTACAATGAGACCAATGGCCAGGGAATCCTGCCGACACCAACGATTGCCGGCGTTGGCCTGATGAAGGACTGGAAGAAGATGGCCCGAATCCGCTTTGCGGCTCAGGGCGAAGCCATCCTGCTGGCAGGCGCGCCGTCCAGCTGGGGTACGCATCTTGGGCAGTCGGTTTATCTTCGCGATATCCATGGCCGCACGGATGGTCCGGCACCGCATGTTGACCTTGCCCATGAAAAGAAGGTCGGCGATTTCGTTCGCGACCTGATCCAGGATGGTCTGGCGACCGCCGTTCACGACTGCTCGTCGGGCGGTCTTGCTCTTGCGGTTGCCGAGATGGCGATGGCATCCGGCATTGGCGTCCATGTGAACGCGCTCAACGACGCCAATCCGATTGCCGTCTTCTACGGCGAAGATCAGGGCCGCTATGTTCTGACAGTCAAGGAGGCCGATGTGGACAAGGTGCAGGTCCGCGCCGAAGCCGCTGGCGTCTTCTGCCCGTGGATCGGCCGCACTGGCGGTTCGAACGTCGTGCTCGGCGAGGCCAAGCCGGTTGCCGTCGAGGAACTGAAGCAGGCGCATGAAGCCTGGTTCCCGGCACTCATGGACGGCGAACTCGCCTGATCGGAAAACCCCACCTCCCTGTGGAGCATGGGGCAGCCTTATGCTGCCCCATTGAAAGACCCCGGCGAATGGAAGATAGTCTCCTTTATTGCTGATTTGCATGAGGGACCTATTACATGCCGATGAAACCAGGCGACATCGAAGACATGATCAAGGCCGGCATTCCCGGCGCCAAGGTCGTCATCCGCGACCTTGCCGGCGACGGAGATCACTACGCCGCAGAAGTCGTCGCCGAAGCCTTCCGCGGCAAGAGCCGGGTCCAGCAGCACCAGATGGTCTATGATGCCCTGAAGGGCAATATGGGCGGCGTATTGCACGCGCTGGCGCTGCAGACCAGCATTCCTGATTAAGCGCTTGGCGGAGAAGTTCGAGCATGGCTGACCTGATCAAGGAAGTGGTTGAGAACGTCATTCAGGGCGTGTTGAACGAGATCCTGAAGAAGAGCGGCACTTCCCGGCCGACGCGCCGGCGCAAGCGCAAGGCCGCGTCGGCGACAGCAACCCGAACGAAAGCCGCGCGCAAGACCGCCAAACGGACAAGCAAGGCGGCAAAGCCAGCCCGCAAACAGGTCAGTCGTCGGCGCTCCGCTCAGAAGCGCAGCGTGCAGCGCAGTCGCTGACCCCATATTCTCACCTGATCGGGGGTACTGGCAAAATCCGTTTTGCCTTGCTATTTGTGACCAAGATCAAAGCTGCGGCCTTGAACCGCATGTGAAAGGAACAACGCATGAGCGCGCACGAATTCATCGCCAACGAAGTAAAGACCAATGACGTGGTCCTGTTCATGAAGGGAACGCCGCAGTTCCCGCAGTGTGGCTTCTCCGGACAAGTGGTGCAAATCCTCGATTACCTCGGCGTCGACTACAAGGGCGTCAACGTGCTCGCCGATATGGAAATCCGCGAGGGTATCAAGACATTTTCCAACTGGCCGACCATTCCGCAGCTCTACATCAAGGGCGAGTTCGTCGGCGGTTGCGACATCGTGCGGGAAATGTTCCAGGCCGGTGAGCTGAAGACACATTTCGAAGACCAGGGCATCGCCGTCCGCGGCGCCGCCTGACATACAAGGCCATAGCGCCATCAACATCACACGCGTGACAAGGCGTTGCTCGCTGCAACGCCTTGTTCTCGTTATTAGGTATTTCATCATGTCAGATTTGTTACAGGCGTCACGCAAGACGCTGGGCGCCATGGGGCGCGCCGAATTTATTGCGATGATGGCCTTTCTCATGGCGCTCAACGCCCTTGCCATCGACATCATGCTGCCGGGCCTCCAGGAAATCGGTGCCGCCCTCAATGTCGAGAACGAAAACCACCGGCAATATGTCGTCTCGGCCTATCTCATCGGTTTCGGTGTTGCGCAGCTTTTCTACGGCCCCATTTCCGATCGTTTCGGCCGGCGCAAGCCGATGATGGTCGGCCTGGCAATCTATGTATTGTCATCGATTGCGGTGCTGTTTGTACCCTCGTTCGGATCGCTGCTTCTGCTGCGTTTCATCCAGGGTATCGGCTCTGCGGCAACGCGCGTCATCACCATATCGATCGTGCGTGACGTGTTCGGCGGTCGCCAGATGGCCGAAGTTATGTCGCTGATCATGATGGTGTTCATGGTGATCCCGGTCGTGGCCCCGGGTACCGGACAGGTGATCATGCTTTTTGGCGACTGGCACTGGATCTTCGTGTTCATGGCAGTCATCGCCGTAATCGTCGGGGTCTGGATGTATGTTCGTCTGCCGGAAACACTGGCTAAGGAAGACATCCGCCCCTTCACGCCACGGGTGATTTTCGACGGCTTTCGCATCGTGCTGACCAATCGCGTCGCGCTCTGCTACACCATCGCCAGCACATTTATCTTTGGCGCGCTGTTCGGCTTCATCAACTCCGCGCAGCAGATCTATGTCGGCATCTACGGCCTTGGCGTCTGGTTCCCCGTCGCTTTTGCCGCCGTTGCGCTTTTCATGGCGCTGTCGTCCTTCGTGAACGCCAAGCTTGTCGGGCGTTTCGGCATGCGCAAACTCTCGCATGCTTCATTGCTCGGCTTCATCACAATCACTTTCCTCTGGCTTGTCGTGCAAGTGCTTGGACCGCAGCCTATGCCGTTTTTCCTGTTCATCACCTTCTTCTCGTTGGCGATGTTCCAGTTCGGCTGGATCGGATCGAACTTCAATTCGCTCGCTATGGAGCCGCTCGGGCATGTTGCCGGCACTGCCTCCTCCGTCCTCGGCTTCATGGGAACGGTTGGCGGCTCCCTGATCGGCGCCGGCATCGGTCAGGCCTATAACGGGACGGCCCTGCCGATGGTCGCAGGTTATTTCATCGTATCGATTATCGGCCTCGGTTTTGTTTTGCTTGGGGAAAAAGGACGGCTGTTCCACGCGCAAAACAAGCCCGTCTGACTTAGAGCACTTCCGGCCAAGACGGAGTTGTGGAACAGCTCTTGGTCTTTGTTTTTACGCAATTCCGGACCCAAAACCGCTTCGCACTTTTTGCTGGAATTGCCTTAGACGCCCGGACGACAGACAGAAAAAGGCCCGCGTTGCATCTGCAACGCGGGCCTTTTGATTTGGACGACCTTGAGATCAGCCGCGCAGGATGGAAGAGCCTGCGTAACGGGCCTGCGGACCCAGCTCTTCCTCAATGCGGATCAGCTGGTTGTACTTGGCGGTGCGATCAGAACGCGCGAGCGAACCGGTCTTGATCTGACCGCAGTTCGTGGCGACCGCGAGATCGGCGATGGTGGAGTCCTCGGTCTCGCCCGAACGGTGCGACATGACGGCCGTGTAGGCAGCACGGTTGGCGGTCGAGACGGCGTCCAACGTTTCCGACAGCGAACCAATCTGGTTGACCTTGACCAGGATGGAATTGGCCACGCCCATCTTGATGCCGTCGCGCAGGCGTGAGGAATTGGTGACGAAGAGATCGTCGCCGACGAGCTGAACCTTCTTGCCGATCTTGTCGGTCAGCGCCTTCCAACCGTCCCAGTCGTCTTCTGCCATGCCGTCTTCGATCGAGAAGATCGGGTACTTGGCAGCGAGCTCGGCCAGGTAGTCGGCCATGGCTTCCGGCTCAAGCGTGCGGCCTTCGCCTTCGAGCACATACTTGCCGTCCTTGAAGAATTCGGTCGACGCGCAGTCCAGCGCGATATGCATGTCTTCGCCCGGACGATAGCCAGCCTTTTCGATCGACTTCATGATGAAATCGAGTGCGGCAGGCGCAGACGCGAGACCCGGTGCAAAACCACCTTCGTCACCGACATTGGTGTTGTGGCCATCCGCTGCAAGCTGCTTCTTCAGCGTGTGAAAGACTTCGGAGCCCATGCGCACCGCATCGCGGATGCTGTCGGCACCGACAGGAACGATCATGAATTCCTGGAAGTCGATCGGGTTGTCGGCATGCGCACCGCCATTGATGATGTTCATCATCGGCACCGGCAGAACATGGGCGTTCGGACCGCCCACGTAACGATAGAGAGGAAGGCCAGAGGCCTGAGCGGCAGCCTTGGCCACAGCAAGCGAAACACCGAGGATGGCGTTAGCGCCCAGGCGCGACTTGTTCGGCGTGCCGTCGAGCTCAATCATCAGGTTGTCGATGAGGATCTGGTTCTCGGCGTCATGACCACCAAGCGCATCATAGATCTCGCCATTGACGGCTTCGACAGCCTTCTCGACGCCCTTGCCGAGGTAGCGCGAGCCACCGTCACGCAGTTCGACGGCTTCGTGCGCACCCGTCGACGCGCCCGACGGCACAGCGGCACGGCCCATGCTGCCGTCTTCGAGATGGACGTCGACTTCGACGGTCGGATTGCCGCGGCTGTCGAGGATCTCGCGGCCGATGATGTCGGTAATGGCGGTCATGTTCGCTCCCTGTGGACGGAAAATTGACAAGGCTCGGAGGCCGGTCACAGGGCCTTGGAGCCACCAGACCCGCCTTTGAGTCCCACCTGTCTTATCCGATGATCGGGAAAATACAATGACAGATCGAGTGAAGAAAGACCGATATTCAATCGATTGAAAAGGAGGGAGCCGGCGCTTCTGGGGCTTGAACCGTTTGAAGCGCCGAAAATACCTCTCAAACAGCCTTGGCGATATCGTCGAAGGCGATCAGTTTTTCCAAGAGGCGCCGCATGTCGGTGATCTTGACCATGTTCGGGCCGTCCGACGGTGCATTGTCGGGGTCCTGGTGGGTCTCGATGAACAGACCACCAACGCCAACAGCCACCGCCGCACGGGCAAGCGTCTCGACAAACTCGCGCTGGCCGCCGGAAGAACCACCCTGCCCGCCGGGCTGCTGCACCGAATGGGTCGCATCAAAGACGACGGGTGCACCCATGGCCGCCATAATCGGCAAAGAGCGCATATCGGAGACGAGCGTGTTATAGCCGAAGGAGGCACCGCGTTCGCAGAGAAGGACATTCGGGTTGCCGCTGGCGTTCAGCTTGTTCAGCACGTTTTTCATGTCCCAGGGCGCCAGAAACTGACCCTTCTTGACATTAATGGCACGTCCTGTTTTGGCGGCCGCAACAAGAAGATCGGTCTGGCGGCACAGAAAGGCCGGGATCTGCAAAACGTCCACAATCGGTGCAACGGCAGCACACTGTTCCTCGGTATGGATGTCGGTGAGGACCGGAACGCCAAATTCCTTCTTGATGTCGGCGAAAACTTCCATTGCTGTTTCGAGGCCGATACCACGCTCGGCCGAAAGCGAAGTACGGTTTGCCTTATCGAAGGACGACTTGTAGACGAGACCGAGGCCGAGCTCGCGGCAGAGTTCAACCAGCTGGCCGGCAATCATGAAGGCATGATCACGGCTCTCCATCTGGCAGGGTCCGGCGATCAGCGCAAAACGGCCCGTTTGCGAGAAAACGGCCTTGCCCGCGCCTTCACCAACGGTCACTTCAGAATTGGTAGCCTTACTCATTTGATCTCCTCGAAGGCAAAGGCCACGCCCTGGCCCTTTTCCGGCACGACAACAATGCGCGCGCCCTTTCTCTGATAGGTGACGCCATTAGCAGCGAGACAGGCTTCTGTCACGCCGAGATCCCGGCTCGTCATGACAACGGCCGCGCCGATCAAGCCCCTGCCCGCCGTTACCACCGTCTGGCCGTAATGGGCGACAAAACCTTCGGGCGTCAGCACCTCGACCACCGCATTGCCACTCTGGATCGACAGACCGAAGGAATGGGCCGTAACGTCGCGCTGCGCCAAAACCGTTTCGAACAGATACTGGAAGTCGCTCGGGTTATCTTCAACGAGAACCACACGCGCCAAGCCGATTGACGCATTCGGATGGACTGCTAGCAACCCGCGATCCACCGGCAAGCTATTCACCCGCTGACAGGCAAAGGCGAAGAAGTCCGGCGCGCGCAGATCGGCGGCGAAGGCGAGACGAAACGTGCCATCCGCAGTTCGCCCGTCAGGAAACCGAAAGGTCCGCGAGAACTGAAGCACCTCACCCGCACTCATGCCCTCTTCGACGAAACGCTTGTGATCCGTTTCGGCACCATCAGACTTGACGACGACGGCCGACAAACCCTCGTCACGACGGAACCGAAAGGCAAGATGACGGGCAACGAACACATTGCCGCCTTTTGCCGCGACCTCGCAATCCTCGCGGCTACCGACCGCTAACGGCTCCAGATAGGTATCGTCGGCGAAGAAGACACAGGCGTTTTCGGTGCCAAAGGGATGGCGCGCATCGCTCGCCATGGTAAAACCGAGCGCGGACAGCCGAGCCCTTGCCTGATCAAGAGATCCAACCGGCAGCACCAGATGGTCGATGGCGCGTGATGCGTTACTGTCTTCAATCATGTCCAGCTCCTGCTCAGGATTGCGGAGTGTTGGTGGTCCGATTCGAAAGTGCACCGATGACCTGATGCAATTCGGCAAGCTCACGCCGTGCCTCGCGCAACTCCGTCAGAACCTGCTCATCGATTTTGTGATGGAGCGCAAGGACCTCGATTTCAGCCTTCAGGTTGATCTCATAATCCTTCGCAGCCATGAAACGGTCACGCTCGGCCTGCCGGTTCTGGCTCATCATGATGATTGGCGCCTGGATGGCAGCCAGCATGGACAAGATGAGATTGAGAAAAATGAAGGGATAAGGATCGAGTGCATTGCTGGCCAGCAGAACGGTGTTGGTAACAGTCCAGCCTGTCAGAAACAGGAAAAAGCCGATGATGAAGGCCCAGGAGCCGCCGATCCGGGCGATCGAGTCGGCCAGTCTCTGCCCGGTTGTCGCATCCGCCTGGAATTCCTGACTTGCATCTGTCGATACGACACGACGCTCGCGGGCTCGCGCGAGAACGCGCTTCTCCGAAGATGTCAGATCCGACTCACGCTTGCCGAGCAATGTCCGCTCGATCTCCTTTAGCATCGCCAACCCTTTTCCTTTCGCCGGCGGCATTCAATACACCAATCTCGGCGCAAAAACCCACCTTCCCCCGCCTATCGCATTTTCTGCTGTGATCTTCACGGAAATTTATCCACTTGCGGAACACAAATGGAACATATAGGGTCCGTTCTGGATTTGTTTCATTGATGAGGCATCGGATATGCTGACGCGAAAGCAACAGGAACTGCTTCTTTTCATCCATGAGCGGATGAAGGAATCGGGCGTTCCGCCCTCCTTCGACGAAATGAAGGATGCGCTGGATCTCGCCTCGAAATCAGGTATTCACCGACTGATCACGGCACTTGAAGAGCGCGGTTTTATCCGCAGGCTGCCGAACAGGGCGCGAGCCCTCGAAGTGATCAAGTTGCCCGAGGCCTATACGCAGAGCCTGCAGCCGCGCCGTGGCTTTTCGCCAAGCGTCATTGAGGGCAGTCTCGGCAAGCCACCTGCCCCTTCGGTCGTCAAGGCACCGAGTGAAGAGCGCAGCCCATCGGTTACTGTACCAGTCATGGGGCGGATTGCAGCGGGCGTTCCGATTTCCGCCATTCAGAACAATACACATGACATCTCAGTGCCCCATGAAATGATCGGCTCGGGCGAGCACTACGCTCTCGAGGTCAAAGGCGACTCGATGATCGATGCCGGCATTCTCGACGGCGATACAGTGATCATTCGAAATGCGTCCAATGCAAATCCCGGTGACATTGTCGTCGCCCTGGTTGATGACGAGGAAGCAACCTTGAAGCGCTTCCGCCGTCGCGGCGCCTCTATTGCGCTTGAAGCCGCGAACCCAGCCTATGAGACCCGAATCTTCGGCCCAGACAGGGTGAAGATTCAGGGCAAGCTGGTTGGGCTGATCCGCCGCTATCACTGAGGACAGCCTCTTATGGTAAGCTTAGGGGCTCATTTTATGCCGGCCATGGTCGTAATATCATGGTTGTATGCGCTCTTGCCTGTACGCCAGTCGTAGAGGCGATGTGCAGTCCAGGGGCGCGGCAGACCATCGAAGGCCGCGCGCACTTGGATCGAACTTTTCTTTCCGCGTCCCGGTGCGATTTCTATTTCTAGCGCGCCACTCATACGCAGCGTGCTCTCCGTGAAGAGGATAGTGCCGGACCGGCATTGAGCAACGCGACTTCGCGATGCCAGGATAACGATGTCGGCGGTGTCGCACGCTGCGCCGAGGAGATCCGACCGATCCAGGGTCATGAGTGTCCGGTTGCTAAACTTTGCCACGCAGGCACCTTTCAGGCAGGTGAATGCCTTCGGCGTTGCCTTGCGCACCAGTTCCTTAAAGATATTCGCTGCCTCTCTTTGATCGGTATCGCTCAATTCTTGCCGTAGCGGACTCTGTCGTGAAGAATCTTTGACGTCCCCGCTTTGCACGGTATCCGGGCTCCACGCCGCTCGCTCAGGCAACGGCGGAACGTCTGCCTCGATCGGAACGGCCAGTGCGTCAACGTCGAGAACCGGGCGCCATTGATCGAAGAGGAAAGCTGGCGGCTTCTTTTTATTGGTGGCGAGGATGCTGCGATCCGCATCGACAAAGAAGGCGACGAAGCGGCCGTCTTCGCTGACAAAAAGACTGGGAGGCTGTTCAAGGGGCGCCAACCACGCCAGAGCCGCCGTCACGACGAACAGGCTTGCGCCGACGAGGCGGAGCCGCGTGCGCAGCAAGGTCAAGAGCAGCAGGCCAAGAACGGTTCCTGCGATAAACCAGGCCGGCTGGCGCGGGAAGACATAACCATCGCCCCAGGCAGCGACGGCGTGCGCCACGACCAGAACAAGATCCAGCCCCGCCCCCATCACCCAAAGAAAAGGTGCATCGAAGCCAAACGGCATCAGCAGCATGGCGACGAAACCGGCCGGCATCACCACGACCGAAATCAGGGGCATGGCGGCAAGATTGGCCTCAAGTCCATGGGGCGAGAGACGATGAAAATGCGAAATTGAGAAAATGGCGGTGGCCATGCCACCGATCAGGGATGTCGCAAGTGTACCGCCCGCAAACCTTCCGGCAGCCGCCACGAATCGCGCCGGCAAAGATCTGCCCCTGGGCAGGAGCGGCGGCGGCTTTGCCGTCCATCCAGCGTAACCGGCGATCAGGGCTGCAGTCGCAGCAAAAGACATCTGGAAACTTGGCCCCATCACCGATGACGGCTGAACAACCAACATGCCGATGGCCGCCAGTGCGAGATTGCGCAGGCTGATCGCTGGTCGATCGAAGAGGACGGCTGTCAGCATGATGGCCGTCATCAGATAGGCTCTCAGGGCCGAGATCTGATAACCGGAGACCAACACATAGCCCGTCGTCGCGACAAGGGCGCCGCCAGCCGCCAGTTTCTTGATCGGAACGCGTTGGGCTATGACCGGCAAAAGGCTGAGGGTGGCGCGGAGCCCTACGAAGAAAATGCCCGCGGCGAGCGCCATGTTCAGTCCGGAAATCGCCGTGATATGGGCAAGTCCCGACACCCGTAGCGCCTCCGTCGCCTCGGGCGACATGGAACGGCGCTCGCCCGTGATGATGGAGGCAGCAAAAGCGCCGGTATCGCCCGGCAGGACATCACGGATTCGGCTGGAGATCCGATCACGGAAGGAAAAGAGCGCCTTGTCGAATCGTTGCAACCACCCGTTGCGAGCCTCGGGATCAAGACCTGCCGATGCCGGCGCTCCGAGAAAGAAGCCGACCGCACCAATGCCTGCGTAGTAGCTCTGGAAGGCAAAGTCATTCATGCCCGGCAAAGCAGGCCCCGAAGGCGGCGATAGCCGCACGCGTCCAGTGATGACAGCGCCGATGGCCACCGGCTCATGCCGGCTGCGGGCCAGCAGCGACACGCGCTCTGGCCGGCGGCGAATTGTCGGCTCGGCCGTTGCCGTCAGTCGGACGACATAGCGCCATTCAGCGCCGGATCCCGCCTCCCGCCGCTCGACGATACCTGTTGCGATCGTCACCACCGGTTGATCGAGGATCGTGGTGCCAGCACGATGGGTTTCCCAGCCTGCGAGCAGCATGCCGGCCGCCATCAGGGCAAGGGACAAGAACATGGCCCTATGCAGTTCCGATGCCCGCCGGACGATCGCTCCGCAAAGGCATACAGCCAGCAGCGCCGAAAGCAGCACGCTCGACGGCGGCGCGGGTGCCAGGAACCAGATTACCGCCCCAAGGCCCAGCCAGACTGGAACGAAGAGAAAGAGATGGCCGTAGCGCGCCTCTTCCTGCAGAGCGGTTATGATGGCGACGTTCAGATGATCCAGGCGATCGCGCAGCGAAGGATACCACCGTAGCGATCGTGCAAAAATTTCGACGGTGCGATGAAATGAGCGCTCATTCGGTGCCGCCTTAAACGGCCCCGGCTCCGCCCCCGAAACCTCTTTCCTTCTGTTCGCCAAATCCACCATTCGGCGCGCCCCCGCCGGGTCGACAACTGCGCCCGCGCCCAGACCATAAGACATTCCGAAAAACAATCAACGCGTGCGTAATTTGCAACGCAGGGCAACCTTTGAGGCGTTTACTTCCTCGAACCGATCGGTTCGATTGTTGCCGATTTCGCGATGCACAATTTGCCCTTTGGATAGGTTGGCATTAACTTCGGTATCATATAGCTACAACACACGCTTAACCGATGGCGGCTTTTTCAAGGCGCCTTCCCGCCAATTCCGGAGGATCAGCATGACGGACAAAAGCGCTTCTTTGAAACTCGGTGACAAGACGGTCGACCTGGGCGTCAAGGCCGGCACGATCGGGCCCGACGTGATCGATATCGCGGCCCTTTACAAGCACACCGGCGCATTCACCTACGACCCGGGCTTCACGTCCACCGCCTCATGCGAATCCAAGATCACTTATATCGACGGCGACGAAGGCGTGCTGCTGCATCGCGGCTATCCGATCGAGCAGCTGGCCGAAAAGGGTGACTTCCTCGAAGTCTGCTACCTGCTGCTTTACGGTGAACTTCCGACCGCTGCACAGAAGAAGGATTTCGACTACCGCGTGACCCATCACACGATGGTGCATGAGCAGATGTCGAAGTTTTTCTCCGGCTATCGCCGCGACGCGCATCCGATGGCCGTCATGGTTGGCACCGTCGGCGCGCTCTCCGCCTTCTACCACGACTCGACCGATATCACCGATCCGCATCAGCGCATGGTTGCTTCGCTGCGCATGATCGCCAAGATGCCGACGATCGCCGCCATGGCCTATAAGTATCATGTCGGCCAGCCCTTCGTTTACCCGAAGAACGATCTCGACTACGCATCCAACTTCCTGCGCATGTGCTTTGCCGTACCCTGCGAAGAGTACCAGGTGAACCCGGTCCTCGCCCGCGCCATGGACCGCATCTTCATCTTGCATGCTGATCACGAGCAGAATGCGTCCACCTCGACCGTCCGCCTTGCGGGCTCGTCTGGTGCCAACCCGTTCGCATGCATCGCGGCTGGCATCGCCTGCCTTTGGGGTCCGGCCCATGGTGGTGCCAACGAGGCAGCGCTCAACATGCTGCAGGAGATCGGCTCGGTCGATCGCATCCCTGAATATATTGCGCGCGCCAAGGACAAGAACGATCCGTTCCGCCTGATGGGCTTCGGCCACCGTGTCTATAAAAACTATGATCCGCGCGCAAAGATCATGCAGAAGACCATGTACGAGGTCCTGGAAGCCACCGGCCACGGCGACGATCCGCTGATGAAGGTTGCGCTTGAACTCGAAAAGATCGCGCTCAACGATCCCTATTTCATCGAGAAGAAGCTTTACCCGAACGTCGACTTCTATTCGGGCATCACGCTGCGCGCGCTCGGCTTCCCGACGACGATGTTTACCGTTCTCTTCGCGCTCGCCCGTACCGTCGGCTGGATCGCACAGTGGAACGAGATGATCGAAGATCCGCAACAGCGCATCGGCCGTCCGCGCCAGCTCTACACCGGCGCGCCGAAGCGCGACTACAAGTCTCTGACCGAGCGCTGAGCGCATTTTCATCACTGCAAAAAGGCCGGCATTGTCCGGCCTTTTTTTCGTTTCCGGGCTGAGGTTGAGCCAAAGAGGGAGCCTCCACCTGAAACTCGCCGTGATCACTGCGGTTTTCGGTCGTGGCAGCCTTCATTTCCCAGCGGCTTTGTTCTAAGGAAGTCCACCCAATTCGTTCGATGCAACGAACCGCCAAGGAGTTTATGCGTCCCGATGCTCGTGTTCATGAGAAAAGCTTCCCAGACCATTTTCGCCAAGTTGCTGCTTTTGCTTCTGGTCGTTTCCTTCGGCGTCTGGGGGGTCTCCGCATCCCTGTTCAGCACCACCACTGACACTGTGGTGTCGGTTGGGGATCAGACCGTCTCCACCAGCGACTACGCATTTGCCTATCAGCGCACAGTCGCTGAGATGAGCCGGCGTTTCGGGACACAGCTGACAACAGAGCAGGCCCGTTCCCTCGGCGCCGAAAACCAGGTCTTTTCGCAGCTGGCCGCAGGCGCAGCGCTCGATCAGCTGGCGTCCGATATGAACCTCGGCCTGTCTCAGGATCGCCTTGCGCAGTTGATCGGCGAGGACCCGGCCTTCATCAATACGGCTGGCAATTTCGATCGCGCACTCTTCTCCAGCCGGTTGCGGAATGCAGGCCTGCGTGAGGAAGACTATATCAATGAACGCTCTCGCGTTGCCGTGCGCAGCCAGATCGTCGACGCGACGTCGGAAGGCTTTGCTGCACCGAAAGTGCTGGTCGATGCGATCCGCGACTATCGGTTTGAAAATCGCGATGTCGACTACTTGTTGTTGACGAATGCCAATATCGATCCCGTGAAGGCTCCCGAAGAAGAAGTGCTGAAGACCTGGTTCGAAACAGCGAAAGCCCGCTACCGTGCGCCTGAATATCGCTCTTTTACCTATGTGAAGCTTGAGCCTTCCGATATCGCCGATGCCGCGACTGTAACGGACGAGCAGATTGCGGCTGAATATGAGCGCCGCAAAGCAAGCTTCACCATTGCTGGCAGCAGAACCATCGAGCAGCTGAGCTTCGAAAATCGCGAGCTCGCGGATGCCGCCCTGGCTGAATTGAAAAATGGCACCACGTTTGATCAGCTCGTTACGGATCAGGGCAAAACTGCCAGCGACGTTCTGCTCGGCGAATACACCCGTGACCGCCTCCCCGATGTTGCCATTGCCGACGCAACCTTTGCGGTTGCGGCCGAT
This sequence comes from Rhizobium sp. AAP43, assembly GCF_001296045.1. Taxonomy (GTDB): domain Bacteria; phylum Pseudomonadota; class Alphaproteobacteria; order Rhizobiales; family Rhizobiaceae; genus Allorhizobium. Next base: position 76,058 of record NZ_LJHS01000018.1, on the reverse strand, counting down.
GGCGGCACGACGCCGGTGGTCGAGGGCGCACTCGGCCCCGTCATTCTGCGTGTCACCAATATCAAGGATGGCCGTACCCGCAGCCTTGACGAAGTGCGGGAAGAGATCCGCAAGGAACTTGCCGAAGCAGCAGCAATCGCCGATATCAACGCCGTCCATGATCAGTTCGAGGATTTCCGCGCCGGCGGCTCGACTTTGAAGGAAGCAGCAGACCAGCTGAAGCTGCAGGTCGTGACTGTAACCGACATCGACAGCCGAGGCCTCAATACCCGCGAAACCGAAGTCACCGACATTCCGGCGCGAGATGCCGTGCTGGCTGAAGTTTTCCGCACCGATATCGGGCTCGAAGCCAATGCGGTGAACCTCGGCACCACCGGTTACCTGTGGTTCGAGGTGACAGACATCAAGAGCGAGCGCGATCGCGAGCTCGCTGAAGTCAGGGATCGCGCCGTAGCAGATTGGACAGCCGAGCAGCAACGAGCAGCTCTTGGTGCACGCGCCGAAAGCCTTCGCCAGCGTGTTCAGGATGGAACGCCGCTAGAGACAATCGCCACTGAGCTTGGCCTTGCCGTCGAGCGCAAGGCGGGCCTGTCGCGCCGCACCGAAGACGCCGTTCTCGGCCCGACCGCCGTGTTCTCGGCGTTCGGCGGCCCCGTCGGCACAACGGCCTCAGCCGCTGGCGCTGATCCGGCGACGCAGATCCTGCTCAAGGTGACCGCCGTCCGCGACGAGCCAACCGGTATGGTGGCTCCCGATGAAGAACAGCAGTTGCTGTCGCTCGCGAACGCCGTCGGTGACGACATTCTCGACCAGATGGTGAACCAGCTGCAGGCACAATACGGCGTCAGCATCAATCAGGCGCTGGCTCAGCAGGCCATCGTCCGCTAACACGACGCAAGGGGGAGTGTGTCCATGTCCGGTTTAAAACCCTTCCTTGCCAGGATCGCGACGCGGTATCCGCTGACACGACAGGAGGCGAGTGACGCGTTCGAGATCCTGATGTCGGGCGAGGCCAGCATGGCGCAAATCGGCGCCTTCCTGATGGGCCTGCGCGTCCGCGGGGAGACCGTTGACGAGATCGCCGGTGCGGTCGCGATCATGCGCCAGAAGATGATCACCGTAGACGCACCTGACGATGCCATCGACATCGTCGGTACGGGCGGCGACGGCACGAACACCTACAATATCTCGACACTTGCAGCGCTGATCGTTGCGGGTGCCGGCGTGCCAGTTGCCAAGCATGGCAACCGGGCGCTCAGCTCTAAATCGGGCACGGCCGATGCGCTGTCGCAACTCGGCGTGAAGCTCGACATCGACCCGGAGACGATTTCACGCTGCATTCGCGAGGCCGGTATCGGCTTCATGTTCGCCCAGCTCCATCATCCCGCGATGCGCCACGTCGGCGGCGCACGGGTCGAACTCGGGACACGCACGATCTTCAATATCGTCGGACCGCTGTCGAGCCCGGCGCGGGTTAAGAAGCAGCTGTTCGGCGTCTATTCACCGGAATGGGTGGGCCCCGGCGCGGAAGCGCTACGGGATATTGGATTGACCAGCGCCTGGGTGGTGCATGGCAGCGGGCTGGACGAGATCACGACGACGGGTCCAAGCATGGTGGCGGAACTGCGCGATGGTGAAATCCGCAACTTCGAACTGACCCCGGATGATTTTGGTGTTGCCACCGTTTCACTCGATGCGATCCGTGGCGGTGATGGCGCCGTCAATGCGGCCGCTCTCCAGGATGTTCTGTCAGGTGCGAAGACAGCCTATCGCGACGTGGCGCTTTGCAATGCGGCTGCCTCCCTGATCGTTGCCGGCAAGGCTGCCGACGTGACCGAGGGTATGCATCTTGCCAGCCAGTCGCTCGATGGTGGTGGTGCGGCAGCAGCGCTTGCCAAGCTGGTCGCCATTTCCAATTCCGCTGTTACGAGCTAAGCTTGGCCATGACCGACATTTTGAAACAGATCGAGATCTACAAGCGTGAAGAAATCGCAGCTGCCAAGGTTGCGCGGCCGCTGGACAGCCTGAAAGCGGCCATCGAAGCGCAAGCGGCGCCTCGTGGTTTCTACAAGGCGCTTATGGCGGCACGGGCAGAAGGCCGTTTCGGCCTGATCGCCGAAATCAAGAAGGCGAGCCCTTCCAAGGGTTTGATCCGTCCCGATTTCGATCCGGCGTCGCTGGCGGCTGCCTATGAGGCCGGCGGTGCCGCCTGCCTCTCGGTGCTGACGGATACACCGAGTTTCCAGGGTGCACCGGAGTTTTTGGTCGCGGCACGCGATGCCTGCGCACTTCCGGCGCTGCGCAAGGATTTCATGTTCGAGACCTATCAGGTCCACGAGGCACGTGCCTGGGGAGCCGATTGCATCTTGTTGATCATGGCGTCACTCTCCGACGATCAAGCCGCTGAACTGGAAGCCGAAGCGCACGCGCTCGGCATGGATGTCTTGGTCGAAGTGCATGATGCCGAGGAAATGGAGCGGGCTCTGCGGCTCACGTCTCCGCTGGTCGGCATCAACAATCGCAATCTGCGGACTTTTGAGGTTAGCCTGACGGTCAGCGAAGAGCTGGCGCCAATGGTGCCCGAAGAGCGCCTTCTGGTCGGAGAGAGCGGGATCTTCACCCACGACGATTGCCTTCGTTTGCAGGCAACCGGCATAAGCACCTTCCTCGTCGGTGAAAGCCTGATGCGCAAGGACGACGTCGCGTCGGCGACCCGACTGCTGTTGAACGGTGCAAGCGGCGCCTTGGCAGCCGAATGACCGAGGATCGCTCCGGCCTGACCCATATCGGCGTCTCAGGCGAGGCGCATATGGTCGATGTGGGCGACAAGATCGACACCGTTCGCATTGCACTTGCAGAAGGTCATGTTCGCATGGCCATGGAGACGCTTGAGACGATCAGGGAGGGCAATGCCAAGAAGGGCGATGTGATCGGGACGGCAAGGCTGTCCGGCATCATGGCAGCCAAACAAACGGCCAATCTTATTCCCCTGTGCCATCCGCTGATGCTGTCAAAGGTGTCCGTCGACATTACCGAAGACGAGACCCTGCCCGGCCTTCGGGTCGAAGCGACCGTCAAGCTAACGGGCAAGACCGGTGTCGAGATGGAGGCGTTGACGGCCGTTTCCGTTGCCTGCCTGACGATCTATGACATGGCGAAGGCTGTCGACAAAACCATGGAGATTGGCGGCATTCGGGTTCTGGAAAAAACGGGCGGCAAATCCGGTCCGTTCCGCCACCCGGAGGCTGGCTGATGTCACTGATTGCCGTCGAGGAGGCGCAGGCACGCTTGCAGTCGGCCATCCGACCCATCACCGAGACGGAATACCTCTCCCTGCATGATTGCGACGGCCGGGTGCTGTCCGCCGATGTGGCTTCCAGGCTCACACAACCACCTTTCGACGCCTCGGCCATGGACGGCTATGCGCTGAAGGCAGACGAGGCGACGGAACCCGGCGCCGTTCTGCGCGTGATCGGCGAATCGGCTGCCGGCCGTGGTTTTGCGGGTACGGTGCAACGCGGAGAGGCGGTGCGGATCTTCACCGGCGCCCCGGTCCCGCAAGGTGCCGATTCGGTGCTGCTGCAGGAGGATGCCGAGAAGCTTGAAGGTGGCCAGATCCGGACGACATTTCCGGTGACAATGGGACGTCATATCCGTCCACGCGGCCAGGATTTTCGCGAGGGTGACACCACCCTGACGGCGGGCACGCTCGTCGACTTCACACGCATCACGCTGGCAGCCGCGATGAACCACGCGGCCTTGCCCGTCTATCGTAAACCTCGCGTCGCCATCATCGCCACCGGCGACGAACTCGTATCCCCCGGAGACCGGCCCGGCGCGCATCAGATCATTGGCTCGAACACGTTCGGCATCGCGGCTATGGCGCGCGCGCTCGGCGCAGAAATCATCGATCTCGGCATTGTCGGTGATGACCGAGTGGTAATTGCAGGCGCAATCGCAAAGGCAGAGGCCGCCAAGGCAGATGTGGTGGTCACCCTGGGCGGTGCGTCGGTTGGTGACCATGATCTCGTTCAATCGACTTTGCTAGCCGCCGGCATGGTTCTCGATTTCTGGAAGATCGCCATGCGACCCGGCAAGCCGCTGATGGTCGGCAAACTTGGCGACATGCATGTTCTGGGACTGCCCGGCAACCCGGTATCGAGCATGGTCTGCGGCCTGTTGTTTCTGGAACCGCTTCTGGCGACGATGGGACACCGCCCGCTGCCAGACCGCATGGCCATAGCCCGCCTTGCCGCCCCCCTTGCCGCCAATGACCGCAGACAGGACTATCTCCGTGCCAGACTATCGAAAGACACGGCTGGAGATCTGCTCGTACAGAGTTTCGGCAAGCAGGACTCCTCGATGATGAATATCTTCGCGCAGTCTGACTGCCTCATCATCCGCCCACCGCATGCGCCGGCACTCGAAGCCGGTGCAACTTGCTCCATCCTGAAACTGCGTCCATCGTCGTTCTGACGGCTCTTACGACGCAATCGCGGCTGTGTCTTCCGCTGCGGTATCTTCATCGAAACCCATTTGGCGTTTGATGAACTGCTGGATGTCATCCTCGACAGTTTTTCGTTCCTCGTCCGGAAGGGCTGCTACATCTTCTTCGGTCAGTCCGCGGCTTTCGAGGTACTGTTCCCGCAGACGCTCGGCGAGGCTTTTGGTTGCCATGTCGCTGAATTCCGAAGCCAAATCATCCTTGGCAACAGCCGCCTTCTCGGCATCTTTCGAGTAATAGACATTTGTCTGGAGAAGCCAGAGGCTGCTGGTCAATGTCTTTGCCGAGACATCCGCTTCCACGCCGATAGATTTTCCAGATGCCGTCGCGGTGGTGGTGGTGCTGGGCGCGGCCTCCGCCGAGCTTTGTCTGGATGGGGTGTTATAGGTCGTCGAATAGATGGTGTTGTCGCCGATTCGCATAGCAAACTCCCGGATCACCACTTGAGATTGCAGGACGCGACTTACCTGGAGCTGGATTGCACAACGAAAAACCCGGCACAAAGGCCGGGTTTCCCAAAGGCTTACTGGATTTCCGACCTCAGACGAGTCGGCTGCGATCCAATGCTGCACCGATGAAGCTCGCAAACAAAGGATGCGGATCAAGCGGGCGCGACTTCAGTTCCGGGTGGTACTGAACGCCGATAAACCACGGATGATCCGGGTATTCGACCGTTTCCGGCAGAAGACCATCCGGCGACATGCCCGAGAACACCAGACCGCAGGATTCCAGGCGGTCCTTGTAGTCGACATTCACTTCGTAGCGGTGACGATGGCGCTCGGAAATGTCCGAGGATCCATAGATCTCGGCAATCTTGGTGCCCTTCTTGAGCGAAGCCTTGTAAGCGCCGAGGCGCATGGTGCCGCCGAGATCGCCGACAGCCGAACGCTTTTCGAGTTCGTTGCCCTTCATCCACTCCGTCATCAGGCCAACCACCGGTTCTTCGGTGCGACCAAATTCGGTGGACGAAGCGTTTTCAATGCCAGCGAGGTGACGGGCTGCTTCGACAACGGCCATCTGCATGCCGAAGCAGATGCCGAAATACGGCACCTTGCGTTCACGGGCGAACTGGGCCGCCAGGATCTTGCCTTCCGAACCGCGCTCGCCGAAGCCGCCCGGCACCAGGATGCCGTTGACCTTTTCGAGCCACGGGGCCGGATCTTCCTTTTCGAAGATTTCCGACTCGATCCATTCGAGCTTGACCTTGACGCGGTTGGCGATGCCACCGTGATAGAGAGCCTCGATCAGGGACTTATAGGCATCCTTGAGGCCCGTATACTTGCCCACGATCGCAATCGTGACCTCGCCCTCCGGCGTGTGGATGCGGTTGCAGACTTCCTCCCAGGCGTCGAGGCGCGGCTTGGGAGCCGGCTCGATGCCGAAGGCCGCGAGGACTTCGTTGTCGAGGCCTTCCTTGTGGTAGGCCATCGGCACATCATAGATGTTAGCGACGTCGAGGGCCTGAATCACGGCGCTTTCACGCACGTTGCAGAACAGCGAGAGCTTGCGGCGCTCTGCCTGCGGAATCTCGCGATCGGCGCGAACGAGCAGGATGTCGGGATGAATACCGAGCGCCTGAAGTTCCTTGACCGAATGCTGGGTCGGCTTGGTCTTCAGCTCGCCCGCCGCCGGGATATAGGGCATCAGCGTCAGGTGGACATATACGGCCGTGCCGCGCGGCAAGTCGTTGCCGAGCTGGCGGATCGCTTCCATGAAGGGCATGGCTTCGATGTCGCCGACGGTACCGCCGATTTCGCAGATGACGAAATCATACTCGTCATTGCCTTCGATAACGAAATCCTTGATCTCGTTCGTGACGTGCGGAATTACCTGAACGGTCGCGCCGAGATAGTCGCCGCGACGTTCCTTGTCGATGATGTTTTTGTAGATGCGACCGGTGGTGATGTTGTCAGTCTTGGTGGCCGACCGCCCCGTGAAGCGTTCATAGTGACCGAGGTCGAGGTCGGTCTCGGCGCCGTCGTCGGTGACGAAGACTTCGCCATGCTGAGTCGGGCTCATGGTGCCCGGGTCAACGTTGAGATAAGGGTCCAGCTTGCGCAGACGCACGCGGTAACCGCGAGCCTGCAACAATGCTCCGAGTGCCGCGGCCGCAATTCCTTTACCAAGAGAGGAAACCACGCCGCCAGTGATGAATACATATCGCGCCATGGGCTTCACCGGATACCGTTTAAGATGAGATTCCGCCAGCCCCAATCGCGTTTGTCCCGCATTTTTATGCGGCAGGCAGAATTCAGACAAAAGAAAACCGGCGGACCCTGGAGCCCGCCGGAATGATGAGGGTCGTCCCGATCAGTTGTTCGGAACAGCGTTCGGGTCGACCGCAGGGGCCGCCGGAGCCGGCGTTGCAGGCGCAGCACCCGTGGTCGGCTGCGCAGGGGCAGCGCCCGGAAGCTGATCAAGCACGCTGCCACCGCCAGGCTGCGTCGTGCCATTACCGGCCGGAATACGGTCGAGAATGTCGGTCGGACGCGATTCATGACGCGCCATAATGCCAAGCGCGAGCGAGATGACGAAGAACAGCGCCGCCAGAATGGCTGTCGTACGCGTCAGGGCATTGGCCGTGCCGCGCGCCGACATGAAGCCGGAGCCACCGCCGATGCCGAGGCCGCCGCCTTCAGAACGCTGGATCAGCACGACGCCGATCAGGGCGACGACGACCATGAGATAGATAACAAGCAATACGGTCTGCATGGGATGTCCATCCTGCCCGCAAAGGGCAAAATCAAGAGGGTTGGCGGCTCTTTACATGAGAGGAACGGGCATTGAAAGCCCCTTCCCCGCATTTCAAACCATTGGTCGTCCCTTTGGCGTCAAGCCGTGAGGTCGGTGTAGGCGCGATATATGGCGAGGAAATCCTCGGCCTTCAAGCTCGCTCCGCCGACAAGCGCTCCGTCGACGTTCTCCACGCCCATCAATTCCTTCGCATTGGAAGGCTTGACGGAGCCACCGTAGAGGATCCGCATCTTGCGGCCTTCATCGCCGAAACGCTTGACCAACTCACCACGCAGGAAAGCATGAGCCTCTGCGACATCCGCAGTGGTCGGCGTGACACCGGTACCGATCGCCCAGACGGGCTCATAGGCAATTACAGTGCGCTCTGCGACTGCACCATCCGGCACAGAGCCGGCCAATTGCCGCTTCAGGATATCGAGCGTCTGGCCGGATTTGCGCTCGTCGGCGGTCTCGCCGATGCAGATGATGGCGGTCAGGTCGGCAGCAAATGCAGCCTCTGCCTTGGCGCGGACGAGATGGTCCGTTTCGGCGTGATCGGTGCGACGCTCGGAGTGCCCGACGATGACGGAGGTGCCGAAGCAATCCGCGACCATTTCAGCAGACACATCCCCGGTATGCGCACCCGAGGCGTTCTGGTGGCAATCCTGCGCGCCGATCTCAAGCGGGCTGTCGGTGCAGAGCGCCGTCGCCACATAAAGCAGCGTGGCCGGCGGGCAAAGCAGGCTGTCGACCTTGTCTGCCAATGGCCCTTGCACACCCTCGGCGATCGCCTTGATCTGATCGAGGGAGGCACGCGTGCCGTTCATCTTCCAATTGCCCGCGACAAGCGGACGTACATCTGGTGTCATATCGTCCAAAAACCCCTACCTACTCATTGCGGAGGTAGCAAATCCGGGGCCGGATGGGAAGGTTTGCCAATCAAATTGGCACCGTATTCAGCGAAATGCGTGAATTTTATGCGACACTTAATTTCATCGCGCTGTTAGCAGCCAGCTCAAAACCTGCCGCCAGTCGGTCATCCGAACAGGGGTGCCATGTGAACCGGTTTCGTAGACGGTCAAGCGGACCGGATTCCCGCCCTTTCGAAGGCGACTATAGAGTGCCGTTACATCATCGGACTTATAGACGCTGTCATTACTCCCGTGGGTGAACCAGATCGGCAACCGCGCCTTTGCTGCTGCGCTCTTCGGGAGATCAGGATCGGGGGCGCCGCCGAGCACGGCCATGCCGGACAGCTTTGCCACAGTCGCCGCATCCCGACTGATGCCCCAGCAGATAAAGCTGCCCATCGATGCGCAGGCTAGCACGACAGGGCGGCCACCGGAGTTGCGCGCGGCATAGTCAATCAGTGCAGCGGTCGCAGCAACGCCGCTGACATCAAACGCTGCGATCGAGGGCGCATAGTAGGTCCCGCCATTCTCGACCGCGAGGTTTTTCAGACGGTTAAAGTTTCCACCGAACGTCACATCATTCATACCCAGGCGGCGATCCCCGCCTCTGCCGTGGATGAATATTATGGTGAAGGCCTGCCCTGAATCATGCCCCACACGGGCAACATCAAGCGGACCCGAAGACAGATCGAGCGTCTGGTTGTCCTGTTGGCGGCGGACCTTCAGCGAGACGTAACGATCCTTGACCCTGCGCTCAGGAATGCTGTCGCGACCATTGATGTCGCGCATCTCCTGGTAATCGATCCGGGTGAAGTCGCCATCATCACGGCTTTCCAAGATGGCTTGATCGGAAAAGAGATCATCTTTGTAGGGCTTCAGGACTTCCGCCGCAGCCATGACGGGAAACAGAAACGGAAGGAGAACACAGCAAATCACCGCAGCGCGGAAATGAATTGTGGACATCTGCATGGAAGACCGGTTTCCTCTGGGCCTTCGCCTTGCGTTCCGGGAATGCCGAACGCAAAGCTGGCTTGATTTCATTGAGCGCCGGCCGTCCGGCCCTTCGCACCCGCCCCGCCTTTCTGGCACAGTCATGACGATTCGTGAAAGCGAGGTCTGGCTCGGGCGATTCGCGAAGGCGATACCGAAACGCCGCCCGCAACAGCAAAGTATCGAACGACGCCATGGACGATAGCGATCTCTTTTCCTCTATGCCTCAGGCGCAAAAGGTCGAGCCCGAACCATCGGCTTCGGCAAAACCCGCGGCAGCGGCCTCGGCAGCAAAGCAAGTTGTCACTGCTCCACCTGCTCCGGGTCCCGCTGGCACGACATCCAGTGGCGACGATTATGGCGCGTCCTCGATCCGCGTTCTCGAGGGGCTCGAGCCAGTGCGCATGCGTCCCGGCATGTATATTGGCGGCACGGACGAAAAGGCGCTGCACCACCTGTTTGCGGAAGTCATCGATAACTCGATGGACGAAGCGGTGGCGGGCCATGCCAACTTCATCGACGTTCATCTCGATGCACAAGGTTACCTGACAGTCACCGACAATGGTCGCGGCATCCCGGTCGAGTTGCATCCGCAGGTGCCCGGCAAGTCGACGCTTGAAGTGATCATGACCAAGCTGCATGCCGGCGGCAAGTTCGATGGCAAGGCCTACGAGACCTCGGGCGGTCTTCATGGTGTCGGCGTATCCGTCGTCAACGCGCTGTCGGATCTGCTCGAAGTGGAAGTGGCTCGTAATCGCAAGCTCTATCGCCAGACATTCTCCCGGGGCGTGCCGCAAGGTGGCCTTGAGGAACTGGGCGAAGTGCACAATCGGCGTGGTACCCGCGTCCGCTTCCATCCGGATCCGCAGATCTTCGGCGATCATGCCAAGTTCGACCCAGGCCGGATTTTCCGGATGGCAAGGTCCAAGGCTTACCTCTTCGGCGGCGTCGAGATCCGCTGGTCGTGCGATCCAGGCATGGTGCCGGAAGGTGGGGACATTCCGGAAAAGGCGGTCTTCCACTTCCCTGGCGGCTTGAAGGATTATCTTGCGGCGACGCTCGGCAAGGAATTCACCGTGACCCGCGAAATCTTCTCCGGCAAGACGGAAAAGACCGGTGGCCATGGCGCCATGGAATGGGCGATCACCTGGTATGGTGGCGATCCGACCGTGCATTCCTATTGCAACACCATTCCGACGCCCGAAGGCGGCACGCATGAAGCAGGCCTGCGCATTGCGCTGACCAAGGGCCTGAAGAACTATGCCGAACTGACGCAGAACAAGCGCGCCCAGCAAATCACCACCGACGACGTGATGATATCGGCCGTTGGCATGCTGTCCGTATTCATCCGCGAACCGGAATTCGTCGGCCAGACGAAAGACAAGCTCGCGACCGTCGAGGCCCAACGCCTCGTCGAAAACGCGCTGCGCGATCCGTTTGACCACTACCTCGCCGACAATCCGAATGAGGCGGCTAAGCTTCTTGACTGGGTGATCGAGCGTGCGGAAGAGCGCCTGCGCCGCCGCAAGGAAAAGGAAGTCAACCGCAAGACCGCCGTGCGCAAGCTGCGCTTGCCGGGCAAACTTGCCGATTGCGCGCAGAACACCGCTGAAGGTGCCGAACTGTTCATCGTCGAGGGCGACTCCGCCGGTGGCTCGGCCAAACAGGCGCGTAATCGCGCCAACCAGGCGATCCTGCCGCTGCGTGGCAAGATCCTCAATGTCGGCTCGGCCAGCCGCGAGAAGCTGATGGCCAACCAGCAGATCGCTGACCTCATCCAGGCGCTCGGCTGCGGCACGCGGAGCAAGTACCGCGACGAGGACCTGCGCTACGAGCGCATCATCGTCATGACAGATGCCGATGTCGACGGTGCGCATATTGCATCGCTGCTGATCACCTTTTTCTATCAGGAAATGCCGGAGCTGATCCGCGGCAACCATCTCTATCTCGCCGTGCCGCCGCTCTATGTCATCCGTCAGGGTGCCAAGACCGTCTATGCCCGCGACGATGCACATCGCGCTGAACTCATGGAAACCGTGTTCAAGGGCAAGAAAGTCGAAATCGGCCGCTTCAAAGGTCTCGGTGAAATGATGCCGGCGCAGCTGAAGGAAACCACGATGGATCCGGCCAAGCGCACCCTGCTTCTGGTCGGTATCGACGAGGTTGATTTCGAGGGCACCCGCGATGCCGTGGATGCCCTGATGGGCACGAAACCGGAAGCCCGCTTCCGTTTCATCCAGGAACGCGCTGCTTTCGCGGACAATCTCGACATCTGACCCGCTTGAAATAAGCGCAATCGAGAAGGTCGACGCTCATGATGCGTGGTTGCTGGCGCATCACGCGCAAAGAAATGACCAGATTTGGACTTTTATCCATGACGGTGCGCCCAGCTTTGGACGCCCCGTCTCTCTCCCCGTCTGTAGAAGCATGCACTGAGCGAACATCGTCAGACTGCATGTCGGCGATTCTGAAAGTCGCAGCAGGCGAGTTGAGTGGGGCATCCAATGCATCAGGTAACGTTCAAATCTGCAATGGGCCGCTTCATGCGGCTCCTGGCACTGGCAAGTCTGGCCCTGTGCCTTGGATCACTCGTCGCCCATGCGGCTGACGCCAATCTCTCGACCAAGCGGGATAAAACGATCCGTTTCGCGTCCGGCATTCCGAGCAACACCAGCTCGTGGAGCATGACCGTAATGACTCGACCACAACATGGCCTGATGGATTTAGGAATCGACTTCAGTACCGACATGTCATACGCACCCCACGCAGGCTATGTGGGCACTGACTCTTTTACGATCAGGATTGAGTATTCCGGCATAACGACGGATACCACCTACCACGTCACAGTCGAGCCAGATATCGAGTTTTCAGTCTCATCGCTGCCTAGCGGTAAAACAGGTGATGTCTACAGCCAAAGCGTCACGGCATCTGGTGGCACATCTCCGTATCTCTACTCGATCGAGTCAGGCATGCTGCCGCCAAATCTCTATCTTAATTCATCGACTGGCACTATCTCCGGAACGCCGCAATCATCTGGTACCTTCAGATTCACGATACGCGCGACAGACAATACCGGCTATTTCGAAGAACAGTCGATGACAATCGGTATCGCCCAAAATGTCGATGATGTCGCGCTAACAGTCGCCGCGAATAGCAGCAACAATCTCATTGCACTCGACTGGTTCGTGGCGCCCAACGTGAAAAGTGTGTCCACTCCCTCTCATGGCGCAGCATGGGCGGTAGGATCTGGACTGATGTACACGCCCTATCCCGGTTTCTCTGGCACCGACAGCTTTTCTTACACCACGACAATCAACGGGACACTGTCTGACACGGCGATCGTCACGGTCACCGTCACACCACCAACCCTGTCCTTAGCGCCGGAAAATCTGCCTAACGGTACGACGACAGTGGGCTACAATCAAAATCTGTCTGCACTCTATGGCACAGCGCCATACAGCTATTCGGTTTCCGCCGGCGCTATCCCAGCCGGGCTGACGCTATCGAATAACGGAACCCTCTCCGGCATCCCCAGTGCTGAAGGCATTTCCCAGTTCACGATCACCGCACGCGATGCCTATGGAGCAATGGGAGCCAGAGCGTATAGCCTCGAGGTTATAGTAGCTGCCCCGATCGTTGCTAATGTTGAAGCGAATGTCAGCGCCAACAGTGCCAACAACCCCATCACTCTCGCAGTTTCCGGAGGAACCGCTGCAAGCGTCTCCGTGGCGAGCGGTCCCGCTCATGGAACGACGAGCGTCAGCGGCACCTCGATTACCTACACACCCGCTGCAGGATACTCCGGTCAGGATAGTTTCACCTACCAGGCAAGGAACACGACGGGGCCATCGGCACCCGCGACTGTTACGGTGACTGTCGCACCCCCGACGCTTGCCATCTCGCCGTCCACCCTTCCGCAGGCAACTGCGGCGGTCTGGTATAGCCAGGCACTGTCGGCCGCAAACGGGACTGCACCATATAGCTTCGAGATTACCACCGGCGCGTTGCCAGATGGTCTCTCGTTGACATCGAACGGCTTGCTTTCGGGCACACCCAGTATCGATGGCGACACGGCATTCTGGGTGACCGTGACCGATGCCTATGGTGCAAAAGGCCACCTCTCCTACACCATGTCCATCGCAATCGCCGCGCCGATTGCCAATGACGTCAGCGCTGCCGTCGACGCCAATAGTGCCGACAACGCCATTACGCTCGCACTTTCTGGTGGTGCAGCAGAAAGCGTGGCCATCGCATCGGCCCCATCCCACGGGACGGCCGCAGCCAGCGGCACGACGATCACCTATACGCCCACACCTGGCTATTCCGGCTCCGACAGCTTCACCTATACCGCAAGCAATACGACGCGAATCTCGGATCCGGCAACTGTGACCGTCACGGTGGCCAAGCCGCAGCTGGCGCTTTCGCCGACCGGCACGTTGACATTGCGCCAGGCAGAGGCGTTCACCCAGGCCTTTTCCGCTGATGGCGGCACCGCTCCTTACGAGTATGCGCTCGGCGGTAACCTGCCAGATGGCCTGAGTTTCGATCGGGCAAGCGGTGTCCTGTCCGGCACACCTGAAGTCATGGGTCGTTTTCCGCTGACGCTCACGGCGACCGATCTCTACGGCGCCGCCATGTCGGCAGCGGTCACGCTGGATATCGCCGAAGCCCGTCCCGTCGCTCCCTCCATTACCGTTCCGACCAATTCGGGGCGGACGGTCACGATCGATCTAACGGAAGGTGCAACCGGCGGCCCCTTTACGGGAGCGGACCTTATATCCATTTCTCCAGCCAATGCCGGAACAGCCGTAATCGTTCTCGACGATACGGCAGCATCCGACCCGGCCGCCTCCTTTGCAGCCGCTCTTTCTGCCGGGCGATACAAATTGCGCTTCACCGCCAATCCCGATTTTACCGGAACCTTCGTTGCGAGTTACACTTTGACTGGCGCATCCGGGACATCTGCGCCCGCGAGCGTGCAGATCCAGGTCTCCGCCCGACCGATCCTATCGGCCGATCCGGACCTTGTCGGGCTGGTTCAGGCTCAGGCGGCCGCTGCCAGCCGGCTCGCAGACAGTCAGATCGAGGACATCTCCGATCACCTCAGATCTCTTCGTGGCATTTCTTGCCTGAAGAACACGGTCTCTGTCACGATGACAGACGGTGCCGATGGTCAGGCACCTGTCAATGTCGAAACAGCGTGCTCCGCGCTTGCGGGTGGCAACCTCGCCATCTGGTCCTCCGGTTCGATTGATCTCGGCGACAGCGATAGCGTGAACGGAGAAAGTGCCTATGACTTCGCGACACTCTCCCTGACTGGCGGGATCGACTACAGATTAAGTGAAACCATCATCGGCGGCCTTGCCATAGGCTACGCGCGCGATCGCACCGCAATTGGCTCGAACGGAACATCCAGCGTCAACGAGGCGGCCAGCGCGTCGCTCTATGGCGTTTACCAACCGGGAGGCGGTCTCTTCGTTGAAGGCTCTGTCGGTGCGGCCCTTCTCAGCTTCGAGTCCCTGCGGACAACGCCATCGGGACAAGAGGCTGAGGCATCCCGCTCAGGCAGCCAAATGTTTGGCGTGCTGACCGGCGGCTACGACTATGCAAGTGGCGACCTCAAAGTTACGTCCTATGCCCGCATCCGTGCCTCTCACTCGATCCTGGACGATATGGAAGAGACGGGCGCCGATTGGGAAAATGCTCAATTTGGCGAAATGGAGAGCGATAGCCTTGCCGCCGCACTTGGCCTCATCGTCGGCTATGACATTGCGATTGAAGACGCCACATTGACCCCTGAATTGTCTCTGGACTTCTCGAAGGAGTTCCTCGAAACCGGCACGTCCACCGTTACCTATGCGGACGACAACTGGCCAATTGACTACGTCATCCCCGGGTCATCCAGCAACCGCGACACCATGACACTTGGCTTGGGGTTCACCGTGGCAAAACAGGGCGCAGCCACGGTGAGTGGCCGCTACAAGACCAGCTTTAATGGTGAAGGGATCCAATCCCAACGGTTCGCCGTCGACATTAACGGGCACTTCTGAGGCTTGAAGGTCAAAGAGGGTGGATTGGAAGTGATCGGCTATGCGCTCAACTTCCTTTCACACAAGCCGGTGACTTGTCTCTGTCATGGGAATAAACCATATGCGGAGGACCGAAACCGGGATTGAATGCACGTGAGCAAATCAGACGAGCAGAACCTGAAACAGGGGCCACGTTGGTTGGGCCCCACCCGCACGGCCCAGACGGCGCTGATCACGCCGATCTCGGCAGCACGCTGGCTGCTCGTTCTCGTCGGCGCAGCCGCCATCTACTTCTTTCACGGCTTCCTCGTGCCGGTTCTCGCTTCGCTGGTAATTGCCTTCGCAAGCTGGCCACTCTACCGCAGACTGCTCGAGCGCGTGAACGGCAGCACCACGATTGCCGCGACCCTGGCGATCCTCGCGATCATCAGCTTTCTTGTCGTTCCGATCGGTATCGCGATCAGCTACGCCGTCGACGAAGTTCGGCAATGGATCGTCTGGGCTGTTGAGGCGAACCGGATCGGAGCGCCGACACCAAACTGGATTCTCGGCCTGCCAGGTATCGGTGAGTGGTTAGGGCAACGCTGGAGCGCCTATATCGGATCGCCTGGGTCTATCGGTGAGCTGATACAGATCGTCAGTGGCGCCAATATCGGCAATATCTATCGTGCCGTGATTGCTGCCGGTGACGGGATCTTCCATCTCGTGCTGACGCTAATCTTCATGCTGATCGCCTTGTTTTTCGTCTTTCGCGACGGTGCAAGTTTCGCCAGGCAAGTTGACCTGCTCGGCGAACGCATTCTCCCCACCCGGTGGGAACGCATTTCGCGCGTCGTGCCCGCTACAATCAGTTCCACCGTCACAGGCATGACGCTGATTGCGATTGCCGAGGGTATCGTGCTCGGCATCGCCTACTGGCTGGCGGGCGTTCCCTCCCCGGTGACGCTTGGCGTTCTGACTGGCATCATGGCCCTTATTCCAGGAGGGGCGCCTCTGTCCTTCACCCTGGTTTCGATCTACCTCATTGCCAGCGGATCCCTGGTGCAGGGCGTCGCGCTCTTCATCTGGGGATCGGTCGAACTGTTCATCGTCGACAAGACCGTCCGGCCGCGTCTGGTTGGCGGACCCATCAAGCTGCCATTCTTGCCAACCTTCTTTGGCCTTGTCGGGGGCGTGAAGACCATGGGATTCCTCGGGCTTTTTATCGGCCCCGTGTTGATGGCGCTTCTCGTCTCGATCTGGCGCGAATGGATACGTGAGGTCGAACTGGCAGAGGAACCCGAAACCGTGGCGGAGCTCGCAGAGCCCCCGCACACGATTGCGCCGCTGAAGGAAAAACTCCCCGGGCGCTAAGTATCGAGGTCACCCGGTGGCCTGAAGCCGAAACTGGGCTGCATGCAGGCGGGCATAGGCACCTTGCCTTGCCAAGAGTTCGTCATGCGTACCCGTCTCGGCGATGCCGGACTGGTCAACGACGACGATCCGCGTCGCATCCCTGATGGTTGCCAGCCGGTGAGCAATCACCAGTGTGGTGCGGCCAACGGCGAGCTCCGACAATGACTGCTGGATCGCCTGCTCGGTTTCTGTATCAAGCGCCGATGTCGCCTCATCGAGAATGAGGATCGGCGGGTTCTTCAGGAACATCCGCGCAATAGCCAGACGTTGTTTCTGACCGCCCGAGAGTTTGACGCCACGCTCACCGATGATCGTGTCGAGACCGTTCGGCATCGCGTCGATGACGGCCTCCAGCCGGGCGCGGCGCGCCGCTTCCAGGATGTCACGATCACTGGCATCCAGCCGGCCATAGGCAATGTTTTCCCGCACGGTGCCACCGAACAGGAAGACGTCCTGCTGAACGATGCCGATCTGGCTGCGCAGTGAAGCAAGCTTCATGTTGCGAATATCGATGCCGTCGATTGTGATGGCACCTTGGGTCGGCTCGTAGAAGCGCGGCAGCAGCGAACAGAGGGTGGTCTTGCCAGCCCCCGATGGGCCGACAAAGGCAATCGTCTCACCTGCGCGGATATTAAGATTGATCCCCTGCAAGACCGATCGGTCGGCCGAGTATCCGAAGCTGAGATTGGTAAAGGCGATATCGCCCTTCAGCACTGGAGCCTCTATGGCACCCGGCGCGTCTTCGATATCAGGTTCGGTTTCCATCAGTTCGGTGAAACGGCGAAAACCAGCAATACCCTTGGGATAGGTCTCGATGACGGAGTTGATCTTCTCCACCGGGCGGAAAAAGACACCGACCAGCAGCAGGAAGCCGACAAAGCCGCCATTCGTCAATTCGCCAAGAATGACCAGATAAGCGCCGGCGATCATCACAACCATCTGGACCAAACGCATGCTCATATAGGAGAGCGAGGTGCTGGCCGCCATGATTCGATAGGCATCTAGCTTGGTGCGTCGATAATTCTGGTTGTCCTGCTCGAACAGGACGCGCTCATGCGCCTCGTTTGCGAAAGCCTGGACCACACGAATGCCGCCCACATTCTCCTCGATCCGCGCGTTGAAATCGCCAACGCGGCCGAACAGCTGGCGGAAGTTGTCGGTCATCCGGCTGCCATAGCGGCTGGTCACATAACCGGTCAGAGGCACGATCAGCGCCGTAAGCAGAGCAAGGTCCACATTGACCGACAGCATGAGCAGGAAGGCACCAATGAAGGTCATGACCGCGATGAATAGGTCTTCGGGCCCGTGATGGGCAACTTCGCCGATTTCCTCCAGATCCTTCGTCAGCCGGCCTACCAGATGACCGGTCTTCTGATTGTCGAAGTAGCGGAAGGACAGTTTCTGCAAGTGGCTGAATGCCATGCGGCGCATGTCAGTTTCGATATTGATGCCGAGCATATGACCCCAATAGGTCACCACAGCCATCAGTCCTGTATTGATCGCATAGATGACCAGCAGCAATACCGAGGCCCCGACGATCACAACCCATTGGCCAGTCGGCAGCAACTCGTCGACAAAGAGCTTCACGGCAATCGGAAAAGCGAGTTCCAGCACGCCCGAGAGAACGGCGCAGCCGAAATCGAGAAGAAAAAGACCACGATAGGGTTGGTAGAAAGCAAAAAACTTACGAAGCATAACTTTGATGACCGGACTTTTCGCCGGAGGAATGCCCGCCGGCCCAAACTGGTGCGGTCATCTCATATTTTATGGATCTATCCAAGGGCTGAGGCTCGGGCAAATTGCTTTCGCCAGTCCCTCCCCTGACATCGCTGCGTTCACGCATGCGATCGCACGCCCGCCATTGGCTGCGTCTTGCTTTGGCTGCATTCCTACGCTTTCGTCCCGGCGTTTGGAGACGATACAAGGAATGGCGCGATGAAGACCGCATTGATCATGATCACGATCCTGGGATGTGACGACAAAGTCAGCCAATGCGAATTCTACGCCACGCCGCCGGAACGGTTCGTCTCCATCGAACTCTGCGACGCAGCCTCGGAAAACGTGCTGGAACGCTATGGCAATATCGGCTTTCCTACCGCCGTTGCCGTGTGTCAGCAGCCACCGCCGGAGATTGCCTCTGACCCGGCTGTCGCGCCCCCGTCCAGCCCAGCCGCCAATGCGCAACCCGATTCGCCAAATACCTCGGTGCCGACCGCGAGCGCCGAAGCCCCGGAGGTGACGGAAAAGCATAGAACGCTTGCTGCCCGCGCCGTCGACCGGATCCGGAATGTTCTGCCCGGAACCAGCGACATTAAGATGATCTTCGAGACACCGATACACGTCGTCTCGGACAGCTATTCCTGGGTGGCAAAGAAAATCAGCGACTGAGGCCGCTCAGGCCGCTGCCAGTGCAAGGCCGCTGGCATAATCACGTGCCAGCCGACGTTCCTCGGCAATTGCCAACCGTTCGACGAGATCGAGTAACGTGCGGGCGCCCTCGGTCAGGTCGGGAACGCTGCGATAACGGGCGACCAGCCGATGCGCGATATTGTCAAGCTCAAGCACGGCCGACGCGTGGAAGACATCGCGCCATTGCATGATCGCATCCACGAAGAGAGGACTCACTTCACGCGACAAGCCGGCACTTTCAAGGAGCGCGCGCACGGCATGGAAACGCCCAGTCGCCAGGATTGACCGGACTCTGCGCTCCTCCATGCCAGAAATGAAACACAGGGCAGCCGAGAAAAAGTCAGTCCGTCCTGCACAAAGCGCGTGCATCAGAAATGCCGGTGTCAAACGGTTCGCCTGGCAGAGATGGGAAACAAGCCGGGAGAGTTCATCGCCGTGCAGATCCGCCAGGAGTGATATTGTGGCGGTATCACTTGCCTCGCGCGAAATCCGGTCCAGGCGCCGGCTCCCAATCGTGCCCAGTACGAGATCTGATCCGACAAGCGCTTCCGCGACATACTGAACCAGCATCTGACGGACCTCGGCCGAGAGATCATCGCGATCGAGAAGGTGCGAGCGCACCGCCTCATCACGACCATGCCGCTCGGCTATGCGGCGAAGGGTAAAGCCTGTGAAAGCAGCGCCCGGATTCTCGAGAAGCACTTCGATTTCGGCCGCGTCACCAATCTCGGCAAGTGCGGCTGCAACGGCGGCGCCGACTCTCTGGCGGGACGCAATCAGCGCCCGCGTTTCGGTCGTCCCACGGCCGGCGATATCGACCAGATCGTGGTCGGTCAAAACTGGAGAAAAGAGGATAACGGGGCACGCGATCTCTGCCTGATCTTCAGCGAGTGACACCATGATGGCGCGGGGCGCAGATGGTTCAGAGGCCAGCGCTTCAGCAAGCGCCAGACGCACCTGAGGAGATGCATCATCGAGAAGATAGGTCATGCCCACCTGGGCAGCCTGTCGCTCCTCCGGCCGCATCCGCCCGCCGACATAGGCCTTGGCAAGGGCGGTCGCCGCTCTTGCCCGATCCTGCGCCTTTGCGGTTTCGACCCACCGGAGAAATGCTGCCACGATCACAGTTCCAACCTACTCTTTACTGGAAAGCCTTGTATTTCCGTAGGCTGAAGACTACCGATAAAGAGTTTAAGAAACGTTCACCACGTTCATTAACCGTAACCTCAAAGGAGCGAGAGAAGGACGATACTGTGTCTTTCGCTCCGACCGTGCCCGGCTCTTCTGAAGGAACAGAGCCCTCTACTCGGCACCCGGCGCTTTTGGCCGCCTAAGCTGGAAGAGTGGGCCCAGGCCCGCATAATCCATATAGCCGAGCCTTGCGACCGGATCGGCCAGAGCCAGATCGAAACGTCCGTCTCGGATGACGCTCTCGTCGATATGGATACCCATGACTTGTCCGACCACCATGTGACTGTCGGTGTCCTGTCCGGCGACATCCTTAAGCGTTGTCACCATCGTGACACGGCATTCGAGCACGGCCACGGCCTCGCCAACATAGGGTGCCGAGACGACACGCCCCTCGAGCGGCGTCAGCCCTGAAACGATAAACTCATCCGTTCCGTAAGGCGCGGCTATCGAAGAGGCATTCATTGGATCAAGCAAGGGTCGGCCGACGAAATTTGCCGTGAAGACGCCCGTCTCCTGAGCGTTGCGCAGGCTATCCTTTCGCCCACTCGAGGAGAACATGACAAGCTTCGGCCGGTCACCGACCGCGTTAAAGAAGGAATAAGGCGCGAGATTCCGGCTTCCGTCCACGCCCCGCGTGCCAATCCAGCCAATCGGTCGCGGCGCCACGATCGCCTTGAAGGGATCGTGGGCCAGGCCGTGGGCATTGCCTTCCGTCTCATAAAACATCAAGCGCCCTCACCTCTCCAACTGACCACATCCTCAAGGACGGGACGCGGTCGCTCGGTGATCGGAAACTCGGTAGAGCCTATGTGGATGAATCCGGCAACCTTTTCGCCCGGATTGACGCCGAGCAGCGGGTAAACGCTCTCGTCGAAAGCGAACCATTCCGTCAGCCAATTCGACACGAAGCCATGCGCATTTGCAGCCATGAGCAGATTAAGGCAGACGGCGCCGGCCGACATGACCTGCTCCCATTCCGGGATTTTTGCATGGGGAGCGGCCGTGGATACGACGGCGATCACGACTGGAGCGCGCGTAAAGCGGTTGCGTTCGACCTCAACCATTTCCGGCGAAAGCGCCGGATTCTTGGTCAGCGCCATTTGCAGCAGCGCTTCACCGATGACCTGCCTTTCCGAACCACGATAGACGATGAAGCGCCAGGGCGCGATCTTGCCGTGATCTGGAACGCGAATCGCCAGCGTCAGCATCGCCTCGATTTCCGCACGGTCAGGCCCGGGCTCACACATCTGGAAAGCCGGCACGGAGCGGCGGACTGCGAGATAGTCGATCAGTTTGATATCATTTTTCATTTTTAAACACCCGAGATGTAGCATGGCGTGGCGGCAGGTCTTGAAATTGCCATCTGCTTCGGTTTGAACTTGCCGCCATCGGGAAGGAAGTCAACACACCGTGTTCCGCATGCCGCGTCTCCGCATTGCCACAGTTTTTTCGCTCGCGATCGTTTCGATGCTTGCGGCAGGACACGTGTCTTTTGCTCAGGAAGCATTTGAGACATTCAAGCAATTGAATAGCTCAACCAAGATGCCGAAGATCAAGGCATTCACGGCTCCGGATCCCGCAGCACTTGCCGCCATGACCCAGACCCGCAGCGTCAAGCTCGAGGCCAAGCTGACGGATAAGGCCCCCCCGATGAATGCAGGCCTCTCGTGGCGCGTCTTCAGCCCCATTCCCGGCTCCGATGGCAAACTGCCGCTGCTCGCAAGCGCCGAGGGTGGGTCGGCCGATTTCCAGCTCGCTCCCGGCGACTATTTCGTCAATGTCTCGTTTGGGCGCGCCGGCGCCACGAAAAAGCTGACCGTAGCCGTCGACAAGGACGTCGATACGCAGGTCATGGTGCTCAATGCCGGCGGACTGTCGCTCAGCGCGACATCCGGTACAGACACGCAGATCTCCGACAAGCAGCTGACCTTCGACATCTACTCTTCAGAGATGGCAGAGAACGGCGAGCGACGACTGATGCTGGCTGACATCAGGCCGAACACCATCGTTCGCCTCAATGCCGGAACCTATCACGTCGTTTCCGAATATGGCTCAATCAACGCGGTCGTCCGTGCGGATATCAAGGTCGAGGCAGGCGAGCTGACGGAGGCGACAATCCAGCACCGCGCCTCGCAGGTCTCTTTCAAACTCGTCTCCGACGAAGGCGGTGAAGCGATTGCCGATACGGCCTGGTCGATCGTGACGTCAGGCGGCGATATCGTTGCGGAAAGTGTCAGCGCCTTTCCGGTGATGGTTTTGTCGGAAGGCCAGTATACCGCGATCGCCCGGAACAAGGACGAGATCTTTCAGAAGGATTTCGAAGTCGTCGCCGGCGTCAATCAGGACGTCGAGCTCTTGCTCGACTGATCCACATCCACCCACTCCAGCCCCAAGATCCCTGGTCTAACGACTTATTCAGGCGGCCTTCTGCCAACGTGCCCGAAATCCACGAACCTTGCGCGGCGGTGCCATGACAAAGACCGCCGAATAGAGACGAGCCAAAAGATCTTTCCGATCTGCTATTTCGCGCAATTCCGTCCAAGGTATCGTTGCACCAACGCGTGCCGACATGGTGGAACCAGACAGGCGGCGGAATTCGCGAATCAACAGAGAGATACGCAGCGTCAGCGAGATCTTGCTGGCAAGGTGGAACAGGCGACCATTCTGCCCCTCGAAGAAGATCGGCAGAACATCCGCCTTAGCCGACTGCACCAGCTTTGCAGGGAACATCTTCCAGGGCAAATCCTCGGCGCGGCCGAAGCCTTTTTTCGCCGTCGCGACGCCGCCGGCCGGGAAAACGATGATTGTCACGCCTTCCTGCAGCAGGCGAAGCGCTTCATGGCGGGTGCGCATGTTGATCGCCAAAGCCTCCTTGGTTTCCTCGAAAGAAACAGGAAGAGAATACGGTGCCATCTCCGGCACCTTCAGCAATTCGTCATTGATCAGAACGCGGAACGGCCTCCCCAATTGCTCGGCCAGGGCCAGAACGGCGATCCCGTCGCCAATACCGAAGGGATGATTGGCGATCATCACCACGGGCCCTGTCGGCAGCTCAGCGGGTGGCCAGGTGCCGTGAACCTTCAGGTCCACGTCGATCAGGTCAAGCATCTTGCCGAACACGCGATCGGTCTTACCAACGATGTCGTGACGCCAGAGGTCGTAAAGCCGGGTGAAGCGATCACGACCCGACAGCCCCTCGATCGACCGTATGAACCAGCGCTTCAGGCGCGGATCACGCTCGTTGGCATAAGACAGTTCCTTGAACTTCACGGGAGACCTCGGCTGCGACCTTCTTCATCCGACTGTCATATGCAATTTGCATGACAGTCGTCTGACAGGAACGATGAGGTTCCTGTCAGACGGTATGTCTTAAGCAAGCCTGCGTGCAAGCTTTCGCTTGACGTCCGGCGGCGTTGCCTCGCCAGACAGGGCCGCGATCGCTTCGGCAAGCGGCATCGACACCTGTTCCTGAGAACCGAGGCGACGGATGTTGACGGTCTTTTCCTCTGCCTCGCGCTTTCCGCAGACGATGATCACCGGAACCTTGGTCACCGAATGCTCGCGGACCTTGTAGTTGATCTTCTCGTTGCGGAAGTCGGTCTCAACCTGCAGGCCCGCATCGCGCAGCTGTTCGGCAACCTCGCGACCATAATCATCAGCATCCGACGTGATCGTGGCGACCACGACCTGCAGCGGTGCGAACCAGAGTGGCATGTGGCCGGCAAAGTTCTCGATCAGGATGCCGAGGAAACGCTCCATTGAGCCGCAGATGGCGCGGTGGATCATGACCGGCTGAACCTTTTCCGAGTTCTGGTCGATGTAGAAGGCACCGAATCGTTCCGGCAGGTTGAAGTCAACCTGAGTCGTGCCGCACTGCCATTCACGGCCGATGGCATCGCGGAGCGTGTATTCGAACTTCGGACCGTAGAAAGCGCCCTCGCCCGGCAGGATGCCGGTCTTGATGCGTCCGCCGGACTGTTCCTCGATCTGCTTCAGGACGTCCATCATCACGCTTTCGGCGCGATCCCAGAGCTCGTCGGACCCGACGCGCTTTTCCGGACGGGTCGAGAGCTTCACGACGATCTCGTTGAAGCCGAAGTCCTCATAGACAGACAGAATCAGCTCGTTGATGCGCAGGCATTCGGCCGCCATCTGCTCTTCCGTGCAGAAGACGTGCGCATCGTCCTGGGTGAAGCCCCGAACGCGCATCAGGCCGTGAAGCGCACCAGAGGCCTCATAGCGGTGAACATTGCCGAATTCGGCGAGACGGACCGGAAGCTCGCGGTAAGACTTCAAGCCGTGCTTGAAAATCTGCACGTGACCCGGGCAGTTCATCGGCTTCAAGGCGAAGACCTTCTGGTCGGCTTCCTTGTCGTCGGGATGGGTGAAGGCATGGGCCGATTTTACGGCAAACATGTTTTCCTGGTACCAGCCCCAGTGGCCGGAGGTTTCCCACAACGACTTGTCGAGCACCTGCGGTGCATTCACTTCCTCATAGGTGCCTTCGAGACGACGGCGCATGTAGGAAGTCAGGGTCTGGAACATGCGCCAGCCCTTGCCGTGCCAGAAGACGACGCCTGGGCCCTCTTCCTGGAAATGGAAGAGATCCATTTCGCGGCCAAGCTTGCGGTGATCGCGCTTTTCGGCTTCTGCGAGAATATGGAGATAATTGTCGAGCTGCTCCTGCTCGGCAAAGGCCGTGCCGTAGATGCGGGTCAGCATGGGATTGTTGCTGTCACCGCGCCAATAGGCGCCGGCCACCTTCATCAGCTTGAACGCCATGCCGATCTGCCCGGTGGACGCCATATGCGGCCCACGGCAGAGATCGAACCAGTCGCCCTGGTAGTAGATCTTGAGATCCTGGTCCGCTGGGATGGCATCGACCAGTTCGACCTTGTACTTCTCGCCCTTGGAGGCAAAGACTTCCTTCGCCTTGTCGCGCGACCAGATCTCCTTGGTGAAGGGCTTGTTGCGCTGGATGATCTCCTTCATCCGCTTTTCGATCTTGGGCAGATCGTCGGGCGTGAAGGGTTCGTCCTTGGCGAAATCGTAGTAGAATCCGTTCTCGATCACCGGACCGATGGTGACCTGGGTCCCGGGCCACAGTTCCTGCACGGCTTCAGCCATGACATGGGCCGCGTCATGGCGAATGAGTTCGATGGCGCGTGGGTCGGTGCGGGTGACGATCTCGATTGCGCCATCGACGACAGGGTCAGACAGGTCGCGCAGCGTGCCATCGAGCGCAATCGCAACAGCCTTCTTGGCCAGCGACTTGGAGATCGATTCGGCAACGGCTGCGCCAGTCGTGCCGGCGTCATACTGGCGAATGGAGCCATCGGGGAAAGTGAGAGATACGGAAGCGGACATAAACGTCTCCTGATCCAGTCCCGCCAACGAATGCGGGTGGTGAAATTTGCGGGATTTCAATCCCCGCCATGAACGCGCGCTTGATAGGCTGAAAGCGCTGCTGAGTAAAGGATCTTACAGATTGGGCGCAATGGGCGAAAAGGTCTCCCCGATGCAGGCCTTGCCAACGCCAGCGGAGACAAATGGAAAGAATTGCCGGGTAAGCCGCGATGTCGCGACGCTTTTCAGCGATCCTCGACCAGAACCTTGATGATGCGTCCCTCGTGATCGAATTCGATCGTCTCGACGCCGGTCCGCTCCAGCGGCTGGCCGGTCTGGGCATGGGTGGCTTTCAGGTTCCAGTAGGAGCGCGCCACATGGGAATCGACCTGCTCGACGCGATCATTCCAGGCGATCTGGTCCGGGTAGGTCTCAAAGTAGGCACGGAAGGCGACCAGAATAGCATCGCGCCCGACCTTCGAGCCGGTTCCCGCGGAGATATAAGCGGCATCCTCCGCAAAGGCCTGTTCGATCCACTCATAATCAAGGCGATTGATCGCCGCATGGAAGTCAATCAACTGACGGACAGGGTCAAAGGCGGCATTCGGCATGACAGTCACGCTTTCTTTCGATTTGCGACCAACGGTCCAGAGCGACCAAGGCTTCCACCATCGATATTCGTTATCAAGGCGCGGCGGTACAGGATTAAAACCCCAACTTCCACCCGGACCGCACCTGGACACACGGAACAAGGTCAGCCAACCGCCTGACCAGAGTCCGTGGCGGGCTATGGCTTCATATCCATATTCGGAACATGTCGGCGAGTGCCGGCACGAACTGCCGATCACACTGGAGAGTGTCAATTGATAGAGCCGAATCAGCCCGGTACCGAAAATCCGGTCAGGTGTCTTACGAAACGGGCCGGAAAAATTTCGGCTGCGTCGCGTGTCGGGCGGCGTGCGTTGGCCACATTGAGGCGCCTCGCACATCTCAAACAGCCCGCGCCGATGCCGTCTCGCTTTCGATTTGATTGAGGCAATCGACCACGGCATCGAAAGTGAGCATGGTCGAAGCGTGGCGTGCCTTATAGTCCCGTACAGGCTTCAGGAAACGCATATCCTCAAAGCGGCCGGCGGGGCCTTCGCCGTCTTCCTTGAGCATGGCCAGCATCTCCAGACGTGCCTGCCGCAACTCCTGCGGCGTGGCCCCAATGACGTGGCGCGCCATGATCCCGGACGAGGCCTGCCCGAGCGCGCAGGCCTTGACCTCATGGGAGAAGTCGCTCACGACCCCTTTGTCGAGACAGAGATAGACTTTGACGCGTGACCCGCAGAGCTTGGAATGCTTCTCGGCAACTGCCTGTGCGTCAGCCAGCTTTCCGATCCGTCCAATATTGCCTGCAAATTCGAGGATCTTGGTGTTGTAGATGTCGTCCATGATCAATCCGCCTTGGGTTTCAAGCCGTATATAGGGAGCATAACGGTCGATGTCCCAGACCTCAGGTCGCAGTTGGTACCTTTAACTGGAGGTCGTGCACGATTATATCTGTCCGGGCGCGGTTTCACAAATACCGAAGCGCACTCGACTGGATGCCCCGAAGAGCTAGACCTCGATACGGGATTTGCACTATGAGCCGCATTGAACTTTTGAATTCCGGCATAGCCAAACAAGCGACCCGAAAGGATCGGGATCGGGAGACCAAGGGCATGGACGCCATCGTCAAGAAGCTGACCACCGAACCGCGCCGCCCGTCACGCGAGGAAGCGGAGGAAGCCGTGCGCACCCTGCTGCTGTGGGCCGGAGACGACCCGGAACGCGAGGGGCTGCTCGACACGCCTTCCCGCGTTGCAAAAGCCTATGCGGAACTGTTTTCCGGCTACGGAGCCGATATCGACGATGTTCTGGGTCGGACATTCGAGGAAGTTGGCGGCTACAACGACATGGTCCTTGTGCGCGACATCACCTTCTTCTCGCATTGCGAGCACCATATGCTGCCAGTCATGGGCAAGGCGCATGTCGGCTATCTGCCGAATGGTCGTGTTCTCGGCTTGTCGAAGATCGCCCGCATCGTCGATGTTTTCGCAAAGCGCCTACAGACCCAGGAAAACATGACGGCGCAGATCGCTCAGGCGATTGACGAGACACTTCAGCCAAGGGGGGTTGCCGTCTTCCTTGAAGCCGAACACATGTGCATGGCGATGCGCGGGATACAGAAGACGGGCTCAACCACGTTGACCACGACATTCAAGGGTTCGTTCCAGGATAATGCTGCGGAACAGGCCCGCTTCATGTCGATGGTTCGCAGCCGGTAAGGTCGGCAGCGATCCAAATAGCAGAAAGAGATTTTCATGACGGCGCCGCAGTTTTCACCTCCCTCGCCGGATAAGGCTGTGCTTGAGGAAGGGCTGGTCCTTACCCCCAAGTTCGACGAGAAGGGATTGGTCACCGCCGTAGTTACGGATGCGCGGGATGGCCATCTCCTGATGGTAGCGCACATGAATGACGAGGCTCTGCAACTGACGCTGCGAACCGGAATCGGCCATTACTACAGTCGCTCGCGCGGCAAGATCTGGAAAAAGGGCGAAAGCTCGGGGAACCTGCAGTCGGTCAAGGAAATCCGCGTCGACTGCGACCAGGATGCGGTGTGGCTCATGGTGGAAGTGGCTGGACACGACGCAACATGCCATACCGGCCGTCGCTCCTGCTTCTATCGTCGAACCGTCATCGACGGCGGCGAAGCGAGGCTTGAAGTCGCCGATGATCATCGGCATTTCGACCCCTTGTCGGTCTATGCCGAAACAAAGTCCTGATTCCGTCGAACTCTTTCCCTAACGATTTCGTAAGCAGACAGTGGCCTAATCGAGGTCGGGTGTTTTGTTTCGGGACGGGGACCAATGCTGAACTGGAATTTCATGTCAGGCGGTGGCGCCCCGATGGCGGAGACGTCCTCGCAACCCATCGAATCAGCAGGGCACTTAACAAAACCTGTCGAAACATCTGGCAAGCCTGCCCTGGCGCTCGCCCTGGGCGGTGGTGCTGCCCGTGGCTGGGCCCATATTGGTGTCCTTCGCGCTCTGGATGAAGAAGGCATTGAGGTCGGCATGATTGCGGGGACCTCAATCGGCGCCCTGGTTGGCGGCTGCTATCTTGCCGGCAAGCTTGACGAGCTTGAGACATTTGCGCGGTCACTGACCATGCGCCGGATCGCATCCCTGCTTGATCTCACCATCGGTGGCGGCGGTCTACTTGGCGGTATGCGTCTGACCAAGCGAATGCAGGAGCATCTGGAAGGTCTGACGATCGAAGACCTGCCCAAGCCATTTATTGCGGTGGCTTCGGAACTCAACAGCGGTCACGAAGTGTGGATCGGTGGGGGTGACCTGATCACGGCGCTCAGGGCTTCCTACGCCCTGCCCGGCATTTTCGAACCAGTTCGCTGCAACAACCGCACCCTGATCGACGGTGCACTGGTCAATCCCGTGCCAGTGTCTGTTTGCCGCGCCAATGAACAGGCGCTGGTGATGGCGGTAAACCTCAACTACGACGTCTTTGGCCGCTCCGCGGTGGTCAAGCATGTCGCGACTCGCGAGACAGCGGAGACACCACAGACCCGGGACCCCAAGCGCGTCGGACTGACCGGCGTCATGGTGCAGGCGTTCAACATCATTCAGGACCGGATTTCACGGGCGCGGCTTGCCGGCGATCCGCCGGATCTTGCGCTCCATCCAAGGCTCAGCGATATCGGGCTTTCGGAATTCCACCGTGCAGGGGAAGCAATCGACCGCGGCTATCAGGAAGCCAAGGTTCGCGTTGGCGAAATTCGCCGTATGCAGGACGCCATCCTGCGCTGAGGCGCCAGACCGGCTGGCGCCCCGCGTGCCTTATCCAGCGATGTAGGCCTTGATGTGCTCGGCCTCCGCTTCGACTTCGCGAATGCGGGACTTCACCACGTCACCAATCGAAATGATGCCCGAAAGCTTGCCGTCACTCTCGACAGGCACGTGCCTGAAACGCCGCGACGACATTATCTCCATCAGCTCGTTGACTGTGGTTTCTTCCTTGCACCGGTAGACATTGGCCGTCATGTAGGCAGATACCGGTTCATCGAAGGCGTCCCGGCCGGTCGTGCCGATTGCCCGGACGACGTCGCGTTCGGTGAAGATGCCAACGATCCTGCTTTCCATTCCGACCACGACAACGGCACCGATCTTGTTCTCCTCAAGTGTACGGGCCGCTTCTCCGAGCGTGACGTTCGGGCCGATGGTCAAAACATTGCGGCCCTTCTGTTCGAGAATGCTCCTGGCAGATGCAGTCATTCTTTCCTCCATTTGAAGCGCTGATACGACCGGACACCCTCCTCATCCGTCGATCTCGCAGATGGTGCATCGAACCTCAAGAGAATGCAACATCTCTAAAATTCAGGGGAGAAACCTGGATTGAGCTTTCTATCGAACAGAGCCAGACCGAAGAAGCCAAGAACAAACCCGCCGATATGGGCATCCCAGGCAATGGCGGCGGAGCCTTCTCCCATCAATGGGACGCCAACGGCAACCGCAACATTGCCGATAAACCAGACCAGGATGAACACCCGGACTGTCCTGTCCTTCAATGCAGAGACCACGCTCAGAAGCGGCACGCTTCGGCCAGTCCTTGCCGCGAGTTGGCGGTGCGCACCAAAGGCAAAGCGGCAAGCCGCCCCCATAAGCGCCGAGATGACAGCCGAGGCGCCGACCATCAGGGATGGCTCGCCCCAATTGACGACAAGATGCAGGGCCGCCCCTGCCGCAGCTGAAACGACCCACAAGAGAGTAAACCGGACGCCACCGATACGGCGTGCCACGGGGGTTCCGAAGGCGGCTAACCAAAGGCTGTTAAAGGCCAGATGCTCCCAGCCGCCATGCAGCAAGGAATAGGTGACGGGTGACCAGAGCCAGGCTAGCGACTGTTCATCAAGCGGATACAGATAGCGGATCGGGGAAAAGCCGAATTCAACCGAGATCCAGGTACTCATGTCGACTGGAAGAACAAGGGCCTGCAGACAGTAGATCGCAATGATCAATACAAGCGAGACGAGCACCGAGACCGGAAGATTGAAAACCGGCGGCTCGTCGCCTGAGGCGTGATGGGATCCGATAGTCCCTTCACTTGCGGGAATATCTTCGTCTCGGGCCTGCTGCATCACATATCCTCTATGTCTTTGTTTTATCTTATACAACACCCGTCGAAGGCAGTAGCCGACTGGACGCTGAAAGGTCACGAGACTGAAAACTGGCGGCGAAAGCAAACGTTATATTAACGGCTGCCGGATAAATCTTCCTCTCATAGCAAAAATAGACAGATAGTCGATGATGCAATCCTCGATGAGCAGCCAGCCCTCTACGATCCCCGCACCTCCCGGCGTTCAGCGGGCGTTTCAGCGCGTCTCCGTAAGCCTACAGGGGCGGTTGATGCTGGCCAATTACGAGGAGTACGTCTGCAAGGTCGTCGACATGTCTCCGGGCGACGTCCGCTTTGCCTGCGCCGGTTGCCCGCGTGTCAATGAGCGTATCGTCGCCTATATCGACCATCTCGGACGCCTTGAAGGCACTGTCATCAAGATCATGGATGATGGCTTTGTCATCTCCATCAACGCAACACCGCGCAAACGCGAAAAGCTCGCAGCTCAGTTGACCTGGCTCGCCAACAAGCACGAACTTGGCCTGCCGGAAGACCGTCGCCACGATCGCCTGTCGCCGCGCCAGACGCGAACTGAACTGACGCTCGAGGACGGCAAAGCTTATCCATGCCGCCTGATCGACCTTTCGCTCTCTGGTGCAGCGGTCGACATTGATATTCGCCCACCCATCGGAACTGCCGTTCGGCTAGGGCAGAATATGCGCGGCCGGATCGTGCGCCACTTCCTCGAAGGCGTGGCTATCGAATTCCTGACGCTGCAATCACGCGACAGTCTCGCAGAATTCCTCTGACACAACTCCCCACCGCGAACACGGGCGCCTGCGACATCGCATGGCGCCCTTTTTGTTTGCGCAGACGCCCCCATCAGCCACATCGAGAATTATTAGAATTTTACGCAATTTTTCGACAAATACAGATAAAATATAAAATAAAATTTCCTCAAATACAAATCTGATATTATTCAACATTGCCGCGAAGTTACACTGAATGCCGGTGAATACTTTCGCGAGAGATCAAATCTTCTGTGTCATTGTCCTCCTCATCACAGGGAGATAAGCAATGACAACAAAGAAAATCCTGGGAAGTTTCATTCTGGCATCGGCTCTGCTTGGCACTTCGGCTGCCGGCACGTTCGCCAATACTGCCAGCATGACCGTGGTCGGGAAAGCCAACCCACCCATCGGTCACTACGAATTCTGTCAGATCAATATGGCGGAATGCGCGCCCACCGGACGCGATGCAGGCGCCCATGCATTGACCGAAACAGACTGGAAAACGATCCTTGAGGTCAACTACGACGTCAACAGCGCGATCACGCCACTGACGGATATGGAGATCTACGGTGTCGAGGAACGCTGGGCGTTTCCACGGACCGTTGGCGACTGTGAGGACTTTGCCCTCATGAAACGGAAGCTTCTGATCGACAAGGGCTTCGATCCGTCCAATCTTCTGATTACGGTCGTGCTGCAGCCGAGTGGAGAAGGACATGCCGTTCTGACCGTTCGGACAGATCACGGAGATTTCATACTCGACAACATGCGCAACAAGGTGCTGCTGTGGTCGGATACCGAATACACTTACCTGAAGCGCCAGTCATCGTCGCATCCTGGCCGCTGGGTCAAGCTGCAGGACGGTCGCACAAGTTTCGTTGGCAGTGTGAATTCGAACTGAACCGACTGCAGAGCCTTTCCGCGACAAGATCTGCATCGCGGGAAGGCTCTTTCTTTTCTTCGAGCAATTTCGATCGCAAAACCGCTTCTTGTTTCTGCCGGAATTGCTGCAGAGCCCCTGGCACCGGTCTGTCCCCGCCTACCCGTCCCCCGACCGGCGCCATTGAGCCGGTCCCGGTCAATCCGGGACCGGCTCCTTTTTTGCCCACCAGATCCATTAACGCGCCATTAACCACAATCACAGAAGACTGTGGTTTGCAGGATGACAATTTCGCCTGTCGATTGGGGATCAAAGGCGGCAGACCATGGACATGATCGACCACCAGAAAGGCGAGCAGACGCCTCTTCTTTCAAACCGGTTCCTCATAATCGCGACATCCATCATCTGCCTTCTTGCTCTAGCGTCGATGGCAATCAGCATTGCCGGCAAGCTTTATGGCGACCAGCTGTCTCTCGCCGGCCACTCGGAAAGCACCAGGGACGTTGTGGTCACCATCGGGAGAGATCGACTTCGGTTGACCGAGAATACGATGCGCTTCGAGAGCCAGCGGCATTCCGGCCTGCATGAGCAAATAGATCTCTATCTTTCCTGGCCCAGCATGTCCGGCTTCACCCGCGAGACACGCGCGCTATTCGAATCAAACCCCAGCCCTTCCCTGATTTTCCTGCAGATTTCCCAGAGCACCATGTCTCGCGACATGTCCGGCCGCCTGGATCCAATCTATCGCCAACTGCTGCAAGAGACAGAGCGCCCCGGCCCCGCAGGCCTGACCGGGCACAGCTTCAAACCTCGCTCTGGCTACGACGGAGAGATCCTGTATACGGCAGAGAATGGGGAGTTCGGAAGCTATGCGGTGCGATGCCTTATCGAGACCGAAGCATCACAATCCTCCGGTGGAGATTGCCAGAGGGATATTCATGTCGGCCAGGACCTGACCGTCCTCTACCGCTTCCCCCGCTCACGACTGCCGGACTGGAAAGCCTTGGAAACGGCCATTCGGTCGTATGTTGAAAATCGCACCGTTGCGGCAAGTGCGGATCCCGCTCTCTAAAAGTGCCGGGAATTCGTCAATGGAACATTTATCATAAACCTCTTGGTAAGGCTAATTGCCTAGTGTGCCCACTGGTATCGGCGACGGCGTGCGCCAGAACGCAGTGTGAATTTTCAAAGAGTATCGTGGTGCATAAAACTCCGGGAAGTCTCCTCTCAGTGATCGTTGGCCGTGTTTCGGTTGTGCTGGTCACGGTCTTGATGTCTGGCGTCCTCGGCATCCAGTCGGCTCAGGCCAATCCGAAATACGCAGGCGTCGTGATCGATGCCAAAAGCGGCAAGGTCCTCTATAGCGAGGATGCCGATGCGCTGCGCTACCCGGCGTCGCTCACCAAGATGATGACCCTCTACATGGTGTTCGAAGCGCTGGACTCAGGTCGCATTACACTGAAGAGCAAGGTGCCATTCTCTGCCAATGCAGCTGGCGAGCCGCCGACCAAACTTGGCGTCGGCACGGGTCGTAGCATCACTGTCGAACAGGCAATTTACGCTCTTGTGACGCGCTCGGCCAATGACGCTGCAACGGCACTTGCCGAACTCATTGGCGGCTCGGAAACCCGTTTCGCACAGATGATGACGGCCAAGGCCCGCAGCCTCGGCATGACCAAGACAACCTATCGCAATGCGCATGGTTTGCCGAACACGGCGCAGATGACCACGGCACGCGACCAGGCGCGCCTCGGCATCGCCCTGCGTCAGCATTTCCCACAATATTACGGCGTCTTTTCCGCACGCAGCTTCAAGTTCGGCAAGCAAACGATCGCCAATCATAACCGCCTGCTCGGTCAGGTGCGCGGTGTGGACGGCATCAAGACAGGCTATACGCGAGCATCCGGCTACAATCTCGCCACTTCGGCAGAAGCCGATGGCCGCTCGATCGTTGCTGTCATTCTCGGTGCGCGTTCGGGCGCCAGCCGTAATGCACAGATGACGACCCTGGTGCAGCGTTATCTTCCACAGGCGTCTCGTGGCCGCGGTGGCAACCTGATTGTCAAGAACACCACGGTCGCTGCCCCTGAAGACGCTGGTGCAGTAACGGCTTCTGTGGCGCCGGCGGCGTCAGGTTTTGCGCTGCCAGAGACCGGCCCCGTTCCGGACGCACGCTTCACTGGTGTTCAGGCTTCCGCTTATGCGTCGAGCCCATCCAGCAACGCTGCATCTGCCGTCATCGAGAGTGTGCGGCCCCTCGCCCCGGTACCACAGCCGGCACCTGCCTATATGCCGGACCAAAGTGCTGTGGTGACCGACAGCATGCCGACCGGCACGATCGCCGCAGCAGCGCCCGCAGATGTTGATGCTGTCACGACCGCATCGACAAAACCGGCGAGCGGCTGGATCGTTCAGGTCGGCACGTCGCCCGATCAATCAATGGCCATGGATCTCCTGCGCAATGCACAGGCGAAAGGCGGAAAGGTATTGCGTTCCGCCACCCCCTTCACCGTTGCCTTCAACGGCGGTTCTCAGCCGGTCTACCGCGCCCGTTTCGGTGGATTTGACGATCAGCGCGAGGCTGTGAATGCTTGCAATGCGCTGAAGAAGAAGGGCATCGGCTGCTGGGCCGCTGCCCAATAATGGACTGACCCTCGATTTGTATTTGTGTACGAGGAATTCCGATGGCGACGAACGACTTCTCCCTTGATGCCGACAGGCCTCAGGACAATGCTGGAGCCAGATCACCGTCTGCTGGCCTGCATCCGCTTCACGAGGCTGCATTTCGCCTCGCCGACCTTGGTATTCGGCAAAAGCGGTCCAAGACCAAGGATCTGATCGCCTCCCTGCTCTGCCATGGCGCAAGAGCCTGGCGCTACTCGCAGCCGGACACGCATATTCATCTGCATGTGCCAGCCCAGAGCGGTCGTATCCCCGTGATCCTTCGGCTACGCTGACGCCTCCCCGATGCCGATCTACACCCTTGGGGACAAGCGCCCGCAACTGCCTCCGGAAGGGCAATTCTGGATCGCACCGAGCGCGGATGTGATCGGCGACGTGCGACTTGGCATCAACGTCGGCGTCTGGTTCAGCGCGGTGCTGCGTGGCGACAACGATCCGATCACGATCGGTGCGGACACGAATATCCAGGATGGCGTCATGGTTCATGCCGATCCTGGCTATCCGACTGAGATCGGCCGGGGCTGCACGATCGGGCACCATGCCATCATCCATGGCTGCAGCATCGGCGACAATTCCCTCATCGGCATGGGCGCTACCATTCTCAATGGGGCACGGATCGGGCGAAACAGCCTCGTGGGCGCCAATGCCCTCGTGACCGAAGGCAAAATCTTTCCCGACAATTCTCTGATCGTGGGCTCCCCCGCGCGGCTCGTCCGCCCCCTGGACGAGGCCTCCGTTGCGCGGCTTAAGGCCTCTTCAGAAGGCTATGTGCGCAACTGGCAGCGCTATGCGCAGGGTCTCGAAAGGCTCTGACGTCCTCTCACTTTCAATGGCAGGCCTTGCACTCGCCACGGATTTCTATGGTCGTCTTGCGCGGCTTGAACTGGCGGTGCTGCGTGACGTCAGCGAGGCGATGATCGACACTGTGGTCGTGAAATTCGGTCACTCCACCGCATTTGTCGCAGATCATGAAGGCAACGATGCCGTGGCTTGCGCAACCTTCGTGCGGATGGGCACAAGCGACAAAGGCATTCAGGCTTTCCAACCTGTGCACCATCCCGAATTCCACCAATTTGTCGAGCGCACGGTAGACCTGCAGCGGCGCTCTGAACCCGTCATCTCGCAATTTGTCGAGCAGCGTGTAGGCCGAGAGGGGCGAATGCGCCTGTTGCAGCGCGCCGAAGACAAGGGCCTGATTCTTTGTGAGGTCGGTCTTCATGATCCGGCTCCCTGGTTGGCATCGACAGATTTAGCGCCCGGCCTTGGGACAAGGCTCAGCAGAAACAGGATCAATGCAGCGACCACGATAGAAGGTCCCGAAGGGGTGTCCTGCGTTAGAGAGCCAAAGAGGCCGAGGACAACGGCGACGGCACCGATGAGCGAGGCCATCACGGCCATGGCTTCAGGCGTCGTTGCAAAACGCCGGGCTGCGGCAGCCGGGATGATCAGCAGCGAGGTAATCAGAAGGATGCCGACGATCTTCATGGCAATCGCGATCACCAGCGCCATGAGCAACATGAAGACAAGCTTGGCGCGCTCGGGTTTCAGCCCTTCCGCCTCTGCCAGCTCCTGGTTCACAGTCGCTGCCAGAAGTGGCTTCCAGAGATAGGCGATCACACCCACCACCAGGACACCGCCGCCCCAGACGAAGGCGACATCGGCCATGCTGACCGCCAGGATGTCGCCGAACAGAAAGCTGACGAGGTCGAAACGGACCCAGGACATGAAGGCGACCATCACGAGGCCAAGCGCCAGCGTGGCATGGCTGAGGATGCCAAGCAGTGCATCGGCGGAGAGCCCCTGTCGCTTCTGCAGGACAACAAGGACCAGCGACACAAAGGCTGCCACCAGAAATACGCTGAGCATCAGGTTGATCGAGAAGAACAGGGACAAGGCGACGCCCAGCAGCGCCGAATGGGCCATGGTATCGCCGAAATAGGCCATGCGGCGCCAGATGACGAAACAGCCCAGCGGACCGGTTGTCAGCGCAAGACCGACACCGGCGAGAAGGGCGCGGACGAAGAAATCATCGAACATCGGCAACCTCGCGGCTGATCACGGACTCGCCGGTCTTTACATGCCCTTCATCATGCGAATGAGCGTGACCACAATCGTGATGATGATCGTGATGATCATGGTCGTGGTCATCATGGGGTTGGTCGTGGTGGTGACCGTCCTCAGGGTGGCAGTGATCTGTCACGCTGCCATCGGCATGAAGGACACGACCGTCCGGCAGATGCGTGTGGTCGTGATCGTGGCTGTAGACGGCAAGCGTGCCCGCCGCCTTGCCGCCGAAGAGGCGCATATATTCGGGGCTCCGGCTCACCGCAGCCGGCGTGCCTCGGCAGCAGACATGACCGTTCAGGCAGATGACCGTATCCGTTTCCGCCATGACCACATGAAGGTCGTGTGAGATCAGCAGGATGCCGCAGCCGGTCTTGTTGCGGATCGACGTGATTAAGTCATAGAGCGCAATCTCGCCCGAGAAATCGACGCCCTGCACCGGCTCGTCGAGCACGAGAATATCCGGCTTGCGGGCAATCGCACGCGCCAGCAATGCGCGCTGGAACTCGCCACCCGACAGATGCTGAACTTCTGCTGCGGCCAGATGCAGGATACCGACGGAATCAAGAGCAGCGTCAATGTCCGTAGCCGACAGGTTTTGGGTCAGGGTCATCAGACGACGGACAGTCAGAGGCATGGTCCAGTCGACAGCGAGCTTTTGTGGGACGTAGCCAACCGTGAGGTCCGGCTTGCGCCAAACCTTGCCTTCGCTCGCCGAAAGGATGCCGATCGCCATCTTCGCCGTGGTTGATTTGCCCGAGCCATTTGGCCCGATCAACGTGACGATTTCACCCGGACGGACCGCAAGGTCGACGCCGCGGACAAGCCATCGACCATTGCGCGACACGCCTGCGCCGGCCAGACTAACGAGGGCTTGAGCGCCGCTCTTGTCGAAAACTGACATGACTTTCCCAGAAATTCCCTGTTGCGCTCCCATATGCCACACGTTATAGCATAACGCAACATATGTAACTGTATTACATAACTTGCATTGGAGATGCAGATGGACGCCCTTCGCCTTGGTCTCGCCGCCTCGACCGCCGCCCTGTTTCTTGCGCCTGCGATCGCCGCAGCCGCGCCGCAGGTGGTCGTGTCGATCAAGCCGATCCACTCGCTGGTCGCCTCGATCATGAAAGGTGTGGGTGAGCCCTCTCTGATTGTTGAAGGCGCGGCTTCCGCACACACCTATACGCTCAAGCCATCGAACGCCCGGGCGCTGGAGAACGCGGACCTGGTGTTCTGGGTGGGACCTGGTCTCGAAGCCTTTTTGACCAAACCCCTTGAAACACTGCCCGCCAAGGCAAAAATCGTCGACCTAGACGATGTAGATGGCCTCACCAAGCTCACCTTCCGCGAAGGTGGAGCATTCGAAGCGCATGACCATGGCGAACATGGTGAGGGAGAAGCGCATGACGAGCACGGTCACGACTCTGCCGAGGCCGAGCATGCGCCCGAAGCTGAACCGGCCGAGGAGCATGGCCATGAAGAACACGAGCACCACGGGGAGCATGAGCACGGCGGCACGGACATGCACCTCTGGCTAGATCCGGCCAATGCCAAAGCCATGGCTGGTGCCATTGCCAAGCACCTCGCAGCCGTCGATCCGGACAATGCTCCTACCTACGAGGCGAACGCACGAACGCTGGAGGCCGAAATCGATACGCTCGACGCCGAAATCAAGACAACGGTTGCTCCAGTTCTCGACACGCCATTCGTCGTTTTCCACGACGCCTATCAGTATTTCGAAAAGCGCTACCAGGTCCGCGTCGCGGGTTCGATCACAGTGAGCCCCGAGACCATGCCGGGGGCGGAGCGGCTGTCAGAAATGCATGCGAAGATCAAGGAACTGAAAGCGGCTTGCGTCTTCGCCGAACCGCAATTTGAACCTCGCCTGATCAAGGTTGTCACCGAGGGCACCAATGCCAAAACCGGCACGCTGGATCCGGAAGGCGGCGCACTGACGGAAGGGCCAGAACTCTACGGCCAACTGATGCGCAATCTGGCGACCTCGATGGTCGATTGCCTCGGTCAGTAAATGCAATCCATCGGGCGCAGACAATGTCTGCGTCTGATCTCTATGCGACTGAATAGAGGATTGCCGCTACGCGCGCCGCCCCTTGCGAGCAATGAGTTCAAGCACGACATCCGCCCCTGCCTCGCTTGCCGGTTTTTCTGTCGCCAGTTTCTGATGGACCTCATCGAACCCCGCCAGCATAGCGGTCCGTTGCAGGCTGTCCTGGGACAGCCGCTCCATCCAGCGCACCAGACTTGCCGCGCGCACCAGTTCGTTGAAATATTCCGGCACCACGACATAGTCCGCTATCAGGTTGGGCAAGGCGCCCGTCCAGACCTTGATGCGATTGGCCAGCATCCTGACGATCCAGTCTGCCTTGTAGGTCGAGACGACCGGAACATGGGCGAGTGCCAGTTCGAGGATGACCGTTCCGGATGCTGCCAGCGCGGCATCCGCCTGCCAGAACGCCTGCCATTTGGCCTCGTCACCCAGAACGATTTCCGGCTGGATCGACCAATCTCTGGTGAGCTCCCTGACACGCGCCTCCTGGCGCGGGACCGTTGGGAGGATAAGGCGCGGCACACTATTGCGGTTCGCAAAGGCTTCGACCGCCTCTCGGAAGATCGGAAGAAGCTGGGTGATTTCACTCGACCGCGACCCGGGCAGGAGAAGAAGCGTCGACGGTTCGCCGGCGCTTTTAGGCGGGCGCGTCTTGCGCAATGCTCGAATGCGCAGGATCTCGGCATGGCTTGCCAGACGGTGGCCAACAAAATGGGTTGGCGGCCCGCCCAGACGCTGCATCACCTCCGGCTCGAAGGGCAGCACTGCCAAGACGGCATCGACATAGTCCAGCATCGCCTTGGCGCGGTATTCTTTCCATGCCCAGACGCTAGGGCAGACATATTTGACAACAGGCAGATCAGGCAGTACCTGGCGTACCTTTTTCGCCACCCTGTGGGTGAAATCCGGGCTGTCGACGATCAGAAGAAGATCTGGCTTTGCTTCGACAATTTTAGAAGCCGTCAACGAGATCAGGCCGAGCAATCGGGGCAGTTTGGACAGGACTTGCGTGAACCCCATGATCGAAAGTTCGGAATAATCGAACAGCGACCGCAATCCGTGCGCCTCGAGTGCCTCGCCACCCACGCCGACAAGCTCGATCGGGCCGGGATAACGGCGCTTCAGGGCCGCAATCAGGTCAGCGCCGAGCAGATCGCCGGACACTTCGCCGGCGACGACGGCGATCTTCAGTGGCTGGCGGTTCATGCTCCACTCTCCCCATTGCGCTCGATACCGACCACAAACAGGCCCGCGTTGTCGGCAGCGCTGATCATCGCCTCCCGCTCGACCACCAGCGCCCTGCCCGCCTCCACGGCGATGCCAGCAAGGCCTGCAGCGATCGCGTTCTCGACCGTCGATACGCCAATGGTCGGCAGATCAACACGCAGATCCTGCTGCGGCTTGCAAAGCTTGACGAGCACGCCCTTGCGCCGCGCTGAAATCCTGCCTTCGGCGCGCAAGGCCGCCACTCGTCCAAGCATTGCATCCGTACCCTCGACACCTTCGAGAGCCACGATGCGACCACCGACAGAGACTGCGCCCTGCCCGACATCAAGACGTCCAAGCGCTTCGGCTGCGTCTGCAGCACGGGCAATGTCGCGTTGGTCTTCTACCGAAGGCGCCGCTGTGCCGAGTGGGCCGACGGTTGCAAGCAATCCTGGCAGGATTTCGTGAGCGCCGAGCACGGTGCACCCTTGAGCCTCCAACAGCGCGATTACCATCCGCAGAACGGCGTCATCGCCGCCGGATAAAAGCGTGCGCACGGCGGATGGCAGCTTCATCAACGAACGCAAGTTCGGCCTGATATCGCCAAAGGGCGGACGCCGCTTCACGGCGCCTGACATCACGATGCGCGTGATGCCGTGACCTGCAAGGTTGTGAGCAAGACCTTTGAGGTCTCCCACACCCAGCACTGTGTTGTCATAGCCATCA
Organism: Rhizobium sp. AAP43; assembly: GCF_001296045.1. Lineage (GTDB taxonomy): Bacteria > Pseudomonadota > Alphaproteobacteria > Rhizobiales > Rhizobiaceae > Allorhizobium. The sequence goes on along the minus strand of NZ_LJHS01000018.1, from coordinate 34,973 downwards.
AACAGGCCGTCGGCCTCATTCTTCAGGCGGAAGATGAAAGGATCTTCTCCGGCTGCTCGGGCAGCCTCTGCGAGGTAAAGCGGTAGCTTACCGCTGCCCGCCACGATGCCGAGGCGTCCAGCCGGTGCCGAGTTCGGAGCGACCCCGGCCACCACCCCAGACCTCAATTCTTGCCGCGATTAGGCGAAGACAGCGCCCGGTCGCTTTCTGCCGCTATGAAATCCAGGATCTCGATGACCTGCGGGCAATCCAGATACTCGTCACGGATCGCTGCTGCGTTGGCACGGGCAGAACCTTCTGCCTCGAAGATCTGCTTGAAGGCACGACGGACCTGGTGGATTACCGCACGCTCAATGCCGGCGCGCGTCATACCAACGACATTCAGCCCACCGAGAATGCCGGGATTGCCATTCAGCATGCCATAGGGAATGACGTCATAGGCAACCGCCGACAAACCACCGATGAAGGCATGGCGGCCAATGCGGGTAAACTGGTGGACGGCACAACCGCCGCTCAGAATGGCCCGATCTTCTACGCGTACATGACCGGCGAGCATGACATTGTTCGACAGAATGATATCGTTGCCGAGAATGCAGTCATGGGCAACATGGGAATTTGCCAGGAACAGGCAGTTGTCGCCGACACGGGTAATGCCGCCACCACCGACCGAACCGCAATTCATCGTCACGCCTTCACGCATGGTGCAGTTGGCGCCGACCACCAGGGTCGACTCTGTGCCCGCCTCATGCAGACTTTGCGAGGCTCCGCCGATAACCGCCATCGGATGGATTTTCGATCCAGCCCCGATTTCTGTCAGCCCGGTCACTACCGCATTCGACAGGAGTTCCACACCATCCTTCAAGGTCACACGCGGACCAATATGGCAGAAGGGACCGATACGGACATTCTCGCCAATCACCGCGCCGTCCTCGACGATGGCCATCGGGTGGATCTGGGCGCTGGCAGCGATCGTGCTCATTTCTGGTCCTTGCGCATGATCATGGCGCCAATATCCGCCTCAGCTACGAGTGCTCCGTCAACCTTGGCATCGCAATGAAACTTCCAGATGTTGCCGCGCTGCTTCTGCTTGACGACATGAAACTCCACGCGGTCTCCAGGAACCACCGGCTTGCGGAAACGCGCATTGTCGATCGTCATGAAGTAGACGAGATTGCCCGCCTCTCCCTGCTTGCGGGCGCAGATTGCACCCGCCGTCTGCGCCATGCCTTCGATGAGCAAGACGCCCGGCATGATAGGCGATTCAGGGAAATGGCCGGTGAAGTGCGGCTCGTTCGCCGTCACGTTCTTGATGCCGATTGCCGAGTCGTCGCCGTCAATTTCGACAATCTTGTCGACCAGCAGGAAGGGGTAGCGGTGCGGCAGGAGCTTCATGATCTCAAGAATGTCCGCCGAACCCAGTTCGGTCTTGGCAACGTCAGTCATTGCTCGCTCCCTTATCCTTGCTGCGGCTGTCATAGCGGCTGAGCGTTTCGGCCACTTCCCGCAAATAATCTTTCAGAGGCCGCGCCGGAACGCCGCCGAACTTCTCTCCCGGCGGCACATCCGCCAGGACACCGCTCATGGCCGCGATCTGGGCGCCATCACCGATCTTGATATGACCATTGACGCCGGCTGCACCGCCGATCATCACGCCGTCGCCGATCACCGTGCTGCCGGCAATGCCGACCTGGCTAACGATACCGCAATGCCGGCCTATCCGCACGTTGTGGCCGACCTGCACCAGATTGTCGATCTTTGTGCCTTCACCGATGACGGTGTCATCCATCGTGCCACGATCGATTGTTGTGTTGGCACCGATCTCGACATTGTCCTGGATGATCACCCGTCCAACCTGAACGATCTTCAACATGCCTCGTGGACCTGGCGCGTAACCAAAGCCGTCCTGCCCGATACGGGCGCCGTTGTGGATAATCACATTGTTGCCGACAAGCGCGACCTGAACGGTTGCACCACCAGCAATCGTGCAGTCCCGACCGATCCTGACATCCGAGCCGATGATGGCTCCGGGGCCAATGCGCGTCCCACTGCCGATTTCCGCACGGGCGCCAATCACAGCCATGGGCTCGACTTCGACGCCATCCTCGAGACGGGCTGTCGGGTCGACATAAGCAGCGGGTGAAATCTTGGAGGCTTCCGACGTCATCCGGACCGGGCGGAGCCCCTGCGGATGCAAAATGCCACCAGCGACCGCAAATGCGGTATGGGCGCTTTTCGCCACCAAAACAGGAACATGGGGTGGAATCAGGCTGACCAGCGCCTTCTCACAGAAGACGGCCGTGGCCTTGCAGGTATCAAGATCGGCGCGATTTCGACGCGACAGGATGTAGCACACATCCCCCTCACCTGCGCGAGCGACCGGCGAAACGGATCGTACGATCCGTCCGCCTGCGCTTTCGTCCGTTAATTCCGCCCCGGTCTGTGCTGCCAGTTCGGCCAGCGTCAGCCCGGAATGGGGCGGAAAGAAATCATTCTCAATCATCGGCAAACGCTCCAGAACGTCAAACTGCCAGCGGTTCTGGATCGCCAGTCTTAGAACTGGTTCGCCATGCTGAAGCGGAATTCCTGCGTATCGTCGAACTCTTCCTTCGCCACCGGAACGGCGTAGTCGACACGCAGAGCACCGAAGGGCGAATTCCAGATCACGCCCACACCGGCAGATGCGCGGAGCGACATGTCAGTCCCTAGAGCTCCACCATCGCTGGCCAAGTTGCTGCCGTAGAGTGTGCCGGCATCAGCAAAGACCGCGCCACGGAAGTTGAGATCCTGCGGGATGAGCGGCATCGGGAAGGTCGCCTCAGCCGAAGCTGTGAAGTAGGTCGTACCACCGATGGAGTCGTCACCCATACGCGGACCAATACCGCTGTTGGAGAAGCCACGGATTTCTTTGCCGCCGATCTTGAACTGATCGAAGACGTTCAAATTGTCGCCAAGGGCCACGACATGACCGGCAGACCCCGCCAGCGAGCCGACAACATCGAACTCGTCCGACAACGTGTAGTACATGCGCGCACGGGCATAGGCCTTGTAGTACTCGGAGTCGCCACCGAGGCCCGCGTATTCGTGCGTGAAGCTTGCATAGATGCCTTCATGCGGGTTCTGGCGATCGTCAACCGTGTTGTACACGACGGAGTGACCCAGGATGGACTGCTTCCAGGTACCCTGATCGATAGCATCAAGATAGGGCTGCGCCGTATTCGTCGCGTCCGCACCATCATTGATATAGTCGAGTTCCTTGTAGGTATAACGCAGCGTCGTCGCGAGGTCTTCGGTGATCGGCGCGGTTACGCGAATGGTTCCGCCCTGCTCCTCGTAGTCGTAGTAGCTGTTGCTGCTGGTCGAGCTCTTGAAGAGGTCGAAACCGGCTGCAAGGCGATAACCGAGGAAGTAAGGCTCGGTGAACGAGAAGTTGTAGGTACGCGCTTCATCGAAGCCGCCGCCTGCAGCAACGCGGATGAACTGGCCGCGACCGAGGAAGTTCTTTTCTTCGACAGACGCTTCAAGCACCAAGCCGCCGTCACCGACAGAGTAACCGGCACCGATGCCGAACGAACCGGTCGGCTGATCCTGCACATCGACGACAACCACGACGCGGTCGGGAGCACTGCCAGCCTGGGTCGAAATGTTCACCGACGAGAAGAAGCCAAGCGCTTCCAGACGACGCTTTGCGCGGGAAATCGTCTCCTGGTTGAACGCATCGCCTTCGGAGATATCGAACTCGCGACGAATAACGTAATCGCGTGTGCGGGTGTTACCACGGACTTCGATACGCTCCACATAGGCGCGTTCGCCCTGATCCACCAAGAAGGTCACGCCGATGGTGTTTGTCTCAAAGTTACGGTCACCGCGCGGAACGACGCGAGCGAAAGGATAACCCGCAGACGACACGCGACGGGAGATAGCTTCCATCGACTTCTGTACGTCACGAGCACTGTAGGTATTGCCTTCGCGAACTTCGAGAAGCCCTTCGAGCTCTTTGCCATCGACACCTTCAACGGTGGATTCAACCGCAACTGCACCGAACTTGTAGCGCTGACCTTCGTCAACAGTGATGTTGATCGTGTACTCGTTGCCGGCCTCATTGAGGATGGCTTCAGAGGAGATCACGCGGAAGTCTGCATAACCATGGTTGTAGTAGAACTGACGCAGGACTTCTTCGTCTGCGCGAAGCTTGTCTTCGTTGTAGACGTCCTTGCGGGTCAGGAACGACAGAACGCCGGATTCCTTCGTCTGAAGCACAGACGACAGGCGGCCGTCCGAATAGGCGTTGTTGCCAACGAAGTTGATCGAGCTGATCTTCGTGCGATCGCCTTCATTGATAACGAAAGCAAGGTTCACGCGGCCTTCAGCCACAGTGGCGGTCTGGGTCGTCACTTCGACATCAGAACGGCCGATCGCGGCATAGGCTTCACGAATACGCTGAATATCTGCCGTGATCAGGCTCTCGCTGTAGGGACCCTGGGGCTGGGTCTGCACGATGCCAACGAGCTTGTCGTCCTTGATCTTGCGGTTGCCGTTGAACACCACCTGATTGATCAGCTGATTTTCAGAAACGGTGACGACGAGCGTACCGCCGGATACAGACATGCGAACATCCGAGAAGAAGCCGGTCGCGTAAAGACGCTTAACCGATTCATCGATATCCGCATTGCTGAAATTCTGACCGGGCCTGATCGAAATATTCGAGCGAACAGCCTCCGCACCCACACGCTGCGCTCCGCGCACATCGATGCGCTGAACCACTGCAGCCTGAGCCGACGCAGCCGATCCAAGAACGACGACACCCGCGCCCGAAGACACCACACCAGCTGACAGCGCGACCGCTGACACTGCGTTCAAAAACCTTGAACCAGTCTTCATGTGTATACTTTACCTTCTTCCATTGTCCCGCAAGCCGTTACCCCGACTCCGGCCCCAGTGAGGTTTTACCGGCTTTTACCCTACAAGCAAGACCACACGTTAATTTCTGTTTACTTCGTTTCAAGCCGTGACCCAATCGCCACTATCAACTTGAAACAGCGTAAACAAATCCTTTCCCAGCCACCGCGCCGCCCCTTAACCGATGAGGCGGCTGATGTCATTCCACGTCGCAAAGACCATCAGCGAGAGGATCATCGCAAATCCGATCCGGAAGGCGATTTCCTGCGCGTTCTGGCCAAGCGGTTTTCCGCGAAGACCTTCAATCGCGTAGAGAACGAGATGGCCGCCGTCAAGGACCGGAACTGGCATCAAATTCAAAAGTCCCAGCGAAACGGAGAGAACTGCCGCCAGATTGAACAATGCCAGGATGCCAAGCGTCGCCATTTCGCCCGATGCCTGGACGACACGAACCGGCCCACCGAGCTGATCTGCATTCATTCGGCCGGCAATCATGTTCCCGATATAATCGAAGGTTCCGGTCACGATGTGCCCGGTCTGCAGTACGCCTTCCCAAAGCGCCTGACCGGGGGACAGCTGCACAATGCGGAAATTGCCGGCCTGCTGGTCGGTTACAATACCGATCTGGCCGACTTCCATCTTGTTGCCGAACCGGTCTTCGGTCACGGCGCGGCGCGGGGTCAGCGGGAAATCAAGGACGTTTCCGCCCCGGCTCACCGTTACGGTGACCGGCACTTCCGGCCTCATGGAGATGTAGCGGACGACGTCGTCGAAGGTCTTGATCTGGCGCCCGTCGAGCGCCACCAAAAGGTCGCCACGGGCGATCCCCGCCTCCTCAGCAGCTCCGCCCGCCTTCAGGTCGGCAACCACCGGATCAGAGACCGGCTTACCCATTGTGCCGAAGATCACAGCAAAGATTGCTATTGCAAGCAAGAAGTTAGCAAGCGGACCTGCCGCAACCGTGAAAGCGCGTTTCCACAGCTTTGCACCGTTCAGTGTCTGCGCTTTTTCCGCATCTGTCAGAAGTGATTCGGCTTCGCCATCCGGACGGCTGGCAGCATCTGCATCCCCAAAGAAGCGTACATAGCCTCCGAGGGGGATCGCCGAGACCTTCCACCGGGTGCCATGCTTGTCGGTGAAACCGAAGAGTTCGGGACCAAAGCCGACGGAGAAGGCGAGGACACGGATGCCGGACCAGCGACCAGCAAGATAGTGGCCCATCTCATGGATGAAGACGAGGAGTGACAGGATCAGGATATACGGCAAGATGTAGCCGCCGAGAAAACCGAAGACTGCACTGATCTCTTGCATCACTCTCGTCCGATCCTGTTGCGTATGACTTTAGAGCCTCTGGATAGCGCTTCACAGACCGAAGAGGAAGGCTCCCATGGAGACGACCACGCGGTTGCCACCGGCAGAAAAGGCAATCGCCAGAAAGAAGGCCGCAAAACAGGCGAATACAAGGCCATCAACGCGATCCATGACGCCACCGTGTCCGGGAATGAGGTGGCTGGAATCCTTCACACCAAAGCGGCGCTTGATGAAGGATTCAAACAGATCCCCAATCTGGCTCGAAATCGATAGAGCGAACGCAATTCCGACGACCCAGGCACCGACGTCCTGGAAATAGGACGTTGCCAACAAAACGCCGCCCGACACGCCAGCCAAAGCCCCGCCGATCGCTCCTGACCAAGTCTTGCCGGGCGAGATGCGTGGCGCCAGCTTTGGGCCCCCGATCGCCCGTCCGACGAAATATGCGAGTATATCCGTCGCCCAGACCACCACGAAGACAAACAACATTGCGATCAAACCGAGGGAGTCTTCACCACGGATCGCAGAGAGAGAAATCGCGCTGAGACCTGCGTAGAAAATGCCGGCAGGTTGCCACCAGCTAACCCGCCGGAAGATGGCAGGAATGATAGCGGTGGTGACTAGACCTGCAAAGAGCGGTACGGTCAGGTCATCGGATCCGAATAGGAGATTGAGCGCAATCAGGGCGAGCGAAAGCCAGCCAAAGGCATCGGCTCGCAGGCTCTTTTCCGATAACCGCGTTATCTTCGACCACTCATAGTAGATTAGCAGGCCAATCGCGGCGGCGAGAAAACGGAAGATCGCCCCCCCTGCCCAAGTTGCAGCCACGACGACGACGATCATCACGATCGCCGAGTAAATGCGCAATTGCAATTCGCGAGACATTGACGCCATCACGAACCAACCGCCGCCATGGGCTTGGCTGAAAGGCCGCCAAAACGGCGATCTCTCGCTGCGAAGCGCTCCAAAACGGCTCTAAAAAGCTCCGGCGTAAAATCGGGCCAAAACTCCGGCACGAACATCAGTTCGGCATAGGCAGCCTGCCAGAGTAGGAAATTCGAGAGCCGCTCCTCCCCGCTGGTGCGGATGACCAGATCGGGGTCCGGGATACCGGCGGTGTCGAGGCTGTCATTGATACGCTGGGCATCAATCTCGTGCGGCTCTAGGCGCCCGGCCCTCACCTCTTCAGCGAGACGGGCAGCAGCTCTCGCGATCTCGTCTCTTGCCCCGTAATTAAATGCGATGACCAGCGTCATGCCAGCATTGCCGGCCGTCCGCTCCTCCGCTTCCAGTAGAAGTGAACGGATATCATCCTTCAAGGTCGCGCGATCGCCAATGACCCTAATGCGAACATTTGCCCGGTGCAGATCAGCCAGATCCCGACGGATGAAGGCCTTCAACAACCCGAAGAGTTCATTGATCTCAGCCTCGGGACGGCGCCAGTTTTCCGAGGAAAATGCAAACAGTGTCAGGAAGCCGATCCCGGCCTCCCGAGCAGTCTTAACCGTCTCGCGCACCGTTTCGACACCCTTGCGGTGACCAAATGTCCTGGGCAGTCCACGCGCGTTCGCCCAGCGGCCATTGCCATCCATGATGATGGCAACGTGAAGGGGAACGATAGGCTCTGCGGAAGTCGACATAGGGTGTGTGTCCAAGCGGCGGTTCAAACGATGCGCGGTCGCGACAGTCTAGACCTGCATGATTTCCTTTTCCTTCTCGACGAGCAAGCGATCGATATCGACAATCGTCTCGTCGGTCATCTTTTGGACCTTCTCGGACAGGCTGCGGCTGTCGTCCTGGCTGATCGAGCCGTCTTTTTCAGCCTTCTTCAAGCTGTCCATGCCATCACGACGTACGTGGCGAATCGCAACCTTCGCCTTTTCGGCGTAGTCATGGGCGACCTTGACCAGCGACTTGCGGCGCTCTTCGTTGAGCTCCGGCAAAGGAATACGCAGGTTCTGGCCATCGACAATCGGGTTCAGGCCGAGATTGGCTTCGCGGATTGCCCGATCAACGGCACCCACCATGGACTTGTCCCAGATCGAGACACCGAGCATGCGCGGCTCCGGAACCGTCACGTTTGCCACCTGGTTCAGCGGCACGCGCGAACCGTAGGCTTCGACTGTCACCGGATCGAGAACATTGGCCGATGCGCGGCCGGTGCGCAGCGAAGCGATATCGTTCTTGAACGCGTTGATCGCGCCGTCCATACGGCGCTTGATGTCGTTGAGATCAACCCCTGCGGTCATCATGGTTCTCCCATTGCTCTTGAATGGACCGGCCGAATAGGGCCTGGCCCCTTAGGTTCAATTGTCGGTAACGATCGTCATGCGGCCACGGCCCTGCAGGATCTCGCAGAATCCGCCCTTCTCATGGATCGAGAAGACAACGATCGGAATGTGGTTTTCGCGTGCCAGTGCCACGGCAGCGACGTCCATGACGGCGAGCCCTTTCTGCAGCACTTCATCATGCGTCAAACGGTCGAAGCGCGTCGCATCGAGCACTTTCTTCGGGTCGGCGGAATAGATGCCGTCCACCTGAGTACCCTTGAAAATTGCCTGGGCGCCGATTTCCGCAGCGCGGAGTGCAGCGGCCGAGTCTGTCGTGAAGAAGGGGTTGCCGGTACCGCCGGCAAATATCACCACCCTGCCCTGGGACAAATGATGGATGGCTGCACGCTGCGAAAAGCTTTCGCAGATTTCCGGCATCGCGATCGCGGACAAAACGACGGTGTCGATATCCAGCTTGCGCAGCGAGGTCGCCAGCGCCAGCGCGTTGATCACGGTGGCAAGCATGCCCATGTGGTCGCCGGTGACGCGGTCGCCGCCCTTCGATGCCACAGCAACGCCGCGGAAAATATTGCCTCCGCCGACCACGACACCGACTTCGACGCCCATGTGGCGCGCTTGTGCAATATCGGAGGCGATGCGGTCTGCGACGGCCACGTCGATCCCGAAGCCCTGGCTGCCCATGAGGGCTTCACCGGAAGCCTTGAGAAGGACGCGCTTGAACAATGGTTCGGCTGTCATGAAGTCTCCCGAATACGATTGTCTGCCCGATACACGAAGGGCACCGCGTTGTCACGCGATGCCCGATGTTTTCCCTGCGATAAGGATAAAGGAAAGATCAGCCCTTGGCTGCGGCTGCGACTTCGGCAGCGAAGTCGGACTCTTCCTTTTCGACGCCTTCGCCGAGCAGCAGGCGCGCCATGCCAGCGACTTCGATCGGTGCGCCAGCATCCTTTTCGGCAGCCTTGATGGCGTCGCCAACGGTCAGATCAGGATTGATGACGAACGACTGCGACAGAAGAGCGACTTCTTCGAAGAACTTTCGCATGCGGCCTTCGACCATCTTCTCGATGATGGCGTCCGGCTTACCGGAAGCGCGCGACTGTTCGATGAAGACGTTGCGTTCGCGCTCGGCGACGTCGGCATCCACTTCGTCCGCACGGATGGCGAGCGGGTTGGTGGCGGCGACATGCATGGCGACCTGGCGACCGATGGCAGCGAGTACGTCCTTGTTACCGGTCGACTTCAGAGCCACGAGAACGCCGAGTTTGCCGAGGCCGTCAGCAGCAGCATTGTGGATGTAGGTGGCGACGACGCCATCCTCGACCGAGAGCTTGACCGAGCGACGCAGGGTCATGTTCTCGCCGATATGAGCGATCGCATCCTTGATGGTGTCGGTGACGGACTTGCCGCTGGCCGGATAGGTTGCAGCACCGATCGCGTCGACAGAACCGTCGGTGGCGAGAGCAACGGAGGCAACGCCGCGAACCAGTTCCTGGAAAGCGTCGTTACGGGCAACGAAGTCGGTCTCGGAGTTGACTTCAACGACAACGGCCGAGGTGCCAGCGCCGGCGATGCCGATCAGGCCTTCTGCGGCGGTGCGGCCGGACTTCTTGTCAGCCTTGGCAATACCCTTGGCGCGCAGCCAGTCGATGGCGGCTTCGATGTCGCCGTTGTTCTCGGTCAGCGCCTTCTTGCAATCCATCATGCCTGCGCCGGACTTCTCGCGCAGTTCCTTAACCAGTGCTGCAGTGATTTCAGCCATTGTGTGCCTCTTGTCTGTTCAGGCGGCCGGTCCGCTGTCTGGGACAAGCCGGAGAGCCGCTGTTTTGGGACGAAATGTACCCGGATATGTGACAACGTGATGAAACGGCCACTACGGAACCCATGGGTCGTCTCCGACACCTCGCAGAGGCGTCCGGAAGAACGGAGGCCGCCCGTTGCTCCGGGGAGCGCACAGGCGGCCATTCCCTTGACGGGAAGATGCGGCGGAGACCGCCGCGAATACAGGTCTTAAGCGTCGGCTTCGGTTTCGAGAGCCGGCTCGATCAGAGCTTCGGCGGAGGCGCCGAGGTCACGACCCGAAGCGCCCTGCTGGCGTGCGATGCCGTCGATGGCAGCGCGCGAGATCAGGTCGCAGTAGAGAGCGATGGCACGCGAAGCGTCGTCATTGCCCGGGATCGGGTAGTCGATCAGGTCCGGATCGCAGTTCGAGTCGATGACAGCAACAACCGGGATGCCGAGGCGCTTGGCTTCGTCGATCGCGATCTTTTCCTTGTTGGTGTCGATGATGAACATCAGGTCCGGGGTGCCGCCCATGTCACGGATACCGCCGAGAGCCTTTTCGAGCTTCTCGCGCTCGCGCTCGAGGTTGAGGCGTTCCTTCTTGGAGTAGCCAGAACCTTCCGAAGCCAGGATCTCGTCAAGCTTGCGCAGGCGAGCGATCGAGTTCGAAATGGTCTTCCAGTTGGTCATCATGCCGCCGAGCCAGCGGGAGTTGACGTAGTACTGGGCCGAACGCTTGGCGCTGTCAGCGATGATTTCCGAAGCCTGGCGCTTGGTGCCAACGAACAGAACGCGACCGCCGCGAGCAACGGTGTCGGAGACGACCTGCAGGGCCTTCGACAGCATCGGCACGGTCTGGGCCAGATCGATGATGTGGATGTTGTTACGATCGCCGAAGATGTACGGCTTCATCTTCGGGTTCCAGCGGTGCGTCTGGTGACCGAAGTGAATGCCAGCTTCGAGAAGCTGACGCATAGAGAAATCGGGCAATGCCATGCCTTGTTATCCTTTTCCGGTTGAACCCCCGCGAAACAAACAGCAAGCCTTTTGAACCTGCCACCGGGCGGAATCGGCAGGATTTCTCCCTGTCGATCCCAAGCTTCGCGTGTGGAATGATGCGGCCCATACAGGGCGGCCCATGAAAAATCAAGCCGCAATCCGGACAAACACTCTGTCGATGCCGAGAATCACCGGCAATCAGCCTCAGGATTGCCGAGGACTTCGAGTTTGGTCAGCTTGCCCGCGAGAACGAAGTCGCCATAGTCCAGCGTCAGATCGCGGGTGACACCGTTTTCGTAGAGCTTGAAGGACTGATTGTAGATCGGCTCCTGGTCGCCGGTTGACTGGTCATTGAAATAGGCGATCGAGACCGGCCAGTAGTCGGCAGCCGCCAGTTCCGCCGCTGCCTCGACTTCGGGATCGGCTTTCGACGGCTTTTGAGGCCGGCCGACAATCGTCGTGGTCAGGAATGTCTGATCACCATCTTCAGAGCCATCGAAGATCCGTGATTCGAAGATGCGCTCTCCCCTGTTCGCCCGCGCGATGACTTCAAGCATATGTTCAGCCGGGAAGCGGCTTGCTGCCACTTCCAGGCCGCGCTTGTCAGGGCCTGTCAGCTCGATCTTGACCTTGGTGCCGGTATCGGCCGCGTCACCGGTCACATCTTTGTCGAGCTGGTCGTCGGTAAAGGACTTGTTATCAAAGCGGAAGCGGCCCTGCGCAAGATCTTCGAAAGTCGAGGATCTCTGGTCGGTGACGCGCACGCCGTCACCCATGTCGATACGGGTGACGAAGCGGAATTCCGTGCTGAAGCCCTTACAGCTCGATCCGTTGAATTCGTAGACCATGCGCCCGCGCATCGATTCGATGCCGGAACGATCCGAGGCTTCCTTGAGTACGATATCATAGACCGCGCGGTGCGGAACAAGGCCCGTCGGTGCAGCATGAGCTTCATAGCCGGCCGGAATTGCCAGGAGAGCCAAGGTGGCGCCAAGCGCCAAACGCAGAGGGTACATCGACATTCTCCTGTTGTAGTCCGGCACGATGTTATAAGACCACATTCGTCAAAAGCGAGACATGCTTTTCGTCACTTCAACTTTATCGCTCTTTTTCAACAATCCGGGATTGCGCCATGTCCGACACCATCGAAGCCCGCCTGGCGGCAGCAGGGATCAGCCTGCCCGAAGCCGCCGCCCCTGCCGCCAACTATGTCCCCTTCGTCGTGTCCGGTAACATGCTTCACCTGTCTGGACAGCTCCCCATGGAAGGGGGACGGATTGCCGTCACCGGGCTCGTCGGCGGCGATGTTGGCCTCGAAGAGGCGCAGCGGGCAGCGCGGCTCTGCGCCATCAACATCCTTGCTCAAGCAAAGGCGGCACTCGGCGGCGATCTCGGCCGGATCGTAAAGGTGGTGAAGCTGAATGGCTTCGTCGCTTCTGCCCCGGGCTTTGTCGAGCAGCACCTCGTGGTCAATGGCGCATCCAATTTGATCGCCGAAATCCTAGGCGAAGCCGGCCGGCATGCGCGCGCGGCCGTCGGCATGGCTGCCCTGCCCCTCAATGCCGCTGTCGAGATCGACGCCATCATGGAGATCCGTGCGTGACCAAGGCTGACTGGATCAAGGACCTGCCCGTCGCGCATCGCGGCTATCACGACATGAACCATGCGGTCTGGGAAAACACCCTCTCTGCCTTTTCCAGGGCCATCGATGCCGGGTTTGCCATCGAGTGCGATATCCAGCTTTCGTCCGACAGTGTCCCGATGGTGTTCCACGACCACGATCTTCAGCGCCTTTGCAGCATGGCGGGCGACGTTCGGGAGCGGACGGCCGGTGAGCTCGGCCTCCTGTCAATCGGCGCCACCAAGGACCGCATTCCATCGCTGCGCCAGATGCTGAACCTCGTGAAGGGACGCGTGCCGCTGGTGATCGAGCTCAAGGGCATCAATGCCGAGCAGGACGATGGCTATGTCGAGGCCGTTCTCGAAGTTCTGGAGGGCTATCAGGGCAAAGTTGCGCTGATGAGCTTCGACTTCCATCTGCTGCGCGCCTTGAAGAAGGCAGACTGCCCCTATCCCGTGGGCCTCACCGCAGAAGGGCAGAAGCCGGAGAATTTCGCAGAGCATGCAGAGGCTATGGCTCTCGGCCTCGATTTCGTCTCCTATTGCGTCGCACATTTGCCGAATGATTTCATCTCCGGCCTGCGTGAAAAGGCCACGCCTGTGATTACCTGGACCGTCAGGGATGAAATCATGCGGGCACAGACCTATACATATGCAGATCAGATGACGTTCGAAGGCTTCGACCCGCGCCAATCACCGGCCATTGCCTGAGACAACAACCAACAGGACCGCATGGCAGACGAGGTTACGATCCGCATTGTCGGCTCCTTCCTGGAGATCGATCCGACCGAATGGGCCCTCCTCTCCGGAACCTCGCGTTCCGGAGATGGCTACAATCCCTTCGTCTCGCATGCCTTCCTGTCGGCGCTTGAACAATCGGGGTCTGCCGATGCCGAAACGGGGTGGCTCGCCCACCACCTATTGCTCTCCGAAGGTGAGAGACTGATCGGTGCCGTGCCGTGCTATCTGAAGAGCCATAGTCAGGGCGAGTATGTCTTCGATCACGGCTGGGCGGATGCCTACCAGCGGGCGGGAGGGCGGTATTATCCGAAGCTGCAGGCTTCCGTTCCTTTCACACCTGCCACCGGGCCGCGTTTACTGGTGCGCCAAGGCGAGGATCGGGCACGCGTCCAAGCACTGCTTGCGCAGGGACTGCAACAGATTACCATCGAACTCGGCGTTTCATCCTCACATCTGACCTTCCTGCAGCAAGAGGAACTGCCGGCGCTCGAAGAAGCAGGCTTCCTGCATAGGACGGACCAGCAATTCCATTTCATCAATCGAGGTTACGCCGATCACGAGGCCTTTCTCGGCGAGTTGTCCTCATCGAAGCGCAAGAACCTGCGCAAGGAACGCCGCGCTGCGCTAGAAAACGGCGTCAGCATCGACTGGCTTACGGGCAAAGATCTGACGGAAGAGATTTGGGACCAGTTCTTCCATTTCTACATCGATACGGGCAGCCGCAAATGGGGTCGCCCCTATTTGACCCGGAGCTTCTACGCCTTGATCGGCGAGACCATGCCCGACGATATCCTGCTGGTCATGGCGAAGCGCGATGGCCGCTATGTCGCAGGCGCGATCAATTTCATCGGTGCCGACGCGCTCTATGGCCGGCACTGGGGCTGCATCGAAGACCATCCGTTTCTGCATTTCGAGGTCTGCTATCACCAGGCAATCGATTTTGCGCTGGCACGAGGGCTCTCACGCGTCGAAGCTGGCGCGCAGGGCGAGCACAAACTTGCACGGGGCTATGAGCCTGTTACCACCCATTCCGCGCATTTCATTGCGCATCAAGGCCTGCGGCGCGCCGTGGCGAACTATCTCGAGCAGGAACGGCAGGAAGTGGCGCAGATCGGCGCCTATCTCGAAGGGCACACGCCGTTCCGGAAGGGCGAGCGCGCCTTGCGGCCGGGCGAGGAAATCGACGGCTGACGAGATGCCTGCAGGCTTGTCGCACGACGGGACTTGCCGTTAACTGACTGTCGAATCGAGGAGTTTTTGCTGATGACTGCGTCTTACGACCCCAACAATATCTTCGCCAAGATCCTGAGCGGCGACATTCCGTCGGTTAAGCTCTATGAAGACGACGATACACTTGCCTTCATGGACGTGATGCCACAGGCACCAGGCCACCTCCTGGTCATCCCCAAGGTCGGCTCACGCAATCTCCTGGATGCCGATCCTGCCGTGCTTGCGAAGGTTTTGCCAGTGGTTCAGAAGCTCGCCAATGCCGTGAAGGACGCCTTCGAGGCGGACGGTGTGTATGTCGCGCAGTTCAACGAAGCAGCGGCCGGCCAAACGGTATATCATCTGCATTTCCACGTGATCCCGCGGCACGAGGCGCTGCCGCTGAAGCCGCATTCAGGCGGCATGGCTGATGTCGATGTTCTCAAAGCGCAGGCTGAAAAAATCAGAGCCGCCCTCTGATACCTTCCCTCTGTCAGGACGGTAGCCACATGAGACCGGCGCCTAGAATGGCAAGTGGTACGACGACGCCGACCAGCACACGCTGGCCGGCAATCAGGAAGGCGGCAAAGCCAATGCTGGCGGCAAGGAGCCTCAACCACAGCGGTGAGGCCTCCAGCGTGCCTGTCGGGAAGACCACGAGCTTTGCCGTGACAGCCATGACCAGCGCTGTGGCCACTGCCCTCACCCAATTCAAGGTTTCCGAGCCTTCCTGCAGCCGGTTGCCAGCCAAAACCCCTAGCCATCGCCAGATGTCGGTTGCCAGCCAACCGGCGACGAGGATCACGATATAGGGCCAGTATTCCGCCATCATACGGCCTCCTCCGGCTGTCCCGGTCCCTCGCCCCTCTCAGCCCCGGAAGACTGGCCCTTACGGATGACGTAGCGATCGAACAGATAGGCCACCGTGCCACCGCCAAGCCCGGCGATCAGGATGTCGAAGCCGGGCACCAGAACTGCAAGGAGTGGGCCAGCGACGACGCCGACGACGAAAGCTACCTTGACCACCGACTGGCGACCCGTCGCCCAGATCGAGGCGATGAAGTAGACGGGCGTCAGGAAGAACAGGAGTCCGGCGACGACCGGCGGGAAGCTTGCGACCAGTCCGAAGCTCACGCCGACGAGCACCGTATTCACCGTGACCAGCGTGATGCCGAAGCCGGAGAAATACGCGATGCGCGCTTCGCGTGGCACTTCCTTTAAGGAGCTCATCGCGAAGACCCAGGCGGTGATGGCGACAAAATGGGAGAGGATCAGGAGCAACCAGGTCGGCGTCCGCTCGTTGCGCATTTCCGGCACGAGCGAGGCCACCATCGGCATCAGGCGGATCGACGACAGGGACACGGCAAGGAAGATCGCAAAAAGATTCGCCCCGCTCGTCATCGTACCGATCAGGATCATTTTCGCCGGCAGCGCCCAGACAGCGGCGGTCATCACCATCGCCTCGGCCCGGCTGACGCCCGATTCCAGGGCGAAGGCCGAAAAGCCGACGAAGGAAATCATCAAGATAACCGCCGGGAGGCTGAAAAGGCCGCGCATACCCGCGAGGAACCAGCGGCCTTGAGACAGTGCAGGGGGTGCCGAAGCCATTGCGTATTCCAGATCGACAAAAAGAAGTGCCGGGCTTGCGCCCGGCACCGATCTCCTAAAGCGGAGGGCTTACTTCTTCTTCGGCACCTTCGGCACCGCGCTCCGCTTGGCAGGCTGCGGCGCAGCTTCGATCACGGCCACCTCGCCTTCATCTTCAACGGCTGCCGCCTTCGGCGCAGACTTGCGCTTTGCCTTGACCGGCTTGGCAGAGGCGACCTCAGCTTCGGGCTTGGGCTTCACGGGTGCCACCTCGGAAATCGCTTCGAGGTCCAGAACCTCTTCGCCATTGTCTCCGGCCTTGATCCCGACCTTGACCAAGCCGCCCTTCTTAAGCTTGCCGAACAGGATCTCGTTGGCGAGCGGCTTCTTGATGTATTCCTGGATGACGCGACCGAGCGGACGCGCACCCATCTTTTCATCATAGCCGCGGGTGGCCAACCAGGCGATCGCCGGTTCCGACAGATCGAAAGTCACGCCCCGTTCCGAAAGCTGGGCTTCCAGCTGCATGACGAACTTCTGAACGACCTTGTGAATGACGTCACTTGGCAGCGGCGCGAACGGAATGATCGCATCCAGACGGTTGCGGAATTCCGGCGTGAACAGGCGGTTGATTGCCTCCTCATCCTCCCCGGTGCGCTTGGACGAGCCAAAGCCGATCGCCGACTTCGCCATTTCAGACGCACCCGCATTCGTTGTCATGATCAAAATGACGTTGCGGAAGTCGATCTTCTTGCCGTTGTGGTCGGTCAGCGAGCCATGGTCCATGACCTGCAACAGGATATTGTAGATATCCGGATGCGCCTTTTCGATTTCATCGAGCAGGACCACACTGTGCGGATGCTGGTCGACGCCATCGGTCAAGAGACCACCCTGGTCGAACCCAACATAGCCGGGAGGCGCACCGAGGAGGCGCGACACCGTGTGACGCTCCATGTATTCCGACATGTCGAAGCGCTGCATCTCGACGCCGAGAGAGGCTGCGAGTTGCTTTGCCACTTCCGTCTTGCCGACGCCGGTCGGGCCGGAGAAGACGTAGGAGCCGATCGGCTTGTTCGGCTCGCGAAGGCCCGCACGGGCAAGCTTGATTGCCGTCGACAGAGCCTCGATCGCCGCATCCTGGCCATAGACGACGGACCGCAGTTCCTTCTCCAGGTTGGCAAGAACCATCTCGTCGTCCTTGGATACCGTCTTGGGCGGAATCCGGGCCATGGTCGCGATGGTGACCTCGATTTCCTTCTCGGTGATCAGCTTGCGGCGCTTTGAGGCCGGCAACAGCATCTGCGCTGCCCCCGTCTCGTCGATCACATCGATCGCCTTGTCCGGCAGCTTGCGGTCAGAGATGTAGCGGGCCGAAAGCTCGACGGCCGACTTGATCGCCTCGTTGGTGTAACGCAGCTTGTGATAGTCCTCGAAATAGGGCTTGAGGCCCTTCATGATTTCGATTGCATCGTCGATCGACGGCTCATTGACGTCGATCTTCTGGAAGCGGCGAACAAGCGCGCGGTCTTTTTCGAAGAACTGGCGGTATTCCTTGTAGGTGGTCGACCCGATGCACCGGATCGCGCCCGAAGACAGCGCCGGCTTCAACAGGTTGGACGCATCCATGGCCCCACCTGACGTGGCGCCCGCACCGATGACGGTGTGGATCTCATCGATAAAGAGCACGGCCCCCGGATAGTCTTCCAGTTCCTTGACGACCTGCTTCAGACGCTCTTCGAAGTCACCGCGATACCGGGTGCCGGCAAGCAGCGTGCCCATGTCGAGCGAGAAGATCGTTGCGTCTGCGAGCGCTTCCGGCACCTTGCCTTCAACGATGCGCTTGGCTAGACCCTCAGCAATAGCCGTCTTGCCGACGCCGGGGTCACCGACATAAAGCGGATTGTTCTTCGAGCGGCGGCACAGAACCTGGATCGTGCGGTTGACCTCGTCGTGGCGACCGATGAGCGGGTCGATCCGGCCGGTCTTGGCTTTCTCATTGAGGTTGACGCAGTAGGCTTTCAGCGCCTCCTGCTTTCCGCCCTTGGCAGCACCTTCCTCTGGCTCACGGCCGGGCTTGGCTTCCGCCTCGCCCTCTTCCGCGCCGCGTGGGTTGCGCACCTGGGAGGAGCCCGGGCGCTTGCCAATGCCATGGGAGATGTAATTGACCGCGTCGTAGCGTGTCATTTCCTGCTCCTGCAGGAAGTAGGCAGCGTTGCTCTCGCGCTCTGCAAAGATCGCGACCAGAACATTTGCGCCGGTCACCTCTTCGCGCCCTGACGACTGCACGTGGATCACGGCGCGCTGGATGACGCGTTGGAAGCTCGATGTCGGCTTCGAATCCTCGTCGTATCCCGTCACAAGATTGGAGAGATCGTTGTCGACGAATTCGGAGACGTTCTTGCGCAGAACGTCGAGATTGACGTTGCAGGCCCCCATGACGGCGGCTGCATCGGCATCGTCGATCAGAGCAAGCAACAGGTGTTCGAGCGTCGCATATTCATGGTGACGTTCGTTTGCGTAGGTCAGGGCCTGATGCAGCGCCTTCTCAAGGCTGGGCGAAAATGTTGGCACGTCTGATCCTCACTTCTTTTCCATGACGCATTGAAGCGGATGCTCATGTTGCCTCGCGAAATCCATCACCTGCGAGACTTTCGTCTCGGCGACTTCGTACGTGAAGACGCCACATTCGCCGACACCATGATTGTGCACATGGAGCATGACGCGGGTGGCGGCTTCCCTGTCCTTCTGGAAAAAGCGCTCCAGGATATGGATCACGAATTCCATGGGCGTGTAGTCGTCGTTGAGAAGCAGTACGCGGTACAGATTCGGCTTCTTTGTCTTCGGCTTGGTGCGGGTGATCACGGAGGTGCCGCGGTTGGCATTCTCCCCGTCGCCCTGGCTTTGCATGAAGACCGGCTTTGCAGTCATTTCAGTTCATTCTCCGTTGCCCGGCCGTTTGCCTTTGCACATCGGTGCGGACGAACACTCAGCACAGTAGGTAGGTCATATTCTGGTGATTTTAAGCCCCCGGCCGCACGCTCAAGAGATTTTGTCCCGCAGCACGGTAGACCCGAAGATATAGGAGAGACAAGTTATACCAGCGAGCACAAATGACAAGACCGGCTGCGCAGGGCGCAACCGGTCTCGCAGGGCTCACGCAAGCCTCGATCAGGCAGCGACTGGCGTCATGGATGGCATCTTGCCGATCTGCGCCTCGAAGGGCTTATAGGCTGTCTTTGCAAGATCTGCATACATCTCGCTCAACTTCGTCGCCTCGGCGACAAAACTCTCATAGGAGGACTTGAGGAAGGAAGTCTGCAATTCGAAGACAGCCTCAACGCTCTTCACGGTGGTCAGAGCTTCCATGTAGGATGCCATGTCCTGAAACGACTTCTTCGAATAATCGCCAGCCTCCGTAGCGATCGCTTGGAAACCGCGCGCCACCTCCGAATAGTTCTTCAGCATGGTGTCCATAGCTTCCTTGCCCTTCTTGTTGGCTTCATCGAAACTGATCATGCGATTTCCTCCATCAAGCGTGTCATTCTCTTGCGAAAGATAGCACCCGCACAAAAAGCGTCAAGCGAAATTGTGCGTCGCAACAACACCCAAGGTTGCATTACGCAACAATAAAAAAGGCCCTCGTCGGTGCGAGGGCCTCAGGTCTTTGATAGGTCGAGGGAATTTCCCAACCACCTCAACCCAGGGCTACAAGCCCTATTACAGATCAACGTCGAGGATCGCCATCGAGAAATTATAGGAGAGGTCGCCGTCTTCCTCGTCCTTGAAGACAACACCGAGAAACTCGTCACCGACATAGACCTCGGCCGAGTCATCTTTGCGCGGACGAGCCTTGACGCTCATCGTCGGGTTGAAGGTCCGCTTGAAATAGGCGTCGAGCTTCTTCAATTCATCGGGCTTCACGCTCAGTCTCCATGCTTGGTTCGAATTTGCGCGCTTGTCGCACGGGCGTTCCGCGGATGTAAAGACGCAAACCGCACTTTGCCCAGGCCAAGACCAGGCGACCCGTGTGGCTGACGCCAGCCCTCAGTCGACCGATGCGATCATCTGATCCATGGAACGCGCCGGCTCGGCACAGCCCGCCTCACCCACAACGCGCGCCGGGACACCGGCCACCGTAGTGCATTTCGGCACAGGTTTGAGGACGACGGATCCGGCGGCGATGCGCGAGCAGCTACCAACCTCGATATTACCGAGCACTTTCGCGCCCGCACCAATCATCACGCCGTCGCCGATCTTGGGATGGCGGTCGGCCCCCTCCTTGCCCGTGCCTCCTAGCGTCACGCCATGCAGGATCGAGACATTGTCGCCGATACGGGCAGTCTCACCGACGACAAGGCCGGTTGCATGGTCGAGGAAGATGCCTTTGCCAATCCGCGCGGCCGGATTGATGTCGGTCTGGAAAATGTTGGACGAGCGGCTCTGAAGATACAGCGCAAAGTCACGACGACCGTTATTCCAGAGCCAATGCGCCAGACGGTGTGTCTGGATCGCATGGAAGCCCTTGAAATAGAGAACCGGCTCCATGAAACGGGTGCAGGCGGGGTCGCGATCATACACGGCCTGAATATCGACGCGCAGAATGCCGGTCCATTCCGGCCAGTCAGCCATCATGGCCTCAAACGCCTGACGCAGAACGATCGCCGGGACATCACTGTGGTCAAGCCGCTCGCAAATCCGATAGATCACGCAGTCCTCAAGCGAGCGATGGCTCAGCACCGTCGAATGGAAGAATGCGGCCAGCATCGGATCGCGATCAGCCGCCAGTCGGGCTTCATGCCGCAGACTGTCCCAGATCGGATCCATGGATTTCACGATATCGGCCTTGAGGATGTCGTTGTGTGCGACCATTGCCGGTCTCCCCATTCGTATTGGAAGGCTATTATATAGACGAAGACCCAACGAACACAAATGGGGCCGGCATGAAACAATCGAACGCTTTCGCGCAGAACCAGATCAAGGCAAGCTGTGATGGGGGCGTGGGCTATCTCGTGATCGACAGCCCTTCCCGAAAAAACGCGATCAATGCCGCCATGTGGCGGGCAATCCCCGACGCCATTCAATGGCTTCAGGCGTCGGCTGGTGCCCGCGTCATCTTGCTGCAAGGCGGCGGAGAGGTGGACTTCAGTGCCGGAGCGGACATTTCGGAATTTGCCGCCCTGCGCAAAGATGCCGAGACCGCACGGGTGTATGAGGCCAGCAACAGCGCCGCATTCGCTGCCGTTCGCGAGGCGTCGGTTCCGGTGATCGCCGCTATCCGTGGGATCTGCTATGGCGGCGGGTTCGGGCTTGCGGCTGCCGCTGATCTGAGAATTGCGGCCGACAAATCCGTTTTCGCCGTGCCGGCCGCGCGGCTCGGGATCGCTTATCCAGCCGATGCAGTGCAGGATTTCGTCCGTGGACTTGGCAGCGCAATAGCGCGCCGTGCCCTGTTCACCGGCGCAAGCCTCACTGCCCACGAGCTCTTCACCTGCGGCTTCCTCTCTGCGGTCACAGACCCGGCGGCGCTTGATGCGGAGACACTCATCGTGGCGAGGGCAATTGCGGCGAATGCGCCCCTGTCGATCAGGGCGTCAAAGCTGGCGATCCGCGCGGTTGAAACTGAGGACCTTGACCTTTTGCGCGAAGCAGAAATCCTGGGCGTATCAACCTTCACCAGCGCCGACTATGCCGAGGGTCGAGCTGCCTTTGCCGAAAAGCGACAGCCCACCTTCACCGGAAAGTGAGTATCAAGACGCAGCGCGCGCGGCGAGAAACTCCAGGACCGCCTTCTTAAAAACGCGGTCACCTACCGCGAGCATGTGGTCTCGATTGGGGATATCGAGAACCGTTGCCGTCTGCATCAGGTCGCCAAGCTCCTGAGCGGAACCAGCGATGTCGTCCTTCGTGCCGACACCAATCAGGGTCGGGGCATCGACGCGAGCGATGTCCTCGCGTGACACGAGGTCACGTGACGTGCTGATGCAAGCTGCGAGCGCCATCCTGTCAGACCGCGTCTGGTCGGCGAAAGCCCGGAACATCCGGCCCCGCTCATGCGTCACATCCTCTAGCGACGGCGCCAGAAGGGCTTCCGCGATCGGATCCCAGTCGCCAACACCATCACACATCCCAATACCGAGGCCGCCAAAGACCAGGGAGCGCACACGGTCGGGATGTTCGATTGCCAGAAAGGCCGCGATTCGTGCGCCCATCGAGTAACCCATCACATGCGCGTCAGCGATACCGAGATGCGTCAGCAGAGCCGCTGAATCGCTCGCCATATCCGACGGGTGATAGGCCTCTGGATCATGCGGCTTGTCGCTTTCCCCATGGCCACGATTGTCGATGCCGATGACGCGGAAACCAGCGTCCCCCAATGTTCGCAGCCAGCCGGTATAAACCCAGTTTACGCTGGCCGAAGAGGCAAACCCGTGAATCAGAAGAATTGGTTCGCCTGCCGGGTCGCCGTCATCGAAGTAAGCAAGCTCCAGGCCATCATTGCGAAAACGGGAAAAGGGCGGCGCATCGAGATTCATCGTAAAGTCCTTTCAGGCTCGATCCGCACCTTAGTCAAGCAGGGTCTGACATCAATTGCCGCAGGCCGATTTTCTGTGGGTCGAGCATGGCTTTGGCTCTACACTTTTGAACTGGAGGGCGCTAATGTCCGGCCAAATTATCGAAGCAGTTTCGGAGTCTGTCATGGCCGGCCACACCATTCCCCATTTCCAGAACGACGGCGGTCATCGCATGATCGAAATCGGCGTGAAGGAATTCATGTGCACCGGCGCGTCCACGCCCTTCGACCATCCGCATGTCTTCATCGATATGGGCCATGATGACGAGAAAGTCTGCTCTTATTGCTCGACCCTTTATCGTTTCAATCCGAGCCTGAAAGCCGAACAGACCAACCCGCCAGGCTGCGTCTTCCACGTCAAGGCGGCGTGATCGCGGCGGATCGATCGGCATAACATCATGGCTATCGCGCACGCTGCCATCATCGGAGCCGGGATGGCAGGCCTGACGGCTGGCCTTTCGCTTGCCCTCAAAGGCATCTCCAGCGACATCATTGAGCAGGCGCCGCAACTCGGCGAAGTGGGGGCTGGCCTGCAGCTATCCCCGAATGCGACGCGCGTACTCGATCAGCTTGATGTGCTTGCCGACCTTGAGAGGCATTGGATCGAGCCGCAGTCCATTGTGTTGGCTTCAGGTACCAATCTACGGCAATTGGCGCAGGTACCAGCCGGCTCGTTTGCCCGCATGCGGTGGGGCAAGCCCTACGGCGTGCTTCATCGATCCACCCTGCAACAAGCCCTTCTTCGGGCCGTACTTAGTCAGCCGCTTTGCCGCCTGCATCTTGGACAGAGGATCCAAGGGGTTGGGGCGGATGCACTCGAAGCCGTGACAGGTCGCCGACCGGATCTGGTTGTCGGCGCCGATGGCGTCTGGTCGAATGCGCGTGACGCGATCGCCGACAGCCCCAGCGTCAGCTTTTCCGGCAATATCGCGTGGCGGTTCACGGTCGATCAGCACAAGGCACCCAGCTTCCTGTCTCGCGACGGGGTGACGGCCTTTCTTGGCCCCAAGGCGCATCTCGTCTGCTATCCGCTAAGGGAGATCGGCGGCTTCAATCTGGTCGCCATTGCGAGCGGGGCAAAAAGCGACGAAGGCTGGGCGATCGAGGCAGATGCTGCGCGTCGGGCGATGCTGCTTGAGCAGTTTTCCGGCTGGCATAGCGATATACGGACCATTCTGGCCGGGGCAATCAACCCGACATTCTGGCCGCTCTATCAGGCTTCAGAGGGTAACTGGCAGAATGGCTACGATACCGTGCTGATCGGTGATGCCGCACATGCGATGATGCCATTTTCGGCGCAAGGGGCCGCAATGGCAATCGAAGACGCCTACGCGCTCGCTGATCACGTGGCCCGCGCGCCGCTCCCCCTCGCACTCTCGGATTTCGAGAAGGTTCGGAAAGCAAGGGCTTCCCGCGTCAAGGCGCGCGGTGATTTCAACCGCCTCGCCTATCACGCCCGCGGTCCTATCCGCTTAGGACGGGACATTGTCCTGTCTTTGCGTTCGCCCGAGCGGCTCGCCGCCGACCTTGACTGGCTCTATGGCCACAAGATCGACAGCTGAGACATTAAAGCGAGATTACACGGCCGACGCCGCGGCGAAGCCGCGTTCGAGGTCAGCCATGATATCCTCGACGTCCTCGAGACCGATTTGCAGGCGGATAACGGCAGCGTCTACCGGGCCCTTCCGGATCGTGCGGTCATCCAGATTGACCTGGACCGCCAGGCTCTCATAACCGCCCCAGGACCAGCCCAGACCGAAGAGCTGGAGTGCATCGAGGAATGCATGCGCTTTTGGCCTGATCCTATCGGGTGACGAGGCAGGCAAGAGGAAGGAAAAGACGCCGCTCGCCCCCTTGAAATCACGTTTCCAGATCTCGTGGCCCGGAAAACTTTCGAGAGCCGGGTGCAGGACCCGTGCCACATCCTTGCGCGCCTCAAGCCAGCGGGCAACAGCAAGCGCGCTGCGGTAGTGGTGATCGAGCCTGAGCCCCATCGTGCGCAAGCCGCGCAGAATCTGGTAAGAATCATCCGGAGCACCGCAGATGCCAAGTGTGATATTGGCTTCCTTCAGCCGCTCCCAATGTTCCGCGTTGGCGGACACCGTGCCGAGCAGGATGTCCGAATGTCCGGATGGATACTTCGTCGCGGCATGGATCGAGATGTCGACGCCATGGTCGAGCGGCTTGAAGTAGAGTGGCGTCGCCCATGTATTGTCCATGGTGACGACACAGCCGTGCCGGTGGGCAATCGCAGAGATTGTCCTAATGTCCTGTATCTCCATCGTGTTGGAGCCCGGAGCCTCCGTATGCACCAGCCGGGTATTGCTCCGGATCAGCGTCTCAATCCCCTCCCCGATTTCCGGATCATAGTACTCGACCTCGACCCCGAGCCGCGTCAGCATGGTGTTGCAGAAATGACGGCAGGGCGAATAGACGGAATCGACAATGAGCGCATGATCACCGGCCGACAGGAAGGCGAGGAAGGGAACCGTGATTGCGGCCAGACCGGACGGCACCAGGATCGTGCCGGCAGCCCCCTCAAGCTCGTCGATCGCTCGGCAGAGCGCATCGGTCGTCGGCGTACCGCGGGTGCCATATGTATAGGGCTGGGAGCGCGTTTCCATGGCCCGCGCACTCGGGAAAAGCACCGTGGACGCGTGCACGACGGGCGGATTGACGAAG
This sequence comes from Rhizobium sp. AAP43, assembly GCF_001296045.1. Taxonomy (GTDB): domain Bacteria; phylum Pseudomonadota; class Alphaproteobacteria; order Rhizobiales; family Rhizobiaceae; genus Allorhizobium. The sequence goes on along the minus strand of NZ_LJHS01000018.1, from coordinate 9,287 downwards.
CCGAAATAATCGGTCGGCTCATAGCCCGAGTGGCATAGTTTCGTGTTGCTGCCGGCGGATGCCAGCCAGTCCTTGTTCTTACTCATCGCTCTCATTCCGTCTGCGTTTCCCTGCTGTTGTCGTCCGATGTCGCGCCCGAGGTCAAGAGTATGTTGCGCTCTTCCGCCGCCAGATGCAGCCATGCTTCTCACGCAATGCAATCACTGCCGCAGATACAAAAATGATCACATTTTTGCTCTTACTCGCCAAAATTGCCTAAATTCGATGCGGTTTCGGCAAATTAGCGCTTTTCTGATCAGGCGTTTCCATAAACACTTGACCATGCATCCATTTACGATTGTGATAGAAGCGCTCGGCCCGGGAGGCTATCGAGCCGATGGTCGTCGCGTTTCGTTTCAGGCTGACGCCATCGCACGAAAAACAAGAGAAAAAGGTTGGGAAAAATGAACAACAAGTTCCTGTCAGTCGCCATCGGCGCTGCCGTCCTGGGATTTGGCGCATCGGCCGCGGTCGCGGGGACGCTTGATGACGTCAAGGCAAAGGGCTTCGTACAGTGCGGCGTGAACGGCTCCAATCTGGCTGGTTTCGGCGCCCAGGATTCGTCGGGCAACTGGACCGGCCTCGACGTCGACCTCTGCAAGTCCGTTGCAGCTGCCGTTTTCGGTGACGCCACCAAGGTCAAGTTCACGCCTCTGTCTGCCAAGGACCGTTTTCCGGCCCTGCAGTCCGGCGAAATCGACATGCTTGCTCGTAACACGACATGGAGCGCCAGCCGCGATTCTCAGCTCGGCTTCGATTTCCGCGCCGTGAACTATTATGACGGTCAGGGCTTCATGGTCTCGAAGAAGCTGGACGTGAAGTCGGCACTGGAACTGTCCGGCGCTGCCGTTTGCGTACAGTCCGGCACGACAACCGAGCTGAACCTCGCCGACTACTTCAAGGCCAACGGCATGGAATACAATCCGGTCGTTTTCGAAAAGCAGGAAGAGGTTGACGCCGCCTATCAGTCCGGTCGTTGCGACGTCTACACGACCGACCAGTCGGGCCTCTATTCGATCCGCCTGTCGCTCGCGAACCCGGCAGACCACGTCATCCTTCCGGAAATCATCTCGAAGGAGCCGCTTGGGCCAGCCGTTCGCCAGAACGACTCTAAGTGGTTCGACGTTGTAACCTTCGCACATTACGCGCTGGTCACTGCCGAAGACTTTGGCATCACGCAGGCGAATGTCGATGAGATGGTCAAGTCGGAAAACCCTGATATCAAGCGCTTCCTTGGCGAGGAAAAAGACCAGACGATCGGCAAGGACCTCGGCCTTGATGAAAAGTGGGCCTACAACATCATCAAGCAGGTCGGTAACTACGGCGAATCCTTCGAGCGCAACGTCGGTCAGGGCAGCCCGCTGAAAATCGAACGCGGCCTCAATGCATTGTGGTCCAAGGGTGGCCTGCAATACGCTCCGCCGATCCGCTAAACCCGGATTGCCGCATACGGGAAGGCGCTCTGCGCCTTCCCACTTCATGGCAGGACGCATAAATCAATAAAAATAAGCACCCGGCCAGAACAGGCTGCGGTTCAGGGGACAGATATATGGCAGTTGAAACTGCAAACCGGGGCGGAGCTGCGCGCTCCGGGACCTCTTTGCTTTACAATCCCGCCCTGCGTCAGTTCGTCTATCAGGCACTGACCGTCATCTTCGTTGTCTGGCTGTTCTGGTTTGCCGGCACCAATGCCGCAGAGAACTTGGCGCGGGCCAACATGACCGCTGGCTTTGACTTTCTCGGCAGCCGCGCGGGCTTTGACATTGCCCAGACGCCGATCGCGTATACCAGCGATTCCAGCTATATGCGCGCCCTCACGCTCGGTCTTGTTAACACGTTGATTGTGGCGGTCACCGGCATCATCACCGCGACCATCATCGGTCTTCTGGTCGGCATTGGCCGGCTGTCGAACAACTGGCTGATCGCGCGGCTGTCGACCGTCTATGTCGAGGTCTTCCGCAACATTCCGCCGCTGCTTGTCATCTTCTTCTGGTACAAGGGCGTACTCTCACTGCTCCCCGACGTGAAGCAGTCGCTTTCGCTGCCGCTTTCGGTTTTCGTCAGCAATCGCGGTATCTACATGCCGGCCCCCGTCTTCGGCGAGGGCATGTCTGTTGTGCTGCTTGCTCTGGCGTTTGGCGTCGTCGGTGCGATCGCCTACAGTCGCTGGGCCACGGCCAAGCAGTTGGCGACCGGCAAGCGCCCGCCCGTTCTTTATATCAATCTGGCCCTGATTCTCGGCTTGCCGCTCCTGGCTTTTGTGGCCATCGGCTCACCCGTCACGTTCGATACGCCGGTGCTCGGCAAGTTCAACATGCGTGGCGGCACCGTCATCGGGCCAGAATTTCTGTCGCTTTACATGGCGCTCTCCTTTTACACCGCATCCTTCATTGCCGAGATTGTTCGCGCCGGCATTCGAGGTGTATCGAAAGGACAGAGCGAAGCAGCGAATGCGCTGGGCATCCGTTCCGGTCTGACCACGCGCCTGGTGGTTCTGCCGCAGGCGCTTCGGATCATTATCCCGCCACTGACATCGCAATACCTGAACCTGACCAAGAACTCGTCACTGGCGGTTGCAATCGGTTATGCCGACCTCGTTGCCGTGGGCGGGACGATTCTCAACCAGTCGGGACATTCAATCGAGATCATTGCAATCTGGATGCTGATCTATGTTTCGATCAGCCTTGCGACATCGCTGTTTATGAACTGGTTCAATGCCAAGATGGCTCTGGTGGAGCGCTAAGATGAGCAAAGACATCTCCTATCTCCGCCAGGAATTTCTGCCGGCCCTGCCCGCACCGACATCCGACAAGTCGATCGGCGGCTGGATGCGCAAAAACCTGTTTGCCACCCCGCTCGACTCCATCATGACGCTGGCCTTCGGCGCCGTGATCGTGTGGTTCGTGCTGTCGGTCTTTGATTGGCTGTTCATCTCGGCTGTGTGGTCGGGTGACGGACGCGCGGCCTGCGCGACACTCGTGCAGGGCGGCAACCAGCCGGATGGCTGGAGTGGCGCCTGCTGGGCCTATGTCGGTGACTGGTTCACCCAGTTCATGGTCGGCTCCTACCCCCGCGACCAGCTCTGGCGACCGATCCTGATCGCCGTGCTGTTTGTCGCGCTTCTGGTGCCCTTCCTGATCCCGAAGATGCCGCGCAAGGGGCTGAACGCCGTCCTGCTGCTCGTCGTGCTGCCCATCCTCGCCTATGTCCTGCTTCTCGGCGGCTCCTTCGGCCTCAGCCATGTGGAGACGTCGATGTGGGGTGGCCTGATGGTGACGCTGATCCTGTCTTTCATCGGCATTGTTGTCTCACTGCCCTTCGGCATCCTGCTCGCCATGGGACGGCGGTCGAAGATGCCGATCGTCAAGGCGGCTTGCGTTGCCTTTATCGAGCTCGTTCGCGGCGTGCCGTTGATTACCGTCCTGTTCATGGCCAGCGTACTTCTGCCCTTGTTCCTGCCACCGGGGGACAATATCGACAAGTTCCTGCGAGCGCTCGTCGGTGTGTCGATCTTCGCATCGGCCTACATGGCGGAAGTCATTCGCGGCGGCCTTCAGGCCATACCGAAGGGCCAGTATGAAGGGGCTGATTCTCTTGGCCTCAACTATGGGCAGAAGATGGTTTTCATCATCATGCCGCAGGCGATCAAGCTCGTCATTCCCGGCATCGTGAACACCTTTATCGGCATGTTCAAGGACACTTCGCTGGTCTCCATCATCAATATGTACGACCTGCTTGGCATCGTGAAGGCAAGCTTCGGCGACGCCAAATGGATCACGCCCGTCACACCATTGACCGGGCTGATCTTTGCAGGTTTCATCTTCTGGATCTTCTGCTTCGGCATGTCGCGCTATTCCGCCTTCGTGGAACGGCATCTCGACACCGGACATAAACGCTAAACAGGAAAACGCCCATGGCTGAAGCTCAACTCAAGAATGCCAAGGTTTCCGAAACCGAGGTCGCCGTCGAACTGATCAACATGAACAAGTGGTATGGCGACTTCCACGTTCTGCGTGACGTCAATCTCAAGGTGATGAAGGGTGAACGTATCGTCATCGCCGGGCCCTCGGGCTCCGGGAAGTCAACGATGATACGCTGCATCAATCGCCTGGAAGAACACCAGTCGGGCAATATTCTTGTCGACAATATCGAACTGACAAATGACCTGAAGAAGATCGACGAAGTGCGCCGCGAGGTCGGCATGGTGTTCCAGCACTTCAACCTCTTCCCGCATCTGACAATCCTCGAGAATTGTACGCTCGCACCGATCTGGGTCCGCAAAATGCCGAAGAAGGACGCGGAAGAGGTCGCGATGCACTTTCTCAAGCGCGTCAAGATCCCGGAGCAGGCAAACAAGTATCCGGGTCAGCTTTCAGGCGGCCAGCAACAGCGCGTTGCCATTGCCCGTGCACTCTGCATGAAGCCGAAGATCATGCTCTTCGACGAGCCGACCTCGGCACTTGATCCGGAAATGGTCAAGGAAGTGCTTGATACGATGGTGGGCCTTGCAGAAGAAGGCATGACCATGCTGTGCGTCACCCATGAAATGGGATTTGCCCGCCAGGTTGCCGACCGCGTCATCTTCATGGACCAGGGCCAGATCGTCGAGCAAAACTCGCCGGCCGAGTTCTTCGACAATCCGCAGCATGAGCGCACCAAGCTATTCCTGAGCCAGATCCTGCACTAAGCCGTGCACTGGCCTCGACTCGTTATGCAAAAGGCCCGCCAATTGGCGGGCCTTTTTCGATTCTTGGCCTCTGTGTTTCAGTGAGCGGCGTGGATCAACTGCACCAGGCATGACCACGCGCCATCCGCGGTCGCGCCAGGCCTTCGGAAACGAGAATTGACCCGAGCGAGCGGCCGTTACGGGTCGCAACCCGCATGGCGTCAGAGGATCCCTCCGTGCCCTGCCCCTTCAACAGTTGAAGGTCGAATTCTCCCGCATTCAACAGTGCCCGTAGACGCACCTTGGCGGCAAAACCTTTCTGCCGCTCCTGCGCGCAAGCTGCATTTTCCGTCGCGGGCGCAATCACGTCTGCTAACACCACCTTTTTCTTGTTGACCCAGAAACTGTCGCCGCTTGCCACGCACTTATCTAGGCCGGAGGTGCCGCAAAAATAAAAGGGCCCGTGTAAGCCTGTGGCTGTTGCGGTCGCCGTTGATGCAACTGATACCGATGGGCGACTGACAGGAACTGGCGAGTCTAATGCCTTTGCAACTGCTTTGGGCGGCACAGGCGCTCGGACGACGCCGATGGGAAGATCCTTGTCGGCGCGCGTTGGTAACGCTGCCTGACGTTCTCCTCTCGGGGTCTCAGTCTTTGTCTCGCGGCGGTCGCGCGACAGATAGGGGCCGACCTCCTTCAGCACAGCGGCCCTGTTCTCATAGACTCCAATACCCGCGGCGACGAGACCGAGAACGACGAGCCAGGATGTGAGGCCCTGCCCGCTTCTGCTCGCGGACGAGCGGGTGGATTTACGGCGCTTGCGCGGTGTGCGGCGGTTCGATGTGCTGGCCATGGTTAACCTTTCGTCACCGGCATTATCGCCGCCAAGGGTTTCCAAATGGTTGGCGAATGCGACGAGTCGCCGACGACCGCAGATGATTTCACACCTCAGTCATCAGGTCATATGTTTGAATTATATCAGAGACTTGATGGGATAAATGGCGATCCCTGCAGGGCTCGAACCTGCGACCTAGTGCTTAGAAGGCACTTGCTCTATCCAGCTGAGCTAAGGGACCGGCCAGGGCCGGCGACCATGCGCCGGCGGCAAGAAGGGGTCAGTGCGTCCAGGGCTGCAGGCGGCTGAACCGGAAATTATCGGTGTAAGAAACGACCTGACGCTTTGCGTCCTTAGGCAGGATGACACGGTAGTCAATGGCTTCGCGCTTGGCATAGGCTTCAGCCTGCTCGAGCGTTTCGAACATCAGCTTGACTTGCTGGCGGGTGTCTATTGAGCTGGTGTAACCCATCATCGGGTCAATGCGGCGCGGAGCGGCCTGATCGAATTCCAGCACCCAGAGATGGGTCTTGGCCTTGCCGGACTGCATGGCGGTTTTTGCCGGGCGATAGATCTTTGCAGACATTGGTCCCATCCGTCTCGAAGCCAATGACGGCGAGGCAGCCCGCCGCCCTTCATTCAGCGCGGCATAGGCCGGCTTTTCATTGCTGGTCGGAGTGGAGAGATTCGAACTCCCGACCCTCTGGTCCCAAACCAGATGCGCTACCAGGCTGCGCTACACTCCGCTCCAGCAATGGTGTGGGGATACACGGTTCCCCTCCCGCCTGCAACAGCAAAAACACGCTTTGCCTGGGCGTAATTCACTGAAAAAATTCAAGCCTATTGATTTACCGGTTGTGGCAGGTCCAGCGGAAGGCGCAATCGTGCTCCCGGGACCAGCCCGACCTCCGCTGCGCGACCGCCGCGAATCTCGAGCACATAGTGCACAGGCTCGCCCGAACTGACGATTGATTCCGAATAGGGCACCGTGCGCTCGGCAACACGTACCACCCTGCCCTCGTCATCAATGAAAACCATGTCCAGTGACAGCGGCGTGTTGGCCATCCACATGGTTACCATGCGTGTTTCACCGAAATCGAACAGCATGCCAGCATCTGCGGCAAGGCTGCTGCGCTCCATCAGCCCCCGTGCGCGCTGCTCGGCCGTCAGCGCCCATTCGACCTCAAAACCTATGGTTTTGCCACCAGACAGTTCAAACGCGATTCGCCCCTTGTCGAACGTCACGTCTGCCTGACTGACGCCCGAGAAGCCCATAAACAGGAAAAGCGCCACTATGGCGCTTTTGAAGGATGCTACAAAGAATCGCGCGGACATATCCAGGACCTCAATGCGCCCGGAGCGCCGGGCCGGGATTATCGGGGTGGATCTCGGCTGCCATGAGGCCCTTATCCCCTGGTCCAAAGCGGACCAGAACCGTCTGGCCCGGCCGCAACTCGGTCAGACCGAACCGACGCAATGTCTCCATATGGACGAAAATGTCCTCAGTCCCCTCGCCGCGCGTCAGGAAGCCGAATCCCTTGGTGCGGTTGAACCACTTAACCAGAGCACGTTCCAACCCGCTGGTTGGCGTTACCTGCACGTGTGTCCGCATCGGCGGCATCTGCGACGGGTGGACAGCCGTAGACTGATCCATCGACAGGATCCGGAAGGCCTGGTAGCCGCGATCACGCTTCTGAATAAGGGCAACAATACGCGTGCCTTCGAGAATGGTCTGATATCCATCGCGGCGCAGGCAGGTCACGTGCAGGAGAACGTCCTGCATGCCATTATCCGGCACGATGAAGCCGAAGCCTTTGGCGACGTCGAACCACTTAACCACGCCGGTGATCTCCAGCAGGTCAACGGCCTCGCCGGACAACTCCTCGAATCCATCGAGCCCCTTCGATGATATTCTGTCCGCCATTCCCCAAGCCCCTCGAAAACGCGTCACATTGCTTAGTTAACTGATTCTTGAGATTCAGATTAACATTCGGTCAATGCCTTTGCGCAAGCCCTTGTTTCACATTTCACCAGTTGCTTTTGCAGCGACAGCCTTGCTCGAAACTGTCGGCTGTACCATATGCCCAACGTCACAGGAGAAATCTGCATGCGCTACCTGCACACCATGGTCAGAGTGAAAGACCTCGACGCCTCGCTCCACTTCTATTGCACGCTTTTCGGCCTCCAGGAGATCCGGCGTTACGAGAACGAGAAGGGCCGCTTCACACTCGTCTTTCTTGCTGCGCCGAACGATCTCGATCGGGCAAAGGCCGAGATGGCACCTTGCCTCGAGCTCACCTACAACTGGGATACGGAAGATTACACAGGCGGCCGCAATTTTGGCCATCTCGCCTATGAGGTCGACGATATCTATGCCATCTGCCAGAAGCTGATGGACAATGGTGTCACCATCAACCGCCCGCCGCGCGACGGCCATATGGCTTTCGTTCGCTCGCCCGACGGAATCTCGATCGAGATCCTGCAAAAGGGCGAAAACCTCGCCCCCGCCGAGCCTTGGGTTTCCATGGGCAATACTGGCGCCTGGTAATCCGCTTCGCGCAAGTTTGCGCGACTAGATTGGCCTCGATGCGAGAGGGCGAAGTCGTCGCCCTCTCTCTTCCAAGGAAGATAATTTCGGGGCCGTCATGACCGCTTTCCTTTCGTCGTCCACACTGGCCAATGTCGCGTCTGTCGCGATTGCCGGTCTCGTGCTCGCCTCCTGTCAGACGGGTGCGGAAGAATTGCTGTCCATGGGCGACGCTACACCGGCTGCCTCTATCGCCAGGGCAGATCGGACATTGTCCGGCTATCAGGACCCCTTGGTCGTGGCGATGGCAGGCAAGACGGCACCAGCGTCAGATGCCCCTGATGCACCGAACGACGGCCCGGCCCCAACCTTGAAGCGCGATCCGTCTCCCATGGCATCGGCTTACACCGAAATTGCGGAACCACCACCCGAGGTGCTCGCCCAACAGAATGCCAAGATGGGGAATGCAGCGCAATCTCACTCGACACCGCAAGCGAGCGCCGCAGATCTCGGCGATCTGACCATGCAGGAGACCGGCGTTCGCGCTGGTACCAACAGCATTTTTGCGGCAGCGCGGAGCCCAGCACCGCTCCCGGAGCCGGAGGTCGTACAGCCTGGACAGGTCGGCCAGAATGCAGCCTCCACCAGCATCGTACCGTCAGACTTACCGGTCGTCGGCGTGCGTGCTGTCAGCAAGAGCTTGTTCAGCCCCACCATCCAGGCGTCTGCTGCTGTTGATCCAGCCGCCGCCACTATACCGGTGGCCGAGCCGACTCCGCCGGCTGCCCAAACCACGGATGACGGCCCACCTGTGCTGCGAAAGCTTTCCGATCCGCGCCCGAAGCGAAAAATGCTGGCGCTGCGGGAACCGCAGCAGCAAGTGCCGCAACAAGTGCAGATGACAGAGGAGCAGTTGACTGCGCTCGGCGCCGTTGCGGCACCGTCAGCGGCAGACGTCGCCTCGGCTGCGGAACCTTTGGCTGATCCGGCGACCAATGCAGCACCCGCCACCACCAAGAAGCGATGGATGCCGTCCCTCTCGAAGCTGCTCTCAGGGGGCACAGCCGCGAAAGCTCAACCTGCCTCCCCTTGAGTGTGACGACCTCCGTCATAATTTGTGCAAAAACGCAAAAGCAACGCTTGCGGTCCTGAAACTCTCTGACTATAAGGGCGCCACCGAAGCGCACGCGCCCTTCGTCTATCGGTTAGGACACCAGATT
>NZ_LJHS01000017.1 GCF_001296045.1 Rhizobium sp. AAP43 | reverse complement strand
AAGCGCTTCTCCCAGGCGGTGATGTGGTTGCGGTCGGTGGAGCCTTGCGCCAGACGGACCCGGCTCTCGCCCTCGGCTGAGGCTGACGCCCTCAGCCGATGACTACGTCTTCCGACCCCGTCTCTGCCGCACCGCCGCAATCGATGGCGTCGCCGATGCGGCCGGCTGGCCTGCCATTGACGAAGGCCGTGGCAGACCCTGCGGCAAGCGCCCGCCCATGCGGACCTTCATGGCCAACCTCACAGGCGTGGGCGGCAAAACTGTCGCCGACGCGCATCAGCGGGCGGCCATTGACATAGACATCCGGGCTTCCGCCTGTCGCGGGTGATGGCGGGAAGTGGCAGGCATGGCCGGAGCCGATGTCACCTTGGCGATGAGCTGGAGGCATTTCCCATGTATCCATTTCAACTAAGTTTTTGTGTACGGATGGCGGGCGCAGCCGTGGAGCGGACGCTTCGTCGAGACTGATCGGTTGCGAAGAATTACATATTTGATTTCCGCAGCATGATAACTATAGTTTTTTCCAGAAAATTACTGCCCAGACACTAAAAATTGTTACCCAAGAATACATCAATGCAGAAAAATATAAAATTATTAAGCGAACCAACTCTCCGTTGACGGGATTTCCGACAGCGTCAACGAATCTAGGAACAAATGCAAGGTGAAACATTCCAGAATTTATTATTATTTGCATAAAAAAAATAAAAGTAATAATGTTTGTAATTGATGATGCTTTTTGTATTTTGTTGTTTTTTGAAAACAAAAGCGTAAATATTCCGAGGGTGGATAACGCCATGAATGTAAAGATATTTTCTCGAACAATATTTACTAAGAATCCTTGTTGTTCATGAGACATTAATGTAATTGGAGCGGCAATCATTAAGTGAAAAGAAGCCAGCCCACCTATTAGAATTCTGTATATCACTCCCGGATTTTTAGGGTTCCATATAATCATATCGAAATCTTCTTTATTGACCAGTTTTGCTCTTGCGTCCTAACGGCCCGGTATCGCTTCAATTCGGCCCACAGTGATTGGCTCGAAATCCCGTTAGGGTATGTCGCAAACAAATCGTGACCTATTTTTGTTGGCAAGTAATCCTTTGGGTCTTCACTATTGCTGATCCCCGGGAAGCCATAATCTGTGTATGGAATAGTAGGATCTATTCCTGCAATTTCTACCAGTTTATGTAGGGGCATTCCCGCCGCAGCTCCAACATATCCATAATGGACGTTCGACAAAACGTCATAGTACAGTACCCAGTTCTCGTTGCCATAACGGTGGTTGGCACCCCAAACACTTTCAAGTCCGGGCTTTAGGTCCCAGTCTCCATTCTCAGAGCCTACGTCATATCCAAGAATAGAGGTTGCTACTCCGAGCGCAGCTCCCGTTGCGCCCTGATTTGGGTGGCCCATCGCTCCCATGGTGCCTTCCTTTGTGCGCGGTTCCGGGTTTCCCCGTCCGGTATTTCCCCAAGGCTCAGCTCTGATACGTTTAACCATGGGGTTCTTGCAGTTCTCGGACATTTTGGTAGCAGTCCAGACTACCGCTGACTCACGCACGCGTATTTGGTTTCCCTTGGTAGTTAAAGATCCGTCATAGCCCAGAGTTGGAGGCCCTGGTTGGAGAAAAGTTAACGGGATCTGATAGAGGCCTGAGTAGCGGTCCTTTCCAGGTCCCCTTATAGAGGTCTCAGCAGCGGGCATCGACCACAAGAAGAGGGCGCGCGTGTGGGCCATGATCTCGTTATATTCTTGCTCTCCTAACTCGCACTCAATCTTCTGAAGTCGTGCATTGCTTGTATCCGACAAGAGGGCGATGTTTTCATTTTGTCCTTGAGCTAGTGAAGCTAGCTCTGATGACGAAATATGACCTAGTGCAATAGGTCCTTGACCGTGAACTGCTATTTTTACTTTATACAATTTTGCCATGTGAATTGTTCTTAGTTTATATCGATACGTGTTCCGTGAAGCTTTATTGATCCATCTTCCGACAAAACAATCTTTGCTTCCCCGCATTCGAGTACAACACGATTGCGTCCTCGAATGCTGATGATTTCGCCACGTAGGGCCGCAATTGTATCGGAGGAAAGATTGAGGTTTTTTCCTGCGGATAGCGCCAATTCTTTTTGCGCTGTTGCGGAAAATGAGTTGATAGATTCCATCGTAAATGAGGCAGCCGAATTCATGCTGATGGCACCGGCAACATCGAGACTGTAGGAATTGTCCCTTTCCTCGTCGTTGCTAAATAGTCCAACTGGAAGTCGGTGAGATATCTGCGCTAGGCTTCGATCAATGAGCATATTTACTGGTGCGAAGTGACTTGCCTTCGCATCGCCCACATGAATTCGAATTGATCCGGAAATAGTTTTTTGATAGTTTCCATAAACGTTCAAGAATTTATCGTTCCCGATTAGTTCGTACTCACTATTCAATACAAGCCTGGTTTTGTTGTTTAATACCTTCTCGTTCAGATCCTTTTGGGCTCGTATATAAACCTCCTCAAGGCCATAGTTATCGTCATAAGATAATTCGTTAAACCCCTGCCCCTTGTGCGTCTGCGTCCGAAAAGTACTCTTCGTCTTATTCGCCGGCAGGTCATATGGCACCTTCTGCTGCGGGTTGGGCACCACGCCTGTCACCAGCGGTCGGTCGGGGTCGCCGTCGATGTAGGCCACCATCACTTCCATTCCGATGCGCGGGATCACCTGGCCGCCAAAGCCTGCGCCTGCCCAGTTTTGCGCCACGCGCACCCAGCAGGTGTCGGTGCCGTCCTTCTTTGCCTTGCGGTCCCAGGGAAACCAGACTTTTATCCGGCCATACTGGTCCGGATGGATTTCTTCGCCTTGAGGGCCTGCGACGATCGCCACCTGCGTGCCCTCGATCTTCGGACGCTTCGTCTCACGATGCGGGGTGAGCGGCACGCGCGACGGGATCGCCTCGAATGTGTTCACATAATCAGGACGGTCTTCTGCCGTCTCATAGGAACGGTCGATCACATCATGGCGGATCGCAACGATGACATGCTCGTCATAGCGGTGATCGGGATGGGCGACCTCGTAAGGCAGAAACCGCCGGCCGGCTTCGAGCACGCGCACGCTCGACGCTCCATGCACCCGGTCGTGATCGGCTTCCGACGCCTGCACGCGCAGCTTCTCCGCCCGTTCGGCGTCTGCGACAGAGGCGATGCGGGCGGGATATTCGTAGAGCTCGCGTTTGATTGCATCCGGCATCTGGATGAGCGACGGCGTCTCCGTCCCCGGCACCATGGAGGGTGTCTCGAAATTCCAGTCGGCGCCGGAGCGTTTGCCCGGCACATAGCTGAAGCGCTTCTCCCAGGCGGTGATGTGGTTGCGGTCGGTGGAGCCTTGCGCCAGA
>NZ_LJHS01000016.1 GCF_001296045.1 Rhizobium sp. AAP43 | reverse complement strand
ATCCAAACATAAATACGCAAAACCGCCTCCATCCAATGGGGGCGGTTTTTGCGTTTGCGACAGGTCGGCAAACACAAAACAAGCAAAGTGAACTGCAAAACGGGGAATCTATACCGCCACTGGCTCGCGCTCCCCGCTATCAAGAAACCCAAACAACCAGAGCCACAAATAACCTGACATCATCCCCGTTAACACACATACTAGCTCCACTCACATATGCAGCTTTTAAGGCAGGGGGCAGAGCATCGAACGACCGTAGGAATAAAGCGTTTGCAGGTGACCTGCGTGAGGGTCAGAGGGCCATTGAAGCTGCAGCACATCGCTGCGCTTTCGATGGTCAACAGGTCGCGTCCATGACCTGAAAGCAGCGTGGAATGCAAGCTTTATGCTTCCACAGATGTGCTTGCCGCGCTAGGCTCAGACCTATGAAAAAGGTCTTCAATCCCCCCTCCGTCCGCCGTCCCTTTGGGCACTACAATCACGGCCTGCTTGTGCCGCCGGGCGCGAACCTTCTGGTCACCTCCGGCCAGCTCGGCATTCGCCCGGATGACACGATCCCACCGGATGTCACCGGCCAGGCCGAACTTTGCTTCGAGGCGATCAAGGCCATTCTCGAAGAGGCTGAGATGACCTTCGCGGATGTCATTCGGATCTCGGGATTCGTGACGCAGCGCGAAGATTTTCCCGCCTACATGGCGGTGCGTGACCGCTACACGCTCGATCCGAAACCTGTCTCCACGCTGCTGGTGGTCGGGGGATTCACGCGACCGGAATTCCTCGTCGAGGTTGAGGTAACGGCGGCCAAGGTCATCTGACCGCCGGCCGTTCTCTTAGAAGTTTTCCATCTCGCGGCGGACCTTGGCCAAGAAGGTTGCGCGGGTTTGTTCCGTGCAATTGTTCATGTCGTAATGCGCGAGATACTTGACCGGTGCGCCGATCTTGATCTGGGCGCGGATGACACGCTTGACGATCTTCTTCGGTGGATTGCCGGCGAGGAAAGCGCGCATCCGGGTCGCGCCATAGGTCATGACCGCCGCGAGTTTCCTGATGTGGCGGAGTGTCGGGGTGAGTTTGCCATCGACGAGATCAAAGGAAACGCCGGGCAGCCAGACGCGGTCGAAATAGCCCTTCAGCATGGCCGGGAAGCCGAAGTTCCAGACGGGGGTGACGATGACGAGCGCTTCGGCGTTCTTTAGGCGGTCGACATAGGGCTGCACGAGCGAGAGGTTTTCGGGGATGTCGTGATAGACGCGGCGGTCATGGGCCGAGAGGACCGGGTCGAAGCCCTCCTCGTAGAGATTGCAGCCATCCACCTGGTGGCCGGCCTTTTCCAGGCTTTCGCAGGTGAGCTTATACAGAGCCCGGCCGAAGCTTTCATCGAGGGGGTGGGAGTGAAGGACGAGTACGCGCATGTCAAAAGCTCCAAGTCGTTGCCCGCCGCTTTGCAGTCGGGGTTCAATTCAAAACTTCCGCGCCGTTTGTCCCAGCATCCTGATCTCTCGCCGCCTGATGCCGAGGGATGGGGGATGCCATGTCGTGAAGAGCATGGGCCGGAGAGGTCCGGCCGGGAGTACCTTCGGAATGAGTTCGTTCGGGCGGTTATCCGTTGCGGCTCCGGAACGGGGAGCCGCAACGCATCTGATGTGCCTTACGAGGCTTCGGAAAACACCTCCAGGCCTGGAAACAGGTAATTCTTGCCGGCGGAGAAATCGAAATCCGGATTCTCCCAGGCGATCATCTTGCCGGGGTTCAGCAAGCCCTTCGGATCGGTTTCCTTCTTGAAGGCGAGCTGCACCTGGTCGGTCTGCTTCATGCCGCCTTCTTCGAGCGTGTAGCGGTGCGGGTTGAAGATCGGGCAGCCGTTTTCCTCGTGAATGCGGATGATCTCTTCCAGTCGTTCTTTCGTGGTGTAGCGCACCAGCGGCAGGCCGGCGCACTGGATCTGGCCATCGAACTTGATGAATTCGAGATGGCCGATGACCTCGTCGGGGAAGAGTTCGGTCATCACGCGGACCTTCTCGACATGGTCGGGGCCGGGATACTGGACCTGGAGATAGGTGATGTTGGTATCAAGCTTGAGCGCCCGCAGCGTCGTGTGGTTCCATGCAAGCTCATAGGCATGCGGGATGCCCTTCATGCTTTCGACTGTGTCGGAGCGGAAGCGCACATCGCCCTTCATCCGCTCGGCGAGCGCCAGGAAAGGCTCCATGGAATGCGGCGCCACCATCAGCACGACGACCGACTGGCCTTCCTTCAGCCAGGGCTTGTGACGGGTGAAATAGTCGAAGGGAATGGGAGCTGCAATCGGGGCGACCTCCTTCAGGAGGATGCCGTTTTTGTGGGCGAGCGCATCGGCGAATTTCACCGCGTCCATGAAGTCGTCATAACCGACGATGACATCGACCCAGTCGTAAGCAGGCGCCAGCGGCATCTCGACTTCGGTGATGATGCCGTTGGTGCCATAGGCATGGGAGACCTTCTGCAGGTCCCAGGCGGAGAGTTCGAGCACGCGCGGCTCGGCTTCCATGGTGACGACGCGAAGCCTCAGGATGTTGCCGAGATCGCGCAGGCCGCCCCAGGTGATCGAGCCGACGCCGCCGGAGCCGCCGGCGATGAAGCCGGCGACGCTGGCCGTCTGCTTGGTCGACGGGTGGAAGCGCAGTTCCTGGCCGGAATGTTCCTTCGTCTGGCGGTCAAGCTCGGAAATGATGATGCCGGGCTCGCAGATGACGCGGCCGGGCAGGATCTCTTTCACCTTGTTCATGTTGATGAGGTTGAGCACGATGCCACCCGAGAGCGGCATGGCCTGGCCGTAATTGCCGGTGCCGCCGCCGCGCGGGGTGACGGGAACGCCATGGGCATAGGCCACCTTTAGAACCCGGATCACCTCTTCTTCCGTGGTCGGCGAGACGATCAAGTCACCCACCACGTTGTCGAGTTCGGCCTTCAGGATCGGCGAATACCAGTAGAAATCGCGGCTTTTCTGTTTGACGAGCGCCGGATTGTCCTCGACGGCGATGCCTTCCAGCTCCTCGATGATTTTGGCGTAATCAGCCATGTCTAAGCTCCAAGAAGTGGGTCAAGTTCGCGGTAATCCGGCAGGCTGCGGTCGATGCCCATGCCATTCCGCATTACGATGCGGTCGGCCTGCGGACGGGAAAGGAATTCGCTCCAGCGACGGGCGCTGAAGAGGACGAGATCCGCTTTGCCACCAACCGCGATGCGCCCGTGGTCGGGGCGCTTGAGGATATCGGCGGGGGTGCGGGTGACGACGCGGGCTGCAGTATCGAGCGGATGGTCGAGATGGATGATGTGCACCGCTTCGCGGAAGACTTCGACGGGGTCGAGATCGCCATAGGCATAGAAGGGGTCGCGGGTGTTGTCGGAGGAGACGGCGGTGGCGACACCGGCGGCTGATAGTTCGTGGAACAGGGTGACGCCGCGCTGGCGGGGCGTGCGGCCGGCCACGCGGTCCTGCAGATACATGTTGCACATCGGCAGCGAGACGACCGAGAGGCCGGCCTCTGCCACCAGGTCGATGGTGCGCTTGGCCATGTCTTCGTCCTGGCGGGCGAGCGAGCAGCAATGGCCGACGGTGACCGCACCCTCGAAGCGATTGCGGATCTTCGCCTCCGCGATGGTCTTCAGGGTCAGGGTTTCCTTGTCCTGCGTTTCATCGACATGCAGGTCGATGTCGAGGCCGTTTTCGGAGGCTGTGCGGAAGAGGATGTCGAGCTTGTCGTCGAGACCCGGCATCAGATAGGTGACGCCGCCGAGCAGGCCCTTGTTGGCGACGATCACCTCGACCAGATCCTTGAAGAAGGCCTCATCGGTGATCTGGTCGAAGGGGAAGAGGGCGGCGGCCTGCAGGTCGACCTTGCCGGCCCAGGCGTCGCGGACTTCGGCGAAGACCTCGAAGGAGATGCGGTGCTGGGGCGCCAGGCTGTCGAGATGGGTGCGGATCAGGCTGGTGCCGTGGGCGTAAGCCGTGCGCAGCGAGAACTCCATGCGGGCCTTGACGTCGGCAGCCGTCCAGCGGGCTTCGCGGTCAGTCTTGACCGCTTCCAGCGCACCCGTGAAGTCGCCTGAGGGGTTCGGCCGGCGGTCCCAGATATGGCCCTTGTCGAGATGGGTATGCATGTCGACGAAGGTCGGCCAGACCATGCCGTTGCGGAGATCCGTCGAGGGGAGACCCGATGGGGCGGTGCCGGGCTTCAGCATCGCCTCGACTTTGCCATCCGCGACGATGATGTCTGCGCTGATCAGGCCCTCGCAGGCGGGAGCCTCGACGCCGTCCACACAGATCTGTGGCAGCGTCGCGTTGGCAAGGACAAAGCGCTTGGCGGCGGGGAGGGCGGTAACAGGGCTCGACATCAGTTTTCTCGTTTCAGGCTGCTCTCATGCCAGCGATGCAGCGCCAGCCAGGAAATGAAGGAGGTAATGGCAAAAATTACGACGCCGAGGCAGGAGAGCAGGAAGAGGGCGGCGAAGAGGCGGGGAATGTTGAGACGGAACTGGGCCTCGAGCAGGCGGAAGGCAAGGCCTGAGCCGGCGCCGGCGGAACCAGCGGCAAATTCGGCGACGACGGCGGCGATGAGAGCGAGGCCGCCACCGATCCTGAGGCCTGTCATGAAGTAGGGGAGCGAGGCCGGGAGCTTCAGGTAGAGCAGCGTCTGCCAGCGTGAGGCGCCGTAGAGGTCGAAGAGGTTCAGGAGATTATGGTCGACGCTTTTCAGGCCCTGGACCATGTTCGACAGGATCGGGAAGAAGGCGACGAGGAAAGCGCAGATCAAGAGCGCCACTTGTGTCGAGGGCGAATAGATCAGGATCAGCGGTGCGATCGCCACGATTGGGGTCACCTGCAGGATGACGGTGATCGGGTAGAAGGCGATCTCGATCCATTTCGACTGGACGAGCGCAACGGCGATGCCGACCCCGCCGAGAAGGGCGAGGCCCAGCGACATCAGGGTGATCTTGGTGGTGACCCAGAGGGCAGGCGACAGCGTGCCCCAGTCCTTGAACAGGGCGCCGGCGACCGCGATCGGGCCGGGCAGGATATATTGGGGAACACCAGAGACCCAGACGCCGACCTGCCAGAGCACGATCAGCAGACAGACGACGAGGATGGGGATGAAGATCTTGAGCAGGGTTTCAGCCGGTCCGGTCATTAGTGATGCTCCCCGCCCATGGCTTCGATCAGTGTCTTGGACACGGTTTCACAGGCCTGACGATATTCTTCGGAGGTCCGGTAGAAGGCGTCACGGTCGAGGCTGGTCTGCAGCGGGAAATCGGCATGCACGCGGCCGGGGCGCGCCTTCATCACCACGATGCGGCTTGAGAGATAGGCGCTTTCGAAGACCGAGTGCGTGACGAAGATAACCGTGATTCCGGTCTCCTTCCACAGGGCCAGCACGTCGTCGTTCAGCTTCTGCCGGGTGATTTCGTCGAGGGCAGCGAAGGGTTCGTCCATCAGGAGAAGCTTCGGCTTGGTGACGAGCGCGCGGGCGATCGAGACGCGCATCTTCATGCCGCCGGAGAGTTCGCGCGGATAGGCGTCGCTGAAATCCTTGAGGCCGACGCGGTCCAGAGCGGCGAGGATATCGGTCTTTGCCTGCGACTTCGAGATGCCGCGCAGCTTCAAGGGCAGGTAGACATTGCCGAACACGGTTGCCCAGGGCATCAGTGTCGGCTCCTGGAAGACGAAGGAGATGTCGCCGTCTGGCAGGCCCTTGGAGTTAATGCGGGAGCTTGGCCAATCGATGGTGCCAGATGTCGTGTCGCCGAGGCCGGCGATGATCCGGAGTGCCGTCGACTTGCCGCAGCCGGAAGGTCCCAGAAGTGACACGAATTCACCGCCATTGACGGTCAGCGACATGCCGGTCAGCGCCACAGTGCCGCTGGAAAAGACCTTGGACACGTCCTTCATCACCACGAGCGCCCGGCGCTGTTCGGGAGGAGGCGGGGTGATGGGGTCTATCTCAGCCATGCGCTACTCGGTTTGAAGGAATGCTATTCGGAAATGCCAGCGGGCATAAAGTCCCCTCTGGCCTCCCGGCCATCTCTCCCACAAGCGGGGAGATGGTCCGCGGCACCGCTCGCTTCCCCTCAAGGAAAAGCGGCGGCGCAGGGTTAAGCCCTCCCCTTATGGGGAGAAGGGATATTACTTCTTCAGTGCCATCCCGACGCCCTTGCAAACGAACTGGGTGGTGTAGGCCTTCTTGTAGTCGAGGTCAGCAGGTTGGACGCCGATCTGAACCATGGCGTCGAAGAAGGCCTTGTACTTCTCGTCGGTCATGCAGCCGATGCCCTTTTCCAGCGCTTCGCCTGACTCAACGATGCCGTATTCCTTCATCTTCTTGATCGAGTATTCGATCTGGCCATCCGTCATTTCCGGATTGTCTTTCTTGATGAGGTCGTTGGCGGCCTTGTTGTCGCCGTAGAGGTAGTTGTACCAGCCCTCGGCCGAGGCATCGACGAAGCGCTGGACGACATCCGGCTTGCTCTCGACCATGGTCGCCGTCGTGGTGATCATCGTGGAATAGGGGTTGTAGCCGTTGTCGGCGAGCAGGAAGACCTTTGGTGCCCAGCCGGCCTGCTTCTCGATTTCATAGGGTTCTGATGTCAGGTAGCCCTGCTGGGCGGACTTCGGATCGGCGATGAAGGGGGCTGGGTTGAAGGTGTAAGGCTTGTACTTCTCGTCGGTGAAGCCCTCGAAATTCTTCTTCATCCACTCGTAATAGGTGACGTAGCCGTCCTTGCCCATGAAGATGCTGTCAAGCTTGGCGAGGTCGGCAAACTTCTCGATACCCTGGTCTGGATGGGCGAGCAGAACCTGCGGATCCTTCTGGAAGATCGCGGCCACATCGATCAGCGGGATGCCTTCCTTGACGGCGTCCATTTCGCCAAGCGGGCTGCCCATGTAGAAGTCGACCTTGCCGGCGATCAGGAGCGCGCGGTTGGCGGCCTGCGGGCCACCCTGCACGACGGTGACCTTGAGGCCATACTTTTCATAGGTGCCGTCGGCCACAGCTTGGTAGAAACCACCATGTTCAGCCTGGGCGAGCCAGTTGGTGCCGTAAGTGACCTCATCCAGTGCGAAGGCCGTCGTGGTCGAGGCCAGCGCGGCGCTGAGGCCGAAAAGGGCGAGAAGGCTTGTCCTGGTGAGCGTGTCGCGCATTGATCGTTCCCCTGTTCCGTTCCAGGGCCCGTTTTCGGGCTCCCTTTTCCGGCATTTGATCGGCTGACATGCGTCTTGAAAAGCATCAAAATTCGTCCGCATCGATGCTTTTTTTGCACTGGTCGCGGAAATGCTGCACAGTGATGCGCCATGATTAAAATTTGCGCAGCGGAGGTCTCGTGCTTCACTCTCGAAAGCTCGTCTATATCAATGAAATCGTTCGATGCGGCTCGATCCGTAAGGCCGCCGCGCGGCTGAATGTCGCCTCATCTGCGGTCAATCGCCAGATCCTGGCGCTGGAGGAGGAACTCGGGGCGCCAATCTTCGAGCGGCTGCCGAAGGGATTGCGTTTGACCGCTGCCGGCGAGCTCTGTGTTGAGCATATCCGTGACGTTTTGAAGAACTACGAGCGGCTGGAAGGGCGGTTGCGTGGACTGAAGACACCGCAGATCGGCAAGGTGTCGCTGGTAACGACGGTCGGGCTCGCCTCAGGACCGCTGCCGGCGATCCTGTCAGGCTTCATTGCCAAACATCCGCGGGTGCAGATCAAGCTACGCAGCGATGGCGGGGTGACAACGATCAATCCGGTGCTGACCGGGGAGGTGGATGTCGGTCTCGGCTTCAACATCCCTGCAACGCCCGGTATTCGGACACTCGCTAACTTCGACGTGCCCGTCGGCGTCGTGCTGCCGCCCGGTCATCGGCTGGCGCTGGAGGATGGGCCAGTCGATTTGGTGGAGGTGGTGCAAGAGCCATTGATCCTGGCGCAATCCGGGACCAGTCTACGCAACATCATCGATCTCGCGCTTGCGCCCTTGCCGCTGCCGGTCGATCCGGTGGTCGAGACGAATTCTTCCGAGCTGATGAAGCAGTTGGTGAAAGCGGGCACGGGACTGACGCTCCTCAATCCGCTCGATGCGCTTGCCGAATGCCGGCGTGGGGAGCTCATATTCCGACCGCTCACCGATGCGCATGTCCGGCATCAGCCGATGAAGTTGTTTGCCCGGGCCCGGGCGCCGCTCGATTCGGCGACCAGCCTGTTCATCGAATACCTTATGCAGGAACTGCTCGGCCTGGTTCAGGATCTCAAGGACCGGGGCCACATTCCTGAGAGCATTCGTGGAACGATGTAAGGGTCCGCGGCCTCAGTCGGGTACGTAGAGGTTGGATAGGGGATAAGCGGCGACGTCCCGCAAAAGTTCGATGAAACCGGCGACCTGATGCTTGCAGATCGCCGCGCCCTTTTCCGCCGTACCCTTCGAGGCATCGCCGACCACGCCATGCGGATTGAGGTCATGGGCAATCCAGGCCAGTGAATGGGGCGGCAGCGGAGTCAGGAACCGCGAGTTGGCGCGGATTTCTTCGGCCTTGGAGACGAAGTTCTGCGCCTTCTCCATCCGGACAAGCTCGGGGCGGAAATGCAGCATCAGCGAAGTCTCGACCTCGCCGCCATGAATGCCATAGCGGCTTTCGTGCTCGGAGATCATGCCATCTGGATTTCCGAAGCGACCCCATTGGGTAGAAACGACCGCCATCTGGTGGCGGACGCGCAGTTCGCGGGCAACGATGCTCATGACATCGACATTGCCGCCATGGGAGTTGACGATGACGAGTTTGCGAAGGCCGGCTTCAGCGACTTTTGTGCCGATTGCGGTCCAGGCGGGGATGAGGATTTCTGGGCCGAGGGACAGGCTGCCTGGGCCATAGACATGCTCGTTGGCCTTGCCGATTTCCTGGGTCGGCAGGACGAGGAAATCGAGATCGTCAGGGCGCTGGACCTTGAGTTCTGCCAGCATCCCGTTAGCGATAGCCACGTCGGTTGCAATCGGCAGATGAGGTCCGTGCTGCTCCGTCGAGGCGATCGGCAGGATGGCGACCGTTGTCTCGGGCGAAAGCGAGGCGAAATCATAGGTCGTCAGTTCGTTCCAGAAGAATGGTCTGGCCATGGCCTTGCCCCGCTTTCGTTTTCTTTCTCGTTCGATAAGGCAAAAATGCTGGCCGCGAAAAGCACCATATTTCGCTCGCGGCGATGCTAATTTGCGCTCGCCAAAGGCTTTGGCACTTGCGTGTCGGACATGCTGGAAAATGACCTCGACATTTGGCGGGAGCTGAAAGAGGTGAGGGGCAATCGAATGTTACGCGCATCCATACTGACTGTGCGCTCGATATGAGAAGCAGGTCGCCAATGCCTTTGGTAGATGCTCAACCCGATGTTAGAGGAAAATTAGTTCGTCATGGTGACGAATAAGAATTAGGTTGCTATGATGACGCCACGGACAAGAGACTCAAGGTGACGGCATGAAAACATCCTCTTCGGTTACACATGAGGAGAAGCAGACCCGGATTCAGCCGCCTGCGACCACGCGCATGGACGACAAGGCCAAAGGCGCAATCCTGATGCTGATTGCGGTCTCGCTGTTTGCCTGCCTCGATAGTACCGCAAAACTTGGCAGCCAAGCGGTACCATCAATTCAGACCGTCTGGTTCCGCTTCACCGTGCACTTCATTCTCGTGGCGATCGTCATGAACCCTTGGCGGAGGCCTGATGCCTGGCGGACGTCTGCTCCTAGGCTTCAAGCAGCCCGGGCTGCGATCCAGATCGTCTGCACGGGACTGAATTTTCTCGCACTCAGTTACCTACAGATTGCCCAGACACTGTCCATCCAGTTTATGGGGCCGATCTTCGTAACAATCCTATCGGTCATCTTTCTCGGCGAGGTTGTCGGTCGCTACCGTTGGACGGCGATCTTCATCAGCTTCGTTGGCGTGCTTATCATAACCCGACCGGGTGTCGGTACGCTGGAACCTGCTTTTGGCCTGATCATCCTCTCGGTCCTCATTGGTGCAGGCTATAGCATTCTGACGCGGCGCCTCTCGGCAACAGAGTCATCCGGCAGCATGTTGCTGATTATGGCCGCCTTTCCAGCGGTCATTCTGACGCCGCTGATGCCCTTTGTCTGGGTTTGGCCAAAGAGCTTTGCAGAATGGTTGCCACTGATTGGCACGGGCGTATTCGGAGCCATCAGCCACTACTTTTACATTGAGGCGCATCGCCACGCGCAATCGTCTTTCCTTGCGCCACTGCAGTATTTCCAGTTCCTAGCCGTGCTCATCCTTGGCTTCGCCGTCTTCGGTGACATCCCGACGATCTGGACCCTCGTCGGAAGTCTGGTCTTGATCGGATCGGGGCTGTTCATCTGGTATCGCGAACGAACCATTGCACGCGCCGAACGTGCCCGCGAAGCCGCAACGAATGCAGGCTCCGCTTGACACTCCCAAGACCAGTCAATAATAAATTCGTCAACACACCGAACAAATAAAAGGAATGCGCCGTGGCAGCTTCTGGAGCTCTCTTGGTCAACGCACCATCTTCAGTTCGTCGCGGCGATCAGGACGACCGTTCGATGGCTGAGCTCGTGGTCGGCATTGACCTCGGTGGGACAAAAATCCTGGCTGGCCTCGCCGACAAAGATGGAAACGCTCGATTCACGGTTGAAGAGCCGACAAGTCACGGCGCAGATGCGCCCGTGCTTAAGCAAATGGTTTCTCTGGTTACGCAGCTCCTAGCGTTGGCAGATGCTCAACTACACGATCTGAACAATGTGGTGATCGGGATACCCAGTGCAGTCGATCCGTCGACCGGCCTTGCCTCGCTTTCACCGAATTTGGCGCTCCCGTCGGATATCCCTCTGGCCGAATTGATGAGAGAAATGCTCCATTGCCCCGTCACGGTCGAAAACGACGTGAATTTGGCGGCCTATGCCGAAGCCATGGCGGGAGCCGGCATGGGCGAACGGTCTCTGGCTTTCCTGTCCTATGGCACAGGCGTTGGTATGGGACTGGTCGTAAACGGTGAATTGTGGCGCGGTGCCTTCGGTAGAGCCGGTGAAATCGGCTACCTGCCGATCGGAGCTGAACCGCATGCGCGCGCACCAAGCTCGGAAAACGGCCTCTATGAGGACGAAGTGGGGACACGCGGCATCCGCAAACGCTTTGCGCCCGCACACGGATCGGTCAGCGATCTGTTCGCCGCTGCGCGCTCGGGAAATGTCGAGGCCGCGATGGCCCTTGATGAGATTGCCAGATCCGCCTCGATCGGTGTTGCGGCCATTCATGCAGTATTCGACCCTGCACTTACGGTGATCGGTGGAGGGATAGGCAGTCAAGTCGAATTCATGAAGCTGTTGAAGACGCATCTGGTACCTCTACTGCCTTTCGATTGCCGGCTCGAACCGAGCCTCTTCGACACAAATGCGGGCGTGGTCGGGGCAGTCATGCTGGCCGCAAGGCACGCACGGGGCGCGTCGCCACGACAAGCGAACGTTGGCTGACCTGTCCCAATCATATTCCTTGACCCAACATCCGGACGAGCCGAAAGGCGATGACAGGAGCGTGAAATGGTACAAATGAAGTCCCTCGCCAAGGCGCGTCCTGACGGGCAGGTCGAAAGTGAAAGCCCTCTTCAACTCGCCTTCATGGCGCCCCGCCTCCAGGGAGATCTCTATCCCGAAGGCCGCCTAGAACTGGCGCTTTGGGGCTGTGGCAACATGGCGAATGTCTTCTTCGAACCTTGGTCTGGTCCCTTCGTCTATGGACCCAACCGTCTGACGACAGAAGCCCATGGGCTCTATGTCGCGCAATCCGCTCCCGTTCTCGCACTGACCGGCACCGTATTGAAGTCGGTGCGTCCGGCGACACGCTGCGCCTGGTGGGGAACTTTGACCCAGCCGGAGCCGGTGAAGCGCAGTGGCACGCGTCGCATTGCAAGCACCGCCTGGGGTCTGACCATCATTGAAGACCGTGGGGACGGAGTGATCGTGATTTCAGCGGGCGCCAGCCAAGCTGAAGTCGAACGCGGGTTGGCCCTGTCGACTGAAGCGATCATTGAAGAAGCGCAGGCGCATGCGCTGCGTTGTGATCTCTTGCCAAAGGCGCCACCGCTACTGCGAAGCATGGCAATTCAGAGCGCCCATGCCTCGCTGTCGAGCATCAGGCGTGCTGAGGATGGATCCTTTCTGGGACTCGCTGCAGGCCAGGCCTACAGCGCTCCGACACGAACCTACTACCGTGATGGCTATTGGACCCTCCAAGCACTGCTGCATCTGGACCTTGATGCAGTGCGCGACCAGATCGATCTTCTCGCCACCGGCATTCAGCCCGATGGTGAGGCGCCAAGCGGCGTCATTCTGACGGGTCCCCAGCAGGGGCTAGAATGGGAGAAGTTTCGCACCACCTCGCCGGACTACCGGACGGAGCATTTGCGACCGACAGACTGGTGGAGCGACCACTTCGATAGCCCGCTGTTCTTTATCCTCACGATCGGGGACTATGTGCGAGTGACGGGCGACGAAACTGTGCTCGTTCGGCACTGGAAGACGGTTGAAGCGATCTACCGGCGTTATCTCTCGTTCGACAAGGCCGGAAACGGACTGCCGCAGAAGCCGCGCCATGACCGTGATTGGGCGGACAATGTTTTTCGTCATGGCTATGTCGCCTATGATCTCGGTCTCTGGGTAGGGGCACTCGATGTCATAGCGAAGTTCGGCAAAGCGATCGACGCACACGTCGCCGATGAAGCGCAGATGACGTCGATCAAGGCGAGAGCATCGCTTGACGGTGTACTGCTGACGCCAGGTGGATGGTATGCAGATTACGGAACCCGTGAAGACTTCGTCGAAGATCACCTGACCCTGGACAGCCTCACTCTGCTCCGCTTCGAGGCCGTCTCACCGGAACGGGCAAAAATCGTGCTCGGTCATGTCGCAGACCTGCTGGAAACACGGAACAACGATAAGCAGCCCTACGGCGACTGGGGCGTCATGTGCGCCTGGCCGCCATTCAAGCGACCTGCTGATACCCGTGCAAAATCCGCCTTTGCCTATCGATATCACAATGGTTCCGATTGGCCCTATTTGTCTGGCCTTTATGCGGAACAACGGCTGAAATATGGACTGGAGGGCTGGGACTATCCCATGCTGCGCTGGTGGCAGACGAGTCTCGACAATGGGTGGATGGGCTCCGTCGAATACTTTGCACCGCCCTTTGGACGCGGCTCACTGCTCCAGGGCTGGACGGGCATGTCCGCTGCCGCAATCCTTCAGTACAGGCCGAAGATTGAGGCAGCGATAGCTGCCGGTGACGTGCGATGAAACAAAGAATGGCCGGCTTCAAGCCGGCCATTTTTCTTTTCAGAGGAGTGGCTTTCCGGTGGCAGCCTGTCAGGCCGCTCTTTGAAGGCCGGCTGCCGCTGTATCGAGAAACCAGGTGACCTGGCCGTGATCCTGGAGCGCCGAAGCCGGGCAATCCGCCTGAAAGCCGCCTTGGGTGGCGCGATGAATGGCGTCTGTTTTTGATGCTCCCGTGGCTACAAGTGCGATCTTGCGGGCAGACAGAATGGTCCCGATACCCATGGTCATGGCGGATCGCGGCACTGGACGATCGGCAAAGAAGCGAGCGTTAGCCTCAAGAGTGTCGGTGTGGAGATTGACAAGCCGCGTACGGCTGTCTCTGGCCGAGCCCGGTTCGTTGAAGCCGATATGACCATTGCGACCAATGCCAAGCAACTGAAGGTCAATTCCGCCTGCCGCCGCTATCATGTCCTCATAGCGCGCGCCGGATTTGTCGGGCTCGCTGCCATTCGCTTCCGGCAGGAAGGTCCGACTTTTGTCGATATCAACATGGTCGAACAGCAGCGCGTTCATGGTGCTGCGATAGGAGCCGGGATGTTCGGGCGGCAGTTCGGCATATTCGTCGAGGTTAAAGCTGGTGACGGCGGAAAAGCTGATTTCCCCGTGTTTGAACGCGGTGACTAACCGCGCATAAACCGGTTCCATCGTGCCGCCGGTTGCAAGTCCGAGCGTGGCGGACGGTTTTTCCTGCACCACCTTGATGATCAGATCTGCAACAGCGTTCGCGACAGCCTCTGGTGTCGAAAAAATCAGTCTCTGAGAAGAGGAAACAAGCATGGCTCGAGACGTCATCACTTTTTACGCGGAGCGATGACGCTACCATCCGACCGCCGCCTGGCGAATGACTGCCCGCTTTCGCCGTGGAAAAGATGGAGACATGCCGGCTCGATACCGAATTCGATGACGTCGTTCTCGGCTACGGGCACATGGTCGGGCAGATGGACAACCGTCGCCGTGTCGTTCCCATCGATCGTGCCGTAAACATAGGTCTCGGTACCGACACTCTCCGCGTAATTTGCACGGAAACGTACGACGCTGTGGCCATCATATCCCTGCGGTCGCAGGTGGAAATGGTTCGGCCTGATTCCGAGTGTCACCTTGTCACCAAGGTTGCCGGTGCTGCCGTCGACGGGTACCGATACGAGCCCGAAACCCTCGACGTGAACACTGACCTTCTCCGCTTCAACGGCTCTGACGCTGCCCTCGTAGAAGTTCATTTGTGGAGAGCCGATAAAGCCGGCGACGAACTTGTTTGCTGGAAACTCGAACAGTTCAAGCGGGGCGCCAAACTGTTCCAGGCGTCCACCATTGAGGACGGCGATGCGGTCCGCCATGGTCATTGCCTCGATCTGGTCATGGGTGACATAGATCATCGTTGCGCCGAGGCGCTTGTGCAGACGGCTGATTTCGCCGCGGGTCTGGACCCGGAGTGCCGCATCAAGATTGGACAGTGGCTCATCGAACAGGAAAATCTTCGGATCCCGGACAATCGCACGGCCGATAGCAACGCGTTGGCGTTGTCCGCCTGAGAGTTGCTTTGGGTGCCGGTCCAACAGCGGTTCGATCGCCAGCATCCGTGCGGCCTCGGCCACTTTGGCGTCAATCACCTGTTTGTCCAGCGAGAGATTTTCCAGCCCGAACGACAGGTTTTTGCGTACCGTCATATGAGGATAGAGTGCGTATGACTGGAAGACCATTGCAATCCCCCGATCGCCCGGCTGAAGACGTGTTACGTCTTCTTCGCCAATGAGGATCTGCCCTCCGCTCGTTGCTTCGAGACCGGCGATAATCCGCAGCAGTGTCGATTTCCCGCAACCGGATGGGCCAACCAAGACAACGAATTCGCCATCTTCAACGGCAAGGTCGATCCCGTGGAGGATGGTCTGCGCCCCGAATTGCTTGACTACGCCCTGGAGTGCCAATCCTGCCATCTGTCGTTCCCTTTGTTTTATTCTATAAGGGACGCAAGCGCTGCGCCAACGCCCCAATCTCCGGTTACCTTGCGTAGATTTTCATAGTTCGTCAAGGTGCCGAACATAATTTGCCGTTTGCTATTGCGCAGAAGACGCAGGTTGGCTCCCGGGCAGCTGAGTGTGGCAAGAAGCGCTTGACACGATGAAACTCCCGTATTTAATTCGTCTTGGTCACGAACAAATTCGGACTGCCAACGAATCCACCGGGCTCGGTGCCCGTGACGTGTGAGTGGAACGTTATCAAGCCGGGCGAAAGCATCGGGAAAAAGGGGAACGCGATGAAACTCTTGAAATGGATAAGCGGTGTAGCACTGGCTACGACCATGTTGACGCAGCCTCTGTCTGCCGCCGAGCTGAAACTGCTTTGGTACGTGGAAGATGATGCACAGGAAGCGATCATTCGCAGCGTGTTGGATAAATACACGGCGGAGCATCCAGAGACGACGTTCGACCTGCAGATCACGCCCTACAGCGGCATGATTCAGAAATTCCAGCAATTCGCTGCGTCTGGGATTATGCCCGACGTTTCCCTGACCTCTTCGATGGAACCGGTCATCAGGCCGTTTCTCGCCGATCTCAATACCGAAATCGGCCCCGAATGGATCAATGACTTCGTCAAGGGCTGGGCCGATGGCGCTCGCTACGAAGGCAAGGTTATTGCAGCACCGCTCAATGTGACCTCTACAGGCATCTTCTACAATGTTGATGCCTTCAAGAAGGCCGGCATCGAGCTGCCCGCCCAGGACAAGAGCTGGACTTGGGAAGAGTTTGTTCCAAAACTCAAGGAAGTCGCTGAAAAATCCGGCACTCGCTATCCGCTGGTCTGGGACGTTTCGGCAAGCCGTTGGATCGTTCACCAGTTCCAATACGGCAATCATATCTTCTCCGAGCAGGCTCCGATCAAGGTCGTCATGGACGAAGCCAAGTGGCAGAAGTCGCTGGACGATTTCATCGCGATCACCAAGGACGCGATGCCGCCTGGCCTGTGGAGTGGGGCAAGTTCCGACAATCCGAAAGAATTGTTCATGGGCGGCCAGGCCGTCGCCTACATGTCTGGCAGCTGGCAGATCCCGACGCTCGCCAACAACGGTGCCTTCGCCTGGCAAGCTGGACCGACACCTTACGGAACGACCCGCTCGTCCATTTATGGCGGTGACTATCTCGTCGCCTTCAATACGAGCCCGAACCTCAAGGAATCGGTGGAATTCATCAAGTGGATGACGAGCCCGAAAGTCCAGGCAGAGTATGCGAAGCTTCTTGGGGTCATCCCGGCCAATATGAAGGCCGAAACGGTCGACTACGGCAATGCGATGGCCTCCGATGCCGTCAAAATTATGCAGGCGGAGCTGGATGGTAGCCCTGTCTATGCGGCAACTGACCAGGCCTGGCCTGAAATGCAGGCTGTCTGGGGCCCAATCAAAACCGCCGTTACTCAGGCCGTTGCCGGTCAGATCACCTCGGCAGAAGCTGTGGCCGAGATAAAGAAGGCGGCCGATGCAGCCGTTGAGGCGGCGCAGTGAGCACGACCAGCACCATCAGCACAGAGACGACGGCCGAAAGGCCGTCGTCTACCAAGCCGCTGGCCGAAGCGAAGCGACAGCTCTGGCCGTATTTCCTGATGCTGCCCACAATGGCGCTGATTGTTGCATTCACGCTCTATCCGCTCGTCCAGGGGCTCTACATGTCGCTCTTCAAGCGCGGCGTTGTCGTCCTGCCCCAAGTGCCGCAGACGCTTCCGCAATTTGTCGGGTTGGACAATTTCATCGGCCTGATCGACAACGCTGATTTTCGCACTTCCCTGCTGAAAACAATCATATTTGTCGTGATTGCCGTACCGCTCAACGTCATCGTGTCATTGGCGCTGGCTTTGCTGCTTCAGCCGCAGACGAAACTGTTCGCCTTTGTGCGCACCGTGGTGTTTTTTCCCTCGATGATCAGCCTGTTGATCATCGGCATCACCTGGCGCTGGCTCTTCGGGCTTAACAACGGTCTGGTAAACTACGCCCTGTCATTGGCGCATATAGCGCCGGTTCCATGGCTGGAACAGGACACGATGGCCCAGATAGCCGTTGTCGTCGCCTGGGTCTGGTGGCAGTCGGGCGTCAACATGATGATCTTTCTTTCGGGACTGACCGCTATCTCGACCGACTATTACGAAGCAGCGTCGATCGACGGCACGAGCAAGTGGCGGCAGTTTACCCATATAACGCTACCGCTTTTGCGCCCGACCATGGCTGTGGTCGTTGTGCTGTCGTCGATCGAAGCCTTCAAGGTTTACGAACTTGTGGTCTCGCTGACTGGCGGCGGCCCGGGCAAGGCCACTGTCTACCTGATCCAGACCATTTATGACACGGCGTTTCAGCTGCCAATGCAGGCAGGCATGGCGGCGGCCCAATCCGCCGTTCTCTTTGTCGTCCTGATGGTTCTCGCAATCGTGCAATTGCGGCTTTCAAGGAGCAGAGCATGACAACTGCCCATTCACCCGCGCGTCTCGCGCTCGTCGCTCTTGTGCTCGCAGTGTTCCTGTTGCCGCCGGTATGGCTGTTTCTTTCCGCCTTGAAACCGCAGGCGGAGATATTCCAGTGGCCGCCAACGCTCTGGCCGGCGAACCCGACGCTGGAGAACTTCGTTAACACGCTGTCGCGAGCCCGTTTCCTGTTGTTCTTCAAGAACTCGGCTATCGTCTCGATCCTGTCGGCTCTTCTGTCGGTGACGATCAGCGTGATGGCCGGTTATGCTTTGGCAAAGTTCCGCTTCAAGGGCGACACGGTCTTCTTCTTGCTGATCATGTCGTCGCTGATGGTGCCACTACAGATCATCATGATTCCCGTCTTCCTCGTTCTGCGCGATCTTGGCCTGCTTGAGACCCTGGCGGGTGTCATCATCGCGCCTGCGGCAACGCCAACAGGCGTTTTCCTGATGCGTCAGTACATTGTGAACATTCCCGACAGCCTGCTCGAGGCAGCGCGTCTCGACAAGACGCCGGAATGGCGGATCCTGTGGCGGATCATTGTGCCTCTTTCTGTCCCGGCCATCGGTACGCTTCTCGCGTTCAATCTCGTATGGCGGTGGAACGACTATCTCTGGCCCTTCCTGATCATCACCGACCAGGACCAGTGGACTGTGCAGCTCGCCATCGCGAATTCGATCGGTCGATTCGGCATCGACTGGCCGAAATTGCTCTCGATGTCCGTACTGTCCGTGCTGCCGGTGCTGGTCGTCTTCACCGCGCTTCAGCG
Source organism: Rhizobium sp. AAP43 (assembly GCF_001296045.1). GTDB lineage: Bacteria > Pseudomonadota > Alphaproteobacteria > Rhizobiales > Rhizobiaceae > Allorhizobium. The sequence goes on along the minus strand of NZ_LJHS01000016.1, from coordinate 137,508 downwards.
GCTGATGATGGGTGGCATCATGGCCGGAGCAACGAAGGAATAAGGTCCTCCCAAGACCCAGAGGAAACACCCGCCGGTCATCTCGATCGGCGGGTGTTTCTGTTTGTGGGAAGACCAGGATTAAGCGGTCGCCGTCGGCAGGCGCATTTCGGTGGGCAAATCCTGAGGCGAAAACAGCGCATTGTGCAGCTGATTGAGAGCAATCGCAACGGCGCCCATCAATGTGGCACGGGATCCGAGAGTGCTGGCTTCCACAGAGATCGTCCTCTTCGTGCAGGCTGGCAGAGCCTGCTGGATAAGCCGCTCCACTAGGGGATGACGGCCCACATTGCCCCCTAGGATGATCTTTTGCGGATCAAGCATGGCGTCGACCGAAACGACAAGGAGTGCAGCCAGTCGGGCTGTCTCCTTAATTGTGGCAAGCGCACCGGCTTCGCCACCTTCGGCTTTCTCGAGCACATCGCGCGCCGTCAATCCACCGTCGCCCGATCCGTAGCGATTGACGATCCCCCGGGCGCCAATCGCGCATTCAAGCGCTCCCCGCTCCAGGCTTTCGGCTGCGTAAGGGTCAGAACCGAAAGGAAGATAGGAAATTTCACCTGCCGCGCCCTTTGCGCCCCGCATGAGCTTTCCGTTCACCAGGGTGCCGAGACCAATGCCCGTCCCAAGAGAAATAAACGCAACGCAGTCGAGGCCGATGCCGTTACCCTTCCAGCTTTCGCCGATAACGGCCGCATTGACGTCATTCTCAATGATCACGTCGCAGCCGAGCACATCCTGCAGCGTGCGCCGCATATCCATGCTGGCGACGTCGGACATATTGGGGGCGAGCGACAGCATCCCGGTTTCCGGATCCACCACGCCTGGCGTTGCGACGGCGGCCAGCAACACTTTGCTGCGCGGAATCTTTGCCTTCGTCAGGCTCTGTTCGATCAGGTTGTTGACGTGGTCGAGCAGTTTCTTCCCTGTGTGCCCTTCTACTGGCGCCTCGATCTCCTCTGATATGCCGCCTGCAATGTCGACGATGGCCGCGCGGATGGTCGTGGCCCCGAGGTCTATGCCGATCACGCATCCGGCGTCCGGCGCAACTTCATAGGAAACAGCACTGCGCCCGACTTTGCCCGACACAACACCTTTAACTCGGACCCAGCCGGATTCCTCCAGGGTACGGATCACCTCGGACATGGTCTGTTTCGAAAGACCGGTTTTCTTGGCAAGATCGGCGCGTGAGGTTGGACCTTCGTGCAGCAGGATTTCCATTGCGGCACGCACGGAGATTTGGCGTAGCATCGGTGGTGTACTGGTCCAGATGTTCATCCGCTTGCGCCTCCCTCAATTCTGCCCGCGTCAAGCTGCGGGCGAAAATCATCGCATGCACCATGATCGAATGCAAATAGTTCGTTCTAGTGACGAATTATTTCATGTTTGGTTGTCTGACTGAAGTTCGAAAATTCGAAGTTGTCTAGCGCCTCGTGGTCAGTGGCAGCAGCAATGCACAGCAGATCGCTTAATCAAGGTGGGATGGCTTGCAAAGGCCAGATTCCATCAACAAGCTTCAGCCTATCATATCGCATGGTTCGGTCACGCCTACATAGAACCAAATGGCCTAGTTCTTGCTTTTGAAGTTTCATGAAAATCTCACAGCTTCTTCTTCCCATAGATACCGTATGGCCTCGTGTTTTCGACGCTGTCGATCGCGGCGGCGCGCCATTGAACATCCAGATCCGCCGCATGATCGTCAGGGCGACAGAAACGGGGATGCTGGCGGCCGAAACCCGTCTGCCCTCTTCACGCCAACTTGCATCCATGTTGGGCGTGGGGCGCAACACGGTGACGGCTGCCTATCAGCAGCTGATCGATGAGGGCTTCCTGATCTCACGTCATCGTAGCGGTATTTTCGTGTCTCCCGGCATCAGGCCGGCGCAGATCAGAACGAGCCCGAAGCGAACAGCGGACTGGTCGGCGAAATTCGTTGTTAGACCATCACGCCTGAACCATATCACCAAGCCAAGGGACTGGCGTTCCTATCCCTATCCCTTTCTGTCGGGCCAGTATGACCCGGGCCTATTTCCGACCAATAACTGGCGGGAAGCCGTCCGTGCGACCTCAAGTGTCCAGGAAATACAGGGCTGGGCAGCCGACATGATTGATGACGATGATCCCGATTTGATCGAGCAATTGCGGGTGCAGGTGCTGCCGCGACGCGGGATCTTTGTCCAGCCTGACGAGATCATCATCACGTTGGGCTCGCAACAGGCGCTTGCGATGATCGTGCAGCTATTCATCGATCGCGAGACCCCAGTCGGTCTGGAAAACCCCGGTTATCCGGATCTGCGAAACATGGTAAGTCTTTCCACACAGAACACCCGCTTCCTGTCCAGTGACGAAGATGGCGTGGTCCCAGACCAGATTTTCTCCGGCTGCCGTATTGTCTTCGTGACGGCTGGCCATCAATGCCCAACCACGACCGTGATGTCGGCGGAGCGGCGCAAGCTCTTAGTCAAGGCGGCAAGTCGTAGCGATCTTCTGCTGGTAGAGGACGATTACGATGCTGATCTGTCGGTGGAGACTGACCGGGACATACCTTCGTTGAAGAGCATGGATACGGCGGGACGTGTCCTCTATGTCGGCAGTTTCTCCAAGGTTCTGGCTCCCGGATTGCGCATTGGATATGTGGTCGCGCCGAAACCGGTGATCGACGAATTGCGGGTGTTGCGACGTCTGATGCTGCGTCATCCACCCACCAACAACCAGCGGTCACTGGCCACATTCATTGCACTCGGTCACTACCGACAGCATCTTGCTCAAGCAGGTTCCGTGATCGCCGAGCGGGCGCGTCTGATCGCCAAACAGCTGCCTGAGGTTATGCCTTCCTGTAAATTCCTGCGCGGCGAAGGTGCCACGAGTTTCTGGATAGAAGGACCTCCACAGCTTGATGTGCGGTTTGTGGCGACTGTTGCGAAGGCGCAAGGCATTCTGATCGAGGCCGGAGATATCTTCTATTCCGATGCCGCGGATGGCAAAAACCACTTTCGGATCGGGTTCAGTTCGATCGCCTCAAACCGCATCGCTGGTGGGCTCGCGAAGCTCGGCGCGATCGTGGAGGAGCAATGTAGATGAGCGCTGGCTCATGGCTTGGGGCAGGAGCCAGACAGGAGTTTTGGGGGTGCCAGGGAGCCGGACGAGGGCAAGGGCAGCGGTTCGCATGCTAGAGCTTGCAGACCCAAACGCTTCGCAAAGACCTATCGGTGTTTGCGAGCAAGCCCCGTTATCCCAGGGAGACGTTCCAGCCATGAACATGATCCAGCAGCCCAACGACATCCGCGACATCATCGAGGCAGACCGTGCTCATGTCTGGCACCACCTCCTCCAGCACAAGCCTCTGGAGACCAATGATCCGCGCATCTTCGTTGAAGGCCGCGGCATGCGGCTTTGGGACGCGAACGGACGTGAATTCCTCGATGGCCTATCAGGCGGCGTGTGGACCGTTAATGTCGGCTTTGGCCGGGTCAGCATCGCAAATGCCGTGCGGGACCAACTGGTCAAGCTTAACTACTTCGCAAATTCGGCCGGCTCAATTGCCGGGGCAGAGTTCGCCCAGAAGCTGATTTCCAAAATGCCCGGACTGACCCGCGTCTATTATTCGAACTCTGGCTCGGAAGCGAATGAGAAGGTGTTCAAGATGGTGCGCCAGATCGCCCATCGCCACCATGGTGGACGCAAGTACAAGATTCTCTACCGCGAACGCGATTACCACGGCACCACGATCGGAACGCTGGCCGCTGCCGGCCAGCCGCAGCGGCGCGAGCAGTATGGTCCGATGCCCCCGGGCTTCGTCGAAGTGCCGCATTGCCTGGAATATCGCAGCCAGTACGGCGCAATCGAAAACTACGGTGAGCGGGCTGCCGAAGCGATCGAGGAGGTCATTCTGCGCGAGGGACCGGATACGATCGGCCTTCTGTGCCTGGAACCGGTCACCGCCGGTGGTGGCGTGATCGTCCCTCCCGCAGGCTACTGGCAGAAGGTCGGTGAGATCTGCCGGAAATACGACATCCTGCTCCATATTGACGAAGTGGTCTGCGGCGTCGGGCGAACCGGCCTGTGGTTCGGCTACCAGAATTTCGGCATTGAGCCGGATTTCGTCACCATGGCCAAGGGCGTGGCATCGGGTTACGCGGCGATTTCCTGCACGGTCACCACCGAAAAGATATTCGACATGTTCAAGGACGACCCTGAAGATCCGATGGCGCATTTCCGCGATATCTCAACGTTCGGCGGCTGCGTGGCAGGGCCCGCTGCCGCGCTTGAGAACATGCGGATCATCGAGGACGAGGGTCTTCTCGACAACACGCTGAAGATGGGATCAAGGCTGATTGCCAATCTTGAAGCGCTGTCGGAGCGTCACGCTGTCATCGGCCATGTTCGCGGTGCTGGCCTCTTCTGCGGCGCAGAGCTGGTGGCGGATCGGCAGACCAAGGAGCCGGCACCGGAGAGGCAGGTTCAGGCGGTCATCGCAAACTGCGCCGCTCAGGGCGTGCTGATCGGCGCGACCAACCGCTCGCTGCCCGGCCTCAACAACACGCTGTGCCTTGCGCCCGCCCTCATCGCAACCGAACAGGATATCGATCAGATCACCGACGCCATCGATACCGCCCTGACGACCGTCTTCGGCTGACGGTCACTGCTAGTCAGAGGGGATTTTGGGAGAGACTGCATAAGTCTCTCCTTCTCATCCTCGATGGATCTGGAACGGCGCCCAGGACTGGCTGACCGGCATCACTTCCAGGCTGTTGATGTTGACGTGGGAGGGCAGCGACGCGACCCAAGCGACCGTCTCGGCAATGTCTTCGGGCTGCAGCGGATTGGCGCCGGCATAGAGGCGATCATAGGCCTCGCGGTCACCGCCAGTGCGCACCAATGTGAATTCGCTCTCCGACAGACCGGGTTCGATAGAGGTCACGCGCACCCCCTTGGCGGACAGATCGCTGCGAAGCCCCAGCGAAAACTGTCTGACAAAGGCCTTGGTGCCTGCGTATACATTGCCCCCCGGATAGGGCCAGCTGGATGCGATGGAGGCCAGATTGACGATCAGCCCGCGCCGTTCGATCAGTTGGTTGAGAAGCAGGCGCGTGATGGTCACGAGCCCCGTCACATTTGTGTCGATCATTGTTTTCCACTGGTCGAGATCGCACTCCTGGGAGGGGCCGGTCCCTAGCGCCAGTCCGGCATTGTTCACGAGAACGCCGATCTTGGAAAAGGGGTCTGCAAGAGTGGCCATGGCCGCCGCTGTCGCTTTCTCGTCCCGAATATCGAAGCAGAGGGAGGTGACGTACTGTTCACCGCCGAGTTCTTCAACCAAGGCGTCCAATCGATCCTGACGTCGACCTGTCACCACCACACGGTTGCCCTCACGTGCAAACCGTTGAGCGATGGCTTTCCCGAAGCCGGATGTGGCCCCTGTCACAAGAACGGTTTTGGACATGGTTGGCGTCTCCTTACTGGATGTCATGGTCAGGCGGTTGCGATGGCATAAATTGTTTGGAGCAGACCGGCTACAGCGATGAGGACAAGGCCGATTCCAGCCACGCGGTCCCAAACATGCTGCGGTAGCCGGTGCGAGAGAACATAGCCCGCAGCAAAACCTGCCACGGTCAACGGACAATAGATTGCCAGCAATCCAAGAAGTTCGGCATCGATATCACCCATGGAGGCGCGGGCCGCCAGCGTGAACATATCGACCACGCCGAAGAAGATCGCGAGCGTTCCGCGTACGCAATCCCGCTTGACGCCACCCGCCAGAAGCCAGGCGGCGATGAGCGGGCCACCGACCGCAAATGCCGAGAGAAGAAGGCCCGTAACAAATCCGATGCCGATGCCAAGCGCCTTGTGCGCCAGCCAGGAAGGCGGATGGGCAATCAATGCGACACACGCAGCAACGACAATCGTTGCGGACACCAGAATGCGTGCAATCTCTCCTTCCAGGTAGGGAACGAGAAGGCTTCCACACAATGCCCCGATCAAGCCGCTCGTCATCAACATGCGCGTCACACGCCAGTCGATTGGACTGCGTCCCCGGTCGACCACGGTAAATGCAGTCAACATAAGATCGTTGATGAGGATAAACGGCACCATACCGGTCGGTGAAAACATCCCTGCCAGGCCAAGGGCTGCCACCAGTGCATAGCCGAAGCCGGTGACACCCCGGAAAACACCTGCGCCGATTGTAACTGCGCCGATGATCAGAGCGTCCATACGAATCTCCTAATGCCGCCGAACAGCCGAGTGTCGGGCTATGTTAAGCAGTCATACGGGCAGGTCCTGCGACCCGGCAGATCCAGCTGTGTGCAAGCATGGAGCCAGGCATTTCTCATGAAATTTTGTAGATTATGATTTGCTTATAAGGAGCTTAAATTCAACTTTCCTGGCACTTCTGTATGATTTTAGTGCTGACGTAGGTCGACAGCCTGTAAAAAATCCGCCCAAAAAATAGACAATTTGCGGTAATTTTGTACGCATCTCAGGCTTATATTTGAACAAGTAAACACAAAAAATCGAAACATGTGATAATATACGTCGACATGTTTCGTGTTGCTGTTGATGCATTGTTGTCAGGCGATCTCTTCGTGCTAGCTTAGCCCCTCAATAACAGCAGGCAAAGCTGCACGAGGACTGCATGAATTCTGGCGATTTCCAACCTGTTTCCGGTTTCGACCTACCCCGTTTTGCGGGCATCGCCACCTTCATGCGTCTGCCATATGTCACGTTCGAAGACCCCCGCATTTCCGAAGTTGAGATCGGATTGATTGGCGTTCCCTGGGATGGAGGGACGACGAACAGGCCCGGACCGCGTCATGCACCCCGCCAGCTTCGTGACTACTCCACCATGATCCGCAGTCGAAACGGGGTAACGAGATCCAAGCCTTTCGAGCTGGCGCGCTGCGCCGATCTCGGCGATGTCGGTCCAAATCCCGCCGATGTCCAGGATTCGATGGATCGCATCACCGCCTTTTATTCCAAGGTGGTCGATGCCGGCATCCTCCCCTTGAGCGCTGGCGGCGACCATTTGTGCACGCTGCCGATCCTGCGGGCACTGGCGAAGGATCGCCCTCTCGGCATGGTGCATTTCGACAGCCATACGGACCTCTTCCACTCCTATTTCGGTGGCTTCAAATATACTCATGGCACCCCCTTCCGCCGTGCGGTGGAGGAAGGCCTGCTCGATCCCAAGCGTGTCTGCATGGTCGGCATCCGAGGCCCTGCCTATGATTTCGAGGACCGCGATTTCGCCGATGCCGTTGGCATCCGGGTTATCCCGATCGAAGAGTTTCACGCCCGCGGCGTCGAGGACGTCATGGCCGAGGCCCGCGAGATCGCAGGCTCTGGCGAAACCTATGTCAGCTACGACATCGACTTCATCGACCCGGCCTTTGCGCCTGGCACCGGTACGCCGGAGATCGGCGGCCCGAACAGTTTCCAGGCGCTGGAAGTCGTGCGGGGTCTGAAAGGTCTCAACATCATCGGCGCCGATCTGGTCGAGGTCTCGCCCCCGTTCGATACGAGTGGTGCGACGGCCTTCCTCGGCGTCACCATCATGTTTGAACTTTTGTGCGTGCTTGCCGAATGCAAGGCACGCAAGCAAGCAGCCTGAGACATTCAAAAGAACAAGGACCGGATAACCGGCTGATCGATCGCCATGGGAACCTGACAAAACTGGGAGCATACCAATGACTTTGTTTTCTGCGCCACTGACACGCCGTACCCTCCTGAAAACCTCCGCAGCCGGTGCCGGTCTTCTGGCCGCGCCTGCGCTCATTTCCTCCAGTGCGCTCGCCTCCTCCGGCGAGCTGAACTTCACCGGCTGGGCCGGTTATCCCGGCATGGCGGAAAAAGTCTTCCCCGCCTTCGAGAAGGCGACCGGCATCAAGGTCAGCTTCACCGAACAACCTGACCAGGACACGATGTTCGCCCAAGCCAAGATCTCGCTTGAGACGGGCACGTCTGACGTTGTCGAGCCGACGCTCGACCGTGTCTCCGCCTGGAACGCCAATGGCCTGCTGCAGGGCTGGGATACCAGCAAGCTCGCACTCGACAACTACGCTCCGGGTCTGGCCGACGGCTCTGCTGATGAGCTTGCAACAATCGATGGCCAGAAGCTGATCGTGCCCTCCGTCTGGGGTACGGAAGCACTCGTCTACAACACCACCGACTTCCCGACTGAATATGGCAAGGCAAGCCTCGCCGACCTGTTCAACCCGGACAACCAGATCACGGTCCGCGGCCATTCGGCGCTGGCCGCCATGGGCCGCTGGCTCGATGCTGAAGGCAAGCTGCCCAAGCCGTGGATCGATGGCTACAAGGACGAAGCCACCATGGTCGAGCTCTGGGACATTGTCCTGGCTGAAGCGATCAAGGCCAAGGGCAACATCGTCCAGTTCTGGGGTGGTGAGAATGATGCCCAGGCGGCCTTCCGCACCAATGGTGCCGTACTCGGCCTCTGCTGGGATTCTACTGGCTTCAATCTCAAGAAGGAAGGCGGCTACAGCTACGTTGCTCCAAAGGAAGGCGCGTTTGCCTGGAACCAGGGCCTTGTGCTTTTGAAGAACGCAAAGAACGTCGAGCAGGCGCATGAATTCGCCAAATGGGCGTCGACCGCTGAAGGCTCCGCCCTTTGGGCCACCGCCTTCTCCGCCAATCCCGTCGGCAAGGGCGGTATCGACCTCATGGATCCGGCCGTTTCCGAATTCTACAAGGCCAGCTTCCCCGGCGACGCCGTGAGCAAGCTTTACTGGTGGCCGAGCCAGGCCGCCTGGTTCCTCGCCAAGCGCGGCGAGTATGCCGACAAGTACAAGGCTGCTTGAGCGTTTTGAAAGATCATGCCGGCCGCCTTGGCGGCCGGCATAGGAGCCAGATGAGGCCCGCGCCGGGCCAAGGGGAATGAACCAGACGCAATGAGTGCCAGTGTCGAACTTCAAGATGTATGTGCCGATTTCGGCCCGTTCCGCGCCGTCGACAACGTGTCGCTGTCGATCAGGGCCGGTGAATTCTTCTCCTTTCTCGGTCCGTCCGGATGCGGCAAGACAACCATTCTACGCATGGTCTCGGGTTTCATCTCGCCGACTTCAGGCACGATCCGCATCGCCGGCAAGGACATGCAGGGGCAGCGCCCCAACCAGCGCCCGACGGCGCTGATCTTCCAGAACCTCGCTCTCTTCCCGCTGATGCCGATCTGGGAAAACATCGCCTTTGGCTTGGAAGCGAGAGGCGTCGACAAGAAGGCGCGGCGGCAGAAGGCCGAGGAACTTCTGGCACTGGTCGATCTGCCGAATGCAGCCGACAAGTCTGTGAGCCAACTTTCCGGCGGCCAGAAGCAGCGCGTGGCGATAGCCCGCGCGCTTGCCGTCGAACCATCCGTCATGCTGCTCGACGAGCCGCTGTCGGCGCTCGATCTGAAGCTGCGCCAGCATATGCGGGCTGAATTGCGTGCGATCCAGAAGCGCACCAATGTCACCTTCATCTACATCACCCATGACCAGGGCGAGGCGCTTGCCATGTCCGACCGGGTCGCGGTCATGTCGCATGGCAAGCTGCAGCAGGTCGCAGCTCCCCGCGAAATCTACAACAATCCTGCAAATGGCTTCGTCGCGACCTTCGTCGGCGAAACCAACTGTTTTACCGGTACGCTCTCTGCCCGCTCCGGTGCCGTCGGCGATTTCCAGACCGAGAACGGTGTTTTCCGCGGCAAGCTGGGTGTCGACATCGATAACGGCGCCAAGCTCTATGTCCGACCGGAGCATATGCGCCTGGATGCAAGCGCCACGGATGGCAACACGATTGCGGTAGAGGTCACGGATATTGCCTTTGAAGGCAATTTCATCTCGATCAAGACCGAGGATGCCTCTGGCCGGACAATCGTCTCCGAAATCCGCAATGACGGATCAGCCGCCATACCGGATCCCGGCGCCCGGCTGTTTGCCAATTTCGAGATGGACCACGCCTTCATTCTCGCCGATGAGACCACCACGAGCGCGGCGGAACCGGCATGAAGGATCTTGTCGAACGCTACGGTGCTGGCCTGACGCTCATCATGTGCCTGCTGGTCGCCTTCTGGCTCCTGCTGCTCGTCATCGTGCCAAACCTCTATCTGTTCGAAAATTCCTTCAGACCCTATCTGCCGGTGCAGGAGATGGGCGGCCCGAAGGATGTCTATACACTCAAGAACTACCTGACCTTCTTTCAGAGCCCGATCCACATCTCGGTCTTTATCTGGACGGTCCTCTATTCCTCGATCGTGACCGCGATCTGTTTCGCTATTGCCTATCCGCTCGCCTACTACCTGTCGAAAAAGGCATCGCCCAAGAGCCTGCCGACCATCTTCCTGCTGCTCACCATTCCGCTCTGGGTCAGCGAAATCATGCGCTCCTTCGCATGGTTCATCCTCCTGTCGCTGAAGGGACCGCTCAACTACATTCTGCTCGATATCGGTCTCATCGAACGCCCGATCCGTTGGATGACAGGTTTCCGCAGCGTGATGATCGGCCTCGTCTACACCTATGTCCTGTTCATGCTGTTCCCGGTCTACAATGCGATCCAGTCGCTCGATACGAGCCAGATCGAGGCGGCGGACGATCTGGGTGCATCCTGGTGGCGCATCCACTGGCGTGTGATCCTGCCCCATGCCAAACCGGGCATCGCTTCTGGATCCGTGATGGTCTTCATGCTCTCGGCCGGGTCTATCCTCGTGCCGACGCTGCTTGCTTCGACCAATTCGCGCTGGTTCACGGAAATCATCCAGCAATGGATGTTCGAATCGCTGGACTGGAATACGGGCGCGGCCTACGCATTCCTGCTTCTGATCCTGTGCACGCTCTTCGTCACCGCCGTGATGCGGATCTTCCGCGTCAAACTGTCCGACATTGCGAAGTGAGGCCGGCATGACCCAGAAATCCGACTGGCTGTTTCGCGTCTATCTCGTAATCTTCCTTGCCTATCTCTTGCTGCCACTGGTGGTCATGGGCGGCGCCGCCTTTAACGACACGCGGTTTCCCTCCGTGTTTCCCTGGCAGGGATTTACCCTGCAGTGGTTTGTCGAATTGTGGAACGATGCTCGCCTGCTGAACGCCTTCAAGAACACCTTGCTGGTTGCGCTCGCTGTCGTCGCGATCTCTGTCCCGATCGGCACCGCCGCCGCCATCCTCGTCAACAATCTCGGCGGCACGCTCCGATCCACGCTCTATGGAATGATGGTCGCGCCCGTGCTCACGCCCGGCGCCGTCATCGGCATATCGACGCTGCTGTTCTGGAATTCGCTCGGCGTGGCCCCCGGCCTGCATCTCGCGGTCCTCGGCCAGGCCTCCTATATCTCGGCCTTCGTGATGTTGTTGGTCCTTGCGCGCCTTCAGAGTTTCGACCGCTCGCTGGAGGAAGCAGCCCTTGATCTCGGTGCAAGCCATATGATGGTTCTGCGCCGCATTCTTCTGCCGCATCTCTACCCGGCACTGGGTGCTGGCGCCGTTATCGCTTTCTTCCAGTCGATCGAGAACTTCAACGTAACGCTCTTCACACGCGGCCCTTACGATACCTTGACCGTCTACGTTTTCTCGAAGGTCCGAAGCGGCATTACGCCAACGATCAACGCGCTCTGCGTCATCCTGATCGCCGCGACCCTGCTCGGCGTCCTGATTATCGAGATCCGCCGTCGCAGCGTGGGCCGCCCTCAGGTTTGATCTCCAATCGACCTCCGGCACAGGTAAGAACGGCGCCTGATCTCCGGCTGGCTTGCTGAGCTGGCCCGGAGATGCCACTTCCGCAGGCGGCGGATTGGCGACTGTCCCTTAATGGGGGGATCGGACTGCACTACCCGCGTTTGCCCGGTTTTTCTCCAGGCTTTCATCGTCTGAGACGGCATGCGCCTATGCATGGAAATTTCCTTGCATTCGTAGTGTAATGATATTACAGAACGCAGAAATTGATTGATGCGCAGGCGAGGGGCTTGACCAGCAGAGCTTTGGCACCCTATTCAGAAGGGGACGGTTCCCTCATCGGATGACTTCGAGGGGATTAATAGGGAACACGGTGAGGACGACCCATACAGGGACCAAGACCGTGGCTGCCCCCGCAACTGTAAGCGGATTGCCGTTCATCCTGGTGGCGTGAGAGCGCCAAGCCACTGCGAAGTTTCGCGGGAAGGTTGATGATCTGCACATATCCGTGAGCCAGGAGACCTGCCGTCAAGAGAAATGTAACTGCAGCGGACGGGGTGTTCCGATGGATCTGAATGGAAAATTGCGCTGGTCGCCAGCGCATGAAAAATTTGCCATTTCGCCTCCCGGTCAGTCCTTGGGGGGAAAGTCGTGGCCAGTCTCACATATCACCAGCTAATCCATTGCCCGGGATGCTGTGGCATCGGCATGGCTGACATGGTTCGCGCGCGGATGCCTTGGACCCCGCTGCCCCCTGACGCCAAGCAGGGGCGTCTCTAATGAGCTGTGACACGCAAGGAGTTGGTATCCAGGTCTCAGATCTCGGCTGGGGGCCGGATGCCGCACGCTTTCTCATCCGTGACGTCAGCTTCGCTCTGAAAGCCGGCGATCGATTGGCTATTATCGGTCCGAATGGAGCAGGCAAGACCACCCTGCTTCGCTGCCTCTACCGTAACCTTATGCCCCGAGAAGGTCAGGTTCATATTGAAGGCGAAGACATCTGGCAGATGCAGGCCCGGCGCGTTGCCCAGAAAGTTGGCGTTGTTCTGCAGGAAATGCCGGCCGACTTTCCATTCAACGTCCGCGATGTCGTGATGATGGGCCGAATTCCGTGGCGCACCGGGCTATCCGGCTGGACGGCCGAGGATCGCGACCAGGTTGATCACGCGCTCGAACACTTGAGGCTGGCGGATATGGGCAAGCGGCAGTTCTCGACATTGTCGGGTGGTGAGAAGCAGCGGGTGCTCGTCGCCCGCGCGCTGGCGCAGCAGCCGCAGATCATAATCCTCGATGAGCCGACAAATCATCTCGACATCCGACACCAGCTCGAGATTCTCGACCTCCTGGGACGGCTGAAGCTGACCATCATCACCACCTTGCACGACATCAATCTGGCAACCGATTTTGCCACCCATGTGGGCTTGATGAATGCCGGGTCCCTGACGGCTTTCGGCGATCCTAAATCGGTTCTGACCGAAAAACTTCTATCTCGTACCTTCGGTGTGACGGCCAATCACAGAGCCGATGATCACGGCCGATTGTCCGGCTTCACATTTTCCCTTGCCGCTTCCTGATTTTGAAAGGGTCTCTCATGCCTGCCGCCTTGTTCTCCCGATTGGTCTTCGGTGCTGTCGCCACGTTCCTCGCAACCAGCGCACTGGCGGCTCCGGTGACGGTGAAGAGCTGCAATCGAGAAGTCACCTTCGACGCGCCGCCAAAGCGTGCCGTTTCAAACGACGTCAATCTGACCGAGATGATGCTCGCCTTGAAGCTACAGGATCACATGGTCGGCTATACGGGTGTCTCGGGATGGAAGACGCTGGATGAGACCTTGCGTGAAGGCGTGAAGGAACTTCCGGAGCTTTCGCCGAAGTACCCGACCAAGGAAGTGCTGCTCGACGTGGACGCTGACCTTTACTTTGCTGGATGGAACTACGGCATGAAGGTTGGCGGCGAGGTCACCCCCGAAACGCTCGAACTGTTCGGCATCAAGGTCTACGAATTGACCGAATCCTGCATCCACATCATGGCAAAGAACAAGCCGACGATGGAGGACATGTTCACCGACATCATCAATCTTGGCCGGATTTTCGCGGTCGAAGATAGAGCAGAGGCGCTGGTTGCCGGTTATCGCGCGGGCCTTGATCAGATCACCACCCGCATCGGTGCGATCGAAAAGCCGACGCGCGTCTTCGTCTATGATTCCGGCACGGAGAAGCCCTTCACGTCAGGTCGTTTCGGTATCCCGACAGCCATGATCGAAGCCGCCGGCGGGGTGAACATCATGGATGATGTCGAAAAAAGCTGGACGGAAGTCTCCTGGGAACCGGTCATCGAGCGCAATCCGGAAGTCGTGGTGATCGTCAATTACGGCGATGTGACCGCCGAGCAGAAGATTGCTTTCATGAAGGAGAACCCTGCCTTCAAGTCCATGGACGCCGTGAAGCAAGACCGCTTTGTCATACTCGAATATGTTGAAGCCACGCCCGGTCCGCGCAACATTGACGCCATCGGCCGACTTGCCGATGCCTTCCATCCGCGCAACATGTAAACCGCTCTGCCGGGGCCGCTGTCGCGGCCCTCTCTGCGTGCGAACGGAATTTCCATGCCCCATACCAAGATTATCGGCTGGACAGGGATTGCCTGCCTGGTCATCATTCTCTGCATCACGGCAGGCGTTTCCTTTGGCTCGTCGCCCATCCCAGCGAAAACCGTGTGGCAGATCGTCGGCAATCAGTTCGTGCCTGACTGGTTTGAGCCGACCTGGTCGCCGGGGCGCGAGAGCATTGTGTGGGATGTTCGTTTTCCCCGAGTTGTTCTTGCCGCTCTGGTCGGCGCCGGACTTGCCGTTGTGGGGGCGGTTCTTCAAGCGGTCACCCGCAATCCGCTGGCCGATCCGCACCTGCTGGGCGTGTCTTCCGGCGGCGCGCTTGGCGCAATTATCGCATTGCTCCATTCCGGCCTGATCTTCGGGCTGGTCACAGTGCCGCTTTTCGCTTTTGCCGGTGCCTTGCTTGCAACGTTCGCCGTTATGGGGGTGTCCCGCTATGCCGGTGCCGCAGCAGACCGGCTAGTCCTGTCCGGCGTGGCGATCGCCTTTGTCGCGACGGCACTCGGCAATCTGGCGATCTTCCTTGCGGATCCGCGTGCCGCTCATACGGTCATATTCTGGATGCTCGGTGGGCTTGGCCTCGCCCAATGGTCGCATTTGCTCTATCCGGCGATCGCTCTTTTCGGTTCGCTTGCCTTCCTGATCGTCCGGTCCCGTGAGATCAATGCGCTTGCGATGGGTGATGAGACGGCTGCGACCTTCGGCATTTCGGTGGTGCGCTTCCGCGCCACCCTCTTCGTGGTGACTGCCTTGTTGACCGGGGTCATGGTCGCTTTTTCCGGAGCGATCGGATTTGTCGGCCTGTTGGTGCCACACTTCGTGCGCCTCGTTTTTGGCAGCGACAATGTCCGGGTCATCCCGATCTCTGCCGTCTTCGGCGCGGTCATCCTGGTGTTGGCCGATATTGTCGCACGAACCATTATGGCGCCAGAGGACATGCCGATTGGCGTCGTGACGGGACTTGTCGGTGGGGTAACCTTCATCCTCCTTTTGCGCCGGCGATAGCGCGCCCAGCCCTATTGCCCAAGTTTCGTTTTCCCATAAACTGAAATCAAACGAAGTAGGGGAGGCGAAACATGTTGTTGTCTGCACGCCAGGCCGAGATCATTGCCTTGGCTAAGGAACATGGTCGAGTGCTTGTCGAGGAACTCGCGGCACGCTTTGCTGTGACGCCGCAAACCATCCGCAAGGACCTCAACGATCTCTGCGATGCCCGGGCCTTGAACCGTATTCATGGCGGTGCGGTCTTCCCCAGCAGCAACGAGAATGTGAAATACGAGGCCCGCCGCTCGATGGCGGCCCAGGAAAAGCAGGCGATCGGCCGGGCGGCCGCCGCAATGATCCCGGACAATGCCTCGCTCTTCATCAACATCGGCACCACAACGGAAGCAGTCGGTGAAGCTCTTGTTGACCACCGTGAATTAATGGTGATTACAAATAACATCAATGTTGCCAATCGCTTGAGAGTTTACCCCTCGATTGAGGTCGTCATCGCCGGTGGGGTTGTGCGCGGAGCTGATGGCGGCATCGTCGGCGAAGCGGCGGTCGATTTCATCCGGCAATTCAAGGTGGACTACGCCGTGATCGGGGTTTCGGCGATCGATGAGGACGGCGCACTTCTCGATTTCGACTTCCGTGAAGTGAAGGTGGCCCAGGCGATCATCGCCAATGCCCGACACGTAATTCTAGTCTCCGATGCGTCGAAATTCGAAAGAACCGCACCGGTGCGGATCGGCCATATCTCGCAGGTTCAGACCTTTATCACCGATCACTGCCCTTCCGCCGCTTTGCGGGCGATCTGCGCAGAACAGGAAGTAAGCCTCGTCGAAACGGACGCGCTGCCGGTGAATCGAACCGAAAATTAAGTTTCGTTTGACACTCGTTTGATTTTCAAATTAGATATATGAGCTTTCGCAATTGCAATATATGCTGCATTGCGAAATAATTGGAGGTCCCATGTCTGAGCATCCCATCTACGATCTTTTCGTCATCGGCGGCGGGATCAATGGGTGTGGCATTGCCCGGGATGCTGCGGGGCGGGGGTATAGCGTCGCGCTCGCGGAAATGAATGATTTCGCCTCCGGTACGTCATCGGGCGCCACCAAGCTTATTCACGGCGGTCTTCGCTACCTTGAGCATTACGAGTTTCGTCTCGTTCGCGAGGCGCTGATGGAGCGCGAGGTTCTCTGGCAGATGGCCCCGCACGTCATCTGGCCGCTGCGTTTCGTCTTGCCGTTCCAGAAGGGTGGCATCCGACCGGCCTGGCTGATCCGCCTCGGGCTTTTCCTTTACGACCATCTGGGTGGCCGCAAACTCTTGCCGGCGACGAAGACCCTGGATCTTCGGCGCGACGTTGCCGGGCGGCCGCTCAAGCCGATTTTCTCCAAGGCCTTCGAATACTCCGATGGTTGGGTCGATGATGCGCGTATGGTCGTCTTGAATGCCCGGGACGCCGAAATCCGGGGCGCCAGGATTTTGAGCCGAGCACGGGTGACGTCGGCTCGCCGCGAAGATGGTCATTGGCTGATCACGACAAAATCCCAGCGCGATGGATCCGTAGAGACGCATCGGGCTCGGATGTTGGTCAACGCGGCTGGACCCTGGGTCGATCAGGTTCTTGCTGGCGCCTTCGGCCGCAACAACGTGCACAATGTTCGCCTCGTGCAGGGCAGCCATATCGTCGTCCGGAAGAAGTTTTCAGATCCGCGGGCCTATTTCTTCCAGAATCCGGATAACCGCATCATCTTTGCCATCCCCTATGAGGGCGATTTTACCCTGATCGGCACGACCGATCAGGATTATACTGGCGATCCCAAGGATGTTCGTATCAGCGCGCAGGAAGTCGATTACCTCTGCAATGCCGCGAGCGAATATTTTCAGGAGCCGGTTCGAAGCGAAGACATTGTCTGGAGCTATTCGGGCGTGCGCCCGCTTTATGATGATGGCGCATCCAAGGCCCAGGAAGCGACGCGTGATTACGTCTTGAAGGTCGAGGGGCAAGACGGCGAGCCGCCACTCCTGAACGTGTTCGGCGGCAAGCTCACGACCTACCGGCGTTTGGCCGAGCATGCTGTCGAGAAGATCGCTGACGCAATCGGAGAAAAGGGAAAATCCTGGACGGCGGGAAGCCGTTTGCCCGGGGGTGATTTCGATGCGACAGCTGCCGCATCTGTGGTTGTAGATCTCATCAAGGCCTACCCTTTCATTCAGCGTCACCATGCCGAGCGGCTTGTCCGCTGCTATGGGACAGACGCAAAGCAGATTCTTGGTGCGGCCCAAAGGATCGAGGATCTTGGCCGTTATTTTGGTGGTACGCTCTACGAGGCTGAGGTTCGCTGGCTGGTTGAGCGGGAGTGGGCGGTCAGCGCGGAAGACGTGCTGTGGCGCCGGACAAAGCAAGGATTATTCCTGACGCCGGAGGAGGCGAAGGGACTGGACATCTATCTGAGGATGGGTGCCGCCGCATAGTGCAGACGTGAATGACCGACGGTTTGGAGGAGGCCCGAGGAAAAATGCTTGAACTGCGAAATATCTCGAAAATGGTCGCGGGGGGATATCACATCCATCCGACCGATCTGACGTTGAAGCGGGGAACGCTCAACGTCCTGCTCGGCCCGACCTTGTCGGGAAAGACGTCATTGATGCGGCTTATGGCGGGGCTCGACAAGCCGACGTCCGGCAGCATTGTTGTGGATGGCGCGGACGTTACGGCTGTTCCCGTCCAGAAGCGCAACGTCGCGATGGTCTATCAGCAGTTCATCAATTATCCGGCGCTGACGGTTTACGAAAACATCGCCTCGCCGATGCGCGTTGCCGGCAAGGACGCGGCCACTATTGACCGCGAAGTCCGCAAGGCAGCCGACCTGCTGCGCCTGACACCTTATCTCGACCGTACGCCGCTCAGCCTCTCTGGAGGACAGCAGCAACGCACGGCGCTCGCCCGCGCCATCGTCAAGAAGGCCAATCTCGTCCTGCTCGACGAGCCGCTCGCCAATCTCGACTACAAGCTGCGCGAGGAATTGCGCGAAGAACTACCGAAGATCTTCGCCGAATCCGGCGCGATCTTCGTCTACGCAACGACCGAACCCTCCGAAGCCCTGCTTCTTGGCGGCAATACCGCAACCTTGAGCGAAGGCCGCATCACGCAGTTCGGCAGCACCATCTCGGTCTACCGCAAGCCGGCGGATCTCGCTTCCGCCCGCATCTTCGCCGATCCGCCGCTCAACACGCTTGAGGTCGTGAAGAGCGGCACCCAGTTTCAGCGTGACGGACAGACCGTGCTTGCGGTCCCCGCCCATCTGGCCGCCATCTCGGACGGCCCCGTCACCGTTGCCTTCCACCCGCACCATCTCTCCTTGTCGGCTCCGTCAGGATCGGTTGCTCTGAGAGCACGAACCCTCGTCTCGGAAATCGCCGGCTCGGAAAGTTTCATCCATGTCGAATATGGCAATGCTCGCTGGGTTAGCCTGGAGCATGGCATCCACGACATCGAGCCCGACCGGGAAATCGACGTCTATGTCGACATCCGACACTTGATGGCCTTCGGTGCCGAGGGTCGCGCTCTCGGCGTCTCGCCCGAACTGGCAGCGTGAGGGAGGACTGACATGGCGCGCATCAATCTCGACCATATCCGCCACGCCTACACCCCGGCTGCCCGGGCTGCCGGCGACTATGCCCTGAAGGAAGTTCATCACGAGTGGGATGACGGCGGCGCCTATGCGCTTCTCGGCCCCTCCGGTTGTGGCAAGACGACCCTTTTGAACATCATCTCAGGCCTGTTGCATCCCTCGGATGGCCGCATTGAGTTCGACGGCGTCGACGTCACCAATCTGCCGACCCAGGCACGCAACATTGCCCAGGTCTTCCAGTTCCCGGTCGTCTACGACACCATGAGCGTCTTCGACAATCTGGCCTTCCCCTTGCGCAATCGCCATGTGCCAGAAGATCAGGTCAGTCGTCGAGTGAATGAGATCCTCGACATGATCGATCTCCAGCCCATGGCCCGCAAGCGGGCACAAGGGTTGACCGCCGACCAGAAGCAGAAGATCTCGCTCGGCCGCGGCCTTGTCCGCTCCGACGTGAACGCCATCCTCTTCGACGAACCGCTGACCGTCATCGACCCGCATATGAAATGGGTCCTGCGCTCGCAACTCAAGCGTCTGCACCGCCAGTCCGGCTTCACCATGGTCTATGTCACCCACGACCAGACCGAAGCGCTCACCTTCGCCGACAAGGTCGTCGTCATGTATGACGGCCAGATCGTCCAGATCGGCACGCCGGCCCAACTCTTCGAGCGCCCCAGCCACACCTTTGTCGGTTACTTCATCGGTTCCCCCGGCATGAATGTGATGCCGGCCAAGGTCAGCGGCGCAACGGCAACTGTCGGCGACCAGGCAATCGCGCTTCCCGGTGCGCCGAAGCTCGGCAACCAGGCGAAGATCGAACTCGGCATCCGCCCCGAATTCATCCGGCTTGGTCGCGAAGGCATGCCGGTCACGATCTCCAAGGTCGAGGATATCGGTCGCCAGAAGATCGTGCGCGCCCGCTTCTGCGACCAGCCGCTGTCGATCGTCGTCTCTGAAAATGCCGAGGTTCCTACCGATCCGAAAATCACGTTCGACCCCGCAGGTATCGGCATCTTCGCCGATTCCTGGCGCGTAGGTCTGGAGGGCTGACGATGGAAAAGACCTGGAACAACAGGGCCTGGTTCATGGTCATTCCGGTCCTGCTGCTGGTGGCCTTCTCGGCCGTCATCCCGCTGATGACCGTGGTGAACTATTCCGTCCAGGACACCTTCGGCAACAACGAGTTCTTCTGGGCCGGCACTGACTGGTTCACCGAGATCCTTTCCTCCGACCGATTCTGGAACGCGCTCGCCCGCAACCTGATTTTCTCGATGATCATCCTCGCGATCGAAGTGCCGCTCGGCATCCTGATCGCGCTCAACATGCCGAAGAAGGGGCTGGGCGTGCCGGTCTGCCTCGTCCTGATGGCCTTGCCGCTGCTCATCCCGTGGAACGTCGTCGGCACCATCTGGCAGGTCTTCGGGCGCGTTGACATCGGCCTTCTCGGCTACACGCTGAATGCCATGGGCATTGATTACAATCTGACCCAGGATCCGGTCGACGCCTGGATCACGGTGATCGCCATGGATGTCTGGCACTGGACCAGCCTCGTCGTGCTGCTCTGCTATGCAGGCCTCGTATCCATCCCGGATGCCTATTATCAGGCCGCCAAAATCGACGGCGCTTCGCGCTTCTCGGTCTTCCGCTATATCCAGCTGCCGAAGATGAAGCGCGTACTCCTGATCGCCGTGCTGCTCCGCTTTATGGACAGCTTCATGATCTACACCGAACCCTTCGTCGTCACCGGCGGTGGCCCCGGCAATTCCACCACCTTCCTGTCGATCGACCTCGTCAAGATGGCCGTCGGCCAGTTCGACCTCGGTCCGGCAGCCGCCATGTCCATCATCTATTTCTTGATCATCCTGCTGATGTCATGGGTCTTCTACACCGTGATGACCGTCAGCGACGCAAAGAGCCAGTAAGGAGGCGCACTCGATGAGCAGCTCCGACGATCGTTCGCGCTTCGGCTTCCTGATCCCGACGATTTACATCGTCTTCCTGATCCTGCCGATCTATTGGCTGGTCAACATGAGCTTCAAGACCAATTCGGAAATCACGGGCGCCTTGTCGCTCTGGCCCGTCAATCCGACGCTCGCCAACTATGCCGTGATTTTCACCGATCCGTCCTGGTACAAGGGCTATATCAACTCGATCATCTATGTCTGCCTGAACACGGTGATCTCGGTGGCGGCAGCGCTGCCTGCGGCTTATGCCTTCTCCCGCTACCGCTTCCTCGGCGACAAGCACCTGTTCTTCTGGCTTTTGACCAACCGCATGGCGCCGCCCGCCGTCTTTGCGCTGCCCTTCTTCCAGCTCTATTCCGCCTTCGGCCTCATCGACACGCATATCGCGGTGGCGCTTGCACACTGCCTGTTCAATGTGCCGCTCGCGGTCTGGATCCTCGAAGGCTTCATGTCCGGCGTGCCGAAGGAAATCGACGAAACCGCCTATATCGACGGTTATTCTTTCCCGCGCTTCTTCGTGAAGATCTACATACCCTTGATCGCCTCGGGTATCGGTGTCGCCGCCTTCTTCTGCTTCATGTTCTCCTGGGTCGAGCTCCTGATTGCCCGGACCCTCACCACCACCGATGCCAAGCCGATTGCCGCCATCATGACCCGCACGGTCTCGGCCTCGGGCATGGACTGGGGTGTGCTGGCAGCCGCCGGCGTGCTCACCATCATCCCGGGGGCGCTCGTGATTTATTTCGTCCGCAACTACATCGCCAAGGGCTTTGCCCTGGGCCGCGTCTGAGGAGGCGTCGATGAACTTCACATGGATGGCCTGGACGCTTCCGACGGCGCTCTTCTTCATCGCGATCCTGACGCTCATCGTGTCGATGGCGATCTGGGAATACGTCTCGCCCGGCGGCAATCCGCGGGTCGGGGTGCTGCGCTTCGAAACCACGCGCGGCGACCGGCTCTTCGTCTCGCTGCTCGGATCAGCCTTCATTCATCTCGCTTGGCTCGGCCTTGTTGGGCCGAACCTGTGGTGGGCTCTCGCTCTCTCCGTGGTCTACGCCATCGGCGTATTTCGCTACGTATAGAGCAAGACAACGGCGGATGGCGGCGGGAGGCTGCCATCCAGACGACTGGTGAATCTGCAATCGCAACCTTAGGGAGGATACTATGCGAAAGCACCTTTTAACGACGACGGCGACGATGCTTCTCGCCATGACCGGCGTTGCATTCGCCGACATGGAAGCGGCGAAGAAATTCCTGGACACGGAGATCGGCGATCTATCGACGCTCGACCGTGCGGCTCAGGAAGCCGAACTGCAGTGGTTCGTCGATGCGGCAAAGCCCTTTGCCGGCATGGAAATCAAGGTGGTCTCTGAGACCATCGCCACCCACGAATATGAATCCAAGGTCCTGGCACCTGCCTTCACGGCCATCACTGGCATCAAGATCACGCATGACCTGATCGGCGAAGGCGACGTCGTCGAAAAGCTGCAAACCCAGATGCAGTCGGGCGAGAACATCTATGACGCCTATGTCAACGACTCGGACCTGATCGGCACCCACTGGCGCTATCAGCAGGCCCGCTCGCTGACCAAGTGGATGGCCAATGAAGGCAAGGACGTCACCAATCCCGGTCTCGACCTCGACGACTTCATCGGCACCAAGTTCACCACCGCTCCGGATGGCGACCTCTACCAGCTCCCCGACCAGCAGTTCGCCAACCTCTACTGGTTCCGCTACGACTGGTTCAACGACGAGAAGAACAAGACCGACTTTAAGGCGAAGTACGGCTACGACCTCGGCGTTCCCGTCAACTGGTCTGCTTACGAAGACATCGCCGAGTTCTTCACCGGTCGCGAAATCGACGGCAAGAAGGTCTTCGGCCATATGGACTACGGCAAGAAGGACCCGTCGCTTGGCTGGCGCTTCACCGATGCCTGGCTCTCCATGGCCGGCAACGGCGACAAGGGCCTGCCGAACGGTCTGCCCGTCGACGAATGGGGCATCAAGGTCAACGAAAAGTCCCAGCCGGTCGGCTCTTGCGTCGCCCGTGGTGGAGACACCAATGGCCCGGCCTCGGTCTACGCCATTCAGAAGTATCTCGACTGGTTGAAGGCCTATGCACCGCCGGAAGCCCAGGGCATGACCTTTGGTGAAGCTGGTCCGGTGCCGGCCCAGGGCAACGTCGCCCAGCAGATGTTCACCTACACTGCCTTCACGGCCGACTTCGTCAAGGAAGGCCTCGCCGTCGTCAACGCCGACGGCACGCCGAAGTGGCGCTTCGCGCCGAGCCCGCATGGCGTCTACTGGAAAGACGGCATGAAGCTCGGTTATCAGGACGTCGGCTCCTGGACACTGATGAAGTCGACCCCCGATGACCGCGCCAAGGCCGCATGGCTCTATGCGCAGTTCGTCACCTCAAAGACCGTGGACGTGAAGAAGAGCCAGGTTGGCCTGACGCTCATCCGCGAATCGACGATCCAGCACAAGTCGTTCACCGACCGTGCGCCGAAGCTCGGTGGTCTGATCGAGTTCTACCGTTCGCCGGCCCGCGTCCAGTGGTCGCCGACCGGCACGAACATCCCGGACTATCCGAAGCTGGCACAGCTGTGGTGGCAGGCGATCGGCGATGCATCCTCGGGTGCAAAGACCGCGCAGGAAGCCATGGACTCGCTTTGCGCCGAGCAGGAAAAGGTCCTGCAGCGTCTTGAGCGTGCAGGCGTTCAGGGTGACATCGGTCCGGCACTTGCCGAGGAAAAGACCCTCGAAGAGTGGAATGCCGACGCTGTCGCCAAGGGCAACCTGGCACCGCAGCTGAAGATCGCCGAGGAAAAAGAAAAGCCGATCACCGTCAACTACGACGAACTGGTCAAGAGCTGGCAGAAGTAAGCGAGCCCGCTCTGTTGAATTGACAACTGCCGGGGCGGGATCTACGCCCCGGCTTCTTCTATAAGGGAGTTTCAGACGAATGAGCGGCTACATTCTGGCCATCGACCAGGGCACCACCTCCACCCGGACGATGATCTTCGATCACGAGATGCATATCGTGGGCGTCGCACAGCAGGAGTTCACCCAGCATTTCCCCGATTCCGGCTGGGTCGAGCATGATGCTGATGAGATCTGGCAAAGTGTTCTCTCGACCATCGAAAAAGCGCTCGCCGCTGCCAGGATTGCCATCACAGACATCACTGCCATTGGCATTACCAATCAGCGTGAAACTGTCGCGGTCTGGGATAGAGCCACAGGAACTCCGGTTCATCGCGCCATTGTCTGGCAGGATCGCCGCACCGCACGCTTCTGCGATGAGCTTAAGCACAAAGGGCTAGAGCCGCTCTTCACGCAGAAGACAGGGCTGCTGCTCGATCCGTATTTTTCCGGGACCAAGCTGTCCTGGCTGCTAAAGAATATTGATGGCCTGAAGTCGCGAGCCGAGCAGGGTGAGATCTGCTTCGGAACAATAGATAGCTGGCTAATTTTCAAATTGACCGGCGGCAAGGTCCATGCCACCGACGCGACCAATGCCTCGCGCACTTTGATCTATGACATCGGCGAAAACCGCTTCGACGACGAGCTTCTATCTATTCTCGACATTCCGCGCGCCATGTTGCCGGAGGTCAAGAACTGCGCCGACGACTTCGGCATCACCGATGCCGCAGTTCTTGGAGCTGCAATCCCGATCCTCGGCGTCGCCGGTGACCAGCAGGCCGCCGTTATCGGCAATGCCTGCTTCGAACCGGGCATGATGAAATCCACCTATGGCACCGGCTGCTTCGCCTTGCTCAATACCGGCACGGACCGTGTTACCTCATCGAACCGGTTGCTCACCACCATCGCTTATCGCCTGAATGGCGAGACGACCTATGCCCTCGAAGGCTCGATCTTCATTGCCGGCGCCGCGGTCCAATGGCTGCGCGACCAAATGGGCTTCGTCAAGGTCGCCTCGGAGACGGACGCGCTGGCCAGTAAGGCTGATCCGCTTCAGCGCGTCTATCTGGTCCCGGCTTTCACCGGGCTTGGCGCGCCCCATTGGGATGCCGATGCTCGGGGCGCGATCTTCGGACTGACGCGTGGCACGGGTCCGGCCGAATTCGCTCGTGCTGTGCTCGAAAGCGTCGCCTACCAAACCCATGATCTCCTGGAGGCAATGAAGAAGGATTGGAATGGCAGTGCGTCAAAGACGGTGCTGCGCGTCGATGGCGGCATGGTCGCCTCCGACTGGACGATGCAGCGCCTCGCCGACATCCTGGCTGCCCCCGTCGATCGTCCTGTCGTGCTGGAAACCACAGTCCTCGGTGCCGCCTGGCTCGCGGGCTCCCGCGCCGGCCTTTGGCCCGACCAGAAGGGCTTTGCCGCGACCTGGAAGCGCGATCGCCGCTTCGAGCCGGGCATGGACGTCAGCGAACGGGAGGCCGCGATCGCTGGCTGGCAGGACAGCGTCTCACGCTGCCTGACCAACCGCTGACGTTACTTGTCGATCAGCGAGACCAGCGTCTCAAGCCGGTCTGCGTCCTTCGGCACTTTGTCCTGACGAAGTCGGGCGATGCGAGGAAAGCGCATCGCCACCCCTGACTTATGCCGGGTCGAACGTGCCAGTCCTTCAAAGGCCACTTCTACAACAAAGCCATACTCCGGCTCCGCCCGGAGCGCTCGAACTGGACCAAATCGGTCAGTGGTGTTGTTGCGAACGAAGCGGTCGAGCACTTCCAGTTCCTCGTCGGTGAAGCCGAAGTAGGCCTTGCCAACGGGGACCAGAACATCCCCTTCGCCGGGAATTGCCGTCCAGACCCCGAAGGTGAAATCCGAATAGTAGCTGGAGCGCTTGCCGTGACCGCGCTGCGCATACATCAGCACGGCATCGGCATTCATCGGATCCCGCTTCCACTTGAACCACGGACCCTTCGCACGTCCCGCCTGATAATTGCTGTCCAGCCGCTTCAGCATCACACCTTCGATAACGGGATCTGGTGGGGCTGCGCGCAACTGTTCCAGTTCCTCCCAGGTCGAGAAGGAAACGAGCGGCGACAGGTCAAAGCGACGCGGCTCCTGCCGCTCGACCAGTGCGCTAAGCCGATCGCGGCGCGTGAGGAAGATCTCCGGTCGAACGTCTGCGTCACCGTCGAACAGGATGTCATAAGCGCGGATGAAGACCGGATAGTCCTCCAGCATCTTAGTCGTCACCGTCTTGCGATTGAGCCGCTGCTGCAGGTCCGAAAAGGTTCGCGTCGGTGCATTGGTGCGGGATGTGCCGCCGACGAGAAGTTCCCCATCGATCACGCCCTCAAACCGTGCTGCCTCGACAATATCCGGAAAGGCAGCAGAGATATCGTCGCCGGAGCGCGAATAGAGCCGGTTGCGACCGCCAGAACAGGATAGCTGCACCCGGATGCCATCCCATTTCCATTCAGCAGCGAAATCCTTCGGATCGAGATTGGGAAGATCTTTATCTTCGATCGGTGTCGAGAGCATCACCGAATGGAAGATCGCCGGCGTCGACAAGACAGGTTTCTCGACGCGATTTTCCAGCCAGGCGAAGAGCTCGGTATAAGGCGGCTTCAGCCCATGCCACAGGCTCTCGATGTCAACGACATCCTTGTCGCCATAGAGCGCCAGCGCCTGTTTGGTGAGGCGCGCCGAGACGCCAATCCGAAGGCCTCCAGTCACGAGCTTGATTAGCGCGAACCGTTCTGACGTATCGAGCCTGTCAAAGAGGTCGCGCATGACTGAGCGCGTCTCGTTGCGCCCCAGACGCTGCAGGCGCTCGACGATCTTTGATAGATTTTCGAGATCTTCCTCGCCTGCGGCCTCCAGCGCCTGCGGCTCCCAGACGAGCGAGATGGTCTCGGCAAGGTCACCGACATAATCATAGGAATACTGGAACAGGATTGGGTCCATCCGCTCCAGCACCAATTCCTTCAGTAGCGCCGGCTTCACGCCCTTAATGTCGAGACCGTCGCTGAGCGCGGCCAGTGCATAGCCACGATCAGGATCACGGGTCTCACGGAAATAGTCCACCAGCAGCGTCAGCTTGCCGTTGCGGCTTGGTGTCAGCACGAGGCGGTCGAGGAGGCGGGCAAAGGCCTTCATCTCAGTCTGCCTCGTCTTCGTAACCGACGAGATGTAGCGGCCGTGCCTTGATGCCCTCAAGTTCGCACCAGCGCACCAGCGCTTCCTCCCGCCCATGGGTGACCCAAACCTCCTGCGGACCGACTTCGCGGATCGTGTCCAACAGTTCCGGCCAGTCGCAGTGATCGGAAATCACCAGTGGCAGCTCGACACCGCGCTGCTTGGCTCTCTGCCGCACCATCATCCAGCCGGAGGCGAAGATTGCGAGCGGATCGTCGAAACGCCGCGCCCAGCGGTCGTTGAAGGCCGAAGGCGGACCGATCACCACGGCGCCCTTGAGATGACCCGACTTCTTGTCTTCCGTCGTCGCAGGCCTCAGCTCTCCAAGCTCTACACCCTGCTCGGTGTAGTAGTCGCAAAGCTTTGCCATCGAGCCGTGGATATAGATCGGCTTTTCGTAGCCGCCGCGGCGGATCAGCGAGATCACCCGCTGCGCCTTTCCCAGCGCATAGGCCCCGATCAGATGACTGCGCTCTGGAAACTGTTGCAGCGAGGTCAGCAGCTTCTGGATCTCCAGTTTCGGCTCCGGATGGTGAAAAACGGGAAGACCGAAGGTCGCCTCGGTGATGAAGACATCGCAGGGCACCGGTTCAAAGCTCGCGCAGGTCGGATCAGCCCCGCGTTTGTAGTCGCCGGAATTCACAATCCGGGTTCCCTGCGCCTCGATCTCGATTTGTGCCGAACCCAGAACATGGCCCGCTGGATGAAAGCGCACCGCCACGCCGTTGACGGAGATGGTCTCCCCGAAAGCGGCACGCTGTGAGGTGCCACAGAAATCCGCTCCATAGCGGATCGCCATAATGTCGAGCGTTTGTTGGGTGGCGAGCACATGTGCGTGGCCGGCGCGGGCGTGGTCGGAGTGCCCATGGGTGATGAGTGCCCGTTCAACGGGACGGACCGGATCGACATAAAAATCACCCAGCGGGCAATAAAGCCCGCTGGGTGTCGGATGGAGAAGGTGGTCCGGCTTTATCATATGAAAGAGATAGGGCAGCCAAAGCCAGCCTGCCAGCGCTTAAGAGGCAAAGCGCGAGACAACCCAATACCCAGCCGCAGATGCCGTGGCGGAGAGAAAGGCACCCCAGGCCATGTCAACAATGCTGACCGAGAGCGACCAACCCTTGAGGGTCGCCAGATTTGTCATGTCATATGTGCCATAGGCGAGGAGGCCAAGCAGCGCACCATTGACCACAGCAGTGACAATGCTCTGAGCTGTTACGGCGGGCAGGACAGCAAAGTAGACAAGCCCTACAACGTAGAACAGGTAGAAAATGCCGGCAGCTGCGAAGTTGGGCGTCGCCAATAGCAAATCACCGATGTTCTGTCGGTAGAATCCAATGGCGAGGCGCGTGAGCCAGATATAGTCGAGTGCAAAGAAAACGGCAGCCGTAGAGGCATAGGCGATCACATAAGTCATGCCGTCTCTCCGTTATATTTACCGCTGCGATGCGGCATTATATGCCAAGCACTGGCTGCACCAGGCGCACCAGTAGGCTTTTGAACTTCAGCGGGGCATCCGTCACGGCGAGGCAGATGCAGTCCTCGTCCGGTGTCGCCACCGGCTGATGTGTCAGCGTTTCGTCGGCTTCCTCGATGTCTCCACGACGGAATACCGTTGCACCATCGCTGAAGGCACCCTTGAGGACTACAGTCAACTCACGTCCACCATGTGAGTGCTCAGGCACGGGTTTCCCAGCGGGAATCTTCAGCAGCCTGACCTGGCTATCCTTATCAGCCGTTTCGACCGGAATATGATATGCGCCCCGTCCCAGTGCGCGCCATTTCAGCTTGTCGACATCACCGCCTAGATAAGAACGAAGGGGTTCAGGCAACACGGGTGAGGCCGCCGCAGGGGACGCCACAACTGTCTGAGAAGGCACCGATGCCGGGTTTGACAGACGAGCCTTCATCTGGGCCCAACTCTCGTCGGTAGACACTTCTTTAGACGCAGGCTCCGCCTCGCATGCCTCCAGGAAGCCGCCGCCCATATGCTCCATCAGCTTGAGCCTGCCGCGCGATGCTGGACTCAGGGCGAGATGCGTGGCAACAGCAATGCTCCATCCTTCAGACAGGTTGCCCGACGCATAGTCGAGCAACAGTTCGTCGCTGATATGGTGGTTTACTTGGATCATCATGCCCGCTCCTCCAGGGCTGCGCGGAGTTTGGCGAAGGCCAGGCGAATGCGGGATTTCACAGTTCCCATGGGCAGGCCAAGTTCATCCGCGATCGCACTGTGCGAGACTTCCTTGTAGAATGACATCTTCAACAGTTCATATTGCTCCGGTGGGAGGGTTTCCATCGCACGCCGCAGCCGGTCAGCCTCTTGGCGTTCTTCATATTCGACATCGGCGGGCATCACGTCGTCTGGCACGAAAGCCGGGTCAGTTGGATCAAAAGTCGGCCTCTTTTCCCGCCGGAACGCGTCAATCCTGAGATTTCTGGCAATTGTAAAGATCCAACTTGAGACGTTTCCTCGCGCTGGATCGAACTGCTCAGCCTTGTTCCACACCGCCAACATCGTTTCCTGCATCAACTCTTCGGCAGCCTGCCCATCCCGAGCAAGCTTCGCCATGTAGGCGCGGACCTTCGGGCTATAGTGCTTGAAAATGGTCTCGAACGCCTGAACGTCCCGTTCCTGACCGACAGATGCGAGGAGCTTCGAAAAATTCACCTGCTCGGATTCGTCGATCCTTATTGTCTTCAAGACGCTTTTCTTCCTTCTTTGGCGACTCGCGGTCACATCTGTCGGAGCCCTGGGCCGGACATCATTGTGGCACGCCTCTGCCGAGATGGAAATTGCATCAAACATGCAAAGCTCTACGTCGGCTCACTTAAGCCAGATCACCGTCAGCGAAAAATTCCTGGGATTCCGATCCACTCGCGATGGGACTTCGTAGAGAGCTATGAGATTGTCTGAAACATTGCTTTATGAAGGACTTGAGATGGACGCCGGCGTATCAAAGACAGCATCTGGTTCAAGTCCGAGAATTGCGGTTGTAGGATCAGGCATTTCTGGTTTGTCCTCGGCTTGGCTGCTCTCCAAGAGTGCGCAGGTCGTGCTTTACGAAACCGAAGGCCGTCCAGGGGGGCATTCGAACACGGTTCGTGTCGATGCTGGCCCGAAGGGTCTGCCAGTCGATACCGGCTTCATCGTCTACAATGACCGGAATTATCCAAACCTGGTCAAGCTTTTCGAACACCTTAATGTCCCAACGCTTCCGTCCAGCATGTCATTTGCTGCTTCTTTGGAACGTGGACGCTTCGAGTATTCGGGATCAGGCTTGTCTGGTTTGCTCGGGCAAAGATCCAATCTTTTGCGTCCGCGCTTCTGGAAAATGATCCGCGACATTCTCCGCTTTTATAAGGAGGCTCCGACGCTTCTTGATCGCGTCGATCTGGAGGCTGTCTCCCTCGGTGATTATTTGGATAGAGCTAGGTATGCGCCATCCTTCATTGAGGATCATCTTCTCCCAATGGGAGCCGCGATCTGGTCCACAACGGCCAGGGAAATGCGCCTCTATCCTTTGCACGCCTTTATCCGTTTCTTCGCCAATCATGGGCTCTTGTCTCTGAAGGACAGGCCGCAATGGCGAACGGTCAAGGGTGGTAGCCGGGAATATGTGGCGCGCATACTGGCCGATTTTTCGGGCGAGGTCCGTCTCTCGACGGCAGTTTCACGGATTCGTCGGAGTGGTGCGGGTGTCGAAATTCTCGACGTCCATGGTGGGGTCGATCGCTTCGATCATGTGGTTCTTGCCACTCATGCGACCCAAAGCCTTGACATGCTTGAAGATGCCGATGAGCGCGAACGGACGCTGCTGGGTACATTTCAGTACACACCAAATGTCGCAGTGCTGCATAGCGATGAAAACCTGATGCCAAAGCGGAAGGCGGTCTGGTCAAGTTGGAATTATGTGGCCGACGAAACGGACCAGGGAACAGAAACACTCTGCGTGACCTACTGGATGAACCTGCTGCAATCGCTTGAGACGGACCGCCCCGTTTTCGTCACGCTCAATCCTTGCAGGCCAGTCGATCCAGCGAAGGTGTTCGGAACCTTCCAGTATGAACATCCCCTTTTCGACACAGGGGCGATCATGGCCCAGAAGAAACTCTGGAGCCTTCAGGGCCAGCGTAATACCTGGTTCTGCGGTGCCTACTTCGGAAGTGGCTTCCATGAGGATGGCCTTCAATCGGGACTGGCCGTCGCGGAGGCCCTCGGAGGTGTGCGACGTCCCTGGAACGTTGAAAATGAATCAGGCCGCATTGTCGTTGAGCGCCAGCTCGAGGCGGCCGAATGAGCATATCGTCAGCAATCTATGCTGGTCAGGTTCTGCATGTCAGAAAACGACCCAAGCAGCATAAGCTCAGCTACAGCGTCTTCTCGCTGTTGATCGACTTGGATGAACTGGATCAACTCGATCGCTCGCTTCGCCTGTTCGGACATAATCGCCGGGCTGTCTATTCGGTGCATGATGCTGATCATGGCGATGGCGTTCCCGGTGAGCTGCGCGCCTGGATTGGCGCGCGCCTGCAGGAGGCGGGCATAAATCCCGCGGGCATGACCATTCGCATGCTCTGCTATCCAAGGATTTTCGGATATGTTTTCAATCCTCTGACGGTCTACTTCTGCCAGACTTCCGAGGGGGAAATGAAAGCGATGCTCTACGAAGTCAGCAATACTTTCCACGAGCGCCACACCTACGTCATTCCGGTCGATAGCGACGAGCCTGTGCTGCGCCATCAATGCGCGAAGGAAATGTATGTGTCGCCGTTCATACCGATGAACTGCCGCTATGATTTCCGGATCAAGCCGCCGGCTGAAGCAATCGATATCCATATCGGGGAATCCGACGAGGCGGGCCCGCTTCTCTTTGCCCGCTTTTCCGGCAACCGCATCGCATTGTCCGACCGGAGCCTGTTCTGGATGCTTGTGACCTACCCACTGATGACCCTCAAGGTAACTGCTGGAATTCACTGGGAAGCCTTCAAGCTCTGGGGCAAAGGCGTGCCGCTGCATCGTCACAAGCCTGCCAGTGAGCCAATTGCGTCCACGATTGTCATGCAGAACGGAATGAGCAAGCCATGAGTCATGCAGAACGTGAAATTGCCGCTGCCCAGATCGGGCGCCCCCTCTGGCAGCGCGTGCTGTGCGCCTGGGCGGATCGGATCGCCATAGGGCGCCTGACGCTGCGGTTCGAAGGGCATGCTGATCACGACGCCACGGGCAAACGGCCGGGGCCTCATGCCATCCTGCAGGTGCGCAGTGCAAAGGCCATGTTTCGCATTCTGACCGGCGGGACACTTGGATTTGCGCAGGCTTACATTGATGAAGAGCTAGAGACGCCCAATCTTGGCGATCTCCTGGAACTGGCGGTGATGAATGAAGCGCATCTGGGCAGTGTCCTGAAGTCCTCGGCGATCTTCGGGCGCCTGGCACGGCTCCGGCATCTGTTACGCCGAAACTCGAAGAAAGGCAGCCGCCGGAATATTGCCTTCCACTATGACCTGGGCAATGAATTCTACCGTCTCTGGCTCGACAGGACGATGACCTATTCATCGGCTCTGTATACCTCACCGGGAATGTCGCTTGCCGAAGCACAGGAGGCCAAATACGCACGCATCCTGCGCGAACTGTCGATCGGTCCCGGCCACCATGTGCTGGAAGTGGGCTGCGGCTGGGGTGGCTTTGCGGAATATGCAATTAGGACGACCGGTTGCCGGGTGACAGGTCTGACGCTCTCGACCGAACAGGCGCAATTCGCCCGGGAACGCCTGGCGCGCGCTGGTCTCGCCGATCGTGCAGACATCCGGCTCGAGGACTACCGTGATTGTCATGGCCAGTTTGACAAGATCGTGTCGATCGAAATGTTTGAGGCGGTCGGCGAAGAGAATTGGCCGACCTATTTCGACACCCTGCGGTCACGTTTGGTCACAGGTGGTGCGGCGCTTGTTCAAACGATCACCATCGACGAACAAAGGTTTGAGCACTACCGCCGGAGTGCCGACTTCATCCAGACCTACATTTTCCCTGGCGGCATGCTGCCGTCTGTCGAGGTCTTCGGAAAGCAAGCGGTCAGCTCAGGTCTTGCCGTGACGGACGCTTTCCGTTTTGGCGCGGACTATGATCGGACGCTGGTTGAATGGGACGGCGCCTTCATGGCGAACTGGCAGAAGATCGAGCCACAGGGCTTTGATCGCCGCTTCTACCGCATGTGGCGCCTGTATCTGCAATATTGCGCCGTCGGCTTCCGCCACGGCCGCATCGACGTGGTCCAGTTCAAGCTCGAAAATCCGGCTTGAACTGGTACGCCTTCACCTGAGCATCCGACGCGTGAGCGCGAATCGTAACGCGTGCGGCAACGCGTGGAGAAAGCGGACAGCCAAAGCCATCTTCCACGGAAAGATGATCTCGAACCGACCGCTGCCGAGACCTGCAACGATGATTTCTGCCGCTTCCTCGGCCGAAATCAGGAAAGGCATCGGGAAATCGTTCTTCTTCGTCAGCGGAGTATCGATAAAGCCAGGGTTGATGATCGTGATCTTCACGCCGTGCTGGTCAAGTTCCGGATAGAGCGATTCGCACAATGCGTTGAGTGCAGCCTTCGTGGCACCGTAACTCGCAGCACCTGGCAGCCCAACATAGCCGGAGACCGACGCAATGACGGCGATGTGGCCGGCTTTGCGGGCAATCATTGATGGCATGATGGTCTCAAGGCAGGATGCCGTGCCAATCACGTTCAGGTCGAACATCTGCTTTGTCCGCGCGGCACTGAAGTCGGATGCGTAATCTCGCGTGTATGAGCCTGCCGCGAAAACCGCGAGATCAATCTGTCCGAGCTGGGCCTCAATCTCTAAGCGAACACGATCGACAGACGGCGGATCGGTGACATCGAGCGGAAAGGCATGGATCTTACCGGGAAAAGACCCGGCGATCTCATCAAGGGCTTCCGCACTTCTTGCACTAATGGCGACCTTGTAGCCGCCGCGGGCGAGTCGTTCGGCAAGGGCCTTGCCAATCCCGGAACTTGCGCCGGTTATCCAGGCGATCTTCGTCATGAAATCCTCATCTGTTGTTTCATGACAGATACGTGTTTTTCGCTCGGGTGGTTCAACCCTTCCACGATGCGATCAGGGCGAGGCCGCGTTCCAAAAGGTCTCTCGCAGAATTCTGGTCCGCAGCTTCTACATAGCAGCGCATCTCCGGGGCATTGCCCGAAGGCCGCAAGTGGATCACGCGATCGTCCGTCAGTGTAAGTCGCAGACCATCAACTTCGTTGATGGAGCGCACATTCCCCAAAGGCGATAGAAAGTCATCAAGCGCCGCCCGCGACGTCGTGAGGGCCTGCATCAGCGCCTGACTACGTTCGGTTGGGTAATTCTCCAGCCGGTCACTAAGGGCGACCGGCAGCTTGAAGTCATCAACGAGTCGCGAGAGTGGCAAGCCTCGGTTCGCAGCCGTTCCGAGTGCTGCCAGCGCCGGCAGGAAACTGTCGCGTGTCGGCAGCGCCTTCAGGTTTTTTGTGCCAAGGGAAAAGTCTGTTCCCAGCATAAGGCCCCCATTGGCCTCGAAACCGAGCACCCGATCGCGTCCGGCGGCAATCGCTTCATTCATCGCGGCAATGACATAGGGCGAACCTACCCGTGTCCTGCTGATCTCGAAACGCTTGTCACGTTCCAGTCCGGAGTTTGAGGTCACAGGTGTCGCCACCACTCGCGCATCGAGGAAGCCCGCAGAAAGCAAGCCAAGGAAATCTCCGCGCAGGGGAAGGCCATGCTCGTCAGTCACCAATGGACGATCGCCATCTCCGTCTGTTGAGAGGATCGAGTCGAGGCCGAGTTCATCCGACCATCCTGCTAGAAGCCGGATCGTATCATCCGAGACCGCTTCGGTATCGACCGGAATGAATCGGTCGGAACGACCGAGAGGAAAGACGGTCGCGCCATAAGCCTCTAGCATGCTGACCAGCATGTCTCGTGCAACAGAGCTGTGTTGGTAAACGCCAATGCGCTTGCCGGCTAAAGCCTCCGGAGCAAGGACGCCTAAATTCCGCTTCAGGAAAAGTCCGGTTGCTTCTGTCTCTGCCTGCTCACCGCTGCCGGTTTCGACGAGATTGGCGCTAGCATCAGTGGCGAGCTCGCGTGCTAGCCTGGTAATGGCGTCTTCGTCTTGCTTGTCGATTTCGCCGTCAGGGCGATAGAATTTGATCCCGTTTCGATCAGCTGGAATATGCGAGCCCGTGATCATCAGGCCTGCTGCGCCAATAGACGTGCCATAAAGCGCGAGCGCGGGTGTCGGGATGGTGCCGCAATCCACCGGCTTGAATCCCATCCGTGCCACGGCTGCCATTACGGTGGAGGCAATCTCTGGGCTTGAAGGGCGGAAATCCTGACCGATTACGATCGGGGATCCGGAAGAAAGACCAAGATCAACAAGATGGCGGCAGAAGGCGGTTGCGTGGAGAGCCGATACCGAGCCAACCAGATCGACAGACAGGCCTCTAAGCCCACTTGTTCCGAATTTGACAGCCATCCGAACCCCTCCCTTTGCTGATTTCAACCGCGTGTACATTGGCAGTCTTGCTTTCTCAAGCAAGGAGCGCAACGGCATAACACCAGAATAGTTTCGTGGAGGCTGAAACGAAAAGAGCCTGGCGCGGGAGGAGGATGCGCCAGGCTCTTAAACTCGATCGGCAATTGGGAGGAGGAGGAGTATTGCCGATCCTCTCGAGCGACGCTGGGAGGAGGAGTGCGTCGCTTCGATGCTTTATTCTTAAGGCGAGTCGTATGGTATGCCAACTATCTTTGTTGCAACGCACCAGTGCGCGTAGTGCATAGCTGTGATTAGGGCAAACATCACTTATGTTCAATTATGCGATGATACGAGCATCATCGCCTTTGGTTCCCTCATTTTCGCGCGAAATCGAAAGCTACGTCTGATCATTTCGACACTGCCGACGGTTTAGAGTTCCCGCCATCATGCATTTTGAGCAATGCTCAACCAATGGTCGTCTTCTCCTTGGGTCCGATTGACTTGTGTCTTGTATCGATGGCGGGGACGGGCTCTTTGAGCTATAGGCTTCCAGCAATGACGAAGGACTGGAGACGGACATGCCTGCGACGATCCGCTATCACGAATGTGACATTTCTGCCGAAGATGCGGCGCGATACACGGATGCGATTGCAATCGACACAGAGACGCTCGGCCTGGTCCCGCGTCGAGATCGTCTATGCGTTGTCCAGCTGTCTCCAGGCGACGGGAGCGCCGATGTCATCCGGATTGCAGCCGGTCAGACGCAAGCGCCAAACCTCGTCGCCATGTTGGCTGATCCCATGCGTCAGAAGATCTTTCACTATGGTCGGTTTGACATTGCGGTGCTCTTTCACACCTTTGGTGTGACATCGGCTCCAGTCTTTTGCACCAAGATCGCATCCCGTCTGTCGCGGACCTATACAGATCGCCATGGGTTGAAAGATAATCTCAAGGAAATGCTCGAGGTAGACATTTCCAAGGCCCAGCAATCTTCGGATTGGGCAGCCGAAGTGCTTTCGCAAGCACAGATGGAATACGCAGCCTCTGATGTGCTCTATCTCCATGCGCTGCGGGACAAACTTCATGCCCGGCTGATCCGAGATGGTCGCCTTGAACATGCTGAGGCCTGCTTTCAATTCCTGCCGACAAGAGCGAAACTTGATCTGCTCGGCTGGAACGAGACAGATATTTTTGCACATAGTTGACGGGTTTAAGTTTTTCTTCAGGTTGCATCGGAAAGATGGAGAAAACCCTTTCCGTGTAATCTAAGGTGTGCCTCATGCTTTTTCCGACTGAGAAAGCCCAAGGCCTTGTGGCGACGGACATACTCCGGTCGATCGCAGAGCAGTGGGATGCGCGTCACAAGGAAGAGAACGAAAAAGCGGGCATCGCGCAAAAGGCCGATCCGCTGGTCGAAGCGCGTATGACGGTAAGCGAGGAAGCCCGACGTTCCCGGGCAAAAATCGTCTCCTCCATGTTCAATCATGAGAATGTCAGTGTCAACGAATTGAAGATGAAGGTCGCCGACAAGCTGGCCGAGAAACTTGGTCTCGATGTTGATCGATCCCGCTCCTACTTCACTTTGGGAAAACTCATCGAAGACATTGTCTCCAAAATGGATGCCATGGCTCGCAGTGAACTGGAGCGGGCTGTTGGTCTCGACAAACTGGGAATCTCGCTGACGACTTTCGTTTCCGCCCTCAGTGACCCCACTGGCGATGGCACGGAGCGCTTGAATGCGGCTTTGGAAAAATCGGCAGGGCGCGGTGGTGTCACAGATGCCGTCAACCGTGTGTTCACGCGACTGAAGGATGCGGCTGACCCGAAGTCGGCAAGTGAAGTCGCCGTTCAGGAAGAGATAGCCGACCCTGCGCGCGTGGATGACGAGAAAGGCCGTCAGGAGCGACTTGCATCCCTGCAGGCGGCCTTGGCTTCCGAACGCCTCGAGCAGGTCGGCGAGATTCAAAAGGTGTTGTCGGATAGCGCGACGGCCGGAGGCGCGATGCATGCTCCGGCCTCGGCAGAGAAACTACTCTCCATGCTTGCTTACATGGCGGATCAGCAGTCTGGCACCCAATCCAGCGAGACAAGTGGTGTTGCGGCGCGTCCGCCTGCGGACCAGACACAGTTCATTCTGGCCATCGGCGGCGAGGCTGAAGTGCTCTCTGCGGCGTCCACCGACACTCTGGATGAAGTTGTCTCGATCTATATCGAAGATGGTCTCTATGAGCGACTTAGAACACTGGTCGTATGAAATGCAGGCGCCACCCTGCCAGCCTGCCACGCTGTCAGAATTCTCCGATGATTAATAAGGTGGACTGTTTGATCCGGGCAAAGACTTCGTTAACTTTAGCTGACGATCATGCAGGCCGGACTAGAGCAGTGAGCGGTGCGTCATAGGCGCACTGGAAACAGGTATTGTTGAGACAGGCCACCATGACGGTAGCGACCAATGCGCTTCTGACGGCAATGATCGGGGCAACAAGCCTTCTCGATCTTGGAATAGACGATTTTGATCCGCCGGTTGGTGAAATCACCGCGAACGAAGTTCTCCGGGACCACGCACCGGCCACATGGTTGGATGCCGTGAGTGTCGATGATCGGTGCAGGGCAGGGCAGACCCTGCCACCACGAGCTCCGGCACCCTGTGACGAAGCAGGTCTCTATCCGGGTTTCCTGCGCATAGCAGATTGATCTCAGGCGGCACGGCTGGCCTCGGTAGCCCGAGCGCGGATTTCATCCATCGTCCAATCGACCAGCAACTGGCCATTCTCCCAGACTGGCTGAAGCATGTTCTGGCGGCCTCCGAGCTCCGTCAGTGGGATCGAAACAATGTCGATGCCATCGGCGATGGCCGCGACACGCCCTTGGATCGTGAGCTTTTCCTGAGAATGCGGCGCGCGACGTCCTATGCCCTTCCACTGACCTCCGGCGTCCTGCATGGCCGTTGCCCGCATGGTGAAGGAGACCGTCCCGCGGTTGATCTTGTGCAGCAGTCCTGAGCCCATGCCGAAGGAGATATTCTCTGCCGAGAAGCCCATGCTTTCGAGCCGTCCCAGAATCATCTGAATGTCCTGAAGCGATACGCCGTCCGACTGGAGCACCCGGACATTGCCATCTATGACCTTGAAACCCTTGCCGTTGAGCCGCGTGCCAAAGGCATAGGCGAGCTGCGCGACGACCTGTACCGGTGTGTCGATAGGATCGCCACTGTCCGGACGCACGACAAGAACGCCACCCGCCTCTCGCACCTTCGCCTGAAGAGACTTGCCCCAGATTTCTGTGACCGCGGTATGGAGGTCGTAGCTGTCTGATACGACGGAATAGGCGCTGAAGCCGGAAAAGCGTTCGATCATGTTTGAATAAGCGTCAGTCTCACCGGCTTGGCCCCACGCGGTGATGCTCGCATGTTCCGCAGACGGGATTGAATAGCCGGGCATGTCGATGCCGTAATGCCGCCGCGCATGCAGGATCGCCGGCAGTGAATCCGAGCTGTTGAAGTGGACGAGATGTGCGGCGCCGCCGATGGCCGCCTGTTCGAGACTGGTGGTGCTCCTGCAGCCATAGTCGCTGATCCTGCTTGGCTGGAGCGCGGCAGGATCATCCGTCGTCCGATCGAGGAAAGGCTGAAGTGCAAGGCGAATGCGCCATGCAGTCGTGGCCACGGTCGACGGATACCAGATCGCGCGAAGCAAAGCGGTCTCCATATGCGAGGTCAACCAGGGCAGGTTCGGATCCGTATTGACGACCTGCATCATGGGCACGCCACGCCTGAGAGCCGCGCCTTCGGGAATAGCTTCGATTCTCAGGGGCAGGTAGCCGCCATGAACGTCGACAATGCGCTGCCATCCCTCGCTGTCGAAGGGTTGCCCATGGATGCCCGCAATATCGGCAGCCTCCTTGATGTCCGCCATCACAATGGGCTGCGAGAGATACTCCTTGAGGAACATCTGCAAGCCGAAGAACATGAGCTCTGGACGAAACGACTGACCGCGCGTGGTCGCGACTGTGCTGATCGCCCGCGTACCTGCCGGATATTGCAGATACTGGCCGAGCTTGTAGCTGTCGGTGTTCAGGATCAGATTCTGTCTCATGCAGTCGATACTCTCGGTGGAATGCGCATCGACCCATATTGGGTGCTGTGCAATGCGCGAGGCTGACCCCTTTAGCATTTGTTAACCATGATGGCGCATGATTCCCGCTTGTCCATGCGACGTCTTCAAGGCCTGCCGACCAAAGACCGCCTGCCAATTGGATGATGAGCGCCGCGATTTTTCCAGTTTCCGTCCAAACCTCTTGATGAGGAACAGATGTTTACGCCCGTAGCGGGGGTGTCTGCCGCCCCCGCCCCACAGATCAGCTCGAAGCCTTCAGACGCTGCGCCAATCGCGCGATCCGTCGCCACTGTGCCTGTTATGCAGCTGTCGGGCATGGCAGAGGCGGTGACTGGGCATCTGAATGTCGCGATGCTGTCACGGCCGAACGCTGATCCAGCCACGGTCATTGCCGATCGCATCGGGGAGGCACTCGGCATGGAGCGCCGCCCCGACGAAACGACAAGTGACTATCTCGGCCGGTTGGGCAACAGCCTCGCTGCCTTGTCTCCATCGGATCGGACGCGCCTACAGGCATTGGTGTCGAAAGCGCTCTCGTCTCTTCAGCTCGGAACCTTACTGGCGGCAACCCGGAACACTTCCGGCCGCGAATTGGTCGCCTTCACCCTCGATCTGGAAGCGTCGTTGGCGAAGAATGGTCAGTCGGCAGTCGTCCGTTCTTACCAAATGAACGAACTCGAGCAGCCCGTCTTATCAACGAAGGTGCCACCGTCGAACACGGCTGTGGCACAGAGCAACGGACAGTCTGTAGCCTTCCCATTGGAAAAACAGACGAGATGGGAGCCTGCTGGACCCACAACGGGCCCAGTCGGGCGCGGCCAGACAGCTGCAGCAGAGGCGCTGTTACCGCCTGCGGGCAGACGGGTCGAAACTCTGAACTCCAACGGCGAGCAATTGTCGCGCACCGCCGCACCTGCCGTCGACCTCAATGCAACGACCGTAAAAATAAGCAGAGCGAATGCACAGGAGGGCGACGCCCGACCAGTGGCCCAGCCGCCGCTCACTCGAAACGAAACAGCCACTATCCCTGGTGCAACTCGAACGATGGATAAGTTGGGGCCGGACGCAAGGGTGACCGCAAGCAATCCGACGGCGACGCCAAGCCCCAAGCTGCCAAACTCCGCACAGGGCAAATCGGGCGCTCCGCCAGATGCTCCGCAACCCTTATCGAACATAGCGGATGGTGCGCCGGCGGTGCAGGCAAGGAAGGAAGGTCGCATACCCGACTTGCCGGTCTTCTTTGGCCCCACTGGTCCAGTGTCCATCCAGGTCCCGTTGTCGCTCACGCCAGACATTGCGGATGAGGCCGAACTCTTGCGTGCACTACTGCGTTTGGGGTGGACGCAGGACGAGATGGAGATTGCCGATCAAACCGTCTCATCTCGCCATCCGCCAGAAAGCGGCCCAGCTGAGCAGGGTAGCCAATCCGCGGCTGCGCGAGGGCAGTTGGAAAAGGATGGCACCACGACGTCAGAGCAGCCGACCTTTTTCGAGGCGAAAGAGAAATCGAAACTCGCTCCCCCACCGCTTGCCTTTGAAGCCGCTGACTTCAACGCGCAAACCCAGATTCAGCGCGAAGGCCTCCCTTACGCGATCGTCCACTATCTCTTCGACGACCCAGCAGAGACCCAAGGACCGGCGCGTAGCGATGAGGAAGAGGATGACGCGGAGCAGCGAGAAAATCGTGAGGAAGAGGCAGGGAGCGAGAGCGACAATGAAGATGGCTCTGAGACCGAGATGTCGCTCGACGATGCAGATCAAATGGCTGAAGACTCAGCCCTCGACACCGAGCAGGGTCACTTGGTTCTGATCAATACAACGGAGGTTGCAGACGATCGACAGGCTCCGCGGACCGCCACCCTACCGGCTCCATACGGCATAGACAGAGCGCAGGGTCTCTACCTGCGCCTGTCAGACGGCATCTGAACAAGACGCTCGAGGCATGAAAAAAACCCGCCAGGATCGCTCCTGGCGGGTTCTTTATAATGCAAGTAACGAGAATTAGTCGTTGCTGCGGTTCTTCAGGGCTGCGCCCAGGATATCGCCGAGCGAAGCGCCCGAGTCGGACGAACCGAACTGTGCGACGGCTTCCTTCTCTTCTGCGATCTCGAGAGCCTTGATCGACAGCATAACCTTGCGGTCCTTCTTGGAGAAGTTCGTGACGCGAGCGTCAAAAACCTGGCCAACGGAGAAGCGCTCAGGACGCTGGTCGTCACGGTCGCGAGCAAGGTCAGCACGACGGATGAACGAGGTGATGTCTTCGTGAGCAACGAGCTTCACTTCAACGCCACCATCGTTGATCGCGATAACTTCGCAAGACACAACGGCGTTCTTGCGCAGGTCGCCGGAAGCGGCGGCATCGCCAACCGAGTCCTTGCCAAGCTGCTTGATGCCGAGCGAGATGCGTTCCTTCTCGACGTCAACATCGAGAACGACGGCCTTGACCACGTCACCCTTGTTGAACTCTTCGATGACCTGCTCGCCCGGACGGTTCCAGTCGAGATCCGACAGGTGAACCATGCCGTCAACGTCGCCTTCGAGGCCGATGAACAGGCCGAATTCGGTCTTGTTCTTGACTTCGCCTTCGACTTCAGTGCCGGCCGGATGGCTGAAGGCAAATGCCTGCCACGGGTTCTCGAGAGTCTGCTTGAGACCGAGCGAGATACGGCGCTTGGACGGATCGACTTCGAGGACGACAACGTCGACGTCCTGCGTGGTCGAAAGGATCTTGCCGGGATGAACGTTCTTCTTCGTCCAGGACATTTCCGAGATGTGGATCAGGCCTTCGATGCCCGGCTCCAGCTCGACGAATGCACCGTAGTCGGTGATGTTCGTGACGGTACCGGAGATCTTCTTGCCAACCGGGTACTTGGCAGCGATGCCATCCCACGGATCCGACTCGAGCTGCTTCATGCCGAGCGAGATGCGGTGGGTTTCCTGGTTGATGCGGATGATCTGAACCTTGACCGACTGGCCGATGGACAGGATTTCCGAAGGATGGTTGACGCGGCGCCACGCCATGTCGGTGACGTGCAGCAGGCCGTCGATGCCGCCGAGGTCAACGAACGCACCGTAATCGGTGATGTTCTTAACGACGCCGTCAACAACCTGGCCTTCTTCGAGGTTCTGAACGATTTCAGAACGCTGCTCGGCGCGGCTTTCTTCGAGAACCGTACGACGCGAAACAACGATGTTGCCGCGACGCTTGTCCATCTTGAGGATTTCGAAGGGCTGCGGGTTGTGCATCAGCGGGGTAACGTCGCGGATCGGACGGATGTCGACCTGCGAGCGCGGAAGGAAGGCAACGGCGCCGTCGAGGTCAACCGTGAAGCCGCCCTTGACCTGGTTGAAGATAACGCCTTCAACGCGCTCGCCAGCTTCGAATTTGGCTTCGAGCTTGATCCAGCTTTCTTCGCGGCGAGCCTTTTCGCGCGACAGAACAGCTTCGCCGAGAGCGTTTTCGATGCGCTCGACATAAACTTCGACTTCGTCGCCAACCTTCAGCGAACCGTCCTTGGAGCGGGCGCCGAATTCCTTGAGAGCGATGCGGCCTTCGACCTTGAGGCCGACGTCAACGATCGCGACGTCCTTCTCGATGGCCGTGACAATGCCCTTGGCGACATAGCCTTCGGCCAGATCGGTCTTGGCAAAGGATTCCTCGAGGAGGGCAGCAAAGTCCTCACGCGACGGGGTAGATACAGACATGGAAACTCCTAATCGCATCTTTTGGGATGCGCATGCGCCGGGGGTTGGTGTTGGTCATGGCCGATCCCGCATCCGCTCTACTGTGAGAGCAATCCGGCGCGAGGATGAGAAATCGGCTGAAGCGAGAGGACCGTTCCCCTCGCTGAGTTCATTTCGTCAAGGCAGCGTCGATCAGTGACTTCGCCGTCAAGAATGCGGCCTCTATACTCATTTCGGAAGTATCTAGCAAGTGCGCGTCTTCCGCAGGTTTCAACGGGCTGTCGGCGCGACCCATGTCGCGTTCGTCGCGCTTCTGCACATCGGCAAAAATCGAGGCAAAATCGGCCGCTCCACCCTTCGCCAGGATTTCGTCATAGCGACGTCGCGCACGCACATCTGGCGAAGCCGTCACATAGAGTTTCACATCCGCATCGGGGCAGACAACGGTGCCGATGTCGCGGCCGTCGAGGACAGTTCCAGGTTGGCGCACTGAAAAGGCGCGTTGCGCCTCGACCAGAGCCCGCCGCACGGCGGGCATCACGGCGATCTTGGATGCGGCCTCGCCGATTTCATGGGCAGACAGCACATCGCGGTCGAGCCCGGCCAGTTCGATGTCGAGCGCCATCCTCTCGGCCACGGCCTCGTCGTCCAGTGCCAACCCCTGATCGAGCAGGGCCTTGGCTGTCGCACGATAGGTCAAGCCGGTATCGAGGTGGTGGAAGCCATAGGTTTCGGCGATCCGTCGCGACAATGTTCCTTTGCCAGCTGCGGCCGGCCCGTCGATGGCGATGATCATGCCTGTTGCCTATCCCCTTTGGTGACTGGTCTCTGGAACGTCTGTGCAGTGCAACTTTCAGGTCAGATACAGGCCCGTCGAGCTCTTGCCAAGCGATGACGCAGGCGCATGGGCTTGCCTTGGATGAAGGTCGCGGTGCCGCTCAGGATGAGGGGTGCACGCACAGCTGTACAAAAACCCTGAGTTTGCCTTTGACAGAAGGGATGGCAGCGATTAAGGGAGCCGACTACGGTTTGGCCGGCTTCGCGCCGGGCTGATGGCGCATGCCCCCTATTCTTCACGACTTCATGAGGCTTTGACAGTGGCGAAGGCAGAACTTGGAACGAAACGGACTTGCCCCGACACCGGCAAGAAATTCTACGACCTGAACAAGGATCCGATCGTGTCACCGTACACGAAGAAGTCCTGGCCGCTCTCCTACTTCGAGGAAACCTCGGTTGCCGCCATTATGGAGAAGGCTGAGGAAGAAGAGGTCGCGGAAGTCGATACCGAGAACACGGATGTCGAACTGGTCTCGCTCGAAGACGGTGATGACGCCGCTGGCGGCGACGACCTGCCGGATCTCGGTGACGACGAAGTCGAGATCGACGGCGACGACGATGACACCTTCCTCGAAGCCGATGAAGATGACGATGATGATGACATGACTGGTCTCATCGGCGTCACCGGCGACGACGACGAAGTCTGATTTTTCAAGGATTTCGAGCCCGGGCCCA
The DNA here is from genome assembly GCF_001296045.1 of Rhizobium sp. AAP43. Taxonomy (GTDB): domain Bacteria; phylum Pseudomonadota; class Alphaproteobacteria; order Rhizobiales; family Rhizobiaceae; genus Allorhizobium. Next base: position 92,645 of record NZ_LJHS01000016.1, on the reverse strand, counting down.
AAAAAATGCCCGGGCTTTCATTTTTCGGCTTGCCATCTCCGACTACCGGAAGTATCAAGCCGCCACCCCACCGAGAGCGCTGCTTTCCACGGGGTTCCCGGAGCCGGAGATTAACCCGGTACCCTGATGGGGCTATAGCTCAGCTGGGAGAGCGCTTGCATGGCATGCAAGAGGTCAGCGGTTCGATCCCGCTTAGCTCCACCAAATTTTCCCCGAACGGAAACTTTAGATTGAAGCCGGGCGCTGGGTGCATCCGGCTGTTGTTTGTCTCAATCTCACCCCGCCACACAATCGAACAGATTGCCGCGTTCGCGTTGCGCGCCTAGATCGACCTGGAACCAGTCGATGATCTTCCGGGTGTCGATGCTGATCTCGCCTTCGCGCAGGCGCAGCGTCAGACGGTGGTCACGGATGGCGATTGGAGTGCCAATATAAAGGCGGTCGGCGCCTGTGTCGTCTACGGTATCGATGGCGAAGCGCATCTGGGCTCCTGGCTGAAAAGTGATGCTGAAACCAATGACAATAGAGTGGGCTTCTAGTACGGCCTGCTTGAGTGAAGCTGGACATTTTTCGTCCCATTCCATCAGGTTGTTGGAGAAAGAGAGCGCATGTTCGTCATATCGAAGCTGTTCTGGATGCTGGTGCAGCCGCTTTCTCTGGTATTCTTCGGTGGGCTGGCGGCGCTTGCCCTCTTCGCGATTCGCTGGCGCAAGGCGGGATTCGTTGTCCTGTCTCTGTCACTCTCCATACTCTTCTTGACGCTTTACACCACGCTCGGGACGGTTCTGCTCCAGCAGCTTGAAGCACGTTTTCCGCGACCAGATGCTGATCCGCACAGCGTTGCCTGCATGATTGTGTTGGGTGGCGCCTTCGAAACGGAAGTGACGACGTCGCGTGGCGGGATCGAACTCAATCAGGCCGCAGATCGATTCGTTGAAGCGCTCCGGCTCGCCGTCGCCAATCCGCAAGCGCGCATTCTGGTCTCTGGTGGTGATGGGTCGCTCAGTGGCCAATACGAAGGGGATGCGGCAGCGTCGGTGCGGTATTTCCAGGCCTTCGGCATCGAGCGCTCACGTCTGATCGAGGAGCAGACTTCGCGCAACACGGACGAGAATGTTGGAAACAGCCGCGTCCTGCTTCAGCAAGCCGGGCTCTCGAACTGTCTGCTGATCACGTCCGCGTTCCATATGCCGCGGGCGATGGGGCTCTTTCGCAAGCAGATGCTGGATGTGACGCCATGGCCCACAGATTTCCGGACGAGCGGAAAGGTGCGGTTTACTCTCGACTTCACGCAACCCACACTGAATGCCCAACAGACCGCAACGGCTGTGAGAGAATGGATAGGTCTTGCAAGTTACAGGCTGATGGGACGGATCGACGTGCTCTATCCCCAGCCATGAGCCTCATTTCTTCGAAATCGTCAGAAACTTGGTCCCGCGAACCCTGACCGTCATCTGGCAGGGCGCTTCGCCTTCTTTACGCTCGCAAAACTTCGGGTGCATCTTGAGGACGAAAACCATGTTGCCGAAGCGCTTGATGAAGTCGTAGGCGTAGATTTGAGCGGTGGCAATCATCAGATAGCCACCCTCCTTGACCTGCAGGTAGAAGTTATAGGGGCAGCCTTCCGCCGTGCAGTCTGGACCGCGAACGCCATCGCACATGACTTCACTGCTATTTGTCACCGCATCGACAATGCCGTCATTGTTGACGTCGATCCGGTCAATGAAGCCGCTTCCATAGCGCACCTCTTCGCAGCGCTTGCCGTAATAGGCCTTCTCGTAACTCTCGGGATCCTGCAGCAGTTCCTGCTGCGCCTGGGACGGTGCTGCTGCCAGAAGCATGATGCTGGAGAGAAAAACGCGTAAGGACAAGGACACGGTGTCGGGCTCCGAAACGAGAGTGTTTGCTGAGACTATCCGCTCCTGCTTGCGTCACCCTTAACGGCGTGATTGTAATCCCTGAAAAGAAGAAGGAGAGACCGTGTCCCTGCTATCCTATCTCGATTATGCCGGCATTGCGCTGTTTGCCGCGACAGGCGCGCTTGCAGCGTCGCGCAAGCAACTGGACGTGATCGGTTTTCTGTTCTTCGCTGTTGTGACCGGGCTTGGTGGCGGTACCGTGCGTGACGTCGTCCTGGGGCGCGTGCCGGTCTTCTGGGTGTTGAACCCTGACTATATCCTGATTTGCTGTGCGATCGGTGTCATCGTCTTCTTCACGGCGCACCTCGTCGAATCACGATACAAATTGCTGATTTGGCTCGATGCGATCGGCCTGTCTGCCTATTGCGTCATGGGGGCCGCAAAGGGCCTGGCGGCAACGGGCTCGCCGACGATCGCCATCGTGACCGGCACTTTGACCGCAAGCTTTGGCGGTGTCTTGCGTGACCTGCTGGCCAATGAACCATCGGTCCTGCTGCGTCCGGAAATCTACATCACCGCAGCCTTGATTGGAGCGGCGGTCTTCACGGCGGCCGAGGCGCTGGGCGCACCTCTTTATGCGGCGTCCGTCATCGGTGCTGCAGCGGCATTTGCCATCCGCGGCGGCGCACTCTATTTCGGCTGGACGTTTCCGACATACAGGCACAAGCCCGGACGCCATCCTGACGAAGTGATGTAAGGAGATCAGCCCTGCTTCGGGCGCAGCCGGATCACCACATCGACATGGGAGACTTCCATGCCCTCGGGCGCCGGCGGGAGATTTTCAATGCTGAGATTGTTGACTGGAATGTCCAGTACCCGGTTCTCGCCTTCGACGAAGAAGTGGTGGTGGTCGGAGACATTCGTGTCGAAATACGTCTTGGCGCTTTCCACCGCCAGCACTCGGATCAGGCCGGCCTCGGTGAACTGGTGCAACGTATTGTAGACGGTAGCAAGCGAAACCGGGACGTCGGCCGCGATGGCTTCCTCGTGAAGTTCTTCCACCGTCAGGTGTCGATCACCCTTCGCGAACAAAAGGTCGGCCAATGCAATGCGCTGCCGTGTCGGGCGCAAACCCGAACGGCGCAATTTCAGCTCGATGCCTGTTTGACAGGTGGCCATCGTCAAAGACGAACTCCGGTGTAATCGACGTTTCAATTCGAACACTCTGGATATAGCTGCAAAATCAGGCTCTTTCAATAGATCCGGAGCATTGGGCAACGGCGCGCTTCAAGCATGGTCTTTTTACAGCCTCGGGTCTGGTGATGGAACGGTCGTTAATGTATTCGACATCATGAAATCAACATGCCGAGCAGCGCACGGCCAGTGAAACGGAACCCCGATCGGCCAGGGCTTCAAATTGCCTCTGTCTTGCTCTATTGGGTCCCGTCATCCGAATGAAGCGAGTGGGGGGAAGAAGAAGCAAAATGGTTACGAGACAGTCCAGCTACAATTACGAAGAAATCCTCTCCTGCGGCCGTGGCGAGCTTTTTGGTCCCGGCAATGCGCAGCTTCCGCTGCCGCCTATGTTGATGGTTCACCGGATCACGGAGATTTCCGAAACCGGCGGCGCCTTCGACAAGGGCTTCCTCCGTGCAGAGTATGACGTTCGGCCCGATGACTGGTATTTCCCCTGCCACTTCCAGGGCAACCCGATCATGCCGGGCTGCCTGGGTCTTGATGGCATGTGGCAGTTGACCGGCTTCTACCTTGGTTGGCTCGGTGAGCCGGGACGCGGTATGGCGCTGTCGACCGGTGAGGTTAAGTTCAAGGGCATGGTGCGTCCGGAAACCAAGCTTCTTGAATATGGCATCGATTTCAAGCGCGTCATGCGCGGTCGTCTGGTGCTCGGCACTGCGGACGGCTGGTTGAAGGCCGATGGCGAAACTATCTATCAGGCAACCGATCTGCGTGTCGGTCTGTCGAAGGACAAGACGGCCTGATCCGGCCTGTCCGAATCCGAAATTCAGTAAGAAGGTCAGAGAAATGAGACGGGTTGTAGTAACAGGTCTTGGCGTGGTGTCCTCCATCGGCGCCGACGCAGCCGAAGTGACCGCGTCGCTGCGCGATGCGAAGTCGGGCATCAGTTTTTCTCCCGATTTTGCCGAGCACGGTTTCCGGTGCCAGGTTTGGGGAAAGCCCAGTCTCGATCCGACAGAGATGGTCGATCGCCGCGCCATGCGCTTCCTGTCGCAGGGCGGGGCGTGGAACCATGTTGCGATGAAACAGGCAATTGCCGATTCGGGTCTTGAAGAAGGCGACTACGCCCAGAATGAGCGCGTCGGCATCATCATGGGGTCCGGTGGCCCGTCGACGAAACAGATTGTCGAAGCCGCGGACATCGTGCGCCAGAACAACAGCCCGAAGCGCATTGGGCCGTTTGCTGTCCCCAAGGCCATGTCTTCGACAGCGTCTGCGACGCTTGCCACCTGGTTCAAGCTGCACGGCGTCAACTACTCGATCTCGTCTGCTTGCTCGACCTCGGCCCATTGCATTGGAAATGCCTATGAGATGATCCAGTGGGGCAAGCAGGACATGGTCTTCGCCGGCGGTCACGAAGATCTCGACTGGACCATGTCGTCTCTCTTCGATGCCATGGGTGCAATGTCCTCGAAATACAACGATACGCCGTCGACGGCGTCGCGTGCTTATGACATCTCGCGTGATGGTTTCGTCATTGCCGGTGGTGCGGGCGTCCTGATCCTGGAAGAACTCGAACACGCCAAGGCGCGTGGCGCGAAGATCTACGCTGAAATCGTCGGCTATGGCGCGACCTCGGATGGTTACGACATGGTCGCTCCGTCAGGTGAAGGTGCGAAGCGCTGCATGCGCCAGGCGCTGTCGACCGTGACCGGCGACGTCGACTACATCAACACGCATGGTACCTCGACGCCTGTTGGCGATTCGAAGGAAATTGGCGCGATCCGTGACGTGTTCGGTGACAAGATCCCGCATATTCAGTCGACCAAGTCGCTGACGGGGCACTCGCTCGGTGCGGCCGGCGTCCAGGAGTCCATCTATGGCCTCCTGATGATGCAGGAAAAGTTCATCGGAGAAAGCGCCCACATCACCGAACTCGATCCAGAGTTCGACGGTGTGCCCGTCGTGCGCAAACGCATCGACGACGCAAAGATCGATACGATCCTGTCGAATTCATTCGGCTTCGGTGGCACTAATGCCACGCTGGTTTTCCAGCGCTACAACGGTTGAGCGTCTAGCTCGTTTGATCGAGGCTGGCTGCAGCCTCGAGGTTTCGCGTGTAAAGGCCAGTTTGCCTGAAGATTGATCTGCCGGTATTTTGCGGATGGCAGATATGAAAATGCCTGGCGCGTTTGACGCGCCAGGCGAATAAACCGGAGTGGTCCGCAAGCCGTGGGAGTACGGCTTACTCCGATGCAGAGATTTCGTCTTTTGCGATAGTCCCCGTCAGCAACGCTGAACTGATTGCCTGCATGACATTGCGCGCGCCAAGTTTCGCCTGTGCGGAACTCAGGGCGAGTTCGAACCGTCCTTGCGGAAGGTCGAGAATTCGTGCGGCCTCTTGCGGCTGCAGTCCCTCGGCAATGAGCCGCAGGCAAGATACTTCTGTTTCCGTGAGGCCGGACGATGTCCGAGCAGAACACGGCGTAGTTCTTAGTGTATTCATAACAAGTTCAAACCGACGGGAGGAGGGGTGCTGGCATCCGTATGCCACGCGACCTGTGCGGCTTATAAATCGATTTAGATCCGTCTGATTGCCTTTGGCCGCCAATTTTTTATCAGCCCACACTAATTCAGCGACGGCATGAAAAAAGCGCGCCTGTTAAGCAGAGCGGCCTTCTCGAACTTCTGTCGGAGTGCCGCCGAACCAACGGGTGACGGACCGCGTGAAAGCGCTCGGCGCAGAGTATCCGAGCCTGTAGCAGATCTCCGAGAAGGGCAGATCGCTCTGCGTGAGAAGGTTGAAGCTCACGTCTCGCCGAACTTCGTCTTTGATGTCGTTGAGGCTCGTCCCATGTTCTGAAAGACGCCGCTGAAATGTCCGTTCCGACAGGCCGAAGTAGCCGGCGATTTCGGCGAGGGGACTGTCCTCGTCCGCCACATGCAGAAGCAGATAACGGCGGACCTGTTCGACGAAGTCACTGGTGGCTGCATCGATGGTGGGCCGGAGGTTGCGGCACTGAAGGTCCATCAACTCGAACAGACGCCGATCTCCGACCGGGTTTACCGTGCCGAGAAAGCCTTGCGGGAACCGCACCGAGTTCATGCCGGCACCGAACGCCAGCCTCCGGGATAAATATTGCCGATAGGGTTGGGTATTGCGCGGTCGCGGCCGTTCCAGTTCGATCTCGATCAACCCGGCTGCATCCGGGGCGACATCACGTGCCCGGGCCATGACAAGCGCCACGGACATGTCGACATACTGGTCACGTTTCACGATGACAGGGGCAAACGTCCAATCGAGGCGCGCACCAGCGTCATCGATCGTCAGACGGGAATAGCTGGTATGGGTGATGTACTGGATATGTGTGTCGATGAAGCGGACGAAGTCGAGGCCGGTCGGAGCCGACATCAGCCCGTATCCAAAAGGTCCCGTAGCGCCCGCTTCAAAAGCGCGAACACTGGTCACCCCAAAGGCTTCGTCATCTGCGAGAAGCGCACAGGCCTCCAGAAGGCGACACAGGCGATCGAGACTGATGCGCGCAGTCAGGTCCTGAAAACTCGCGGGATCGATGTCCAGCACCTTGCAAATCGGCCCTATGTCGATTCCATAGCTCGCCGCATGAACAACGACCGCCGAGGCAAGCCCGGCGACGGTGGTCAATTCATCTGTAACAGTCCGGACAGTCATTGGCCGGCGGCGCCTCAGGGTAAAAGCTTGACGCCCGAAGCTAAGTCAACGCCGACCGGGAGTCGAGGGCGATCGCGCGCCATCGACTTCACGCTGAGGTGAGAATGCTTAGCGCTTCGCCCACAAGACCTTGAAACGGGAATTCCGGCAGGTTTCCCCGGAGTGCTTGAACAGGCTCGCAAGCGCGTTTTCATAAGGCAGGCCGCGATTGGCCACCATCAGCAGGCTGCCGCCGCTTCTGACCGAGTCTGCTGCGGCCTTGATCATGGCCGCGCCAATGGAGGGTTCGGCAGCATGGCCTTCGTGGAACGGCGGATTCATGATGATGAGATCATACTTCTCCTTGGGCGGCTCCGTGCCAAGATCCTGCCAGAAGAAGCGTGTCGTAAGGTTAGGGCAGTTGCGCGCAAGATTGCGGCGCGCGTGCTCAAGCGCCGTATGGCTCGCCTCGAAGAGATCGATGCGGTTGGTGCGAGGCGACGTTTGTGCCAGCATGACCGAAAGATAACCCCATCCGGCGCCGAAGTCGGCTGCGTTCCCGTCGAAATCCGTCGGCAGGCGGCTGGCCAGCAGTTCGGAGCCTTCGTCCACATGGGCATGCGAGAACAGCCCGGCGCGTGTTTCGAAGCGCCCCTCGACAGAGACGGTTTTCGCAGCCAGCGTCGCGACGGCCGCTGACACATCGGCCGGAACAGAGATCCAGATCGCCACGCCATGATATTTCGGCATGGATTCGGGCGCCAGGCCAAGGCGATCGAGCTGCTTGCGGAGAGGCAGGATGCCATCTTCCTTAGCGCCGGCGATAACGATCGTGCCACCCGTCTTCACCCGCTGCAGGGCTTCGGCCACACGATCTTCGCTCAGTCCCTTGTGCTTGCTCGCAAGCACCAGCGCCACATCGAAATCATCACCTTCGATGGCGGGGGTCGGATTGAGATGCGCGGCGGCGAGCCGGAGGAATTCCGGGCGGAACTCCTGAACCAGCGACAGTTCAGCCTCGAAGCCTTCCGGCTTGGCAAAGCCGGCCTCGGCACCGAGAAACAGGACGCGGCTGCCGGCCAGGGGCAATGCCACGGCTTCCGTAACAAAGGGATGGAACAGCGTCTTCAGTGTTTCGCGGCTCATGGGACGGTCTTTCTTCGAATTACAAAAAAGGCGCGGGAAGGTTTCCCGCGCCTGGAAGAGGGTGCCAAGGCGCCCTTATTCGGCGGCTGCGTCGCCTTCGGCCCGCTTGATTTCCTGGCCGGTGGCCTGGTCAACAACCTTCATCGACAGGCGAACCTTGCCACGCTCATCAAAGCCCATCAACTTGACCCAAACCTTGTCGCCTTCCTTGACGACGTCAGAGGTCTTGGCAACGCGCTCAGAAGCGAGCTGCGAGATGTGCACGAGGCCATCACGCGAGCCGAAGAAGTTGACGAAGGCGCCGAAATCGGCGGTCTTCACAACGGTGCCTTCGTAGATCACGCCAACTTCTGGCTCTGCAACGATCGAGTGGATCCACTTGCGGGCCGCTTCGATTTCCTTGCCAGAAGAAGAAGCGATCTTGATCGTGCCATCGTCTTCGATGTTGATCTTGGCGCCGGTCTTTTCAACGATTTCGCGGATGACCTTGCCGCCCGAACCGATGACTTCACGGATCTTGTCGACCGGGATGTTCATCACTTCGATGCGCGGTGCGAATTCGCCAAGCTGCGAGCGACCTTCCGTGATGGCGTTCGCCATTTCACCGAGAATGTGCTTGCGGCCGTCCTGTGCCTGCGCCAGAGCCACCTTCATGATCTCTTCGGTGATGCCGGCGATCTTGATGTCCATCTGCAGCGAGGTGATGCCGTCGGCAGTACCTGCAACCTTGAAGTCCATATCGCCGAGGTGGTCTTCGTCACCCAGGATGTCGGAGAGAACTGCAAAGCGCTCGCCTTCCAGGATCAGACCCATGGCGATACCGGCAACCGGCTTGGCCAGCGGAACGCCGGCGTCCATCAGAGCGAGCGACGTGCCGCAAACGGTTGCCATCGAGGACGAGCCGTTCGACTCGGTGATCTCGGAGACGACGCGCAGCGTGTAAGGGAATTGCTCCGCCGACGGCAGCATCGGGCGGATAGCGCGCCAGGCGAGCTTGCCGTGACCGATTTCGCGACGGCCCGGCGAACCCATGCGACCGGTTTCACCGACCGAGTAGGGCGGGAAATTGTAGTGCAGCAGGAAGCGTTCCTTGTACATGCCGGTCAGCGAGTCGACATACTGTTCGTCTTCGCCGGTGCCGAGCGTGGCGACAACGATCGCCTGGGTCTCGCCGCGGGTGAAGAGGGCCGAACCGTGCGTGCGCGGCAGGATACCGACTTCAGAAACGATCGCACGAACGGTCGACAGGTCGCGGCCGTCGATGCGGCTCTTGGTGTCGAGGATGTTCCAGCGAACGATCTTTGCCTGCAGGTGCTTGAAGACGGCGCCGATGACTTCATTGGTGTACTTCGGCTCTTCGCCTTCCGGGAAGAAGTGTGCCTTCACCTTGGCCTTGACGGCGTCGACGGCGGCGTAGCGATCAGCCTTCTGGGTGATCTTGTAGGCAGCGCGCAGTTCGGTTTCGGCGATCGAGAGCATTTCGGCTTCGAGAGCGGAATGATCTTCCGGTTCGAACTCGCGCGGCTCCTTGGCGGCAACTTCAGCGAGCTTGATGATCGCGTCGATGACCGGCTGGAAGCCCTTGTGGCCAAACATCACGGCGCCGAGCATGATGTCTTCGTTGAGTTCCTTGGCTTCCGACTCGACCATCAGGACGGCGTCCTGTGTGCCGGCGACGACGAGGTCGAGAACCGACTCGTCCATCTCGTCGAGATGCGGGTTCAGAACATATTCGCCGTTGATGTAGCCGACGCGTGCGCCGCCAACCGGGCCCATGAAGGGAACGCCGGAGAGCGTCAGCGCTGCAGAAGCCGCGACCATCGACAGGACGTCTGGGTCGTTCTCAAGGTCGTGCTGCACGACGGTGACGACGACCTGCGTATCGTTCTTGTAGCCTTCCGGGAAGAGCGGGCGGATCGGACGGTCGATCAGGCGGGAAACCAGCGTTTCCTTTTCCGACGGACGACCTTCACGCTTGAAATAGCCACCCGGGATCTTGCCGGCGGCATAGGTCTTTTCCTGGTAGTTGACGGTGAGCGGGAAGAAGTCCTGGCCCGGCTTCGGCGACTTGGCCGAAACAACGGTCGCGAGAACGACGGTTTCGCCGTAGGTCGCGAGAACGGCGCCATCAGCCTGACGGGCGATCTTGCCCGTTTCCAGCTTCAGCGGACGGCCTGCCCATTCGATTTCGACGGTATGGGTGTCAAACATATCTTGTCCTTCATATGCGAAAGCTCGGTCACCTACGTAAGCGCGGGGGAGGGCATTTCGCATTGTGCTGACGCATCACGGGCAAGACAGTGGGAGGCTTCGGTTTCGGCGCTGGCCGATGTCTCGCCGGTTCGGCGGGGAAGCATCCAACAATCCTGCCCCATGACAGGTCATCGGTTGGCATCGACAGCACCGGCCCATCCGGGCTGTCAGTCGTTCCGGGCATTGTTGCGCGGAACCGGTCGCGGGTTGTTTCAGCCCTACCCGGAAAGGCGACCGGCGGACCTTCGCGAAGAAGGTCCGCCGGGAATTCGATTAGCGGCGGATGCCGAGGCGCGTGATCAGGGTCGTGTAGCGGGCCTCGTCCTTCTTCTTAACGTAGTCGAGAAGCGAACGGCGGCTCGAAACCATGGTCAGAAGGCCACGACGCGAGTGGTTGTCCTTCTTGTGGCCCTTGAAGTGATCGGTCAGGTTGTTGATACGCTCGGTCAGGATCGCAACCTGGACTTCCGGCGAACCAGTGTCGCCTTCGTTGATCGCGTATTCCTTGATGAGCTCAGCCTTGCGCTCTGCAGTGATCGACATCGGAAATCCTTTCTGGATAACTTGAGGATAAGGACGCCAAAGGCCGGGATGTCGTCCAGCATTGGCCATGAATGCAGGCACCAGAGGTGCCAGCTGGTGCGGCCTATACTCCATTCCCTGCGGAAAGGAAAGAGCCGCCTAAAGGAAGGCCTCAGGTGAAGACCCGGCGGGGATGGAACTCTCCGCCTGCGATCTCGCCAATGGCGATCAGCTTCCCGCCGGAAAGCGCAACAGCCTCAGGCTCGGCCACAGGCGCGTCACGTCCACGCACGATGATCGGATTGCCCATGCGCAGGCGGTGGGCCTGGTCATCGGTGATCCGCAGTTGTGGCAAGCTGGAGAGAGCCTCTGCCGTGTCGAGCAGGAAGGCGTCGAGTGCCGCCAGACGCTCGTCCCGGTCTTCGATGCTTTCCAGGGCAACGAGCTCTGCAAGCGGCACCATCATGTCCTCGGCAAAGGGTGCGACATAGCTGCGCCGCAGGGTCGAGATGTGGCCGTAGCAGCCTAGGTCACGACCGAAGTCGCGGGCAAGCGATCGCACATAGGTGCCCTTGCCGCATTCCACCTCGAAATGCGCCTTGTCGTCCTCGCATTTCAGAAGCGTCAGGCGATGCACTTCGACCTCGCGCGAGGGGATCTCGACCGTTTCGCCATCGCGTGCAAGGTCATAGGCCCGTTCGCCGGCAATCTTGATTGCCGAAAACTGCGGCGGGATCTGGTTGATCGTGCCAGTATAGTTTGGCAGCAATGCGCGGATTTCGTCCTCCGTCGGGCGCTTGTCGGAGGTCTGTGTGGCCTCGCCCTCGAGATCGTCGGTGGCGCGCTCTTCACCCCAGGTCACGGTAAATTCGTAGATCTTACGGCCGTCCATGACGTAAGGCACGGTCTTGGTCGCATCGCCAAGCGCAATCGGCAGCATGCCCGACGCCAGCGGGTCGAGCGTGCCGGCATGACCGGCCTTCTGGGCATTGAACAACCACTTGATCTTGCCGACCGCTTCGGTCGAGCCGAAATCCACCGGCTTGTCGAGAATGAGCCAGCCCGAGATCGGGCGGCCCTTGGGCTTTCTGGGTTTGGACATCTAAGTCTTTTCTTAGTCTTGATCTTGATCGGTCCCGAGGTCACGCTGGACCTCCGGCGAGCGCAAGAGCGCATCAATCTTCTGGTAGTTGTCAAAGCTGGTGTCGTCGCGGAAGCGTACTTCCGGCATGTACTTCAGCTGCCGAAGCTGGTTGCCCAAGCGACCGCGTATGAACTTCGCATGTTTGTTCAAAGCGGCAATGACCGCGTCATGATCCTTCACACCGAGCGGCGCCACGTAAGCAGTCGCCATCTTGAGGTCCGGCGACATCCGGACTTCCGAGACCGAGATCACCGTCTTTTCGATGAGATCATCGTTCACTTCCCCGCGCTGAAGCACCTGGGTGATTGCGGCGCGCACCTGCTCGCCGACGCGCAGCATGCGCTGCGAAGGTGCCGAAGAGGTTGGTTTTGTCATTTTGTTCCTGACTTCAATCTAGATTTAAGCGCCGCGACAACTGTGCCTATCAGCAGTGGCATAACGAAAGAGATCGACATGATGAGCCCAGACGAGCCCGTTCTGCAACCTCCGGCGATCATCGACAGAATGGCCGGGTCCTCGGGATCGTCCGAAAGGCCCAGCAGCACCATGCCCATCGATAGCAATGTGATCGGCCAAGCCAACCAGCGCCAGCGCTTGAGAATGCCGACGGACAATAGGATTGTGATGATCAGAGACCATACCGCACTGCCGGCGATCTCGCTGGTGATTGTGATAGGGCCACTCGCTGGACCCCAGCCACCCTTGTCGCAGACCTCCGCGAAGCCGTTCGTCGCATAAAGAAAACAGACGATGACTATCGCCACCGTCTGCTTGTTTCGCTGGCCGCCAGAGGCAGTCATGACCTTTAGAGCGTACGCGTGATGTGTTCCACGCGGAAGCACTCGATCGTATCGCCGGCGCGGATGTCTTCGTAGTTCTCGAAGGCCATGCCGCATTCCTGACCCATCGGCACTTCGGACACTTCGTCCTTGAAGCGCTTGAGCGTCTTGAGCTTGCCTTCGTGGATGACGACGTTGTCGCGCACCAGGCGCACGCCAGCCCCACGTTCGACCTTGCCTTCGATAACACGGCAACCGGCAACCTTGCCCGTCTTCGTGATGTTGAAGACTTCGAGGATTTCGGCATTGCCGAGGAAAGTCTCGCGACGTTCCGGCGACAGAAGACCCGACATCGCTGCCTTCACGTCATCCACCAGATCGTAGATGATGTTGTAGTAGCGGATCTCGATGCCACCGCGGTCTGCAGCGGTTCGTGCCTGTGCATTCGCGCGGACGTTGAAGCCGATGATCGCGGCATCTGAGGATTCAGCAAGCGCGATATCCGATTCCGTGATGGCGCCGGCGCCCGAGTGGACGATACGGGCCCGTACTTCGTCGGTGCCGAGCTTGTCGAGCGAAGCGATAATCGCTTCGACCGAACCCTGCACGTCACCCTTGATGACCAGCGGGAATTCCTTGAAGCCGGTGTTCTGCAGCTTGCTCATCATCTGCTCGAGCGAACCGCGCTGGCCGGACTGGCGGGCAGCCGCCTTGTCGCGTGCCAGGCGCTGGCGATACTCGGAGATTTCGCGAGCGCGAGCCTCGTTTTCAACGACCGCGAAACGGTCGCCGGCAGCAGGCGTACCCGAAAGGCCGAGGATTTCGACCGGCATGGCCGGACCGGCTTCCTTGACATGGTCGCCCTTGTCGGTGACGAGCGCGCGAACGCGGCCCCACTGATCGCCGGCAACGATGATTTGGCCCGGCTTCAGCGTGCCCTTCTGGACCAGAACGGTCGCAACCGCGCCGCGGCCACGATCGAGCTGTGCTTCGATGACAACACCTTCAGCAGTACGGGTCGGGTCGGCCTTGAGGTCGAGAATTTCGGCCTGGAGCAGGACGGCTTCGAGCAGCTTGTCGAGGTTCGTCTTGTTCTTCGCCGATACTTCGACGTCGAGCACTTCACCGCCGAGCGATTCAACGAAGACTTCGTGCTGCAGAAGCTGCTGGCGGACCTTGTCCGGCTTGGCTTCGTGCTTGTCGATCTTGTTGATCGCCACGATGATCGGCACGTTGGCCGCCTTGGCGTGGTTGATGGATTCGATCGTCTGCGGCATCACGCTGTCGTCGGCCGCAACCACGAGGATCGCAATGTCCGTCGCCTGCGCACCGCGGGCACGCATGGCCGTAAAGGCGGCGTGGCCGGGGGTGTCGATGAAGGTGATCTTCTGACCGTTCTGCTCGACCTGATAGGCACCGATATGCTGGGTGATGCCACCGGCTTCGCCAGAAACGACGTTTGCCTGACGGATGGCATCGAGCAGCGAGGTCTTGCCGTGGTCGACGTGACCCATGATGGTGACGACAGGCGGACGCGAAACCATTTCAACGGCGTCATCGGCCTTGTTGAAGATGCCTTCTTCAACGTCGGATTCAGAGACGCGCTTTACGGTATGGCCGAATTCGGTCGCGATGAGTTCGGCGAGGTCGGCGTCAATGACGTCGCCCGGCTTCATCATCTGGCCTTCCTTCATCAGGTACTTGATGACGTCGACGGCGCGTTCAGACATACGCTGCGACAGTTCCTGAATGGTGATGGTTTCCGGAAGGATAACCTCGCGCATAACCTTTTCGCGGGTTTCCTGCATCTGCGAGCGGCGGAACTTTTCCTGGCGGCGGCGCATGGAGGCCAGCGAACGACCGCGTGCGCCACCTTCGTCATCCACGCCAGCACTGGTAACCGTAAGCTTGCCGCGGCGACGATCTTCCTCTGCCTTCGGACGGGCAGGGACCTTCGCCGGTGCTGGTGCAACGACCTTGCCGCGACCAGGCAAGCCGCGCGGCGGTCCGCGATCATCATCGTCGTCATTGGCCTTGCGGCCACGCACGAAGCCGGGTGCACCAGGAGCAGCGGGCGCTGCAGCCGGCGCCGGTGCAGATGCCGCAGGGCGTGCAGCGACGGGCGCTGCAGCAACAGGTGCAGGTGCTGGCTCAGGTTCAGGCTCGACAACGGGCTCTGCGGCGCGGCGAGCGGCTTCTTCGGCTGCAATGCGTGCAGCTTCGATGGCTTCCACCCTGCGGCGCTCTTCTTCGATGGCGCGCTGCTTGGCTTCTTCGACTTCGCGGGCCTGCGCTTCAACCAGCGCGCGGCGACGAGCGTCCATTTCGCTGGCTGACAGGTCGTGCAGGACGGCGCCGCGCGGACGTTCCGGCTGACGCTGCTGCTGCGGCGGGCGCTGCTGCGCGGGGGCCGGCTGGTGCACGCGGGTCTGCTGTTGAACAGGGCGCGGGGCGACCGGGGCGGGCGCCGGCGTCGGCGTGACCGGGGCAGGTGCCGCAGGTTCAGCGCGGATCGGCGTGATCGGCTTTTCGTCCTGTGGGCGTGTCACGCGTCGCTTTACAGTCTCTACGACGACGGACTTCGTACGTCCGCGCCCCATGTCCTGGCGCACGGTACCCTGGCTCATCCCCGAGGGTTTCAGGGTGAGAGTCTTCTTCACGCCGATTGTCTTGTCGTCTTTGTTGTCCGTCATTCCGTTCCCGTTCCTTCGAGCGGGGCCGGATGCCGTGCATCAGACCTCGCCGTTCACATACTGTCCTAAACCACGGAGGCCGACCTTCGTCGGTGACCGCGTCATTGTGATTTCAGGCCAGCGCGCGAAACCTGCGGCGCTTGGCCACGATAGGTTTCGAGCAGAGTTGCGCGTTTCACTACACCTTCACCCGCCTGCCCTGCAAGCGCGCAAGCATGGATAAACGCATTCTGGCCCATCAGTTCGTCCAATTCCGCCCCGGAAAGCAGGTGAAATGCGGGAACTTCCGCATCTGCTCCTGTTCCAAGGTGCCAGGCCTTTCGGGCCTGGTCGATCTTTCTCACACCATCCGCTGCAGCATCCAGCGAGTGGAATACTGCGAGCGCCTCGCCACTTCTGACTGCAGCCTCGACCTTGGCCGATCCGCTGATGAACTGTCCGGCCTTTCGGGCCAGGTTCATCATCCCGCAGAGCTGCGAGATCAGAAGACGTTCAACGGTTGATCCGAGCGCCGGATCAACCTTGACTTCCCGCTTCAGGGCCCGGGCGAAAAGCTTTTTCGCCACGGCCTTGTCGACAGCCTCGCGTCGCGGGCTAACCCAGCAACCCCGACCGGGAAGCGTCCGCTTCAGGTCGGGAACGATTGTCCCATCGGGAGCAGCCACGAACCGCAGAAGCGTTTCCGGCGCGCCGCTCTCGCGGGTCACGATGCACATCCGCCCGTTCACGTCGGAAAGGTCGAAGTCGTCTTCGTCCTTCTCCACGTCCGGCGACTGGATGGTCATCACGCTTCCTGCTCGGCTTCTGCCTCGCCTTCCACTTCGACTTCAGCTTCGGCCGCGAGATCTTCTTCAGTGATCCAGCCGGCAGAAAGGCGCGCCTGAACAACCATGGCTTCGGCTTCGGCACGCGAGATTTCAAACTTCGAGAACAGACCCTCGAACTTCTTCGTCTCGCCATTCTTCCGCTCGCTCCAGCCGACGAGGTCGTCAGCGGCGCAGCCTGCAAAGTCTTCAATCGTCTTGATGCCGTCCTCGCCGAGGGCGACCATCATCGCGGACGTCATGCCCTCGATCTGGCGCAGCTCGTCCGTCACACCGAGTTCGCGGCGCTTGGCATCCATTTCGGCTTCGATCTTGTCGAGATACTCGCGTGCACGGGTCTGGATTTCCTGTGCGGTATCTTCATCAAAGCCGTCGATCGAGGCGATTTCGTCAATGTTGACGTAAGCCACTTCTTCAACCTGGGCGAAGCCTTCCGACGCCAGAACCTGGCCGACCATTTCATCAACGTCGAGAGCGTCCATGAACAGGTTCGTACGCACGTTGAATTCCTTCTGACGGCGCTCGGATTCTTCCGCTTCCGTCATGATGTCGATATCCCAGCCGGTCAGCTGCGATGCCAGGCGAACGTTCTGGCCGCGGCGGCCGATGGCCAGCGACAGCTGTTCGTCCGGCACGACGACTTCGATGCGTTCTGCATCTTCATCAAGAACGACCTTGGCGACTTCAGCCGGCTGAAGGGCGTTGACGATGAAGGAAGCCGGATCCTGGCTCCACGGAATGATGTCGATCTTTTCACCCTGCAGTTCGCCGACGACGGCCTGAACGCGCGAACCACGCATACCGACGCAGGCACCGACCGGATCGATCGACGAGTCGTTCGAGATAACGGCGATCTTGGCGCGCGAACCCGGGTCACGGGCAACCGACTTGATCTGGATGATGCCGTCGTAGATTTCCGGCACTTCCATGGTGAACAGCTTCACCATGAACTGCGGATGGGTACGCGACAGGAAAATCTGCGGTCCACGCTGTTCACGACGCACGTCGTAGACATAGGCACGCACGCGGTCGCCGTAGCGGAAGGCTTCGCGCGGGATCATCTCGTCGCGACGGATAATGCCTTCACCGCGGCCGAGATCAACGATGACGTTGCCGTATTCGACGCGCTTGACAGTGCCGTTGACGATTTCGCCCATACGGTCCTTGAATTCGTCATACTGACGGTCGCGCTCGGCTTCACGCACCTTCTGCACGATGACCTGCTTGGCCGACTGGGCAGCGATACGGCCAAAATCCATCGGCGGCAGCGGATCGGCAATGAAGTCGCCGAGCTTGGCGTCGACATTGCGGTCGCGGGCCAGTTCAAGCGCGATCTGTGTCGAGTAGTCTTCGACCTTTTCGACCACCTCAAGAAGACGCTGCAGGCGGATTTCGCCAGTCTTCGAGTTGATGTCGGCGCGGATGTTGGTTTCGCTGCCGTAGCGCGAGCGGGCGGCCTTCTGGATCGCGTCGGCCATGGCGGCGAGCACGATTTCGCGGTCGATCACCTTTTCACGGGCAACGGCATCTGCAATCTGCAAGAGCTCGAGCCGGTTAGCACTGACTGCCATTGTCTAGGTCTCCGTCTTCACGCCCGGGCTTATCGCCTCGGGGCTATGGGTCAAACGTTATGCTTCGCTGTCGTCTTCGTTTTCGTCGTTCTGGTTCGCGGCCTGCGCCTTGGCGAGCTTGTCGGCTCGGAGCGCGTCACGGATCAGATCGTCCGTCAGGATGAGCTTGGCTTCGGCAAGCGCATTAAATGGGATCGTCACCCGCGGCTCCTCGCCATAGGCGACCTGGTCGCGCTCAAGCGTAAAGGCCTCATGCGTCACATCAGCAATCGTACCGCGGAAGCGCTTGCGGTTGTCGACGAGGATCGACGTTTCGCACTTTACCAGATGGCCCTTCCAGCGGGTAAAGTCCGACTTGCGCACCATCGGCCGATCGATGCCCGGGGACGAGACTTCAAGGTGATAGGCCTTGTCGACCGGATCATCGACGTCGAGCGCCGGCGAGATCGCCGTCGACACGGCTTCGCAATCTTCAACGGTCATCGTGCCGTCGTTGCGCTCGGCCATAACCTGCAGCGTCAAACCGTTCTGGTTCATCATGCGGACACGAACCAGCTTGAAATCCATCGCTACGAGCACGGGCTCGATAATGTCTGCGATACGACGGTCAAGGCCCGTCTCGGTGATGATCCGTGCTTCGCCGGCTTCCGGCATCGGCATGTCTTCGGACAATCGTCATACTCCCGATTGGCTGTGATCGCCAATAAAAAAGAGCGGGTCCTTGCGGCCCCACTCTTCATCTGTCGATCAAGAATTTGGAGCTCGTATACGCCAATGGCCTCCGGAATGCAAGCTTTTCGCCACGCGGTGAAAACAAACTTGCCTGTGGTGCGTTGAAGGGTGCAAGTTCGCAAACAGCCGCAGGCTTAAGTCCTCGGCATCTCCCGGAAAACAACCGAGCATCCGTCGTGTCCCATCCCAGATCCCCCCTGCTGCCGCTCCGGAACGAAGCTTACCGGCGGATCTGGTTCGCCAGCATCTCTTCCAATCTGGGCGGCTTGATTCAAGGTGTGGGGGCCGCCTGGATGATGGCGTCCATTTCGACCTCTGAAAACATGGTCGCCTTGGTCCAGGCGTCGAACACGGCGCCGATCATGCTGCTCTCCCTGATCGCCGGCGCCATTGCGGACAGCTTCGACCGTCGAAGAGTGATGATCGGGGCACAACTGTTCATGATCATGGTCTCGGCGCTCCTTGCGCTCTTTGCCTTTCTCGATTTGCTCAGCCCCTGGGGATTGCTTGGCTTCACCTTCCTGATCGGGTGTGGCACGGCGCTTAACAACCCGTCATGGCAGGCATCGATCGGTGATATCGTTCCGCGTACGGACGTGCCGGCTGCTGTTTCTCTCAACAGCATGGGCTTCAACATCACGCGGAGTGTTGGCCCTGCCATCGGCGGTCTGATCGTTGCGGTGGCGGGTGCCGCAGCAGCCTTCACCGTCAATACGGTCTCATATTTTGCCTTGACCTATGCGCTTTACCGCTGGAAGCCGGAGTTCCCCAAGAACCCGCTGCCACGCGAGCAGCTCGGCCAGGCAATCTTTGCCGGCATCCGCTATGTCTCCATGTCGCCCAATCTTGGCAAGGTTCTCTTTCGCGGCTTCGTCTTTGGCCTGACCGCAACTGCCATCATGTCCCTCCTGCCGATTGTCGCCCGGGATCAACTGAATGGCGGTCCTCTGGTCTTCGGCGGTTTGCTCGGTGCCTTCGGCTTTGGCGCCATCATTGGGGCGCTTAACAACCAGCGCCTCCGTGATCTCCTGTCCAGCGAAGACATCGTGCGAGTTTCGTTTGCGGGCTTTGCGGTAGCCGCCGCAATGACCGGTGTCAGCAGTTCCGTCTGGTTGACGGCAGCGGCACTCGTACTCGCCGGGGCCTGTTGGGTTCTCGCGCTCTCGCTCTTCAACACAGTCGTTCAGCTGTCAACGCCGCGCTGGGTGGTCGGTCGTTCCCTCTCGCTCTATCAGACTGCGACCTTCGGCGGCATGGCGCTCGGAAGCTGGCTCTGGGGCAGCATTGCGGAAAGTCATGGATCCGGTCAGGCTCTGGTTGCGTCGAGTTTCCTGATGATCGCAGGCCTGCTGATCGGCTATTTCCTGCCCATGCCCGCCTTCAAGACACTCGATCTCGATCCCCTCAATCGCTTTGCCGAGCCGGCACTGCGGCTCGACATCAGGCCCCGCAGCGGTCCGATCGTCGTGCAGGTCGATTTCGAGATTGATGACGCCGACGTCTCGGAGTTCCTGCACGTGATGACAGAGCGCCGCAGGATCAGGATCCGCGATGGAGCCCGGAACTGGGCCCTGATGCGCGATCTGGAAAATCCGGATCTATGGACGGAGACCTACCACGTCGCCACCTGGGTAGATTACGTGCGCCACAATCAACGGCGCACCAAGGCAGATGCGGAAATCACAGATCGTCTGCGGGACCTGCATCGCGGCAAGGAGCCTCCGCGGGTTCACCGGATGATCGAGCGCCAGGCGATCCCGCCGTCAGACGACGTCTTTCATCAGCCGCATATCGATCATCATTAAAGCCCTGGATCAGCGAAGCTTTGTCTTCAGGTCCGCACTGGGATAGCACGTCGGCTGCAATCCGTTCTTGACCTGCCATTCGCCCAGTGAACGCCGTGTCTTGAAACCCGGCAGACCGTCAACCTTGCCGACATCATAGCCCTGCGCCACCAGCGCCTGCTGCATGGCAAGCACGTCGGAGCGCAGCATCTTGCCAATATTATCCCACGGTGCCCGGAAGGCGCCGCCGCCATTGGCAATACGGTCTGAGAGATTGCCGATGAACAGCGCATAGAGATCGGAGTTATTGTATTCTTTCAGCACGTAGAAGTTCGGCGTGACCAGGAATTCGGGACCATGCGTGCCAGCCGGCACAAGCATCATCGCGGGCAGCGAATTTTCGCCGCGCGGAAAGGCTTTTCCCGTGATCCGGCTGAGCCCGTCTGCGGCCCAGGCGGATACCGCCTTTGCCCGATCAGGTCCTTCCTGCGCGCATGAAACGCCAGCCGGGATCGTGATCTCGTAACCCCAGTCGCGCCCCTTCTGCCAGCCGCTCTTCACCAGATAGTTGGCGATCGAGGCGAGCGCATCCGGCACCGAGTTCCAGATGTCGCGATTGCCGTCTCCGTCGAAGTCTACGGCATATTTTAGATAGCTGCTTGGCATGAATTGCGGCTGACCAAGCGCGCCCGCCCAGGAGCCCATCATTTTGTCCGCTGAAACGTCGCCGCTTTCCACCATGTGCAGGGCGGAAATCAGCTCCTGCTGGAACAGTGGCTTGCGGGTCGACATGAAGCCCTTGGTCGCCAGCACTTCGATCGCGGAATAGGGCAGTTTCGCCCGACCATAACCGGATTCACGGCCCCAGATCGAAACGACGATAGAACCGGGCACACCATAGGTGGCTTCGATACGGCGCAGGGTGGAGGTATGCTGCGAGGCAAGCGACTTGCCAGTCCCTGCCAGCCCCTGCAACCGTTTCTCGTCGAAATAGGGCGCCGGAGATGAAAACTCCGCCTGGCTCTGGGTCTGCTCCTTAGGGGGGGCGGTGCCGGGTGGCACAAGATCGGGCAATTCCCAGTTCAGTTGAACGTTGCGGAGCGTCTTGTCGAAAACGTCGCGTCCGACACCGCCGTCTTTCGCCGCCCGCCAGAGATCTGTTTCGATCCACTGCCGGAATTGTGTCTCCACCTGCGCGCGTGACGGGGCGGCTTCGGCCGCTGTCGCGAAACCGAACGCAGTTGAAACGGCAAGAGCGAGCCGCAAAAGCGACCGGGGCTTGAAAGCCATTGGGGATCTCCCGTCTGGAACGTCAGATCGCCGTACGGGCGCGAAGCGCCGCCGACAGGGTGCCTTCATCGAGATAGTCGAGTTCGCCACCAACAGGCACGCCATGCGCAAGCCGGGTGACCTTGACCTCGAGTCCCGTCAGATGATCGGTGATGTAGTGGGCGGTCGTCTGGCCTTCAACGGTGGCATTGACTGCGATGATGATCTCGTTGACGCCGCCCTTCGATACGCGGTCTATCAGCCCCTTGATATTAAGATCATCAGGCCCGATGCCATCGAGCGGCGACAGTGTGCCGCCGAGAACGTGGTAGGCCGCATTCATCGCGCCTGCCCGTTCCAAAGCCCAGAGATCCGAGACGTCTTCGACGACGATGATGACCGACTGGTCGCGCTGCACGTCGGTGCAGACGGTGCAGGGATCCATCGTGTCGACATTGCCGCAGCAGGAACAGATCTTCACCTTGTCATAGGCCTCGCCCATTGCGTGGCCAAGGGGGCCCAGGAGCTGGTCCTTCTTCTTGATCAGGTGCAGGGCCGCTCGCCGCGCAGAGCGGGGCCCTAGCCCCGGCACTTTCGCCAGAAGCTGGATGAGTTTCTCGATTTCGGGGCCGGTGACTCGCTTTGCCATGGCGGGTTTCTAGCCCATATAGTTGCCAAACGGAATCGCAGAACACGAGACGAACAATGAAAATCCTCGCCGTCTGCCTCGGCCGACCGGAAATCCTGGCCGGCAAGAAATACAAGACGGGCATCAACAAACAGCCGCTTAACGGGGCGATCATGGTTGATTCCGAGGGGCTGGTCGGTGATGCGATCCTCAATCGCAAGCACCACGGCGGTGTCGATCAGGCCGTTTACCTCGAAGGTTCGATCGATCTCGACTGGTGGCAGGCCGAGCTCGGCCGTGATCTGCCTTACGGAACCTTCGGCGAAAACCTTGTGATTGACGGTCTGGAAAGCGCCATGCTGGCCGCTGGTGATCGGCTGAAGATCGGTGAAGTGATCCTCGAAATCACCTCCGCGCGGATTCCCTGCGCGACATTCGCCGCAAAGATGGGCGAACCGACCTTCGTCAAGCGTTATACCCATGCGGCTCGTCCGGGTGCCTATGCAAGAGTACTGCAGGGTGGAATGATCGAATCCGGGCAAGCCGTCCAGTTTACGCCCTGGTCGGGCGAGCGCGTGACAGTCCGGGAGATGATGGCGACCTTCGGCGGAAGGCTGAGCGATCCCGATCGCGCCCGCTATCTTGCGGCCCCCGTTCACTACAAGGTCAAGGACGCGATCCGTACCGGCAAGATGTGACGTTGGGCGAAGGTCTAAGTCATGCCGGGCTTTACCCGCCCCATCCTCCTCGCCATCATGGCGCCCGAGTGGAGCAGTGATGGAACCGAGGATAACAGAACTAACCGGTGCCGACGGTGTGCGGCTCACAGGGCATTGGTGGCCGGCTGCTAAGCCCTCTGCGGCAGGGACCGTCATCATCAATCCCGCGACCGGCGTGCACGCTCGCTATTATCATCGCTACGCAGCCTACATCGCCGCACGTGGCTTCGCCGTCCTCACCTATGATTATCGCGGAATCGGGCTGTCTCGTCCCGAGACCCTTAAAGGATCGACCTTCACCTGGCGCCAGTGGGGCGAGCAGGATTTTGACGCGGCGCTGCGCCATGCGCTCGATCTCGACTGCACAGGCAGGGTTCTTGTCGTTGGCCACAGCATCGGCGGATTCCTGCCGGGCTATTCCCCAGCCTCAAACCAGATCGCGGCCATGCTCTCTGTCGGTGGGCAATTCGGCTATTGGCGTGACTACGCGCGAACTCGCCGCCTTCCCCTGTTTCTCAAATGGCATGTCGCAATGCCTGCCATGACGCTCGCGCTCGGTTACTTTCCTGGCAAGCGTCTCGGATGGCTTGAAGATCTGCCAAAAGGGGTCGCCTATGGCTGGGGGCTGCAGCAGGACCGGGCGGAGCAGGGCTTGTCCGGTCAGGCAGCCGAGGTCATGCGCGAGCGCTTTGCAGGTGTCGCGACCCCAATCCTCAGCGTCACGATGACGGATGATGAATTCGCAACGCCTAAGGCGATCCGCCGTGCCATGCGTTACTATTCCCGGGCACCCGTCACCAAGATCCTGCTGTCACCAAAGGACCTGGGTCTCGCGCGGGTTGGTCACTTCGACCTCTTCCACGCTCGGCATGAAGAGGGCTTCTGGCGGCAGAGCCTCGACTTCCTGCGCGAGGGGCGAAATCCTTGGGCCGATCGGGTCTATATCTGATCAGACCCGATCGCCGCGGATGTCTTAGAACGGGAACTTCATGCCCGGCGGAAGCGGAATGCCGGCTGTCAGCGCCGCCATCTTTTCCTGCGCCTGGGCCTCGCCCTTATCCTTGGCATCCTTGTGGGCTGCAACGATCAGGTCTTCCAGGATCTCGACATCATCTTCTTTGAAGAGCGACGGGTCGATCTTGATACTGCGCATCTCGCCCTTGCCAGTCAGTACGACGGTCACGAGGCCACCGCCGGACTTGCCTTCGATTTCAAGTGCAGCGATTTCCTCCTGCATCTTTTCCATCTTGGACTGCATTTCCTTGACCTTGCCCATCATGCCCATGATGTCGCGCATCGTCGTCTCCTTTGGATGTTGTCTATCGTCCGGACAGCGTCGCGTCCTAGAACTCTATGTCGTCGCCGGGAAGGATGTCGCCTTCGGCGGATTCGGCCACGGCCGGTGCGGCCGGTAGCGCATCGTCTTCTTCGATGGCTGGCGTCTTGATGCGAACATCGGTGATCTTTGCGCCGGGAAAGCGCGAAAGGATGGCCGCCACGTCAGGATCCTGACGCGCATCCAGAAGCCGTGCCTCGCGATTGGAGGTGTCGACTTCAACAAGCGTCGGCGCACCCTTTTCGTTCGAAAGCGTGACCCACCAGGTTATGCCGGTCCATTCGGTGAGCCGGAGCTTCAATTCATTGACGATGGTGGGAGGGCATTGCGATTCCAACCGGATTTCCAGTCGACCCGGTTCCATCTTTACTAGATGGACGAACTGCCGAAGTTGGGCCCGAAGTACGGGGCTCCGGTTTTTCGTGCAGAGATCGGCGATGTCATCCAGCGAATTGATCGCAACCGTCGGGATCGGCGCTTCCTGCGTTTTCGGTTGGATGCGCTCCATGCCTTGCGGCAGGGACTGGCCCGCCGGCACGCTAGTCAGATGTGCCACCGGCTGTCCGTTGGCGATCCGGGGGGCGGCGTCCGGCGATGCCTGTGCAACGGCTTGTACCCGCATCGCCATCGAAGCGCCGCCACCGCCATTCGGGCGGGGGGGTGCAGCACCGCGATCGGCGCCACCCTGGCCATCGTTCAACTCCAGCAATCGCCGTGCGGCATCTTCCGGCGATGGGAGATGGGCTGCATGCGCAAGCCGGATCAGAACCATTTCGGCTGCTCCCGCCGGCCGCGACGATGCCTCCGCTTCGGGTATGCCCTTGAGCAGCATCTGCCACATCCGCGACAGGGTCGTCACCGAGACATTTTCGGCCAGGTCCGCACCGCGCAGGCGCTCCACTTCCGAGAGGGAGGGGTCCTGGGCTGCCGAGGGAATATATTTGAGGCGTGTTACGAGATGGGTGAAGTCTGCGAGGTCTGTCAGCACAACGGTCGGGTTGGCGCCGGCCTCATACTGGCCACCGAATTCGGCCAGGGCCGCAGCGACATCGCCGCGCACCACATGCTCGAAGAGGTCGACGATGCGTGCCCGGTCGGCAAGGCCCAGCATGGAGCGGACGGCGTCGGCATGCACCACGCCGCTGCCATGCGCAATTGCCTGATCGAGCAGCGAAAGGCCGTCACGTGCCGAGCCTTCTGCCGCGCGAGCGATCATCGCAAGCGCATCCTCATCGGCCTCAATGCCTTCCTTCGACGCGATGGTCGAAAAAAGCCCGACGAGATCGCCAGCACTGATCCGGCGCAGGTCGAAGCGCTGGCAGCGGGAGAGCACAGTGATCGGAACCTTGCGGATTTCGGTCGTGGCGAAGATGAATTTCACATGTTCCGGTGGTTCTTCGAGCGTCTTCAACAATCCGTTGAAGGCCGCCGTCGAGAGCATGTGCACTTCGTCGATGATATAGACTTTATAGCGCGCCGAAACGGGCCGGTAGCGCACCTGCTCGATGATCTCTCTGATGTCATCAATGCCGGTATGGGAGGCGGCGTCCATCTCGATCACGTCGACATGCCGGCCTTCCATGATCGCCTGGCAGTGCTCGCCGGGGATACGAAGGTCGATCGTCGGTCTGTCGATCTCGGGCGTCCGGTAGTTAAGCGCACGTGCCAGGATGCGAGCCGTGGTCGTCTTGCCGACCCCACGCACACCGGTCAGCATGTAAGCCTGGGCGATCCGGCCGGTCTCAAACGCGTTGGTCAGCGTCCGAACCATCGGCTCCTGGCCGACCATCAGGTCTGTGAAATCCTTGGGGCGATACTTTCGGGCGAGGACGCGGTATCCGCCGGGTGCGGGTTTGGCCTCTGCAGTGGGCTCTAAATCGCTCATCGCGTTGCCAGCTTCCCCGTCGCCCGCTGCCGGGCATGGCGCGGCCCGGTTTGGAAACAGAGGCCGGAAATGAAGTTGAGGTGGGAGGCTGGCACGATGACCCGTGCCGCGCTCGTTAGGGCTGCTTCCTTCCGGACCTGACCCGGTTGGCGAGTGGCTCGTCCACCACCAACCTCCCGAGGAGACATATCGGCAATTCCATCGCCGAATGCAAGCCAAGCGCAAAAAAAACTGCTACGCTTGAAAAAAACCGCAGCGGAGAGAAACGCCTTGGAACCCTTCGTTCTTGACGAACGCCTCGCCCGTGACAGCGAGTCCATCATGCAGCTAGGCCTCTGCGACTTGAGACTGTCGCATGACAGTCGCTGGCCATGGCTCATCCTTGTGCCCCAACGCCGAAACGTCAGCGAAATCTTCGACCTTGCTCCTCTGGATCAGGCCGTTCTGACCTTCGAACAGGTTACGGTTGCCGCAGCGCTTAAAACGGTCACCGGGGCAACGAAGATCAATATCGCAGCCATCGGAAACATCGTGTGCCAGCTTCACGTTCATATTGTCGCGCGCAGCGAAGGCGATCCGAACTGGCCGGGACCGATCTGGGGTTTTGGTCAGTCCGTGCCATATGAGCGCCCAGCCTTTGAGTTGATGAAGAACAGGATTCTAGAAGCCTGCCAATGAAAAATTCCATATTCCTGAACCACGCTCCGCATCTTGAACCGAGCGAACTCACCGCCTTCTCCGGGAATCGTCTGGACCGCGATAGCGAACATCGCGACGAGACTTCGCTCGAAAACGCCCTCAAAGTGGAGGGCACCCACATCCTCGCCTTTTCCGGCACACAGCTGGTGCTGAAGCATGATGGGCAGGTGCTCGATCCGCTCTTTGCGCCTTACGAACTGGCAGCGTTACAGCCTGATTTCGACAGTGCAATTCTCCTCGGCCACCAGCCGACCGGCGAGCCGCGCCTGGCGGTCCCTGTCGCGCTGAAGCCGGAAGACTTGTCGGCTGAGTTCAAGCCCGCCGATCCCCGCGCGCTGTTCCGCGACGCCCTCATCGGCGAGGATCTGCTCGGCGAAGTCGCTCAAGCGCTCAGCCTCCTGCGCTGGAATGCCGACAACAAGTTCTGCGGTCGCTGCGGCGCGGTCATGGAAGGCCGCATCGGCGGCTACAAGCGCATCTGCACAGGCTGCGCCCACGAAATCTTTCCCCGCACCGATCCCGTTGTGATCATGCTGGTGGTCGATGAGAAACACGACCGCTGCCTGCTCGGGCGCAGCCATCGTTTCCCGCAAGGCATGTATTCCTCGCTTGCCGGTTTCATCGAACCGGGCGAGACGATTGAAAACGCCGTCCGTCGCGAGACGCGCGAGGAATCCGGCATCACCGTCGGCCGCGTCCGCTATCACGCCTCGCAACCCTGGCCGATGCCGCACCAGCTGATGCTCGGCTGCTACGGTGAGGCGATCAGCGTCGACATCGATTTTGACAGTGTCGAACTTGAGGATTGTCGATGGTTCACTCGCAACGAGATCGGCCAGATGCTCACTGAAGGAGTGGCTGACGGGCGGACTCTGCCGATTGCTGGAACGATTGCGCGACGTTTGGTGGAAGACTGGTACGAATGGCGGCATTGAGCCGCTATTCGATCACTAATCCTAGAGCTTCCCGCGCATTGCATGCGCCTTGTACACGCCTAGAATGCGCACCTTCTCCGAGAAGAAGCGCAGCTCTTCCAGCGCCCGCCGGACCGGCGCATCGTCCGGATGTCCTTCGATATCGGCATAAAACTGCGTCGCCGTGAACTTCCCGCCGATCTGGTAGCTTTCCAGCTTGGTCATGTTCACCCCGTTTGTCGCAAAGCCTCCCATTGCCTTGTAGAGGGCAGCGGGAAGATTGCGCACATTGAACACGAAGGTGGTGATGAACTGTTCGTCCGAGGTCGTCCGCTTCGGGTCATCCTCATCGCGTGCGAGCACGACGAACCGTGTCACGTTGTTTTCCGAATCCTCGACATTCTCAGCAATGATATCGAGCCCGTACAGCGAGGCAGCGAGTCGGGGGGCAAGCGCCGCCATGCTGCGGTCGCCTTTTTCAGAAACCTGCTTGGCAGCCCCAGCCGTATCGCCTGCGACCACAGCCTTCCACCCATGGCTGCGGATAATTTTCCGGCACTGGCCAAGCGCATGGATATGACTGTGAACGGTCCGGATCTCGTCGAGTTTCACGCCCGGCAGCACCATCAGCTGAAACCGGATCGGCATGAAGTATTCGCCGACGATATGCAGGCGCGACAGCGGCAGGAGGTAGTGGATGTCGGCGACGCGTCCGGCCAGCGTGTTTTCGATCGGGATCATCGCCAGATCCACCTCGCCGGTCTCCAGCGCTACGAAGGCGTCCTCGAAGGTGGCGCAGGGCAGGGGCTCCATGGTCGGGAACATGTCGCGGCAGGCCATGTCGGAATTGGCGCCGAAGTCGCCTTGGAATGAAATCTTGTTGGTAGGGGCCAAGGGGATGAGGTCCTTAGTTTGAGGAGGCCGAGAGGCTCAGCCGCGCCTTTTCGAGATCGGCAGGCGTGTCGACACCAAGCGGTACGGTGTTTACCACTTCGACATCGATGCGCATGCCGGCTTCCAGCGCACGCAACTGTTCGAGCGATTCTCGCTTTTCCAGCGTCGACGGCGAAAGGGTGACGAAGCGTTCCAGCGCTGTCCGTCTATATGCATAGAGACCGATGTGATGGTACAGCGGGCCGCCGCCATGCGGGGCGGTTGCTCGGGTGAAGTAGAGCGCCCGCAAACGACTGTCAGAGAGCGGCGAGCCCACTACCTTCACGACGTTCGGATTTGTCTTTTCGTGCTCATCGATTATCTCGACGGTGAGCGTCGCGATATCCACGGCGGGATCCTCAAGCGGCCGGAGTGCCGCACGGATGGTTTGCGGATCAATCGTCGGCAGGTCGCCCTGGACATTGATCACGATCTTGGCGCGACCTTCCGGGTCGACCTTGCTCAGCGCCTCGAATATCCTGTCCGAGCCCGATTGGTGATCGACCCGCGTCATCACGACTTCGAAACCCGCCGCCTCTACGGCATCATAGGTTCGCTGGTCATCGACGGCCACGATGATTCGTCCGACATCCGCTTCCTGCGCCCGTTTGGCCACCTGCACGATCATTGGAAGACCGGCAATATCGGCCAGCGGCTTGCCCGGCAAACGGGTGGACGCCATGCGTGCAGGGATGAGGACCAGCGTTTCGTCGCTTTTGCCGCTATTCATGGTCCTAACCCCTTCAAATCACCGCAGAGAAGTGTCAAAAAGTCCCAGTTGCGGGACCATAATCGTGTTGCAAGTGTTATGCAAAAGACATAGGTTCCGCCCGATTTCAAGGTCGTCCGGTTGCTGATCAGCCGACTGCATGGGGAGCTTTGCAGATGAACTCTTATACCAACATGGGCGTCGGTGCGTTTCTCGGCACCGTATTCGTCCTGATGTCCGTCTCCATCGCATCGGAAGGTATTTTCCATGCGGAAGAGCCGGAGCAGCAAGGCTTTGCCATCGTAGCCGAAGAAACGGCCGAGGCTGGTGCCGCACCGGAGGCTGCTGCAGCCACCCCGATCGCCGTTCTTCTGGCCAGCGCTGATGCCGCTGCCGGCGAAGGCGTATTCAAGAAGTGTGCGAGCTGTCACACCGTCGACAAGGGCGGCGCCAACAAGGTTGGCCCGAACCTCTACGGCCTTGTCGACCGCCCGATCGCTTCGCATGAAGGTTTCAGCTACTCCGCAGCCATCACGGAATTCTCCAAGGGTGGCAGCGAGCTCTGGACCTGGGATCACCTGAACGAATTCCTCACGGCTCCGAAGAAGCACATTCCTGGCACCGCCATGGGCTTCGCCGGTATCAAGAAGGATGACGAGCGCGCCAACCTGATCATGTATCTGCACACCATGGCTGACAGCCCGGTTGCGCTGCCGACCCCGGATGCTGCTGCTGCGACCGAAGCCCCGGCTGCTGATGCAGCTGCTGCTCCCGCAGCGCCGGCAGAAGCCCCGGCTGCTGCTGCTCCGGCCGCTCCTGCTGAGACGCCTGCTGCTCCCGCCGAAGCGCCGGCAGCCGCACCGGCGAACTGATTGATCTCAGGTTTAATGTCTATCGGAAACGCCCGGCTTCGGCCGGGCGTTTTCGTTTGTGCATTCTTTATAAAAGAAGAAGAGCCCAAAGAGAGACGGTTAGGACGCCGACTGCCGTTGACAGCGTGATGACACTTGCGGCCAGCCCCTGGCCGACGCCGAAGCGGTTTGCGATCAACCACGCATTGATGCCCGTCGGCACAGAAGAGGTTAGAACCAGTGCGGCTGTCCATTGCGGCGAGAGGCCGAGAAGTGTCGCGACAGCCCACACACAGGCTGGCATCAGCACCAGCTTAATCGTGGAGACGACGCCGGCAATTCGAACATTGCCTGCCATGCCATATTGATTAAGGGTCATGCCCAGTGAAATCAGGGCCGCCGGTGCGGCCATGCCGGCAACCTGTCCGACGACATTGTCAAGAACGGCAGGGATCGGCAAACCGAGAGTTTGCACGATAATGCCGGCGATGAGACCGATAATGAGCGGATTGCGCACCAGGTTGAGTGCCACCTGCCGGCTGACGGCCATAAGGCCCTGCGAGGGGCGGCCGCTGGTTTTCTGTTCGGCGCGCTCCATGAGCAGCGTGCCGGCGATCATCATCAGCGGCAGATGAACAGCGAGCAGGATCGACATTGCCACAATGCCTTCAGGCCCAACCGTTCGTTCCACGAGCGGCAATCCGATGAAGACATTATTGGCAAAGCCTGCGGAGACGCCTGCCAGAACGCCGATGCGGCTGTCATGACCGAACACGCGCGTGGCAATCAGATGCCCGATAGTCCAGGCAATGGCGACGCCGGCAAAATAGGCGATCCACAGGCGGAACGGAGACGAGCCGTGGAAATCGGCATGTGCGATGGTTCGGAAGAGCAGCATCGGTACGGCGACCCGGAAGACAAAATCGCCGAGACCTTCGCCGATGCCCTCCTTGAGGACGCCGAATCGCACCAGCGACCAGCCGAAAAAGATCAGGATGAATATGGGGAGAACGTCTTGAGCAACAGATGACATGGGGGAGGAGCACGACTCTTGGGAGGAAGGATGATCCTTCTTAGGCCGACAAGTCTTGCAGACCAAGCATAGGGTGGTGCTTGGAAACAGAAAGTATGTAGAGCGTGCTTTTATGGCCAGACTGCGGGGATCCGATCGCCAGTACATCCGTGGTCGATCAGCCCCGACAGTGAGGCCATCATGGCCACAGGCCAGATGTCTCCGACCCTGAGTATGGAAATGCCAGCGGCCCGTAACACAATGATGACAGCCCGTGTCCCGCTCTCTTTTTCCTTCCAATGCTCGGAAAAAGCACTATGAGGGCAGGAGACCAAAGGAGCCCAGACCTGATGAGCCAATATGACGTTCTGACCGTCGGCAATGCCATCGTCGACATCATCTCCCGCTGTGACGATCGCTTTCTGATTGAAAACGCGATCACCAAGGGTGCCATGAACCTGATCGATGCCGAGCGCGCCGAACGGCTTTACGCAATGATGGGGCCGGCGGTCGAAGCGTCCGGCGGGAGTGCCGGCAATACCGCAGCAGGCGTCGCAAATTTCGGTGGCCGGGCAGCCTATTTCGGCAAGGTCGCTTCCGACCAGCTCGGCGAAATCTTTACCCATGATATTCGCGCACAGGGCGTTCATTTCCAGACCAAGCCGGGTGATACCCGCCCGCCGACGGCACGCAGCATGATCTTCGTCACCGAGGACAGCGAACGCTCGATGAATACCTATCTTGGCGCCTGCGTCGAGTTTGGCCCTGACGATGTCGAGGCGGAAGTCGTCGCTCAGTCGAAGGTGACCTATTTCGAAGGCTATCTTTGGGATCCGCCGCGTGCCAAGCAGGCCATCCTCGACTGCGCCGCAATCGCCCACGAGCACGGTCGTGAAGTCTCGATGACGCTCTCGGACAGCTTTTGCGTCATGCGCTATCGGGATGAGTTTCTAGACCTGATGCGCTCAGGCAAGGTCGACATCGTCTTTGCCAATCAGCAGGAAGCGCTGGCATTGTATGAGACCGACGATTTCGCGACTGCCCTCGACAATCTATCCAGGGATTGCAAGCTTGCGGCCGTGACGCTCGGCGACCAAGGGGCGATCGTCGTCAAGGACGATCAGCGCATCAAGGTTCCAGCCTCGAACGTTACAAACCTTCTCGATACCACCGGTGCCGGTGATCTCTTCGCGGCAGGGTTTCTCTATGGATATACCGCCGGCCGTACACTTGAGGAATGTGCCCATCTTGGATGTTACGCTGCGGGCGTGGTAATCCAGCAGATCGGCCCCCGACCGATGTCGTCGCTCTCGAAGGGGGCTGCCAGTCTCGGGCTTATTTGAAGGCTTCACCCGGATAGGCACCCCAGATCTCGTTCTGCGAGACCCAGCCATTGACGCCCTGAATTTCACTCAGGCACCAGTTGCCATTGCACTCCTTGAGGCCGAGTACGACGCCGGGCTCAAGTTTGGCGACGACAGCGGCGGAAGGGGTCGAATCGCGTCGCATCATCACGTAGATGTTTTCGCCGTTCCCTTTCATCCATGGAGCGGCCACGGCGGTGCGTTCGCCGGTGAGCAGGGTTTGATTGACCCAACCCTCGGTGCCATCGGCGTCGCGGATCTGTCGCCAGTTCTCGTATTCCCGGATGATTTCCACCGGCAGCCCCGATTTCATGTAGCGCCATGAAACCGCGTAGTCGGTGCTGGGACCGATGCGTAGATTGACCCGCTCGGCCTTCAGGCTGACGAAACGCGGCAAGGGCAGGCCGCTCGGCCCCTTGGTGGAAGACTGAGCCGCACTCGGCTCAAGGCCTGCCATCATGGACAGGAGCAGAACATAGGAAGCGAGGCCAATACGGCTCATTGTCTGAAGCATGGTTGATCCAGGGCAGCCGGGTTGAAACGGAGCGGTTCCCGGAGACCGGGAATTCTTGGAGCTCGGGCACTTCATTGCAGCGGACTGACGAGTTTTGTTTGTCTTCGCCGACGGGTTTGATAGAAATTGCCCAGTGATGATGGAGTATCCTCCGTCTCGGTTAACGAGTTCTTTACGAGGCATCGATCCGACCCATGACGCAGCGGAAAAGACCCACGGTTTACATCACGCGGAAACTGCCGGATGCCGTGGAAACGCGCATGCGCGAGCTCTTCGATGCAGAGCTGAATATAGACGATAAACTCCGAACGCGCGAAGAGTTGATTGCTGCGGTGAAGGCCTGCGACGTGCTGGTGCCGACAGTCACCGACCGGATCGACGAATCGCTGATTGCAGAAGCCGGCCCACGCCTGAAGCTGATTGCGAGTTTTTCGAACGGGACCGACCACATCGATGTCGATGCGGCAGCCCGCAAGGGCATTACAGTCACCAACACGCCGAATGTTTTGACCGAAGACACGGCCGACATGACGATGGCCCTTATCCTCGCCGTACCGCGTCGGCTCGTCGAGGGCGCGCGGGTTCTGATGGACCGGCCGGGCGAATGGGAGGGCTGGTCCCCGACCTGGATGCTCGGACGGCGGATCTGGGGCAAGCGGATCGGCATCATCGGCATGGGGCGCATCGGCACCGCCGTTGCCCGCCGGGCCAAGGCCTTTGGCTTGTCGATCCACTATCACAACCGCAAACGCGTTCATCCGGGAACCGAGGAAGAGTTGGAAGCGACCTATTGGGATAGCCTCGACCAGATGCTTGCCCGGGTGGACATCGTCTCAGTCAACTGCCCGTCGACTCCGGCTACCTTCCATCTCCTCTCGGCGCGCCGCCTCGCCTTGCTGCAGCCGACGAGCTACATCGTTAATACGGCACGCGGCGATATTATCGACGAGGATGCCCTGGTTGAAGCCTTGCGCAATGGCAAGATCGCGGGTGCCGGTCTCGACGTGTTCGAGAAGGAGCCTGCGGTCAATCCGAAGCTGGTGAAACTGGCCAACGAGGGCAAGGTGGTTCTGCTGCCGCATACTGGATCGGCGACCATGGAAGGCCGTATCGACATGGGCGACAAGGTGATCATCAACATCCGCACCTATTTCGATGGCCATCGGCCACCGAACCGCGTGCTGCCAGGTCGAAACTGACGCATCGTCGCGTTAAGCGAGTCGCTTTTGCATCTCGATCGACGTCGTCCGGTCATAGCCAGCATGACGATTTTCCGCCGTTTTAACGAAACCCCATGCGCCGAACCGCGCATGATTGCCGACAAGCTCGATCCGGGTTTCAAGCCGTAGGCTCGGGCGCCCCAGGTCCTGTGCAATGCGTTCCGCTTCGCGAAGGAGAAGGGTGCCAATGCCCCGACCCTGTAAGTCCGGATCGACCGCAAGCTTGCCGACATAGAGAAAATCGGGCTCTGGCCGCAGAAATGCACAG
Source organism: Rhizobium sp. AAP43 (assembly GCF_001296045.1). Lineage (GTDB taxonomy): Bacteria > Pseudomonadota > Alphaproteobacteria > Rhizobiales > Rhizobiaceae > Allorhizobium. The sequence continues at coordinate 58,150 of NZ_LJHS01000016.1, read as the reverse complement.
CCAAGCAACTGGCCGTCGTCGTGGGCCACCAGGCCGATTTCATCGCGTGCCTTCTCTTTCAGGCCTGCCACCGTCAGGCGGTGGGCGGAGGAGGGAGGATCGATCAAAGGGTCCATGTAGGCAAAGGACCGAAGGATCAGCGTCAGAAGCCCCTCGTAGTCCGTGAATGTATCCCCGCCGATGCGCAGGATGGAAAGTGTCATCGTGCCGTCCCCCGTCTCTTGTAGCGAATGGTTTCGAAACGGGCGGCGAGCCCGTCATACATCAGAAGCCGCCCCACCAGGGGCTCGCCGATTGCGGTAATAAGTTTGATCGCCTCCATCGCCATCAGTGTGCCGATGACACCCGTCAGCGCACCAACAACGCCGGCCTCTGCGCAAGCGGGTACCAGCCCTTCTGGAGGCGGTTCAGGAAAGAGGTCGCGGTAGCGGGGCAGCAACGCACCGTCAGGTCCGGCTTCATACGGCTTGAGCACGGTGACGGTCCCGTCAAACCGCCCGACGGCACCGGTGACAAGCGGTATTCGCGTCTGCTCTGCCGCGTCCGCAGCCGCATAGCGCGTCGTGAAGTTATCGGATCCGTCGATCAGCAGGGTATAGCGCGCTAAATGATCGGCGGCGAATGTCAGGTCGAAGCGCTGTTCGTGCCGAATTACACGGCAATGCGGGTTGAGACGGGCAATGGCCTGGGCTGCACTCTCGGTCTTCTGCTCGCCGAGCGTGCCCGTATCATGGATAACCTGGCGCTGCAGGTTGGAAAGCGAAACACCATCGTCATCAATGATGCCGAGCGTCCCAACGCCCGCCGCCGCCAGATATTGCAGCACGGGCGAGCCGAGACCCCCAGCACCGATGACCAGTACACGGGAGGCCTTCAGGCGTTGCTGCCCGTGGCCGCCGATCTCCGGTAGCAGGATATGACGATGATAGCGGGCAAGTTCTTCGGGTAGCAAGGGTTCCATGGCGTCCTTTATGCCACTGCGCCGAGCAGTCGAAAAGCCGTTTCACCCATCGAGATTGCCATCCTGCACGACGACAATCTGTGCGCGATCGCCCAGCGCGGAGAACATGTTGTGATCTGTTCCGGTCATGAACGCCTGGCCACCAAGAGCATCGATCCGCTCGAACAGGGCTGCACGACGGTTCTCATCCAGATGAGCGGCAATTTCGTCCAGCAAAAGAACGGGCGCAAAGCCTGTCATGGTCGAAACTAGCCGCGCATGCGCCAATATGAGGCCGATCAGCAAGGCCTTCTGCTCGCCGGTGGAACAGCGGCCTGCATCCATGTCCTTTTCGATATGGCGCACGAGGAGATCAACCCGGTGCGGCCCATCCAGCGTGCGCCCCGCCGCCGCGTCGCGGTAGCGGGATTGCTGCAACAGGTCCAGATAGCGCTCTTCAAGCGCAAAGGCTGGCGCATCAGGCATATCATCAAGGAAGCCGGTGAGTGCGAGCTCAGCCGAGGGGAAGGCAGATGTGTGCCGGTCGGCCTCGATCAGGCCAGAGAGAAGGCCGAGCATTTCCCGCCGGGCTGCAGCCATCGCAATGCCGAGCGCCGCCATTTGCTGTTCGATCCCGGTCAGCCAGGCTGGATCGAACCGACCTTCGGACAGAAGCTTGTTGCGACTGCGCATGGCACGTTCGAAATCGTTCGCGCGGCGTCCATGGGCCGGATCGAGGGAGAGGACCAGTCGATCGAGAAACCGCCGCCGATCCGCGGATGGGCCAGTAAACAGGCCGTCCATGGATGGTGTCAGCCAAATCACCCGCAGGTGGTCGGTGAGTTCATCGACTGATTTCGCCGGTGCCCCGTTGATCCGCAGCCGCCGGACCAGATTATCGTCCTCGGTTGTTTCTGTCCCCGTGCCGATATCGACCTCGCCAGCCATTCCTTCGATTGAAGCAAAAACAGAAAAACCGGCGGGCGCGCCAATGCGTGGAATATCGGCCAGCGCCGCGCGCCTCAGTCCGCGGCCCGGCGATAGAAGAGAGATCGCTTCCATGAAATTGGTCTTGCCGGCACCATTGTTCCCAACAAGTACGACGTGACGCCCGGCAAGCGTGAGGCTGGCCTGGGCATAGTTCCGGAAGTCGGTGAGCTTAAGCCTGTGGATCTGGATCTTGTCGGTCATCGGTCGGATTCGCTATTTCCCTGAGCTAGGGCTTCTGTGACGGCATGGCAAGGCAGATGCGCAGATCGGCACCGCTTTCCCTGCGTCTCTGGCCTTATGGAACGCGGGCGGGGATATGGTATTCTGGAGCCTCGTACGAGGAGAGAGTTCATGCACCCATCAGACGATCTCACGCCTGAAGAGCAGCGTTTGGATCATTGGCAGATGCTCCGGTTCCTTGCGGTCAACGCCTCCTTCGGCGCCCTGCTTGGCCTTCTCGTTGCAGCCGCCATTTTTTGGCTGGATATCGGGGGTGTCGGGGCCTCGCTGGCGCGATCCAGCCATCCTGTTCTACCTGCCATGATGCTGGTCATTCCCATGGCGCTTACCTTCGCAGCAGCTGTCACAGCATCGGCCGTCATGCTCATGCCGTACAGGAAGAAGAAGCAGCGCTGAACCTGCCATCTTGGTCAAAGTGTTTGGTTTGACCTTCGGCCAGACTTGCGGCATCAAGCACGTCAATACGAAAAAGGGACGGCGACATGGATACGGATCGCGAAAGGCTGACAACGCTTGAGGAAACGGTCGCGCATCAGGCTCGTGTCATCGAGGAACTCTCGGACCAGTTGGCGGAGCAGTGGAAGGTGACCGAGCAGACAAGGACGAAGCTCGATCGCCTGGTTGAACGGTTCCTGAGCCTTGAAGAGCAGGCGCTTGAGGCGCCCGCTATTACCCGGCCACCGCATTATTGAGGGATTTTGAGGCCACAGGCGCGCCTTGGCGCGTGAAGGATCTCGATCAGCGGATTGGCATACACTGGGGCTCTATACAGTTCATCGTTTCCCAATGATGCGCCCAAAGCTCATACGACAGAAACAAAAAAGGCGGACCCAAGGTCCGCCATTTATCGAGCCGGCAACTGTCTGATGTCAGTCGCTAAGCGTGTCGAAGAAGTCCTTCATCCGGGCAAAGAAGCCCGTTGATTCAGGATTGTTCTCCTTGGAGGACAGCTGGTCGAACTCCTGCAGCAGCTCTCGCTGACGCTTGGATAGCTTCTGTGGTGTCTCGATGCCGATCTGAATGTAGAGATCGCCAGTCTGGGATGACCGAAGAACCGGCATTCCCTTACCCTTGAGACGGAACTGCTTGCCAGCTTGAGTGCCTTCAGGAACGGTCACACGCGACTTGCTACCGTCCATCGTGACCACGTCAAACGTACCGCCGAGGGCTGCCGTCGTCATGGAGATCGGAACCGAGCAATAGAGATCTGCGCCGTCCCGCTGGAAGAACTCATGCGGTTTGACCGACAGGAATATGTAGAGATCGCCCGACGGCCCACCCCGAAGGCCAGCTTCGCCTTCACCCTGCAAGCGAATGCGTGTGCCATCTTCGATACCCGATGGGATATTGACCGAGAGCGAACGCTCTTCGGTCACGCGACCCTGGCCATGGCACTTGCCACAGGGGTCGGAAATCGTTTGGCCCCTGCCGTGGCAGGTGGGGCAGGTGCGTTCGATCGAGAAAAAGCCCTGGGCCGCTCGGATGCGACCGGAGCCCTGACAGGTCGCGCATGTCGAAGGCTTGGTGCCGGGTTTTGCACCGGTCCCTGTGCAGACTTCGCAAGTGATCGAAGTGGGAACCCTGATCTGCGCCGTCTTGCCGGCAAAGGCTTCCTCAAGCGAGATTTCCATATTGTAGCGCAGATCTGCGCCACGTTCCCGGCCACCGTTTGAGCGTGCGCGGCCACCGCGACCGCCGCCCATCATCTCGCCGAAGATGTCTTCGAAAATGTCTGAGAAGCCGCCGCCGGCAAAGCCGCCACCACCGCCGCCGCCGCCCATGCCACCTTGTTCGAAGGCTGCGTGGCCGAAGCGGTCATAGGCTGCGCGCTTCTGGGGATCCTTCAAGGTCTCGTAAGCCTCGTTGATCTCCTTGAATTTCTTTTCGGCTTCGCTGTCATCCGGATTTTTGTCCGGATGGTATTTCATGGCGAGTTTGCGGAAGGCGCCTTTCAGCTCCTTCTCGTCTGCGGTCCGGCTGACCCCGAGGGTCTCGTAAAAATCTGCCTTTGCCATGGTCTTATAAAGCTCTCAAAGCTTTCCCGATGCTCGTGTGGCTGCCAGATGATTTGCCTGCCTGCTTTTCACAGGTCTGCATGTCCTTCTGAAAGTCTGATGCCGCAGTCGACGCGTCCGCAAGAAGAAGCTTGCGCGCCTCTCCCTTGCTGATCAGGCCATCTGCGGCGGAAACTGCGACGAATGCCAGCGAGTGCGCGGCCATGTCGCAAGACGACACCTCTCCACCGGTTTCACGACGCGCAAGCGCCGCTTCGATGATCCGTCCGAGTTCGCTGCCGATGCGGGAAAGGGACTTGCTGTCCTTGGCGGAAATCGCCTTGGTCACTTGGGCTTCGGCGGCGCTCACCTGACGATGAACTGCGCTGGCCTGTCCTTTGTCCTGCGCCATGGCGCCGGTCGTAAGCACCAATGAAACCGTGGCTGGCGCAAGCGCCAGCCACGTGTGGAAACGACGTCCGAAGCTGACCTGCATCAGGCCGACTTCTTCGCGTCTTCGTCCTTTACTTCTTCATAGTCGGCATCGACGATGTTGTCGTCCTTGCCGCCGTCAGAGTCGCTTGCACCGGCATCCGCCTGCTGGGCTTCGTAGATCGCCTGACCAAGCTTCATGGAGACTTCCATCAGCGTCTGGGTCTTCGCCTGAATGTCTTCCGGCGACGGATCGGAGGCTTCCAGTGCCGACTTCAGGGCGGCGATGGCATCTTCGATCGACTTGCGGTCGCCTTCCGATACCTTGTCACCATAGTCCTTCAGCGACTTTTCCGTCGAATGAACGAGGCTTTCGGCGTTGTTCTTGGCTTCGACGACAGCGCGACGCTTCTTGTCTTCCTCAGCGTGAGCCTCGGCGTCCTTGACCATCTTCTCGATGTCGGCGTCCGAAAGGCCGCCAGAAGCCTGGATGCGGATCTGTTGTTCCTTGCCGGTGCCCTTGTCCTTGGCAGAAACCTGCACGATGCCGTTGGCGTCGATATCGAAGGTCACTTCGATCTGCGGAACGCCACGGGGTGCTGGGGGAAGGCCGACGAGGTCGAACTGGCCAAGCAGTTTGTTGTCCGCAGCCATTTCGCGCTCACCCTGCGAAACGCGGATGGTCACGGCCTGCTGGTTGTCGTCTGCAGTCGAGAAGGTCTGGCTCTTCTTGGTCGGGATCGTCGTGTTGCGGTCGATCAGACGGGTGAAGACGCCACCAAGCGTTTCGATGCCGAGCGACAGCGGGGTCACGTCGAGCAGGAGAACGTCCTTGACGTCACCCTGCAGAACGCCGGCCTGGATGGCGGCGCCGAGAGCGACGACTTCATCCGGGTTGACGCCCTTGTGCGGCTCCTTGCCAAACAGCTGCTTGACGACTTCCTGCACCTTCGGCATGCGGCTCATGCCACCAACGAGAACGACTTCGTCGATCTCGGCTGCGGTAACGCCGGCATCCTTGAGCGCTGCCTTGCACGGTGCGATCGTGCGCTGGACGAGATCGTCGACCAGGCTTTCGAACTTGGCGCGGGTCAGCTTCATCGTCAGGTGCTTCGGACCCGAAGCATCTGCCGTGATGAAGGGCAGGTTGATTTCGGTCTGCTGCGAGGACGACAGTTCGATCTTGGCCTTTTCAGCGGCTTCCTTCAGGCGCTGCAGGGCAAGCTTGTCGCCCTTCAGGTCGATGCCCTGATCCTTCTTGAATTCGCCTGCGAGATATTCGACCAGACGCATGTCGAAGTCTTCACCGCCAAGGAAGGTGTCGCCGTTCGTCGACTTCACTTCGAAGACGCCGTCGCCGATTTCCAGAACCGAGATATCGAAGGTACCACCACCCAGGTCGTAGACGGCGATCGTCTTGCCGTCCTTCTTGTCCAGACCATAGGCAAGAGCGGCAGCCGTCGGCTCGTTGATGATGCGCAGCACTTCAAGACCCGCGATGCGGCCAGCATCCTTGGTGGCCTGGCGCTGGGCATCGTTGAAGTAGGCGGGAACGGTGATGACGGCCTTTTCGACCTTTTCGCCGAGATAAGCTTCTGCCGTTTCCTTCATCTTCTGAAGGATCATGGCCGAGATCTGCGAAGGCGAATAGCCCTTGCCCTGAGCTTCGACCCAGGCATCGCCATTGTCACCCTTGATGATCGGGAAGGGGACGAGGCCCTTGTCCTTCTCGACGGTCGGATCTTCGTGCCGGCGGCCGATCAGGCGCTTCACGGCGAAGAGGGTGTTGGTCGGGTTGGTGACGGCCTGGCGCTTGGCCGGCTGGCCGACGAGACGTTCGCCGTCGTCGGAAAATGCCACCATGGAAGGCGTCGTGCGTGCACCTTCGGAATTCTCAATGACCTTCGCGTCCTTGCCGTCCATGACGGCAACGCAGGAATTGGTCGTGCCAAGGTCGATACCGATTACTTTTGCCATATTATTCTCTCCTTGAAGCAGGCTGTCGGAACCCCAATCAGGCAATTCCCTGACAGCCCCTCGACGTGGATGGTCTTGGATCTATTGCAGCGCTGCTGCGGTTATGTGGCGTATATAAGAAGCGAAATTTCTGACTGCAAGGCTCGAAATCCGCTGGAAATCGGGAAAAGAAGAGATTGCAGGACCTTCCCCATCCTGTATCGCTCCGTCCCGCTCAAACGTAGGACGAAGCTTCTATGCCGCAAGGCTTGCGTCTGGCTGCTTTGCGCCTTTTCGATGGTCTTCCTTACTGACCAAGTAGCAAATCAAGCAGTGTGGTGCGTCGCCCACTTCCCTGTCCGCCGCCCACCTCGCCTGGAGGCACGGGCCCCTCGAGAATGCGGTCTTCGTCCACGGGGTAGCCATCGTCCGGCGGATATTCGGAGTCGTAATAGTCGTCCTCTGCGGTCGGATACTGCGCCTGTCCTGGATCCTGAGCCGGCGGCTGAGCCTCTTGCTCGTCGCCCTGCAGAACGCCGGACAGGATTGAGCCGATAGTAGCGTCGTTTTCGGCCGGCGCTGGATCGACGTAACCGCTTCCTGGAAGCGGCGCGGGCGTCAACCCCTTATGTGCTGCCATCATGAAATCATGCCAGGCCTTGGCCGGAAGGCCGCCGCCCGTCACCTTCTTCATCGAGTCGCCATTGTCGTTTCCGAACCAGACGCCAGTCGTCAGATTGCTGGTATAGCCAACAAACAGGGCGTCTCTGAAAGACTGTGTCGTTCCTGTCTTGCCAGCCGCTTCCCAGCCCTTGAGCTTGGCGCGCTTTCCCGTGCCCCTGTCGATGACACCCTTCATCATCGTGTTCATGGATGCGACGACCGCATCATTGAGCACGCGCGGTGGCTCGAGGTAATTGTTCTCGTAGATCAGCGTGCCGTCAGTCTTGAGGATGCGGCGAACGATATAGGGCGTCGCCTTATAGCCGCCGTTCATGAAAGGCGCATAGGCGGACGTCAGTTCAAGCAGAGAGACTTCCGAAGTGCCAAGGGCGATTGAGGCATTGCTCTGCAACTCTGAGGCAATTCCCATCCTGTGCGCCACCTTGATCACCTGGTCAGGGCCCGCTTCCATGACGAGTTGCGCTGCGATCGTGTTCAGCGAATCCGCGAGCGCTCCGGCAACGGTCACCTGTCCACGATACTTTTCGTCATAGTTCTGCGGCGTCCAGTTGCCGATCCGGATCGGGGCATCATTGCGCAGCGAATTGGGCTGCACGCCCATTTCCATTGCCGCCGCATAAACGAAAGGCTTGAACGCAGAGCCTGGCTGGCGCTTTGCCTTGACGGCCCGGTTGAATTGGCTTTCCGAATAGTCGCGACCGCCGATCAGGGCGCGGATGGCGCCCGTACCATCTATCGAGACGAGTGCGGCCTGCGAGGTGTTGAATTTCTTGCCCTCCGCATCGAGGGTCTCGGTGATGACGGCCTCGGCCTGTTCCTCAAGACTAAGGTCGATCGTCGTCTCGACCACGATGTCTTCTGTGACTTTGCCGATCAATGCTGTGACGTCATCGCGCACCATATCGGCCACATACTGACCAGCCCCGCTCCAGTAGCGCTTCGCCTTGGTTGGCGATTGGGTCATGGCAGTTTTGATGTCGTCCTCGGTGACGTAACCTTCTTCGCGCATGGCCTGCAGCACGACCTGGGCCCGCGCTTCGGCGGCCTCCGGATCGCGCGCCGGCGACAGCCGCGAGGGGGCTTTCAGCAGGCCGGCCAGAAGGGCCGCTTCGCCGAGATTGACGTCCCGGGCGGACTTGTTGAAGTAGCGCCGCGCCGCCGCCTCCACGCCATAGGCATTCGAGCCGAAGAAAACGCGGTTCAGATACATCGCGAGGATCTGGTCTTTGGTGTATTTCTGCTCAAGCCAGAAGGCGAGCAGTACTTCCTGAACCTTTCGCTCCACCGTTCGCTCGGGCGACAGGAAAAGGTTCTTGGCGAGCTGCTGTGTCAGTGTCGAGCCACCCTGCACGGCCCGTCCGCGGGTAATGTTGGTGAAGATCGCCCGCCCAAGGCCGAGCGGATCCACGCCATAATGCGAATAGAAGCGCCGATCCTCGATCGCCATCACCGCTTGCGGAATAAACGGTGACATTTCCTCAAGCGGCAGAGCCTCTCCCCCGGTCGCGCCGCGATTGGCAATCACGGTGCCTTCGACCGAAACGATCTTCATGTTGGGCGGGCGCTCGGGGATAGACCAGGTGCTGGCACTCGGCATCTGGGATGCGTAGTAACCGACGAGCCCAACAAGGCCGATCCCGCACCAGATCGACAGGACAAAACACCAGTAAATGAACTTTCCGAGGCCGAACCCGCCGCCGGACTGCCTGTTGCTCGTCCTTGAACCTTTGGCCTTGCGCGATCCGGCCGCTTGCTTCTTGCCCGAGGTGCGGCCCTTGCGTTTGCTGCCGATTCGATCGTCCTGATCGGCACGCAGGTCTTCGTCTTCCGATTCGTCCTGGAAGGTCGGTTCGATACGTTCGCGGTTTTTGCCTCGGCTCACCAAGGGGCTTCTGCTCCGGATGCTCGTCGATGGGCGTGCTTGCCTTGCGGCAATGGCGCTTGAGGTGGTGCATTCAATGTCGGACAGTTCACCTGCAATCGAGGCGAACACAACGCAAATGCATAATAAATGCGGCGATTTAAGGGGTGGTTAAAGCTGGGTAAACCATGCTTGGTTGCGGCTTGTCATTGGCACAGATCGACCCATTCGCCCTTCACCAGCTCGGCAAGCCGAACCGGAGAAATGCGGATGGCAGCATTCGTTGCGCCACCGGCCGGCAAGACCTCCTCAAAGGCCCTCAAAGACTGGTCGCAATACACTTTCAATGGGAGTGGCAGGCCGAAAGGGCAGACACCGCCAACCGGATGGCTCGTGCTTTCCACGACCGCGTCCGCGTCCAGCATGCGAGGTTTGGTGCCGAATCGATCCTTGAATTTTCGATTGTCCAGCCGCTTGGTGCCGGCCGTCACCACAAGCGCCACCTCCTCGCCGATCCTGACGCAAATTGTCTTTGCGATCTGGTCCGGCTCAACCCCATGGGCCTCCGCCGCCAGTGCGACTGTCGCTGAGCTTGCCTCAGTCACAATCACGGTGAGGTCGGGGGCATGGTCGAGGAAAAACTGTCTGACAGATTCGAGGCTCATGCGTAGAGCCTAGACGAGGACGTAACGCGCCTTCAAGGCATTATTGTTAACAGGGCTTGAAACCGGATATCCCGTCCCCCACCTACAGGTCACCACGCGACAGACCGCTTGTTTCGCTAAATCAGCAGAAACTTTGCTTCGGTTAACCGGTTGTTAAGTATCCAGGGCGATCTTTAAGCCATGGATCCTCGCTGCTTCGGCAGTCAAGCTTCCAATCGATCCGCATGGCACGTTTCCGCCCCCTGACCACGGATGTACTGGCAGGCAAAGCGTCGAAACGTAAAGGAAAGGCCGGTTTTTGACCGGCCTTTTTGCTTTTTGGGCGACTGCTTAGCGACTCGCCAGCGCGTCTAGGATCCGGATCCAGGACCGGATACCCTTGTGGTAGGAGTTCAGGTCATATTTTTCGTTCGGTGAATGGATTCGGTCGTCGGTGAGCCCGAAGCCGACCAGAAGCGAATCCATGCCGAGCATTTTCTGGAAATCGCCAACGATCGGGATCGATCCGCCCATGCCGATGACGACAGCTGGCTTGGGCCATTCGTCGGACAAGGCGTTCTTCGCCTTGGTGAGCACCGGCGAATCATAGGAAAGCTGAATCGCTGGCGAGCCACCATGTTCGTGGAAATCAACCGAGCAGTCGGCCGGGATGCGCTCACGGACATAGGCGCGGAAGCTCTCGCGGATCTTTGCCGGATCCTGTGTGCCGACGAGGCGGAAGGAGATCTTCGCCGAGGCCTTGGCCGCAATCACCGTCTTGAAACCCTCGCCGGTGTAGCCGCCGATAATGCCATTCACTTCGGCCGTCGGCCTGGCCCAGGTCAGTTCCAGCACCGAGCGGCCCTTTTCGCCGGATGGAATGGATAGACCGACTTCGCCGAGGAAGCTTTCAGCTGTCCGTCCGAGGCTATCCCACGAGGCCTTGATGTTTGAGGGGGTCTCTTCGACACCGTCATAGAAGCCGGGCAGGGTCACGCGTCCGGTCTCGTCATGCAAGTCTGCGAGGATCTTCGTCAAAATGTGAACGGGGTTGGCGGCAGCGCCACCGAAAAGGCCGGAATGCAGGTCGCGGTCGGCAGCCGTGATGGTGACTTCTTCGCCCACCAGGCCGCGGAGCGCAGCGGCAATTGCCGGCGTCTCGCGATCCCACATGCTGGTGTCGCAGACCAGGGCGAAATCAGCCTTGAGTTCATCGGCATTGGCTTCGAGGAAAGGTTTCAGCGACGGCGAACCGGATTCCTCCTCGCCTTCAAACAGGATGGTAATCCGGACCGGCAGCGAACCCTTGACAGCCTTGTAGGCCCGGCAAGCTTCGACGAAGGTCAACAACTGGCCCTTGTCGTCGGACGTGCCGCGGCCGGTGATAACCTTATGCCCCTCCTTCTCCTTGATCGCAGGCGCGAATGGATCGTCTTCCCAGAGATCGAGCGGGTCGACCGGCTGCACGTCATAGTGCCCGTAAAACAGGGCATGCGGCGCATCGGCGTTATCTGCCTGATGATGTGCCACCACCATCGGATGGCCGGGCGTATCGCGCAGCGAGGCGTCGAAGCCGAGTTCGGTCAGCGCTGTTACCAACCACTCGCCCGCCTTGCGGCAGTCGGCCTTGTAAGCCGGATCCGTCGAGATCGACGGGATGCGCACAAGGTCGAATAGCCGCTCGAGGCTCTGTGGCAGGGCCTCGTCGGCCTTGGCGAGGATGGGGGAGAGATCGGTCATGGCATTGTCCTGCAGGATTGAAATCGGCGGGACGATAGAGCAAACCGGACGCTGTTTCGAGGCGTAGGCCCAGTCAATTTTTCTGAACGGCGCAAACCGGCTCGCTAGGGCTTGCCGGAATTGGCGATCGCCCAGCGAATATATTCTTTCAGCAATTCCTTCTCAAAACGGCGAAATCCAGCAAAGACGGCGTCTTCTGCCTCCGCCACGGCTGTCTGTGCCTCCTCGCGCATCGCGCGCGCCTTCTCGGTCAGAAAAATCTGCTGGGCACGCTTATCCTTGGGGTGAACACGCCGCTCAACCAGCCCGTCGCGTTCCATCCGGGAGAGCGTATTGGCAATCGTCGCCTGCTCGACGTCGACGCGGTCGAGGAGTTGTCGCTGGGTCAGGCCCTCTTCGGCCCACAATTCGATCAGGATCGGAAACTGGCCCGGCGAAAAGCCGAGCCTCGCAGCGCGCAGTTGCACGGCTCGCGTCATGCCGCGGGCAAACTGCGTCGCGAGAGATATGGCTGTTTCTGGACGTTGCCGAACCATGGTTGAGCCTGCGCGCTGACAATCGTGCGAATATCATCGCATGCGATTCATGTCCTGAAACTGACTATTTTGGGAGGGCTTTTCAACTGATCAAACCGAGGAGTGTCGGTTATTGACGGAGCCGCCATGGCGATAGGCGGGGGGACTGCCACGACGGCTCCGGAATGTGGGGACAAAGGCCCGGAGAGGGGGATAAGGCCTTTGCCCTAGTCTGAAGCGGCGGGGGACGAGCCTCATTCAGACTTCGGCGTGATCAGTCGCCGATGACAAGGATTTGTGGCGGGCAATGCGGTTTTTCAAGGGAATGCCGGATTACAAATCGGTAAGCTTTTCGTGAGCAAGCACTACTGTATGCCCTCGCTGCGTGTCAGCTAAAGCTTTTCCCGGATGCAGGTCAAAGCCTCATGGACGTTTTGACCACGCCGCGCTATCCATGCCGACATGAAAACAGGCGATCATCTTTTCCTTGTCGACGGCTCGGGTTTCATCTTCCGCGCCTTCCACGCCATCCCGGCCCTGAACCGCAAGTCGGACGGTCTTCCCGTCAATGCGGTATCGGGTTTCTGCAACATGCTGTGGAAGCTGCTGCGCGATGCGCGCAACACGGATGTGGGCGTGACGCCGACCCATCTCGCCGTCATCTTCGACTATTCGTCGACAACCTTCCGCAAGGAAATCTATCCTCTCTACAAGGCGAACCGGTCCGCGCCACCGGAGGATCTGATCCCGCAATTCGGGCTCATTCGCCATGCGACCCGCGCCTTTAATCTCCCCTGCATCGAGACAGAGGGCTTCGAAGCCGACGATATCATCGCGACCTATGCCCGCCAGGCGGAAGCCGTTGGTGCCGACGTCACGATTGTATCTTCCGACAAGGATCTGATGCAGCTAGTCACTGCCAATGTACACATGTACGACGCGATGAAGGACAAGCAGATCGGCATTCCGGATGTCGTCGAGAAATGGGGCGTGCCGCCGGAAAAGATGATCGATCTGCAGGCGCTGACCGGCGACTCGACGGACAACGTTCCCGGCATACCTGGCATTGGCCCGAAAACGGCGGCCCAACTGCTTGAGGAATTCGGCGACCTTGAAACCCTGCTGGCCCGCGCCGGCGAGATCAAGCAGGTCAAGCGTCGGGAAAACATCGTCGCAAACGCCGATCTCGCACGCGTATCGCGGCAACTGGTCGAGTTGCGCACCGATGTGCCAACCGACATGGATCTCGACGCGCTCGTGCTTGAGCCCCAGGACGGGCCAAGGCTTATCGGCTTCCTGAAGGCGATGGAGTTTACCACGCTGACCCGTCGCGTGGCGGAAGCCTGCGATTGCGATGCCGCCGCGATCGAGGCGGCGGCCGTGCCGGTCGAATGGGGCGACGCCGCGCGTGGGCCTGATCTCGATAAGGCCGAAGCCGGCGCCTCACCTGCGCCAGAGAAAGCCCAGGTCGCTACATCTACGGTCACGACAGCGAGTGTAAACTCGACAGAGGGTAGGACCCCGGCAGATCTCTCCCGGTCTCGCGCGGAAACCTTTGCCAGCAAGCCGATCGACCGGACGTCCTATGTTGCGATCCGGGACCTTCCAACGCTGGAGAGCTGGATAGCTGCTGCCCGTGAAACCGGTCTTGTTGCTTTTGATACAGAAACCACCAGCCTCGATCCGATGCAGGCCGAACTGGTTGGAGTTTCGCTCGCCATTCAGGACAACACTACTTCCCCGGGATCGAGCGATATCCGGGCGGCCTATGTGCCACTTGCCCACAAGACCGGCGTCGGTGACCTTCTTGGCGGGGGGCATGCCGAAGGTCAGATCCCGATGGGAGAGGCCCTGGCAGCATTGAAGGACCTGCTCGAAGATCCGTCCGTCCTCAAGGTCGCGCAGAACCTCAAATACGACTACCTCGTCATGAAGCGCCTCGGCATCGTTATGCAGTCCTTCGAGGATACGATGCTTCTGTCCTATGTGCTGGATGCTGGCAAGGGCAATCACGGCATGGACGCCCTGTCGGAAAAGTGGCTCGGCCACACGCCGATCGCCTACAAGGATGTCGCCGGCTCCGGCAAATCTGCAGTCACCTTCGATCTCGTCGATATCGACCGCGCCACTGCCTATGCAGCGGAAGATGCCGACGTCACGCTGCGCCTCTGGCTGGTTCTGAAGCCGCGCCTCGCGGCTGAGGGTCTTACCCGCATCTATGAGCGCTTGGAGCGCCCACTGGTGCCGGTGCTTGCCCATATGGAGGAGCGTGGCATCACCGTCGACAGGCAGATCCTTTCGCGCCTTTCCGGAGAATTGGCCCAGAAGGCGGCCGCTGCCGAGGATGAGGTCTACGAATTGGCCGGCGAGCGTTTCAACATCGGCTCGCCCAAGCAGCTCGGTGACATTCTCTTCGGCAGACTAGGCCTGCCAGGCGGATCGAAGACCAAGACCGGTCAATGGTCGACCTCTGCTCAGGTCCTCGAAGATCTGGCTGCCGAAGGTGCACCACTGCCGCGCAAGATTGTCGATTGGCGTCAGCTGACCAAACTTAAATCCACCTACACGGATGCGCTGCCCGGCTATATTCATCCGGAAACGAAGCGGGTCCACACGGGCTATTCGCTAGCCTCCACGACCACTGGCCGCCTGTCGTCATCTGAGCCGAACCTGCAGAACATTCCGGTTCGCACGGCAGAAGGTCGCAAGATCCGTACGGCCTTCATCTCTACGCCAGGACACAAGCTTCTGTCGGCCGACTATAGCCAGATCGAGCTGCGAGTCCTCGCCCATGTCGCGGATATCCCGCAACTGCGCCAGGCCTTTGCCGATGGCGTCGACATTCATGCCATGACCGCATCCGAAATGTTCGGCGTGCCGGTCGAGGGCATGCCGTCGGAAGTCCGCCGTCGTGCCAAGGCGATCAACTTCGGCATCATCTACGGCATTTCTGCCTTCGGACTTGCAAATCAGCTGAGCATCGAGCGATCGGAAGCCGGCGACTATATCAAGAAGTATTTCGAACGTTTCCCCGGCATCAAGGATTACATGGAAGCCACCAAGGCCTTCGCCCGCGAAAACGGCTATGTCGAAACCATTTTCGGCCGCCGCGCGCACTATCCGGAAATTAGGTCCTCAAACCCGTCCATGCGTGCCTTTAACGAGCGCGCCGCGATCAATGCGCCGATCCAGGGCTCCGCCGCCGATGTCATTCGCCGGGCGATGATCAAGATCGAGCCGGCTCTGTCCATAGCAGGTCTGGGCGAACGCGTCCGTATGCTGCTGCAGGTCCATGACGAACTGATCTTCGAGGTCGAGGACGAAGCAGTTGATCTCGCCTTGCCGGTCATCGTCGACGTCATGGAAAATGCCGCGATGCCAGCGGTCGACATGCGGGTGCCGCTGAAGGTCGATGCGCGTGCTGCCCACAATTGGGACGAGGCGCACTGACGCATTTCGAGCGGCCTAGCGCCGAGGAATGCGGAAACAAACAGAGATGGAGTGCAACGGTTGATCGGCTGATCGCCGCATGCGCTCCGAAACCAGACCACCACAGGAGATCTGCGCCTTGGCCTTCGCGACCATCAACGGCAACGTCATGCATTATGAACTGATCGGGGAGGCGAAAGCCAAGAACCTGATTGTTTTCTCGAATGGTCTCGGCACCGATTTTCGCATCTGGCTGCCCTTGTTCGATGAACTGGGCGAGGATGTCTCCGTGCTCCTCTACGACAGCCGCGGTCACGGTCTGTCGGGCGGTGCGGATAAGCCCTTCGGCATGGACGATCTGGTGTCGGATCTCGCCGAGCTTTGCGATACACTTGGCATTCGCAAGGCCACGTTCTGCGGTCTTTCTGTCGGCGGCCTCGTCTGCCAGGGACTTTGGAAAGAGCGGCCCGACCTGTTCCGCAAGCTGGTCCTCTGTGACACCGCACCACGGATCGGCACCGCCGAGATCTGGGCCGAGCGCATGGCCGGCATTGAGAAGGGCGGACTGGACAGTGCTGCCGACAATGCCATGCAGCGGTGGTTCACGCCGGTCTTCCACGAAGAACGCGCGGATGATCTCGCAGGCTACCGCTTGATGATGACACGCCAGTCGGTAGCCGGCTATTTGTCGACCTGCGCCGCCCTGCGCGATGCCGACTTCTCCGATGTCTTGCCGACGATTACCGTCCCCACGCTCGTCGTCGTTGGGGACCAGGATGGCTCGACCCCGCCCGAAACCGTCCAGGCCGGTGCCGATCTTATCCCCGGCGCGCGTTTCGAGGTCATTGAAGATTGCGCCCATCTTCCCTGCGTCGAGCAGCCGGAAGCGCTCGCCGAACTCATTCAGGGCTTCATGCGCAAGCAGTAAAAGGCAACGCTGAAGACCCAAAAAAGAAAGAAGCCGCCCCAAGAGGCGGCTTCATGCATTTTAACTTTCGCTTTCGGCTTGGCCTTAATGCGCGCCGGACATGTCGCCGAGGACTTCCTTCGAAGCGACAGTCGAATCCGCATTCAGCTTGTAGACCATGGGAACGCCGGTCGCGAGGTTGACGCTGAGGATCTGTTCCTTGGTCAGCTTGTCGAGAACCATGACCAGCGAACGCAGCGAATTGCCATGCGCTGCGACCAGCACCTTCTCGCCACGCAGAACGCGCGGCAGGATCTCGGTCAGATAGTACGGCCAGACGCGGGCACCCGTGTCACGCAGGCTTTCGCCGCCCGGCGGCGGGACGTCATAGGAGCGGCGCCAGATATGCACCTGCTCCTCGCCCCATTTGGCGCGGGCATCGTCCTTGTTGAGGCCGGAGAGATCCCCATAGTCGCGCTCATTCAGCGCCTCATCCTTGATCGTCTCGAGGTCGGTCTGGCCGACGTTTTCGAGGATGATGTTGCAGGTCTTCTGCGCGCGGGTCAAAACCGAAGTGAAGGCGATATCGAACTTGATGCCATAATCGGCAAGCGCCTTACCACCAGCATTTGCTTCCTGAACGCCGAGCTCGGTGAGATCAGGATCACGCCAGCCGGTAAACAGGTTTTTCAGGTTCCAGTCGCTCTGGCCATGGCGCACGAGTACGAGTGTACCGGTCATCGACAATTCCTCTCTTGACGATCAGGGGGTGGAGTTGAGCCCGAGCACGTCGAGCATGGTGTAACGGCCGGGCTTCTTGTCCCGGGCCCATGTGGCGGCCTTCAACGCGCCACGAGCGAAAAGGGATCGGTCGCCTGCGCTGTGTGACAGGGTGACGATCTCGCCTTCAGCGGCAAACAGCACCGAATGCTCGCCGATGACCGAGCCACCGCGGAGCGTGGCAAAGCCGATCGAGCCTTCCTCGCGTGGTCCGGTATGGCCATCACGCACACGCACGGAATGGTCGGCAAGATCAATTCCGCGCCCCTGAGCGGCCGCTTCACCGAGCAGAAGGGCTGTGCCGGAAGGTGCATCCACCTTGTGCTTGTGGTGCATTTCGAGCACCTCGATATCCCAGCCGGAGGCTTCGAGCGCGCGAGCCGCCTGCTTGACGAGAACCGAGAGTACGTTGACGCCGAGGCTCATATTGCCAGACTTGACCACACGGGCGTGGCGGGCAGCGGCATCGATTTTGTCCTCATGCTCTGGCAGGCAGCCCGTCGTCCCGATGACGTGCACGATTCGCGCCTGTGCGGCGAGTGCCGCAAATTCCACGCTGGAGGCGGGAGAGGTGAAGTCGATCACACCGTCAGCATGCAGGAAGGCCTGAAGCGGGTCATCGGTAACAGTCACGCCGAGCGGACCAATCAGGGCGACATCACCGGCGTCCCGACCGATCGCTGCCGATCCGGCACGTTCGACAGCGGCATGCAGAACAACTCCAGGCGTGTCGTTGATCAAGCGGATCAGCGTCTGGCCCATCCGGCCGGCTGCCCCCACCACCACGAGCTTCATCGGGCTGTCCATCATGCGTCGTTCCTAGATCAGGTCCTGGCCGCCCGAGACGGTCTGGAGATTGTTGAGCCGAGCGTAGAGACCGCCCGATTGCTTCGCAAGGCTTTCATGCGTGCCTTGCTCGACCACCTGACCGGCCTGCATCACGATGATCTTGTCGGCATTGACCACGGTGGAAAGCCGGTGGGCGATCACGATCACGGTTCGGCCGGCCATGGCCGCATCGAGCGCCTGCTGGACAAGCGCTTCCGATTCCGTGTCAAGAGCCGAGGTTGCCTCGTCGAGCAGAAGAATCGGCGCATTGCGCACCAGGGCGCGGGCAATCGACAGTCTCTGGCGCTGGCCTCCGGACAGGGTCACGCCATTTTCACCAACCGGCGTCTCGTAGCCCAGCGGCTGCTGCAGGATAAAGTCATGAGCATTGGCAAGCCTTGCGGCTTCTTCGATTTCGGCATCCGTCGCTTCAGGTCGACCGTAGCGGATATTGTCTCGGATCGTGCCCTCGAACAGATAGGGCTGCTGCGAAACATAAGCGATGTGCTGGCGCAGCGACGTCTTTGTCACATCGGCAATATCCTGGTCATCGATCAGGATCTGACCCTCAACCGGATCATAGAAGCGCGGCACGAGTGTAATCACGGTGGACTTGCCAGCCCCCGAGGGACCGACCAGTGCCGTCGTCTTGCCGCCTTCGGCAATAAAACTCACGTCTCGCAGAACTGGGCCAGTGTCACCATAGGAGAAGGTAACGTTGCGGAACTCGATCCTCGCCGGACCGACCTTGATCTGCCCGGCACCGGCCCTGTCGCGCTGATGCGGCTGCGTATCCAGGATCTCGTAGATCATCCGGGCATTGACGGCGGCACGCTCCATCTGAACCTGAAGGCGGGCAAGACGCTTTGCCGGCTCATAAGCCAGAAGCAAGGCCGTGACGAAGGAGAAGAAGGCACCCGGCAACACACCGCCATAGATCGCCTGATAGGCGGCATAGGCCATGACCCCGGCAATCGAAAGGCCTGCAAGCGATTCAGTCAGCGGGCCATTGCGTTCGCTCAGCCGCGCAATCCGGTTCGAGCGCTGTTCCGCGGCATTGATCGTCTTCTGGATCTTGCCGGCGAGCACTGGCTCCATGGTGAACGCCTTGACGATCGCAATGCCCTGAACCGTTTCCTGCATGGCGCCGAGGACGTGTGCATTGAGAATGACGGCATCTTTGGTCACGCTGCGCAGGCGCTTTGAGATATAGCGCAGGCCGAGCAGCAGCGGGGGCGCGACGGTAAAGACGATCAGCGAGAGCACGATGTCCTGGTAGATCATCACCGCAAGCAACGAAATCAGAGTCACCAGATCACGGGCAAGCGACGTCACTGTCAAGTTCAGGACGTCGCGGACACCGTTGATATTCTGGTTCAGCTGGGCAGCGAGCCGACCGGAGCGGGCTTCGTTGAAATAGCCGATCGACAGTGTCATCAGATGGGCGAAGAGCCGGGTTTGGTACCGCGCCACGATGTTGTTGCCGATCTTGGCGAGCGTTACGGCCTGGCCATATCCGGCAAACCCGCGCACCACGAATGCAACGAAGATCGAGCCGCAGATGATCCAGACGAGATCGGCGCGACGATTGGCGAAGGCCTCGTTGACGACGGACTCCATGATCCAGGCGGTAAAGGCGGTCGTCATCGCGACCGTCAGGAGACACAGGATCGCGAAGGCATAACCGCGTACATGTTCACGCCCGTTTTCGGCGATCACCCGGCGTAGAATGTCTGTCACCTTCTCGCTGTCGGGTGTCTGCTGATCAGTGGCCTTGGCTGTCAAGAAAATCGTCCCTGCCGATTGCGCTCGCGGCGCCGTCCTTCGGCGCCGCCGCTCTATAGCCAGTCGCGGCCGGTTTGGCCATAGCGGCAGCTTTGGGCGCTTCAGCGCCAGTGACGGCCCTCAGTCGCCAGACCAAAATCGGAAGGGGCGAGCGCATAGGCCGCCAATCCGTGCAGCGCGGCCTGCGGATGTGTGACCACGAAAGTCGGTATTCCGTGCAGCACAGCCTGATGCGGCGCCTTGTCCTCGAAGGCCTCCCGGAACTCACCGCTTTGCAGGGCTGGCAGGATCTTCGGCGAGATCCCACCGGCGAGAAACACGCCGCCCTTCGCCATGAAGATCAGTGCGAGGTCACCCGCAACCCGCCCGAGATAGGTGGCAAACAGGCTGAGTGCCTCTCCTGCCAGTGCATCAGCGCCCGCAATGCCAGACGTAGAGACCTCTGCCGGGTCGTCATAGGCCGGTGTCCGGTTCCCTTCTGCCTTGCATAGCGCTCGATAGATATTCATGAGGCCGCGGCCTGACAGAAGCTCTTCGGCCGAGATCCGGCCGAGTTTGGCATGGGTGTCGCGCACGGGCGTCAGATGCGGCCAGATCTGGTGGTCGCGCGCCGTCCGCGGTCCAACATCCACATGTCCGCCTTCACCGGGAACCGGAAACCACATGTCGCGAGCCCTGACGAGACCCGCTACGCCGAGACCCGTGCCAGGACCGAGCACAACGCGGGACCCGAGGGGTGCCTCGCTGAGCGAGCCCAGAGGATGCCGGTCGGAGGGCTCAAGCGTTGCGGCCGCCAAGGCCTGTGCCTCGAAGTCATTCAGCAGCAGCACCTCGGCGAAGCCAAGCTCCGCCATCAGCACCTTGGGGCGAACTATCCAGGGGAAGTTGGTGAGAGGAACTTCATCTCCCTTGATCGGTCCGGCGAGCGCCAGGATCAGCGACCGAGGTTTATGGGATGCGGCTTGAAGCACGCTGACGCGGATAGCCTCGTCAATCGTTGCAAAGTCCTTGTTGACCACATTGGGAAAGCTGACGGTCTCGCCACTCTCGTCGACAATGATCGAGAACCGGGCATTGGTGCCGCCGATATCGCCGATGAGAATCGGGAAGGGGAGTTGCTGGTCGCGGAGTGTCTGGGCCATGGTGTGTCCGGTCTTGGCGCCGCTGCCTCAGGCAGTCAGGGTCTGGATCAGGATTTCGGCGGTTGCGAGGTTGAGTGCCATCGGGATGTCGTAAACAGTCGCGAGGCGCATCAACGCCTTGACGTCCACATCATGCGGCATGGGCGTCAAGGGATCGACGAAGAAGACGAGCATGTCGACTTCCCCGGTTGATATCAAGGCGCCAATCTGTTGATCGCCGCCGAGAGGCCCGCTTTTCAGTCGCGTTACATCAAGTTCCGGGCAGGCATCCTTGATCCGTCCGCCGGTTGTGCCGGTGGCGACAATCCGCCAGGGAAGAAGCTTCGTCATGTGCCGCGTCGCGAAGCTGGCCATCTCGTCCTTCATCTGGTCGTGAGCGATCAGGGCAATGCAGGGGACGCGGGTCATGGCGGTTCGATGGCCTCTTTAAATCGATTTGATCAACCGTTTATCGCAGCCGATGCCGCTTGAAAAGGTCATCCGTTTGCGCCTCTCGCTTAGAAGCCAGCCGGCCGCGGTGGCGGGACCGGAACCCAGGCAGGCACGTTGAAGGCAGGGGAGCCATCGACGGGCTGAGAGGGTGCGAAGGCCGAGGCCTGTGCTGCAAGCGCACCGCCGCTCGGGCGGTAGGTCGCCTCCATTTCATCGCTGGGTGCCGGCTGGTTCAGCACGGTGGAGCAGGCGCGCGGCAGATCGGAAAGGCCCATGGCGCGTGGCGGCGGCGCAGGCTTTGCCTTCGGATCTTTCTTCGGCGCCGCCCAAGGCTCCTGTGTGAACCACCAGGCAAGCGACTTGTCACACCCGTCACCGGCGGCAACGGCAGCCTGCGGCTTGCAGCCGGTCGCCCCCTCCGGGCATTTGATCCGGATGTGGAAATGCTCGTCATGGCCATAGATAGGGCGGATCTTGCCAAGCACGGCGCGATCGCCTGTCCAGGTGTCGCAGAGCTTCTTCTTGATCGCCGGATTGACGAAGACGCGCTCCACCTGCGGATAACTCGCGGCCCGAACGACGACCTGTGCATGGGTTGGGGTCCAGCGCTTCTTGTCCACAGTCAGGAACTTGCTCTTGTCCAGCATTGAGGTGAACGGCATGTCCTCGCGCTGTTGCGGGCTGAGCGGCTGGGCTGGCTTTGGGGTAAACCAGATATCGGCATCGAGCCCAATTTGGTGCGAGGCATGCCCCGATAACATCGGCCCGCCGCGCGGCTGCGAAATGTCACCGATCAGGATGCCCGAACCCCAGCCGAGCGCTGCCGCATCGGTTGAGAACCTTTCGAGCAGGGAGATCATGGCCGGATGGCCCCAGCGCCGGTTGCGAGAAAGGCGCATGGCCTGCCAGGTCGGGCCATCGGTCGGGATGGCAACAGCACCGGAGATGCAGCCCTTGGCATAGGATCCGTAAGGAGACGGCGCCGCCTTGCTCGGCAATCGCATGCCCCCGAAGAGTTCCTTGGCTGGGGGCGATTCTGCCATCGCCAGATCGCCCGTCGCGATCGAAAATGCCGCCGTCAGCATGACGGCCCGGGTAAAGCCGCGAGCCCAATTTGCCGCTGTCATCGTTATGTTTGTCCTCGATAGCCCGGCCCTCTGAGCCGCAGGAATCATCTGAAGATCTTATCTTGAAACCAAAATTTGGTGAATCTTCGAATGCCGACACACTCACATCTGTGTCAGCCGTCTGTATTTTGCCGTCATTTGCCCTATCCTGACCCTATGAAAACGAGGGGTATGGTGCATGAGAGCTGGTTTTTCCGCGATCGCAGAACGTTTGACTTGCTGGGCACTCGTCGGCGGGCTCGCGCTGTATGGCGCAGATGTATCCGCGCAGGAACCGACAGAACCGTTCCGCCACGCCGTGGCGATCATTGGAGACCCCAAATATCCGGCAGATTTTTCGCATCTTGACTACGTTAACCCTCAGGCGCCGAAAGGCGGCGAGCTGCGCATGTCTTCGACCGGCACCTTCGATAGCTTCAACATCATCCTCGACCGTGGTGAGGTGGCGCCTGCGCTGGCTCTGGTCTATGACACGCTCCTGAAGGATGTCGATGACGAGATTTCGACGGGATATGGTCTTCTCGCCGAAGGCGTCTCCTTCCCGTCGGATTACTCTTCTGCGACCTTCAGACTGCGTGCTGAAGCGAAATTCTCCGACGGAAAGCCGGTCACGCCGGAGGATGTGATCTTCAGCTTCGAGAAGTTGAAGGAGCACAATCCGCTTTATACGAGCTATTACGGCCATGTGACGTCGGCGGAAAAGACCGGCGACCGGGACGTCACGTTCCGCTTCGATCAGAAGAACAATCGCGAACTGCCCATGATCCTCGGACAGTTCCCGGTCGTCCCGAAGCACTGGTGGGAAGAGGGACGCGATGTGTCCCGCACCATGCTCGAGCCGCCTGTTGGATCAGGTCCCTACAGGATCGCCGATTTCCGTGCGGGGGCAACGATCCGATACGAACTCCGCGATAACTATTGGGGCAAGGACATCAACGTCAACATCGGCCAAAACAATTTCCAGACGATCAGCTATACGATGTTCGGAGATCGAGATGTCGAGTTCGAGGCCTTCCGGTCCGGCAATACTGATTTCTGGACTGAGACGCGTGCCGCTCGATGGGCGACCGGCTTCGACTTCCCCGCAGTCAAGGACGGACGTGTCCGCAAGGAAGAATACGAGAACCCGTTCCGGGCAACCGGCGTCATGCAGGCACTGGTCCCGAACATGCGCCGTGACCTGTTCAAGGACCAGCGCGTTCGCCGCGCCCTGAACTATGCTCTCGACTTCGAGGAGTTGAACCGCACGGTGTTTTATGGCGCCTATCAACGTGTCGACAGCTTCTTTTTCGGTACTGAACTGGCCTCAAGAGGGCTCGCGCAGGGCGAGGAACTCGAACTTCTGAACGGACTGAAGGACAAGGTTCCGGCGGGGGTCTTCGATACGCCCTATGCAAATCCCGTCGGCGGTTCGCCTCAGGCCTCCCGCGACAACCTTCGCAAGGCTGTCGGATTGCTCAAGGAGGCCGGCTTCGAGTTGCGTGGCAATGCCATGGTGAATGCTGCAACGGGGCAGCCATTCCGTTTCGAGCTGCTGCTATCGAGCCCCCAGTTGGAAGTGGTCGCGGTGCCCTACCAGCAGCAGCTGCGCAAGATCGGCATCGACATGCAGATCCGCACTGTCGATGATGCCCAGTATACCAACAGGCTGCGGTCGTTTGACTACGACATGACTTGGAACGTCTGGGCGCAGACGTTGAATCCCGGCAACGAGCAGAGGGACTATTGGAGTTCGGCTGCCGTTGCGCGGGAGGGGTCGAAGAACTATGCGGGCATTGCCGATCCTGCCGTCGATGCGCTGATCGAGAAGATCATTTTCCCACGGGACCGTGATCAGCAAGTTGCCGCAACGAAAGCGATGGACCGTGTGCTGCTTGCCAACGATTATGTCATTCCGCTCTACTATGGCCAAACGGCTCGATACGCCTTCTGGGATAAGTTCGAGCACCCCTCGGAGCTGCCGGCCTACAGTACCGGCTTTCCGGCCATATGGTGGGCGAAAACCCCGTGAGGCGTGCTCCGGGGTTTGCGCCGAGAGGCTGACGGTCTAGGAATGATGATTGACGAATCGCTCGAGCATGGAGGCGAACGGCTTGGCTGACGCAATGGGTGTGTGCCCGCAACGCAGATCACGGGTCGCGACGGAGCATCCGGCATGACCGCCTATATTCTGCGCCGCCTGCTTCTGATGATCCCGACGATCATCGGCATCATGGGCATCTCCTTCGTCGTCGTGCAGTTTGCCCCGGGTGGCCCGGTCGAACAGGTCATCGCGCAGCTGAGTGGCCAGGGCGACAGCGCCGATGCCCGCCTGTCTGGCGGCGGCGACATGCTCGGTCAACCCAATGGCATGGACGAGGGCGGTTCCCGTTATCGCGGCGCTCAGGGGTTGGACCCTGACCTGATTGCCAAGCTTGAGAAGCAATTCGGTTTCGACAAGCCGCCGGCGGAGCGCTTCCTCGAAATGATGTGGAACTATATCCGTTTCGATTTCGGCGAGAGCTTCTTCCGCAACACCTCGGTCATCGACCTGATCATTGAAAAAATGCCAGTCTCGATCTCGCTCGGGGTCTGGGTCCTCTTGATATCCTATGCGATCTCCATCCCGCTCGGTATCCGCAAAGCCGTGAAGGATGGCTCCACTTTCGATGTGTGGACGTCGGGTATCATCGTTATCGGCTACGCAGTGCCAAGCTTCCTGTTCGGCATCCTTCTGATCGTGCTGTTCGCCGGTGGCTCCTTCTTCGACTGGTTCCCTCTGCGCGGGCTGACCTCAGACAATTTCGCGGCACTCTCCTGGTGGGAGAAGATCCTGGATTACTTCTGGCATCTGGCCTTGCCGCTGACCGCCCTGATCCTGTCCGCCTTCGCCACCACCACGCTTCTCACCAAGAATTCCTTCATTGACGAGATCAAGAAGCAGTACGTCGTGACGGCGCGGGCGAAGGGGTTGGCCGAGCGCCAGGTTCTCTATGGCCACGTCTTCCGCAATGCGATGCTGATCGTGATCGCCGGCATGCCGGGCGCTTTCATCTCGGCCTTCTTCACCGGTTCGCTTCTGATCGAGAACATCTTCTCGCTCGATGGTCTCGGCCGCCTCGGTTACCTCGCCATTGTCAATCGCGACTATCCGATCGTCTTTGCCACGCTCTACATCTTCTCGCTGATGGGCCTCGTGATTAGCCTGGTTTCAGACCTCATCTACACCTGGATCGATCCCCGCATCGACTTCGAACGGAGGGACGTCTAATGTCCGCAATCGAAGTCTCGACCGCATCCGCCCCCGTCAAGCGCCCCTTCCTTACGCCCACGAACAGGCGGCGGTTGGAAAACTTCAAGGCCAATCGACGCGGCTTCTGGTCCTTCTGGATCTTCATGCTGCTCTTCGTGCTCAGTCTTGGGGCGGAATTCATTGCCAACGACAAGCCGATCATTGCGGTCTACAAGGGCGAAGTCCTGTTCCCGGTCCTGGTAGACTATCCAGAGGAGAAGTTCGGTGGCTTTCTCGCGCTCACCGACTACCGCTCGTCCTTCATCTCCGACGAAATCAATGCCAATGGCTGGATGGTCTGGCCGCCGATCCGCTATTCCTATCGCACGGTGAACTCCGAAATCCCGCATTCGGCACCCACGGCACCCTTCTGGCTGATGGACAAGGACACCCGCTGCGCGGCCTATCCGCTGAAGGCGGAAGACCCCAATTGCGTGCTCGGCAACATGAACTGGCTGGGCACCGACGATCAGGCGCGCGATGTCACGGCCCGCATGATCTACGGCTTTCGTATCTCCATTCTCTTCGGATTGGCGCTGACCCTAACTTCAGCTCTGATCGGCGTCACGGCCGGAGCCGTGCAGGGTTATTTCGGCGGCTGGACGGACCTGCTCATGCAGCGCTTTATCGAGATCTGGTCGTCCTTGCCCGTTCTCTACATTCTCCTGATCATCGCCTCGATCCTGCCGCCTGGCTTCTTCGTGTTGCTTGGCATCATGCTGCTCTTCTCCTGGGTCGGTTTCGTCGGCATCGTGCGGGCGGAATTCCTCCGAGCCCGCAATTTCGAATACGTCAATGCCGCACGCGCGCTTGGCGTGGGGAACTGGACCATCATGTTCCGCCATCTCCTGCCCAATGCCATGGTGGCAACCTTGACCTTTCTGCCGTTCATCCTGTCGGGCTCGATCACAACACTGACCTCTCTCGACTTCCTCGGCTTCGGGATGCCGCCTGGCTCCCCCTCGCTCGGCGAACTGATCGCCCAGGGCAAGCGTAACCTCCAGGCGCCCTGGTTGGGCCTCACCGCCTTCTTCACCATGTCGATCATGCTCTCACTGCTGATCTTCGTTGGCGAAGCGGTCCGCGACGCGTTTGACCCGCGAAAGACCTTTCGATGACAAGCAATCCGCTCCTCTCCGTCCGCAATCTTTCTGTCGCCTTCCATCAGGGCGGCCGCGAGAGCCTGGCCGTCGATCGCATTTCCTTCGACATCGGCAGGGGAGAGATCGTCGCCTTGGTCGGAGAATCCGGCTCTGGAAAATCCGTCTCAGCGGCATCGATCCTCAAGCTCCTTCCCTATCCGTCCGCCAGCCACCCGTCCGGCGAGATCCTGTTCGACGGGCAGAACCTGATGACGGCGAGCGAGCCGGAGTTGCGGCATGTGCGCGGCAACGACATCACCATGATCTTCCAGGAGCCGATGACCTCGCTCAATCCGCTCCACACGATCGAGCGACAGATTGGGGAAATCCTGGGCCTGCATCAGGGGATGACAGGGGCAGCGGCGCGCGCCAGAATTCTCGAACTGCTCCATCAGGTCGGTATTCGGGAACCGGAGAAACGCCTGAATGCCTTTCCGCACGAACTGTCAGGCGGTCAACGGCAACGCGTCATGATCGCGATGGCCCTTGCCAACCGGCCAAAATTGCTGGTCGCCGACGAGCCGACCACGGCGCTGGATGTTACTGTTCAGGCCCAGATCCTCGAGCTTTTGGGCAGGCTGAAGACCGAGCACGGCATGTCCATGCTGTTCATCACCCACGATCTCGGCATTGTGCGAAAATTCGCCGATCGGGTCTGCGTCATGACCAAGGGGCGGATCGTCGAAGCGGGCAGGGTTGAGGACATCTTCGAAAATCCGCAACACGACTATACCAAGAAGCTCCTCGGCTCTGAGCCCCGTGGCGAACCGCCCGTGGCGGACACGACGAAGCCTGTTGTCATGCAGGGCGAAGACATTCGCGTCTGGTTTCCGATCAAGGCAGGCTTTCTCCGCAGGACCGTGGATCATGTAAAGGCTGTCGACGGTGTCGATCTCGTGCTCCGCGCCGGGCAGACCCTGGGTGTCGTCGGCGAATCCGGTTCCGGCAAAACCACGCTCGGCCTTGCCCTTGCGCGTCTAATTTCGTCGCGTGGGCGCATCAGCTTCATCGGCAAAGATATCGGTTCCTTCTCCTACAGCGACATGCGGCCTCTGCGAGACAAGCTGCAGATCGTCTTTCAGGATCCCTTCGGTTCGCTCAGCCCCCGAATGTCGATTGGTGAAATCATCGCTGAAGGATTGAAGGTGCACGAGAAACGCCTGTCGGCTGAAGAGCGAGATGCACGAGTCTGCTGGGCGCTTGAGGAAGTCGGGCTCGATCCCGCAACGCGCTGGCGATATCCGCATGAATTCTCCGGTGGCCAGAGACAGCGCATCGCGATTGCCAGGGCCATGGTTCTGAAGCCTCGCTTCGTGATGCTTGACGAGCCGACGTCTGCACTCGATATGACCGTTCAAGCTCAGGTCGTTGACCTCCTGCGTGACCTGCAGGCGAGGCACGATCTCGCATATCTGTTCATCAGCCACGATCTCAAGGTGGTGAAGGCGCTCGCCAACGACCTGATTGTGATGCGGGCCGGAAAGGTTGTCGAGCAGGGGCCGGCGGCAGATGTCTTCGCTGCCCCGAAAGCAGACTATACCAAAGCGCTGATGGCCGCTGCCTTCAGCCTCGAAGCCGTTGAGACCGGCGGCATGCGCCAGTAGTGAAAGCGATCTAATGTCCGACCAGAACTCCATCATCGTCGATCTTAAGTTCGGCCGCGACGACGTGGCTAAAGCATTGAAGACAGCCTTCCCCGGACGCTCTGTGATCGATCTTGGCGATCCGACCCAGAAAGACATCGACCTCTCACAGGCGTCTTATGCCGTCGTGTGGAAGCCCGATCCGTCCCTGTTCAGCCGGGCGGCAAGTTTAAAGGCGATCTTTTCCGGGGGGGCAGGCGTCGACCATGTGCTGTCCGTCCCGGGACTGCCCAACCTGCCTGTCGTGCGTTTCGTCGACCGCAGCCTGACGGACCGGATGAGCGAATGGGTGGTCTGGCAGTGCCTGCATCATCTGCGCCATGGGTTTGCCTATGCCCGGCAGCAGAGGGCGAAAACCTGGAACGAGATCGGCGGCCAGCCGGAAGCGAGAGACGTGACCGTCGGTGTCATGGGGTTGGGTGTTCTGGGGTCCGATGCCGCACAAAAGCTGAAGACCATGGGCTTTAATGTCATCGGTTGGTCCCGCCGCAAGAAGGAGATTGCGGGGGTCGAGACCTTCGATGTCGCGACACTCGATGATTTCCTCGCTCGCACCGACATACTGGTCGGCCTGTTGCCGCTGACGGCTGAGACGCATGGACTGTTTGATCGCGCGCTCTTCTCGAAACTTCGCCGCGATGGCGTCCTCGGTGGCCCGATCTTTCTCAATGCCGGCCGTGGCGGGAGCCAGGTGGAGGTCGACATTATCGACTGCCTTCGCGATGGCACATTGAAAGCGGCGTCTCTGGATATCTTCGAGCGCGAGCCTCTGTCCACCGAAAGCCCTCTCTGGCAGATGGATAATCTCGTGATTACGCCCCATGCGGCTGCCGCGTCAGACGTTCGCGCCTTGTTTCGACATGTCGAAGAGCAAATTCAGAGGGTCGAAGCAGGGCAGCCGCTTCAGCATGTCGTCGACAGAAGCGTGGGTTACTGAAACCAGGCGGAACAAACCCATGCTGCTCCCGTTTGTCCATGGAGCCCACCTCTGCGGAGGTCGCGCACTGACAAACAAGGGAGCAAGCCATGAGCAGCCGCATCGACCTGCCCAATACGACGGATCGCAACACCAGAGGTCTCAAGCCCGAACCCATGACCGCAACGGACGCACGTCAGGGCTTTCGCGGTAAGCCAGTTCTGATCGTTCTGCTGGCAGGCCTAATCCTTGCCATGCTGGTCTGGATCCCTGCCGAGTGGTGGGGCAATTCGATTGCGCCCGACACGCCGGCAAACCAGCCCTCGGTCGAGACCGCGCCTTCCCCTGCGGAAAACCAGTCTGGCGCCACACCACAATCCAATCCGACGCCGAGCGAGTAAGCTGATATCCCCGGCTGGACAATCGGCAATTGATTACCGATAACTCGCAAGGAAGGCGGCCGAACCGTTTCGGCCGTTTGCCGCGGTTCGCCCGCGGAGGGAAGGCATCTGCCAATGACGAAGACTGATATCGCAACCAGGGTTTACAATCATGCCTGGAAGCTCGATCCGATCATCCGCAGTCTGATCGACACCGATTTCTACAAGCTTCTGATGTTGCAGATGATCTGGAAGCTTTATCCGGACGTCAACGCCACCTTCACCCTGATCAATCGCACAAAGACGGTGCGTCTTGCAGACGAGATCAACGAGCAGGAACTGCGAGACCAACTGGACCATGTCCGCTCGCTGCGCCTGACCAAGAAAGAACTGATTTGGCTCGCCGGTAACAGCTTCTACGGCCGCTCGCAGATCTTCGAGCCGGAATTTCTGACCTGGCTCTCCAACCTGCAGCTCCCGGAATACGAACTGACGACCCGAGACGGTCAATACGAGCTCACCTTTCACGGATCCTGGATGGAAACGACGCTGTGGGAAATTCCTGCACTCGCCATCATCAATGAGCTGCGTTCGCGCGCAGCCATGAAGTCGCTCGGATATTTCACTCTCGACGTGCTGTATGCCCGGGCCAAGGCCAAGATGTGGTCCAAGGTGGAGCGCCTGCGCGAGCTGCCGGGTCTGCGCATTTCCGATTTCGGTACCCGTCGTCGACATAGTTTCCTTTGGCAACGCTGGTGCGTC
Organism: Rhizobium sp. AAP43; assembly: GCF_001296045.1. Lineage (GTDB taxonomy): Bacteria > Pseudomonadota > Alphaproteobacteria > Rhizobiales > Rhizobiaceae > Allorhizobium. The sequence continues at coordinate 27,610 of NZ_LJHS01000016.1, read as the reverse complement.
GAGGCGCTGAAGGAAGGTATCGGCCCGGCTTTTACCGGGACCAGCAACGTGCTGCTCGCCATGGATTCGGATCTTGAGGCCGTGGGCACCAATGCCCATGAGTTGCCCATGGTGATCGCGGCCCTCGCGCAGACAGACGAGGAATTGGCCACCGCGCCTTATCGGGTGCTGAAGGACTGGAACACGCTCTACGGCGGCAACCTCCTGATCGTTCTGCCTGACGCTTATGGAACGACCTCCTTTCTCCGCAATGCTCCGGAATGGGTTGCAGACTGGACAGGCTTTCGACCCGACAGCGCCCCGCCGATCGAGGGCGGAGAGAAGATCATCGAGTGGTGGCAGAAGATGGGACGCGACCCCCGCAAGAAATTGCTTATCTTTTCCGATGGGCTCGATGTCGACGCCATCATCGACACCTACCGACACTTCGCAGGGCGTGTGCGGATGAGCTTCGGCTGGGGTACTAACCTGACCAATGACTTTGCTGGCTGCGCGCCGAGCGAGATCGCAGGCCTCAAGCCTATTTCGATCGTCTGCAAGGTTTCAGAGGCCAATGGGCGCCCCGCCGTCAAGCTTTCCGACAACCCGCGCAAGGCTACAGGTGATCCGCGCGAGGTGGAGCGCTATCTGCGCTTCTTTGGTTCAGAAGATCGCGTGGAGCAGGCTGTCCTCGTCTAACGGCCGCAGCGCTTGCATCTCGCTCTGAAGGCATGCACTTTTGTCGCTGGACGGGAGGGAGCCCGTCTGCCAGGGAGGAAGACGCATGGACATGCAGGGAAGCGAACGGATTGAAGCGCCGATTGAGACGGTGTGGCAGGCGTTGAACGATCCGGACATACTCCGACAGGCTATCCCCGGCTGTGAAATGCTTGAGAAGACGAGCGAAACCAGCATGACCGCGCTTGTTGTCCTGAAGATCGGACCAATCAAGGCAAAGTTCGAAGGATTGGTTGAACTGCAGAACCTTGATCCGCCGCATGCCTACACCATTTCCGGTGAAGGCAAGGGCGGCCTCGCCGGCTTCGCCAAGGGTGGAGCTGACGTGTCGCTGGCCGAAGATGGAGAGAATGCCACCATCCTCACCTATGTCGTTCGCGCGGAGGTCGGAGGCAAGATCGCTCAGCTCGGTAGCCGTCTGATCGAATCGACCTCAAAGAAGCTGGCAGGGGAGTTCTTCGCCAGTTTTCGCACAGTGGTGGAAGGACATGCCGATGTCACCGGTTGAATGCAGAAAGCCTTGCACAAGGCAACCATCAGATGCTCGACCTTACCCGAAATGATTCGGTGGGTAAGGGGACATGATGATGACCGAAGGACCGGACCAGTACTTTGAACAACAGGACATGGCGATCCAGCTCATGCTTCTGGAAAACAAGTCCGACGAATTGACCGATATCCTGGTGGAAGCTCTGCAGGACGCACTTGAGTTGCTGCGTGACGAACTCGCGACCGTTCATTGACGGCCGAATACCTGGTCAGCTTTTCTGTCAGAACCGATCTGAAACAGAAATGCCGGCCGGGCCGAGAATAACTGCGATAAGCACGGGCAGGAAGAAGAGGATCATCGGAACCGTTAGTTTGGGTGGTAGAGCTGCAGCTTTCTTCTCCGCCTCGTTCATGCGTTCGTCACGGCCTTCCTGCGCCAGGACACGAAGGGCCTGAGCGACCGGTGTTCCGTAGCGGTCGGCCTGGATCAGGGCTTGGACGACGTTCTTGACGCTATCAAGCTGTGTGCGAGTACCGAGATTTTCCAGCGCCTGCCGGCGATCTGGCAAGAAGGAGAGTTCGGCCGTGGTCAGAACCATCTCCTCTGCGAGTTCCGCTGATTGCTCCGCAATTTCATCAGCGACGCGTCGCATGGCAGATTCGAGCGAAATACCGGATTCAACGCAGATGAGCATGAGGTCGAGAGCATCCGGCCAGGCGCGTTTGATCGATTGCTGACGCTTTGAAATCTTGTTCGAGACATAGATGTTGGGCAGATAAAAGCCCACATAGCCACCGACGATGACGGCGAGCAGCCGCATTGGCATACCCTTGTCGGCGAGGTTTCCCAGCAGGAAGACCCAGATGCCTGTCAGGGTCAACGTGGCGAATGGCAAGAGAAAGCGTGCAACGAGAAAGATGTTGAGCGCATTCTGCGAACGAAGGCCGGCGGCTTTCAGTTTGTCGACGGTCTTGTCGTCGACAAGCGCTTTGCGCAGATTGAAACGCTCGACGATCTGACGGACCGACTGGTTGTTCGTGGCGCGCAGCGACGCACGACCCTGTGATGCATCGGAATTCATTTTCGCGCGCTCGCGTGACCGGATCAGGTCGCGCTCGGATGAAACAGCACGCATGCGCTTGTTCAGGTCGCCCTTCTCGAAAAGCGGCATGACCAGCGTGTAGAATGTCGCAAAGACCGCGAGAGACACGAGGACCGCGATGATCAGGGTCGGGTCCGTGACCTGTTTAGCCCATTGGTCGCTCATATCTGCCGTTCCCTAGATATCGAAATTGATCATGTTGCGCATGACGAGCAGACCGATGCTCATCCAGACGGCTGAGCCGCCGAGGATGAGATGGCCACGAGGATCCGTGAACAGGACCATGATGTATTCAGGCGAGGTCAGGTAAACGAGCAGCGCCACTATAAATGGCAGAGCCCCGATGATCGCAGCGGAAGCCTTGGCCTCCATGGACAAGGCCTGAACCTTGGCCTTCATCTTCTTTCGGTCACGCAGGACCCGTGACAGGTTGCTCAAGGCTTCCGAAAGATTGCCCCCTGCCTGACCCTGGATGGCAACAACGATCGCGAAGAAGCTGACTTCCGGCAGCGGCATCGATTGATGCATGCGCGCCACCGCATCCGGCACGCCAAGGCCCAATTGCTGCGATTCCACCACGCGGCGGAACTCCGTCTTCACCGGCTCCTGGCCGTCCGCCGAGATCATCCGGATTGCGTCGTTGAGCGGCAGGCCAGATCGGATAGAGCGGACCATGACGTCGAGCGCATTCGGAAACTCCTCAAGAAACTGCTTCTGACGGCGTTTAATGAGAAAGCCGATGAACCAGCGCGGAATACCCAGCGAGGCAATGACCACGACCCCGAGCATGACGAGAGGCGAAAATCCGCCGAGGAAGCTGAAAATCAGCGCGAAAAGCCCGAAGGCAGCACTGAAGAGATAGAATTGAACGGGTGTAATGGAGAGATTTGCCTGTCCGAGCCGAGCCTTGAGGCTCAGCTCATTCTGCTTCTTGGTCCGTTCAGCCTGCTTCTTCTCCAGCTCCTTCAGCGAGTCCTGCACGGATTTACGCCGCTTGGAGATCTCCTGCACACGGTCCCGCGCCGCCTTCACCTTGATGGTGTCGGTCTCGGCAGATTTGACCCGGCTGATCCTGTTCGTCGTCTTGCGATCGGTCTCGATCCGGGTATAGAGCGCGCCATAGGCAATGGCGCCCGTTGACAATGCAACGAGCAGGACGATTGCCAGGATTGTCGGATCTACACCGAACATCGCCTCACACTCCCTTGGATTTCTGTTCCATCGCGTCGAGTGCCGCTGCGAGGCGTCGTTCTTCGTTGTAGTAGCGGGCCCGGTCCCAGAAATGCGGCTTGCCGATGCCAGTCGAGACATGCCGGCCAATAATGCGGCCGCTGGCATCTTCGCCCTCCATCTCGTAGCGAACGAGGTCCTGCGTGATGATCACGTCGCCTTCCATGCCGAGCACTTCCGTGATGTGCGTAATGCGGCGGGAACCGTCGCGCAGACGGGCGGCCTGGATGATGACGTCGATTGATCCGGAGATAATCTCGCGGACAGTCTTTGCCGGGAGCGAGAAACCGCCCATGGCGATCATCGATTCCATACGGTTCAGGCACTCGCGCGGCGTGTTGGCGTGGATGGTGCCCATTGAGCCGTCATGACCGGTGTTCATTGCCTGGAGAAGGTCGAAAACCTCCGGTCCGCGCACTTCACCGACGATGATGCGTTCAGGGCGCATACGCAGGCAGTTCTTGACGAGATCACGCATCGTGATCTCGCCTTCGCCTTCGATGTTCGGCGGGCGGGTTTCGAGGCGCACGACATGCGGCTGCTGCAGCTGTAGTTCGGCCGTATCTTCGCAGGTGATGACGCGCTCGTCGAGGTCGATGTAACCTGTGAGGCAGTTGAGAAGCGTGGTCTTGCCCGAGCCCGTACCACCTGAGATGACCACATTGCAGCGAACACGTCCGATGATCTGCAGGACCTCGGCGCCCTCGGGCGTGATTGCGCCGAACTTGACCAGCTGATCAAGCTTCAGCTTGTCTTTCTTGAACTTACGAATGGTCAGCGCCGGCCCATCGATTGCAAGCGGGGGAGCAATGACGTTGACACGGGAGCCGTCGGGCAGACGGGCGTCGCAAATCGGGCTGGATTCATCGACGCGACGGCCAACCTGGCTGACGATGCGCTGGCAGATCGACAAAAGCTGCGCATTGTCGCGGAAGCGGACGTCCGATTCGATTGTCTTGCCGGCCACTTCGATGAAGGTCTGTCCCGAGCCGTTGACCATGATGTCGGCGATGTCGTCGCGCGCCAGCAGTGGTTCGAGCGGACCATAGCCCAGCACGTCGTTGCAGATATCTTCGAGCAGTTCTTCCTGCTCGGAGATCGACATCGCGAAGTTCTTGATCGTGATGATGTCGTTGACGATATCGCGGATTTCTTCGCGCGCACTCTCGCCGTCCAGCTTGGCGAGCTGCGAGAGGTCGATCGTATCGATTAGCGCCGAAAAAACCTGGCTCTTCGTGTCGTAATACTCGTCCGTGCGCTGCGGTTTTTTCCGTTGCGGGGTCTGCATCGGTGGCGGCGTAACCTGCTGGCGTGCGCTCGCCTCCGGACTGCCGGGCTCAAGCGGTGCGCTGCTAGGTCGCGCTGCGGGCGCCGCAGGCGCAGCCTGCGGAGGTATCGTGCCAACGCCCGATCCACCCTTGCCGAAACCCTCGTTTCCGCGTTTGCCAAACATGAGCTCTACCCGTTCTTACACGTGTTATTTCTTGCGAAGCTTTTCAATCAGCGAGCCCAGGCCCGCCTTTTTCGGCTTTTTGATCGTTGCGCGGCCGGTCACCAGATGCGCGAGCTGTGAGAACGTCTCCGCGGTCGGTGCCTTTCCGTCGAGCTCCGAGATCATGCGTCCACTGTTTGCCGCAGTGCCGAAAAGCTGCGCATCGAAGGGGATGATCGCAACCGGCTCCATCTCGAGCGGCTCGAAAAAGTCGTTCGGGGCAATCTCGGGCCGCTTCGGCATGCCAACCTGATTGAGGATCAGATGCGGCGGCTTGTCGTTGGGACGCAGTTTCTTCAACGCGTCGAGCATGTTCTTCATGTTGCGCAGATTGGCGAGATCCGGTGCGCAGGTAATCACGATTTCGTCCGCGTCACCGAGGACAGCCCGGGTCCACTCGGCCCATGTATGCGGCAGGTCGAGCACGGTCATGGGTGTGCTGCGCTGGAGGAGATCAAGGATCGGCTGGAAGGCGCCGCGCTCGTAGTCATAACCCCGATCGAGCATTGACGGTGCGGCGAGCAGGGAGAGATTTTGTCCGCAATTGGTCAACAGGCGGTCAAGAAAGACTTCGTCTAGCCGCTCAGGCGCAAACACGGCCTCTGCCATGCCTTGGGTCGGATCCTGGTCGAAATCAATATTGGCCGTGCCGAACGGCAGGTCGAGATCCGCAAGGACGGTCTCGGTGGAAAACAATGACGCGATGCCGAAAGCGCAGTTGTGAGCGATGGTGGAAGAGCCGACGCCCCCCTTTGCCCCGATGAAGGCGATGGTCCGCCCAAGAGGTTCTGCGTCCGGGTCGACGAAGATCGAAGCAATCGCGCCCATGACATCGGCCATGGAAAAAGGCGCGACAATGTATTCCGAGATCCCGTTGCGAATAAGTTCGCGGTAGAGAGCAATATCGTTGTGCCGTCCAACAATGATGACACGGGTGCTCGGGTCACAGACCTCCGCCAGCGGCGCAAGCTCGTTCAAAAGGTCACGCGGCGCGGATTCGGTTTCCAGGATGATCAGGTTGGGTGTTGGCGTGGAGCCGAACATGCTGGCAGCAGCGGCAATGTTGCCATGCGTGATGCGGAGGCTGACACGTGCGAGCCGGCGATCGACCGCGCACTGGTCCATCACGCGGTGGAACGCGTCGGATACGCAGAATGCGTGGACGGAAATACGGGGGAGGGGGCGCAAGGCCTCAACATCGCCCGAGGCCACGGTTTCGGAATAACCGCGGCCAGGGGATGTTCCGGTGTCGAATTCGTAGTCGATCGCGCTCATGCTTCTGTTCCTGTCTTCAGCACCGGTTGCCTCAATCGCTCGATGTGTCTTCGCCGCTTCGATAAAGTCCGATCACCGTAGAGCGGCGTGCCGCATCGATCGGGGCTGCGTCGCGCGGCGTAACGAGATCCATCGGATTGGCAATCTGGGCGGCCAGGTTGCTCTGCGTCGCGCAGCCGAAATTGTGATAGTTGCGATTGCTGTAGGTGTTGTTCTGAAGGTCCTCTGGCCATTCGCCACAAGGATTGGTAACAGCCGTGATCGCCACGTAGCTGAGGCGTACCGGAGCAGCATCTCCGGATGCGCCAGCCGGGTACGACGTTTCGATGATGCGGTTGGCCTGGACCCCACGGGTCGTAAGCACGTTGCGGATCTGCTTGCGCATACCGGCTGCGGCCCCGGCATTCGGGGAGCCATGCGGGAGCTGGATCTGGATTGTGCCCGTCGACGCTGCGAGATAGTCGGCCGCGAACCCGGCAATGGAATCCTGTACCCCGACAGTAAAGGCGCGGTCGCCGGAGGCAACGGGCACGTCCAGTGTATGCTCGACTTCGCTCAGCATGATCGGATGACGCGTGCGATAATCATCGGGGATGCCTGAGGTCGACATCTTGTCTTTGTTCGTACCACAGCCGGTCACCACCAGCGGGCAGCCGACAACGATGGCGGCGAGGAGTAGCGTGTGGATCGGACGACGTGCGAATGCCATGGTCTGGCGGCTTTCTCTGCTGTTGGGGCTGGTCTGTCTCATGCTCTTCAGAACCCCGCTCATTTGTAGATGAACCCGACGGCGCCATGATATTGGCCGGTCGGAGCTTCGGCTTCGCGTCGGCCGTAAACCTTGTTCACCTTGTTCAGGAAGAAGGTCGCGCCATCGTTTTCCGGGTTGAAGTTGTCGTCCGGCCGCGCAAGCGAGCCACGGGCTACAGGGCGAACCAGATAAGGTGTCGCAATGATCACCAACTCGGTTTCGTTGCGCTGGAAGTCTTTGCTGCGGAAGAGGGTGCCAAGCACCGGCACCTTGGAAAGACCCGGCAGGCCGGACATGGCCTGGCGGATATTGTCCTGCACGAGACCGGCGATCACGATCGAGCCACCCGATGGCAGTTCCACCGTTGTGGACGCTTCACGGCGACGGATCGACATGAAGGTCGAGCCTGGAATGCTGAAGTTTGTTGTCTGTGTTCCAAGGAAGGTGTTGCCGGTGACCTGCGATCCCTCCCAGGTCGGCTCGGAAACATTCGTCTCGATTTTCAGACTGATGCGGCCAGGAGCCAGAACCACGGGTCGGAAGTTCAGCTCGATTCCGTAGTCGACACTGTTGATCGTGCGTTCGACGCCTTCGTCAGTCACTTCCTGCTGCGCCGCAAGGCGGAATTCACCACCGACATAGAACTTCGCGGCTTCACCGGAAATCGCGGTCAGGCTCGGCTCTGCGAGCGTCCGCATGACGCCAGCCTGTTCCATGGCGTTGATATAGGCATTAACGCCGACGCCGCCCAGGCCGGCGCTGATGGTGGCCGTGCCCGTGGGGTCGATCGCATTGCCGAGATTGGAGGGGTTAGCATAGCTGATACCGGTGGACCCGTCAGACACGCTGCCGGAGAAGCCGAGTTGCTTCAGGACTTGTCGGCTGACTTCGGCCACAGTGACCTTCAGCGTCACCTGGTCTTCGCCTTCGATCGTCAAGAGGTTGACGATCTGCGATTCCTGGCGGTCTTCGGCATAGATCGCAACCGCGCCATCGCCGCTGCTCTCGCTTGTCGCGGTCGTGTTGCGGGTCGTCGCTTCACCGCCCTTGAGGAAGGCTTCGGCAAGGCTTGCCGCCCGAGCCGCGTCTTGCGGCGTGCGCACGGTTCCCGTCAAGATGATGTTGTCGGAAACGATTTCGACGGTGATGTCCGACTGCGGGATGAAGCGCCGCAGATTGGTCTCAAGACCGGCAATATCGCGTTCGATCTCGATGTCGAGGCTGACAATCTCCTCGCCATTGGCGCCAAAGATGAAGATGTTGGTCTGGCCGACCATCTTGCCGAAAAGATAGATGCGGCGCGACGAACGCGTCACCGCGTCTGCCATGACGGGATCGGCAACGAGAATGTCATGCGCATCCTGGGGGAGATCAACAACGAGCGCCTTGTTCAGACCGAGCTTGACGGTGCGCCGCGTACCGGGGCCGGAATTGTTGATGCGAAGCACGCTCTCCTGTGCGGCCTGAACGGCCGGTACATCGAGGAATGTCTGCTTGAGCGGGTTTGCGGCACCCGAGAATGCAACCGCAAAGGCCAAGCCTCCGGTGAGGGACCTGCGAAAATTGGTGATCAACTTGCTCACGATGCGTCCCCACTCACTGCATGGTATCGGTGGCAGTGGCATTGACCACGGTGCCGGATTTGATGACTTGGATCGTCGGCTGGCCATCGCCGCCGCTGAGCAGGTGATCTGCGGCGGAGGTATCTTCTTCCTGGGCATCGGCGACGGACCGCAGGGCAAGCGACAGACGATCCGCCATCTGCTGCGCAACGGTGATCACCTTCGTCTGGTCGGGTGTCAGCTCCAGCGTTGCGGTCGTGCCGACAACGGAGCGCGAACCATCAGGCGCTTCTTCAATCTGCTGGTCGATGGCAAGCACCCGGACGTTGGACAAGACGGTCTCTGTCAGGAAGCCTTCCTGCTCTCCCTTGCGCACCATGATCACGTCAACTCGGTCATTCGGCAGAATGAAGCCACCGGCCCCGGTTGCAACGGAAATCTCGGTCGAGACGGCACGTTTTCCGGAGGGGAGCAGTGCGGACAGAATACGGGAAGAGGAGTCCGCGACTTTCTCGCGGCGGAGAGGCTCGCCCTCGAAGAGCGGCAGCCGGACTACGGCACCCGTGAGCTCGCTCATGGCTTCAGGGCGTGTTGACGATGTGATGAAGCCATCGACGACGCCGGATTGGGGCCATGCCATCCAGCGCATGGAGCTATCATCGAGACGCGAGCCGACCGGCAGGTTCTTCGCGATCACGAGCACGTCGACCGTCGGTTCTTTTTCGACGACGGCCTCCTGCACCACCACGGAACCGCCCCCGCTGAGACGCATTGCAAGGAGCCCGGCCGTCCCGGCGGCCACGACGGCGACTGCAAGTATGATGAGACGGGCGGGTTTCATGAACGATCCTCGGGCGACGCAGTGAATTCTGCCCTCAAGATTGATCAGGAATTGGTGTACTTATGGTTAATGCAGTGCTTACAATTGTGGTTAATGACCGGTTTCTTGGTCGCTCAGAGTCCAAGTCCCTTGATGGTGGAAATCACCAGCGGCGCCTGCGGATAGCTGATCAGTCCTGCAGCACCGATGGCGATGGCGTAGGGAATCTTGTTCGCCACCATTAGTGTTTGTGGAAGAGGAACGCCGATAACTGCAAACTTCTCCCAATTCGCGCGCAGCATGATGATGAGTACGGTGAGCACGCCACCAAAAAATGCGGTTACGATCAGGAATTCTAAGAGGGCATGGTTGAGGCCGAACCATATTGCCGCAGCAGTCAGAAGCTTGGCGTCTCCGCCGCCCATGACGTTGATTGCGAACAAGGTGAAGCAAACCGAAAAAACGATGGCCGCTGCCGCTAGGTGCCAGCCGAATTCGGTCAGCGTAAGCCCAGTGAACGGCGCAACCAGCAGGAAGCTTCCCAGCAAAAGCAAAGGTATGCGATTGGGGATCTTCATCTCGAGAAAGTCTGTGAGTGCTGCAAGCACCAGACAAATTGGCAAAACGAGAAAAACAACGGCTGAGAGCATCCGCATACCTCCAATTTGGTCAGTCTACCGAACACTCGTTTCCAAACAGGAAATATGACTGCGTTTGCTTCCAAACAAAAAGGCCGCCCAAAGGGCGGCCTTTCCGTTAAGTTTGTGACGGCAATTAGTACTTGCCAGTCGCGTCGCCCATCTTGGTGGACAGTTCCTGGAACTGGTTGTTCAGAGCGCCGCCGAGGGTCGTTGCGCCAGCAATCAGGGCAACGGAGATGAGGGCGGCGATCAGGCCGTATTCGATAGCGGTTGCACCGGACTCGTCCTTGACGAAACGTGCGAAAATCTTGGTCATGGTATTCTCCTACTCGCGTGGTTGATCAGCACTGCCGGCAACTGTTCCCGTTGCTCGGATGACCAAAACCTAATCGCCAGCCTATTGCTATCGACTTAAGAAAGACGGTTAGCGGATCGTGAAAAGCTACAACACCTGTGTGTGGTAAATGAAGCCTTTGGAAGATCGCTCGAATTCGAGACGCTGCCTTTGATTTGATTGGATTTGTTTCGCGGCTCCTCTCAAGGCAGTCAAAATCACTCCTGAAAAACCCTTGTATCTTCAGTGTTTAGGATCCACCCGGAATAGGGTCTATCATCGCCGGTTTGTCCTGGAACATGACATATCGACCCCAAGCGGGGATGGAGCCTTGCTCAGAGCACCTCTGCGAGCACGCTTAACCATGGGCATTTTCTGCATCGTGTTTGCTCAATTGGGAGATTAAGCCTTCGTTCACCAAAAGGCGGCATCTTGTTGGGGATCCTCTCATACGCGCGGAACCTACAGGTATGTTTGCAATGCATCGTCGAACACTCGCAGTCATCGGTACGCTTGTATGTGCGGCCGCTTCTGTCTTCGCGAGTTCGGCCGTTCTGGCCGACGATGGAGATATTCTGCGCGTCTATATGAACAGTGCCCGGATCCTGAAGCTGGATCGCCCGGTGAGCAAGGTCATCATCGGCAATTCCGATGTGGCAGATGCAACGGTTGCCGATGCACGCACCATTGTGGTGACCGGTCGTTCCTACGGCTCCACCAACATTGTTCTCTTGGACTCCGATGGAAACGCCCTTCTGGATGAGCGTATTGTAGTGTCTATCGACGAATCGAACACTGTGAGAGTGTTCAAGTCGACAGCGCGCACAGTATTGTCCTGCACCCCGAATTGCGAACAGCACGCCCAGGGCAGCGGCACGCCTTGATCTGTTCCAAGCGTCCACTTTCGGACACATGGAAGAATCTAAATATTCGCGCAACGGAAAATCAATACTTGACCCATATCGTCAATGTGACTGACGATATGGGCAAATGTAATGATGTGTTCCACGAGCGATAAGGATTCACGGCGCAGTGTGAAGCAGCGGTGGTCTCGAATCTTGAGGCGGCTTGCTCGCTCCCAGGACGGTTCCGCAGCAATCGAATTCGCGATACTCTCCGTACCGTATTTCATTATCATCTTCGCAATCGTCGAAACCTTCGTGGCTTTCACAGCGGAGCAGCTGATCACGAATGCCGTGAACAATCTCGGTCGGCAACTGCGGACAGGCGAGATCACTTATAATCTGGGTCGTACGACCGATATGACGGCCACGCAGTTCCGTCAGGCCTTCTGCGACGAAGTCAGCATCATCATCAAATGTTCAGCGGGCGAGGTCTCAACACCGAGCAAGCTCTACATCGACGCCCGCACGTTTACGTCTTTCGCTGCGATCCCGACGACGATTCCACGTAAATCGACAGCGGCATTTGCCGACATTGATCCAACCAGCTTCAAATTCACCCCTGGTGGTCCCGATACGATCAACATGCTGCGCGCCTATTACCGCTGGCAGGTGATCACGGACCTGGTCCGTCCCTACATCACCAATATCCGCCCGGACGACGGGTCGATGCCGAGCGACTTTCTGATCGTCGCCACCACCACGTTCAAGAACGAGAATTATCCGTGACCAAGGTTTCAGGATACAAGAACGCGATGTCCCCATTCAAAAGCTCTTCGTGGCGCGCGTGTTGCGACCGGCTCACGGATCTGTGGCGTGATCGCCAGGGTGTCGGCGCGGTCGAATTTGCCCTGATCGCTCCTATGCTGCTAGTTGTCTATTTGATGGCCTTCGAACTGACGATTGGGCTCAGCATTTCGAAAAAGACATCGATGGCCGCCAGCACCATCGGCGATCTGATCTCTCGGGAAGACAAGGTCACCAAGGTTTCCCTTGCAACCAGTTCTGATGTCGCCAAGGCGATGTTTGTCCCGTATCCTTCGAAGGACCTGCTGATCAAGATTACCGGCATCAAGATCGACGATAAGGAAGCCGCGAAGGTTGCATGGTCATGGTCTTCGACGGGTGTCGCCCCTTATGTGGTCGGTTCCACACCGACGATCCCTTCTGATCTCGTCGAGCCCAGCATTTTCCTCGTTCGCACCGAGCTCAGCGTCTCGCACGAACTGCTCATGTGGCTTCCGGGCTTGACCGGGTCGTCAACCAAGACACTAACTCTGGGGCGCGAATTCTTCTTCCGCCAGCGTCTGAGCAAGGATATCGAGTGCAGTGACTGCTGACGCTCGGGCATTTGCCAAGACATCGTCCAGACGTTATTGATCATGCCTTCCGCCGGCGCCGATAAAGGCACCGGCTTGAGGTCAAATGGCATGGCACGCGCGTTTCTTTTCGTTCTCGATTCCTTCGGCATTGGCGGTGCGCCGGATGCCCCCGCCTATAGCGATGACGGTTCCAACACGCTTGGTCATATCGCGGAATTCTGCGCCGCTGGTGCCGGTGACAGGAAGGGGCTGCGGCGCGGCCCACTGATGCTCCCCAACATGTCGGCGCTCGGCCTGATCGAAGCTGCTCGCTTGGCGACGGGCCGTCCGCCAGAGGGTATGCCCATCCCCGAAAGGGTATTTGGCCTTCACGGTGCGGCGAGCGAAGTGTCGAAGGGCAAGGACACGCCCTCCGGCCATTGGGAGATCGCCGGCACGCCGGTCATGTTCGACTGGGGGTATTTTCCCCACGGCGAGGAAGCCTTTCCTGCAGAGCTTGTCGAGGCGATTTGCCGGGAGGCAGAGCTTCCGGGCATTCTTGGCAACTGCCATGCATCCGGCACCGACGTTCTCATCCGCTTTGGTGAAGAGCACATCCGGACGGGCAAGCCGATCTGCTACACGTCGACCGACTCCGTCTTCCAGATTGCGGCCCACGAGCGGCATTTCGGGTTGGAGCGCCTGCTGAAACTCTGCGAAATCGTGCGCAAGCTTGTCGATCCCTTGAATATCGGCCGCGTTATCGCGCGTCCCTTTGTCGGCGAGACAGCACAGACCTTCGAACGGACCGGCAACCGTCGCGACTATTCGGTCCTGCCGCCGGAGGCGACGCTGCTGGACCGCCTGGTTGCAGCGGGGCGCAAGGTCCATGCCGTCGGCAAGATCGCCGATATCTTCGCTCATCAGGGCGTGTCGCGCATGATCAAGGCCAATGGCAACATGGCGCTGATGGACGCTACCTTGAAGACCATGGAGGAGGCCGAGGACGGCGATCTCGTTTTCACCAACTTCGTGGATTTCGACATGCTTTTTGGCCATCGCCGCGATGTGCCCGGCTACGCCGCTGCTCTGGAGGCCTTTGATCGCCGTCTGCCCGAAGTCCATCGCAAGATGCGGCCGGGTGATATGGTGCTGATGACCGCCGATCACGGTTGCGATCCGACCTGGCGTGGTACCGATCATACGCGGGAGCGGGTGCCGATCATGTGTTTTGGCCCCGGAATCCGCTCGCGCAATATCGGGGTGCGCACCACCTATGCCGATATCGGCGAAACCATTGCTGCCCATCTCGGCATTGCGCCGGGTCACCATGGACGGAGTTTTCTGTGAGCTTGCATCTGAAGAAGGTCGAACTGCACTGCCATATCGAGGGTGCAGCGCCACCGGCACTCGCTTTGGCGCAAGCCGAGCGATATGGCATCGACCCCGCCACCTTCATGACGGACGGACGCTATGCCTGGACGGATTTTGCCGAGTTCATTGCAGCCTATGACAAGGTCGCTGCACTTTTCCGCACCGAGGAGGACTATGCCCTCCTGACCGAGAGCTATCTTCTGGAACTCGCCGGTGTCGGCACGATCTACAGCGAACTGATCGTCTCGCCGGATCATGGTGATCGCATCGGTCTCGGCGCCGACACCTATCTCGCTGGCATCACCGCCGGCATCCATGCTGCAAAGGCGAAGACCGGTATCGAAGCCCGCATCATTGTCACAGGAGAACGCCATTTCGGCCCGGAAAGCGTCATTGCCGCGGCGGAGTATGCAGCCCGTACTGACAATCCGCTTGTCACGGGTTTCAACATGGCGGGCGAGGAGCGCATGGGCCGGGTGGCGGACTATGCGCGCGCCTTCGACATCGCCCGCGAGGCAGGTCTAGGCCTGACGATTCATGCGGGTGAGGTCTGCGGCGCGTTCTCGGTCGCGGACGCATTGGATCTCGTTCGTCCGGCCCGCATTGGTCACGGCGTCCGCGCAATCGAAGATGCTGATCTCGTCCGGCGGCTGGTCGATCTGGGAACCGTGCTTGAGGTCTGCCCCGGATCGAACATCGCGCTTTCGGTCTATCCGGACTTCGAAAGCCATCCGCTGCGCCGCTTCGTTGAAGCCGGCGTGCGTGTCTGTATCAACTCCGACGATCCGCCCTTCTTTGATACATCGCTGGCCCGCGAATATGATCTTGCATCGACTGTGTTCGGCTTTTCCGACGCTGAGATCGACGCCATGACCAGAACGGCCATTGAAGCGGCTTTCGTCGATGAGGGCACTCGCGCGCAACTCCTGGCGAGACTTTGACGGCAGCCCTGTTGACGACGCGCTAAATTCCTCGTCTGCCCTTGCAGCCGCCTGCGAGAAAGTGAAAATAGGGGTAACCCGAAGACAAGAAGAAAAGAAGGTTTCACCATGGACGGCGTGACAGTCATCGATCATCCCCTCGTGCAGCACAAGCTGACGATCATGCGCCGCAAGGAGACTTCGACATCGAGTTTCCGGCGTCTTCTGCGCGAGATCTCGACGCTGCTCTGCTATGAGGTGACCCGCGATCTCGAGTTGACGATGGAAACCATCGAGACCCCGCTGACGGAGATGCAGTCGCCGATCCTCGAAGGCAAGAAGCTGGTTTTCGCCTCTATCCTGCGCGCCGGAAACGGCTTGCTTGAGGGCATGTTGGAACTGGTTCCGGCCGCGCGTGTCGCCCATGTCGGTGTCTACCGCGATCACGAAACGCTGCAAGCCGTTGAATACTATTTCAAGGCGCCTGAAGCCCTGGCCGAGCGCCTCATCATCGTCGTCGATCCGATGCTGGCCACCGGCAATTCCTCGATTGCCGCGATCGACAAGCTGAAGGAACGCGGCGCGAAAAACATCCGCTTCCTCTGCCTGCTTGCTGCCCCGGAAGGCATCCGGAACTTCCATGAAGTGCACCCGGATGTTCCGATCTTCACCGCCTCGATCGACAGCCACCTGAATGAGAAGGGTTACATCATGCCCGGTCTCGGTGATGCTGGTGACCGGATGTACGGCACGAAGTGATTTCTTAACCAGATCGCAAGGATTGACGGCCCGGTACGCGAGTTCCGGGCCGTTTTCATGCCTGCGTTAGCCACTTGGTGATCAAGCGGTGCAAACGTCAGCGAAACGTTTCTAGCGGAGTGCCGATGTTCGCGCGGACCCTGTTCACTGTTCTGCTCCTCGCCATGTCGGCCACGCAATGGCCAACAATTGCGACGCATGTCCACGCCTATCTCGATCGGCGCGAGAGCAGGGAACAAACCGTGGAGCCCGCATCGACATCAACCTCGGGCCAGACATTGCTGACCATGAGTAAGAATGGCCACTACTCCGGCACGTTCCGAATGAACGGGAAGGCCGTCGATGCCATGATCGATACCGGCGCATCCTTGGTCGCGATCAACGTGTCGACGGCCCGTCGTCTCGGTTTCCCGCCCTCGACCCTGGACTTCGAACACGCCGTGGACACCGCCAATGGCCAGATTGAAGCGGCGCACGTGGTGCTGGACAAAGTCGAAATCGGCAATGTCCGGGTCCGCGATGTCGACGCCTTCGTCCTGCCGGACAATGCGCTGTCATCAACGCTGATCGGGATGAGCTTTCTCAAGAAGCTGACATCCTACACGGCTGACAAGCGTGCCTTGCGTCTCATCCAGTGAATAAGACGCTTAAACCGCGCCGATCCTGAGGCCTATCGCCGGCGTTGTCGCCGGTCTTTCATCGGAAATCTGATAGCATGCGCGCACTGTCGTTGCAGCCTGCGCCGCGCTTGCCTCGTCATTCGCCTGAACGAATGCGATCGGCTCGCCCTTCATAACCCGTGTCCCCAGTGGCTTGAAACCGGATAGCCCCACGCCGTGATCGATCGCGTCGCTCGGACGTTGCCGACCGCCGCCGAGCGTGACGACTGCAAGTCCCAGACTGCGGGTGTCGCATGCGGCGAGATAGCCATCGGCCGCTGCAGGCACCGGGATGTCAATCTTGGTGCGTGGCAGGTAGTGCTCCGCCCGCTCCATGAAATCGACCGGTCCGCCCAGTTCATGCACCATGCGGCCGAAGATATCGGCAGCCTCTCCGGAGGCGAGCACGGCAGCAGAGCGCTCAAGGGCCTTTACACTGTCTGATTCCACGCCGGCATTGACCAGCATTTCGGCTGCAAAGGCCAGGGTGACCTCTTCAAGCCGTGTGCCGGTTTTCATGCCCTTGAGGAAATCCACGGCGTTCTGCACTTCGATCGCATTGCCCGCACAATCTGCCAGCGGCTCGTTCATGTCGGTCAGTAGCGCCGTGGTTCTGACGCCGGCGCCATTCGCCACCCGCACCAGCGAGCGCGCCAGCGCCTCAGCATCCTCGGTTTTGGCCATGAAGGCACCATTGCCAAACTTGACGTCCAGCACCAAGCTTTCAAGCCCGGCGGCCAATTTCTTCGACAGGATCGAGGCTGTGATCAGGGGAATGGATTCGACTGTCGCCGTCACGTCGCGGATCGCATAGAGACGTTTGTCGGCGGGTGCCAGATCGCCCGTCTGGCCAATGATGGCGCAACCGGCCCGGTCGACGGTCCGACGGAAGGTCGCATTGTCCGGCATCACATCATAGCCGGGGATCGATTGCAGCTTGTCCAGCGTGCCGCCGGTATGGCCAAGACCGCGTCCCGAAATCATCGGAACGGCAAGCCCGCAGGCAGCGACAATGGGCGCGAGCATCAGCGAGACATTGTCGCCCACGCCGCCGGTGGAGTGCTTGTCGGCGACGGGCTTGCCAACGCCTGCCCAAGAGAGGACATCGCCGGAATCGCGCATGGCAAGCGTCAGCGCTACGATTTCGTCGGGTGTCATGCCCTGGAAGAAGACGGCCATGGCGAAGGCCGCCACCTGGCCTTCCGAGATCGTCTCGTTCGACAGGCCCTCAATAAACCCGGAGATCTCCTCGGCGGTGAGCACACCGCCGTCACGTTTGCGACGGATGATTTCCTGGGGCAGCATGTTTCAGTATCCCGAAGCTGCAGTGACGGAGCGCTCACCGGAAAGAACGGCAAGAATATCGTCCAGCAGTCCGGATGCGCCGAAGCGGAAGGTCGACGGCATGACCCAGTCTTCGCCCATGATAGTGTCCGCAAGTCTCAGGTAGAGAGCGGCATCGGCAACCGTGGAGATGCCACCGGCAGGCTTGAAACCGACTTTCTTGCGGCTGTCCCGAATGGACTGCAACATGATGTCCGCAGCCTCCAGAGTGGCATTGACGCTCACCTTGCCCGTGGATGTCTTGACGAAATCTGCGCCAGCTGCGATCGCAAGGTCGGACGCCTTCCGGATCAGGTTCTTGTCCTTCAACTCGCCGGTTTCGAGGATGGTCTTCAGGACGGCCGGTCCGGAGGCCGCCTTCACGGCTGAAACCATGGCGCTCACAGCCATCTCGTCGCCGGCCATCAGGGCGCGGTAGGGTATGACGAGATCCACGTCATCCGCGCCATCGGCAACGGCATCGCGCGTTTCGGCCAGGACGTCTTCGATCTTCATTTCGCCGGATGGGAAATTCACCACCGTAGCTATGCGAATGGGGCTCGATGGACCGAGGAGCGTGCGAGCCTGCATGACGAAGCGTGGCCAGATGCAGATCGCAGCCGTCGGGCCGAATGCGGTCTGTGCCTTTCCACAGAGGGTCACGATCTGCTCGGGCGTGCAGTCGTCCTTGAGGTTGGTGAGATCGAGAAGCGACAGCGCCTTCGTGGCCACCGCACGCAGTTCCTGATTATCCAATGTCTTCTCCTCCGCCGATCATCCGTTTGAGGATGCTCGCAAGACGTTTGCCACCGATCGGGGCCATATCCTTGGTTTCCTCGTGGCTCAGTTCGCCACCGGTCATGCCGGCTCCATAATTGGTGATCACGGAGGCTGCTGCAACCCTCAGGCCGAAGAAGCGGGCCAGAATAACCTCCGGCACAGTCGACATGCCCACGGCATCGGCCCCCAGAATGCGCGCCATACGGATTTCCGCTGGCGTTTCGAAACTTGGTCCGGAGAACCACATGTAAACGCCTTGGGCGAGGGGAACGCCCTCGGCGATCGCAGCGCGCTGCATGGCAGCGGAGAGGGTCGCGTCATAGGCTGATGTCATGCCGACGAAGCGGCCGTCGCTGCTTTCGCCGATCAGCGGGTTCTTGCCGGAGAAATTGATATGGTCGGTAATCTGCATGACGCTGCCGGGTGGCATATCCTCGCGTAGCGAGCCCGCCGCGTTGGTCAGGATCAGGGATTTGACCCCGAGCCCTACCAGAACCTCAAGAGGCTTGCGCATGGCATTGGGGTCGCCGTGCTCGTAGTAATGCATGCGCCCTGCGAGCATGATCACCGCCGTGCGTCCGAGATAGCCGGCAACCAGCTCCCCCGCATGACCGGACACACCACTGAGCGGGAAGCCCGGCAGGTCCGAATAGGAAATGCGAATTGGATCGCGGACTTCCTCTACCAAAGAACCAAGGCCCGATCCCAGAACGATACCGTAGCGCGGCATCAAGCCGTTGAGGCGCTCGACAAGGAGATCGACAGCCGCCTTCATCCGATGACATCCGTCTTGAAGCTAAGCGGCAGAAGTTCGTCCATCGTCATTGTCTTTTGTACGCCGACTTCATCGCACAGGTAGATCTTCGTATCGGCCGAAGCAAATTCCGAAATCTTCTGCCGGCAGCCGCCACAGGGCGGGCAGAGCGCCAGCTTTTCGGCAATGACGGCCATTTCGACAATTCGTCGACCACCGCCCATGATCATGCAGCCGATCGCGGTCGGCTCCGCACACCATCCTTGCGGAAACGAGAGGTTCTCGATGTTCGCCCCGGTATAGATTCGGCCGTCGTCGGCGCGGATCGCAGCGCCGACCGGAAATTTGGAGTAGGGCGCATGCGCAAAACTCATGGCATCACGAGCGGCTTCAAAGAGATCATGAGCCATGGATTAACGCTCCTTGGAATAGGCCACGCCGCCGGCCTTCGGCGGATTGGCAGCACCGATGAAGCCTGCGAGCAGGATGCAGGTGAGGATATAGGGCAGTGCCTGAAAAATCTGCACCGGCACTTCGCCGATCCCTGGGATCGACTTGCCCTGCATGAAGTTGGCCAGCGCGTCGAGGAAGCCGAACAGCAGGCAGGCGAACATGACAGGCACCGGCTTCCATTTGGCGAAGATCAGTGCTGCAAGCGCGATGAAGCCCTTGCCGGCCGACATGTCCTTGATGAAGGCGGCCGATTGCGCGATCGCGAGATAGGTTCCGGCAATGCCGCAGAGCAGGCCAGCCATGAGGACCGCCCGGTACCGCAGGAAGGCCACCGAAATTCCAGCCGTGTCCACGGCACCCGGGTTCTCGCCAACGGCTCGCAACCGCAGACCGAAACGGGTGCGATAGAGGATCCACCAGGAAATCGGCACCGCCAGGAAGGCGATGTAGGTGAGAATATTGTTGCCGGAAATCACGTTCGCATAGAGCGGGCCGATAAACGGCACGTCGCGCATCGTCTCTGCACCCGGCAGAATGATCGGCGAGAAGCGGGCCTCACCCGACACTTGCGGCGTCCGTCCCCCTTGGCCGAACCAGGCTTGACCAAGAACAACGGTCAAGCCTGCCGCCACGAAGTTGAGGGCAACCCCGGAAATGATCTGGTTGCCTCGGGTGGTGATCGAGGCGAAGCCGTGGATCAGCGAGAACGCCAGCGACACGGCGATACCGGCGAACAGCCCGAGCCATGCGGAGCCGGTCAAATAGGCAACACAGGCCGCAGCGAAAGCGGCGGCCAGCATCTTGCCTTCAAGGCCGATGTCGAAGACGCCGGCGCGCTCTGAGTAAAGCCCAGCCAGTGCCGCGAGGATCAACGGGATCGACAGGCGGATCGTCGAGCCGAGGATGCTGATGAGCATGTCGAAAGAATCCATGGTCGCGTCCTCAGGCTTTCGTCAGTTTCTGGTAAACACGCACGATCATCGGGCGGAACATGAATTCCAGTCCCCCGGCGAACAGGATGACGAGGCCCTGGATGACCACGATCATCTCGCGGGTAATGTTTGGCATGTCGAAGGAGAGCCAGGCTCCACCCTGATAGAGTACGCCGAACAGGATGGCCGCGAGCAGGATGCCTAGCGGATGATTTCGACCCATCAGCGACACAGCGATCCCGACAAAACCGGCGCCGCCGACAAATTCCACCTGCAGGCGCGCTGAGGCACCGAGAACGGGGTTCAGCGCCATCATCCCGGCAAGGCCGCCGGAAATCAGCATCGTGATCAGAACGATCTTGACATAGGGAATCCCGGCATAGGCCGCCGCCGACCGGCTGATACCCAATGTGCGCATCTCAAAACCGAGTTTGGTGCGCCAGATCAGGACCCACACGACCACACACATCACGAGCGCAATGATGAAGGACACGTTGAATGGCGCAGGTCCCAGCTTGCCGCCAAACATCGCAATCAGCCAATCAAGCTTCGGCAGCTGACCGCCCTCGAGGAATGTCCGGGTTTCCGGCGCCATCTTGCCAGGAACAATGAGAACGTTAACCAGGAGATACACCATCAGCGCCGCGCCGATGAAATTGAACATGATCGTCGTGATGACGATATGGCTGCCGCGCTTGGCCTGCAGCCAGGCCGGGATGAGGGCCCAGGCGGCCCCGAAGAAAGCCGCCGCGATGATCGCGAATGGCATGGTCACATACCACGGCACATACTGATCGAGCGACAGGGCAGCAAGTGCGGCCCCGAGGCCGCCGAGATAGGCCTGACCTTCCGAGCCGATGTTGAACAGGCCGGCATGATAGGCAACGGCCACCGAAAGGCCGGTGAAAATGAAGCTGGTGGCGTAAAACAGCGTGAAGCCTATGCCTTCACCGCTCCCAAGCGCGCCCTCCAGCATCAGCTTCAGGGCTTCCCAGGGATTTTCTCCGATGATCCAGACCACGAGGCCCGACACAAGAAAGGCAAGCGTCAGGTTGATCAGCGGCAGCAGTGCGTAGTTGATCCAGTTCGGAAGGGGTACGGATGCAGTGCTCATCAAAACCTCAAGCGGCAATGCCGGCCATCATCAGGCCGAGTGTCTGTTCGCCAGTGTCCGGCGTCTTCTCGCCGACGACCTTGCCGGCGAACATCACCAGGATTCGGTCTGAGAGCGAGCGGATCTCGTCGAGTTCGACCGACACGAGCAGCACGGCCTTGCCGGCATCCCGCGTCTCCACGATCCGCTTGTGAATGAATTCGATGGCGCCGATATCGACGCCGCGCGTCGGCTGACCGACGACCAGAAGTTTCGGATCACGCTCGATCTCGCGCGCAACGACGATCTTCTGCTGGTTGCCACCCGAGAAATTGGCCGTTTTCAGCCGTGGGTTCGGCGGGCGGATATCGTATTTCGCAATCTCGTCTTCGGCCGCCTTGCGAATAAGATCGGGATCGAGGAACGGGCCACGTCCATAGCGCTCGTCGCGGTGATAGCCGAGAATGGCGTTCTGGCTCTCTTCAAATGGCAGCACGAGGCCCATGTGATGACGGTCTTCGGGAATGTGTGCGACGCCGATACCGCGCAGTTCCGCAGGGTCCAGACCTGCCACATTCTGCCCGTTGATCCAGATCTCGCCCGATGTCGGTTTGCGGATCCCGGTAATGGCTTCCAGCAACTCGCTCTGGCCGTTGCCGGCGACGCCCGCGATGCCGACGATCTCGCCTGCCTTTACGTCAAAGGAGACATTGTCGACCATCACGACGCCACGACTGTCTTTGACCGTGAGGTTGCGCACGGAGAGGAAAACCTCGCCCGGATTGGCCGGCTTCTTCTCGACATGCAGGAGAACCCGGCGGCCGACCATCAGCTCAGCCAGTTCCTCGACGGTTGTTTCGGTCGTTTTGCGTGTCGCAACGATCTCGCCACGACGCATGACGGAGACCGTATCGGTGATCGCCATGATTTCGCGGAGCTTGTGGGTGATCAGGATGACAGTCTTGCCCTGGTCGCGCAGCACGCCAAGGATCTTGAAAAGATGATCGGCCTCGGCTGGTGTCAGCACGCCTGTCGGCTCGTCGAGGATCAGGATCTCGGCGCCACGATAGAGAGCTTTGAGGATTTCCACGCGCTGCTGTAGACCGACCGGAAGCTCTTCGACCACCGCGTCGGGATCGACCTCGAGTTCATAGTCCTCTTCAAGCTTCTTCAGCCCGTTGCGGACGGCATCCGTGCCTTTGCCGAGCAAAGCGCCACCTTCGGCGCCGAGCATCAGGTTCTCCAGCACGGTAAAATTCTCGACCAGCATGAAGTGCTGATGGACCATGCCAATGCCGGCATGAATGGCGGTCTGGCTGTCCTTGATGGTAATCGGTCGGCCGGCAATCTGGATGGATCCGCTGTCGGCCTGATAAAAGCCGTAGAGGATCGACATCAGCGTCGATTTTCCCGCACCGTTTTCGCCGATGATGCCGTGGATCGAGCCCTTGGCAACCGTCAGGTTGATATTCTTGTTGGCGTGCACCGCACCGAACTTCTTATCGATGCCGATCAGTTCGATCGCCGGCGCCTGGCTCTGAGCGTTCATTCCATTTCCCCGGACATAAAAAAGGCGCAGGACGGCAGACTTGCCGCCCTGCGCCCGGAATTCAGATCACTTCGGGCAGGAATTGTCCGACATGTAATCATGCACCTTCACGGTGCCGGAGATGATGTCGGCCTTTGCCTTTTCGACGGCGGCCTTCATGTCTTCGGTCACCAGCTTGGCGTTATTGTCGTCGAGTGCGTAGGAGACGCCGTCTTCCGCAACGCCGAGAGCCTGCAGACCAGGGGTGAACTTGTCAGCCTTGGAATCGGCATAGGCGTTATACACGGCGAGGTCGACGCGCTTGACCATCGAGGTGAGGATAGAACCCGGATGCAGATGGTTCTGGTTGGAGTCGACGCCGATCGAGAGCTTGCCGTTGTCGGTTGCGGTCTGGAGAACGCCGAGACCGGTGGCGCCAGCTGCCGCGTAAATTACGTCGGCACCCTGGTCGATCTGGTTCTTGGTCAGTTCACCGCCGCGAACCGGGTCGTTCCAGGCAGCACCCGTGGTGCCGGTCATGTTCTGGAACACTTCGATCTTGGCATTGGCTGCCCGTGCGCCCTGCTCGTAGCCGCAGGCGAACTTGCGAATGAGCGGGATGTCCATGCCGCCGACGAAGCCGACCTTGCCGCTCTTCGATGCGAGACCGGCGAGCAGGCCAACGAGGTAGGAACCCTCATGCTCCTTGTAGACGACCGAACGGACATTCGGCTTGTCGACAACCGAGTCAACGATCACGAACTGTGTGTCCGGGAATTCGCCGGCGACCTTTTCAACGGCCGATGTCCAGGCGAAGGAGACGGCGACGACCGGGTTAAAGCCGCGCGAGGCGAAGTTGCGGATCGCCTGTTCGCCCTGGGTGTCGCTGGTCGGCTCGAAATCGCGATAGTCGATGCCGGTTTCGGTCTTGAACTTCTCGGCGCCGGCATAGGCTGCTTCGTTGAACGACTTGTCGAACTTGCCGCCAGTGCCATAGACCAGAGCCGGCTTGACGTCGGCCGCAAGCGCGGTTGCCGACATCGCAGCCAAGGCAAAGAGACTGAGGAGGGTTTTCTTCATGGTGCAGCCCTGTTGTTGCTATTGATCTTGTTGGGTCCTCCCGCAAGCCCTCCCTGACGAAGAGCATGTCTGCGGAACCGCCGCCTCCTTATCCGGAGGTCCAGGCTGGTTGCATCCTTGCATGGCTCGTACGAAAATTCACCAGATTTTTTTCATCTGGTAAAGATTCACAAGCTGGCCAAATCTTCGGTGCCAAACGCCGAAAATCTAGTCAGATCAATAGGATTTATGCCGTCGGTTTGAGCAGATGCTCTCAGGCTGCGGGTTCGATCGGGCAGGAGACCCCCGTTCCGCGCAGACCGCAATAACCGTTCGGATTTTTCGCCAGATACTGCTGGTGATAGTCCTCGGCAAAGTAGAAGGGCCCCGCCTGAGCGATTTCTGTCGTGATCCTGCTGCTTCGCCCGGCCTTTTCGAGAGCCGCCTGGAAGCGGTCCCGGACAGACAGGGCAAGTGCCATGTCCTCCTCGTTCTCCACATAAATCGCCGAGCGATAGGTCGTGCCGATATCGTTGCCCTGTCGCATGCCCTGTGTCGGGTCATGCGCCTCGAAAAAGATCTTCAGGAGGGCTTCAAGCGTGATCTTTGAAGGATCGTAGATCACCTTGACGACTTCGGTGTGGCCGGTCAGGCCCGTTACGGTCTCCTGATAGGTTGGATTGGGGGTGATCCCGCCCTGATAGCCTGCAGCCGTTACATAGACGCCAGGCGTCTGCCAGAGCAGGCGTTCGGCACCCCAGAAGCAGCCCATGCCGAGATAGATGGTCCTGAACCCAGGAGGATAGGGGCCCTTGAGCGGCAGGCCGGAAACGAAATGGATGTCGGCCGTAGCCAGCGGTTCGGGGCGTCCGGGCAGCGCGCTCTCGACGGTCGGCATGACGGTCTTCTTGTTGAACATGTCGATGAGGAACATTGGCAATCTCCTCTTTGTGGGGCGGCCAGCCCCGTTTTCCTTGTCCCTAATGTGGTCAACGGGAACCGGAACGGCAAGTGGCGGCCTCGCCGGCCCCAGGAATTTGGCGCCAGGCGACATGCCGGAAGTAGGCGGCTGATATAAAAAGACCGTTCAGGCCGCAAAGCGCCCGGCCGGCTGTGGCCGCTTGTAGCCGATCATCCACAGTGCAAGGGACAGGCCGAGAAAAATCACAAAGGCCGGCTGCGGCAGGATGCTGTTCTGGAATGCGGTCCAGGCCGCCGGCCCGATGCGCATCTCCACCAGCGCCTGCAGGGCTGGAAGGGACTGGGGCGCAACATCGCTCCATGCCGCCTCCAGCGGTGTCAGCAGCACGCGAGAGGCGGAAACAGAAGCGATCGAATCGACGGTCGCTGCGACGACACCGACGCAGAGCGCCGAAAAACTCAAGACCCTGAACAAGAGTCGCACCATGAAACACTCCGGCTGAGAGAGAGAAGGGCCGCCGCACCCGCTTCCGCATTATCACTGCTCGATTAAGAATTGTTCTTGAATGTCAAAATTGTGATAGAATTGGGTTGATCCCTCAGAATTCCTCGGTATATATCCGCCCCGACCAACACGGTGACATTTTCGCACCGTGACCCCCCTGGACAGGTGGCCGAGTGGTTTAAGGCGCACGCCTGGAACGCGTGTGTGCGTGAAAGCGTACCGTGGGTTCGAATCCCACCCTGTCCGCCATCTACAGTCTTTCCAGACTGGTTTCCCATATCATTCGCCTTTAACTTGTTCAGCCTTGGGTATCGGTTCGACCGAATTGGTTCGGTTTTTCTTCCTGGTTTTGGCCTTCGGTCCCTCTGCTGTGAGGGCTGCTTGATGGGCCGCAGCGGTGTAAACAGAAATCCGCCTTAGATCGGTATGGGCAGTCACGGCTTGATCACGTCACCGCTGATTACGCCTTCAACCATGCCCTGAGCCGCCGCTTTGCGCAGCCGCAGGAGGTCGGGCTAGATCTGGTCTGGTCGAGCGCAGACCCGGCCGATACCGCTCCGCTGCTGCAAACGCCGTCCTGTCGACGTGGGGACTATTCGTGCGCGTTATGGTTGTATTTCAAGGACTTGCAGGAGTTTCTCGACGATCAAGAGGGTTGATCTGCTGATCCGGTCGTGTTTTGAACGCGCCCTGGCGATGGCAGGAAGATAGCAGCTTCGATGGCAGAACAGTTTGACATGTTTTCAGAACAGGCGCCCCGTCGGCGGGGTGTCGGGTCTGTCGCGCCGAAGGTTGCTCAACCTGAAGCGCAAGTTATCCCCTTGAGCGAAGCCGAAATGGTCGACCATCTGTCCGGGACCGGTCGATACCGCATCCTGCGCAAGCTTGAGCCACGCGCAATCGCATCGGTTCCGCGCCCGGAATATCCCCTCAAGGGGGTTATCCTCGACACTGAAACCACGGGACTGATCGCTCGCAAGGATGAGATTATCGAGATTGGCGCTATTGCCTTCACCTTCGATGCGCATGGTGCCATCGGCGACATAACTGGGATTTACGGCGGCCTTCGGCAGCCGAGCGTCGCGATACCGGCCGAGATCACGCGCATCACCGGCATCACGGATGATATGGTGTCCGGCCAGTCGATTGACCTTGCAGCCTTGCAGGCGCTGATCGAACCGGCGGACCTGCTGATCGCCCATAATGCGGGTTTCGACCGACCCTTTTGCGAAGCCTTTTCTCCGCTGTTCTCGGACAAGGCCTGGGCGTGTTCCAATTCCGAGATCGCCTGGGTTTCGCGTGGCTATGAAGGCACCAAGCTGGCTTATCTGATCGGCCAGGCCGGGTACTTTCACGATGGTCACCGCGCCGTGGATGACTGTTTTGCCCTGTTGGAGGTGCTCGCCCGAAACGACGACGGAGCAGCGTCCACCGCCTTTGCCGAGCTTTACCAGGCAAGCCAGCGATCGCGGGTCCGGATCTTCGCGGAGAGCAGCCCCTTTGACATGAAGGATCACCTGAAGGCGCGCGGCTATCGCTGGTCTGACGGCAGCGACGGCCGTCCGAAATCCTGGTGGATCGAAGTGGGGGAGGAAGCCCTTGACGAAGAACTGCGCTACCTCAGGGCCGAAATCTACCGCTCTCAGGATGCCGATCCGCCGATCAGGCGCCTGACGGCCTTTGATCGCTTTCGCGGCTGATCTCTGCTTCCGTGTGGTCTGGACGGAGAGGTATACTCCCATCGCATGAGGCGCCTGCATGCTTCTGGCTCGACACGCGTCCCGAATTTGATTTTTCGAAAATGGGCAATGCGTTTTTTGCATAGCTGCAGTGCAGCAATGCCTCTTTATTCTGCGGGGATTTGGGTTATCTTCAAATCATCGAAGTGATGCACCTCCTCCCGCAGAGCTTCGAATTCAGGCGGCCTTTATCC
>NZ_LJHS01000015.1 GCF_001296045.1 Rhizobium sp. AAP43 | reverse complement strand
AACGAGGCCATCCAGCAGCTCGACAAGGTGACCCAGCAGAATGCCGGAGCCTCCGAGGCGATGTCCTCAACATCTGAACAATTGTCGGCGCAGGCTGAGGAGATGCTGGAATCGATCAGCTTCTTCCGAATCGCGCAGTCCACTGCAGGTCGCCCTCATCAAGCCTCCAAACAGCATCGGAGTGCAGGATTCGCCGGTCGGCAAGGCACAAGCCCATCGGCCAAGTCAGCCAAGTCTGCTTCAGGCATGACGGTTGCAGCTCAGCAGGCCCGCGTCAACGGCTTCAAACTCGACATGTCGATGGGTGGACCGGATGAAGCCGACCACGAATTTCGGGAGATTGCATGATGGCGCGGTCCGAGGCCCAGTTCGTTACCTTCGCCATGGGTGAAGAGATCTTCGCGGTTCCAGTCGAGGTGGTGCGTGAAATCCTCGACCACGAGCATGCTTTCAAAATTCCGCAGGGCCCGGACTATCTCCTGGGCCTCAGGGATGTGCGCGGCCAAGGCGTGCCGATAATCGACCTGCGTCGACGTCTGGGCATGGCGGCGACGGTCCTCACTCACCATACCCGCGTACTCGTGCTCGACATTCCCTGTGATGGGCGGGTGCTGACACTTGGCATGATGGCAGACAAGGTCTTCGAGGTTACACCCTTTCACTTGGATCAAATCGACAGTGCCCCGCAGATCGGGGTGCGCTGGGAGTCCGATTACATTCAGGGTGTCGTCCGGCGGACAAGTGATTTCGTGGTGATCATCGATCTTTCCCGGCTCTTCGCCCATCAGGGTGAAGAGATCCAGCGCGCCAGCTTAGACGCGCGGCAGGTGGCATAGTATCGTGTTCGCGGAATCCATCACTGCCACCCAGATCAATTTCGAAGACCGCTTGAGCAATCGCAATTTCAAGCGCCTCGCGAGCTATATCTACGATTATAGCGGGATCAAGATTACCGATGCGAAGCTGACCATGCTGGAAGGTCGCCTGCGACGGCGGCTTCGCGTGACCGGACATGGGAGCTTTGACCGATATTGTGAATACCTGTTCGATGAGGGAGGGCTCGACAAGGAGGCCGTCTACCTCATCGATGTGGTGACCACGAACAAGACGGATTTTTTCCGCGAGCCCAATCATTTCGACTTCATGTGCAGTCACATCCTGCCGGAACTCGCCCGGCGCGGCAGCCAGCCGATCAGGATATGGAGTTCGGCGTGCTCGATCGGTGCCGAACCCTATACGATCGCCATGCTGCTCGAGGAGTTCTCGACGCTGCAGAACGGACCCAACTATTTTATTCTCGCAACGGACCTCTCGACGGACGTGCTGGACAAGGCCCGGCGGGGTATCTTCAGCCAGGAGATGATTGACCCGGTGCCCCCGGCGCTGGTGTCCAAATATGTCCGCTTTTCGAGAGATCGGGAACGGGCCCAGGTACGCATCGTTCCCAAGCTGCGGTCGCGGATTGGCTTTGCCCGTCTCAACCTCATGGATCCGACCTACGAGATCGGCGAGCCCGTAGATATGATTTTTTGCCGCAACGTCTTGATCTACTTTGATAAAGACACACAACTTCAGGTTATGAGCAAGCTCTGCAGCAAGCTTTCGGTCGGCGGCCACATGTTCATCGGTCACTCGGAATCGATTTCCGGAATGAACCTGCCGCTGCGCCAGATTGCCAATACCGTCTTCAAGCGACTGTGAGAACCAGATGAGAAAAAAGGTCCGTGTCCTGATCGTCGACGATTCCGCCAGCGTTCGCCAGACGTTGACGAACGTCTTGCAGTCGGATCCCGATATTGAGGTGATCGGCACCGCTGGCGATCCCTTCATGGCAGCCAAGCGCATCCAGGAAGAAATTCCGGATGTTATCACGCTCGATGTTGAGATGCCCCGCATGGATGGGATCACCTTCCTGCGCAAGCTCATGTCGCAAAGGCCGATCCCTGTGGTGATGTGTTCGTCCCTGACGGAAGCCGGCACCGAAACATTGATGCAGGCACTGGAAGCGGGTGCGGTTGACGTTGTCCTGAAGCCCAAGATCGGCGCCGCGGACTATCTCGCCGAACAGGCGAGCCACATCTGCGATGTCGTGAAGGCGGCATCGCATGCCCGCCCGGGTGTCAGACGGCGCGGGCTTGGAAACGGGTCACCGTCGGAAGCCCCGCCAGAAAAGCTGACGGCCGACGCCGTTCTGCCGCCGCCGTCAGGCCGGGCAATGGCCAAGACCACGGAAATGGTGGTCTGCGTCGGCGCTTCCACCGGCGGGACCGAGGCCCTTCGCGAGATGCTCGAAGCCTTACCAGCCAATTCGCCGGGCATCGTTATCGTACAGCACATGCCGGAAAAATTTACCGCAGCCTTCGCACGACGCCTCGACGGTCTTTGCGCGATGGAAATCAAGGAAGCCGAAGACGGGGACACGGTGTTGCGGGGGCATGTTCTGATTGCGCCCGGTGGCGGCAGTCACACCGTCCTCGAACGGCAAGGCGCGCGGTACTACGTCTCGGTCCGGCAGGGGCCGCTTGTGTCCCGCCACAGGCCTTCAGTCGATGTGCTTTTCCGATCGGCCGCGCGCGCGGCCGGTGGCAATGCCATGGGCGTTATCATGACCGGCATGGGTGACGACGGCGCTCGCGGCATGCTGGAAATGCACGCCGCCGGTGCCTACACCATTGCTCAGGATGAGGCGACCTCCGTCGTCTTCGGCATGCCGAAGGAAGCCATTGCCCATGGTGGCGTCAACCGCGTGGTGCCCCTTGGGTCGATTGCCGCCGAGATCATCGCCGCCGACAAACGGCGGTGATCTACCGGTCTGACGCGACCGGACAGAGGACGATCACCAAGAGCTGCATTCAAGCTTAAATAAAGTGAGCGGCGCTGGGCTTGCTCGCCCGGCGGTGCGTATTCGCATGCGAGACGTGGTCTGAACCTTGACAGGTTGCGCTTCCTCAGTCCCTGCAGAAAAGGCGCATGGGCACAACACGCACGGTCCACGAGCGAGCCGCGCCGGTTGCGGATGCCGCCGCTCAGAAGAATGCGTCGTCCAGGTCGTCATCACTGAGAGTGCCACTTTCTGTGGCGGATGACGCAGGGAGCTCGGTGCCCATGATCTGCGCATGCAGTTCCCGCTCGGCGACCATCGTATACAGCCGGCCGATCTGGCTCCCGATCACATCGAGAGCCTCCGTCAGCCCCTCTGCTGGCACGACGTCTTCAAGGATCTCCATTCGTGCGGCACAATCGCGAAGCACATCGCCAAGCGCCTCGTTGAAATCCAGTCTTCTGAGGGAGCCATTGATCTCGGTGAGGGCGGTCTGGCTTTGCTCATTGAGCGCCGTCAGCTGCGTATCCATCCGGTCACCGGCAGCACGGAGATTGTCGCGGACCTGTTCCAGCTGTCCGTCGAGGCTGTCTTCAGCTTCACCATTCATCTGGCCAACGAGTTGTTGGGCGGCGGCTTCGAGACTGTGGAGCTCGGCCAGGATATCCTCGGCGGTCTCGTCGAGCCTTCCGGCGAAATGCCGAAGCTCGGCCGTAACGACATTGATGGCCTTGCCCTCTTCACCAATCCGGCTGCAGCGGAGATTGGTGTTCAGCGCGATGTAATGGATGTCGGTGCGGACAGCGCGGACCGTGCCGATGCCTTCGAGCAACTGGCGAACGATATTTGCCGTATCAAGGCTCAGTCTTGATGCTTCTGCGCCGACGTGGTCCACTTCTCGCACTGCAGTTCGGGCACTGTCTATGCCTGTCTCGAGCTGTCGAATGGCGTTGTTGTTACCGCCCGAGGCACGATCAGACATGGTGGCGCTCAATGCTTCGATTTCCGCAAGCTCCGAGCGAAAGCTGGAGACGGTCGCCACGATCTTGCCGGTGTCTCGGTCGAAATCTTCGATCGTATGCTCCAACTGCCGGTAGACGAGGCTACGGATCAACAGGATCAGCGACTGTCTCTGCGCCTCAGTCAGCGCATGTCCAGGTTCCGATACCAGATAGTCCGACAGGATCTGCAGGCTGGACTGGCAATGCTCT
This sequence comes from Rhizobium sp. AAP43, assembly GCF_001296045.1. Lineage (GTDB taxonomy): Bacteria > Pseudomonadota > Alphaproteobacteria > Rhizobiales > Rhizobiaceae > Allorhizobium. Next base: position 52,157 of record NZ_LJHS01000015.1, on the reverse strand, counting down.
ATCCGTTGACGCGTGATGTCGCCGACCTGCATGGACGAAAGAATTGCGCCGAGCTTCATCTGTATGCCACTGGCGACAGCGCGGACACTGGTCGCCCGTTCGACCAGAAGCCTGCGATAGTTGCCAAGATCCTCGGCGCCGGCCGAAAGCGTTCGAAGGATCTGCGGCACGGCCTCGTCATAGCTGGAGACGATTTCGCGGCTTTTGCGGATTGCTGGACCGAGGCCGCTCCCCAGCGTCAGGACCTTGCCGGCGAAATCGTCGACCTGTTCGGTTCCCTCCTGGATGCGGTCGAGGATTTCTTCGGCAAAGCCCGCAAAATCGGCAATGCTTGCTCCAGTAATCTTGGCCGTCAGGGCGAAGGTGCGCAGATAGCGCAGCGTTTCCTGCATGAGATCGACATGGGGCTCAAGCGCCCGTTCGGCCCGCAGGATTTCCTGGAAACCCTCCTGTCGCCCCGCCTCTATGCTGGTCTGCTGGGAGAGGCGATCCATGGACGAGGTGAGCTTTGCCATGGTTTCCCGCGCGGTCTCCTCGTCAAGCGCACCGTTGAGTTGATCGAGCGAAGCGATGAGGTTGTTCAAGACGTCGAGAATGGAGAGCAGTGCCGATCCACCGTCGAGGAAGCGCTTCTCAATCAAGGCGCGCGCCGCCTCCATGCGGTCGACATAGTCCGAGAGCTCCGTCGGAGACGCTCCTGCAGAAAAGCTAGATGTCTTGAAAGCCGCTTCACCCATTTCCCGACCTACCGCCCCGTCTGTTCAACATCAGCTTATGCGTCAATCTCTGCCATCGTCCGCCGCTCCAATCTGAGCGGGGGGCGTCCTTCTGGCGGTACACTGTGGTGAGACAGCAGTTAATTCCATCAGAACGAGTAGATCATATCTGCGGCTTTAGTTAATTTAGCATCCACTTTGGTATTGTTGGCGGATTTTTGGTCAGGGGATCTCGAAAGATGTTGGCAGCTTCGCTGGACGTTCCGAGATTTGCGCGATGCTGAAAAGTCGTTTCGCGGAACGTTTGTAAGGGCGGCCGTAAGGCATTTACCCATTCCTTGCGATCAGAGATCGTAGAGGGTTCAATGCGGAGCCGCTGGCGCCGTCTTCGTTGAGACAGGTGCAATTAACGTGCGTGATTGCGCCAGATCACACGCTGCGACGAAGCACCACCCTTGGTGGCAGCATGACGTGCTGCGCATCTTCACGCCCCTCGATGCGACTAAGCAGCAGCTCGCTTGCGCGTGCGCCAAGGCTTAGCGGATCCTGATTGACGCTGGAGAGGCTGACGGCCGGCTGTCCGGCGAGCGAACAGTCGTCGTAGCCGATGACTGCGAGTGTGCCGGGGACATCGATGCCCAATTCGTGACAGGCCGCCAACAGCGGAATGGCATCGAGATCAGACCAGGCGAAGATCGCCCGCGGCCTGTCTTCCGAAGAGAGCAACGCCGCCAGTTCCTTCGACCTTGGCTCGCTCGGATGTGGATTGCGGATGATACGAGCCCTCTCTTCCGATCCGATTGCGGCCATCGCCGCCATGTACCCTGCCTCACGCTGCACCGCGACGACCGAACTGGGGCTGTCCGAGCGGTCGTAGCTCAGCATCGTGATGTCGCTGTAGCCGCACGATGCCAGCGCTTCGACGGCCATCTGTGCCCCCGCGAAATCGTCCGAATTGACCGTGTCGTACAAGTTCGCCTGGGGTTCGTGATGGGCAATGGCGACGATGGGGATCTGTTTCGCATAGTGCGCGACCACGCTTCCAGAGATCTGCGGCCCGATCAGGACCAGGCCATCCATCCTGGTGTCGATCATCGACTCGATCATCGATGTCTCAAGCTTGGAGGCCGCGCGACCGACGCCGACCATCGCCTTGTAATTCGCCTCGGCCAGACCTGCGTCGATCCCTTCCAGCAGAACCGGGACGAACGGGTTGGTGAGTTCCACGACAAGGATGCCAACGGTATACGTCCGCCCGCGCATGGCCCGTGCCGCCGTCGACGGACGATACTTCAGAAGGTCGATGGCGTGTTCGACCTTGGTCCGCAGAGCCTCTGACACGCCGTAGGCATTGCGCAGCACCTTGGATACGGCGGCGACCGAGACGCCTGCATGCTCAGCGACATGGCGGATCGTCACGCGATCAGTCGGCGGGCCAAGCTTCTGTTTTTCCATGGTTAATCTCGTCTGCGCATGATCCTTAGATCCACTATATGCAAAAAGCGCTTGCGCGGCAAACGAGTTTGTAGAATGATATACATAGAACGATACACAAAATGATCGGTGCGGCTCGATGGGTATGCGCCGGCGGGAGTAGAGACACCATGGACAGGCCCTCTCTGACAGGCTCGACTTTGGCATCTGATAGTCAGCCATTTGCGCGGGCTGAGATGATCGCGCCCGAGATCGACAAGGGGCAGGGGGCTGCCGGAACTTTCGTCCAGACTCATTGGCAAGTGGATGTCCTCCCCTCAACAGCCACCTTGGCAATCTCGGCGCTCGGCCTCTATCGTGCTTTCATCAACGGGAAGCGTGTCGGCGAAGATCTGCTGACGCCCGGCTGGACCTGCTATGACGACCGGGTAGCCTACCAGACATACGAAGTCTCTGAGCTTCTTAAGGTCGGCGAAAACAGGATCGAGATCTGGCTTGGCGATGGCTGGTATCGCAGCCAGTTGCTTTGGGCCTCGAACCCGATCTTCAATTGCTGGGGAGATCGTGTGGCGGCGATCGCAGAGATCGAGGCCGACGGCGCAGTCTCGCTCGTGACGGACGCAAGCTGGAAGAGCGGTCTCTCACCCGTGACGCGCAATGGCATCTATTTCGGTGAAGACTATGATGCGCGTATTGTACCTCGCGCCGAGGCCGGCATAGACCTGCTCGAGTTCGACAAGGGCCTGCTGGTGCCACACGAGGCGGATGCGGTGAAGGAGCTCGCACCGCTCACTCCGATCGATCAGTGGCAGGATGGCGAGGGCAGAACCCTCTATGATTTCGGTCAGAATGCCGGCGCCTTTATCCGGCTACGCGTCAGTGGAAAGGCGGGCGCGTCGGTCCGCGTCGAGCACTCCGAAATCCTCGGACCGGACAAGGTCTTCGACAACCGGAACTATCGCAGCGCCCGCGCCGAACTGCGTTACATCCTGTCTGGCGAAGGCGAGGAAAGCTATGCCCCACTCTTCACCTTCATGGGCTTTCGCTACGCCCGGGTGACGCTCGAAGGAGACGTCAGTCTGCTCTCCATTGAGATGGTGCCGATCAGCTCGGTGCCGGTCGCCACCGGTGGCATCACCACGGGGGTTGCGGCGGTCAATCGGCTCGTCGAAAACACCATCTGGTCACAGCGTTCGAACTTCATCGAGATCCCCACGGATTGCCCGCAGCGTGACGAGCGCCTCGGCTGGACGGGAGATGCGCAGGTCTTCGCGGGCACTGCCTGCTGGCTCGCCGATAGCGAGCGCTTCCTCATCAAATATCTGCGCGACGTTATGCACGACCAGCGTGAGAATGGTGCCGTCCCGCACTTCTCGCCGGACCCGACACGGCTCCATCCAATCGACGACAGGGGCGACTGGGCGGGTTCGACAGGCTGGGGTGATGCCATCGTCATCATCCCCTGGCAGCTCTATCTACATTACGGCAATAGAGAGGTCCTCGCGGAGTGCTTCCCGGCGATGATCAAGTGGCTCGACTATCTCTGGGGTATTTCGGGCGGTCCGATCATTCGCCCGCCAGCCGTTTGGGGAGAGCACGGTTTTACCTTTGGTGACTGGCTGCAGCCCGTCGGCGACAACCGCAAGCCCCGACCCACCGTCGCCGACGATTGTGCGGCCACCCTTTATCATTTCATCTCGACACAGATCGCCGCGCGGATTGCCCGCATTCTCGGTCGTGACGATGCGACGCGGCAGTTGGACGAGCGCGCAAACCAGATCCGCGCGGCCTTCCGCAACGAGTTCTTTTCACCGTCGGGCCGGATCGCACACAACGACCAGACGTCCTGGGCGCTGGCTTTCCTGTATGATCTCGTTCCTGATGACTACAAGGCGGCGGGGAGGGACTATTTCCGCCGTGTGGTGGAAGAAACCGATGGCGTGATCGGCACAGGCTTCATCGGCACCCCCGCGCTACTGCCGGCACTCACCGGGCTCGGCATGCTCGACCTTGCGGAAAAGGTGTTCCTCAATCGGAAGGTCCCGGGCTGGCTTTACCAGGTCGAGCGTGGCGCAACGTCGATCTGGGAGCGCTGGGACGCGGTGGCTGAGGATGGTTCGATCTACGATCCGGATATGAACAGCTACAACCATTATGCTTATGGCGCCGTCTGCCAGTGGCTGTTCGAAGATGTGGCCGGGCTCGAGCTGACGCCTGAGGGGGCAGGCTTCACGCATGTTACGCTCGATCCTGCCATCCTGCCGGCGCTCTCGCCCGTCAAGGCCTGGCACGATGTAAAGCAGGGGCGCATCGAAGCCGAGTGGACACTGAAGGGCGATCAGGTGACCTACAGAGTCGTGTTGCCCGAGGGGGTCGCGGCCTCGATCACGGCCGAAAACGGCCGAAAGGATCTCACCGTGAATGGTGTTCCGGTCACGCCTGGCGTGGAGAGCAGACTACTACCGGGCGAGCATAGCATGACCTTCCGCATCTGAACCGCGGCACCGTCAGCGGACGGATACGACACATGTTTAAGTGGTCAATAGAGGAGGAAACGACCATGAATTTGAAAGCAGGAACCATCCTGGCTGCGTCTCTCGCCAGTCTATTGGCAAGTGCGGCCCATGCCGACGTGACGCTTACGATACTGGCCGACACCAATCAGGAAACGATCACCTTCCTCGACGTGCTAACCAAGGCCTACAGCGAGAAGCGTCCCGATATCAGCTTCGACATCGAAAACCGTGCCGGTGGAGCGGAAGGCGACAACATCGTCAAGACCCGCCTTGCGACTGGAGAGATGGCCGACATCTTTCAGTATAACTCTGGTTCGCTCTTCCAGGCGCTGAAGCCGGAGCAGACGCTGGTGGATCTCTCCGATATGCCGAATGCGGGCAATATCTCCGAAAGCTTCAAACCTGTGGTCAGTGCTAGAGATGGCACCGTGCGTGGCGTGCCATTCGGTCCGGCGATGGGGGGCGGGATCTTCTACAACAGGAAAATCTACGCTGAGCTCGGACTTGAGGTTCCTAAGTCCTGGGCTGATTTCATCGCCAATAGCGAAAAGGTCAAGGCGGCTGGTAAAGTCGCTATCGCCCAGACCTATGGCGACACCTGGACCTCCCAGCTCTTCGTGCTCGCCGATTACTACAACGTCAACGCTGCAGCACCGAACTTCGCAATAGAATTCACGGACAACAAGGCGAAGTTCGCCACAACTCCCGCCGCTGCCAAGGGCTTCGAACGCCTCGAGCAGACGGCAAAGGCGGCACTTTTCAATGCCGATTTCGGCGCTGCCAAGTTCGATGATGGGATGCGCATGGTCGCAACGGGCGAAGCCGCCCACTACCCGATGCTGACCTTCGGCATTGGCAACATCCAGCAAAACTATCCGGACAATCTGGCCGACCTCGGCTTCTTCGCCCAGCCGGGTGACGACGCCGCAAATAACGGTCTGACGATCTGGATGCCTTCCGCGCTCTACAGTCCGGCATCCGCCGAAAACGCTGAGGAAGCGAAGAAATTCCTCGATTGGGTCGCGTCCAAGGAGGCCTGCGAAATGATGGCAAAGGCTGTTCCTTCGGGTCCCTATCTCATCAAGGGCTGCCAGCTTCCCGCCGACGTTCCCCAGGCGGTGAAGGACATGCTGCCCTATTTCGAGGCTGAGGGCCGCACGGCGCCAGCGCTCGAATTCCTCTCACCGGTCAAGGGCCCGGCTCTCGAGCAGATTACCGTGGAAGTCGGATCCGGCATTCGTCCGGCTGCCGAGGCGGCAGCCCTCTATGACCAGGATGTCGAAAAGCAGGCCAAGCAACTCGGCTTGCCGAACTGGTAACCTCCCGCCCTTCGAACCCCGTCCGGTCTCGCAGGTCCGGGCGGGGTCTGAACCGGAGAAGAGACATGGTTACGCAGAAATCCCCCTATCCCTACTGGTTTGTGCTGCCGGCGGCGATCGTATTCACGGTCCTGTTTCTGGTGCCGACAGTGGCCTCCTTCTGGTTCAGCCTGACGCGCTGGGACCTGTTTTCGGCCGATTTCATCGGCCTTGACAACTACCGTCAGTTTCTGCGCGAGCCTTTCCTGATCCAGGGAACGGTCAATACGCTGATCTACGCCGTAGCGACCTCGGCCACGAAGACCGTGATCGGCCTTTTGCTCGCCGTGTTACTCACGTCCGGCATCTGGGCGCAGGGCTTTTTGCGGACTGTCGTGTTCTTCCCCGTTCTGGTGTCGACGATTGGTATCGGGATCACATTTGCCGTGTTAATGCACCCGACCAATGGCATGATCAATGTCACCTTGAAGAGCATGGGACTACCGGGCCCCGGTTGGCTGACCGACCCCTCACTGGCACTCTATTCGGTGATCTTCGTTGATCTCTGGAAGGGCGTTGGTCTGGCAACGCTGATCTATATCGCCGGCCTCGCCACGATCAGCCAGGACTACTATGAGGCAGCCCGCATCGATGGCGCGACCCGAACCCAGATGTTCTTCCGCGTCACTGTTCCGCTTGTCCGTCCAGCAACTGTCACCGTCGTTACCCTCTCGCTCATCGGCGGCCTTCGCAGCTTCGATTTGATCTGGGCGATGACGCGGGGCGGACCGGGCTTCTCCTCGGATGTGCTCGCGAGCGTTATCTACAAGCAATATCAGGCCGGCTTTTATGGGCTTTCGACCGCTGGCAACGTGATCCTTTTCCTGTTGATCGCGCTGATCATTCTACCGCTCACGGCCTGGTTCAACCGTCGGGAGGTGGACCTATGACCCGCCGCCAGCTTTATACGGGCATCGTCTCGCTCGCGCTTGCGTCCGTGATCTTCATACTGCCTTTCATCTTCATCTTTCTGACTGCCGCCAAGACACGGCAGGATGCCTCGCGGCTCACTTTCTCCTGGCCACTGGACTGGCAGTTGTGGGAAAACTTCCTCCAGGTCCTGCAAACTCGCAACTACCTGCTGCTACTTGCCTACCTCAACTCCACCGTGATCACCGTCTTCGCCGTTACGCTGCTCGTTCTCTTCGGTGCGATGGTCGGATATGTTCTCCAGCGACGTCCATCCCGCTGGAACACGGTCATTTACGCGTTCGTGTTGGCAGGCTTGATGATCCCGCCAGCAGTCGTGCCGACAATCTGGGTGCTGCAGTCGATCGGTCTGTTCAAGACGATCACCGGCATGATCTTCATTCAGGTCGCCTATGGCCTTGCCTTCTCGGTTCTCCTGTTCCGCAGCTTCATTGCCACGATCCCGCGCGACCTAGACGAGGCGGCCCTGATCGATGGCGCAACGCCATTGCAGATCTTCTTCCGCGTGATCCTGCCACTGCTGAAGCCTGTGACAGTGACGGTCATCGTCGTCCAGTCGATCACCATCTTCAACGATTTCACCAATCCGCTCTATTACCTCCCGGGGCGCGAGAACGTGACGGTTCAGCTGACACTTTATAATTTCCAGGGCCAGTTCCAGACCCAGTTCAATCTGCTCTTCATGAACATTCTTCTGGTCACGATCCCGCCGCTCATCGTCTACATTTTCTTCAATCGACAGATCGTTGCCGGCATGACCGCCGGAGCCGTCAAAGGATAGTCGTATGACCAGTGTTGTTCTTCAGGACATTCGCAAGAGTTTCGGCAGCCTTGAGGTCATCAAGGGGATCGATCTGACAGTCGAAAAAGGCGAGTTCTGCGTCTTCGTCGGCCCATCCGGATGCGGGAAGTCGACCTTATTGAGGATGATATCAGGTCTTGAAACCTCGACCTCGGGACAGATCATTATCGACAACCAGGACGTGACCCATGCCGAGCCGTCAAAGCGCGGCATCGCCATGGTCTTCCAGTCCTACGCGCTCTATCCGCATCTGACAGTGCGCGAAAACATCGGTTTCGGGTTATCGCTCGCCGGTCTTCCGAAGAGCGAGATCGCCGAGAAGGTGGAAAAAACTGCGGAAAGCCTGCAACTGACCCATCTGCTCGACCGTAAGCCGAAGGCCCTGTCAGGCGGACAACGCCAGCGGGTGGCGATCGGACGTGCCATCATCCGCAATCCCAAGGTTTTCCTGTTTGACGAACCGCTCTCCAACCTTGATGCAGCGCTTCGTTCACAGATGCGCATGGAACTGACCGACCTGCACGCCAAGCTCGGCGCCACCATGATCTACGTCACCCATGACCAGGTCGAGGCGATGACAATGGCTGACAAGATCGTGGTCCTGAATGCTGGGCGCATCGAACAAGTCGGCTCGCCAATGGACCTCTACCACAACCCCGTCAGCCCCTTCGTCGCTGGCTTTATCGGATCGCCAAAAATGAACCTCTACGATGGCGAGGTTGCCGCCGCTGAAGGCTGCGCCACTTACGGCATCCGTCCCGAGCATCTTGCTTTGTCAAAGAGTGAAGGGAAATGGCAGGGCCAAGTCCGTCATATCGAACGGCTGGGTGCAGACACCGTCGTCTACCTCGTACACCCTCTGCTGAAACAGATTGTCGCTCGTGTGCCCGGTGATTTCAAAATTGAATCCGGAGACGTCATTCATGCGTCACCTATGAGCGGCAAGGAACACCGTTTCGCATAAGACGAAATGCATGTTTGACGTACTGCCCCGAGCATCAGCGCGCCAGGCAGAAACCACGTCAGTGCATCAGGCGATCTATTCGCCTGCATCTAATGCGGTGATCGGCTACACAACTCTCGTCGAGTTCACTCAAGGTTGATGAGAAGGCGCCGTTTTTGTGTGGGATGCTCGACGTGCTTCGGCAGAGCGCGCTAAAACCTTGCATATTCACCCCAATTGCTGAACTCGTCATCGAGTGCGTAGAAGCCGATATCGCTTCAGGTGATTGCCTGCTTGCGGCCAAACCGCAAGCAGGCTCTTTCTGTTCTAGGTCGTTGCAGGTGCCTCAACGTCTGAATACGCCTGCACCACATCAGGAAGTCTCGCACCCTTGATACTGACGGCCGCGACAGCAGCGTTCAGTTCAGCGATCTCAGACGGTGAGAACGAGACGGAGGGAGCGCCAATGTTCTCGATCATGTGTGCCATTTGGGTGGTGCCGGGGATTGGAACGATGAACGGCTTTTGGGCCAGCAGCCAGGACAGAGCGATCTGACCAAGACGAGCTTGCTTGCGTTCCGCCCAAACTTTCAGGACCTCGACGAAAGCGAGATTGTTCGGCAGGCTCTCCGGTGCCAAGCGCCCCTCAACGCCGCGGATGTCGCCCTCGGCGAAGCGCGTTCGCGCATCGATTGCGCCGTTCAGGAAGCCAACGCCGAGCGGGCTCCAGGGAACGAAGCCAATGCCAAGCTCTTCGCATACCGGAATTGCTCCCGTTTCCGGGCCGCGCCACAGCATGGAATATTCGCTTTGGACCGCGTTGATCGGCAGCACCGCATGCGCGCGGCGAAGCGTGTTCAGCCCCATCTCGGAGAGACCCCAATGCAGCACCTTGCCCTCGTCCATCACTCGCAGAGCGATACGGCACAAGACGCTGCTCGTAGCGATCTCTCTCAGTTCCATAATTAAGATTATGCGATCCTGTACTGTAGGGGGGCAGATTCCATTTTCAAATGCAACGAAGACAATAATGGCCATGGTTTCAGGAGGATGGAATGGCCCGCTCTTTTGTGCAGTTGAATATGGACGAACGTCGCATCATCGCACGGATGCATGCGAAGAAGATCAGCCAGGCAGAGATCGCACGAACGCTGGGTCGGGACCGCTCGACGATCTGCCGAGAACTACGGCGCAATTTCTGGCACGATCGTGACGTTCCGATTGCCGAAGGATACTGGCACGTCACCGCGCATCGGATGGCGGAAGACCGGCGACGGAGATATCGCAAGCTGCTGCGCGATCCATATCTGTGCGCTGCGGTCATCGATCGCCTGAAGGAAGGCTGGTCTCCGGAACAGATATCCGGACGGCTGCGACTCGTCAGCGGCTCGTCTGCCCGATTGAGCCATGAAACGATCTACCAATATGTCTACTCGCAGGAAGGCCAGGATCAGCAACTGGCTCGACATCTGCCCGAACGACGACGCAAACGGCGCCCGAGATACGCACGCAAGCCCAGAAGTCTGGTCTTTCCAATCGAGTGCGCCATTCGCAACAGGCCTGAGACCATCTATTCCCGCAGCGAATTTAGCAACTGGGAGGCGGATCTGATGATCTTCAGAATGGAACATGGATCCGCCAATGTCGCGACCGTCGTTGAACGCAAGAGCCGGTATACCGTTCTATTCCGCAACAATGACAGGCGCTCAAAGCCGATCATGAACCAATTGATCAGCCACCTAGCGCCCCTACCCGCGCGAGCTCGGCAAAGCCTGACGTTCGACCGAGGCCTCGAATTTGTTTCATGGCGGGAGCTGGAAAAGGGCATGGGAACGGCAGCCTGGTTCTGCGATCCGCAAGCACCATGGCAAAAAGGCACCGTTGAGAATACCAACAAACGGGTTCGTCGTTACCTCCCGCCTGAGACCATCGTGCTGGCTGTCAGCGATCAGGAGATCCGTTCCTTGTGCGAACGTCTCAATGCCACGCCTCGGAAGTGCTTGGGGTTTCAGACGCCGACTGAGATCTTTGGCAAGCACTTATTGGCTACGAAGGGCCAGATCATATAGATTTCCAACCGGCGTTGCATTCAGTCTGGAACCAATAGGGCTATTTAGTAATGCGACAGTTGGGCCAGTTAGAGATACGACAGTCTCGCCTCTTGACGCCCGGTCAATGCTCAAACCGGAAGCTCAATGTCTTCCCGATTCTTCTTGGCTCCCTCGGTCAAAGCAATCCGTAGCCGCTCGGCATCCTCTCCTGGGAGCATGGCCGCCCCAGTTCGCAAACCTTCCTGCCACGCAGGTCCACGCTCCCATGCTTCATTGTAGACCAGCGCCAGATCGGCAGATCGCCTTGTTTGTTGCAGGGCTTCGAAGAGCAGTGCCGCCTGGCGGATGTCCTTCTCCCGCTTGGCTGGACCTTGCCCGTCTGTGTGTCGCCGGCTGGCCACGATAAGTTTGTGAATCGCATAGCGGGACGGTTCCGGAACGACCACCGAAACACCACTCCGGTGGAGCAGTATTGTCCTCACCGGTTCCCGGATGAGGAAGTCGAGAAAGCGCAGTGGCTCGGCACTGGCGCCCCCGAGGGCGGGCATCTTCGCCGGTTGTTCGACGTAATCGTCCGACCCCCGGTTCGAGGTGAGGAATTCGACCCGGTAGCCGTCGGCGTTCTGGAAGGCGGATGACGCCGCAACGCCCGATCGATGGGGAACTGGCCTGAAGCTGGCGTCGACGCCCTGCAGCAGCTCTACAATCGGCGGCAGGCTGTCTTCGACCTCTCGGCTGATGGCATAATCCTGAGCAATGTCCGCATCTCCCGTCAGGATCGATGCCATGGGAAGGCGGACACCGAGCAGGCCCGAATAGCACTGGAAGGCCACCGTTCCGATCAGGACACCCCGAAGTCGGAACAGCCCGCCCTCGGCGAGCGCGGCAACGATATCGCCCGACATGGCATCGGGAGAAACCATGCCGCCTTCGCGGGTCAGCGTGTTGACCATGCGCCGTCGCGCGCGCAGATCGTCCTTGTCCCGTTTGTGATCCGCGACCCGGGCGGCGATATCCGGATCTTCCGCAGGGCCGACGTAACGGCGTTTCGTCCCACCATGTCCATCAGGCGTGTCGAAATACCAGTACTTGCGTCCCTTCACGGTCGCTGGGGTGAAGCGGCCTTCCGCAGGAAAGTCCGCCGTCCATGCAGCATCAAGCGAGCGCTGCCCCAATTCGGCGAGCATCGTCTGGTACATGAGATCGATGGACTTCATCAGCACGCCTCCGGCGTTATACTGTTTTTCAAAAACAGTATAACCGGCCAAGGCATGGCGAACAAGGTGGGATTTCGCGCAGGCATTCTCACTGCAGATGGAATGTCGTTTAACTCAAGACCTGAGACAAAGATCCGGATTTTTGCTTCCACTAGCCTCATGTACAAATTATTCGCGGCAATCTCCTCTTCCCGTAAAGCCAATGACGGTAGAGGCAGGTCCATCAGCAATTTGGACTCACAGCGAAGATTGTAAAAAGAGGCCAAACTGGTCCAACACCCCGCGCGCATCACGTCGCTTGCGAGAGGCGGTTCCACCCTTCTTTCACCGTTTCCATGGCCGGGTTCGTCGATGTGCTTGCGACATGAGGCAGGGTGGAAATCTTCTCCCCGAGGACCCGCCGATACCGGCCAATGTCACGCGTGCGGACCTTCAACAGGTAGTCGAAGCGGCCGGCAATCATGTGGCATTCTTCGATTTCCCGGACCTTCTTGACGGCCTCGTTGAAGCTCCTCAGCGCCTCTTCGCGCGTATCGGACAGCTTAACCTCGACAAAGGCCACATGGTCGAGCTGCATTTTGACCGGACTGAGAATTGCCCTGAAGCCTTCGATGTAGCCTTCAGAGACCAGACGCTTGAAACGGATCTGGCAGGGGGTCTTGGACAGACCAACACGGACGGCCAGATCGGTAATCGAAATCCGCCCATCCTCCACGACAGCGTCGAGTATCTTTTTATCGAACTGGTCAAGATCACCAGTTGTACCCAAACTTGTAGCCATTTCGATCTGAAATCTCCCCTTATAAAAGACATTTAGCCACCCAAAGATCCAAAATCAAGACAACTTCACTATCGCTATTGTGGTAGCATTCCAGATATCGAATTGGAGGCAGGGTCGATGGGTCTGAGGACGACGCGTCTTGACGGTGCAACATGTGACGCAAACATGCTGATCGATAGATATGGTCCGATAGGCCTGTCTGCAGTGCGTGCCGCCGTCAGCATCCCCTCCGCCAAACCCGCTGAGGACGGCCGGAAAGACAAGCTCGACAGGTTTCTTGTCCCTGAACATCTCCCGGAATTTTGAGCCGCCAGGCTCCATTCAACGCTCAACCAGGACCGCTGCGATGCTGAAAACAGTTGCTGAAAACGCGCCAGACGCCTCCACCCTGCCCTTCGCGCAGTTTGCCCCGCCGATCCGTGAACAGTCAGAACTGCGCAAGGCGATCACCGCCGCCTATCGCCGCCCGGAAACCGAATGCCTCCCGCCGCTTGTCGAGGCTGCGCGCGTTTCGGACAGCGAGAAGACGGCGATCAAAGGCGTTGCGCGCAAGCTGATCGAAGCGCTTCGGGCCAAGCACAAGGGCACGGGTGTCGAAGGGCTGGTTCACGAATATTCGCTGTCGAGCCAGGAGGGCGTTGCCCTCATGTGTCTTGCCGAGGCCCTTTTGCGCATTCCGGACACGGCAACGCGGGATGCGCTGATCCGCGACAAGATTTCCGAAGGTGACTGGAAATCCCATGTCGGCGGCGGGCGCTCGCTGTTCGTCAACGCGGCCACCTGGGGTCTGGTCGTTACCGGCAAGCTGACCTCGACCGTCAACGATCGCAGCCTCTCGGCTGCGCTTACCCGGTTGATTGCACGCTGCGGCGAACCTGTGATCCGGCGCGGCGTCGACATGGCGATGCGGATGATGGGCGAACAGTTCGTCACCGGCGAGACAATCGACGAAGCCCTGAAGCGCGCCCGTCCGCTTGAAGCACGCGGCTTCCGCTATTCCTACGACATGCTGGGTGAGGCGGCGACCACCGCCAAGGACGCCGAGCGTTACTATCTGGACTACGAAAACGCGATCCATGCCATCGGCAAGGCGTCAGCGGGGCGCGGCGTCTATGAAGGTCCCGGAATCTCGATCAAGCTGTCGGCCCTTCACCCCCGCTATGTTCGTAGCCAGTCGAAGCGCGTCATGGACGAGCTTCTGCCGCGTGTTCGGGCGCTGGCATTGCTGGCACGCAGCTATGATATCGGCCTGAATATTGATGCTGAAGAAGCTGATCGGCTCGAACTTTCGCTCGACCTCCTCGAAGAACTCGGCCTCGATGCGGACCTGTCCGGCTGGAACGGGCTCGGCTTTGTCGTCCAGGCTTATGGCAAGCGCTGCCCCTATGTCCTCGACTACATCATCGATCTGGCACGCCGCTCCGGGCGCCGGATGATGGTGCGCCTCGTCAAGGGTGCCTATTGGGACGCCGAGATCAAGCGCGCCCAGCTGGATGGCCTTTCGGACTTCCCGGTCTATACGCGCAAGATCCACACCGATGTGGCCTATATCGCCTGCGCCAGAAAACTGCTCGCGGCGACGGATGTGATTTTCCCGCAATTCGCCACGCACAACGCTCAGACGCTTGCCACCATCCACCATCTTGCAGGCCCTGACTTTCAAGTGGGCAAATACGAGTTTCAGTGCCTTCACGGCATGGGGGAACCGCTCTATGACGAAGTCGTCGGCAAGCAGAACCTCGACCGACCCTGCCGCATCTATGCGCCTGTTGGCACGCATGAGACACTGCTCGCCTATCTTGTCCGTCGCCTGCTTGAAAACGGTGCGAACTCGTCCTTCGTCAATCGCATCTCAGATCCGAAGGTTTCGGTCGACGACCTCACGGCCGATCCGGTTGACCTCGTGGAAGCCTTCAGCCCAGTTGGGAAGTCCCATGACCTGATTTCGCTGCCGGCAAACCTTTTCGGAGCCGAGCGACAGAATTCCGCAGGCATCGATCTTTCGAACGAGACGGAACTGGCGCGGCTCGCCGCAAGCCTGGTTGAAACCGCGAAAACCTCCTGGCACGCCACACCGCTTCTGGCAGATGGCTCCATTGAGGGCTCGATCCAGCCCGTCGTTAATCCGGCCGACCACGGCGACATCATCGGTCAGGTGACCGAGGTCGAGATCGATGCGGCCTCTAGGATTGCCAAGCTGGCGGAAATGGGCGCACAGGAATGGGCAAAGGTCGCGCCGGCGGACCGGGCACGGTGCCTCGACCGCGCAGCCGACATCATGCAAGCGCGCATTGAACCCCTGATGGGGATCATCATGCGGGAGGCTGGAAAATCGGCCGCAAACGCGATTGGTGAAGTGCGCGAAGCCATTGATTTTCTGCGGTACTATGCTGAGCAGGCAAGGCGCACGCTCGGCCCCTCCCACGCGCCTCTCGGCCCGATTGTTTGCATCAGCCCATGGAACTTCCCGCTTGCGATCTTTACCGGGCAGGTTGCTGCAGCGCTCGTCGCCGGCAATTCGGTGATGGCCAAGCCCGCGGGCGTAACACCCATCATCGCCTTCGAAAGCGTGAAGATCCTTCATGAGGCCGGCATTCCGCGCGCAGCCCTCCAGTTCACACCGGGCGGTGGAAGCCTGGGGGCAGCCCTGATCGACGCCCCGGAAACGGCGGGCGTGATGTTCACCGGCTCGACGGGCGTTGCGCGGATGATCCAGTCGCAGCTGGCCAACCGTCTTTCGAAGGTGGGCAAGCCCATTCCCCTGATTGCCGAGACCGGCGGCCAGAATGGGATGATCGTCGATTCCTCCGCCCTTGCCGAACAGGTGGTCGGCGACGTGATCGCATCTGCCTTCGACAGCGCGGGGCAGCGATGCTCCGCCCTGCGGGTGCTTTGCCTGCAACAGGATGTGGCCGACCGGACGCTGACGATGCTGAAGGGCGCGCTGCAGGAACTCTCGATCGGTCGCACAGACCGGCTGAACATCGATGTCGGTCCTGTCATTACGCAAGCGGCCAAGGCAGACATCAACGCGCACATCGAAAGGATGAAGGCGCTGGGCTGCAAGGTCGATCAGCTGCCGCTTCCCGCCTCCGCCGACCTCGGGACCTTCGTGGCTCCAACAATCATCGAGATTAAGTCACTCTCCGATCTCAAAAAGGAGATCTTCGGGCCCGTTCTTCACGTCATCCGTTACCGCCGCGAGGACCTCGACCGGCTGATCGATGACATCAACGGCTCTGGCTACGGCCTGACCTTCGGCTTGCACACCCGCCTCGACGAAACAATCGCGCATGTGACGAGCCGGGTGCAGGCAGGTAATCTCTATGTGAACCGAAACATCATCGGTGCCGTTGTCGGTGTCCAGCCATTCGGTGGTCGCGGCCTCTCCGGGACGGGACCAAAGGCCGGCGGTCCGCTTTATATCGGCCGTCTCGTTCAAAAGGCGCCGGTGCCACCGCAGCACAGTTCCGTTCACAAAGATCCGGCAATCGCCGATTTTGCGGTCTGGCTCTCATCCAAGGGCAGAACCGAGGATGCAGATGCCGCTCACGAACTCGGAAGCCTTTCGGCTGTCGGCTTGCACAAGGAGCTTGTCGGCCCGGTCGGCGAACGCAATCTCTACTCGCTTCACCCCCGGGGCCGCGTGCTGCTTGCCCCAGTGAGTGAGCGGGGGCTCTACAGGCAGATTGCGGCAGCACTGGCAACCGGCAACCAACTCGTCATTGATGAGGCCTCTGGTCTTCGCCCGATACTGACGGATATCCCGGCGAGCGTCTCTCAGCGCATCAGGTGGACATCAGACTGGAACAAGGACGGGCCCTTCAGCTCGGCTCTTGTCGAAGGTGACGCAGATCGGATCGTGAAGGTGAACCAGGCGATTGCGGCGCTCGACGGTCCGCTCGTGCTCGTCCAGTCTGCCACGACGTCAGAAATCGAGAACGATATCGAGGCTTATTGTCTGAATTGGCTGGTTGAAGAAGTTTCGACGTCCATCAACACGGCTGCGGCCGGCGGAAACGCAAGCCTCATGGCAATCGGCTAGGATGACAGCCGATCCGGCAACCGAGCCAAAACTTTAGCTCGGTTGCCGGACTAACAATCCAAGCTCCCGTTTGCTCGATCTGGTGTTTGCACGGAAAGGTCCGGCGGACTCGAGTTGACCTGATCAGCCAGTCTCCTGAGCCACGGCTCGGCCGTTATGGCCCCTTCAAAAGAAGCTTTGAATGAGATTAGGGCCGGGAGTGCTTGGTCGCTTAACCAAGTGAGGCTGCAGTCCGTCTCATCTCCGGAATTGCCCTGAAATTAGGCGTATTATTTTCTGCACAAAAACTGTCTTGACGGACGGTGAGATTCAACGTTCACTGAACCAATCACAAATTGGTTCGGACCATTCATGCCAGAGACTTCTCCCAAGGAAAATTCGAATTACGCTCTCGAGAAGCTGCGGGATCTTCTTCGGCACGGAGATCTCGGCACGGAAGGCAAATTGCCGACAGAGCGCACCCTGTCCGAAAAGCTTGGGCTGAGCCGCCGGGCAATCCGTCGTGCGCTTGAAGTTCTGGAGGCGGAAGGCGCGATCTGGCGTAAGCAGGGGTCAGGCACCTATGCCGGCCAGAAGCCTGACGAGTGGAGCGGCCAGCTCGAGACCATCGTGGCTGGGACCAATTTCATGGAGATCATGGAAGTCCGTCTGCGCATCGAACCGCAGCTGGCGCAGCTCGCCGCTCTTCGCGCCAAGGGCAGCGATATCGACCGCATGCGCGACCTGGCCCAGAAAATCGCCGGCAGCGAGGACGCCGACGCCAAGGAACTCTGGGACGGCGCTTTGCACCGCCAAATCGCGCAATCGGCCGGCAATCAGCTGTTTCTGTCGATCTTCGATGTGATCAACCGGGTCCGACAGGACGATGCCTGGCAGGCTATCCGGGAGCGTGCCCGCAACAGCGCCAACACGATGAACGTGTCCAATGCCCAGCATGCAACGATCATCGATGCCATCGCATCCCGTGATCCGGCCAAAGCCGGCGAAGCCATGAGACAGCATCTCCTGATGCTGCAGGAGCGGCTGATCCGCCAGACATCCATGGACCATCTGGAGGGCGACCCGCAGGGCGACTTGTCATGACCAAACGCATTCCGGCTACGGCCGGCCTACCCTTAAACGCCGGAGCCATAATCGGCGACACCCATGAGAACAGAAAACCACACCAGAGGATTTGTCGACCATGAAGATACTGTCCCGATTTTCCGCCCTACTCCTGGCGAGCGCGATGCTTGCAAGCCCCGCACTCTCGGCCGAGCTTCGCATCGGCTTGCAGGACGATGCCGACGTCCTAGATCCGGCCCAATCGCGAACCTTTGTCGGTCGTATCGTCTACACCGCCATGTGCGACAAGCTTGTCGACGTTTCGCCCGACCTGAAGATCGTGCCGCAACTGGCCACCGATTGGGCCTGGTCGGCAGACGGCAAGGAACTGACCATGAAGCTGCGCGAAGGCGTCAAGTTCCATGACGGTACGCCTTTCAATGCAGCAGCCGTCGTCGCCACAATTGAGCGCAACAAGACCCTGCCGGAATCGCGCCGCAAGAGCGAATTGTCCTCTGTCGACAAGGTGGAAGCCACCGGCGACTACGACGTGAAGTTCACGCTCAAGGCGCCCGATGTCACACTGCTGGCTCAATTGTCCGACCGTGCCGGCATGATCGTCTCACCGAAGGCTGCCGCGGAACTCGGTGCCAATTTCGGCTCCGCGCCGGTCTGCGCCGGACCGTTCAAATTCGTCGAACGCGTGCAGCAGGACCGTATCGTGCTCGAAAAATTCGCCGACTACTGGGACAAGGACAAGGTCTTCATCGACAAGGTGACCTATCTACCGATCCCTGACACGACGGTCCGTCTTGCCAACCTGCGCTCCGGCGAACTTGACATGATCGAACGACTGGCGGCAACCGATGCAACATCCGTCAAGGCAGACGAGAGCCTGACTTATTCCGACGTCGTCAACATCGGCTACATGGCGCTCTACGTGAACATCGCCAATGGCCCCCGCGCCGACAATCCGTTTGGCAAGGACAAGCGCCTGCGCCAGGCCTTCTCGCTCGCTATCGACCGCGAAGCGCTCAACCAGGTCGTCTATGAAGGCACGGCCGTTGGCGGCAATCAGCCGTTCCCGCCGAACAGCCCGTGGTTCAACAAGGAGCTGCCGGTTCCGGCCCGCGACCTCGAAAAGGCGAAGGCCCTGATCAAGGAGGCCGGTTTCGAGCGGGTGCCGATCGAAATGCAGATCCCCAACAATCCGGTTGCGGCCCAGATGATGCAGATCGTCCAGGCCATGGTGGCCGAGGCCGGCTTCGATGTCAGCCTGAAGACCACCGAGTTCGCCACGCTGCTCAGCGAACAGACCGCCGGCAACTATCAGCTCAGCCGCTCCGATTGGTCCGGCCGCGTCGATCCCGACGGCAACCTGCACCAGTTTGTCACCTGCGAGGGCGGCATCAACGACACCAAATACTGCAATCCTGAAGTCGATACGCTGCTCAACGAAGCCCGCGCTTCGACGGATGATGCCGTGCGCAAGCAGAAATACGATGCCGCCGGCAAGATTGTCAATGAGGACCTGCCGGTGATTTATCTCGGCCACCAGTCGTGGATCTGGGCAACGAAGAAAGAGGTCACCGGCTTCGTTCCGTCGCCCGATGGCATGATCCGCCTGCTCGGCGTGAAGAAGGGCTGATCCGCCTCGATCTCTCCTGCGGAGCGTCTGACGCTCCGCAGGCATCCTTTGAAATCAGGACCGGAAGTTCATGCATATCTACATCGGAAAACGGCTGTTGGTCGCCATACCGACGCTATTGATCGTGTCGATCTTCGTCTTCTCGCTGCAGAAGCTGCTGCCGGGCGATCCGATCCTCGCCATGGCCGGCGAAGAGCGTGATCCGCAGGTGATCGAATTCCTGCGAGACAAATATCGTCTGAACGACCCCGTGATCTACCAATACGGCTACTGGATCGCCAACGTGCTTCAGGGTGATTTCGGCATGTCGCTGCGCACCAACCAGCCGGTGCTTGAACTGATCGGGGAGAAACTTCCCGTCACGATCCAGCTGGCGATCATGTCGATGATCTTCGCCTTTGTCATCGGCGTTCCCATGGGCATCCTGGCTGCCGTCAAGAAAAACACTGTCATCGACTATATCGCCAATATCGTCGCGCTGTCAGGCCTCTCAATCCCGAATTTCTGGCTCGGCATCATGCTGATCTTGCTGGTCTCGGTCAAACTCGGCTGGTTGCCGGCCTCTGGCTACGAGTCGATCTTTATCGATCCGGTGCGGTCGATCGAAACCATGATCATGCCGGCCTTCGTGCTGGGCACAGCACTCGCCGCGACCTTGATGCGTCATACCCGCTCGGCCATGTTAAGCGTGATGAAGTCCGACTACATCCGCACGGCCCGCGCCAAGGGCTTGTCGGACCGGGTCGTCATTCTCAGCCACACCTTCCGCAACGCGCTGCTGCCAATCGTGACGCTCAGCGCCCTTCTGTTCGGCGAGCTTCTCGCCGGCGCGGTGCTGACCGAGCAGATCTTCACCATTCCGGGTTTTGGCAAGCTGATCGTCGATGCCGTCTTCAACCGCGATTATGCGGTGGTTCAGGGTGTTGTGCTGTGCACCGCCGTCGGCTTCATCCTGATGAACCTCG
Organism: Rhizobium sp. AAP43; assembly: GCF_001296045.1. Lineage (GTDB taxonomy): Bacteria > Pseudomonadota > Alphaproteobacteria > Rhizobiales > Rhizobiaceae > Allorhizobium. The sequence continues at coordinate 31,707 of NZ_LJHS01000015.1, read as the reverse complement.
TGGCCGACGTGCTCTATGTCATCCTCAACCCGCGCATGAGGGCCAGCCTATGACGACGCTTAATCCGACTGTGGCAGCGAGCGTTCCCGCCAAAAGCGGCAACCGTGCCTGGCGCAAGCTGAAGGCCAATCGCAGCGCGCTTGTGGGGCTCTGCATCATTCTCTTCTTCGCGATCCTGGCATTGTCGGCACCGCTTCTGCCGATCCCCGATCCGCTGGCCACCAGCTGGACTGCCGTCCGCAAGGCGCCATCGGCAGAGCACTGGATGGGCACCGATGATATCGGCCGCGATATCCTCTCCCGGATGATCTGGGGCGCGCAGGCCTCATTGATGGCGGGCACATTTTCTGTAGCGATCTCGATCGTCATCGGCGTACCCTTCGGTCTCATCGCCGGCTATTTCGGCGGCTGGGTCGATCAAGTCATCTCGCGCATCACCGAGGCCTTCCTCGCCCTGCCCTTCCTGATCATGGCGATTGCGCTGGCGGCCTTCCTCGGCCCCAGTCTCACCAATGCGATGATCGCCATCGGCCTGTCGGCCATGCCGGTTTTTGTGCGGCTGACCCGCGGTCAGGTGCTGGCCGTCAAGACGGAAGACTATGTCGAAAGCGCCCGATCGATCGGCCTTGGCCATCTCGACATCATGCTCCGTTACATCCTGCCCAACATCACGGCACCCATCATCGTGCAGTCGACGCTGACAGTGGCGACCGCCATCATTGCCGAAGCGAGCCTGTCCTTCCTGGGGCTTGGCCAGCAGCCTCCCGCACCAAGCTGGGGTTCGATGCTCAATGTCGCGAAGAATTTCCTCGATCAGGCCCCGTGGATGGCCATGTGGCCGGGGGCGGCGATCTTCCTGGTCGTGATCGGTTTCAATCTGCTCGGCGATGGTCTGCGCGATGCGCTCGACCCCCGAGAATCCTGAGGACTACCTGAAAAGGAACATTGCATGACTGAGTTTACCACCCGCCCGGAGATCCTCGGCACTTTCGGTGTCGTCACCTCCACCCACTGGATCGCCTCCGCCGTCGGGATGAGCATCCTGGAAAAAGGCGGCAATGCGTTCGATGCAGCAGTCGCGACCGGCTTCGTGCTGCAGATCCTCGAGCCGCATCTGGTGGGTCCGGGCGGTGACATGCCGGCGCTGATCTATTCGGCCAAGACCGGCAAGGTTGAAGTGATCTGCGCACAGGGGCCTGCCCCGGCCGACGCGACCATCGAGCACTACACACGGGAGGGGCTGTCGATCATCCCTGGCGATGGTTTGCTCGCCACCGTTATTCCCGGCGCCTTTGACGGCTGGATGCTGATGCTGCGGAACTATGGCACGATGACCGTGCGCGAGGTGTTGGAGCCGGCCATCCACTATGCCAGACATGGCCACCCGATGCTGCCGCGGGTGTCCGCCACGATCAAGGGTCTGGCGGAGTTCTTCGAGAAGGAATGGCCGACGTCCTATGAAACCTGGCTGCCGGGTGGCGTGGCGCCCGAGCCGCATGCACTGTTCTGCAATCCGGTCCTTGCCGCCACCTACACCCGCATCGTCAACGAGGCTGAATGCGCGACCAGTCGCGAGAACCAGATCGATGCGGCCCGCGACGCCTTCTACCGGGGCTTCGTCGCCGAGGCGATCGAGGACTATCTGAAGACCGCCGACGTGATGGATGCCAGCGACAGCCGCCACAAGGGCGTGTTGACCGCTGACGACATGGCCGGCTGGTCCGCAACCGTGGAAGCGCCGCAAACCTTTGACTATCACGGCTGGACCATCGCCAAGACAGGCCCATGGGGCCAGGGGCCGGTGCTGCTGCAATCGCTGGCGCTGCTGAAGGGTTTTGATGTCGGCGCCATGGACCCGCTGGGTCCGGATTTCGTCCACACCGTTGTTGAGACCATGAAGCTCGCCTATGCCGACCGCGAGGTCTATTACGGCGACCCGGCCTTTGCCAGCGTGCCCATGGAGCACCTGTTGTCGGACGCCTACAATGACGCACGCCGCAAGCTGATCGGCACCACCGCATCCATGGACCTGCGTCCGGGCCGATTGCCAGGTTTCGAAAGCCAGCATGACCTGACAATGGAAATGCTTGCATCCATGTCCGGCACGGGCGCTGTCTACGAGCCGACCATGTCGCACCTGACGGAAAAGCGCGGCGACACAGTGCATATCGATGTCATCGACCGCGAGGGCAATATGGTCTCGGTCACGCCGTCAGGCGGCTGGCTGCAGTCCTCACCGATCATCCCCGGCCTCGGCTTTTGCCTCAATTCCCGTGCCCAGATGTTCTGGCTGAAGCCGGGTCTTCCGACTTCGCTGGCCCCCGGCAAGCGCCCGCGCACCACGCTGACACCATCGATCGCGCTCCATGAAGGCCGCCCGACCCTGGCTTTTGGAACGCCTGGCGGCGACCAGCAGGACCAGTGGCAGCTGTCCTTCTTCCTGCGCTATGTGCATCACCGGCAGAACCTGCAGGCGGCAATCGATATGCCGCTGTTCCACACCGCGCATTTCCCCGGCTCCTTCTATCCGCGCACCAGCCAGCCGGGCAATGTGATGATCGAAAGCTCGATCGGCGCTGAGACCATCAAGGCGTTGCGAGCCATGGGCCACGACATTACCGAGGCCGATCCTTGGTCGGTCGGTCGACTAACGGCCGCGCGTCGCGACGCCGACGGCCTGCTGCGGGCGGCGGCCACGCCGCGCCTGATGCAAGCCTATGCGATCGGGAGATAATCCATGACCTGGTCCATCGTCGCGCGCGATCCGGCAACCGGTCATCTCGGCATCGCTGTCGCCAGCCGCTTCTTCGCGGTGGGTGCTGCCGTGCCTTTCATGCGCGGCGGGATCGGCGCGATCGCCACCCAGGCCTTCGTCAGCCCGCTCTACGGCACGGACGGCCTTACGCTTTTGGCTGAGGGACACGCGCCTGACGCTGTCATCGCAATCCTCACGGATCGTGACGACGGTTGTCAGCAACGGCAGATGCACCTGATCGACGGGCAAGGCCGCAACGCTGCCTTTACCGGTGAAAAATGCGTCGAATGGGCAGGCCATCTTGTCGATGAGAATGTTTCGGTCGCCGGCAATATGCTGGCGGGACCGCGGGTCATTTCCGAAACCTTGCGGGTCTACAAGGAGACCGCGAGTGCGCCATTCGCAGAGCGACTTCTAGCGGCCATGGAAGCTGGCGAAGCGGAAGGTGGCGACAAACGGGGACGGCAGTCGGCAGCCCTCAAGATCTACCGCGACCAGGACTATCCCTGGCTCGACATCCGCGCCGACGACCATCCCGATCCGCTGGGCGAGTTGCGAAGGCTGTATGCCGTGGCGCAGGAGCGTTTCCTGCATGTCGTGGAAACCATGCCGACCCGCGCCAATCCGCATGGCCTGACCGATCGGCGCCTGATCGACGAAAAGATTGCCGCCCTTGAAACGGCACGCATCGCAGAGGGACGCCCCTCGCCTTCCTTTGCCACGCCGCTCAAACCAGCCTGAACCAGACCGCATCAGAAGCGCACTTCAAGTATCGGACACGGAAAGCCATGAACGCCATGACGACAGCTGCCGCAAAGATCGAGACATCAGCCGTTCTCTCCGTCGAGGACCTGACCACGTCTTTCCTCGTCGATGGCCAGTGGCGGACGGTGGTGCGCAACATATCCTTCGACGTGAAGCCCGGAGAAACCGTCGCCATTGTCGGCGAATCCGGCTCTGGCAAGAGCGTCACTTCGCTCTCGATCATGCGCCTTCTGGCCCGCGAACAAAGTCGCGTCGAGGGACGTATATGGCTGAATGGAAGGGACATTCTGGCATTGCCGGAAAAGGACATGCAGACGGTGCGCGGCAATGAAGCTGCGATGATTTTCCAGGAGCCAATGACCAGCCTCAATCCGATCTTCACGATTGGGCGGCAGATCTCGGAAGTGCTGACACGGCACAAGGGCATGACAAGGGCCGAAGCCCGTGCGGAGACGATCCGCATGCTGGAGAAGGTGCGCATTCCCAATGCGACGAACCGTTTCGACGATTATCCGCACCAGTTTTCCGGCGGCATGCGCCAGCGCGTGATGATTGCCATGGCGCTCGCCTCGCGCCCGAACCTGTTGATCGCCGACGAGCCGACAACGGCACTTGACGTGACCATCCAGGGCCAGATCCTCGACCTGATCAAGGAGCTGCAGGAGGAGGACGGCATGTCCGTTCTCTTCATCACCCATGACATGGGCGTGGTGGCCGAGATCGCCGACCGGACCATCGTCATGCTGCGCGGCGACGTGGTCGAGAAGGGAGCGACTGCCGACGTCTTCCATCGCGGCCAGCATCCCTATACGCGGGCCCTGCTTGCAGCCGTACCGAAGCTCGGCTCGATGCATGGCCATGCCTGGCCGCTGCGTTTTCCGATCGTCGATACCGGCTCGGGTGTGGCGAGTGAACCGACTGAGGTTGCTGATACCGTCGACACGCGCAAGACGCCGGTGCTCTCGGTCAAGAACCTGGTGACGCGCTTTGCGATCCGTAGCGGCCTCTTTGGCCGGCAAACCGGCGCCGTGCATGCGGTGGAGAATGTCTCCTTCGACCTCTTCCAGGGCGAGACCCTATCCATCGTCGGCGAGAGCGGTTGCGGCAAGTCGACAACGGGGCGTTCGATCACCCGTCTCGTCGAACCGGAAAGCGGTGAAGTTCAGCTCGACGGCTATAACGTTCTGCGGCTGGATCAGCCGAGCCTGCGCGCCATGCGCCGCAGCGTGCAAATGATCTTCCAGGACCCCTTCTCAAGCCTGAACCCGCGCATGACGGTGGGTGCCGCCATTGCCGAACCCTACCTTAAGCACCGCCTCGGCACCCGGCAGGAGGCCCAGGAAAAGGTCGCGGATCTCCTGCGCAAGGTCGGCCTCGACCCGCAAATGATGGATCGCTATCCGCACGAATTCTCGGGCGGCCAGCGCCAGCGCATCGCGATTGCCCGGGCGCTCGCGCTCAACCCGAAAGTTATCGTGGCCGACGAAAGCGTTTCGGCGCTCGATGTGTCGATCAAGGCGCAGGTCTGCAATCTGCTGATGGACCTGCAGGAAGAATTCAATCTCGCCTTTCTTTTCATCAGCCATGACATGGCTGTGGTCGAACGGATCAGCCACCGGGTCGCGGTGATGTATCTCGGCGAAATCGTCGAGATCGGTCCCCGCGCGGCCATCTTCGACAATCCTCAGCACGACTATACGAAAAAGCTGATGGCTGCCGTTCCGGTTCCCGATCCCGACCGTCGTGGCCTGAGGCGGAGTGCGGCCATCGACGAACTGAAAAGCCCGGTCCGGCCCGTCGGCTATGTGCCGCCTCACCGCGAGTACCGCGAAGTCACACCGGGGCATTTCGTGCAGATGTGATCTGTCGCAGAACAGCCTTTCGACTTCAGCCTGCTCCACAACACCAGACTTGCGCGTGACAAAGGGCCGGGACATTGCCTGCGTCGATCGGAATTAGTCCGCACGGCGAGAACATTCTGTCCCCGCTTCTTAATTGGGGTTCGCTCTCAAGCTTCCGTTTGGCCCATCACGACCGTTGAGACGAGACCGTTTCCGACTTTCCCCCCGTTTGAAAGGTGCAGTTCTGCACCTCGCCAAAGCGCCAGCATTTGGCGGATGATCCCGCCGGTTCGAAGAAGCGGATCTAAGGGCGCAATTATACGTCGCTGACGCGACGCCTGGGCTTTGGGGCCGTGGCCCGCCTCCGCTTTCGACGAACCTGTTGGATCCGTTCGATCGAAGGAGTGCCTTTGCTGTGGCCGTCCCGCATTTCTCTGTCAGCATCGTTGCGCGCGGCTCAGGCCGTAGCGCCGTGATGTCGGCAGCCTACCGGCACTGCGCAAAGATGGAGTTCGAACGGGAATCCCGGACAGTCGACTACGGGCGCAAGCAGGGGCTGGCGCATGAGGAGTTCGCCATTCCCTCTGACGCGCCCGGATGGCTGCGGGACATGATCGCCGATCGATCGGTCTCAGGTGTGTCCGAAGCCTTCTGGAACAAGGTCGAGCTGTTTGAGAAACGTGGTGATGCCCAGCTTGCCAAGGACGTGACGATTGCACTGCCGATCGAGCTGACGACCGAGCAGAACATTGCACTGGTCCGTGACTTCGTGGAACGCCACATCACCGCCAGGGGCATGGTGGCTGACTGGGTCATCCATGACAATCCGGGCAATCCGCATATCCACCTGATGACGACGCTCAGGCCTTTGGCCGAGACCGGCTTCGGGCCGAAGAAGGTGGCTTTGACCGGACCGGATGGTCAGGTCATCCGCAACGATGCGGGAAAGATCGTCTACGAGCTTTGGGCCGGCAGCACGCAGGACTTCAACGCATTCCGGGATGGCTGGTTTGCCTGCCAGAACCAGCACCTCGCCATGGCTGGCCTTGATATCCGCGTCGATGGCCGTTCCTTTGAGAGACAAGGTATCGCACTGGAGCCAACCATCCATCTCGGTGTTGGCGTCAAGGCAATCGAACGGAAGGCGGAAAGTTCCGAAGAGAAGGCAGCGCTCGAGCGGCTGGCGCAGCAGGAGGAGATGCGCGCGGAGAATGCCCGCCGCATCGAGAGCAGACCGGAGCTGGTGCTCGACCTGATCACCCGCGAGAGAAGCGTCTTCGACAGTGGCGATATCGCCAAGGTCCTGCATCGCTATGTCGACGATCCCGCACTCTTCCAGAACCTGATGGCCCGCATCCTGCAAAGCCCGGACGTGCTCCGGCTTGAGCGCGAGCGGATCGATCTTGTCAGCGGCGTCAGAGCCCCTTCAAGATACACAACGCGAGAGCTGATCCGGCTTGAGGCGGAGATGGCAAGACGCGCCAGCTTTCTGTCTCGAGCTTCCAGCCATCATGTGCATGAGACCGTGCTCAACTCCGTATTTGCCCGTCATACACGTCTGTCGGATGAGCAGAGAACAGCGATCGAACATGTGGCCGGGCCTCAGCGTATCGCCGCTGTCATTGGCCGTGCAGGTGCTGGCAAGACAACCATGATGAAGGCGGCCCGCGAGGCCTGGGAGGCGGCAGGTTACCGCGTCGTGGGCGGTGCCCTTGCGGGCAAAGCTGCGGAGGGTCTGGAGAAGGAAGCGGGCATCCCCTCACGCACACTGTCGTCATGGGAATTGCGCTGGCGCCAGGGGCGGGATCTGCTCGATGCGCGATCAGTGTTTGTCCTCGACGAGGCGGGCATGGTCTCGTCCCGGCAGATGGCGCTCTTTGTCGAAGCGGTAAGCCGGGCGGGTGCCAAACTTGTTCTGGTCGGCGATCCGGAACAGCTCCAGCCAATCGAAGCGGGGGCGGCCTTCCGCGCAATCGCCGACCGCATCGGTTATGCCGAACTCGAGACCATCTACCGGCAGAATGCGCATTGGATGCGTGATGCATCGCTCGATCTGGCCCGGGGACGAATCGACAGAGCCGTCGAGGCTTACAGTGCTCAAGGGCGAATGATCGGTGCCGAGCTCAAGGCAGACGCGGTCAATCGGCTTATCGCCGACTGGACCCGCGACTACGATCCCGACAGGTCCATGCTGATCCTTGCCCATCTGCGCCGCGATGTTCGTATGCTGAACAAGATGGCCCGTGGCACGCTCGTTGAGCGCGGCATCATAGAGGCCGGCTCGCTGTTCAAAACAGCCGAAGGTCATCGCCACTTCGCCGCCGGCGACCAGATCGTCTTCCTGAAAAACGAGGGCTCGCTTGGCGTGAAGAACGGCATGCTGGCCAAGGTCGTAGAGGCATCCCCTGGGCGTCTCGTGGCTGTGGTCGGCGAGGCTGAACATCGCCGGCACGTCATCGTCGAGCAGCGCTTCTACAACACGCTCGATCACGGCTACGCAACCACGGTTCACAAATCCCAAGGTGCCACCGTCGATCGTGTCAAGGTGCTCGCCTCCCTCTCGCTCGATCGTCACCTGACCTATGTGGCGATGACCCGTCATAGGCAAGATCTCGCCGTCTATTACGGGACCAGATCCTTTGCCAAGGCAGGCGGTCTTGTCCGCGTTCTCGGTCGCTCCAATGCCAAGGAGACGACACTCGATTATGCCGGTGGTCGCTTCTACGCAGACGCCCTACGGTTTGCCGAGGCCCGTGGCCTGCATCTCGTCCAGGTCGCCCGAACGCTTGTTCGCGACCGGCTCGAATGGACCGTGAGGCAGGGCGCAAAACTGGCAGAGCTTGGGGCACGCCTTGCCGCGATCGGTACACGCCTTGGGCTCGTCGCTCCACGCCCAATCGCATCCCCTCCATCCGCAACAGTCAAGGCAAGGCCCATGGTCTCAGGCATCACCGCATTTCCAAAACCGTTGGCGGAGGTTGTCGAAGACAAGCTCCAGGCTGATCCCGCCCTACAGTACGCCTGGAAGGACATCTCCGCCCGTTTCCACCTCGTTTATGCCGATCCGCAATTGGCCTTCCGGGCGGTCAACATCGAGACCATGCTGGAGAATGATGCCGTCGCCAGATCGACGATCACAGCGCTCCTCGAGAAGCCGGATAGCTTCGGGGCACTCAAGGGAAAGACCGGCCTCTTTGCCGGCAGCGCTGATGTCCAGACACGCAAACGCGCACTGGCCAACGCTCCCACTCTGGCCCGAGATATCGAGGCCTATATCGCCAAGCGAACGGCAGCTGCTAGCCGATACGAGGTCGAAGAGGTTGGCGTGCGCCAGAGGCTATCTCTCGACATTCCGGCCTTGTCGCCTTCGGCCAGGCAAGCCCTTGAAGGCCTGCGCGATGCGATCGACCGCAATGACGTGTCGGCGGGTCCAAGCCTCCTATCCATGGAGAAGGCGGTGAAGGCGGAGCTTGATGGATTTGGCAAGGCCGTGGCGACGCGCTTCGGCGAACGAAGCTTTCTGCCGATCACGGCGAGAGATGCCGATGGCAAGGCGTTCGAGGCACTCTCCACCGGTATGTCGCCTGCGCAAAAGACCGAGCTTCGATCCGCCTGGGACTTACTGCGAGCCGCCCAGAAGCTGGCAGCTTATGAGCGCACCACCGTGGCGCTCAAACAGGCCGAGGCGCTGCGCCAGACACAGTCAAAAGGCTTGTCCCTGAAATGATGGGGCGTACCATCCGCCCGCCAAGGGGCCTTTGCAGATACTTTCGCATTGTCCTAGTCTGCCAAGGTGGGCACAAGCGCCCTTCGAGTGCAAGGAAGGCAGAGCATGGACGAGACGACGCATGACACCAGCCAGTTGGAAATGGTGGTGTTGATGACGCCCGATATGGCGAATTTTTCGGGCAAGGTGCATGGCGGCGCCTTGCTTAACATTCTCGATCGGGTGGCCTATTCCTGTGCCTCTCGTTATTCCCAGCAATATGCGGTGACGCTCTCGGTCGACCAGGTCGTGTTCCGCCAGCCGATCCATGTGGGCGAACTCGTGACCTTTCGCGCCTCGATCAACCAGGCCGGGCGCACCTCGATGGAAATCGGTATCCGGGTCGAAGCCGAAAACATTCGCTCAGGCGAACGCCGGCACACCAATTCCTGTTATTTCACCATGGTCGCGGTCGATGCCGAGGGTCGGCCAACCGCCGTGCCGCCCTATACGCCGGAGACAGAAGTGCGAAAGCGCCGCCAGCGTGCCGCAGATATTCGCCGGTTGCTGCGGCTTGAATTCGAGGCGCGCTTCAAGGAAGCCAGCGCGATGGCAGATGAGCGGGTTTGATCTTACCTGCGCCCAGCCGGTGTTTGTGCGCGGGCAGCGATGCCGTCGGTCAGCCCTTGGCGTCCATGCGGGAAAAGGCGGCAAGCACTGTTCGTTCCGATTGCATCAGATAGGCGTCGAGGGCTGCGGCGGCCGCTTGCGGATCGCCTGCCTCCAGCATTGAGAGTATGCCGGCATTGAGTTCGACATAGGGCGCATGCAGGAGCTCCGGATCATGCAGCAGGCCGAAACTCAAGCGTAGCTCAGCCGCGATCTGGGCATAGAAGTCACTGAGCCTGCGGCTGTCTGCCAGATCGACGATCGCCGCGTGGAAGGCCATGTTGTCGCTGCCGACCACGCCCCAGTCTTTGCGGTCGCGCGCGGCACGCGCACTCTCGACTGCGACGCGCATGCGGGCCACCGCCGGGTGGTTGGGATAGGCATTGGCAAGCGCCCGGCATTCGATCATGCGACGGACACGGTAGATGTCGATGATCGAAGCCATGCTCGGCGTTGAGACGAACACGCCGCGGTTCGGCTCATGGCGCAGCAAACCTTCCTTGGTCAACAGCCGGAAAGCCTCGCGCAGCGAGTTGCGTGACACATCCAGATCCGCACTCAGAGCCGCCTCAGACAGGCGCTGGCCAGGCTTCAGTTCGCCGGCGATCAGCTTGTCGCGGATCGCTTCCGCCAATCTCGGCGCGAGCGCCGTCGTTTCCTGTTCCGCCATCATGCCCCAACCGCCGGCTTTGCGGTCTCTCCTCTACGGCGATCTCAAAGCGTCGCCATGCCGATCGCAGTGGTTATCTCGCAGGACGCCCAGGCGAACAAGGGGGCCGGAACGTCGTCCAAAGATTGTTCTGAATGGGGCAAAACCGCCAATTTCAACGCCATGCCGCCTATAGTTTGAGCAACTTGGTAGAACGATTAAATAAAATCGTTCAACGATCTTGACAGAATTGTGAAACGCAACGACGCTGCATTTGCTGATTAACAAATCCTGCCGGGACTACCGGCGCTTGATCGGTCAACCGAAGAGGGAACAATGGAACAGAATTCGACAGCGACTGACGCCACAGCCGGCGGAATGTCGAACCGCACGCGCCGCGCAGCCCTGGTTGCCGCCATCTTTCTGATGGCGACCTCTGCCATCGGGCCTGGCTTCATCACCCAGACGGCAACCTTCACCACGAAGCTCGGATCCGCATTCGCCTTTGCAATCCTTGCCTCGATCCTGATCGACTTCGTCGTCCAGTTGAACATCTGGCGGATCGTCACACTGACAAAGATGCGCGCCTCCGACATCGCCAATGCCGCAATCCCTGGAACGGGCTACCTGCTGGCGGCCCTTGTGATCATCGGCGGGCTGTTCTTCAATATCGGTAACATTGGCGGGGCCGGCCTCGGCCTGAACGCCATGCTCGGCATCGATCCCAAATGGGGCGGCGCAATCAGTGCGCTGATTGCCATCGGCATCTTCTCATCGAAAAGCGCGGGCGTTGCCATCGATCGGCTGATCGTGGTTGCCGGCATCGCCATGATCGCTCTGACCCTTTATGTGGCGATTATCTCCGGTCCACCCGTTGGTGACGCCCTCTTCCAGACCTTCCTGCCTTCCACCATCGATTTCGCCACGATCACCACGATCGTCGGCGGCACTGTTGGAGGCTACATCACATATTCGGGTGCGCATCGCCTGCTCGACAAGGGCACGGTCGGCATCGAAAATCTCGGCGCCGTTAACCGCGCAGCACTCACCGGCATCGCCGTCACCGGCCTCATGCGCTACGTGCTCTTCCTCGCCATCCTCGGCGTGGTAGCCTCCGGTGTCGTGATCGACGTTTCGGGCAAGGGTGCAAATCCGGCAGCCCAGGCCTTCCAGGCAGCCGCTGGCGATGTCGGATACCGGATCTTCGGCGCCGTTCTCTGGTTCGCCGCCATCACCTCGGTCATCGGTGCCGCCTATACCTCGGTCTCCTTCATCACCGTGTTCAAGCAGGACATCAGCGAGCGCGGCCGCAACATCGCGACCGTCATCTTCATCGCCGTCTCGCTGTTCTTCTATGTCGTCATCACAACGCCTCCTGCCCAGATGCTCGTCTTCGTTGGTGGCCTGAACGGCTTGATCCTGCCGATCGGCCTGTCCATCTTCATCTATGCGGCTTGGGCGCGGTCCGACCTCATGGGTGGCTATCGCTATCCGCGCTGGCTGCTGGTGCTGGGCGCCCTCACCTGTGCCTTGACCTGGTACATGGGCTACAAGTCGATCGGCCCGATCTTCGCACTGCTGACCGCGACAGCCTGATTTCGACAAGGGAGGACGACATGAGTGCCATCGACCTGAACAGTGACCTCGGTGAAAGCTACGGCGCCTGGACCATGGGTGACGACGAAGCCATGCTTTCGATCGTCTCCAGTGCCAATGTCGCCTGCGGCTTCCATGCCGGCGATCCGCTCGGCATCTGGAAAACCGTGAAGGCTGCAGCCGAGAAGGGTGTTTCGATCGGTGCGCATGTCTCCTACCCGGATCGGGTCGGCTTCGGCCGGCGCGACATGGATGTGACATCGGCGGAATTGACCGCCGATGTCATCTATCAGATCGGCGCCCTTAAGGGTGTTGCCGCCGCAGCCGGCGTATCTGTTGGATATGTCAAACCGCATGGCGCCCTCTACAATCGCATCGCCAATGATGCGAAGCAGGGCCAGGCGGTTATCGACGGCATCAAGGCTGTCGATCCCTCGCTGGTGCTGATGGGACTTGCCGGGGCGCCAATCCTCAACCTCGCCCGGAAGTCTGGTCTGGCAGTGGTGGCCGAAGCCTTTGCCGACCGCGCCTATACGCCGGACGGCCAGCTCGTTTCCCGTCGCGAGGCGGGAGCCGTGCTGCACGATACCGACCTGATCGCCCGCCGCATGCTGCAGCTTGCCAAAACTGGCACGCTGGAAGCCATTGATGGCTCGACGATCAAGGTGGATGCCCAGTCGATCTGCGTCCATGGCGACAGCCCAGGCGCCGTTGCGATCGCCCGTGAGATCCGCAAGGCCTTCGAAGCAGACGGCATTGCCATCCGCTCGTTCCTGGCCAACTGAGCCGACAGGTAGGACAAGAGATGATTGCCATCGACAATCTCCGCCACGTCGACGCCGAACCGGCGCGCCTTGCGCGCGCCCGTTACCGCCAGGGGGCCATCGAGCCGACGGCGGGTATCGCTCCCGGCTTCACCCAGGCCAACATGATCGTACTGCCGCGCGACTGGGCGTTTGATTTCCTGCTTTATGCCCAGCGCAATCCGAAGGCCTGCCCGGTTCTCGACGTCTCCGATCCGGGTTCGCATGCGACCATGCTTGCGCCGGGCGCAGACCTTCGCAAGGACCTGCCGCTTTACCGGATCTGGCGCAACGGCAAGCTGGCCGAAGAGACGGCGGACGCAACGGCCGCCTGGGCCGAACATCCGGATCTCGTCAGTTTCCTGATCGGCTGCTCGTTCACCTTCGAAACTCCAATGGTCGAAGCCGGCATCGAGATCCGCCACATCACAGATAAGACCAATGTCCCGATGTATCTGACCAGCACACCCTGCCGGCCGGCGGGCCGCCTGCATGGCAATATGGTCGTCTCGATGCGACCGATCCCCGCCTCGCGCGTTGCCGATGCAGCCACTATTTCCAGCAGGTTCCCGGCCGTGCATGGATCGCCCGTGCATGTCGGCTCGCCTGAAGAAATCGGCATCAAGGATCTGGCAAAGCCGGAATTCGGCGATCCGGTGCGGATCGAGCCGGGCGAAGTACCCGTGTTCTGGGCCTGCGGAGTGACGCCCCAGGCGGCTGTGATGGCCTCCGGCGTACCCTTTGCCATCACCCATGCGCCGGGCCACATGTTCGTGACCGATATTCCCGATTCCGCTTACCACGCCTGAGGTTCCGATGCGTTTCCTGCCCGTCAGCCTGACCGTCCTGCTCGTCGAACTAAAGGATCTCGACGAGACGCTGGCGCTGTTCGCCTCGCTCGAGAGCGATCCCGTCGATGGCATCGAGGATATGGTGCCGGCTGCGCGCACGCTGATGATCCGCTTTCGCCCCGAAACGCTGAAGGCCGAGCAGCTCGCCGCCGCCATCGCCACACGTGATCTTTCGGCCAAGATTGCTCCCTCGGACAAGATGGTCGAGATCCCCGTCCGCTATGACGGCGAGGATCTGGCCGATGTCGCAGACCTGACCGGCCTCTCGGTTGAAGACGTGATCCGCCGCCACACAGAGAGCATCTTCACCGTCGCCTTTTGCGGCTTTGCGCCTGGTTTCGGCTATCTCGTCGGCGGCGACCCAGCGCTGCAAGTGCCACGCCGTCAAAGCCCGCGCACGAAGATCCCGGCGGGATCCGTCGCGCTCGCTGGCGCATTTTCCGGCGTCTATCCGCAAAACAGTCCCGGCGGTTGGCAGATCATCGGCACCACGCCCTTGAAGATGTGGGACCTCCTACGCGATCCGCCAGCGCTTTTTCAGCCGGGCTACCGTGTCCGCTTTACCGACACGGCAAAGCAGACCCAAACGGCTATCGTCTCTGCCCGTGTCTCCACAACCAAAGAAGACGCACAGGCAACGCCGCCCGATGGCGTCACGATCAAGGTTCTGGCATCGCCTATGCCCGCGCTATTCCAGGATCTCGGCCGCTTCGGTCAGACAGGCCAAGGCGTCTCCTCCTCCGGCGCGCTCGATCAGGGTGCATTCAAGGCCGCAAACCGGGTGGTCGGTAATCCTGTGGAAATGCCAGCACTCGAAATTACGCTCGGCGGCTTCTCCTTCGAGGCCTCTGGCCGCGCCGTCATGGCCCTGACAGGAGCACCCTGCCCGATCACCATTCGCAACGCTGGTGGATGGATGTGGAAGGCCGACACCTATCGGCCGATATCATTGGAAGCAGGCGACGTCGTGACCTTGGGCTTTGCTCCGCGTGGCGCCCGCAGCTATCTCGCCTTTCGTGGTGGTTTGCATGTAACACCGGTGCTGGGTAGCGCATCGACCGATACGCTCGCCGTCGTCGGCCCCGAACCAGTTGTCGTCGGCTCGACGCTTCAGGTGAAGTCAGAGCGCAAGGGTCTCGTGCCGGTATCGCTCGACGAGGCTCCCGCTTTTGACCATCCTGCGGTGGACGAGGTGGTGACGCTGGACGTGATCATGGGCCCGCGCAGCGACTGGTTCACGGAATCCGGCTTGGCCACGCTTTCGAGCCAAACCTATCTGGTGACCCCGCAATCCAACCGCGTCGGCATCCGCATCTCGGGCGATGTGGCGCTGGAGCGCAAGGATGCCGCCGAACTGCCGAGCGAAGGCACGGCCACAGGTGCAATCCAGGTTCCGCATAGCGGACAGCCCGTGCTGTTCCTGGCTGATCACCCGTTGACGGGCGGCTACCCTGTCATTGGGACCGTCGCTGAATATCATCTCGACCTTGCCGGGCAGATCCCGGTCAATGCCCGGATCCAATTCCGGCCTATCACGCGCTTTGCCGAGATTGAGCCCGTCCGGGGCTGATCTGCATTCCGCAATACTAGGCCGCAACACGACTGTGAGGAGACATTCGATGAAGAAAGTGCTGATCGCCAATCGCGGCGAGATTGCCGTGCGCATCATCCGCGCCTGCCGCGACCATGGCCTCCAGTCGGTCGCCGTCTACGCCGATCCCGATATCGACGCTGTCTTCGTCAAGCTGGCGGACGAGGCCTATGGCCTCGGTGGCAGCCGTCCGGCGGAAACCTATCTCGATATCGAAAAGCTGATCGCGATTGCCAAGCGTTCCGGCGCCGATGCGGTTCATCCCGGCTATGGCTTTCTCTCGGAACGCGCGGAGTTCGCCCGGGCAGTACAGGACGCAGGCCTCATCTGGATTGGCCCCGATCCGCATGTGATCGAAGCTCTGGGCGACAAGGTCGAGGCGCGTCGGATTGCAACCAGTGTCGGCGCGCCTCTGGTTGCCGGCAGCGATGGTCCGGTCGAGACGGCAGCCGAAGTGATCGCTTTTGCCGAAAGCCATGGCCTTCCGGTCGCAATCAAGGCTGCCCATGGCGGCGGCGGGCGCGGTCTGAAGGTCGCCTGGAAGATGGAGGAAATCGCCGAACTCTATGAGTCAGCAGTCCGGGAGGCCAAGGCGGCCTTTGGTCGCGGCGAGTGCTTCCTCGAACGTTTCCTCGATCGCCCACGCCATATTGAGGCGCAGGTGCTGGCTGACAAGCACGGTAATGTACTCGTCGTCGGAACCCGCGACTGCTCCTTGCAGCGCCGCAACCAGAAACTGGTCGAAGAGGCGCCGGCCCCCTTCCTGACCGATGCTCAACGCCAATCAATCCATGATGCGGCCAAGCGGATCTGTGCAGCTGCCGGCTATTCCGGCGCGGGCACGGTCGAATTCCTGCTCGGCGTTGACGGCACGATCTCCTTCCTCGAGGTAAACACCCGCCTGCAGGTCGAACACCCCGTCACCGAAGAAACGACCGGCATCGATCTGGTCATTGAACAGTTTCGCATTGCCGCCGGCGAAAAGCTTACCGTCATCACAACCCCCGCCCCCCGCGGACACTCGATCGAGTTTCGCATCAATGCCGAGGACCCCGGCCGCGGCTTCCTGCCGACACCCGGCGCCATCACGGCCTTCGACGCGCCCTCCGGGCCCGGCGTCCGTCTCGATAGCGGCGTGCAATCCGGATCAACCGTGCCCGGCACATTCGATAGCCTGATGGCCAAGCTGATCGTGACGGGCGCCACGCGCGAACAGGCGATTGCCCGTGCCCGCCGGGCGCTGAAGGAATTCAACATCGAGGGCCTCGCCACCGTGCTGCCCTTCCACCGCGCAGTGCTGGAAGCACAGGACTTCACCGGCGAGGACGGCTTCAAGGTGCACACACGCTGGATCGAAACCGATTTCGCCGACACGCTGGACACCATGGCCCGACCGGAACAGCTGGCCGACACCGCGCTGATCCGTACCCATGTCGAGATCGACGGCAAGCGCCATGCTCTCGGCATCCCGGCATCGCTTCTCGCCGGCCTCGGTGGTTTGGCTGGTCAGGGTACGGCCGCAGCCGCTCCCGCTGAAAAGACCGACGCCTCAGCGATCACAGCCCCAATCGCCGGCACGCTTCAGGCTTTCAAGGTCGAAGATGGTGCAATGGTGCAAGAAGGGGACCTGATAGCGGTGATGGAAGCCATGAAGATGGAGACACAGATCACCGCCGCGCGGGCCGGACAGGTGAAGTTCAAGGCAGAGGCTGGCGCCTATCTACAGCCCGGCCAGGAGATTGCGCGCTACGAGTCCTAAGGACGGGGAGGCTTCAGGCGCCCAGCGAAGCGCCCATCAAACAGCAAAAGGCCCGCTTGAAAGCGGGCCCGTTGCTGGAGGACTTTAAAGCCTTCAGGCTTTATCGACAATTTTCTTTACAGCATCTTTCGCCTGGCCCTTGGCCTGCTGCGCATCGCCCTTGGCTTCCTGTGCAGCGCCCTTGGCCTGCAAGCTGCGGTTATCGGTTGCGTCGCCGACGGCCTGCTTTGCCTTGCCGACCAGTTCGTTTGTCTTGCCGGAAATCTTGTCCGCTGTAGAACCCATTTTCGCTCTCCTTCTTCCGAGTTTGCGTCCCATGCAGCCTTCAAGTCGCTATCCGGTCATTGTGCCGGGGAAGTCCATATTCGGCTGCTTGTTGATCGCTTGTGGTTCTACAATGCCTCGCGACGGCTTTCGTTCCGCGCCTGAAGCACACCAAGCGGTGTCAGCGGGCTTTCAGCGCTTGTAGGTCTGCAATCCGGGACGGTAGGTCTTGTCGTCAAGAAACTGCTTCAGGCCCTCGGCGCGGCCATTGCTTTTGTCCAGCAGAAGCATCTGCTCGAGCTTGGCATAGATATAATCGTCCGCCTGTTCCCAGGGCATATTCCGCACCCGCTTGAATGTATCCTTCGCGGCCTTGAGCACCACCGGATTTTTCTCCAGAAGGGTGCCGCAAAGCGCCCTGACCCGGTTCTCGAGGTCGCCGAGCGGCACGGATTCATTGACCAACCCCATCTCCCGCGCTTTCTGACCGCCGAAAGTCTCGCCGGTCATGATGTAATAGAGGGAATCCCGATGGCCCATCACTTCGGCCACCGCGCGCGTGACATTGCCACCCGGCAGGATTCCCCAGTTGATCTCCGAAAGCCCGAAGGTCGCCTCGTCCGCAGCGATGGCGAGATCGCAGGCAACCAGAGGCGTGAAGGCGCCACCAAAGCACCAGCCATTGACCATGGCGATGGTCGGCTTTTCGAAATACATCAGCCGGTTCCACCATCCGCCGGCCTGGCGGCGGCTTTTCAGCACAGCGCCCCGACCCTTGCCGTCATTTTCGCGGAAATACTCCTTAAGATCCATGCCTGCCGAAAAGGACTGGCCTGCGCCGCGGAGAACCAGAACACCGCAGCGCTCGTCGGCTTCCAGTTCATCGAGGATCTCCAGCATCCGGATATTGAGCGCCGGATTCATCGCATTGCGTTTTTCCGGCCGGTTCAGGGTGACAAATGCGATGCCGTTGTCAAACTCGACCAGCACCGGTTCGGGCAGGTTGCTTTCTATATCAGCCATGATTTCACTCCTGCATGCCTGTTTCGACCGGCAGTGCCGGGGGATTTTGGGTAGACGCGTAGGTCTGGCGCAGCAGATTTTTCTGCGCCTTGCCGGATGCCGTCCGTGGGATGGTTTCGACAAAAAGGATGCGGTGCGGCCGCTTGTAGGATGCGAGGCGTTCCGCGCAAAAGGTTAGAATTTCCTCGGCACTCGGTGTCTCAGCGGCGACCGCAACCACAAGCGCCAGACCGCACTCGCCCCATTTGGCATCCGGGACACCAATCACCGCAACATCCTGGACCTTGGCATGGGCCCCGATTACAGCCTCGATTTCTGCCGGAAAGACATTCTCGCCGCCGGTGATATACATGTCCTTCAGCCGGTCCGGCACAAAGATGACGCCGCCTGAATCACGCCGTCCGAGATCGCCGGTGCGAAACCAGCCATCGACGAAAGCCAGCGCGGTCTCTTCCGGCTTGTTCCAGTAGCCCGGCGTGACGGACGGTCCCCGCAGCCAGATTTCACCCACCTCACCATCCTCGACGTTCTCGCCCGTGGCATTGACGATCCTGATTTCCAGGAGAGGTGCGGGATAACCGACGCTACCCGGATGACGTGCGATCGCCTCTCGATCCAGCGGCATATGGATCGCTGTCCCCACCTCGCTCATCCCATAGCCGTTCACGAGCGGAATCCCGTGCTCAAGAAATTCGGCAATCAAGGCAGGCGAGAGCGGCGCGCCACCGATGAAGATTGCCTGCAAGGCCTCAAGCGCCCTCGGGTTCCAGACAGGGCTTGCACGCAAGGTCGCTGCCATCTGGGGGACGGCAAAATAGTGAGTGACACCGAGTTCGGGATCACCGAGGAGCGACAGGGCGCGGTCAGGGTGAAAGCGGTCCGCTATGATCAGGAGCCCGCCCATCATCACCGTCGTTCGGGCAATCGCCACCAGGCCGATCGTGTGGAAAAACGGAAGGTCACAAAGCGTGACCGACGCCTCCGTGATCTCGCCGACCATGGCGAAGTTCACAGCCGAAGCGAAGGCATTGTGCCGCGTGAGCAGCACTCCCTTGGGCTTTCCGGTCGTGCCTGACGTATAGAGCATAATGCAGGTCCTGGCTGCCTCGAATGAAGCTGCCGCAACCGCACCAAGCTTACCCGCCCGAGCAAGAAGCCCGTTTTCACCCTCAACGGTCAGAACCTGCACCCCGTCCCGCACCGCCTCTGCGAGGACGGACGCAAACTCTACGTCATGAATGAATAGGGCAGGGTCGCCGTCCTCAATGATAGGCCGCAACTCAGCGGCACCCAATCGCCAGTTCAGCGGTATGAACACTAAACCTGCGCGCTGGCAGGCAAGGCAGGTCGCAAGTTGTGCAATGGAATTGCGACCGAGATAGGCGACATGCGGCGGCGCCACGGATGCCTTGACTTCATTGGAAAGCAAAGCGCCGATCTTGCCGACAAGACGATCTAGCTCTGAAAAGGTAAGACGTTCACCGCTCGCAACCTCAACAACAGCGTCGGCGTCAGGAGACACCTTGGCCCGGTAGACCAACGGGTCATACGTCTCCAGCCCGCAGAATTGCGCAGCTATCCCCTCCACCCCTACGGGCTGGTCCATACGATCTCCTCCCTGCGCCACTCCCAAGCACATCGTAAGTTCGACATACTAAATCAAAAATGATCACAGACAATAGGAGAATTCCCTGATAGAACAGAATATGATCACAGAGAACAAGCGAACATTGTTCTGACCCGCGAAAGAAGGCACATGATACTAAAGAATGACCTGAATCCGGCCAATTATGATGAAGTCTTCGAACTTGGCCGCCGGCTGAGGACGGGGCGCCTTGATGACATTCTCGGCTTTCACATCCGTATGGCTAACGTCGCGATCTATCAGGACTATTCTACGGCGATGGGTGAACTCGGCCTCACGCAGAAGCAATTTGCCGTCCTTGAACTCATTGCAGCCAACCCCGGCGTTGGGCAGATCGACATCGCAAATCAGCTCAGCATGGATCGCGCGACGATGATGGCGCTCGTCAATCGGCTCGAGGCACGCAACCTGATATCGCGCCAGGCTTCAGCCATTGACCGCCGTCGGCAAGAATTGCGCATGACCGGCGACGGCGCAATCTTGCTTGGCCAAGCGCGGGACCTCCAGGAAGCCCATGAGCTTCGCTTCACCAGCCGGTTCACACCTGAAGAGCTGGAGGTTTTCATTGGCTGTCTGAAGAAAATCTATGCAGACATCGTTCCCGGCAACAACGAAACCGACTGAATGCCTGGCCAGATGGGGCAGCCGTCTGAAAAACGACTGCCCCCGCATCTGGCAATAGCCGCTCTCCTCAAAAAGGATAGTGCTGGTTCGGATCTTCGATCGTGATCCAGCGCAAGTCAGTGAATTCGGCAATCGCGGCTTTGCCGCCGAATCGGCCGTAGCCACTCCCCTTGACACCTCCAAACGGCATCTGAGGCTCGTCAAAGACCGTCGGACCGTTAATGTGGCAAATCCCGGATTCGATCCGGGCGGCGACGGCCAGCGCGCGACGAATGTCTTTGCTGAAGACGGCGCCGGACAAACCATATTCGGTATCGTTGGCAATCCTGATTGCTTCCTCCTCACCGTCTACGCGGATAATCGGTTTGACCGGCCCGAAGCTTTCCTCGGCATAGAGGCGCATGTCGGGAGAGACGTTGTCGAGCAGCGTTGCCTCGACAACGCTCCCTTCCCGCTTGCCGCCGGCGAGCAGTATCCCACCCTTGCCCAGCGCATCCGCGATAAGCTCGTCCATTTTCTTCGCCGCATCGAGACTGATCAGTGAACCCAGAACCACATGCCCCTTCGGGTCACCAGCCGGCAGCTTCGAAACCTTGGCCGCGAGTTTCGTCACGAACGCATCAGCAATCTTGTGGTCAACGATGATCCGTTCGGTCGACATGCAGATCTGCCCCATATTGGCGAAGGCACCAAAAGCTGCGGCATTCACCGCAGCATCGATATCTGCATCATCGAGAATGATGAGCGGCGCCTTCCCGCCAAGTTCAAGCAGCGCTGGTTTCAGGTGACGACCACACAGCTCGCCAATAAGCTTGCCGACACGGGTCGAACCGGTGAAGTTGACCCTCCTTACGGACGGATGCGCGATCAGGGCTTCGACGATCTGTGCTGCGTCTTCCGGCGCATTGGTGATGACACCGACCACGCCGGAGGGAAGCCCGGCTTCAACGAGGCATTGGGCAATCAGACGATGTGTGCCAGGGCACTGTTCGGACGCTTTGAGAATGACGGTGTTTCCGCAAGCGATTGGCATGGCGATCGCCCGCGTTCCCAGAATGATCGGCGCATTCCACGGCGCAATCCCGACGCAAACACCGGCAGACTGACGAATTCCCATCGACAGTGAACCCGGCTTGTTGGACGGAATGACTTCGCCGGAAATCTGCGTGGTCATTGAAGCTGCCTCACGCAGCATGCCGGCAGCCACCATGACGTTGAAACCAGCCCATTGGCCTGTCGCACCGGTCTCTGCCGTCATCAATGCCGAGAACTCGCTCGATTGAGCCTCCATGATGTCAGCAGCCTTCAAAAGGATCTTTCGGCGCTCCCCGGGTCCCGTCTTCGACCACGCTGGAAACGCCGCAGCTGCCCCGTCTACCGCCGCCTTCACATCATCGAGCCCGGCTGCAGACGCCGTTGTTGCGATCTCCTGGGTATAGGGATTGATCCGATCATAGGTCCGGTTCCCGATGGCAGCCTTCTCCGCACCATCGATCAACATTGGAATATGCATGTTCATGGCAATTACTCCTCCAGTATGCCTGATTTAATATCGAGTTCGCTTCAGCCCCGTTGCGAGCTCCAACTCGACGTGTCACGTCAAGAGGGGTGGCCTCTCTGAGCGACTTTCAACCCTCCGAAGAACAGACTTATTCGTGAGTCTAAAAAACGTTCCTGCCTCGCAAGGAATGGCATATCGCTCAATAGGGTAAGCCAACATAGTTCTCCGCCATCGCCGTAGACGCGGCCCTGGATTGGGTCAGATAGTCGAGTTCTGCTTCCTGGATTCTCTGGCCGAAATCTCCGGTATCCGGGAAGCGATGAAGCAGCGTGGTCATCGACCAGGAAAAACGCACTGCTTTCCAGACCCGCCGCAATGCCTTTTCGGAATAGGCATCGAGCCCTGCGTCGGTTTTCTCCAGATAATGCTGGAGCAGGCCTTCGCACAGGTAATGGACATCCGAGACGGCGAGATTGAGACCCTTGGCGCCGGTCGGCGGGACAATATGCGCGGCATCACCGACAAGGAAGAGCCGACCGAACCGCATTGGCTCCGCCACGAAGGAGCGGAGCGGGGCAATCGACTTTTCAAAACTCGGACCAGTTATCAGCGCCTCGGCATGGTGCAGCGGCAGGCGACGGCGAAGCTCATCCCAGAAGCGGTCGTCCGACCACATCTCGACGGTATCGTCGAGTGAACATTGGACGTAGTAGCGACTGCGGGTGTGCGACCGCATCGAACACAGCGCGAAACCACGTGGATGATTGGCATAGATCAGTTCATGACTAACCGGCGGTACATCGGCCAGGATCCCGAGCCAGCCGAAGGGGTAGACACGCTCGAACGTCCTGATCGCCTCTTCCGGCACTGCCTTTCGGCTCGCACCGTGGAAACCGTCGCACCCAGCAATGAAATCACAATCGATCCGATGGGTTAGGCCGTCTTTGACGTAGGTGACAAAGGGTGCATTCCCATCGAAGCCGTACGGGCTCACATCTTCGGCATCGTAGATCGTGATGTACCCGTCGCGTGCGCGTTGTTCGATCAGATCAAGAGTTACCTCCGTCTGGCCATAGACCACAACCCGCTTCCCGCCTGTCAGGCCGAAGAGATCGATCCGATGATCGCGCCCGTTGAACGCGAGCGAGAAACCATCATGCGGCAAGCCCTCCCGATGCATGCGGGCGCCCACCCCAGCGCGATCGAGCAGGCCGACGGTCCCTTCCTCCAGGACGCCGGCCCGGACGCGTGACAGGATGTGGTCCTTGCCGACGCGGTCAAGGATCACCGTGTCGATGCCAGCATTGCCCAGCAACTGGCCGAGCAGAAGCCCGGATGGACCCGATCCGATGATGACGACTTGGGTGCGCATGGTTCCTCCCAACGGCAGCCGCCGATCACGAAGCCTGGTTCAGAGGCATTTCGAAATTGGCATTGCGCAAATTGTGAGATCAGATGCGGGAATGAACAATGGACGCAGCACGCCAACTATTGCACAAATCGAACATGGACACGACCAGCGCGCGGATGATGTCCGCCATCCCGAGTTATGACCTCTACGGCGAGAGCGGATCAGCCGCTGCGCAGTTTTGGGTGCACTGCGAAACAATACCGTCGCGAAGCAGTCTCCACCACTTCGAAATAGGCATGCACCGGCATGTGCATTTCTTCCAGATCCTGTCGATCCTTTCAGGTTCCGGCGACGCGATATTCGGTGATCGAATTGTGCGTATCGAACCACCGGCCATAATAACAATACCGCCCGGCGTAGCGCATGGTTTCAGGTTTGCACCGGATATCGACGGGCATGTCTTCACCATTCTCTCAGGCCGACTGCCGGCGCGGCCGGACGAACCCAGTCCGATCGGGAGATTTCTTGCCGAACCCCGCGTTACATGTCTCGATGACACAGCGGCACCTGCGATCCGCTCGACACTCAACACCGTGCTCTCGGAATGGGCTGGCCGCCGAAGCCAGTGGGCGATCATGGTCGAGGCCGGCATCGCTTCAACGCTGGCGCTGACAGCCCGAGCCGCGGCACTGGATGTTCGAGAGGCGCAAGGCGGCGACGAGAATGACCGGCGAATGGAGATCCTCTCCACTCTGGTGCAGCGGGAAGTCCGCAATCACCGTCCGGCGAGCTACTTTGCCTCTGCGCTTGGCATATCGCCCACCCATCTCAATCGGATCGTCAAGGTAAAGACGGGCCTGAGCACCCAGGCGTTTCTCGCGGAGCGCCTGCTCGAAGAGGCCCAGCGTGCGCTTCTGTTCACAGGCGGAAACGTGCAGGACGTCGCCTTTCGTCTCGGCTTTTCCGATCCCGCCTATTTCTCTCGTTTCTTTTTGCGCCAGACGGGCGTGACACCCCGTGCGTGGCGCCTCCAGGAACAGCCCAAGCTCGGCGCCCGTGAGGAGGGCCTTGGCCTCAATCACGGGTGAAGCGTTTGATCAAAAGCGGACGGATGTCTTGCATGGGACGTTCGACGCCATCGAGGCGCGGGGTCATTCCGGCGGCAAATCCTTCCGCTTCGAACCCGCGAATGAAATCTGCGTCTCCACTGATCACATGGACCGGGACCGCACGCGACGCATTGGGGCCGGTCACGATGCTGGCCGGCTGGTGATCGCCAAGAATGACAAAGACTGTGTCAGAGCCAAAGCGCGCCATGTAACTCCCCAGCGTCTGCAGCGAATAATCAATGGTTTCGATATACTGCCGACGGACCCGCTCAGGATCAGCCCAGACCACAGAGGGTGGATCGCCGCTCGTCGCTTGGGCATCGAAGACCGTGCCGTCGCCGATGGCATCCCAATCGATCAGGTGCGCCACCGGTGTCCAGGGTGCGTGGCTCGAGATGAGCGCGATCTCGGCCATGACGTTCTTTCCCGCGGCTCGCGCCGGCTGACGGGCCAGTCGCTCGAAGGCAGCAAGCGTATACTGGTCCGGCATGGTGATCCAATTGAACGGCTTGCCGCGATAGCCGAGATCGGCGGCGGCCAGAACACGGTCATAGCCGTAATAGGCGGCCTCCGGCCAGGCCATGGTGATGGCCGGCATGATGGCGACGCTCTGCCAACCGGCCTCCGAAAACAGACGATTGAGGCTTGGCTGGCGGCTCATCATCAGGCGATCATAGCGTGCCTGATTGTCGATCCAGAGGCCCGACATCAACGTGCCATGCGCAAGCCAGCTCAGCCCCCCAACTGTCGGAGAGGTCACCCAGGTGCTGGCGGAAAAGAGACCAGCATCGCCGATCGCCTTTTCCACCGCAGCCAGACGCGACTGGATCAGTGGCGCATAACGAGGATCTTCGATAGCACTGCGGCCATAGGATTCGACGAAGATCACCACAATATCGCGGCCCCGCACGCGTCCGAACAGACCATCGCCGGATAGAGGCTCAACGCCTGCATCCAACACCTTCTCGAAAGCCTGCATATCGACGGCCGACCGGATGACAAGATCAATGCGGGCGACGAGATAGCGCACGACGCCGGCATCCGTCCGGAGTGAGCCCATGGCCAGCGATCCACCGGCAAAGGCTGCGAGCACGGCAAAGGCTCCGATCAGCCGACGCCGCGCCCTGCCCTCTGTGGCAGCCATTTCGCGTGCGCTGCGCCAGAAAAGCCAGATCACCAGAGCGACGCCAAAGAGCACGACGCAGCCCAGGATGAATGCGGTTCCAGCCCCGATCGAGCCGGACAGAACATTCCAGCCATCCCCCATCAATCGGCTGTCGAGGTAGGGGTTGAACGGGCGCTGAAAGGCCGTCTGCGTCCCCAGATCGGCAATCTTCAGGGCCAGCAGCAGGAAGACGACGACCGCAACGATGGCGCGCACCACGCGGCCCATCCATCCCGGCACCAGCAGGAGCATAAGGCAGAGCAGCGGCCACTCCAGCGGCAATCGCAAGAAGGCATCCAGGCCCAGGGCATCCGGATGATCCGGGAGCCGGATCGCGATTAAGACAAACACTGAGACCACAAGGCCTGCCAGCAGAGGCTTGACCGACGAGACTGGCCGTCTGACGGCAGAACAATTCGAAGTCATCAAAGTCCGCAGCCTGTGTCGTGACGTAGTGCTATGACTTGATGCAGCAACGTCGTTGAAAGTTCTGGCCCGTGTCCGCCTTCCGTTTCCTGATCCTTCTTTCGGTCCTGGCCATCGTCCTCTTGCTGGCGCTGAGGCTTGATACGACCACGTTGATTGCCGCCCTTTCGAAGGTGTCGACACTGCACATCGCCGGGATTCTTTGTCTCGTCCAGGCTCAGATTGTTCTCTCGGCCCTGCGCTGGCGTTTTACCGCTGACCGCTTGGGCCAAACCATTGCGAGTGGTGAAGCGATCCGCGAATATTATGTCGCCACTCTGCTCAACCAGTCCCTGCCGGGCGGTGTTGCCGGAGATGCGTTGCGCGCTTACCGAATGCGCGCGGAAGGCCCCGGCGGTTGGAAGCAGCCGGCCAAGGCAGTCGTCTTTGAAAGGCTGTCCGGACAGATCGTCTTCTTCGCCTTCGCCGCTCTGGGTCTGTTCGCCTGGCCGAACATCGTCGGCGTGGACGCAAGCGACCATATGGCGATCGTCGGGTTCGCCGTTGTTGTCGGGCTTGGCGCCCTGATGCTCCTCGGATGGAAGATCGCAAAATCCAAAGGGGTGATCGGGCAGCCCGGCATGCTCGCGGACATCCGTAAGGCATTTCTCGATCGCGGTGCCTGGGCCATCCAGATCGCCCTCAGCTTGACGGTGGTCCTGGCCTATGTCGCGGCTTTCTTTATCGCCTCGCATGCCGTAGGCGCCAGACTTCCGTTGATCGCAACGGTCACCATCGTGCCGCTGACGCTGCTCGCCATGCTGATACCATCGGGTCTCGGCGGATGGGGAAGCCGGGAGGCGGCCGCCATGGCGCTGTGGCCTCTGATCGGGGCGACGACGTCTGAGGGTCTCGCAGCAAGCCTTGTCTATGGTGGCCTCTCGCTTGCAGGCGCCCTGCCCGGCTTGGCGTTTCTCGTCTGGAGCGGCGCGCCAAAGACCCCGCAAGCTTAAGCTACCGCACGGCAGACTAGACGCGACGTCCCCGTCTGAGCTCGCTCCGATCATCGCTCAACGCCCGGCCGAGCAAGCAGATAACGAATGTCGACTGCGAAGGAATAAACGAGCGCGGCAAGCGCGATTGCGGCGATTGCAGTCGCGACGTCGGAGGATACGAAAGGCACAAGGATCGCACAGAGTGCTGCCACCTGCACAACGCAGACAAGCTTGCGACGGAACGATGGCGGCAGGCTACCATTCAATTTTGGAGAAAAATGACCCCACGCCAGGAATCCGTAGCGCATCAACCCGATCAGAACGACCCAGGCTCCCACCTTGTCGAGAAGCAAGGCCGCCAGAGATAGAAGGAGGATCAGGAAGGCATCCACCTCCATGTCGAAGCGTGCCCCGAACGACGATTCGACCTCAAAACGGCGCGCCAGATAGCCGTCGATGCCGTCGAGAGCAAACGCAATCAGCACAATGCCAAGCAATGTCCAGAGGGCCACCGGATCGCCAGCAAGCCGCTCACTCGACACGAGCGCACCGGCTGTCAGGCTGACAAGTCCGGCCCGGATCGATGTGACCAGATTGGCCGGACCAAAGCGATCATGCCCATGGCCGGGCAGGGCGCGGAGGACGAGCGCAAAGATGATCGCCAGCGTCACCAGCGTGACAATGATAAAACCCGGCCCAAGCGGAAAAATAGCAAAGGCTGCGACGAGCAGCGCCAGGGTGCATGCTGCGACCAGGGAGAGATTGGTGATGGCGGTGGAGAGCAACAACCCACGCCCCTCCAATCCAAAGGCACGCTCATCCCACCAATAGCCCAGCCGCTCTGGTCCGCTCGCCATCTGTTCAATCCTCCTGGATGCAAGCTTACTCTGCTGCGACCAGGGTTTCGAGGTCCATCATGTGACCGCCGCGGATTGTCTTTGTCCGGAGGTAGTTCTGGTTCTCGGCCGTCACGCGGCCGACGACCGGCGAGCGTGCTTCCACATCAATGCCACCCGCACGCAGACCGGCGATCTTGGTGGGGTTGTTGGTGTAGACGGCAACCCGACCAATGTTCATCAGCCGCAACATGGCAACAGCCGCCTCGTAGCGTCGGTGATCTTCTGCCAAGCCCAGCTCGGCATCCGCGTCGATCGTATCGAAGCCGAAATGCTGGTAGCCATAGGCGCGCATCTTCGCACCGATTCCCGTGCCACGGCCTTCCTGGTCGAGGTAAAGCAATACGCCGCCACCGGCTTCCTGGAGAAGAGCAAGACCATTGCGCAGCTGGTCACCGCAGTCGCATTTCAGCGAGCCGCAGAGATCGCCCGTGATGCAGGATGAGTGGATGCGGATCGGAACGGTCTTCGTTACGTCAGGCCGACCAACGACGATGGCCACCTGATCCTTCTGCGCGACACCACCGCGGAACACGACGAATTCGGCATGATCCATGCCTTCGAGCGGTACACGGGTTCGGACAACCTCGTCGAAACGCTGGCGCGCCTGGTCCGCACCCTTCAGCCGGTCAGCATTCAAGAGGCAGCACGCTGCGAAGCGATCCGGCTGTTCGGTGACATCCGCCACAACCATTGCCGGAAGGAGAAGGGCGATGCGAGCAAGTTCTGCGGTTTGGGCAGCGAGCGCATCGGCAGGCTGCCAGAGACGCGGCGCTTCAACGCCGAGTGAATAGGCCAAACGCGAGGCCTGATCGAAGTTCAGGCCGGCAAGCGGCACCAGAATATCCGCGCTCGACGAAATACCCAGGCGTCCCGCCCGCGGCGCGGTCAACAACAGGGAGTGACGGTTGCCTGCTGCCGCGGCAAATTGATCGAAAACAGTCGGTGCCACGCAATCGAGCGAAAGGGACGCAAGCTTCCGGCTGCCGTCGGACAAAACGACTGGACGGCCAAAGCGCAA
The DNA here is from genome assembly GCF_001296045.1 of Rhizobium sp. AAP43. GTDB lineage: Bacteria > Pseudomonadota > Alphaproteobacteria > Rhizobiales > Rhizobiaceae > Allorhizobium. The sequence continues at coordinate 2,723 of NZ_LJHS01000015.1, read as the reverse complement.
TTCGGCGACTGCGCGTTCAACTTCGGCTTCCGGCGATACGAATTCGAACATGGACGGGCTCAGGCTGGACATGATGCTTACTCTCCCTACGTCAATGGTTGTCATTACGCCTGAGAACTCCGGCTGGATTGCGTAGAGCCTGTAAATAAATATTGATCGGCCATTCGAAACCAAATGCGCGCTGACGCGCTACGTTCCCGGTTGGATGCTGGAATTGGTGAAGGACCACTGCCTTTGACGGAAAGAACTGACCGAGAGCCCGCCATTCGGCAGGCAACCGCACTCTGGCAAACCGGTCCAGGGGAAGTGCAACTGCAGCATCAGGCGCTCGGTGAACGGCAATCCGGGCAGCTCATGATCCGAAACATGTTCAGCGGTGTCAGCCGGGGCACGGAACGGCTGGTGCTTGAGGGCCTCGTCCCTGAAAGCGAACGTGAACGCATGCGTGGGCCGGGCATGGAGGGCAGTTTCCCCTTCCCGGTCAAATACGGGTATGCCAGCGTCGGACGCATTGAAGACGGTCCGCCCGAACTGCGCGACCGTGCAGTCTTCGTCCTTCATCCGCACCAGGACCTGTTCATTGTGTCGGAGGAGCAGATCAACCTCCTGCCCGATGCGCTTCCCCCGAGACGAGCTGTGCTCGCTGCCAATATGGAGACCGCACTCAACATCATCTGGGATGCCGGTATCCTGCCCGGCGACAGGGTGGTGGTTTTCGGGGCGGGCGTCGTGGGAACCCTTGTTGCCTATCTGTCGAACGGAATTGCCGGGACAGAAACCCTTCTCGTTGATAGCAATCCCGACCGCAGCGCACTGGCAGCAGAACTGGGACTTGCGTTTTCCAATCCCGGTGACCTCAGCGGCGAATTCGACGTACTGATTAATGCCACGGCTTCGGCAAATGCGCTCGAAGCCGCAATCGCCCATGCCGGCATGGAGGCCCGCATCGTCGAGGCCAGCTGGTATGGCGACCGTTCCGTCAACATTCCGCTCGGCGGGGCGTTCCATGCAAGGCGGCTTTCACTCATCAGCTCGCAGGTCGGCACGATCCCCCCGAACAGGGCTTCGCGGTGGAGCTACAAGCGCAGGATGGCCAAGGCGTTGGAACTGCTGGTCGACACCCGCCTCGATGCCCTGATCTCGGGCGAGACAGCTTTTTCTGAACTGGAAGCTGCCTATCCCCGTATCCTGTCATCGCCGGATACGCTCTGCCACCGCATCCGCTATTCGTAAAAGACAGACACACGAAAGAGAGACCATGTTCGCAGTTGAAGTGAGAGACCATATCATGATCGCCCACAGCCTTCCCCGCCCGGTCTTCGGGCCGGCACAGGGCATGCACGGGGCAACGTTTGTCGTGGATGCTGCCTTCTTCACCAAGGATGTCGACGAGGATGGACTTGCCGTCGATATCGGGGCTGCGACAACCGTTCTGTCGGAGATCCTGAAGCCCCTCAACTATCAGAATCTCGACGAACATCCGGCGTTTGCCGGCAAAATCAGCACGACCGAGGTCATAGCCAAGCACATCTTCGATCAGCTGGCTTCCGCCGTATCCGACAAAAAGCTTGGCCCGGGTAGCCACCGTATTTGCCGCTTGCGCGTGCTGCTGCACGAATCCCACGCCGCACGCGGCTGGTATGAGGCCGACCTTTGACGCGCAGCCTGGTTTTCGCCTATCCCGGCGATCTCACGTTGAAGACCGGTGGCTATGGCTATGACCGCGCTGTCGTCGCCGGCCTCAAGTCTCTTGGCTGGGACGTACAATTGCTTGCGCTTGGCGACGGCTTTCCAGCCCCTTCGACGGACACGCGCCGTGACGCGGAAGCGCGGCTCTCGGCCCTTTCCGACGGCGCACTGGTCCTGATCGACGGGCTCGCCTTTGGCGTTCTGGATGACTGGGCAATGCGGGAAAGAAGCAGACTGAAGATCGTCGCGCTGGTTCATCACCCGCTGGCACTCGAAACAGGTCTGTCCCCGACCGACCAGGAGCGGTTGACGAATTCGGAGCGCCGAGCGCTTTCAGCCACCCGCCACGTCATCGTAACATCGCAGATGACCGCACGCGAGGTGGCAGATCGGTTTGAGATCGCCGCCGAGCGCATCACGACAGCCATCCCCGGCACGGCCCGCGGCCTGCCCTCGACCGCCTCCGGTCAGCCACCGCACATTGTCTCGATCGGCACGCTGACGCGCCGCAAGGGGCATGATGTGCTCGTTTCGGCGCTGAAAAAGATCGAGGATCTCGACTGGACGGCATCGATCATCGGTAGCCGTCGGCTTGACCCTGAGATCAGCCGCCAGATCGAGGCCCAGATCGCGACGCTCGGTCTGGCCGATCGCATCGCTCTCTGCGGAGAGGTCGACGACACAGCCACGGCACTGGCCGGAGCCGATATTTTTGCGCTCGCCAGCCGCTATGAAGGCTACGGCATGGTCTTTGCTGAGGCCCTGACACAGGGACTGCCAATCGTCGCCTGCCATGCGGGAGCCGTTCCCGAAGTGGTTCCGGCAGATGCGGGCATTCTCGTTCCCGTTGACGATCCCTCAGCATTTGCCGCCGCACTGCGCAGGCTTCTGACTGATGAACCCGGACGGGCAGCCAGAGCCGAGGCCTCCGCGCGTGCCGGGTCAGCGCTCCCCCGCTGGGACGATACCAGCCGGACCATTTCAAACGCATTGGAGACTGTTCGATGAGCGGTTTTGACAAGGACTGGCTGGGG
>NZ_LJHS01000014.1 GCF_001296045.1 Rhizobium sp. AAP43 | reverse complement strand
GGAGCGATCCCGACCGGCGGCGAAGCTTGGTTTTTTGACAGATTGAACACCACCGCCTCCCCCTCATCCTGAGGTGCCGGGCTTGCCCGGCCTCGAAGGGCGAGGCCACCCCGCCACCCATGCGCCAAGCTACGGGGCGATGCATCAAGGCCGCGCCATCCCCGTGCGCCCCGGCATGAGGGCGTTGCGGCAGCGGCCTCGGGACGCCCGTCAGCGACCCATGCGAGGCCTCGGCAGCCGACAACTCCTTCCGAGAGCCCTTACCTCTCATGCTGACGCATCCGGAACCCCTCCTTCACTCCCGGTTGCAGAAGGGGCATGATCGTCCCAAAAAAGTCCGCCTTCCCTGCCCGGTTTAGCCCCTTGCCACCGCCTCCGGCCAACGCTTCCTTAACGGGCCTCGTGTATATTCATTTTTCATAATAGACAGCATGGAGACCAGGGCCGAATGTCAAAACCGACTTTCCGCTTCACCCATTACGATCTCAAGGAACAGCGCGCCGGTACGATCATCGAGGTGACGCTGTCTGCCGTGAACAATGTGCGCCTGATGACGCCCACGAATTTTCAGCGCTTCAAGGAGACGCTGGACTACAAGTTTCAGGGCGGCGTGGCGAAGAAGTCGCCGCTGAAGATCGTTATCCCGGAAAGCGGCCACTGGCACTTGATCGTCGACATGGAAGGCCATCACGGCCTTGCGGAATCCAAGGTCAAGATGATCGCCGCCCCGGCTGTTCAGCCGAGGCAGAAAGTATCCTGATAACCTGACCTTCACCGCCGGCGCCGGTTCGATCGCAACCGGCGGCCGTGAGCGCGGCAAGGATCGGGAAGACAGCCGTTCAGGTGACGTCAGGCCGCATTGGCGGCATCAGCACTCCGCGTATCGGTTTCGTGCAGGTTTGCCGTATCCAGATCCTCGGCGAAGAAAACCCGACCCCGGCCGCCCTGCTTGGAGGCGTAGAGCGAGCGATCGGCGGTCGCCATGATCGCATGGGCGGAGATGCCATTTTCCGGGGCGACCGCAATGCCAAGGCTGATGCCAACATCGACGAGCGTGCCGGATGGCAGCATGATCGGTCGCGACACCGAGGTGAGGATGGTCTGGGCGAGCAGCGCCAGCCGCGGGCGATCGCGGAACGCATCGACCAGAATGACGAATTCGTCGCCGCCGACACGCCCGACAAGACCGTACGCTCCGACAGCGCTGCGGAGGCGCTCCGCCACTGTCCGGATGACGGCGTCGCCTGCGGCATGGCCGTGCTGATCGTTGACCGCCTTGAAGCGATCGAGATCGCCGGCAATCACGGCAAAGGGGGCATGGGCGAGGCGGTCCGCCGCCTCGTTCAGCGCCCGATCAAAGCTCAGGCGATTGGCAAGACCGGACAGCGTATCGCGATGGGCAAGCTCGCGGTTGCGGCGTTCGCTCTCCTCGAGCCGGATCGACAACCGGCTTATATAGCGGCCGAGCACGAAGCTTGCGGTCAGAAGCAGGCCGCATAGAAGCACGACTGCCGGCACCACCACCGACCAGATGTCCGCCCCCGGTTTCTCGACGGTCCAGATGAAGCTGCCCAGCATGCGGTTGCCGACATCGAAGATCTGCAGAAGGCCATCCTCGTTGATCCGGAACGCGATGCCCGGGAGTTCGAGCTGCGCATTCAGGTCGTTGATGAACACGGCGTCAACGGGATGGGCAGAGACGAGAACCACGGGGGGACCCGCTGGCAGCGCAACGGCACCGTCATCCGGGACGATGGCCATGGCACTCGCGATCATCGGGGTGCCATCGATCTCGACGAAACCATAGGCCGCGATCTCATGGATACGAGCGGCCTGAACCGGTCGCTGGCTGAAGCCGCCGGTGATTGCGATACGGTTGGTATTGTGGCGGGCAATGGCCAGATCAACCAGCTGCATCAGGCCCTCGTCCTTGCTGAGCACCCGTTCGGCGAAGTCCACATCATCGCGCCAGGCGGTCATCAACAGGCGCCCGCCGGGGCCGACGAGAAAGCTGCGCTCGTGGCCGAAGTCGTGCCAAAGCGATTCGACGAACTCATCCTCGATGTAGGACTGGCGAAAATCCAGGACGATGCGCTCGACGGACCGATCCCACCGGGCAAGGCCGAGCTGGTCGCGCGCCATCAGGCTCTGCCGGTCGCGGATCGCATTGTCGACGAGGACGAGCTGCTTGTCGAAGGCGAGTTCATCCGCCTTGTGCGAGGCAATGGAGCCGACAAAGAACAGAGACAGCGCCGACAGGCCAATCAGCACCAGCGCGAAGGCCCTGACCAGAAACGGCAGGCTGAAGCGTGGCCGCTCTGCTGCTTCGTTCGGCATTTCCCATGTGCGCATCCGCTCCGGCATTCGGCAGTCCCTCAGTGAATTCCGCCGGGAGACTAGGATATTCGGCTTAAAAGCAGCTTAAGCTGAAAAAGCGATACCTGAACTGGTGGTAGACTTAACCGCCGCCACGCTCGCGCCTGAGCTTGGACCACCAGTCGAGACGCTTCTTGATCTCGCGCTCGAAACCGCGCTCCGGCGGATCGTAAAATTGCTGGCGGCCCATTTTTTCCGGGAAATAATTCTGGCCGGAGAAGGCATCCGGCTGGTCGTGATCGTAGAGATAGCCCTCGTTGTAGCCTTCCGCCTTCATCAGCTTGGTCGGGGCGTTCAGGATGTGCTTGGGGGGCAGAAGCGAGCCGTGTTCCTTGGCCGCGCGCATCGCCGCCTTGTAGGCCATGTAGACGCCGTTCGACTTCGGTGCGGTGGCGAGATAGACGCAAGCCTGGGCGAGCGCCAGTTCACCCTCCGGCGAACCGAGATAGTCATAGGCATCCTTGGCCGCATTGCAGACAACCAGCGCCTGCGGATCGGCCAGGCCGATATCCTCGACCGCCATGCGCACCAGGCGGCGGCCGAGATAGAGCGGATCTTCACCGGCATCGAACATGCGGCAGAGATAGTAGAGCGCCGCATCGGGATCGGAGCCGCGCACCGCCTTGTGCAGCGCCGAGATCAGATTGTAGTGGCCGTCCTGGCCCTTGTCGTAGACGGGTGCACGGCGCTGGACGATTTTGCCGAGGCCCTCGGTGTCGAAGACTTCGCCTTCGCGGGCGGCGCGCCAGACTTCTTCGGCCAGCGTCAGCGAGGCACGGCCATCGCCATCGGCCATGCGGATCAGGGTTGCGCGCGCATCGGCATCCAGCGGCAACGGCTTGGCTTCGGTTTCCTCGGCACGCTTCAGCAGCGTTTCGATGCTCTCGGCATCATGGCTCTTGAAGGTGAGTACCCGCGCCCGCGACAAAAGAGCGGCATTGAGTTCGAAGCTCGGGTTCTCGGTCGTCGCCCCAACCAGGATGACGGTGCCATCCTCCATGACGGGCAAAAAGCTGTCCTGCTGAGCGCGGTTGAAGCGGTGGATCTCGTCGACGAAGAGCAGGGTCTGGCGGCCGTCCATGCGGCGAAGGCGGGCCGCTTCGAAAACCTTCTTCAGGTCGGCGACGCCGGAAAAGATCGCCGAGATCTGCTCGAAGGCGAGGCCGGCCTCGCCCGAAAGAAGCCGGGCGACCGTGGTCTTACCCGTGCCCGGCGGCCCCCAGAAGATCATCGAGCCCAGCGAGCCTGCCGCAATCATCCGGGCAAGCACGCCGTCCTCGCCGGTCAGATGTTCCTGACCGGTGACTTCAGACAGATTTTTCGGCCGCAGGCGGTCGGCGAGTGGCCGACGCTCGGCCATTTCTTTCGACATCTGCGGCGCGAAGAGGTCACTCATCGGAAGATCTGCCGGATGCGCTGACCATCGCGTTCGATCTCGACACGCCAGAAGCCGGGATCGCTGTCGGCAAGCTTCATCACATCATCGACCGCGTTGATGTTGACGCCATTGACCGAAACAAGGATGTCCTTCGGCGCAAAGCCGAGGCGGGCGGCGGGAGAGCCTCGCACGACTTCGGTGATGACAACGCCGGTCGCCTCGGTGGGCAGGCGCAGTTCATAGGCGACGCGCGGCGACAGATTGGCAATGCGCGTGCCGGCGAACGGGCTGCGCCCCTCGACCAGCTGGATGTCACGGGGCCGGGTTTCGGGAGCGGCGGCCAGCGTCAGGTCGAGCACCTCTTCGCGGCCGCTTTCCTCCACCGTCAGCTGAGCGGTTTTGCCAAGACCCGTCGTGGTCAGGCGGTAGCCGAGCGCGTCGGGATGCTCGACCGGGATGCCGTTCACGGCAGTGACCACCTGCCCTGCCTTCAAGCCGGCCTTCGCCGCAGGACCATCTTCGGCGATGTTCACCACCAGCGCGCCACGCACGGTTTTGAGGCCCAGCGCTTCCGCGACATCCGAGGTGACGGGCTCGAAGCTGGCACCGATATAGGGCCGCTCAAAGCTCTGTTCACCGCGGTCGGCCGCATCGAGGAAGACACGGACGAGATTGCCGGGAATGGCAAAGCCAACGCCATTGGAGCCGCCGCCCTTGGAAAAGATCGCCGTGTTGATGCCGATCAGCTGGCCCTTCATGTCGACCAGCGCACCACCCGAATTGCCGGGATTGATCGCGGCATCGGTCTGGATGAAGAAGCCGAAATCGCCTTCCGTTACCTGGTTGCGGGCAAGTGCGGATACAATGCCTGACGTGACCGTCTGGCCGACGCCGAAGGGATTACCAATGGCGAGAACCAGATCACCGACCTCGGTCTGATCGGAATTGCCGATTGGCAGCGTCGGCATTTTTTCATCGGTCTCGAACTTCAGAACGGCGAGATCGAGCCGGTCGTCCTTCAGCAGAACCTTGACCGGAAATTCGCGTCCGTCGGCAAGCGCGACCTTGATATCGTCAGCGCCGTCGATGACGTGATTGTTGGTGACGACAATGCCGTTTTCCTCGACGATCACGCCCGAGCCGAGCGAAGACTGCTTTTCCGTGCGGTTCGGCATACGCTGGCCGAAGAACTGCTCAAGAAAGGGATCGCCGGCGAAGAGATTGGTCCGGCGCTCGACCAGGCGTTCGGCATAGACGTTGACCACGGCACCCCGCGCCTGCTTGACCAGCGGGGCAAAGGAGAGCTGCATCTCGAGTTGGCTCTGCGGCACGGCCTTATCCTGCGCAAGAACGGGCGCAGAAAGCGGCACCATCAAGGCGGCGATCACGGCAATCGGTGTTAGACGGTCGAAGCGCGGCATGCAAAGATCCTTCATGCGATATGGACGTTCTAGACCCGGTTCCTGCTCCGGCAAATAGGCAGAAGCAAGGACGACTGATCGCAGATGGGGATAACGTTTGCCCGGCTCAAGCCCTGACGGTTTCGATGATGCGCGCCATCAGGCCGTGCAGTTCGTCGCGGTAGCCGGTGCGGGCAGAAGGGGCCGCCTCGTTGGAGGTCATGGCGACGGTCAGACCGAGGCCCGGGGTGATGTAGAGCATCTGGCCGCCATAGCCCCAGGCATATTTCACCTGCTCGCCGGCCATCTCTTTCAGGAACCAGGCATAGCCATAGCCATCGCCGTTGAAGACGGAATTGGTGCGGCGGATCCAGCTTTCGCGGATCCAGGTCTCCGATATGAGCCGCGTGCCGCCCTTGGTCACGCCGCCCCGCCGGTAAAGTTCGCCGAAGGCATGCAGCGAGCGCGGCGTCATCGCCATCTGGTTTCCGCCGAGATAGTAGCCCTGCGGGTCGCGATCCCAGGAACCGATACGGAAACCCTCCAGCGGGCCGAGCCACTCCCGCGCCAAAACCAGCGTCGGCTTGCCCCCGACCTTGGTGAGAATGACGGACAGGAGATGGGTCGACGCGGTCGAATAGAGCATGTCGCCGCCCGGCTCGTCGACGAAATCGGCGGCGAGCGCAAAACGCGTCCAGTTGCGGCTCGCAACCCATCGGCCGTAATTCGGGCCGGACATGCGGTCGAGGCCGGACTGCATCGAGAGCAGATGGCCGATGGTGATCTGCGACAGGCGCGGATCGGGATTGGCGGGAAACTCCGAGCGCAGCACGGTTTCGATGCGCTGGTCGACGCCGTCGAGCAGGCCTTTGTCGATGGCGATGCCGACCAGTGCGGAGACGACGCATTTCGAGGCGGATTTGATGTTGGTGGACCCGGTGAGCGAATTGTTGCCATAGGCGCGCTCGCCGAGCGTCTCGCCGTTGCGGGTGACGATGACGGTTTCCAGCGTTTCCAGCCTGCGGGCTTCTTCGAGCAGCGTCGTGATACGCGGGCGGATCGCATCGAGATTGGCGGGCTGCGGCGGCGCCACAGGCTGAGCCGATTGCGCAAGTTGCGCAAGGGCGCGGGAGGCGGAGACGACTGGCAGGGTGGCTATGGCGGCGAGGATGGTTCTTCGGTTCATGCTGCTGAAGGTAGGGAGTGCTGCGGCCAATGACAGGATTTTTTGCGGATTGTCACCGTATCGTGAGGATCGAGCGAAGATCTGGCATGTACGCGCGGCATGGAACGATCCGGCGGGCGCGCACGTTGCCTTGGCGAGTGCAACAAGCGAGGTCCCGATGTCCGATACCCATGCAGCGGCCACACGCGCCCTGATTTTCGCGCTACTGGTCGGCCCTGTGCTGGCTGGCGCGCTTCCCGCCCACGCCGCGAGCTTCGATTGTCAGAAACCCGATCTCGCTGCCGATGAGACTGCCATTTGCCAGACACTGTCGCTGAACGACATGGACGTGAAGATGGTCACGACCTTCGACCTGCTGTCCGGCCTGCTTGCCATGGGCGCGCGGGGCGAATTGCAGGATCAGCAGATCGAGTGGCTGACCAAGCGCGGCGAATGCAAGGGCGACGTCACCTGCCTGACCGCCGCCTACACGGCACGGATGGCGCAACTGGCGACGGTGTATGAAGGGGTGCAGCGGCCGAAGTGACGGAACTCGAACGTGTCAATTTTGGCCCAAGAGTTGAGCAACTTGTGCCAAGACAGCGTCCGTGATCGACGGATTTGCGGCACCCAAGGGCTCCACACTTCGCGCTTCGACCGTGGCCAGCTTCACAGAACGCACGACGGATGGCGCCGGCAAGCCTGCTTCCAGATACTCAGGGATTGGGACGTCCTGCGGCCAGGAACGGTTTTCCGCAGAGGTGATCATGGCGACCCACAACAGGCTCCCGGCTTCGCCAATTCCACCATTCGAAACCACGAAAGCGGGCCTCCGCTGGCGCGTGTCCCGATCCGTGTAAGGAAAAGGCACCCTGATGATATCGCCTTGCTTAAAGGTCGGCATAGGCGCGACGATCCGCTTCGCTATCCCATTCGGAGAAGGTTGCGAACGGGTCCTCCAGTGGATGATCCGACTCCGCGCGGGACAAGGTGACCCGACCGTCCGGCTCGATCGTGTAAACGATCGCATCGCCCTCCTTCAGTCGAAGAGCCGCCCGAACGGGCTGGGGAACCGTGGTCTGCGCCTTGCTCGTAAGCTTGCTGGTGATCATGACGTTACCTCCCCAATGAAGGTAAGGAATTTCCTTGCTTCCGGCAAGAGAGAGGCAGCCTCCCTTGCCGATGCGGTAAAGGATGCGCATCATCCACCCCAGCGCACCTTGCCACTCAGGTGAAAGCAGGAACGACACGATGCAGATCGACTACCCTCTCTTATTCGGCGCCGATTACAGCGTTTACGTCCGCATCGCCCGCCTTAGGCTTATGGAGAAAGGCGTGGCACATGACTTGGTGCCGGTCGATATCTTCACCGCTGGTAGCACACGCGACGCCCACTTGACCCGGCACCCCTTCGGCAAGATCCCGGCCTTCGCGCACGGAGATTTCGATCTCTACGAAACCGGCGCCATCACCCGTTATGTCGACGAGGCTTTCGACGGGCCGCCGCTTCAGCCTGCCGATGCCAAAACACGCGCCCGGATGAACCAGATCATCAGCATTGCGGACGGCTATGTGTATCCGCAAATGGTCTGGGGGCTTTATGTCGAATGCATCGAAAAGCCGAAACGTGGGGAAGCGCCGAATGAGGGTCGCGTGGAGAAAGCGCGCGGCGTTGCCCAGACTTCTCTCGCCGTTCTAGCTGGTCTGCTTGGTGAGCAGCGATGGATGTGTGGAGACACACTCACGTTGGCGGATCTCTATCTGGCGCCGATGATCGACTATGCGTTGGAGGTTCCTGAGTTTGGCGAGATGTTTTCGCAACACCACAACTTTGGTGACTGGTGGCGAGGGGTGACGGCTCTCGAGAGTTTTCGGGAGACGCGACCCACTCCGCAATGACGTCTCGACGATCTGCTAATTTCCTATTTGCCTAATTGCCTAATTTTTGTCGGATCATCATAGGGCGTTCTCCGCCCCCTCCCCCAACCACGCGACGAAAGCCCTGACCGCCGGTCGTTTCGCCGCCGCTAGGGCGACCGTGGCAAAATAAGCGGTGCCGAGGTCCAAGGCTCCATCGGGCCAGGACTTCAGGCTGCCGTCGGCGACGAGGGTGTCGGTGATCGAGCGCCAGCCGAGCATCAGGCCGCGGCCGTCCAGCGCTGCCTGGACGGCCTGGACATAGTTGTCGAAGATGTGGGAGGGGCCACGCGGTTTGGGCAGGTCGCGGCGGGCGAGATAATCGGTCCAGCCTTCCCAGTGGCGCGCCTCGACGGTGCGAACATGAATGAGGGGCGCGGCGTCGAGCCCCTCGCCTTTTGCCAGCAAGCTTTCGACCAGAGCTGGGCGGCCGACGGGGCAGACGATCTCGTCGAAGAGGCGGAGCGTCGGGCCATCCGTCCAGGTGCCGCGCCCGTAACGCAACACGAGATCGGTGCCGGGCCACATCTGCGGCAGGTCGGTGGGCGGGACCTGGACATTGACGACATAGCCGGGATGGCGGGCGTAAAAGTCGCTGAGGCGGGGCATCAGCCAGTGGGTGGCCAACCCCATGGTGCAGGCGACCGTCAGTCGCTGGTCCTCGAGGCCGGTGCTGGTGCGGATTTCCTCGATGGTGTCGGCGATCAGGTCGAGGCCGTCGCGGGTGGCGCGGGCGAGCTCAAGGCCGGGTTCGGTGAGCCTGGCCGGCCGGGTCGTGCGGTCGATCAGGACGGCGCCGACATGCTCTTCCAGCGCCTTCAGCGCTTGCGTGACTGCGGGCTGGGTAACGTTGAGGGCGGTCGCTGCCTCGCGCATCGAGCCGAGCCGGGCGACGGCCTCGAATGTGGTCAGCAGGCGCAGGGGCGGCAAACGGCTCAACTTAACCTCCAGCTTAACTCAGCATAAGCATAATCGCTCTGGCCTCGCCTGCAAAGTCGGATGATGATCGTCAAAACCGATCCGCTTATTCGTCGTCCCAGCTTAAGGAAATTTGCTGTGAATATGCATGTTGCTACAGGCGCCGTGACCCTGGCCGAAAAAGGGCTGCACCTGCCGCTTGCCGAGGGCGGACAGGCCTATTTCAATTACTACTGGCTGCGCGACAACTGCCCCTCCTCCTTCGACAGCGCGACGCGCGAGCGCAGCTTCGACATCTTCCATCTGTCGGCTCCACCGCGCGCTGCCAGTGCTGACATTGAGGACGGCAGCCTGGTGATCCGCTGGGCGGGTGAGAACCATGTCTCGCGCTTTCCGCTGTCACTGCTTGAACTCTACACCGAAGGCAAACATCGACCCGACCCGGCCGACCTGCCACGCAAGGCGTGGTTCAGCGACCACTATCCCGAGATCCCGCGCTTCTCGCAGCCGGAGCTGATGCGCGACCCGAAAAAGGTTGCGGAATGGCTGAAGGCGATGATCGTCGAGGGGCTGACGATCGTGACCGACATGCCCGACAGCAACGAAGGGCTGACCGAGACCGTCAAGTTGATGGGCCATGTGCGGCCGACCTTCTTCGGCGAATATTTCGACGTGAAGACGCATATCAACCCGACCAACACGGCTTACACCGCCAAGGCGCTGGAACTGCATACCGACACACCGGCGGAGGAGCATGCGCCGGGCATCCAGTTCCTGCATTGCCGGGCCAACACGGTCGAGGGCGGGATGAGCATCTATTCGGACGGCGTGGCTGTCGCCAATGCCTTCCGGGAGATCGATCCGGAGGGGTTCAAACTCTTGTCGGAGATCGACATTCCGTTCTTCTGCGAGCATGACACCTACGACATGCGCTCGCGGCAGCGGGTGATCGAACTCGACAAACATGGTGAGGTCTCAGGGCTGACGATCAGCCAGCACATGGCTGACATGTTCGACCTGCCGCAGACGGTGCTCGACGATTATTATCCGGCCTTCTGCCGCTTTGGCAAAATGCTGCAGGACGACAAGTTCATGATGCGCTTCCTGATGAAGGCGGGCGACTGCATGGTGTTCGACAACCACCGCATCGTGCATGGGCGCATGGCCTATTCGGCGACCAGCGGCGATCGTTATCTGCGCGGCTGTTATGCCGATCGCGAGGAGATGCGCTCGACCTATCGGGCGCTTACGACGGAAGGACGGTTCAAGGCATGAATATTTCCCCTTCGGTCAACGACATGCTCGATGAAGCTGATCTCACCACGCTGCGTCAGGATCTGGCGGCGGCCTTCCGGCTTTGCCATCGCTTCGGCTGGAGCGAGTCGGTCGGCAACCATTTCAGTGCGGCGGTTTCCGCCAATGGGCGGAAATTCCTGCTCAATCCGCGCTGGCAGCATTTTGCCACGGTCAAGGCGAGCGATCTTTTGCTGCTCGATGCCGATGATCCTGACGTGATGAACCGGCCGAATGCGCCCGATCCGTCGGCCTGGACCGTACATGGCACGCTGCACCGGATGCTGCCGGAGGCGCGCGTCATCCTGCACTGTCATTCACCCTATGCAGTCGCGCTCTCCTGCCTGAAGGACCCAACGCTTCTGCCGCTCGACAACAACACGGCGCGCTTCTTCGGGCGAATCGGTTATGACCTCGACTTCGGGGGTATCGCCGACGCGGCAGAGGAAGGCGAGCGGCTGGCGGAGATGATCCGTGGCAAGGCGGTTCTGGTCATGGGCAATCACGGTGTGTCGGTTGCCGGCGAGACGGTGGCGGATGCTTTTGAAGACCTCTACTTCTTCGAGAAGGCGGCGCAGACGATGGTGCTGGCGCTCTCGACCGGCAAGCCGCTGGCGGTGCTGTCGGACGAGATCGCGCAGGGGACGTCAGACGGGTGGATTCCGTATCGCGGCATGGCGCAGAAGCATTTTGCCTATCTGAAGTCGTGTCTGGACAAGGAAGATCCGAGTTATCGGGATTGAGGCATGACGTCAGCCACGCCCGTCCGGGTACTCGGCCGGGCCCTTGATCTCGATCGTATTGCCGAAGGGGTCCTTCACGTAGAAGGAATGGCCCATGCCGCGGGCGCCGCCATGCATGGCTTCGCGGTTGATCGCCACACCGTGGCTGGCGAAATGGGCGCGCAGTTCGTCGTGGTCAAAGGGGCCAGTGGCGATGCAGACATGGTCGACATTGCGGCCGCCTGCGACCGGTGGAGCGGCCTTTTGGCCGCCGGGATGGGTGATGTCCCAGAGTACGATCAGGGCAGAACCGCACCAGACCTGCTCCATGCCGAGCGCCGGATAGGTGTAGCCAGGGCGGCAGCCGAGAACATCGTAATAGAAGCGGAGCGCCTTTTCCATGTCATCGACGATGAAGACGACGTGGTCGATGCCAACGAGGCTGAAGGGCACGGTCATGACGGCTCCAGATGTGCGGGACACTCAGGCTTAGGCGACCGTTTTGGCCGTTGACCGCCGTGCTGGCGGTCACAACTGCCTCAAGGGCAGAGAGAGACGGGAGGCGGGCAACCGCCTCCCGGTGTTTGGTTTCGTCTTATTCCGGCAGCTGGCGCACGGCGCCCTTGTCGGCAGATGTCGCGAAGGCGGCATAGGCCTTGAGCGCCGTGGTGACATTGCGCTTGCGCGGCTGAGCGGGCTTCCAGCCGGCGGCGTCCTGCTCGGCGCGGCGGCGTTCCAGTTCGGCGGGATCGACCACCAGGCTGATCGTGCGGTTCGGAATGTCGATCGCGATGGTGTCGCCATCGCGCACCAGTCCGATCGTGCCACCCTGCGCTGCTTCCGGGGAGACATGGCCGATGGAGAGCCCTGATGTGCCGCCGGAGAAGCGGCCGTCGGTGATCAGTGCGCAGGCCTTGCCGAGGCCCTTCGACTTCAGATAGCTCGTCGGATAGAGCATTTCCTGCATGCCGGGGCCGCCCTTCGGGCCTTCGTAGCGGATGACGACGACGTCGCCCGCGACAACTTCGTTCGACAACACCGCCTTTACCGCCGCGTCCTGGCTTTCATAGACCTTGGCGGGACCAGTGAACTTCAGGATGGATTCATCGACGCCTGCGGTCTTCACGATGCAACCGTCGAGCGCGATATTGCCCTTGAGAACGGCCAGACCGCCATCCTTGGAGAAGGGATGTTCGACCGAGCGGATGACGCCGGTTTCACCATCGGTGTCGAGATCATCCCAGCGCGAGGACTGCGAGAAGGCCTGGGTCGTGCGAACACCGCCGGGCGCGGCCTTGAAGAACTCGCGCACGGTTTCCGAGTTCGTGCGGGTGATATCCCAGCGATCGATGGCGTGGCCCAGTGTTTCGGCATGGACCGTCGGGCAATCACGATTGATCAGGCCGCCGCGATCAAGTTCACCGAGGATGCGCATGATGCCGCCGGCGCGGTGCACGTCTTCCATGTGCACGTCGCTTTTCGCCGGCGCGACCTTGGAGAGGCAGGGCACCTTGCGCGACAGGCGATCGATATCGTCCATGGTGAAATCGATTTCGCCTTCATGGGCGGCAGCGAGGATATGCAGAACCGTATTGGTCGAGCCGCCCATGGCGATGTCCAGCGCCATCGCATTTTCGAAGGCTTCCTTCGAGGCGACATTGCGCGGCAGGACGCTCTCGTCGTTCTGCTCATAGTAGCGGCGGGTGATATCGACGATCAGGTGACCGGCCTCGACGAAGAGGCGCTTGCGGTCGGAATGGGTGGCGAGCGTCGAGCCATTGCCGGGCAGCGACAGACCCAGCGCTTCGGTCAGGCAGTTCATCGAGTTTGCGGTAAACATGCCGGAGCATGAACCGCAGGTCGGACAGGCTGCCTTTTCGATTGCGGACACGTCCTCGTCGGACATCTTCTCGTCTGCGGCGGCAACCATGGCATCGACCAGATCGAGCGCGACGGTACGGCCCTTCAGCACGACCTTGCCGGCTTCCATCGGACCACCGGAGACGAAGACGGTCGGGATGTTGAGGCGCAACGACGCCATCAGCATGCCGGGGGTGATCTTGTCGCAGTTGGAGATGCAGACCATGGCATCGGCGCAGTGCGCGTTGACCATGTATTCGACCGAGTCGGCGATGATTTCACGCGACGGCAGCGAATAGAGCATGCCGTCATGCCCCATGGCGATGCCGTCATCGACGGCGATCGTGTTGAATTCCTTGGCCACACCGCCGGCAGCTTCGATTTCGCGGGCAACGAGCTGACCGAGATCCTTCAGGTGCACGTGACCGGGCACGAACTGGGTGAAGGAATTGACCACGGCGATGATCGGCTTGCCGAAATCACCATCGGTCATGCCGGTTGCGCGCCACAGGCCGCGGGCGCCGGCCATGTTACGGCCGTGGGTGGATGTTCTCGAACGATAAGCTGGCATGGGTGTCACCTCGGGCAGATTGCGGTCCGCTTGAAACGCGCCAAAAGCGCCTTCGCGTGACCTTTTTAACATGGATCTAAGCCATGCGCAGGGCCCTGTCACTAGCAGGGGCGCGCGAAACGGTACGCCAGCCCCTTCCCTCACCCGCCCCGGGTCGAATTTTCGTCACCCCGTTAAGCCACGGATAAGTCCCGGCCCTTACGATTCGGAAGAAGGAGACCACCATGGCTAGACAACAGGACCGGTCGAAGGGGAAAACAAATCTTCGACACCCGCGCGGTGTGCCGGCGCACGTAACGCCGCGCCATGGACGGTGGAGCAGAAGCCAAGCCACGGCGGCAATTGCCTTCGGGTTTACCGTCATGCTTGCCGCAACGGCTTCCGAACACGGCCTGTCTGGCCCGGACCGGCCCTCGAATACGATCGATGCGGCGACGATTACCAGTTCGGTCGACCCATCACCGGAACCGGTCAAAGCGCGTTTCTCGACATGTTCGAGCGGCAAACGGACAAATTGCGTCGTGGATGGCGATACCTTCTGGTATCTCGGCGAGAAATACCGGATCTCCGACATCAATACGCCGGAGATTTCCCAGCCGGCTTGCGAACGCGAGAGGCAACTCGGAAAAGACGCCCAGCAGGCCCTGCTGCACGAGTTGAACTCCGGCGGGGTGACACTTGTCCGGGCCGAACGGCGTGACGTCGATCGCTACGGTCGCAAGCTGCGTGTCGTGATGCGCGAGGGGCGCTCCGTGGGTGACGGGTTGATTGCGGGTGGGCTTGCGCATCGGTGGGAAGGCCACAAGCTGAGTTGGTGCGAGACGACGCCTGTCGCCGGATAGAGGCGTTTCTTACAGGCCGCTCGTCGAAAGACGCTACACGATATTGTGCCCGGCGCCCTTCTTTTCTCGTGGGTGAAACTCTGTTCTCCTGTCGGCCGTCTCCTAAATCATACCGCATGTCAGATCATTCGAAGAGGCTCGCCCATGCCCGTCTATCATCCGCCCAAGATCGCCTCCAGTGAGATCACGTCGAAGTCCCTCTATTTGGGGCGTCGCGACTTCATCGCGGCCTCCGGCGGGGCGCTGGCAGCCGCCGCCTTCTCGTCTTCTGCCTTTGCAGCCCCGCTGAAGGCCGCCCCGAGCGCCTACAAGGTGGATGACAAGCTGACCTCGAAAGAGGATGTGACCAGCTACAACAACTTCTATGAGTTCGGCACGGGTAAGGAAGACCCGTCGCGCAATGCGGGCTCGCTGAAAACACGGCCCTGGACAATCGAGATCGGCGGCCTCGTTGCCAAGCCGCAGGTGATCGACATCGAGACGATCATGAAAGACATCACCATGGAAGAGCGCGTCTATCGGATGCGCTGCGTCGAAGCCTGGTCGATGGTAATTCCCTGGATCGGCTTCCCGCTCTCGGCACTTCTCGACAAGGTCGAACCGCTCGGCTCAGCGAAATACGTGGCTTTCGAGACGCTGGTGCGCCCCGAGGAAATGCAGGGACAGGCGGGAATCTTCCAGGCGCTGGAATGGCCCTATGTCGAAGGTCTTCGCCTCGACGAGGCCCGCCACCCGCTGACGATCCTTGCAACAGGCCTCTATGGCGAAACGCTGCCGAACCAGAACGGCGCGCCGATCCGCCTCGTCGTGCCGTGGAAATACGGCTTCAAGGGGATCAAATCCATCGTCAAGATCACGCTCACCGAAGAGCAGCCGCCATCGACCTGGAACGTGCTGCAGCCGTCGGAATACGGCTTCTATGCCAACGTCAATCCGGCCGTCGATCATCCACGCTGGACCCAGGCCACGGAACGGCGCATTGGCGAGGCGGAAGGCCTGTTCGGCGGCGCGCGGCTCGATACGCTGCCGTTCAACGGCTATGCCGACGAGGTGGCGAGCCTCTATGACGGCATGGACCTGACGAAGTTCTACTGATGAGCACGCTCAGCCTTCCCTCGCTTCCAGCTCGCTATCGACCTGCCTCGATCTGGGCTTTGTATATCGTCGGCCTCCTGCCGGGGCTCTACGCCTTCTATCTCGGGATTTTCGGCGGTCTTGGGGCTGATCCGGTGCGGGCCTTCGAACACCTGCTGGGCCTCTGGGCGCTCAGGTTTCTCTGTCTGGGCCTGGCCGTTACGCCGCTGCGGGATCTGTTCGGAATCAACCTGATCGCCTATCGGCGGGCGCTCGGCCTTTTGGCCTTCTATTACGTGCTGGCGCATTTCGCCGTGTACCTCACGCTCGACCGGGGCATGGTGATGTCGTCCATTATCGGTGACGTGGCGAAGCGCCCCTACATCATGCTGGGTATGGCCGGGTTGCTGATGCTGATCCCGCTTGTGCTGACATCGAACCGGTGGTCGATCCGCAGGCTCGGCCAGACTTGGAACAAGTTGCACAAGCTCGCCTACCCCATCCTTTTGGTCGCCGTCCTCCACTATGCGTTGTCTCTAAAGGTGGTGACGGCGGAGCCCGCCTTCTACATCGGCGTCGTCACTCTCCTGCTCGGCTACCGGCTTCTCAGGCCGAAACTGATGGAACATCGCCGGCGCGGAAGGACCACTGCTCGCGCCTGATCGGATGCCGCCGAGTGCCGACCGGAACTAATTTTCACCAACCGGTCAATTTTGGGCAGAAAAGCGGCATGACAACAACTTAGCCCCCAATCAATAGGGGCCAACATTCAACTGCCATTAAGGACTGTTCCCCTAGGTTACAGCCATGACCGCGAGGAGACCGGCCCCACACATGACTGCGACCGCCACTGCCGAAGTTCCCAAACGGATCATCCGGAGCGCCAAGCGCGGCGCCCCGGCTAAGGTTGTTTCGGACGCAGACACCCCCAAGATCAAGACGACCAACATCCTCCTTATCGAGGACTCGATGGCCGTTGCCAATCTGATCGTCACCCGTCTGGAAGAGGTCTGCACAGCGAAGGTCTTCCACTGCCAGACACTGACCGAGGCGCGAAAGGTGTTCCTCACCGAACATTTCGCCTTTGCCATCACAGGCCTCGATCTGCCGGATGCCAAGGGCGAAGAGATCCTCGGCGCGCTCGATGAAGCCGAGATCGCCGCAATCGTCTACACCGCGAAACATGATTCCCATGCGCAGTCCCGCTACGCCGAGATGCAGTTGCTCGACTATTGCGTAAAGGACGAAAGCGATTCCGTCGGACGCCTGGTCCAGACCGCGGCCCGGGTGCTCGGCAATGCCGATATCAAGGTTCTGGTGGTGGACGACCAGCGCAGTGCGCGCCAAAGCCTGGTGGAGCTGCTATCCCGGCACAATTTCGATGTCATGGAGGCCCGTTCCGGTGCCGAAGCGCTGACCATGCTCGGCGTGCAGAAGGATGTCGAGCTGCTGATCACCGACTACAACATGCCGGACATGGACGGCTATGAACTCGTCCAGCAGATCCGCCACAGCGCCGCCTATACCCAATTGCGGATCATCGGCGTGACATCGTCGACCGATCGCCGCGTCAGTTCGCTTTTCCTCAAGGCGGGAGCCAACGACTTCATCTATCGACCGCTCCTGCCCGAGGAGTTTCAGTGCCGAATAGACAGCAATGTCGATACCATCAAGCAGATCAAACGTTTGCGCTACCATGCCGAGCGTGACCAGCTGACCAATCTGCCGAACCGCCGCTATTTCTTCGAGGTGGTTGCCCGACTGATGCGCGAAGATCAGGCGCAGGGCCTGCAGAGCGCGGTCGCCCTTCTCGACATCGACTTCTTCAAAAAGGTGAACGACACCTATGGTCACGAGGCCGGCGACGACACGCTGCGCTGCGTGGCAGCTTCGCTGCAGAAGACCGTGACGCGTACGCCGCATATGGCCGCCCGCCTTGGCGGCGAAGAATTCGCCGTCTATCTGCGTGGCCTGCACGAGCAGAGCGCCCATGACTTCTGCGAGCAGATTCGCAAGGCAATCGAGGCGGTAAAAATCGAGCTGCGCAATGGCACGGTCATTTCCGTCACCACGTCGATCGGGCTTGCCGATATTCAGGCAAACGAGCCCGTCGACAACCAGCTGCACGCCGCCGACCAGCTCCTCTACATGGCGAAAGCTGCGGGCCGAAACCGGACCTTCTCGGAAATGTCGCTGATGGCGTGAGGCGGGCAAGCACCCTCCGCCCAACTCGCCGGTTAGTGCGGGATGTAGATCTTCTTGCGGATATGTTTCAGCGACGCGACGATGGTGAAAGTCATGATCACCAGCAGCGTCCAGGAACTCCACTTTCCCAAATGCACCGTCGACCAGGCGCCGATCTGGTTGGGATAGTGCCAGACGGCAAAGAAGGTGGAGATGTTTTCCGCCAACCAGATGAAAAAGCCGATGAGTATGAAGGCAAGGATCAGCGGCATCCTGCGATCCCGATCGAAGGGCCGGAAGATCACGGTCGCCCGCGCATAAAGACCGATTGCAAGGGCGGCGAGATACCATCTGTAGTCACCAATATAATGGTGGGTAAAGAAGTTGGCATAAATCGCTGCGGCCACCAGGATCGCCATCCAGTATGGGGGATGGTGACGGATCCTCAGATCAAAGAGTCGCCAAGCCTGGATGATATAGCTGCCGACGGCGGCATACATGAAGCCGGAAAAGAGCGGCACGCCCAACAGCTTTGTATAGGCGAAATCCGGATAGGACCAAGACTGGATCGAACCGGAGGTCTTGAAGACCTCCAGGGCGAAACCGACAACATGGAACAGGCAGATGGCCTTCAACTCGTCGAACGTCTCGAGTTTTGCCCAGACCATCCAGATCTGAATAGCAAGCGCAATCACAAGCAGCAGGTCGTAGCGCGGCAGACCGTAGAGACCGCCGCGCGGCACGAGAAAGATCGACAGGAAAAACAGCCCGGCAAAAAGGCAGGCCCGCGCCTCCTTGATGCCGAAGAGCAGGAACTCCGCTCCGAAACGGGGAAATCCGCTCAGATCCGGTGCGGCCGGCGGCGTAATCAGGAGCCTGTCGATGGTTTCGAGGGTCCGCGGCAGTTGCCCAATGGGCCATGTGGTCATCTGTTGAGTTCCTGGAGTGCCTTGCGATTCCGGCATTGGCAGATACAGAGAGGCAATCGGCAAGATCAAGGCAAGTGACGACATGCAAGAGGCAAAAACATCAGGGGCTTTCACGTCTGACGCGCATGGAAGCCGGGAACGATTGGCAAGGCTCGGCGCGGCCGGTGTGGTGATCGTCGCTGGCGCGACGCTCCGGCTGACCGGATATGAGGCTGGCCTGCCCTATAGCCTGGTCAAGTATGGCGGCTCCCTGCTCTGGGGCGTCATGGTCTATCTGCTTGTGTCGGCTGTTCTCATTGGTCGACCAAGGACGCAACTGGCCCTGTCGATGATGATCGCGATCCTTGCCGAACTTTTTCGCCTTTATCACACGCCTTGGCTCGATGCCTTCCGCCTGACGCTTGCCGGCGCGCTGCTGTTGGGTCGCATCTTCTCGGTATGGAATATCATCGCCTATATCGGGGGTATTCTTCTGGTTGCTGCCGCCGACCACTGGCTGTCACTGCGACGGGCTGGATAAATTTCTTTTGCCATGCCTGTCGAAATCGGTTGTGGTCGCTCGTTGTGGAGGCAGGATCGCAAAAAGGCGACCTGATCAACCAGAGGAGTGAGCACATGCGCGTAGCGGTTTTGGTGAAGGCGACAGAAGATAGCGAAGAAGGCATCATGCCATCGGCCGAGCTTTTCGAGGAGATGGGCAAATTCAACGAAGACCTGGTCAAGGCAGGCATCATGCTGTCCGGCACGGGCCTCAAACCGTCCAAGGTCGGCAAGCGCGTAGCCTTTGATGGGGCCAACCGCCGCGTCATCGACGGGCCATTCGCCGAGACACGCGAACTGGTCGCCGGCTTCTGGATCTGGGAGGTGAAGGATATGGATGAGGCATTGGCCTGGGTCAAGCGTTGCCCGAACCCCATGCCCGGGCCAAGCGAAATCGAAATCCGGCCCTTCTACGAGATGGAGGATTTCGCAGAAATCGCGACGCCGGAAGGTCAGGCGAGCCATGACCGCGCCGCTGAAGGATTGGCATCGCGTGACAACGGAACGGTCTGAGGCAGACCTGTTCTTGACCGGCTTTGGCAAACGATCGCAGTCCAGCGCATGAGGCGAAGACAGATGGACAGCTCAGCCATTGGCGTGCGTGACGGACAGGAGACGGCGACCACAGAGATCGAAACCCTGTTTCGCATCGAAAGGGCCCGGCTGATCGCCGGGCTCGCCCGATATCTGGGCGACATCAGCCTCGCGGAAGATCTGGCGCAAGAGGCGTTGGTGGAAGCGCTTGCGCGTTGGCCCGAACACGGCATCCCGCCCAATCCCGGAGCCTGGTTGATGACGACCGCCAAACGGAAAGCCATCGACCAGTGGCGGCGGCGCCGGATGATGGAACGCCAGCAGCCGACATTGCAGCATGAAATCGAAACCGGGAGCATGGGCGACTTCGCTATGCAGCAAGCGGTTCTCGAAGCGTCACTCGATGACGAGATCGGCGACGAGCGTCTCTCGCTGATGTTTATCGCCTGCCATCCGCTGCTTAGCCGGGATCAGCAGGTCGCCCTCACCCTCAAAGTTGTTGGCGGGCTCGAAACCGGCGAAATAGCCCGCGCGTTTCTGACGCGTGAAACCACCGTGGCGCAGCGGATCGTCCGGGCGAAAAAGATTTTGCGCGAGGCGGGAATAGCCTTCGAAGTCCCCGATGGGGCTGAGCGCGACCGCAGGCTGGCGACGGTGCTGGAGGTTGTCTACCTCATCTTCACCGAGGGCTACGCTGCCAGCGCCGGTGACGACCTGATCCGACCGCAACTCTGCCAGGAAGCCATGCGGCTCGGCCGCATCCTGACCAGTCTCGCCCCGATGGAGGTGGAGGTGCACGGACTGCTGTCTCTGATGGAGCTTCAGGCCTCGCGGCTTCCCGCCCGTGTCGGCCCCGACGGTGAGGCGATGACGCTCGAACAGCAGAAAAGAAGGCTTTGGGATCGGCTCCTGATCCAGCGCGGGCTGTCTGGCCTCGACACGATCTCGAAGCTTGGTGGCGATGACGGTGTTTATGCCCTGCAGGCGCAGTTGGCAGCGGTCCATGCCCGGGCTGCCCATTTCACGGACACGGACTGGGGGTTGATCGCCAGCCTTTACGATCGGCTCTTCGAGCAGGTCGTCTCGCCCGTCATCGCGCTCAACCGGGCCGTCGCGCATGCCATGGCGTTCGGTCCAGAGGTCGGCCTGGCGCTTCTTGCCGCTTTGGAAGACGAGCCCACCATGGCGGAATATCCGCCCTATCATGCGGCTCGGGGAGACTTTCTCTTCCGCCTCAGGCAGTTGGAGAAAGCCAAGCAGGCATTCGAGCAGGCAGTGGTGCTCAGCGGCAATGCGACCGAGCGGCGTTTCCTGCTTCGCCGGGCTGAAGACTGCCGGGTTCCCCCACAAGGTTGAACGCAAACACCCGGCCCTGAGGGCCGGGTGTCTGGTGATTTCTTTGAAATCAGAACTGCTTCTTGAACAGCACCCGATCGAGCGAGAAGTAACCGCCGCCAAAGGCCGCAAAAAGGAAGGCACCGCCTGTCCAGAAGAGCGAAGCGAGTTCGGCCTTGCTCTGCACCAGATGCAGGAATGTGTGGCCACCATCGGCAAGGCGTGCGGCAGCCTGTGGCGTGAAGAAATCACTTCCCGCCTTCAGCGCATCGATGCCGGCTTGCGTGAGAAATGCATCGCCATATGGATTTGCCAGATGGAAGTAGATGGTAATTGCGAGCATAACGCCATTTGCCAGTGCAGCCGGCCGGGTGAAGAGGCCCAGCGCAATCAGCAGACCGCCGAAGACCTGCATGATCGCCAGTGTTGGCGACCAGAGCCAACCGGGATAGAAGCCAAGCTTTTCGACGAAGCCGACCTGCGCAAGGGGCGCCATGATCTTGGGCCAGCCTTCGACGACCAGCATGCCACCGACCGCGAGCCGAAAGATGCTCCACGCCAACGGTTGGGCGACCCGGTCGTAAAAACCGGAAAGTGGTGGGATAATAAGATGCGACTTGTCGTTATTGAAAATGGATGCGTCAACCATTTGGAAACCTCACTAACATCGTTAATCCGATGCCAAGAGATTACCGCCCTCACCGTGCCGGCACTTGATGCACATCAACAAATTGCTGCGAAGCCGAAGCTTCTGTTCAACTGTTTGTGATCTCGTGACGTCCACATCATGGAATTGGCTGCAGGCAATGAAACTGACGAACATCCACCTTGCCGACCGCAGACTGACATTCGTCTACACGTCCTCAGGCTTCTACCCGGCAACATGCAGCTTTTACTTACCAGGATTTGAAGGCGGCATTGTCCGGGTAGAAGCAGACATCGCGGTTGATCCCGTCATTCTCTCTGTTCAACAAGCCCACCTTCACACAACAAGAAAGCCGGGTGATCGCTCACCCGGCTTTTTTTCATCCTTCCCTTGCGGGAGGAAACTTACGCAGCTTCAGCTTCGGCTTCAGCGGCAACGCGAGCCTTGTCGGCTGCGCCCTTGGCATCGACGTCGCGCTCAACGAACTCGATGACAGCCATGGCAGCATTGTCGCCCTGGCGGAAACCGGCCTTCATGATGCGCAGGTAGCCGCCGTTGCGGGTGGCGTAACGCGATGCGATGGCGTCGAACAGCTTGGCAACGACAGCCACGTCGCGGATCTGCGAGATCGCCTGACGGCGAGCATGCAGGTCGCCGCGCTTGCCGAGGGTGACGAGCTTTTCGACGATCGGGCGAATTTCCTTCGCCTTCGGCAGGGTGGTCACGATCTGCTCATGCAGGATGAGCGAAGCCGCCATGTTGGCGAACATCGCCTTACGGTGGCTGGCGGTACGGTTCAGCTTGCGGCCGGCTTTCTGGTGGCGCATGGCTATTCTCCTTTAAGTGCAGGCTCTGTCTCAGAGGCTGCCGTTTCCTGACACATACGAGCATTCGCTCGCAGTTTGACGGGGAAAGGCAGATTTAGAGGCTGCCTTCACTGTTATTAATACTGGTCTTCGTAACGCTTCGCGAGATCTTCGATGTTCTCGGGCGGCCATGCCGGTACTTCCATACCGAGGTGCAGGCCCATGGAAGCGAGAACTTCCTTGATTTCGTTCAGCGACTTGCGGCCGAAGTTCGGCGTGCGCAGCATTTCTGCCTCGGTCTTCTGGATCAGATCGCCGATGTACACGATGTTGTCGTTCTTCAGGCAGTTTGCCGAGCGGACAGACAATTCGAGTTCGTCGACCTTCTTCAGGAGCGCCGGGTTGAAGGCCAGTTCGGTGACCGACTCTTCTTCGACTTCCTTCTGCGGCTCGTCGAAATTGACGAAGACGCCGAGCTGGTCCTGCAGGATGCGAGCGGCGAAAGCGACTGCATCTTCACCGGTGACAGAGCCATCAGTTTCGATGGTCATCAGCAGCTTGTCATAGTCAAGAACCTGACCTTCGCGGGTGTTCTCAACCTTGTAAGAGACCTTCTTCACCGGCGAGTAGAGGCTGTCGACCGGAATGAGACCAATCGGAGCGTCTTCTGCGCGGTTGCGCTCAGCCGGGACGTAACCCTTGCCGTTGTTGACCGTGAACTCCATACGGATCTCTGCGCCCTCGTCGAGCGTGCAGATCACGTGGTCGGGGTTCAAGATCTCGATGTCGCCAACAGTCTGAATGTCACCGGCGGTCACAACGCCCGGACCCTGCTTGCGAACGACCATGCGCTTGGCATCGTCGCCGTCCATCTTGATGGCGATTTCCTTGATGTTCAGGACGATGTCGGTGACATCTTCACGAACGCCCGGGATCGACGAGAACTCGTGCAGAACGCCGTCGATCTGGACAGCCGTAACAGCTGCACCGCGAAGCGACGACAGAAGGACGCGACGCAGAGCGTTACCGAGCGTCAAGCCGAAGCCCCGCTCGAGCGGCTCGGCGACGAGGGTCGCCTTCGTGCGGCCGGAGGAGGAGAACTCCACCTTGTTCGGCTTGATCAGTTCCTGCCAATTCTTCTGAATCATGATTTTACCTTCCGCCCGCCGTCACCATTCAATCGTGACGGCCGAATGTGAGAAGCACCGGGAGGATGCATTCAGCATCCCACCGGCAAAACGAAGAATGATTAGACGCGACGCTTCTTGCGCGGACGGCAGCCATTGTGCGGGATCGGGGTCACGTCGCGGATGGACGTGATCATGAAGCCGGCAGCCTGAAGGGCGCGCAGAGCAGATTCACGACCCGAACCCGGACCGCAGACCTCAACTTCCAGCGACTTCATGCCGTGTTCCTGAGCCTTCTTGGCGCAGTCTTCAGCAGCGATCTGAGCCGCAAACGGGGTCGACTTGCGCGAACCCTTGAAGCCCTTGGCACCAGCGGACGACCAGGCAATAGCATTGCCCTGTGCGTCGGTGATGGTGATCATCGTGTTGTTGAAGGTCGAGTTGACGTGAGCAACGCCCGACGAGATATTTTTGCGTTCGCGACGGCGGACGCGTGTGGCTTCCTTGGCCATGGTCTTCCTTTCAGTTGATCTAAGCACCGCCGTAATGCCAGCGGCTACACCAATCGAGGCAACGGAATTTAGGCAGCCTGCAACAGGAAACCCTGCCGCCGACTGCCTAATTCAAACTGCCTCGAAAAATTACTTCTTCTTACCAGCGATCGCCTTCGCCGGACCCTTGCGGGTGCGGGCGTTGGTGTGCGTGCGCTGACCGCGGACCGGCAGACCGCGACGGTGGCGCAGGCCACGGTAGCAGCCGAGGTCCATCAGACGCTTGATGTTCATCGAAGTGTCGCGACGCAGGTCGCCTTCGACCTGGTAGTCGCGGTCGATGGTTTCGCGGATTGACAGGATTTCAGCGTCGGTCAACTGGTGAACGCGCTTTTCAGCCGGAAGACCGACCTTTTCCATGATTTCCGATGCGAACTTCGGGCCGATCCCGTGAATATAGGTCAGCGCAATGATAACGCGCTTCGCAGTCGGGATGTTGACGCCAGCGATACGTGCCACGCCTATTCTCCTTGCTTCCAGTTGCCATCCGGCAAGTGGTGTCTCGTTACACGGCCCAGATGAGCCGCAATTACAAATCGGGTTCTCAACATGTCAAAACGATCGAACCCGGTCTTCCAACGCTTTGGAAGAACGCGCCGATCGCTCAAATATCGCGAGTTGGCGCGGTCTTTAGCGGAATCGGTCGCCAAAAGCAACCGGCCCCGCGAAGATTCTTGGTGGCAAGCCCTTCCGGACCGCCGCATTCTCAGGCCTTTTCCAGCACCCGGGAGATCTCTTCGGAGACCGTGTCCATCTCGGCCATACCGTCGAGGACAACCAGCTGGCCTTCGCCGGCATAGTATTCCGACAGAGGTGCCGTCTTTTCACGGTACTCGGTCAGGCGCTTGCGGAAGGATTCCGGATTGTCGTCGGAGCGAACAGTGCCGCCGGCCGCAATGGTTTCGGCGACGCGATTCTCGATACGGCGAATCAGCGCTTCCTCATCAACCTTGAGTTCGATGACCGCATCAAGAACCAGATTGCTGGCCTTCATGTTTTCGGCCAGCGCACGTGCCTGGGGCACCGTGCGCGGATAACCATCGAGGATGAAGCCCTTGGAGCAATCCGCTTCCTGGATACGCTCGGAGACGATCTGGTTGACGATGTCGTCGGACACAAGCCCACCGGCATCCATGACTTCCTTGGCGCGCTTGCCAATGTCCGTGCCGGCGGTAACAGCCGCACGAAGCATGTCGCCTGTCGACAGCTGCGGGATACCGTACTTGTCCGTCAGACGCTTGGCCTGGGTCCCCTTACCCGCGCCCGGCGGCCCCAAAAATATGATTCTCATCGTCCCCTCTTTCCTCCACGCAGCTTCGACTTCTTGATCAGACCCTCATATTGCTGAGCAATCAGATGACCTTGAATCTGTGCTACAGTATCGAGGGTGACGCTGACAACAATCAAAAGCGACGTACCACCAAGTGCTAATGGGATACCGGTGCGTGCGATGAGGAATTCCGGAAGGATGCAGACAACGACGAGGTAAAGAGCGCCGATAGCCGTGATGCGCGTCAGGACGTAGTCGATGTATTCAGCGGTGCGGTCACCAGGACGGATGCCCGGGATAAAGCCGCCATGCTTCTTCAGATTGTCGGCCGTATCCTTCGGGTTGAAGACGATCGCGGTGTAGAAGAAGGCGAAGAACGCAATCAGCAGACCGTACAGCAGCATGTAGACCGGCTGACCGTGGCTGAGCGACGCAATGATTCCCGTCGCCCAAGCCGGCAGCTGTGCCGTTCCGGCAAAACCAGCAGCAGTTGCCGGCAGAAGCAGCAGCGACGAAGCGAAGATTGCCGGAATAACGCCGGCCGTGTTGAGCTTCAGCGGCAGGTGCGAGGTGTCGCCCTGGAACATGCGGTTGCCAACCTGGCGCTTCGGATACTGGATCAGAAGGCGACGCTGAGCGCGCTCAACGAAGACTATCAGAGCGATGACGGCAATCGCAACCACGATGACTGTGAGAATCAGCACTGTCGACAGGGCGCCGGTGCGGCCGAGGTCGAGCGTGTGAGCAACGGCGGTCGGGAGACCAGCTGCAATGCCCGCGAAGATGATCAGCGAGATGCCGTTACCGATGCCGCGCGAGGTGATCTGTTCACCGAGCCACATCAGGAACATGGTGCCACCCAGCAGGGTCAGAACCGTGGACACGCGGAAGAAGATGCCCGGGTCGGCGACAATCCCCTGCCCGCTTTCAAGACCGACAGCAATGCCATAGGCCTGAAGGGCACCGAGGAGCACCGTGCCATAGCGGGTGTACTGGTTGATGATCTTGCGGCCCTGTTCGCCTTCCTTCTTCAACTGCTCGAGAGCAGGAACGACTGACGTCATCAGCTGCACGATGATCGACGCGGAAATGTAGGGCATGATGCCCAGCGCGAAGATCGCCATGCGCTCGACGGCGCCACCGGCAAACATGTTGAACAGGCCGAGAATGCCGCCGGACTGCCCCTGGAAGGCAGCCGCATAGGCTTCCGGATTGAGGCCAGGCAGCGGAATATGCGTGCCGAGGCGATAGACCAGCAATGCGGCCAGAGTGAACCACAGACGCTTCTTCAGATCTTCCGCCTTGGCGAAAGTCGAGAAGTTCAGGTTCGAGGCCAGTTGTTCCGCTGCAGAAGCCATTGAATTCTCCGCAAACCATGACCGGCAACGCGCATGGCACGGGCCGGAGGCTCTTCGTTCAAACTTTTTTTAAGAAAACCGGGCGCGGGAGAAGTTGCCGGGCAACCGCATGCCTCACACCTTAGTTTTCCAGATGACCCGGAAGACGAAACGACGTCAATTCCGTCCTGGGCTCGTGAGGCTCACATATGGGAGCAAAATCGCCCGGTGTGAAGCACCCCGGGCGATTGATCTTCATTTATTCAGAGGCTTCTGCGGTTGCTGCTACTGCGAGCAACTTGGCGGAACCGCCGGCCTTCTCGATCTTCTCGAGAGCAACCTTGGAGGCGCCTGCGACTTCGACCGAAATCTTGGCCTTCAGTTCGCCACCCGACAGGATGCGCACGCCGTCCTTGAGGCGACGGATCACGCCAGCAGCCTTGAGTGCTGCAGCATCAACCGTCTTGGAGGCGTCGAGCTTGCCAGCATCGATCGCCGTCTGAATACGGCCAACCGAAACGGTGACGTATTCCGACGCGAAGATGTTGTTGAAGCCGCGCTTCGGCAGGCGACGATAGATCGGCATCTGGCCGCCTTCGAAGCCGTTGATGGCAACGCCCGAGCGCGCCTTCTGACCCTTAACGCCGCGACCACCGGTCTTGCCCTTGCCAGAACCGATACCGCGACCTACGCGGATGCGGCTCTTGGAAGCGCCGTCGTTGTCTTTGATTTCATTCAGTTTCATGATGACTTCCCCCGTCTCACTTCTCGTCGACGACGCGAACGAGATGCTGGACAGCACGGATCATGCCACGAACGGAAGGCGTATCTTCCAGGGTGCGGACCCGGTGCATCTTGTTGAGGCCCAGACCAACCAGCGTTGCGCGCTGGACAGCCGGACGGCGAATAGGCGAGCCGATCTGTTCGATCGTGACCGTCTTTGCTTCAGTCTTCTTCGTAGCCTTGGCCATGGATCAGACTCCTCTTATTCTTCAGACGCGTTGCCGGAAGCGGCGCGGCGAGCCTGAAGCGTGGCGTACTTGAGGCCACGCTGAGCTGCGACGTCCTTCGGGTGCACCTGATGCTTCAGGGCGTCGAACGTTGCGCGAACCATGTTGTACGGGTTCGACGAACCGGTCGACTTGGCGACGACGTCCGACATGCCGAGCGTCTCGAATACGGCGCGCATCGGACCACCAGCGATGATACCGGTACCGGCCTTGGCCGAACGCAGAAGCACCTTGCCGGCGCCGTGGCGACCGTGGACGTCGTGATGCAGCGTACGGCCGTCACGCAGGGGAACGAAAATCAGTTCGCGCTTGGCAGCTTCAGTTGCCTTGCGGATCGCTTCCGGCACTTCACGTGCCTTGCCATGGCCGAAGCCTACGCGACCCTTCTGGTCGCCGACGACGACGAGGGCTGCGAAGCCGAAACGACGGCCGCCCTTGACGACCTTAGCGACGCGGTTGATGGCGACCAGCTTGTCGACAAACTCGCTATCGCGTTCTTCACGGTTCTGGCGATCATCGCGCGAACCACGCTTTTCTTGTGCCATTGTCCTTTTCCTTTTTCTTTTCCGGGTGCAATCGGCAGATTACGAAAGTTCCACCCTGCCCTCTCGAACATGGTGGAATCCGGTGGAACCGGCTTAAAGCCGGAAATCCACCCGGACGCAAGCCCGGGTGGAAATTCTAATCAGAAGGTCAGACCACCTTCGCGAGCCGCTTCGGCGAGTGCCTTGATGCGGCCGTGATAGATGAAGGCGCCGCGATCGAAGACGACTTCCTGAACGCCAGCCTTGACAGCACGCTCGGCCACCAGCTTGCCAACGGCAGCAGCTGCTGCAATGTCGGCGCCGGTCTTGAGCGAGGCCTTCAGGCCGCCATCGAGCGTCGAAGCAGCGGCAAGGGTCTTGCCAGCCACGTCGTCGATGACCTGGGCGTAGATGTTCTTCGAAGAGCGATGTACCGACAGACGCGGACGGCCATTTGCCACCGCCTTGATCTGACGCCGTACGCGGTTCGCACGGCGAACAAGTGCTTCTTTTCTGCTTGCCATTTCGCGCGATCCTTACTTCTTCTTGCCTTCTTTGCGGACGATCCGCTCTTCGGCATACTTGACGCCCTTGCCCTTGTAAGGCTCGGGACCGCGATATTCGCGGATCTCAGCTGCCACCTGGCCAACCTGCTGCTTGTTGATGCCGGACACGATGATTTCGGTCGGCTTCGGAACAGCAATGGTGATGCCAGCCGGCGGCTGGTAGACGACGTCATGGCTGAAGCCGAGTGCCAGCTGCAGGTTTGTGCCCTGCAGCGACGCGCGGTAACCAACGCCGTTGATTTCGAGCTTGCGCTCGTAACCGTCCTTCACACCCTTCAGGATGTTTTCGACCATCGTGCGGGACATGCCCCACTTCGACCGTGCATCCTTCGAGTTGTTTGTCGGCAGGACGACAACAAAGTTGTCCTCCAGCTTGACGGAGATTTCGTCATTCGCGACGAAGAAAAGTTCACCCTTCGGACCCTTTACCGAGACCTTCTGGCCTTCGACTGTGGCAGTCACACCAGCCGGAACCGGAACGGGCTTCTTACCGATACGAGACATAGTTTTTATCCTGTCTGTTCGCTATGGAGTTCCCCTGTTCGATCTTAGAAGACCGAGCAGAGAACCTCACCACCAACGTTCTGTTCGCGAGCCTGGTGATCGGCCATCACACCCTTCGGAGTCGAAAGGATGGTGATGCCGAGGCCGTTCGCGACCTGCGGGATGGACTTAACCGAGACATAAACTCGGCGGCCCGGCTTGGAGACACGGCCGATTTCGCGAATGACCGAAGCACCTTCGTAGTACTTCAGTTCAATCGTGATCTCGGACTTGCCGTTGTCATAGTCGACCTGGCTGTAGCCACGGATGTAGCCTTCAGCCTGCAGGACGTCGAGAACGCGGGCACGGAGCTTGGAGGCCGGAGTGGAGACAGAGC
This sequence comes from Rhizobium sp. AAP43, assembly GCF_001296045.1. Classification (GTDB taxonomy): domain Bacteria; phylum Pseudomonadota; class Alphaproteobacteria; order Rhizobiales; family Rhizobiaceae; genus Allorhizobium. The sequence goes on along the minus strand of NZ_LJHS01000014.1, from coordinate 7,548 downwards.
TCTTGCGGCGAGCAGCACCATTCCGGATACGGGTGAGCATATCGCCCAACGGATCAGTCATCGTCATGTTACCGTCTCCTTACCAGCTGGACTTCACAACGCCCGGCACCTTGCCGGTGTTGCCAAGCTCACGAAGTGCGATACGCGACATACCGAGCTTGCGGTAGAAAGCGCGCGGGCGACCAGTGACTTCGCAACGGTTGCGAATACGGGTCTTCGAGCCGTCACGCGGCAGTTCTGCCAGCTTCAGGGTTGCCTTGAACCGCTCTTCAATCGAAAGGGACTGGTTCATGATGATGGCCTTGAGCCCGGCGCGCTTTGCGGCCTGGTTCGCGACGATCTTGCGGCGGCGCTTGTTCTTTTCAACTGCGCTTGTCTTCGCCATATGGAAGTTCCTCTTCTACGCTCGTCGTTACGGTTACTGACGGAACGGGAAGTTGAACTCTTTAAGAAGAGCCCGAGCTTCGTCGTCGTTGGTCGCCGTCGTGCAAACGATGATGTCCATGCCCCACATCTGATCAACCTTATCGTAGTTGATCTCCGGGAACACAATGTGCTCCTTGATGCCCATGGCGAAGTTGCCACGGCCGTCGAAGGACTTCGGGTTCAGGCCGCGGAAGTCGCGAACGCGCGGAAGCGCGATGTTGACCAGGCGATCCAGGAACTCGTACATCCGGGCGCCGCGCAGGGTAACCTTTGCGCCGATCGGCATGTCTTCACGGACCTTGAAGCCCGCGATGGAATTGCGAGCCCGCGTGATAACCGGCTTCTGGCCAGCAATCGCTGCGAGATCGGCAGCTGCAACCGTGGGCTTCTTGGAGTCGGCTGTCGCCTCACCCACGCCCATGTTGATCACGATCTTATCCAGCTTCGGGATCATCATTTCGTTGGCGAAGGAGAACTGCTCCTGCATCGCCTTGCGAATACGGTTTACGTATTCAACCTTGAGCCGCGGCTCGTACTTGGACTCAGCCATCGATCACTTCTCCCGAACGCTTGGCCACACGAACCTTCTTGCCGTCAACGACTGCGAAACCGACGCGGGTCGGCTTGCCGTCCTTGTCTGCGATCGCGAGATTCGACAGATGGATCGGAGCTTCCTTGGTGATGATGCCGGCTTCCTGGTTCTGCGTCTGGCGCTGGTGGCGCTTCACAACGTTGATGCCACGGACGACCGCACGGTCTTCCTTCGGCATGACCTGGAGGACTTCGCCTGAACGGCCCTTGTCCTTGCCAGCGAGAATGACGACCTTGTCGCCCTTACGGATCTTGTTCATCGCTCGTCGCTCCCCTTACAGTACTTCCGGAGCCAGCGAGATGATCTTCATGTGGTTCTTGGCGCGAAGTTCGCGCGGAACCGGTCCGAAGATACGGGTGCCGATGGGCTCTTTCTTGTTGTCGATCAGAACGGCTGCGTTGTTGTCGAATCGAATGACGCTGCCGTCGGCGCGACGGATGTCCTTGGCGGTACGAACAACAACCGCCTTCATCACGTCACCCTTCTTGACGCGGCCGCGCGGGATCGCTTCCTTGATCGAAACGACAATGATGTCGCCAATCGAAGCGTACTTGCGCTTGGAGCCGCCCAGCACCTTGATGCACATGACACGACGTGCGCCGGAATTATCCGCCACGTCGAGGTTAGTCTGCATCTGAATCATGTCAGGTCGCCTTCTTGTTGCAACCCGAACGGTTGGGCCGAGGCCCCCTATTCGGGCTTATGATAAATTTCTGTTGTGCGCGGGAAGATAAATACAGGGTGGTTTCCCATATGGGACCTTCCGTGCGCTCAAAGCAAAAGAACGCCCGCTTCGGGGCGTTCTCAGCCAGTGGCCTGCTTCATACAGATTTCTGCGCGAGGTGCAAGCCCCCGCGCAGAAACTCCGTAAATTAAGCCTGGGCGGTGATAACCGTCCAGCACTTGTCCTTGGAGATCGGGGCGCATTCCTGGATGGAAACTACGTCACCGGTCTTGAACTGGTTGTTTTCGTCATGTGCCTTGTACTTCTTCGACCGACGAACGGTCTTCTGAAGCAGTGGGTGGGCGAATCGACGCTCAACGCGAACAACGACGGTCTTGTCGTTCTTGTCGCTGACAACTACGCCCTGCAGAATGCGTTTCGGCATATTCTTCGGTCCTTAGGCCTTGGCTTCTGCCGCCTTCTGGCGGGCAATGGTTTTTACGCGTGCGATATCACGACGGACTTCCTGAATCCGGGAAGACTTCTCGAGCTGGCCAGTGGCCTTCTGGAAGCGCAGGTTGAACTGCTCCTTCTTCAGCTTGGCAAGTTCGTCGTTCAGCTGGTCGGCGCTCATGGCGCGTACGTCTGCGGCTTTCATCGACTTGATCCTCACTCTGCAATGCGCTGTACGAAGCGCGTCGTGACCGAGAGCTTTGCAGAACCGAGGCGAAGAGCCTCGCGTGCGATCTCTTCCGAAACGCCGTCGATCTCGAACATGATACGACCGGGCTTGACCTTGCATGCCCAGTATTCGACCGAACCCTTACCCTTACCCATACGGACTTCCGTGGGCTTGGCAGTGACCGGAACGTCAGGGAATACGCGGATCCACACACGACCAGCACGCTTCATGTAGCGTGTGATCGCACGACGGGCTGCTTCGATTTCGCGCGCGTTCACACGGTTCGGTTCCAGAGCCTTGAGGCCGTATTCACCGAATGCCAGATCAAAACCGCCCTTGGCGACGCCCTTGATGCGGCCCTTGAACTGCTTGCGGTACTTTGTACGCTTTGGCTGCAACATTTTCTTACTTCTCCGAGCTTATCTTTCGCCAGCGTTCAATCAAGCGTTCTCGCGGCGACGGTCGCCACGATCGCCGCGTTCACGGCTTGCCGGACCCTGGGCATCGCCCTCGAGCGCACGACGCTCGGAGGCCATCGGATCGTGTTCAAGGATTTCGCCCTTGAAGATCCAGACCTTCACGCCGCAGATGCCATAGGCAGTCGAGGCTTCAGACGTCCCGTAGTCGATGTCTGCGCGAAGGGTGTGGAGCGGCACGCGGCCTTCGCGGTACCATTCGGTACGCGCGATTTCAGCACCGCCGAGACGGCCAGCGCAGGTGATCTTGATGCCTTCGGCACCGAGACGCATGGCCGACTGAACGGCGCGCTTCATGGCGCGACGGAATGCAATACGACGCTCGAGCTGCTGGGTAATCGACTGAGCGACCAGGGTCGCATCGATTTCCGGCTTGCGCACTTCAACGATGTTGAGGTGCGTTTCCGAGTTGGTCATCGACGAGATCTTCTTGCGAAGCTTCTCGATGTCTGCACCCTTCTTGCCGATGATCAGACCCGGACGAGCCGAGTGGATCGTGACGCGGCACTTCTTGTGCGGACGCTCGATGACGACCTTGGCAATACCGGCCTGCTTCAGTTCGTCCATCAGATACTTGCGGATCTTCAGGTCTTCATGCAGCAGCTTGCCGTATTCGGCGTTGTCGGCGAACCAACGGCTATCCCAAGTGCGGTTGATGCCGAGGCGGAAACCGATTGGATTAATTTTCTGACCCATTATGCGGCCTCCCCAGTGACGGCTTCAACTTCGCGCACCACGATGGTGAGGTGCGAGAATGCCTTCTCGATGCGCGATGCGCGACCGCGGCCACGAGCGTGGAAACGCTTCATGGTGATCGACTTGCCGACATAAGCTTCGGCGACGACCAGCTGGTCGACGTCGAGGTCATGGTTGTTCTCGGCGTTGGCGATTGCGGACTCGAGGGTCTTCTTGACCGTGCCGGCGATGCGCTTGCGGGAGAATTCCAGATCAGCGAGAGCGCGCTCAACCTTCTTGCCGCGGATCATCGCGGCAACCAGGTTCAGCTTCTGCGGGCTGACGCGGATCGTGCGGGCAACCGCCTGCGCTTCGTTGTCCTTCAGCCGACGTTCGGCTTTTGCCTTGCCCATGGTTACTTCCTCTTCGCCTTTTTGTCCGCACCGTGACCGTAATAGGTCCGTGTGGGAGCGAATTCACCGAACTTGTGACCGACCATGTCTTCGTTGACGTTGACCGGGATGTGCTTGCTGCCGTTGTAGACACCAAAGGTGAGACCGACGAACTGCGGCAGGATGGTGGAGCGACGGCTCCACATCTTGATCACTTCGCTACGACCGCCTTCACGAACCTTCTCAGCCTTCTTGAGAAGATAGCCGTCAACGAACGGGCCTTTCCATACTGAACGAGCCATTTCTGACTACCTCTCTTACTTCTTCTTCAGGTGGCGCGAGCGCATGATGAACTTGTCGGTCGACTTGTTCGAACGTGTACGCTTGCCCTTGGTCGGCTTGCCCCAAGGGGAAACCGGGTGACGACCACCGGATGTGCGGCCTTCACCACCACCGTGCGGGTGGTCGACCGGGTTCATGACAACACCGCGGTTATGCGGGGTCTTGCCGCGCCAACGGGTACGACCAGCCTTACCGTCATTGGTGTTGCCGTGGTCCGGGTTGGATACGGCGCCAATGGTGGCGAGGCAGGAGCCCGGAACCAGGCGCTGTTCGCCAGAGTTCAGGCGCAGGATTGCCATGCCGGCATCGCGGCCGACCAGCTGTACGTAGGTGCCTGCAGAGCGAGCGATCTGACCGCCCTTGCCCGGCTTCATTTCCACGTTGTGGATGATGGAGCCGACCGGGATCGACTGCAGCGGCATGGTGTTGCCGGGCTTTACGTCAACTGCCTTGTCAGATGCGATCACCTTGTCGCCAGCAGCGAGACGCTGCGGGGCCAGGATGTAGGCCTGCTCGCCGTCCGTGTAGGTCACGAGAGCGATGAATGCCGAACGGTTCGGGTCGTATTCCAGGCGCTCGACAGTGCCCTCTACGTCGAACTTGCGACGCTTGAAGTCCACCAGACGATAGGTGCGCTTATGACCACCGCCGATGAAGCGGGCGGTGATGCGACCGAGGTTGTTACGACCGCCGCTCTTGGACAGACCTTCCGTCAGCGCCTTGACCGGCTTGCCCTTGTGGAGGCCAGAACGGTCGACGATGACGAGCTGACGCTGGCTCGGCGTGGTCGGGTTGAAGCTTTTCAATGCCATTGTTCTTGTTCCCTACCTCAGACGCCCGTCGACACGTCGATGGACTGACCTTCGGCAAGCGTCACGACGGCCTTCTTGACGTCTTTCTGCTTACCGGCGAAGCCGCGGAAACGCTTGGTCTTGCCCTTGCGGACGAGCGTGTTGACGGCCGTGACCTTGACGCCGAAGAGAGCTTCGACAGCAGCCTTGATTTCCGGCTTGCTAGCGCCCTTGGCGACATTGAAGACGACCTGGTTGTACTCGGACACCATGGTCGACTTTTCCGTGATCGAAGGAGATACGATCACGTCGTAGTGGCGAAGATCAGTCATTTGAACCGCTCCTCCAGAGCTTCCACAGCAGCCTTGGAAAGCACGAGCTTGCCACGGCGCAGGATGTCGTAAACGTTGATGCCCTGAACTGGCAGAACATCGATGTTCGGGATGTTCGAGGCGGCGAGCTTGAAGTTGCTGTCGATTTCGGCACCGCCGATGACGAGAGCATTGGTGAGGCCGAGCGTCGCGAACGTACCGACGAGCAGCTTGGTCTTGGCTTCAGCAGCCACCAGGTTGTCGACGATGATCACGTCTTCCGACTTCATCTTGGCAGACAGGGCGTGGCGCAGAGCGAGCGCACGAACCTTCTTCGGCAGGTCATGGGCGTGGCTGCGAACAACCGGGCCATGAGCCTTACCACCGCCGCGGAACTGCGGAGCGCGGGCCGAATGGTGACGAGCACGACCGGTGCCCTTCTGCTTGTACATCTTCGAACCGGTGCGCGAGACTTCCGCGCGGCCCTTGGTCTTGTGCGTGCCCTGGCGCTTCTTGGCCAGCTGCCAGCGGATCATGCGGGCGATCAGGTCTTCGCGCGGGTCGAGGCCGAAGATTTCGTCAGACAGAGAAACCTTGCCGGCTTCCTTGCCCTCGAGGGTCTTGACGTTAAATTCCATGTCCTTGGCTCCCTTACTTCGCCGACTTCACGGCGTCGCGGACGATGATCCAGGAACCCTTGGAACCGGGAACGGCGCCCTTCACAAGGATAAGACCACGATCTTCATCGGTCGAAACGACTTCGAGGTTCTGGGTGGTGACGCGAGTCTGGCCCATGTGACCAGCCATGCGCTTGCCCTTCCAGACCTTGCCCGGATCCTGGTTCGAACCAGTCGAACCATGCGAACGGTGCGAAACGGACACACCGTGGGTCGCGCGGAGACCACCGAAGTTGTGGCGCTTCATCGCACCGGCAAAACCCTTACCGATCGTCGTGCCCGTGACGTCGACCAGCTGGCCGGCTTCAAAATGGCTCGCGGTCAGCTGCGCGCCGACATCGATAAGGTTGTCTTCGGAGACGCGGAATTCGACGAGCTTGGCCTTGGGCTCAACGCTCGCTGCGGCGAAGTGACCACGAAGGCCCTTCGACGTGTTCTTGACCTTCGACGTACCGGCACCGAGCTGAAGAGCCACGTAGCCGTTCTTGTCGGCCGTACGCTGCGCGACGACCTGTACGTTATCCAGACGCAGAACTGTTACCGGGATATGTTCGCCGGCGTCGTTATAGACGCGGGTCATTCCCACTTTCTGTGCAATCACACCTGAACGCATTGGTTCATTCCTCTTGAGAGTCGCGGCCGGGAAAAGTGATCCAGGCCTTTCCTCTTTGTTTAAGGATTCCACTCCGGCCCTTCCGAACCTTCGGGTTTCCCGTTTCGAGAAGTCGTTGGCAGGTCTTGCCACGTACCTTCCTTGTTATTTCGGCTCTCGCCGGAATTCCATTTTAGAGCTTGATCTCGACGTCCACGCCAGCAGCCAGGTCGAGCTTCATCAGCGCGTCAACCGTCTGCGGAGTCGGGTCCACGATGTCGAGAAGGCGCTTGTGTGTGCGCATTTCGAACTGTTCGCGGCTCTTCTTGTCGACGTGGGGAGAACGGTTGACGGTAAATTTTTCGATGCGGGTCGGGAGCGGAACCGGGCCACGAACGCTAGCGCCAGTGCGCTTTGCGGTCGAGACGATCTCGCGCGTAGAGGCATCGAGAACCCGGTGATCAAACGCCTTGAGGCGGATGCGGATATTCTGGCCGTTCATTCGACTTGTCCTTGTTTCTTATCGTGCGTCCCGCATACGCAGAGACAGTGAATTACCATGACTGGCCGGCCCCAAATTTTCAAAAATCACAGGACTGCCAAAGGGGCGCCCTGTCACTCTTTCTAGTCATGAGGAGCCCTGCCCAACGTGACCCGTCACCAGGCCTTGTAAACTGCAGCGCCTGAATCAGTTGGCGCAACGCCCGCTGATTCCTATCGTGGCCGGCGACATACACCGCAATCGGCCTTCCGTCAATCCGCCCGTCAGGACGAAATGGCGACGTGTGCGCGTCCGGCATGCCTGGCTTGCGCCAGAAGACCGGAGAAAACGGAAAGCGGCCTCGGACCGAAGCCCGAGGCCGCCTTGCCCAATCGATTACTCGACGATCGAAGCGACGATGCCGGCGCCGACGGTACGGCCGCCTTC
>NZ_LJHS01000013.1:0-2500 GCF_001296045.1 Rhizobium sp. AAP43 | reverse complement strand
TAGGGGTGAAAGGCCAATCAAACTCGGAAATAGCTGGTTCTCCGCGAAAACTATTTAGGTAGTGCGTCGACCGAATACCCTCGGGGGTAGAGCACTGGATGGGCTATGGGGACTCACCGTCTTACTGATCCTAACCAAACTCCGAATACCGAGGAGTACTAGTCGGCAGACACACGGCGGGTGCTAACGTCCGTCGTGAAGAGGGCAACAACCCTGACCTCCAGCTAAGGTCCCCAAGTCATGGCTAAGTGGGAAAGGATGTGAGGATCCCAAAACAACCAGGATGTTGGCTTAGAAGCAGCCATCATTTAAAGAAAGCGTAACAGCTCACTGGTCTAAATAAGGGTCTTTGCGCCGAAAATGTAACGGGGCTAAAGCCATGCACCGAAGCTGAGGATGTGGATTTATCCACGTGGTAGCGGAGCGTTCCGTAAGCCTGTGAAGGGGTACCTGTGAGGGGCCCTGGAGGTATCGGAAGTGCGAATGTTGACATGAGTAACGATAAAGGGGGTGAGAGACCCCCTCGCCGAAAGACCAAGGGTTCCTGCTTAAAGTTAATCTGAGCAGGGTTAGCCGGCCCCTAAGGCGAGGCAGAAATGCGTAGTCGATGGGAACCACGTTAATATTCGTGGGCCTGGTGGTAGTGACGGATTGCGTAACTTGTTCAGACTTATTGGATTGTCTGGGCGAGGAAGCGGTTCCAGGAAATAGCTCCACCGTATAGACCGTACCCGAAACCGACACAGGTGGTCAGGTAGAGTATACCAAGGCGCTTGAGAGAACTATGTTGAAGGAACTCGGCAAATTGCACGCGTAACTTCGGAAGAAGCGTGACCCCAATGCACGCAAGTGTTTTGGGGTGGCACAGACCAGGGGGTAGCGACTGTTTATCAAAAACACAGGGCTCTGCGAAGTCGCAAGACGACGTATAGGGTCTGACGCCTGCCCGGTGCTGGAAGGTTAAGAGGAGAGGTGCAAGCTTTGAATCGAAGCCCCAGTAAACGGCGGCCGTAACTATAACGGTCCTAAGGTAGCGAAATTCCTTGTCGGGTAAGTTCCGACCTGCACGAATGGCGTAACGACTTCCCCGCTGTCTCCAACATAGACTCAGTGAAATTGAATTCCCCGTGAAGATGCGGGGTTCCTGCGGTCAGACGGAAAGACCCCGTGCACCTTTACTATAGCTTTACACTGGCATTCGTGTCGGCATGTGTAGGATAGGTGGTAGGCTTTGAAGCGGGGACGCCAGTCTTCGTGGAGCCATCCTTGAAATACCACCCTTATCGTCATGGATGTCTAACCGCGGTCCGTCATCCGGATCCGGGACAGTGTATGGTGGGTAGTTTGACTGGGGCGGTCGCCTCCGAAAGAGTAACGGAGGCGCGCGATGGTGGGCTCAGACCGGTCGGAAATCGGTCGTCGAGTGCAATGGCATAAGCCCGCCTGACTGCGAGACTGACAAGTCGAGCAGAGACGAAAGTCGGTCATAGTGATCCGGTGGTCCCGTGTGGAAGGGCCATCGCTCAACGGATAAAAGGTACGCCGGGGATAACAGGCTGATGACCCCCAAGAGTCCATATCGACGGGGTTGTTTGGCACCTCGATGTCGGCTCATCGCATCCTGGGGCTGGAGCAGGTCCCAAGGGTTTGGCTGTTCGCCAATTAAAGCGGTACGTGAGCTGGGTTCAGAACGTCGTGAGACAGTTCGGTCCCTATCTGCCGTGGGTGTAGGAATATTGACAGGATCTGTCCCTAGTACGAGAGGACCGGGATGGACATATCTCTGGTGGACCTGTTGTCGTGCCAACGGCATAGCAGGGTAGCTATATATGGAATGGATAACCGCTGAAGGCATCTAAGCGGGAAACCAACCTGAAAACGAGTATTCCCTATCAGAGCCGTGGAAGACTACCACGTTGATAGGACGGGTGTGGAAGTGCAGTAATGCATGAAGCTTACCGTTACTAATAGCTCGATTGGCTTGATCGTTCTCATTGACCATGCTCATCGGCCCGGACATAACCGGGCGATGATGCCAAAACGTGTTCAGACCAAAAACAGGAATATCCCTGTACCAGCTTCTCACATATTGCCCTTAGCTGACCTGGTGGTTATTGCGGGGTGGCTGCACCCGTTCCCATTCCGAACACGGCCGTGAAACGCCCCTGCGCCAATGGTACTTCGTCTCAAGACGCGGGAGAGTAGGTCGCTGCCAGGTCTGCTAATGGCAATATGTCCGGTACGTTCAAATCAAAACGTCCGAAATCTTCTCAAAACACCATCGGCCCAAGCCGAAAACAACGGGCCGCTTCAAGCGGCCATTTTGTTTGATTACAGACTTCAAGCGTCACAACGAAAGTTCGACGCTCTTGGCGCGGGGTGGAGCAGCCCGGTAGCTCGTCAGGCTCATAACCTGAAGGCCGCAGGTTCAAATCCTGCCCCCGCAACCAAATCCAAACATAAATACGCAAAACCGCCTCCATCCAATGGGGGCGGTTTT
>NZ_LJHS01000012.1 GCF_001296045.1 Rhizobium sp. AAP43 | reverse complement strand
CCGACTGTGTCGGGCGCCTCAGGATGAGGGGAGGCGTCAACGTTGGCGGGGGGCGGAAAACTGGCGTCCAATGCAGGCAGAGGAGAGGGGCATGTCGCTCTGGGCGGCGTTGCCGTTGCGCGCTTGCTCCGGTGAAGCAGATCCAAATCGGATCCGGGAGCTCGTATCGCGAAACAAAAAAGCCCCCGTAAGGGGGCTTTCGCTGGGGTGGCTTTCGCTGTGATGGCTTGGGCTTATTCGGCCGAATCGGCGGATTCGGCGTTGAGCTGGCCGTATTTCTCTTCGCCGATCTTGCCGAGCAGCTCCAGCTGGGTTTCGAGGAAGTCGATATGGCCTTCCTCATCGATCAGCAGCTGTTCGAACAGCTTCATCGAGACATAGTCGCCGGCCGCGTGACAGATGTCGCGCGAGGCCTTGTAGGCGGTGCGGGCATCGTATTCGCCGGCGAGGTCTGCTTCGAGCACTTCCTTGACGTTCTGGCCGATGCGCAGCGGTGCGACTGTCTGGAGGTTCGGGTGACCTTCGAGGAAGATGATGCGGTCGATGATCTTGTCAGCGTGCTGCATTTCTTCGATCGACTCGGCGCGTTCCTTCTTGGCGAGCTTGGTGTAGCCCCAGTCGTTCAGCAGGCGGTAATGCAGCCAGTACTGATTGACAGCGCCGAGTTCGAGAAACAGCGCTTCGTTGAGCTGCTCGATGACCTTCGGATCACCCTTCATGTTTGTCGTCCTTATACGTGATTGGAATGCCGAAACATTACCGCCCGAAATTCGATCTGTCGAGAGTGTTGTTAGAAGGATTCTAAAGTGTTGTGACGTTTATCGTGCAACTTCAGCGCCCGATACGGCGGCGCCTTCGCGCATCACAGAGGCATGCGCAACGGCTCGCATATGCACATTGCGCGCACGATGCGAGGCTGTCGGCGTGTCTTGGTAATCTCTGTCAGTGATGATTTTGAGGCGAAGAAAGGGATCAGCCGGCTGCGCGACGGCTGGCGAGCATGGCCTGACGGCGCTCGGCAAGAGCTGCCTTCTGCTCTTCATGGAACTGCTTCAGGCGCTCCATGAAGTCGACGACCTTGGTTTCCTCGGTCTTGCGGGCGGCGTGATATTCAGCAGTGGTGCGGATGATGAGGTCAACGACATTGGGGAAGCAGCCGCAGCAGCGACCGCGCTTGCCCATGGCGTGGTAGACCTTGCCCGGCACGATCAACTGCCAACAGTCTTCATCCAGCAGTTCAGTAATGACTGCCTTGATGTCCTTGTCGGTGATGTAATTGCAGCTGCAGACCAGCATGGTCGGGCACTCGTCAAACATGACACTCGTTGTCCCCTTTGTGTTAAACCAGATGAGCTTTGTCAAGAAAATTCGCAGACACGGCTTGCTTGGACGTGCAATGCCCAGACAGGGTCAGTGGAAATTGCGGCCCTTGGGCATCAACTGGGCCATGGCGCTGCGCCGCGGATGGCCGGGCGGTGGGGCGGCCACCGGCAGCGTGGAGGGTGGCTTTGGTGGCATCGGGCGCGTTTGCTTCTCGCGTTTTGCCTGGCGCTGGTCGACGCCCGGCCGGCGCACCTCATCGGCATGGGCCAATGTATCAAAGGCCTTCAGGTCTTTGAGCAGCAGGCCGAGGCGGGGGCTGGCATCGACGAGATGATCGGCGACGACATGGATGACACCATGGGCCTTTTGCAGCCGGCCGCGTAGGACAACCAGCCTTGCGCCCATGACCACCGGCCGATAGCGCTCGAAGACCTTTGGCCAGACGATGGCGTTGGATGTCCCTGTCTCGTCTTCCAGCGTCATGAAGATCACGCCCTTGGCTGAGCCTGGTCGCTGGCGCACCAGAACCAGGCCGGCGATCTGCACCTTTGCGCCATGCGCCATGTTTTCGAGATCGGCTGCCGATTTCAGCCCCGCCCGATGCATGGCCTCACGCAGGAAGGACAAGGGATGCGCCTTCAGCGAGAAGCTCAGCGTGCGATAGTCGCTCAGCACTTCTTCACCCGGCAGCATGCGCGGCAAGGCGACTTCGGCCTCCTGCTGCAGATCCTCGTCCGGACGTGTCAGGAAGAGGGGCAGGTCTTCGACTGCCGCTCCCGCATCGAGCGCCTGGGCGGCCCAGAGCGCATCACGGCGGTTCAGTCCCAGAGACGAAAAGCAGTCGGCATCGGCGAGTTTCTCGATCACCGCGCGGGGCAGGCGCGTGCGCAGCCAGAGATCGCGGACGGAATCATAACCCGCGCCGCGCCTTTCAACGAGGAGGCTCATATCCTTTTCCGACAGGCCCTTGATCTGGCGAAACCCGAGACGCACGGCATGGCGGCTCTTGATCACGCTGGTCATGGAGCGGTGGCGGGATGCGATGCGGGCGGGATCAAAGGCCGGTTGCCCTTGCGCATCGCCTTCGAGCGTTGAATCCCAGGCGGAATGATTGATGTCGACGGGCCGCATCTCGACGCCATGCTCGCGCGCATCGCGCACCAGCTGGCCCGGCGCATAGAAGCCCATGGGCTGGGAATTGAGGATCGCGGCGCAGAAGATATCCGGATAAAAGGCCTTGAACCAGCAGGAGACATAGACCAGCAGGGCAAACGAGGCCGCGTGGCTTTCGGGAAAGCCGTACTCGCCGAAACCTTCGATCTGGCTGAAGCAGCGGGCGGCGAATTCGGGATCGTAACCATTGGCCACCATGCCCTCGATCATGCGCTTCTGAAAACTCGAAACCTGGCCGGTGCGGCGGAAGGTGGCCATAGCACGGCGCAGTCTGTCGGCCTCTCCCGGGGTGAAGCCGGCGGCGGTGATGGCGATCTGCATGGCCTGTTCCTGGAAGAGGGGGACACCCAGCGTGCGTTCCAGCACGGTGCGCAGTTCCTCGCTCGGATAATCGATCGGCCGACCGGCGAGCTTGTCTTCCCGGCGCTTGAGATAGGGGTGGACCATATTGCCCTGGATCGGGCCGGGGCGGACGATGGCGACCTCGATGACCAGATCATAGAAGATGCGGGGTTTGAGCCGCGGCAGCATGCTCATCTGGGCGCGGCTTTCGATCTGAAAGACGCCAAGGGTGTCGGCCCGGCAGATCATGTCATAGACTTCCGGGCGCTGGTCTTCATTGACCGAGGCCAGCGTTTCCTGGCGGTCGTAATGGGCGGACAGCAGCTTGAAGGCCTTGGCGAGGCAGGTGAGCATGCCGAGCGCCAGCACGTCGATTTTGAGGATCTTCAGCGTATCGAGATCGTCCTTGTCCCATTCGACCATGTAGCGGCCATCCGCCGTGTTCATGATCGGCACCACTTCGTCCAGGCGGTCGCGGGTGATGACGAATCCGCCGACATGCTGGGAGAGATGGCGGGGGAAATTCTGCAGGGCCTGGGCGTAAGACAGGACATGCCGGGTGGTTTTGTCCTGGAGGTCGAGGCCTGCGGCCTTGGCCTGGTCCTCGGTGAAGTCGCTCGTCCACCAGCCCCAGATCGAGCCGGCAAGAGCCGATTGCACATCGTCCGACAGACCGAAGGCCTTTGCCACCTCGCGACCGGCCGAGCGGGCGCGGTAGCTGATGACGGCTGCGGTGAGCGCTGCATGCTCCCGGCCATAGGTCTCATAGATGAACTTGATCACCTCCTCGCGCTTCTCATGCTCGAAATCGACGTCGATATCGGGCGGCTCGTCGCGTTCGGTCGAGAGGAAGCGGTCGAAGAGGAGGGTGGTCTTCTGGGGGTCGACCTCGGTGATGCCGAGGCAGAAGCAGACGGCAGAATTGGCAGCCGATCCGCGGCCCTGGCACAGAATACCGACGGCGCGCGCGTGGCAAACAATGCGATAGACCGTGAGGAAATAGGGTTCATAGCGCTTTTCGGCGATCAGCTTCAGTTCGTAGTCGAGGAGGCCCAGCACCTTTTGCGGGATTTCGCCGGGATAGCGACGGGTCGCGCCCTCGAAAGTGAGGCGGCGAAGCGCCCGTGCCGGCGGTTCCCCGTCGAAGATTTCGTCGGGATATTGATGCGAGAGTTCGTCAAGCGAAAATCGAAGCCGGCTAAAGAGTTTCCGGTTGTTGGTCATGGCCTCCGGGCAGGCGCGCAGCAGACGGGCCATTTCGGCCCCGCATTTCAGGTGGCGTTCGGCATGGGCATGCAGGCGAAAGCCAGCCTCACGGATACCCACATGTTCGCGGATGGCAATGACGACATCGGCAAGCGGCTTTCGATCCGGGGCGTGGTAGACGACGTCGTTCGTGGCGACCAGAGGCAGATCGAAGCGGCGTGCAATCAGGCCGAGTTCGTTGAAAGTCTTGCGATCGGAACCATCATGGCGCGGCACAAGGCCTAAATAGAGCCGGTCGCCGAGGGCCGGCCGGATGCGGGCGAGGCGGGCCTGATAGGCCTCGACATCGCTGATCTCGGCGAGCGACGGGGGCATGGCAACGAAGAGCATGTTCTGCGCCCATTCGAGGAGATCTGCTTGATAAAGCGTGCAGGTGCCCTTCTGCGAACGCAGGTTGCCGGCACTGAGCAGGCGGCAGAGATTACCCCAGCCCTTGCGATCCATGGGATAGGCCAGAAGTTCCGGCGTATCGTCGGCAAAGACGAGGCGGGCGCCGGGGCGAAATTCAAGCCCGTTCAGCTTGGCGGATGCATGCAGGCGCACGACGCCGGCGACAGTGTTGACATCAGCAAGGCCGATCCCGTCGAGACCGAGCGCCAAGGCTTGCTGGACGAGTTCCTCGGCATGCGAGGCGCCGTCGAGAAAGGAGAAATTGCTTTTCAGCCCGATCTCGAAAAAGCCCTGCGGGTTTGTGGGGCTTTTCAAAAGCCCTCCAGACGGAGTGTTCATGCCCGCCTCAGGAGAAGAAACCCTGGAGGAACCAGGTCGGGTTGACGGTGCGGCGCTCGAACAGGCCTTCGCGATAAAGCCAGAAACGCTGGCCTGCCGTGTCCTCGATGCGGAAATAATCGCGCGGTGGCGCATCCTCGCCATCCGTCCACCATTCCGGCGCCAGGCGTTCCGGCCCCTCGGCACGGGCGATGCGGCGCTGGACGCGGCGCCAGCGGAAACTGGCCGGTGGGCCGTCAGGCACCGATGACATGACCTCGACCTCTTCCGGTCGGTCGAGCAGGCGAATGGGGCGCGGACTGCGCCTGGGCGAGGCTATGTCGCGCGTGCCGACCAGAGCACGGCCGAGCGCCTTGAGGCCATCGGTGAGGGGGGCATGGGTTGCGGCACGGTCCGGCCAGTGGCTGGCAAGTGGTACCGGCAGACGCAAGGCGCGCTCGCCGAGGCGGGCAGTCACCTGATCAAGGAAGCGGGTGAGAAGCTCGCTTGCCTCGGCGCCCTCGTCTTCGGCAAGGGCTGCCTGCCGGATATCGAAGGCTTCGCTGAGGAGCACGTTCAACCGCAGCAATTCATAACCGAAGCCGGCATCGAGTTCGTCGGCGAGCACGCCAAGGCGTTCGCGGAAAAGCGCGCGGATGCGGACGGGATCGCGCAAGGGAGCGGAGGCCCCAACCTCGATGCGGAAGACACGACCGTCGACGCGGAACACCAGGAGTTCGAACAGGCGACCGCCCTCGCCGCGGGCTTCGAGCGCGGTCTTCAGGCCGCCGGCGAGACGGCCGGCAAGGTCGAGCACATGGTCTTCGCTGACAATCGGTTCGGCCAGCCGCCGTTCGGCCGAGAGGAGCGGCAGCATGCGGCGCGGCGAAATCGGCTCGCCTTCGTGGCCGAGCGCCTGATCGAGGCGCAGGATCGGGACCGGGCCGAAACGGCGGGTGATCGGCGGACGCGGCGCAGCGATCAGGTCGCCCACCGTCTTTAACCCGACGCGTGCAAGATTGGCCAGCGTGCCCGCATCAAGGCGCAGGGCCGCGACCGGCAGGGGTGACAGAACCCGGATAGCGTCGGGCGGGGAGACCAGCGTGGGACCGCCGAAGCGGCTGCAGGCGCGGGCAAGCCCTGGCGTCGAGGCGACCGAGATGTGCACGGCAAGGCCGAAGGCGGTGAGGCGCTGGTCCAGATCCTCGACGAGTTTCGCCTCGCCACCGAAGAGATGGGCGCAGCCGCTGATATCCAGCAGCAGACCATCCTCGCCATCGAGGGCAACGAGCGGCGTATAGCGATCACACCAGTCGGCAATCGCATCGAGAAAGCTTCGATCAGCGGCGGGATCTGCCTCCAGAACATCGAGGCCTGCACAGATTGCCCGGGCCTCGGCCAGGCCCTGGCCCACACGCAGACCAAAGCCTTCTGCTGCTTCATCAAGGGCGGTCAGGCGCATCGTATTGGCTGAGCGGCCGGCACAGGCCAGCGGCGGGCGCTCAGGAGGCGTGGTCGAGGACCGGTCCAAACGCCAGGACAGACCCCAGCGGCGGCGGGCGATGCGATCCGTCGACAGCCTCGGAAGCCAGAGGGACAGAATACGGCGATCCGAGGCCGGATGTTGGGTGAGAAGCGATGGCGCGAAGGCGGCGGTCATGGGGTGTCCACTCCAGAATGAGGTCGGTCCGGCCCGGCATGCGGGATTTTTCGACACGGATGCGAAAGACGGGGTTCCCGATGCTGCCGCCCAGCAGGGACCCGTCGGCGAGAGACCGCGCCGCCGCCGGCGCGGGTTCGACAGACAGGCGAAGGGCGGCGCTCGATGCCTCCTCCTCGCCTGCCTGACGCAGGATCAACAGCCTGCCACCGGTGCCGCGTGCCTTGAGGCTGAGGCGCCGGCTTTCGGTCAGGCCGAATTTCTTCGGGTTGCCGTGCACTTCAAGCAGCACGGCGGCAAAGGCGCGCGAGGACAGGGCCGCCTCGGTGAGCCACAAGGCATCTTCGATACGGCGGGGCAGGGCATGCACGAGTTGGGCGGGGGCGAGGCCGTAATCGGTCAATCCCGGCGCATAGGCACGGCCCGCCTCGCGCACGACATGCGGATCGGCGATGAAGAGCAGATGACGTGGCGCGCTGCGATTGTCCGCAGCGTCCCCAACCTCTGCTGGGGATGCCGGCATCAAGGCCAGAGACAGACCAAGCCCGGTCACTGCGCCCGCCTGCTGCAGCCGTTCGCCGCGCAGTTCGACCATCGCCCCCCGTGCCGTGAGTTCAGTGGCCAGCGGCGCGAAAACGGAGGCTGCATCGCTTCCGGCCATGCCGGTTGCGGTGTGTGCGCGTTCGTCTTGCGCGCCTGCCGCCATTGCAGCCAGGCGCGCGGCATGGTCGGGCTTTCCCTCGATGCGGGCAACTGCCTGCCTGAGGGCAAAAAGCTCTTCCGTCGCCGAAGGGCGCTGGCCCATGACGTTCTCCTTGCTCAGATGTTCCTTATTTGTTCCTATGGATTCCAGAGCTGGCGAAAAGAGTCAACGGGGTGGAGATAAGAATTTATTCCTTCGTTGAATTCACTCTCGAAATGATGACGCAAAACCCCTATATGTGCGGGCAGTAAGGAGTACCCATGGCCCGCATAGACCAGAGTGAGGATTGGCAGGAACGGCACGCGCCGACGATCAGCACGTTCGAGTCGCTGGCGATCGAGGCCTATGGCCGGCTGCCGCAGGAATTTCGCGACCTGAGTAAGGATCTCATTATCGAGATCACCGATTTTCCGACCGATGAAGTCTTCGAAGACATGGCGCTCGAAACGCCTTTCGATCTGCTGGGGCTGTTCGAAGGGCGCGGCATTTCCGAGCGTTTCACCATGGAAACCGGGATGATGCCGAACCGCATCATTCTCTACCGGCGGCCGATCCTCGATTATTGGGCGGAAAACGAGGAGACACTGGGCGACATCATCACCCATGTGCTGATCCATGAAATCGGCCACCATTTCGGTCTGTCGGACGACGACATGGAGCGCATCGAGGAAAGCGCTGACGAGGCGGCTGCCGCCGAGCGGTGAAATTGCCTCGAAGGCCGCAAGAACCGCCTTTCCACGTTCCACCTGCCTCAACTCATCCATTGCCCTTTGTCTGGTGCAAACAAGAAACGGGTGTCGCGACACCCTTGCGCCTCTCTATGTCTGGCCTCCTGAAACAGGAGGTCATCATCATGAACAGTCTTCAGGGCAAGGTTGCCATCATCACCGGCGCGTCTTCTGGCATTGGGCGTGCGACGGCCGTGCTCTTTGCGCGCGAAGGTGCAGCCGTCGTCATCAATGCTCGGCGGGCGGAAGCGCTCGACCGGGTTGCAGCGGATATCCGGGCAAGCGGCGGCATCGTCCAGGCGGTCGCCGGAGATGTTCGCCAGGCAGACACGCATCGGCGGCTGGTCGACACGGCTCTCGAAGCCTTCGGCCGGCTCGATATTGCGATCAACAATGCCGGCACTGTCGGACGGATCGGTCCCCTTGCGACACTGGACCCTGCGGAGTGGCAGTCCGTGGTCGATGGCAACCTCACTTGTGCCTTTCTGGCGGCTCGGGCACAGATCCCCGCCATGCAGGCGAATGGTGGCGGTGCGCTCGTCTTCGTTTCCAGCTTCGTCGGCACCAGCGTCGGCTTGCCAAGCATGGCTGCCTATGGTGCGGCGAAAGCCGGGTTGATGGGGCTGGTGAAGGGTATCACCGCCGATTACGGCGCCGAAGGCATTCGGGCCAATGCGCTCCTGCCGGGAGGGACCGATACGGCGATGGCGGGCGACCAGACGCAGAAGGACTGGGCTGCGTCCTTGCATGCGCTGAAGCGGATTGCGCAGCCGGAAGAGATCGCGGCGGCCGCACTGTTCCTGGCCGGGCCAATGGGGAGTTTTGTTGCCGGTTCGGCACTCTATGCCGATGGCGGCAATGCGGCGGTGAAGTGAGGCCGGGCTCAGGCTGCATGGCCGAAGCGCGCGCGATAGGCGGCGGGGCTGGTGGCAAGCCGGGTACGGAAGTGGTGGCGGAGCGTCGCCGGCGTGCCGAAGCCTGCGGCAAGTGCGATGTCATCGAGTGACAGGTCTGCCTGGCGCTCCAGCAGATCGCAAGCGTGGCGCAGGCGGCGGGCGAGCAGGAATTCGCCCGGGGCCGAGCCGGTCAAGTCCTTGAACTTGCGTTGGAAGCTGCGCGTGCTCATGCCGGCGCGCGCGGCCATTTCGGCAAGCGTTACTTCCCGATCAAGATTGCCATCGATCCAGTCGATAAGGGGCGCGAGGCGCTGGCCTTCGCGCTCCTGCGGTACGGGTTTGACGATGAACTGGGCCTGGCCACCCTCGCGATGCGGCGGCACGACGAGGCGGCGGGCAACGCTGTTGGCGGCTTCTGCGCCGAAATCACGGCGCACTACATGGAGACAAAGATCGATGCCGGCTGCACTGCCGGCGGCGGTCATCACCTGCCCTTCATCGACATAGAGCACGTCCGGATCGAGCTTGATCAGAGGGAAGCGGCTGCGGATCGCATCGGCATAACGCCAGTGGGTGGTGGCGCGGTGGCCGTCGAGAAGGCCGGTGGCAGCCAGAACCGCAAGTCCCGAGCAGAGGGACATCAGCCTTGCACCGCGGGCATGGGCAGCACGCAGGGTTTCGATGAGCAGCGCTGGAACGGGTTCGCCGATACCGCGCCAACCGGGCACGACGATCAGATCGGCTTCGGCGATGAGGTCGAGATTGCCGCTCGTCGTGACGGTGAGGCCGCCGGCCGCGCGCAAGGGGCCGGGCTCGATGGCAGCGGTGGCATGGCGATACCAGTCATTGCCCAGTTCCGGCCGCGCCAAACCGAAGACTTCCACCGCCACGCCGAATTCGAAGGTGCAGAGGCCGTCATAGGCCAGCGTGACGACACGGGGACCGGTGAGGGGGGAGGAGGCGAAGGGTGAATTCATTGGCGCAATCTTTACGCATGTTGGCATTCAGGCCAGTTTCGCTCATTGCTGTAAAAAGGCAAGATCTCTCCATCGAAACACCAAGGAGATGCCCATGCCGAGCCATGTCACTGAAATTCCCGCCGCCGATCCTGCCCTGGTCGCGGCTCACTATGCGGCACGGCTTTCCTTCGAGACGGATTGCTGGGACGTGCATGCGGTGTTGGAAAAGGGGGAGCCGGATTTCGTGCTTCTCGACGTGCGCGGACCTGCATTGTTCGAAAAGGCGCATGTGCCAGGCGCGATCAACCTGCCGCATGGCAAGATGACGGAGCGGAAGATGGCGGAATGGCCCGAGGATACGCTGTTCGTGGTCTATTGCGCCGGACCGCATTGCAACGGCACCGACAAGGCAGCCCTTCGGCTGGCCCGGCTTGGCCGCAAGGTGAAGGTGATGATCGGCGGCATGACCGGCTGGGCGGATGAAGGTTTTGCGGTCGCGACGGGGTTATGAACGGGTTGCCGCTCAGCCTGCCAGGTGGGAGAACTCCGCCACGACTTCTTCGTAGACGGCGCGCTTGAAGGGCACGATCAGGTCGGGCAGATCCTGCATCGGCTTCCATTCCCAGGCATCGAATTCCGGCTGATGGCCGCCGGGCGGCGGGTTGATGGCGATCTCGTTCTCGTCGCCTTCGAAGCGGAAGGCGAACCAGCGCTGGGTCTGGCCGCGATACTTGCCGCGCAGGCCGATGCCGATCAGGTGGGCCGGCAGGTCGTAATTGATCCAGCGGCCGGCTTCGGCCAGCAGCGAGACGGTCTTCATGCCGGTTTCTTCATAAAGCTCGCGCATGGCGGCAGGCAGTGGCGCCTCGCCCGCGTCGATGCCACCCTGGGGCATCTGCCAGAGCTGCGGCGAGCCGTCATATTCGGAATTGCCTTCCGAGATGCGTCGGCCGGCCCAGACGAGGCCGGCCCTGTTCAGCACCATGATGCCGACGCAGGGGCGGTAGGGCAAATCTTCGGCCTTGATTTTCGGGCTCAAGTCTTCGGATGTCATGGGGCTGCTCTCGGTTCGCACGGTGCCTGCGGGTTTCGTCTTCAATCGGCGGCGATGGCGGAGACGCCGACGATCTCGATGCCACGGGCCACGGCTTCTTCGCGCCATTTGGCCACGGCGTCTATGGTTTCATCAAAGGCAGCGCCGACGCCGATGGCCTGGCCGTTGCGGCGGGCGATGCGTTCCAGTTCGTCGAGCTTTGCGAGGATCGCCTGGCTATCGATCTGGCTGTCGATGACGACATCGGCGAAAGCATGCGGAAAGCCGACGGCCTTGGCGTAATCCCCGGACAGCGAGCGCGCCGTCGAGCCATCGTCCAGGAACAGCAGACCGCGCGCGGCAATGTCGCGCATGATCGGATCCATCGCCTTGTCGTCGGCGAGGAAGCGGGCGCCCATATAGTTCATGATGCCGGTATAGTTGGTGATCTGACCCATCGCCTTGTGCAGGTTTTCAAGGTTCGATGCGGCACCCGCCTCGGCCAGAAGCGTATCGCGGCCCGGATCATTATTCGGATAGTCGAAGGGCTCCATCGGAACTTGCAGCACGATCTCATGCCCCTTGCGGCGGGCTTCCTGCATCCAGCGCTGCAGGCTGTTGCCAGTCGCGGCAAAGGCAAGGGTGATATCATCCGACAGGTCGCGCACGGCCTTCTGGCTGCCCGTCTGGCTCAGGCCGATGCCGCCGATGACGATGGCGATCTTCGTGCCGCGGGCACCGGACCAGGGCCTGGCGTAATAATCGACCGGGCGCAGACCCGTATCCGACACGACCGGCAGGCGGCCTTCGGGTGTGTCTTCGAGCAGATCCTCATTGGGCAGGCCGGCGAGACGGGGATCCTGTGTGTTCGTTGCGCCGATGATAACGGGGCCCTGGCGCGAGGTGGGGCTGAACGTGGTCACGACATTGCCGTCCGCCGTTGTTGTGCGTCGCACATTGGCGCCGTCACGGGGGCCGCTTGCCGATATACCGGCAGCAGGGCTTTCGGTCGTGTCACGTTGGGTTCCCTCGGCGAGCACGGGCGGTTCGGCTGCGGGGGGCGTCAGGCTGATCGGAGCTTCGATGGAGAGGGGTAGCGGCGAAAGTGCTGTCCAGGCGGACACGCCGACCAGGGCGAGACCGGCTGCAACGGAGGACAGGGTGGACAAACGTATGCGACGCTTGCGGCGGTGGCCGCCCTTTCGCTCCTGACCGAGCGGTGCATGCAGATCCATGCCGAGACTTCCGATGAATGTGGCGGATCCTGAAGATCCGAACGCCCGCGCCTTGAGGGAGACGCGGGCGGCGGCGATAGCGGTTTACTGCAGCGATGCCTTCTGCGGATCGGCCGGGAAGGCCGGATCGGTCTTCACGCCGCGCAGCAGGTCAAGCGCCTGGTTGAGCTGGACGTCATCCTTGGCTTCCGGCGGGACATAGGCGACCGAGCCGGAGCCTTCATCGGTTTCGGCATTGCCCTTGATGTGACCCGGCAGGGCCGATTCACCTTCGGAGCGGACCTTGCCCTGGAGTTCTTCCGGCAGGGGCTGCTCGACCTTGATGTCAGGCTCGATGCCGGTGCCCTGGATCGAACGGCCCGACGGCGTGTAGTACAGCGCCGTGGTCAGACGCAGCGCGCCCTTTTCGCCCATCGGGATGATGGTCTGGACCGAACCCTTGCCGAAGGAGCGGGTGCCGAGCACGGTCGCGCGCTTCAGATCCTGCAGGGCGCCGGCGACGATTTCAGACGCCGAGGCCGAGCCGCCATTGACAAGCACGATCACCGGCTTGCCATCGGTCAGATCACCGGCGGTCGCGTTGAAGCGGCGGGTGTCCTGCGGATCGCGCGAGCGGGTGGAGACCACTTCGCCACGTTCCAGGAAGGCGTCGGAGACGTAGATCGCCTGGTCGAGCAGACCGCCCGGGTTGAGGCGCAGGTCGAGAACATAGCCCTTCAGCTTGTCGGCCGGGACTTCCTTCTTGATCTTCTCGATCGCGGCTTCCAGGTCGTCATAGGTCTTCTCCGTGAAGGAGATGACGCGGAGATAGCCGACATCACCTTCGACGCGTGACTTGACGGCGCGGATCGGGATGATTTCGCGAGTGACGGTGATGTCGATCGGCTTGTCGGCACCCTTACGCAGGATGGTCAGCTTGATCGGCGTGTTGACCGCGCCGCGCATCTTTTCGACCGCTTCCTCAAGCTTGAGGCCGCGAACGCTTTCACCGTTGATATCCGAGATGAAGTCGCCGGCCAGAATGCCGGCCTTGGCGCCGGGCGTGTCATCGATCGGCGTGATGACCTTGACCAGTTCTTCTTCCATCGTCACTTCAATGCCGATGCCGCCGAATTCACCGCGGGTCTGGGTCTGCATGTCCGCCGCATCCTTGGCGTTCATGTAGACCGAATGGGGGTCAAGCGAGGTGAGCATGCCGTTGATGGCGCTCTCCACGAGCTTGTTTTCATCCGGCGGCGTGACGTATTGCGCGCGGATGCGCTCGAAGACGTCGCCGAAGATCGAGAGTTCCTTGTAGGTGGATGCACCCGCAGCCTGAGCCGGGACGCCCGCCGAATAAATGACACTCATCGCAGTTGCGCCCATCAGGGCGCCGACGAGGAGAAGAGAGACCCTACGTATCATTCTGTGCCTTTCCAGAATCGCCTCCGGCCCACCAAGGACGGGAATCAACCGGTTTACCGTCTTTTCGCAGTTCTATGTAAAGAGTAGGACGCTCCGTTTCCAGCGCCAAAGCAATGGCACTGGCCACTCTTTTTTCACCCATGGTCGCCAGCGGCTCTCCAGACAGCACAAACTTGCCCTGTCCCGTCGTGATGCGGTCCATGCCGGACAGCACCATGTGATAGCCTTCGCCCGTGTTCAGAATGATCATCTGACCGTAGCTTCTGAAATTGCCGGCAAACACAACCCAACCATCGGCCGGTGCAGTCACCAGAGCGCCGGGCTGAGCAGCAATCACGGTGCCCTGTGCCTGATGCCCGGTTCCATCCGGATCGCCGAACTGACGCAGCGTTTCGCCCGCCACTGGCAGGTCTAGCTTCTGCTGCAATTCGGAGAACGGATATGCTGGCGCAATACGGTTTTTATCAGGCAATCCCGACTGGGCCAAATCACGAGCCCGTGCCTTCTGGTCCTCGGTCATCTGGGCCCGGCGCGTCTCTTCGGCGCGGGCGAGTTCTGCGGCCTGGCGTACCGAAGTGATCTCGTTCTCGAGCGATGCGATCAGCGCTTCCATCGTGGTGACGCGTTCGGCAAGGCTTTCCGCCTGCTTGCGTTCGGCCTGCAGCTGCAGTGAATTGGTGCGTGCGAGCCGGTCATTCTCGACCAGAAGCATGTCCATCCGCCGTTCTTCCTCCTGGCGGCTGGCAATGGTCGTGACGAGGTTTTCCATCTCGGTGCGGCTGGCGTCGCGCAGCGCAATCAACTCTTTAAGGTCGCCTGCCAGCTTGTCTGTCTCTTGGCGGACGCCGGGCACGACTGCGCCGAGCAGGATGGCGGTGCGCACCGATGCCAGTGCATCCTCCGGGCTGACGAGCAAAGCCGGCGGCGGATTGCGTCCCATGCGCTGGAGAGCGGCCAGGACTTCGGCGAGCACGGCGCGACGGTCCTTGAAGGAGGCGCGGATCTTGTCCTCGCGCACACCGATATCGGCCAGTCGCTTCTCGCCAGCACTGATCTTGTTCTCGATGTCCTTGCGGCGTGCGGCAGATTCCAGCAGGGCCGATTTCAGGCTCTCCGAGGATTTCGTGATCTCGGCGATACTCTTTTCGAGCTCGGCCGTCTTTTCTGCCGAAAGCTGCATGGTGCGTGCCACTTCCTGCAGTTCGCTGCTAACCTCATCGCGCTTGGCGCGGAGTTCCAAGGCCGGGTCCGGCTTTTCCGCCGCAACGACCGGGGTCGTCACCAGATCGTCGCGCTCCGGTCGTGGCGGGACTGCGCCTGTCGTGATCGAAGACCTGTCATCCGGCGCGGCGTGCAGATGATGGTTTGCGCCAAGCGGCACCACGACGAGACCTGCGAGCAACGCAACGCGGCCGCAGCGGGCACCGCTTTGGCGCCACAGTCTGTCGATCGCGGTCAATCTGCTCGTCACTCGCAAGGCATTTTCCCAGGTTTGGCGGGAAAATACGCTGATTTGCGCCTCACGCAAAGCGATATAGCGCCATCCTTCCGTCACACCCGATGATAAGGGTGGCCGGTGAGGATCGTAACGGCACGGTAGAGCTGTTCGGCAATCAAGATCCGGACGAGCTGATGCGGCCAGGTGAGCTTTCCAAGGTTCAAAACGAGGCGGGCCCGGTCCCGCAATTCGGGGTCCACGCCGTCGGCGCCGCCAATGACAAAGGCCATGTCCCGCTGGCCATTGTCGGCTGCTTCCCCGATAAATTTGGCGAATTCGGCGCTGTCGAGGGCCTTGCCGCGTTCATCGAGCACGACAATGAAGGCGCCGTCGGGGATCTGGCGGGAAAGCTCGGCGGCTTCCTCGCGCTTTCTCGTGTCGGCATTGCCGGCGCGGCTTTCATTCAGCTCGACGGAGCGGGTGAAATCCAGTCCGCATTGCGGTCCGGCCTTGGCGAAGCGGTCCAGATAACGGGACGCAAGTTCCTTCTCCGGTCCAGCTTTCAGCCGGCCTACGGCATAGATGCCAATTTTCATGCGGCAGTCCCAGGGGTTAAGGTCACAAAACCATCTCTATCGGCAGGATGACGCCTGCCGTGTCAATCCGGCTTCGAGACCGTCCACCGGACGGCCGGCCGTTTTAGAGCATTCACGGTGATCACGGGATCACCGGACATACTCTAAGCTTTTGTTTTTCCGCATTGTCCGACGCCGAAGCGATCGCGCTTCGGCTGGAAATGCTAGTGCAGCCGATCCTCGATATCAGGCGCTGCCCACATCCTTTCCAGGTTGTAGAACTCGCGGATTTCGGGTCGGAATACATGCACGATGATGTCTCCCGTGTCGATCAGCACCCAATCGCCGGTTTCCAGGCCTTCGACGCGGGCAGAGCCCAGGCCTTCGTCCTTCATGTCGGAGATGAGGTGTTCGCTGATCGCCGTGACATGACGGTTCGAGCGTCCGGATACGACCACCATGTAGTCGCCCAGTGCGGATTTCCCGGCAATGTCGATAGAGACGATATCTTCTGCCTTCGAGTCCTCAAGGCTTGCGAGGACCAGCTCAAGCGCACGGGCTGCAGCATCGGCGCCACGTTCCATGCTCTTCGGGGTAGCGCGGGGTGCGCGTCCCTTGGTGTGTACTGTTGTCAGAGTTCATCCTTTCCTTGGCAAAACAGAACAGCACGTCTGCGTTTCCCATCGCTGGGATCGCATCCAAAAGGTGGCATCGATCGACGATTCTTTCAAGGGACCGGTCGCAGATGCCGTCATTGGGCGTCGGATCTTCATCCGTTTTCGGCAGCAGAGCGCAAGGCGGTGGAGCTCAGCGTCGAGCGCGGTCCGTGGATAAAGGTCCAGGCGGGCGCCTTCTTCTGCCACAGGACGCCGGCATCTTCCTCATCGACGCGGGCATAATCGAAGGTGCGAGCCATCTTCGAGGACAGATAGGCAAGCGTTGATCCGGGGCGATCGATCACGGCAATCGGGAAGGTGCTGGCGATCTTCTGCCAGTTTTGCCAGTGGTGAAAGCCTGCCAGATTGTCGGCACCCATGACCCAGACAAAGTTGACATCGTGATTGCGGGCGCGAATGAATTCCAGCGTCTTCGCCGTGTAGCTCGTGCCCAGCGCCTGCTCGAAAGCGGTGATCTTGATGCGCGGATCTTCCGCCAACGCTTCGCAGGCCGTCAGTCTCTCGCCAAGCGGGGCGAGCTGACGGTGGCTCTTCAAGGGGTTGCCGGGCGTCACCATCCACCAGAGTTGGTCGAGCTTCAGCCTGCGGATGGCGATTTCCGCGACGAGCAGATGTCCCCGGTGTGGTGGATTGAAGGACCCGCCGAACAGACCCACCACCATGCCTGGCTCGACATGCGGCATGATCCGATGGCGGTGCGCGATGGCGGGTTCCTCCACGTCAGGGACGGACCTGGCCGGTGCCGCGGACGCGGTATTTGAACGAGGTCAGCTGCTCGACGCCAACAGGGCCGCGGGCGTGCATCTTGCCGGTCGCAATGCCGATTTCGCCGCCCATGCCGAACTCGCCGCCATCGGCAAACTGGGTCGAGGCATTGTGCAGCAGAATGGCGGAATCGATCTCGTTGAAGAAGCGTTCGACCACGGCAGGATCTTCGGCGATGACCGCTTCCGTGTGGTTCGAAGAATAGCGGGCTATATGTTCGATGGCGCCGTCGATGCCGTCAACCAGATCGACCGAAATGATCGCGTCGAGATATTCGGTGGTCCAGTCGGCATCGGTTGCGGGCTTCAGACCGCCAATGCGGGCCAGGACGGCTTCGGATGCGCGGATCTCGCAGCCTTTGGCGGCGAGCGCGTCGAGGATCGGCTTCAAATGCGTGTCGGCAGCAGCGCGGTCCACCAGCAGGGTTTCGGCAGAGCCGCAGATGCCGGTGCGACGCATCTTGGCGTTGACGGTGATCTTGACGGCCATGTCGAGATCGGCTGAGGCATCAACGTAAACGTGGCAGAGGCCTTCGAGATGGGCAAAGACCGGGACGCGCGCTTCCTGCTGAACGCGGGCGACAAGGCTTTTGCCGCCACGCGGCACGATGACATCGACGGCGCCATTGAGACCGGAGAGCAGATAGCCGACGGCGGCGCGGTCCGTCACCGGCACCAGCTGGATCGCATCGCCCGGCAGGCCCGCAGCCTCAAGCCCCTTTACCAGGCAGGCATGGATGGCGCGTGAGGAATGGACGCTGTCGGAGCCGCCGCGCAGGATGACGGCATTGCCGGCCTTCAGGCAGAGGGCACCGGCATCGGCGGTTACATTGGGGCGGCTTTCATAGATGACGCCGATGACGCCAAGCGGGGTGCGGACGCGCTCGATATGCAGCCCGTTCGGACGATCCCATTCGGCAATCAGCGATCCGACCGGATCCGGCAGATCGGCGATTTCGCGCAGCGAACGGGCGATGCCGGCAATGCGCTCGCTGTTCAGCGTCAGGCGGTCAATAAAGGAGGCGGCGACACCGGTTTCGGCGGCGTTTTTGAGGTCGATGGCATTGGCTGCGAGGATCTCGGCTTCGGCTGCGAGCAGCGCATCCGCCATGGCATTCAACGCCTTGTTCTTGGCTGATGTCGAGGCGGTCGCCAGCGGTCGGGCGGCGCGGCGGGCGCGACGCCCGATGTCGAGCATCACGGCTTCCATCGAATTGTCATTGGAAACGCTATCAAGCATGGGCGGCATCCTTCCGGTCTTCGGCGGCAGCTGCATCGCGCTGGCCAAGTTCGGTCATGACGAGATCATCACGGTGGATCATGGCGGCGCGACCGGCATAGCCGAGGATCTCTTCGATCTCCTTCGACTTGCGCCCGCAGATGCGCCGGGCCTCTTCGGCATCATAGCCGGCAAGTCCGCGGGCGATCTCGCGGCCACTGGACCCGAGGATCGAAACCGTGTCGCCGCGATGGAAATTGCCAGAAACCGTGCGAACGCCGGCGGGCAACAGGCTCTTGCCGGATTTCAATGCGCCTTCCGCGCCAGCGTCGACCTCAATCGTGCCGGCCGGCTGGAGCTGTCCGGCAATCCAGGTCTTGCGGGCGGTGACCGGCGATTTCGACGCGGCGAACCAGGAATGGCGCGCGCCGCCTTCGATGGCGGCGAGAGGGTTCATCGTCTTGCCCGACGCAATGATCATCGCACAGCCGGCGCTGGTCGCGATCTTGCCGGCATCGATCTTGGTGCGCATGCCACCGCGCGACAGTTCCGAGGCCGCACCACCCGCCATGGCTTCGATATCAGGCGTGATCTCGGCAATCGTGTCGAGGAAACGGGCCTCGGGATCGAGATGCGGCGGGGCCGTGTAAAGACCGTCGATATCCGAGAGCAGCACCAGCAGATCAGCACCGGCCATGGTGGCCACGCGGGCGGCCAGGCGATCATTGTCGCCATATCGGATTTCGGTGGTAGCCACCGTATCGTTCTCGTTGATGATCGGCACGGCGCCGATCTTCAGAAGCTGGTTGAGGGTGGCACGGGCGTTGAGGTAGCGCCGGCGCTCCTCGGTATCGCCGAGGGTCAGCAGGATCTGGCCGGCCACGATCTGATGGCGCGAGAGGCTTTCTGCCCAGTGACGGGCAAGCGCAATCTGGCCGACAGCGGCGCAAGCCTGGCTTTCCTCGAGCTTCAAGGCGCCTTTGGGCATGTCGAGCACGGTGCGGCCAAGCGCGATGGCGCCCGAGGAGACGACGAGAACGTCGGTGCCACGGGCTTTCAAGGCGGCGATGTCATCCGAGATCGCATCGAGCCACTCCGACTTGATGCCGGAACCGCGATCGACCAGCAGGGCGGAGCCGATCTTGATGACGACGCGCTTGACGCGAGAGAGCGAGCGGAGCCGGGTCGTCATCAGTCGTCGCCTTCTCCGTCGAGGCCGGCTTCAAGATTGCCATCGCCGTCGCGGTTGCGGCGGTTCTTCTCGCGCTTTTCCGGCAGGGGCTGGTTGCCCTGGGCCGCGACAATGATGTCGCGCAGCGCACGCAGCGCATCCGTCATGCCCTTGCCGGTGATGGCCGAGAGCAGGAGGGGCGTCTGGCCGCAGGCCTTTTTCAGTTCCGCCGCCTTCTTCTTCAGTTCTGCCGCGTCGAGCACGTCGATCTGCGACAGCGCCACGATCTCCGGCTTGTCATCCAGGCCGCCGCCATAGGCGTCGAGTTCGCGACGCACGGTCTTGTACGCCTTGCCGACCTCTTCTTCCTGGGCGGAAACGAGATGCAAAAGCACGCGGGTGCGCTCGACATGGCCGAGGAAGCGGTCGCCGATGCCGACGCCTTCATGGGCGCCTTCAATCAGGCCCGGAATGTCGGCCAGGATGAATTCGCGCTCGTCAATGGTGGCGACGCCGAGGTTCGGATGGAGCGTGGTGAAGGGATAGTTGGCGATTTTCGGCCGGGCGCGGGTCACCGCGGCAAGGAAAGTCGACTTGCCGGCATTGGGCAGGCCGACGAGACCGGCATCGGCAATCAGCTTCAGGCGCAGCCAGACCGTCTTTTCTTCGCCCTCAAGGCCAGGATTGGCCCAATCCGGCGCCTGGTTGGTCGCGGTCTTGAAGTGGGCATTGCCGAAGCCGCCATTGCCGCCCTTGGCGATGCGGAAGCGCTGGCCTTCGACCGTGAGGTCGACGATCAGGGTCTCGTTGTCTTCCTCGAAAATCTGCGTGCCGACCGGGACCTTGAGGGTCACGTCGTCGCCATTGGCGCCGGTGCGGTTGCGGCCCATGCCGTGCGTGCCGGTCTTGGCCTTGAAATGCTGCTGGAAGCGGAAGTCGATCAGCGTGTTCAAGCCATTGACGGCTTCCACCCAGACATCGCCACCGCGACCGCCATCGCCACCGTCAGGTCCGCCGAATTCGATGAACTTTTCACGCCGGAACGACACAGCACCGCCACCGCCGTCGCCGGAACGAATGTATACTTTTGCTTCATCGAGAAATTTCATCGTACTGCCGTCTTGTGTCGGTTGCGTTTTTCCGCTCGGATCGCGGCCATCGTTATCGCCGCAGGGCGCGGAGGTCAAAGAGTATCGTGAAGTTCGTCAGCTACAACATCCAGTATGGCATCGGCCAAGACGGGCGTTTTGACCCGGATCGGATTGCAGCCAGCCTTTCTGGCGCCGATGTGATCGCGCTTCAGGAGGTCACCCGTGGCTTTTCGCGCAATGGTCACGCCGATCTCGTCGCGGTGTTTTCGGCGGCCTTCCCGGATTACTCTTGCGCTTTCGGGCCGGGCTGCGATGTTCTCGTCGACCATCAGATGGTCGATGGGCGTCGCATCGAACGGCGCTTCCAGTTCGGCAATATGGTGCTGTCGCGTTTTCCGATCAGGGCCACGCGCAACCTGCTCTTGCCGCGCATGCGCACCTATGACCGGCTCAACCTGCAGCGTTCGGCGCTGGAGGCGGTGATCGAGGTGCCGGGGGAGGGGCAAGGGGAGGCGCTGCGCGTTTACTCCGTGCATCTCGACCACATCTCTCCCGACGAGCGGATCGCGCAGATTGCCTTTCTCAAGGAGCGAGCCTTCCGCTATCTCGAAGAGGGCGGGGCGCTGACCGGGATCAATGAGTTTGACCTGCCCGATCCGCCGTTGCCGGCGGACTTCGTGATCATGGGCGATTTCAACATGGAGCCGGAGAGCGCGGAATATCTTACGATGGCCGGGCGCAAGGATGCCTATTACGGCCGCGTGGCACGTACCGGCTTTGCCATCGATGCCGAGGCGCGGATCGGCCGGCCGGCAGACGGCTATAGCTGGATCAGCGAGGATGGCGCGCGGCGCATGCATCTCGATTATTGTTTCCTGAGTGGTGGCCTTGCTCCAAGATTGAAGGCCGCATGGGTGGATCTGTCGGCACTCGGCTCCGACCATTTTCCGGTCTGGATCGAGCTTGCTTGATGGATCCGGGCAAGGTTTGCCCAGATCCCGCTTTTGTGGGCCTCAGCTCCGGCCGTTGAAATCCGACTGGGTGAGCCGCATGTCGACGAGCGGAACCATGCCGTTGCGGGCAACCGAATAGACTTGCGTCATTCCGGTCGTGCGAAAGCCGCGCCTTGAGAGCAGGCGCAGCGACGCGGCATTGTCGGCAAAGGCGCCGCCGGCAATTTCCACCTGCGGCATACGGCGAAAGAAGCGGTCAAGTGTGAGCTCGACTGCCTCGCCCATCAGCCCCTTGCCCCAGTAGAATCGGTTCAGCCAATAGCCGA
This sequence comes from Rhizobium sp. AAP43, assembly GCF_001296045.1. Lineage (GTDB taxonomy): Bacteria > Pseudomonadota > Alphaproteobacteria > Rhizobiales > Rhizobiaceae > Allorhizobium. Next base: position 298,169 of record NZ_LJHS01000012.1, on the reverse strand, counting down.
GGTGCCAGAGCCCGTGTCTGAGCTCGAGCGAGACGACACCGACATGGACGTCATCGAGTGTGACGGCCAGATGCCAGTCGGGCTTGAGGCCTGACGTTGCCATGTTGAGCCAGTCGCGGGCATCCTCGCCATCATAAGGCACAGGGACCCTTGTCAGCATGCGCGCCACGGCGAAATCGCCAAGCGAGGCGGCAATGGCCGGCGCATCCGCCATGCGGTGGGGCCGAAGAACGAGCCGGGTTGCCTCGATCATGGGGCAGGGTCCGGGTGTGACAGGCCGCGTGGCCTGCCGTTCGGCAACAAGCGCGCTCATCGCATGTCTCCCCAGCTCTTCAAGGACAGCCAGGTCTTGCGATCCAGCCTGTACCATTCCACCGGGACCGTGCCGCCCATGGCGAGGTTGCCGACCATGCCGGTGCCCTGGAACTGGAAGCCCGACTTCTGGATGACCCGGCGCGAGGCGATGTTGGTGACGCGGCACCTTGCATCGATGCGGGACACCCATTCGCGGGTGCGAAAGGCCATGTCGATCAGCGCATGCGCCGCCTCGGTGGCATAACCCTTGTTCCAGTAAGGCTCGCCCAGCCAATAGCCGAGTTCGAGCGTGGTATCGTCGACGGGATTGGGCTCCAGCGCGCAGCAACCGAGAAACTCGCCGTTTTCCGCTTTCGTGATGGCATAGACGCACTTGCCGATCTCGCCGATATTCGTGCGTCGCACGAAGTCGGCCGCGTCTTTTGCCGTGTAGGGATGCGGCATGCGGGCCACCATGGTGGCGATCGCGGCATTGTTGGCGAGATGGGCAAGGGCGTCAATGTCTTCGATGTGCGGGGCGCGCAGAACGAGCCTTTGTGACAACAAGACAGGGCAATCGGTCCTGGTCCGATCGGGCCTTGGCCGCTCTTCGGGAGACCGGAATTGGTCCTCCCTCATCAATAAGCTTTCCATGGTTCAGTCTCCTTGGTTGGAAAAGAAAAAGGGGGAGATGGTGTCCCATCTCCCCCTTTTTCTTGAAACTGAACCTTGCGCGCTCAGCCGGGTCGATGAGACACCGGCTGTTTGTTAAACGCTACCGGCTTTATTCTGCTGCTTCGGCTTTCGGCATTACGGACACGTATACCTTGCCGTTGGCCTTGGTACGGTACGCGACATTGCCTTCGATGAGCGCAAATACGGTGTGATCCTTGCCCATGCCGACATTGGCGTCGGGATGCCACTGCGTGCCGCGCTGACGAACGATAATGTTGCCTGGAATGACGGCTTCGCCGCCGAACTTCTTCACGCCAAGGCGCTTGGAATTGGAATCGCGACCGTTACGCGAAGAACCGCCAGCTTTTTTGTGTGCCATTGGATTGCTCCTTTAAACCTAGTTATCAGCGTTTCAGGCTGCGACGATATCGGTGATGCGCACCACGGTGTGGTGCTGACGATGGCCGCGCGAACGCTTGGAGTTCTGACGACGACGCTTCTTGAAGGCGATGACCTTCTTGCCGCGGGTCTGCTCGACAACTTCTGCCGTAACCTTGGCGCCAGCCACGAAGGGCGCGCCGATGGTTGCGTCTGCGCCGACGCCGACCATGAGGATCTCGGTGAATTCGATGGTCGCACCAGCTTCGGCTTCCAGCTTTTCAATGGTCAGCACGTCGTTGGCATTGACGCGGTACTGTTTACCGCCGGTCTTGATGACTGCGAACATTTTTTAACCTTTCATGTTCGTTCCGGCTCTCCTCAAAGAGGGGCCGTCTTTTTGCCAGTCGGAGGAGCGGAACTTTCATCCCGCCGGTTCACTTCGCGGATCGCGAAGACCACAAGGCACATTTCTGCACACTTTAAGTCGAGGGTCGCATACGTGAGCCCCTTCTGGGTGTCAAGATAAAAGCGGACAAAACCGTCACATTCGCTCTTGCGTGGGGGGTGACTTGCCGCTATGAGACAGCCCGCGCCACCGTGCGCCGACCAATGTGACCGGAGAGGTGGCTGAGTGGTCGAAAGCACCGCACTCGAAATGCGGCATACTCGCAAGGGTATCGTGGGTTCGAATCCCACCCTCTCCGCCATTCTCCTTGAGTGCCGCGCGCACGTCCAGTATTTCCAAGATGGACGGTCTACAGGCTCTTCACGTCAGGTGCTCACCGCTGCCGCAGACTGTGCTTGGTCTGCTGATACTGCAATGGGCGCCCGAGTTCGTGAGCGGGTAAGCGATAAGCTGGCGGCTAAGAGAGGATTCAGATGGTTCTCGTCGCTGTTGGCGCAGCCCGGTTCACAAACCGTGAAGAACTTCAGTTGCGGCGAAAGCCCTCGCTCGCCGTCATCAACTGACGGGTGTAGTCCGTCGAGTAATCACCATTGCGCAATTGCTCGACGCTCAGTGTCTCGACGATCTTGCCAGATTTCATCACAGCCAGATTTTCGCACATATGGCTGATCACGGCGAGGTCGTGGCTGACCATGACGAAGGTCAGGCCGCGGTCCTTGCGCACCTGTTCGAGCAGGTTCAGGATCTCCGCCTGGATCGAGGCATCGAGCGCCGAGGTCGGCTCGTCGAGCAACAGTACCTTTGGCTCCAGGATCAGGGCGCGGGCAATCGCGATTCGCTGGCGCTGGCCGCCCGATAGCTGGTGCGAAAAGCGGAAGCGGAAGCCGGCGCCGAGGCCAACTTCGTCCAGCGCACGGGAAATCCGTGTCTCCGCATCGGCGAAGCCGTGGATCGTCAGCGGCTCGCGCAGCAGTCGGTCAACCGTCTGGCGCGGATGCAGAGAGCCGTAAGGATCCTGGAAGACCATCTGCACCTGCCGGTAGAAGGCCTTGTCGCGCTTGCGGCCTTCATAGAGCTTGCCGTTGACCGACAGAATGCCTTGGCTGAACGAATTCAGCCCGGCCACGGCCCGCAGCAGCGTCGATTTGCCGGAGCCGGATTCGCCGACGATGCCGAAGGAGGCGCCGCTTTCCACGTCGACGTCGACGCTGTCGAGCGCCCGGTAGCCATCGAAGCTGACGACCATGTCTCGGATGGCAAGGGCCGGTCTCATAGTTTCCACTCCGCCTGACGGGAGAGCACAGGCAAAGGATGCCGGTCGGCGGCGATCTGCGGCAGGCATTCGAGCAGCCCTCTCGTATAGGGATGTTGCGCTTCGTGGAGCCGTGTCGCCTCGATCTCTTCGACCACCCGGCCGGCATACATGACCAGCACCCGGTCGCAGAAGGACGAGACCAGCCGCAGGTCGTGGCTGATGAAGATCAGGCCCATGCCGCGATCGCGCACCAGCGCGTCGAGAATGGCGAGCACTTCGAGCTGGACGGTCACGTCGAGCGCCGAGGTCGGTTCGTCGGCGATCAAGAGTTCGGGACCGCAGATCAGCATCATCGCGATCATCACACGCTGGCCCATGCCGCCGGAAACTTCATGCGGATAGAGATCGAACACCCGCTCCGGATTGCGGATCTGCACGGCTTCGAGCATGGCCAAGGCCCGCTTGCGCGCGTCGCTGGACGACACCTTCTCATGCGTCCTGAGCGTTTCCATGATCTGCCGCCCGACGGTCATGACCGGGTTCAACGAGTATTTCGGATCCTGCAGGATCATCGCCAGCTGCTTGCCGCGCAGTGAGCGACGACGGGCAGGGCTGGCGGTCAGGAGATCGGTATCGCCGAACTGCAGCCGGTCGGCCGTGATCCGCGCCTGGGCCGGCGTCAGCCCCATGATCGCGCGGCCGGTCTGCGACTTGCCGGACCCGGATTCACCGACAATGCCGAGCCGTTCGCGCCCGAGCGTGAAGGAGACGCCGCGCACGGCCTCGATCAAACCGGTGCGGGTCGGGAAGCTGACACGGAGGTTTTCGACAGTCAGAAGCGCGCTCATTGACCGGCCTCCTTCGGATCGAGTGCATCGCGCAAGCCGTCACCCAAAAGGTTGAAGCCGAGCGAGACGATCAGGATGGCGAAGCCTGGCATGGCCGCAACCCACCACTGATCGAGAATGAAGCGGCGACCGGACGCGATCATCGCGCCCCATTCCGGCAGCGGCGGCTGTGCGCCGAGACCGAGGAAACCGAGCCCGGCGGCCGTGAGGATGATGCCGGCCATGTCGAGCGTGACGCGCACGATGACCGAGGAGAGACACAGAGGCACGATATGCGACAGCACGATCCGGAGCGGCGAGGCCCCCATCAGTTGCACCGCCGCGATGAAGTCCGAATTGCGGAAGGTCAGTGTTTCGGCCCGCGCGATGCGGGCATAGGGCGGCCAGGAGGTAATGGCGATGGCAAGCACCGCATTCTCGATGCCGGGACCGAGGGCTGCCACCAGCGCCAGCGCCAGCACCAGCTTCGGAAAGGCGAGGAAGATATCGGTGATGCGCATCAGGACGCCATCGATCCAGCCGCCGGCATAACCGGCAATCGTCCCGACGATGAGACCGACGGGTGCGGCGATGACCGCGACCAGTGCCACAACGAACAGGGTCAACCGAGAGCCATGGATCAGGCGCGAGAGGATGTCGCGACCCTGATCGTCGGTGCCGAGCAGATAGCCGGCACTGCCGGGCGGCAGGAGGCGGGCATTGCGCAGATCACCCTGAACCGGCGAATGCGGCGCCAGCACATCGGCAAAGGCGGCGACGAAGAGGAGGGCGAGCAGGATGGCGAGACCGGCCAGCGCCAGCCGGTTTTCGGCAAAGCGCTGCCAGATGATATAGGCCCGGCCACAGCGGGCCTGCAGGCGGGATTGCGGCCGGTCGGATGTGAGCCAGCCTTTCCAGGATTGCTCGGAAGCGGGGACGGGTGTGGTCATCGGCTGCGCGTCCTCGGATCCAGCGTACGGTAGAGAATGTCCGACAGAAGATTGATGCCGATGAAGACGGATCCGATCACGATCGTCCCGCCGAGCACGGCGTTCAAGTCGGCATTCTGCAGCGAATTGGTGATGTAGAGGCCAAGCCCCGGCCAGGAGAAGATCGTCTCGGTCAACACAGAGCCTTCGAGCAGGCCGGCATAGGAGAGCGCGATGACGGTGACCAGGGGGACGGCGGCATTGCGCAGCGCATGGAACCAGATGATCCGGGTTTCGCTCAAGCCCTTGGCGCGGGCCGCAACGATATATTCCTGCGCCAGTTCATTGAGCATGAAGGAGCGTGTCATGCGGCTGATATAGGCCATGGAGAAATAGCCGAGCAGGCCGCCAGGCAGGATGATGTGGCGGAAGAGATCCCACAGCACATCCCACTGCCGCTGCATGGCGGCGTCGATGAGGAAGAAGCCGGTGACGGGGGTAAAACTGTATTCATAGACGATGTCGACGCGGCCGGGATAAGCGACCCAGTTCAGCTTTGCGTAGAAGAACAGCAGCGCCAGGAGACCCAGCCAGAAGATCGGCACGGAATAGCCGATGAGGCCGATGACACGCACCAGCTGATCGGCGAGCGAGCCACGCTTGACGGCGGCCAGCACGCCGAGCGGCACGCCGAATACGGCCCCGATGATGGTGCCGACAGTGGCAAGCTCGATCGTTGCCGGAAAGACGCGGGCGATGTCCTTCATCACGGGATTGGTGGTCAGCACCGACACCCCGAAATCGCCCGACAGCGCCTGGCGGACATAGATGATGAACTGCTGCCAGAGCGGCAGGTTAAGGCCTAGCTGCTCGCGCACACGCTCGACAACATGCGCCGGCGCACGGTCGCCGACGATGGCAAGCGCCGGATCGATCGGCACGACGCGGCCGATGAAGAAGGTGACGGCCAGAAGGCCGAGATAGGTGGTCACCACCGTCAGCAGGAATTTGCCGACGCTGATGGCGATCGAGGAGGCGCGCTGAGACGCGCGCCTCCGGTCGACCTGACTGTCAACCTGGGTCAAGGACGACTATTCCTTGGTGACTGTGTTGACATAGTTGGTGTCGAAGCTCGGGCCGAGCTTGTAGTTCTGTACCTTGCTCGAATAGCCGGCGATTTCCGTCTGCTGGAAGATCACCACGAACGGGCCCGTTGCCAGAACCTGCTTCTGCAGATCCTCATAGATCGCCGCGCGCTTGGCCGTATCCTTTTCGAGAAGGGCAGCGGCTGTCTTGGTCGAGAGTTCCTTCGGATCCCAGGCATTGCGCCAGGCGAGCGTCTTGTTCGTGCCTGCATCGGAATTGTCAGGGTTGAAGGTGAAGGTCTCGGCATTGGAGTTCGGGTCGAAATAGTCCGAGCCCCACTGGCCGATATAGATGTCGTGCTGGCGGGCGCGGAACTTGGTCAGCGTCTGCTTGCCGTCGCCCGGGATGATTTCCAGCTTGATGCCGGCCTGGGCAAGCGTCTGCTGTACGTTTTCGGCAATGCCGGTCACCGGCTGCGTATTGCGAACATCCATAGTGACGGTGAAGCCGTCGGGCAGACCGGCCTTGGCCAGCAGTTCCTTGGCCTTGGCGACATCGAGTGTGTAGGGCGTGTCGTCGAGCGCGCCGAGTTGGCCTGATGGCAGGAAGGTCTGGTGGATCGTGCCGATACCCTTGATCAGGGTCTCGCCGAGCGCATCATAGTCGACGAGGTACTTGAAGGCCTCGATGACCTCGGGCTTGGCCAGGTTCGGGTTCTTCTGGTTGAGGCTGAAATAGTAGAGCGTGCCCTTCGGTGCCGAGGTCGTGGCGATTCCATCCTTCTTGGCAACGGCGTCGAAATCGCCCGGATCGAGGTTGCGGGCAACGTCGATATCACCGTTTTCAAGCGCCAGGCGCTGGCCGGAGCTTTCCTTCATGTAGCGATAGATGACGCGCGCAAGCTTGGCCTTTTCACCGTAGTAGTTGTCGTTGCGCTCGAGCACGACAACTTCGTTGGCGCGCCATTCGCGAATCTTGAATGGGCCGGACCCGGCGTAACCAGTCTTCAAGAATTCATTGCCGAAATCGGTGTCATATTTGTATTCGGCGGTCGGCGTGACCGGCTTGGCATTCTCCATCACGACCTTCTTGTCGACGACGGATGCGACGGTTGCCGTCAGCACGTTGAGCACGAAGCTCGGCGCGTAGGGCTTGTCGACGGTCATGACGAAAGTGGATTCGTCGACGGCCTTAGCCTTGTCCGTGACGTTGTCGCCGTTGAGGCCGAACTGGGTCAGCAGGAAGGCTGGCGACTTGTCGAGCTTGATGACACGTTCGAAGGAAAACGCGACATCTTCAGCGGTGATTGGATTGCCGGAGGCGAAGGTGAGCTTCGGCTTCAGCTTGAAGGTATAAGTCAGGCCGTCTTCCGAAACATCCCAGCTTTCAGCGATATCGCTGACGATTTTCGACGTATCCGTCGGATCGAGCGCGACAAGCTTGCTGTAGGTGTTGGCGGTGACCTCAGCTGTCGAGATTTCGAAGGCTTCGCCCGGATCGAGCGTGATGATGTCGTCGATCGCCCAGGCCTGGACGAGTGTATCTGCCGGGGTGGCTGCATAGGCCTGCGGCGCGGCTGCAAGCAGTAGGGCAAGAATTCCGCTCGTCGTGAGCAGTCTCAGGCGTCTGTCGAACATTGTCATGGTACTGTTCCCTTCTTTGTTTTTATGGGCAGGCGAAGAATGCAGTGTGTTCGTTCTGAAGCGATACAGGCAGGTTCAGCGCGTTGCCGCAGCTGATTTGGCGCCTGACGTCGCCCGTCTTGGCAGCTTAGGGCACCGTATGTCGGTAACCTGGATGTTCAGGCTCCTGCCGGACCCTTCTTTCTCCATGGGGTTTTTGTGCAGTCGTGTGGACGTCCAAGAACTCGCTTGCTTCAACACACGTGCTGAAAGGGAGTTTGGAATGGCCGTTAGAAATGAGGTCCATGAGAGTGGTCCCAAAAGCCCGTCGCATTGAAAGATGATCGCACCCCGAAATCGGGGTCGAATTAAAGAAACTTGAATAATCTCATCAAGCGTAGGACCAGATAGCCCCTCGATTCAAGTGTGAAAAAATTTTCTTCTGGGTGTGTGACGTCAAACGAAGAGGTGCGGTGAGACGGTTAGGCCCAAAAGAGGTCTGAGACCGGGACGTTGTCCGATCATGTCCGTAAACACAGGCTGGAAGAGCAATGTGACCTGGACTGGCCAGGTCCCAGATTGCCTTAGCACCGAGGCGAGACCGGGACCGAGAAACCAGCCGAGAGCTTGTGTTGGCACCTCGGTTTACCCTCCGCTTTTGCCGAGACCTTGCCGACCTTCCAAGCCGCGATCCCGACGTACTGCCGGAGGAGAACGACACCACGCGGGCGCTTTGACTGCCTTTTCGCCGGTGCTGTCTTCGGATTTCTGGCTTTGGCGGCCCTGCCTGATTCGTGGTTTTGCTCCGGGGATGATCAAGCTCGCTGCGGTGCTGCGGCTTGCCGACCCGTATCCGCATTGCGCGCTGACCAAAAAACTTGCTGCACGCTTGTAACAATCCGGGTTCCTGCTCGTCTAACGGATAACAACGCAAATGCTCGGGTTGAGCGAGGAGCCCTATGGACCAAGATCAGCGCCTTTCCGGATCCATTTGGCAACGGCCCAAGCGCTTCGATCGCAACCTGGTTGTTATCGGCGCGGGCTCTGCCGGCCTGGTTTCAGCCTATATCGCGGCGGCGGCCAAGGCGAAGGTCACGCTGGTCGAGGCGAACAAGATGGGCGGTGATTGCCTCAACTTCGGCTGCGTGCCCTCGAAGGCGCTGATCAAGAGCGCGAAGGTCGCGCACCAGATGCGCCATGCCGATCATTTTGGCCTGGAGCCGGTCGAGCCGAAGGTGCCTTTCGCCGCCGTGATGGAGCGGATCCACAGAGTGATCGCCGAGATTGAGCCGCATGACAGTGTCGAGCGCTACACAGGCCTCGGCGTGGAAGTCCTGCAAGGTTATGCAAAGCTGATCGATCCCTGGACGGTGGAGATCGCGCTGAACGACGGCGGCACGCAGCGTCTGACGACGCGCGCGATCATCATCGCAACCGGTGCGCGGCCTTTCGTGCCCCAAATCCCTGGCCTTGCCGAGATCGACTATCTGACCTCGGACACCCTGTGGGAGCGGCTTCGTGATCGCCCTGCCGTGCCGCAGAGGCTCGTCGTCCTGGGCGGAGGGCCGATCGGCTGCGAGTTGGCGCAGAGCTTTGCCCGGCTTGGCTCTAAGGTCACGCAGATCGAGATGGCGCCGCGCCTGATGATGCGTGAGGACGAGGATGCAGCCGCGCTGGTGGAGGCTTCAATGAAGTCTGACAGCGTCAATGTCCTGACCAGCCATAAGGCGGTCGCTTGTGGCACGGATGCCGGCGAGAAGTGGATCGAGGTGGAGAAGGACGGGGCAAAGTTCCGCATCGGCTTCGACGAGATCATCGTTGCAGTCGGACGCGCCCCGCGTCTGAAGGGCTTCGGGCTCGAGGACCTCGGCATCAAGGTGGATAGGGTCGTCGAGACCAATGACTACCTCCAGACACTGCATCCGAACATCCTGGCGGCCGGTGATGTGGCAGGGCCCTACCAGTTCACCCATGTTGCCGGGCACCAGGCCTGGTTTGCGGCGATCAATGCGCTGTTCGGGGATCTCAAGCGCTTCAAGGCGGACTATAGCGTCATCCCCTGGGCGACCTTCACCGATCCGGAAGTGGCACGGGTGGGCTTACCCGAGGCTGAGGCCAAGGAGAAGAAGATCCCGCATGAGGTGACCCGCTTCGGCATCGACGATCTCGATCGCGCGATAGCCGACGGTTCAGCGCGTGGCTTCGTCAAGGTGCTGACCGTGCCGGGCAAGGACAAGATCTTGGGCGCCACGATCGTTGGTGAACATGCCGGCGATCTGCTCGCCGAATTCGTCTTTGCCATGAAACACGGCCACGGCCTCGGCAAGATCCTCGGTACGATCCACATCTATCCGACGCTCGCCGAGGCCAATAAGCTGGTCGCCGGCCAGTGGCGCCGCAATCACATCAACGGCTTCCTCCTGTCACTGCTCGAACGCTTCCAGACCTGGAGGCGCGGATGATCGACGCGAAGATCCTGCCGCTGCAGAAAGCGGCCCTTCAGCCCGTCGCCGAATTCCTGGCGCATCGCGGGGTGAAGGCAGATCAGATCAGCCTTGTCGGTTTCCTGGCAGGGCTAGGCGCCTTCGCCGCACTCTGCTTCGGTTACTTTCTGGCAGCGCTTCTGCTGATCCTCGTGAACCGGGCGCTGGATGGCCTCGACGGCGCGGTTGCCCGCATTTTGGGGCCGACGGATCGTGGCGCCTATCTCGATATCGCGCTCGACATGGTTTTCTACGCACTGATCCCGCTCGGCTTTGCGGTGGCGATGCCTGAGGTCAATGCGCTGCCGGCTGCCGTCCTGATCGTTTCCTTCGTCGGGACAGGCTCCTCCTTCCTCGCTTTTTCGGCGGTTGCGGCAAAACTCGGACGCAAGGCGCCGGAATTTCCTACCAAGGGCATCTACTACGCCGGCGGTCTGGCCGAAGGCTTCGAGACGATCGCGGTCTTCGTCGTGATGTGTCTCCTGCCGCACCATTTCCCGCTGATTGCCTATGGCTTTGCCGCTCTTTGCGCGCTGACAACCGTCATTCGCTGGCGTCAGGCTTGGCTTGCATTCTCGGGAGAAGACCGATGAGCCTTGCCCAGTCTCGGTCAGAGGCCAGCATGAAGCCGGTCGAGCGCGTTGCGAACCGCCAGCCGCGCCCGGTGCAGGAGCACGCGCATATTGCCCTCGGAGATGTCGAGCAGAGCGCAGACCTCTGCCGGATCGAGCTCCTGCTGGCCGCGCAGGATCAGCACCGCCCGTTGCGCCGGCGGCAGCGTTTCGATGACCGCCTCGACATGTTGCAGCACGCTCCGACCCTCGATGTGGCGCTCGGGCGTCAGGTCTTCCCAGAGCTCGGGTCTGGTGCGCCAGTGTCCGCGCCCGTCAAAAGCCTCGCCGAGACCGTTGCCATCCCCCAGATCGTCAAAGGATACGATGCGGCCTTCACGGCGAGCGCGGCTGCGAGCCTTGTTGAGGAGGATCGTGTAGATCCAGCTTGCGAGCGATCCGCGTCCTTCGAAGAGATCGATGCGACCGAGCACAGCTACCCAGGTGTCCTGGACGACTTCCTCGGCGATGTCGCGCGACCGGACGATGCCGGCGCAAAAGCGGATCATCGCGGCATTGTGCCGGCGATAGAGCAGCTCGAAGACGGCGGCATCCCCGTCAACGAGGTGCCGCGCCAGAGCCAGATCGTCACCTTCATCCTGCGCCACGCCACCCCCTGCCTCAGCCCGGGCGCCATTAGCAAAACAATCGCCTTCGATGTCCAGCAGCATTCGACCGTATCAAGCCATAGTGACCATGGGGGATCGGTTGCGCCGGAACCGGCGCTCTTGAAAGGCGCAGGCGCGCTGCGGGGAGTTCACGATGATTGACAGCCGTTCTCCGCAGCAGGGCCGTCCTCCGGGCGACGACCCGATCTCCTCGCCGGGCGCTGTCGGCCGAGGCAGCCTCTGGCGCTATACGCCTCTCGTCCTCGTCGTCGCCGGCCTCGCGCTCGGTTATGCCTTCGGCCTGCAGGACTATCTCAGCCTTGGATTCCTCGCCGAACAACGTCAGGCGTTGCGGGCCTATGTCGATGCCAATGTCCTGTGGTCTGCGCTGATCTTCCTGCTCGTCTATATCGCCGCAGTTGCGTTCTCGTTTCCGGCAGCCTCGGTGCTGACCATCTTCGGCGGTTTCCTCTTTGGCTGGATGATCGGCGGCGCCCTGGTGGCCGTTGGCGCCACGGTCGGTGCGGCGCTCCTGTTTCTCGCGACGCGCTCTGCGTTTGGCGACTTTCTGCGCCACCGTGTCGATGGTGTCGTCAAGAAGATGGCGGACGGCTTCAGGGAGAATGCCTTCGGCTATCTCTTCGTCATCCGGCTCGCCCCGGTCTTTCCCTTCTTCGTCGTCAACATTGCGGCTGCCCTGTTCGACATCAGCCTCGGGCGGTTCATCGCAGCGACGTTCTTCGGCATCCTGCCCGGCACCTTCGCCTATGCCTATCTCGGCCAGGGCGTCGACAGTGTGCTGGTGGCAGCACAGGCGAGCGGCCGGGAAGCGCAGATCTCGGATCTCGTGACGCGCGACATCACACTCGCCTTCTTCGCGTTGGCGCTGGTGGCGCTGATCCCCACGCTCGTGCGGCAGATCCGCAAGCGCAGGAGTTTGCCATGAGAATTCATGTCCCCCTTGGCCTTGGAGGTATGAACCATGTTTCGATGCAGTGAAGTCGCCGAGCGTGCCAGCCTTTTGATTGATGGCGATCTCGGCTTCTGGGCGCGGCTCAACATCAAGCTTCATCTGGCCATGTGCCGGGGATGCCGGGCCTTCGTCGACCAGATGCGCATCACTGATGATCTCAGTGCCATGGCGTGCACCATGCATGATCCGGCGCCGAGCGAGGAGATCAAGGCTGCACTCGCACGACAACAAATGTGGTCCCGGAGGAGAACATGAGATCCGGTGGATCTTTCGAGCGTAGTTCAAACAGGAGCCGCAATGCCTGAATGTCAGGCGGTCGATTTTGAGGGAGAAGGACACACTATGGGTTTGATGCGTGGTATTTTCGCCGCCGGCTTGATCGCCGCTGCAAGCTATCTCCCGGCCGCTGCCGGCGGCCCGGAATTGTCGGATTGGACGGCCGTCGAAAAGGCAGCGTCCGGACAGACAGTCTATTTCAACGCCTGGGGCGGATCGGAAAACATCAACGCCTATCTCGAATGGGTCGGCGCTGAAATGCAGTCGCGCTACGGGGTGACCGTGGTGCAGGTGAAACTTGAGGATACCGCAAGCGCCGTTGCCAAGGTGATTGCTGAAAAAGCTGCCGGGAAGAACGAAAACGGGTCGGTCGATCTCATCTGGATCAATGGCGAGAACTTCGTCTCGATGAAGCAGCAGGACCTGCTCCTCACCCCCGGCTGGGCAAGCGCGCTGCCCAATTGGCGCTATGTCGATATCGAGAACCAGCCCACCATCCTGACCGACTTCACCGAACCGACGGACGGGCTGGAAAGCCCCTGGGGCGGCGCGAAGATGGTCTTCTTCTACGACAGCGCCCGCACGGAAGCTTCAAGCCTGCCTGACAATGCCACCCAACTGCTCGACTGGGCGAAGAACAACCCCGGCCGCTTTTCCTATCCCGCGCCCCCGGATTTCATCGGCTCTTCCTTCCTGAAGCAGGTGCTGAGCGAAGTCATCGTCGATCCGGCCAAGCTGGCAAAGCCGGTGGTCGAGGAGAGCTTCGAGCAGGATGTCGAGCCGCTGTTCGCCTATCTCGACCAGCTGCATCCGGTGGCCTGGCGCGGAGCCAAGACTTTCCCGCAGAACTATCCTGACATGAAGCAGAAGCTGGCCGATGGCGAGTTGGACATCATTTTCGCCTTCAATCCGTCCGAAGCCTCAGCCGGCATCAAGGCGGGAGAACTGCCCGAAACCGTGCGCTCCTTCACCTTCTCCGGCGGCACGCTCGGCAACACCCATTTCGTCGCCATTCCCTATAATGCCAATGCCAAGGAGGGGGCGCTGCTGACGGCGAACTTCCTGATTTCGCCGGAAGCGCAGCTTCGCAAGCAGGACCCGACCTATTGGGGTGACCCGACCGTTCTTGCCATGCCGAAGCTTCCGGACGCCGATCGTGCCGCCTTCGCAGCGCTTGACCTCGGCGTTGCAACGTTGACACCGGACAAACTCGGCCCCGTGATTGCCGAGCCGCATGCGAGCTGGATGGAGCGCATCGAAGTCGAATGGCGTCGGCGCTATGCCAGCGGCAACTGAGCCGTGAAAGCCCGGGCGACCGATCGCTCCTTCGTGGACGGGTTGACCGCACATCTCCCGAGAAGTGCGGTCGCCCTCACGCTTGGCCTTCTGATCTTGCCGATCACCTTTGGGCTCCTCGGCACGCTGCTGCCGGCCTTCGGCTATCTGCCCGCGCTCGGCGGAGATGACGTCAGCCTGCAACCCTTTCGAGAGCTTGCCGCGACACCAGGCCTTGCCACAGCGGCAGTATTGAGTGTGGCGACCGGCCTTGCCGCCACGTTCATATCTCTCGGTATCACGCTGATCTTCATTGCGAGTTACGCGGGCACACCGACGCTGTCGCGCCTGCAGCATTTGCTGTCGCCCCTGCTGGCGGTTCCGCATGCGGCCGCCGCCTTCGGCTTCGCCTTCCTGATTGCCCCGTCAGGCTTCCTCATCCGCCTCGCCGCGCCACTCCTTGGCATCGACCGGCCGCCGGATATTCTCATTCCCCATGATCCGATGGGGCTGACGATGATTGCGGGCCTGGTGATCAAGGAAACGCCCTTTCTTTTTCTCGTCACGCTCGCAGCCTTGCCGCAGGTCGAACTCGCCTCAGCTCGAAGGCTTGCAGCCTCCTTTGGCTATGGGCGCATCGCGGGCTTCGTCTATCTGCTCTGGCCGGCGCTCTACCGGCAGATCCGTTTCGCCGTCTATGCCGTCATCGCCTATTCGTCCTCGGTCGTGGACGTGGCCCTTATCCTTGGACCAAACTTGCCCGGAACGTTGGCAACCCGGCTCGTCCAGTGGATGAATGATCCGGATCTGTCCGCGCGTTTCCTCGCTTCGGCCGGTGCCGTCCTGCAACTGGGCGTTACCGTGGCCGCACTGCTCACGTGGTTTATCCTCGAACGGCTGGCGTCCGTCCTGCTTCGGCTGGCGAGAGAAAAAGGCTGGCGGTTCCTCCGCGACCAGTTCTTACGCCGCCTATCGATCGTGGTCGTCGGCCTGATCGGCGGCGCGGTGTTTTCAGGTCTTGCCATTCTCGCCCTCTGGTCTCTCGCCGGTCTCTGGCAGTTTCCCGATCTCCTGCCGCAGAGCTTTACGCTCAGAAGCTGGATGAGTGCCCTGCCGCGCATCATCGATCCGCTGATGACCACGCTGGTGACGGGCCTCGCCTCGACGCTCATGGCCATCCTGCTCACCATCGGCTGCCTCGAACGCGAGCTGCAGACGGGACGCAGCGTCGGCGAGAAGGCGCTGTTGATGCTCTATCTGCCGCTGATCGTGCCGCAGATCACCTTCGTCTTCGGTCTTCAGCTTCTTTTCATTGGCAGTGGCGGCGGCGAACACGGGCTCACAGCACTCGTGCTCGTCCACCTCGTCTTCGTGCTGCCTTATGTCTTCCTCTCGCTGGCCGATCCCTGGCGGGCACTCGACCGTCGCTACGAGATCATCGCGACGGCCCTTGGCCGGTCGCGGATTTCGGTGCTCCTGTCGATCCGCCTGCCCATGCTGATCCGTCCGATCCTGACGGCGCTCGCCGTTGGCTTTGCCGTCTCGGTCGGGCAGTATCTGCCAACGCTGCTGATTGGCGAGGGGCGGCTCTCGACCATCACCACGGAGGCCGTCGCTCTCGCCTCTGGCAACAATCGCCGTGTCATCGGAGTCTATGCCCTGCTGCAGACCATCCTGCCTTTCCTCGCCTTCGCGCTCGCGGCGTTGATCCCCGCAGCCCTCCACCGCAATCGCCGGGACATGCGGGTGTGATGATGCTCCAGCGACAGCCCAGCAAAGGTCTCTGCCTCTCGAATATTCTGATCCGCCTCGGTGATGTCAGCCTAATCCAGGTGACCGCAGACGTGCCTGCCGGTTCGGTCTTCACCGTCATGGGACCGTCGGGATCGGGGAAATCCACCTTGCTGTCCTTCATCGGTGGTTTCCTCGATCCAGCGTTCCACGCCGAGGGGACCGTCTCCGTCGATGGTGTCGATCTCCTGGCGCTGGAGCCGCAAGCCCGCCGGGCCGGGATCCTCTTTCAGGACCCGCTGCTCTTCCCGCATATGTCTGTTGGTGCCAATGTCGCCTTTGCCATACCGGCGGATGTGTCGGATCGACGCCAGCGTCGGGAGATCGCGGCAGACATTCTGGCCGAGATGGACCTCGCCGGTTTTGCCGACCGGGACCCGGCCACGCTTTCCGGCGGACAGAAGGCGCGGGTGGCGCTTGCCCGCGTTCTCGTCTCCCGACCCAGACTGCTGCTGCTCGACGAACCCTTCTCCAAGCTCGACATGGCGCTGCGCGCCCAGATGCGCAGCCTGGTATTCGAGCGCGCAAGGACTGCCGGCCTGCCGGTCATTCTCGTCACCCATGACGAGGCCGATGCCGCTGCCGCAGGGGGGCCTGTTCGTCGTATCGGCATGAAGGATGCCTCGGATGGCTGAGGCCCGTGAAACGACGGGATCGATCGTGCTTCTCGGCGGGGGCCATGCCCATGTCGAGGTGGTCCGCCGGCTGGGCGAGCTCGGCTTCGGCGGGCAGATCACACTCGTTTCCCCCTCTCGCCATGCGCCCTATTCCGGCATGCTGCCGGGCCACATCGCGGGGGAGTACAGTTTCGACGATTTCCATATCGACCTGGCCGCACTCTGCAGACGCGCTGGCGTCACCTTCCTCGAAACCGTCGCAACCGGGATCGACCCGGAAGGCCGCATGGTCTCGCTCGCGAGCGGCGAAAGCATCGGCTACGGCCTGCTCTCGATCGATATCGGCTCCACCCCGTCACTGCCTGAGGGCATATCGACCGGTATCTCCGTGAAGCCCATCGCGAGCTTTGCCGATCGCCTTGCGCGGCTCGATGCGCTGGCGAGAGAGGGACGGCTTTCGACACTGGCTGTGGTCGGGCAGGGGGTCGCCGGTGTCGAGGTTGCCTTTGCGCTGAAGCGCCGGTTGGAGGGGCGTGGTATCAGTGTTGCCCTTGTCGGTCGGGCCGCGGAGCCCGTCCCGGAGCGCAGCCGCTGGGCCTGTCGACTGCTGGAACGCGAAATGCGAAAAGCAGGCATCGCCCACTATCCGGCTTTCGATGTTGTGGCTTTCCGCGACGGCGAACTCGTGTCGCGTGACGGGCGGACGCTCTCGGCAGACGAGGTCGTCTGGACGACATCAAGCGGTGCGCCGGCCTTCCTGCGCGCGACCGGGCTCCTCCTCGACGAAAAGGGCTTCATCCGCGTCGAAGAGACGTTGCGTTCCCTATCCCATCCGCAGATCTTCGCGGCTGGCGACGTTGCATCGCTGCCAAGCCCCCGTCCCAAGGCCGGCGTTTTCGCTGTGCGTCAGGGACCGGTGCTGGCCGAGAATATCCATCGTAGCCTCGTGGATAAAAGCCTCGAGCCCTATCGCTCGCAAACCTCCTGGCTGGTCCTGATCTCGCTCGCCGACGGACGGGCCATTGCCGATAAATGGCGCTTCGCGATCCTCGGCCGCTGGGTGGCCCGGTGGAAGCATCGCATCGACAGCCGGTTCATGCACAAATATCGGTCGTGAAGCTATGGGAGGGACGTTCATGACGATGCGAATTCCAGTGAACTCGGCCGTCGAGTTTTCCCGCTCCGCGAATATATCCCAAATAATGCATAGACTGCCTTGAAAACCCTGGAGTTGGGCGAGCGGGAATAGCGGTCGAACACGGCATGCGCACCGGCAATCCTTTGCGGCGATGCGGTCTTCGGCCAGCCATTGCCATCTGGCTCGACAAGTTGTGCGGCGCGTGACTACAGTGATGTCAGGCCCGCTGGGAGGCGCGCCGACGCAGGTCAGCCAATGTCGCCGCATGCACCGCTCGTGTCATCACATGAGCGGTGAATCTGAATGCCCGAAGTTTGCAGAGACAGCCATGACGGAACTCACCTCATCGTTCAGCTACAGCCCGATCCTTGTCGCCCTTTCGGTGGTGGTGGCGATCCAGGCCGGATATGTGGGCATCAGCCTCGCGCTTTTGATCCCCAGCGCCTTTGCCAACCGCCGCCGCCTGTTGATCGCCGGCTCGGCGATGACGCTCGCGGTCGGCATCTGGAGCATGCATTTCATTGGCATGCTGGCAATCACCACCGCCGTCCCGATCGACTATGCTGTCGTGCCCACGCTTCTTTCATTCCTGATTTGCAGTCTCGTCACGGGCGTCGCCATCTACCTCGCTAGCCTGAGGTCACAGCGCCTGCTGGTGATCGCCGCTGTGCTAATGGGTATCGGTATTACCATGATGCACTATGTTGGCATGACGGCTGTGCATTCGGTCTTTCATCTCACGCATGATCCGGTCTACACGCTCGCCAGCATTGCTATTGCCATCGCTGCATCCGGTCTTGCGCTCTGGCTCGCCTTTTCCGCCGAAAGGCGGCCGCCTCTATTTCTCTGTGCTGTGGTGCTCGGCTGCGCGGTATCGGGCATGCATTATATTGCGATGGCCGGTACGACGCTGCATCCGTCCGCCGCAGAGGTTGCAAACACGGCTTCCCTGATCTCCGGAGACATATTGGCGGCCATTGTCAGCGTCGTGGCCTGCAGCATTTCGGCCGTGTTCATGCTGGCGCTGATCCCAGCAGAGGCAATGGATGCGCGCAGAGAGACTGTCTGGCGCGAAGCGCATGCTGTGCCCAATGCTCCTCTTGCGGCAGGTCCGCAGTTGGGCACTCCTCCACAAACCCCGAGAAAACTGGCTGAGCAGCACCTCACGCGGGTCGCAGTGGAAACCGTCGAGTTGCCCGAAGTTGCCGCGTCGTCTGCCCCGATCCCGTCCGTGGGCGACCTTTTGCTTCCGATCGAAAAGAACGGCAAGCGTTTTCACATTGCAGCGGATGATATTGCGTCGGTTCATTCCAACGCGCACTACACCTACATCTTCAATGGTCGTGACGACTTCTTCTGTCCGTTGTCGATCTCTGACATCGCAGCGCGTCTTCCCGAGACGATATTCTCCCGGATCCATCGCAGCTATATCGTCAATCTCTTCTTCGTCATCCGCATCAAAAAGGCGGGCGATTCCGGCGTTGTCGAACTGGACACGCCCGTCAGACGCACCGTGCCAGTCAGCCGGTCGAAATTGACGGCCTTTCGCTCTGAGCTCGCGGCCTTCAAGGCGTCGATGGACGCCGGCTCAACCGACAATCGTTAAGTCAGCTTCCCTGCCGCATTTCGTGCAAGCCACTCCGCATTTCGTGCAAATCGGGGCGATTGGTGTGCTTCTCGTTGTTTGCAGGGCGCATTCATCGCCTGCTGTACGAACTCGACGATCGGCCCAGGAGGTGTGGTCTTGCGTCGTTCGGAACGAAGCTTTGGGAGGAGCGGCGGATGATACCAGGTACATTCGATTACCACCGGCCAACGACGGTCGAAAGCGCTGTCGCGCTGTTGGAGCAACTCGGCGAGGATGCGCGACCGCTGGCTGGCGGTCACAGTCTGATACCGTTGATGAAGACCCGGCTGGCGGCGCCCGAGCATCTGGTGGACCTTTCGGCGATTGAAGGACTGCGGCATGTGGAGGTTGTGGGTGCGGATGTCGTCATCGGTGCGATGACGACGCAGTATTCGGTCATCACCAGCGCTTTGCTCGCCGAACTCGTTCCGATTTTGCGTGAGACCGCCCTGGTCATTGCTGACCCACAGATCCGCTACAAGGGGACGATCGGCGGCAACTGCGCCAATGGCGATCCGGGCAATGACATGCCGGCTCTGATGCAATGTCTTGGGGCGAGCTACGAGCTGACCGGCACAGGCGGCACCCGTCAGGTGCCATCGCGAGATTTCTATCTCGGCGCCTATGAGACGGCGCTTGCGCCAGGTGAGATCCTGACCGCGATCCGTATCCCCATTCCCCCGGCGGGTCATGGCTACGGCTATGAAAAGCTCAAGCGAAAGGTCGGAGACTATGCGACTGCGGCGGCAGCCGTGGTCATCACCATGGCATCCGGGACTTGCACCAGTGCTTCGATCGGTCTGACCAATGTCTCGGAAACGCCGCTCTGGGCCGCCGAGGCGGCAAGGATCCTGGTGGGCAGCACGCTCGACGCGTCCACCGTCAATTCGGCGGTCGCGGCGGCGGAGGCCATCACCAATCCGGCATCCGACATGCGTGGTCCTGCCGAATACCGGACCAAGATGGCCGGTATCATGCTGCGCCGCGCTCTCGAGCGGGCCCGCGTCCGCGCCACCGTCTGAGGGGGGAACCAATGACCAAATCGCATATCAAAGTCACCATCAATGGCAAGGTTGTCGAGGCTCTCGTTGAGCCCCGCACCCTGCTGATCCATTTCCTGCGCGAGCAGCAGAACCTGACAGGTGCCCATATCGGATGCGACACCGGCCATTGCGGCGCCTGCACGGTTGATATGGATGACATGTCGGTGAAGAGCTGCATGACCTTCGCGGTGCAGGCCAACGGCGCCAGTATCACCACAATCGAGGGCGTCGCCAATCCTGACGGAACGCTGAGCGCTCTGCAGGAGGGCTTCCGCATGATGCATGGCCTGCAATGTGGCTACTGCACGCCGGGCATGATCCTGCGCGCGCATCGCCTGCTTCAGGAAAATGCCAATCCGACCGAGGACGAAATCCGCAATGGCATCGCCGGTAATCTCTGTCGCTGCACCGGCTATGTGAACATCGTGAAGGCCATCCAGTATGCGGCGGCCAAGATCAATGGAACACCGTTTCAGGAGGCCGCGGAATGAACGAGCAAGTCAAGATCGATATCGATCGCGCAGAGCGGACCGAAAAACTGCAGGGCATGGGGTGCAAGCGCAAGCGCGTCGAGGACGTCCGCTTTACGCAAGGCAAGGGCTCCTATGTCGATGACCTGAAGTTGCCGGGCATGCTGTTTGGCGATTTCGTCCGCTCGCCGCATGCCCATGCACGCATCGTCAGCATCGACACGTCGCGGGCCAAGGCGCTGCCGGGAGTGATCGCGGTGCTGACGGCGGCGGATCTGAAGCCGCTCGGCCTGCACTACATGCCGACGCTTGCCGGTGACGTGCAGGCGGTTCTTGCTGAAGAGAAAGTGCTGTTCCAAAACCAGGAAGTCGCCTTTGTCATTGCAGAGGATCGCTATATTGCCTCTGATGCGACCGAGCTGGTGGATGTCGTCTATGAAGCGCTGCCCTGCATCGTCGACCCGTTCAAGGCAATGCTGCCGGACGCGCCGATCCTGCGCGAGGACATCAAGGACAAGATGGTGGGTGCGCACGGGCCGCGCAAACATCCCAACCATATTTTCGAATGGCAGATCGGCGACAAGCAGGCAACCGACGACGTCTTTGCCAATGCGGATGTCACCATCAAGGAAATGCTGGTCGATCACCGCACCCATCCGTCGCCACTCGAAACCTGCCAGTCGGTCGCCTCGTTCGACAAGGTCAAGGGGGAGCTGACGCTCTGGGGCACCTTCCAGGCGCCGCATGTCATCCGCACCGTGGTCTCGCTGATCTCGGGCCTGCCGGAGCACAAGATCCATGTGATCGCACCCGATATCGGCGGCGGTTTCGGCAACAAGGTCGGCGCTTATGCGGGCTATGTCTGCTCTGTCGTCGGCTCGATCGTGCTGGGCGTGCCGGTCAAATGGGTGGAGGACCGCATGGAGAACCTCTCCACCACCTCCTTTGCCCGCGATTATCACATGACCACGGAACTTGCTGCCACCAAGGACGGCAAGATCCTCGGCATGCGCGTGCATGTGCTGGCCGATCATGGCGCCTTCGATGCCTGCGCCGATCCGTCCAAGTGGCCGGCCGGTTTCATGAACATCTGTACCGGCTCCTACGACATTCCGGTCGCGCATCTGGTCGTCGATGGTGTCTACACAAACAAGGCGTCAGGCGGCGTGGCCTATCGCTGTTCGTTCCGGGTGACGGAGGCGGTATTTGCCATCGAGCGCGCCATCGAAGTGCTGGCCCAGAAGCTTGGCATGGATGCGGCCGAACTGCGGATCAAGAACTTCATCAAGCCCGAGCAGTTTCCCTATCACTCGGCGCTCGGCTGGGAATATGACAGCGGCGACTATCACACCGCCATGAAGAAGGCGATGGACGCCATTGGCTATACCGCCCTCAGGGCCGAGCAAGCGGAAAAGCGTGAGGCTTTCAAGCGCGGCGAGACACGGGAGATCATGGGCATCGGCATTTCCTTCTTTACGGAAATCGTCGGTGCCGGTCCGGCCAAGAACTGCGATATTCTCGGCATCGCGATGTTTGACAGCGCCGAGATCCGCATCCATCCGACCGGCTCCGTGATTGCCCGAATGGGCACCAAGAGCCAGGGCCAGGGTCACGAGACGACCTATGCCCAGATCATCGCAACCGAACTCGGCATTCCCGCCGACGACATCATGATCGAGGAAGGCAATACCGATACGGCTCCTTACGGTCTCGGCACCTACGGTTCGCGCTCGACCCCGGTCGCGGGGGCGGCCACTGCCGTCGCCGCCCGCAAGATCAAGGCCAAGGCGCAGATGATCGCCGCCCATATGCTCGAAGTGCATGAGGGCGACCTGGAGTGGGATATCGACCGCTTCCGGGTCAAGGGCCTGCCGGAGAAGTTCAAGACGATGAAGGAGATCGCCTGGTCGGCCTATAATGCGCCGCCGCCGAACCTTGAGCCCGGCCTTGAGGCGGTCAATTATTACGAGCCGCCGAACATGACCTATCCTTTCGGCGCCTATTTCTGTGTCATGGATATCGACGTCGATACGGGCGTCGCCAAGACACGGCGCTTCTACGCGCTGGATGATTGCGGGACACGCATCAACCCGATGATTATCGAGGGGCAGGTGCATGGCGGGCTGACCGAAGCCTTTGCCTGTGCCATGGGCCAGGAAATCCGCTACGACGAGATGGGCAATGTGATGGGGGCGTCCTTCATGGACTTCTTCCTTCCGACCGCGGTCGAGACGCCGAAGTGGGAAACGGATTTTACCGTCACACCATCGCCGCATCATCCAATCGGCGCCAAGGGGGTCGGGGAAAGCCCCCATGTCGGCGGCGTGCCGTGTTTCTCCAACGCGGTCAACGATGCCTATGCCTTCCTCGATGCCGGTCACATCCAGATGCCGCATGATGCCTGGCGGCTGTGGAAGGTGGGCGAACGTCTCGGGTTGCACGGATAAGCACGGATCAGTCGATGGCAGTGACGCTTCCACAGGAGAAGATTGCCGCGCAGATGGCCGCGGTCGGGTATGTTCCCGATCGCGACCTGTCGACCGCGCTGTGGCTGATGGACAGCCTGTCACGGCCGCTGCTTCTGGAAGGTGAGGCGGGTGTTGGCAAGACGGAGGTCGCACGCGCCTTGGCGCTCGCACATGATACCAAGCTGATCCGGTTGCAGTGCTATGAAGGGCTGGACCAGAGTTCGGCCCTCTATGAGTGGAACTACCAGCGGCAATTGCTGGCGATCAAGGCGCGTGAAGGCGTCGATGCCGACGAAGTCGAAGAGGCCATATTTTCCGAAAGATATCTGCTTGAACGGCCTCTCCTTGCCGCCATCCGGCAGGCAAAGGCACCGGTTCTGCTGATTGATGAGGTCGACCGGGCAGACGAGGAGTTCGAGGCCTTTCTGCTGGAGCTCCTGTCGGATTTCCAGGTGTCGATACCGGAACTCGGAACCGTGACGGCCATGACCATTCCGCGGGTTATCCTGACGAGCAACGGGACCCGCGAACTGTCGGACGCGCTCAGGCGGCGTTGCCTCTACCACTATGTCGATTTTCCCGATGTCGACCGCGAAGCGCGGATCATTCTGTCGCGACTGCCGGGCATTGATGCGGCGTTGGCGTTACAGATCGCGTCTATGGTGAGCCTCATCCGCAAGGAAGACCTGCGCAAGACGCCGGGCGTGGCCGAGACGCTCGATTGGGCTGCAACGCTTGCCGGCCTCGAGATCCGGCAGCTGCATGACGAACCCGAAGCGGTTCATGAGACGCTCATGTGTTTGATCAAGACGGCCGAGGATAAGGCCCGCATGACGCAGCAGGTCACTGAACGTTTGCTCGGAAAGGTGGCGTGAGATGAGCGCGCTGCGAAAGACCGAGCCTGAACTGGGCGAGTTGATGCGCACGAAGCTTGCGGCCTTTGCGGCTGTCCTGCGCGACAATGGTTTCATCGTCGGTCTTGCGGAGTATCGCGACGCGCTGACGGTGATCAGTGGAGACACTGCAAGACGCCCGTCGCAGCTTCGCCCGGCGCTCAGGTCGCTGTTTTGCAGTCGACACTCGGATTGGATGAAGTTCGACGAGATTTTCGATGCCTTCTGGCTTAAGCGCGGGATGAAGTCCGCTACCCGGATGTCGGGCGCGCCGCAGAAGGCCCCTGATGGAGTGCAGGCCGCGGCGTCCGGTGCGCGTGGCCAAGGTCAGCAGGAACACGCCGATCATGTCCAGCGCGGTGAGGGGGCAGAGGCTGTTGAGACGGGCGAGACCCGGCGCGACGGAGCGTCACGCGCCGAGTTCTTGGGCAAAACCGATTTCCGGCACCTGACGCATCCGGACGATCTCGCCGAAGCGCATCGTCTGGCTGAGCGACTGGCGCTTTCAATGCGCGCACGGATGACGCGGCGCATGCGGTCGCGCCCGCGTGGCCAAAGGCTCGATCTCAGGCGCACCATCCACAAGAGCATTGCGAATGGCGGCACGCCGATGCAGCTCGTCTTCCGGAAACGTCGGGAAAAGCCGTTGCGGCTCGTCGTGCTTCTCGACGGTTCCGGATCGATGAGCCTCTACTCTGCGGTGTTCCTGCGCTTCATGCATGGCGTGCTCGACGCTTTTCAGGAGGCCGAGGCATTCCTCTTTCACATGCGGCTGGTTCATATCTCGCCGGCGCTGCGGGAGCGCGATCCGGAGCGCGCCGTCGAGCGCATGGCACTGATGGGGCAGGGCACCGGCGGCGGCACCCGCATCGGCGACAGTCTGGCAACCTTCAACAAATGGCATGCGAAATGCTGCATCCATTCGCGCACCTGCGTCATGATCGTGTCGGACGGCTATGACACGGGACCGGCCGAACGGCTGGGCGATGAGATGCAGGCGCTCCGCCGCCGGTGCCGGCGGATCGCATGGCTGAACCCGATGATCGGCTGGCAGGGCTATGCCCCCGAGGCTGCCGGTATGAAGGCAGCACTTCCGTTTGTCGATCTTTTTGCACCGGCGCATAATCTGGAGAGCCTGAAGGCGCTCGAACCCTATCTGGCGAGGATCTGAGCATGCAGGAAGCCTCCGATATTCTCGATCTGGTCAGTTTGACCAAGGCGCGGGGCGAACCGTTCGCCATTGCGACCGTCGTCCGTACGGTCTCGGTGACGGCCGCAAAGGCGGGTGCCAAGGCTGTTGTGCTGGCGGACGGAAGTATTTCCGCCGGCTGGATCGGCGGCGGTTGCGCTCGTGGGGCCGTGCTCCGGGCCGCGAGCGACGCCATCCGCGACGGTCAGCCCCGGCTCATCAGTATCCAGCCTGAAGATTTGCTCGATGTGCAGCAGGTGAAAGCCGGAGACGTCAGAGACGGCGTGCTCTACGCACGCAACATGTGCCCGAGCCAGGGTACGATGGATGTGTTCGTTGAACCTGTTCTGCCGCGTCCGCATCTTGCCATTCTCGGGGCGTCCCCGGTGGCTGCGGCCCTTGCCGACATCGCCCGTCGCATGGTTTTTTTCGTTACGGTCTGTGCGCCGCTCGCCGATCATGCAGCTTTTGGCACCGCAGACCGGATGGTCGATGGTTTCGAGCTGCCGACCGATGGTTCGCAACATGGCTTTATCGTCATCGCCACTCAAGGGCGCGGCGACAGTGCTGCGCTGAAAGCGGTTCTCGGCACAAAGAGCCGCTATACCGGCTTTGTCGGTTCGCGCAAAAAATTTGCGGCACTGAGACGCGATCTGGAAGCTGCGGGGCTGGATGTCGGGGCCATGGATGCCATTCGCTCGCCAGCCGGTCTCGACCTCGGCTCCATCACGCCTGATGAAATTGCCTTCTCGATCGTGGCGGAAATGATCGAGATCCGTCGACGCGGCCAGAGAAACTGACAATGGGAGAACAGTCATGGATATGAACGGATCACAACGCATCGAGGCGTCGCGCGAGGTGGTGTACGCGGCACTGAACGATGTCGACATCTTGCGCCAGTGCATACCCGGCTGCGAAACCATCGAAAAGACATCCGAAACCGAGATGGTTGCCAAGGTTACGCTGAGGATCGGTCCGGTGAAGGCGAGCTTTGCCGGCACTGTGACCCTGTCCGATCTCGATCCACCGAACGGTTACACGATCTCGGGCGAGGGCTCGGGCGGCATGGCCGGTTTTGCGAAGGGTGGAGCCAAAGTCACCCTCGACCCGGATGGTGACGCAACGATCCTGAACTACACTGTCAAAGCCGAAATCGGGGGCAAGCTGGCGCAGATGGGTAGCAGGCTGATCGACAGCACTGCGAAGAAACTGGCTGGCGATTTCTTTGAGAAGTTTGGCGCGGTTGTTGGTAAGCCGGCCGACGTAGAGACGGTTGCTGCCGAGGAACCTCCGGAAGAGCCCGCCAGCAAAGGCTGGATGAGCCGCATCCTCGGCACGAGCGCCACAGCCTTCTTCCTGGTCGCTCTCTCACCGAGCCTGTGCTGCCTCACGGGCGATCATGCAGCCATGGCGGACGACATGATGATGTCCTCGATCTGCACATCGCAAACTGCATTGTGACGTCTCTTTGGCCTTGAGCGGATCAGGTTCCAATCCGGGCGCAAGACGCACATCACGGAAGATATGATCGTCGGCGCCCAAAGTCGGCTTTGGGCGTTGCCTTTGCTGGGTTTCAATGGGGGTGCCTCTTCGTATTCGGCTGGGCAGCGCGACATGTTGGAGGCAGAACCGTGGTGGTCCGACCCGTCGGTATTGGTAGCTGCGGTGTTGCACTATTTTGGACCTGGGAGCGCGTTGCACTGTGAGGGAGGACGATAGCCGTGCGAGCGTTGCGGCGCCCCGGGCTTGTCCTCGCCCATACCGCTGCCTGTTCACCGGACGCGGTTGGCCAATTGACCGCGTGAAACCGAGTTCACGCGGGCAGGTGGCTAGCGTTTATTTCATCAGGCCTGCGGCCCGCAAAGCATTCTCGATGACATCCTGAATGCCATCGGTTCTTTGCGGTGTTGCTGGTTTCGTGCCCGCTTGGCGTGCGCCATCCGAGGCGAGTGGCATGTCTCTTCGCTCGAACGACGGCGTCAGTCCCCAACTGCGCGCAATGTGCACCGTTGATGAAATGCCGACATCGAGCATATGCGCAGCGGCGTTGCCGTATCCGGATGTCGTATCGATGGGGGTCCCGTGGCTCATTCCGGAAATCCTGTAGTGCTCGATGGCGTTGCGGCCTGACATGTCTTTCCAGGTTTCCAGTCTGTGGCCATCTACGATTTGCGTGTGGCTTGCGCTTGCGTCGATACCGTGAACGCCTCGCCATTGATCAATGATCGCCTGGGCGTTCGCTTCCACAACAGTGTTGTCACTGGTTCCATGCCAGACGGAGACGGTTGGCCAAGGCCCCTCATGTTGCGAAGCGCTCTTGAGCTTGGCGTCGAGCGTTGCTGTTGATGGAAGCCCATGACCGCGCATGCGGTCGAACGCTTCCGGCACTGTCGAGGCAACGCCAAAGGGCAGGCCGGCAATCATTGCGCCACCGGCGAATACGTCGGGGTAGGATGCAAGAAGCGCATTTGCCATGGCCGCCCCGGCCGAGAGACCGGTCACGAAGATCCTGCGTGGATCGACCCCGTGATGTCCGACCATGTGGGCGATCATCTGGCGGACGGAATGAGCCTCGCCCTTATCGCGTCTAACGTCATCGCTCTGGAACCAGTTGAAACACAGATTGGCATTATTCTGCCTGGACTGTTCCGGAAACAGAACTGCAAATCCGTAGTCGTCGGCAAGCCTAGACCAACCTGATCCGTGATCATAGGCAGCCGCTGTCTGAGTGCATCCATGCAGGACGACGACGAGGGGTGGCGATGTTTGCGGACTGTCGGGCATTCTATACCAGCCTGTTAGCTGGCCGGGATTGTGGAAGGACCCTTCCAGCCTCGTCAGCATGCTT
The DNA here is from genome assembly GCF_001296045.1 of Rhizobium sp. AAP43. GTDB lineage: Bacteria > Pseudomonadota > Alphaproteobacteria > Rhizobiales > Rhizobiaceae > Allorhizobium. The sequence goes on along the minus strand of NZ_LJHS01000012.1, from coordinate 270,384 downwards.
GGCTGATCAGCGGAGCCCTGGACTTGGGTTCGGTAACGAGCCAATCGCTCGATGGTGTCATTGATGCTTCGCATGGGTGACCTTCTGGCGTTCCGGAAAGCCAACCGACATCCCTTTTGCTAAAATAATGCTGCAGTGCACAAATGCAAGGCGGAGGATCGGTTATTGCCGATCCTCCGCTTTATCCCTTACAGGGGGCGAACGCGGTACCGGTCGCGTTCCTTTTCGATTTCTGCCGGACCGTAAGGTTCAGCCGAATGGTCAAACTTCGTCCAGCCCTGTTCCGAATAGGCCTGACGTCGTACCGTCGGGTCGACCCAGTTGGACTGCTTCAGAATCGCCTGGGCTTCCGCTTCCTGGTTGTCCTCCACCCTTGCGGTGACGAGCGTACCGCCGCGGCGGACACCTTCCGCGTAGACATGGGCGTCTTCTTCGGAGACGCCGGAATCGGTGAGTGCACCGATCAAGCCACCGGCTGCACCGCCGGCAACCGCGCCGGCAAGAGCGCCTGCCGCAGTGGCAGCCAGCCAACCTGCTGCAACCACGGGGCCGACGCCTGGGATGGCCATGATGCCAAGGCCCGTCAGAAGGCCGCCTGCGCCGCCGACGACGGCTCCGATGCCAGCACCCGTTCCGGCACCTTCAGCGGCAGCGCTGTCATTGTCGCCGTGCTTATGGCGGTTGTCCGCATTGTTGGACACAATACTGATATCGTCCGATGGAATGCCGCGGGCTTCCAATGCGCTGACGGCCGAGCTTGCGTCGGTATAGGTGTCAAAAAGTCCGGTAACAGTTTTCATGGGAATGACCTTTCTCTGCGTTTCCGCGCTTATTTCGAGACAATATTGCCCTGGTAATCCATGGCGACAGACATGGACTTGCCGTCCTTTGTGGCTGTCGCCTGCCAGACGCCCTTGTCATCGAGCTTGAGATCGGTAACGGCAGTGTAGCCAGCCGCCTCGATGCGCTCTTTGGCCTGTGCCTCAGTGAAGGAATTCGCGCCTTCCACCGGAGCTGGAGCGTTCGGGGTGTCAGGTGTTGCAACCGCTGGCGTGTCGCCGTCCGTTGCTGGAACGGTTGTGGTCTGGGCATAGGCAGACACTGCCGAGGCGCACACGAGCGCCGCCGCGAAAATCATCTTTTTCATGGGTTTTCCTCTTTAGCGGACCTAGTTGTCAGGCCTCGGAGCAACAACACGATTGCGTGCTTAAAGTTCCGCATCGTATTGGCATTCCATGCGGATTCGCTAGGGCGGCGCACTTTGCGCCAGCCCGGTTTTCAGTGTGAACCCCTGGAGGCCTATGGCTTCATGCCCGTGACGTATCGGCTGGGTGTGCCGACGAAATGGCAGGGGGGTGCGGCACACTCCCGGATACATGGAGGCTTGCTTGGCCACGCCTGACAACAGTTCAGACGTTCCGTCCATGCATCCTGGGCGGGTCAGAAATAGTGGGAAAAGTTGGTCATCGGTGAACGCTCATCTGTGAATGAGGCTTCACGTTCAGGCGTATCGTTCAAGAAGCGAACGAAGCGGAAGACGCGCTTGGATGTTCATGTTGAGGAGCACCATTCCGGCGATCTTGCGCTGAATGAACAGCCCGTCAGGTGAGGGCAGGCCCCAGGTTGCCCGGTCGCCGATCAGAACAGTTGCCTTGTCCCGCAGAGACGCAATGATCTGACGGTCGGAAAAGTCGAACATGGGTGTTTCGAGCCTGTGCTGAAGAAGCCCGATTAGCTCATCAATATCCCTGCCGTGTTTCGAAAGCTGCTGAGGGGTCAGGAAGCCCATGGCAACCAGCGCCTGGTGGACCGGCGCCGCCTTGCCGGTCAAACCCGCTCTCAGAAGGTTGCGATAGGCATCGACGCTGGGCCGCGTGAGCGAACGCGTCGCGCCAAAATCGAGAAGCACGATCTTGCACGTCTCCCGTTGCCAGCGGTAGTTGGCGAAATTGGGATCGGTTTGCATCAGCCCGAAATCGAAAAGCTCCTTCAGGACAAGTTCGATCAATGCCGTGGCTGCTGCATCGCGTTCCGGCGCGCTCTGCAGCAACACGGTCTCGATCGGCGTTCCCGCCATGAAAGTCATCGGCAGCACTGTCGGGGTGAGCAATGCCTCGATCGGTTGGGGGACAAGGAAGCGCGGATCGTCTGACAACAGGGCGCGGTACTGCTGCATCTGCGCGGCCTCACGCAGATAATCCGCTTCCTCACGCAGTTGCCTTTTCGCCTCAGCCAGATGGGGTGTAATATCCAGTCTCTGCGGCAGGAGGCCTGAGATGCGCAGCAGTGTCGCGACATTGTCGATGTCGGATTCAATGCTGGCAGCCACCCCCGGGTACTGAACCTTGACGGCTACCTCTTCGCCTGACCGCAGAGTGGCGCGATGCACCTGTCCGATTGAGGCGGCGGCCAGAGGATGCGTGTCGAAGCGCGACACATGGCGGCGCCAGTCTGTGCCCCAGGCCGATCGCATCACCTGCTCCAGCTGGGCCGGTGGCATGATATGTGCGTGATTTCTCAATTGCGCGAGAATCGCCTGCAGTTCCGCAGGCAAGATTTCGCCGGCATCAAGCGAGAGCATCTGGCCAAGTTTCATCGCCGCCCCCCTCATGCGCGAGAGATGCTCCGTGACCTTATGCGCATTGGCCGGTGTTAAGATGAGATCGGAAAGTTGCGGCCTTTCCCCCTGTGCAAGCCGCCGCAGCCCCTCGGACATGATGCCGGTCGCCACGCCACCCGCCATTTGTCCAAGCGTCGCAAGGCGACCAAGACGGGAGGTTCTGACGGGACTGTAACGGGGATCTTTCATCGTAATAGCGCCTGCAAACGGGGGCGAATGCGCAAAAAGCCGCGATAGGCGCGTTCAAAGAGTGGTGTCATCGGTGCCCAGCCGGCGATCAGGCCAAGCGGGCGCAGAATGGGGATTGCCCGCCACATGGCCGCGAAGGCCGCAGCACCGGAATAGAGCATGCCGTTCGCCTCTGCATGGAAGCGAGCAAGGATCTCAGCGCGGTCCAGGGGGCAGGCGTTTGTCGGATCGCAGGCGTCAATGAACTGGATCGCATTTTTGCGATCGAGCCGTCGCATCAGCGCGATTTCGCGCAGGCAAAGAGGGCAGCTGCTATCAAACCACACCTTGACCAGTTGGGTCATGCCGTCAGCCCCGCAGACCGCAGCAATGCCGGGATCTTCTCCTTGAGTGCAAAAAAGCCCTTTCGGCAATGCGGCCAGGCCTGACGATCCCATGCCCTGACATGCTCGGTCCATATCATCTGGTGTTGCTCCGCAGATCGTCTGACCGTTTCGGCGTGCGGCACGGTTGGTCCGACAGTGACAAAGCCTGTCACCACCTGGCGGCAGCCTTGAGCGCGCGCGGCGGCGGTCGTTGCGTCTGAATACACTCCCAGGCGTTCGGCGTTCGGCCAACGAGCTTGGGCCCGCAAAACCGCATCATCGAGTGCGGCGCTGTCATAGGGATCCGTGCCCGAGAGATAGGCAATGGCGGATACCTGCAGGCCCGATAACTCCGGAAGGGTCTCGAGTGAAAGATCCTCGACAGACAGCAAGAGCAGGCTCTCAACTTTCTCGTCCACGGGGGGTGCCGGTCGTGGTGATGACGGTGCGGGAACGACGATCTCTTCGATCGGAATTCGCGCCTGTCGGGCCAGACCTACAGGCGCAAACCGTCCATTTGTCATCGCCTTTATTTTCTCGGCATCCGCCAGATAGGCTTTTCCAATCGTATGAAGCCCCGCGACCCAGCGCCATGAAAGGGTGTTGGAAGCCGGGTCCCCATCGATGAGGTGGAGCCGCATGAACTCGGCTCCAAGCGCCCATGGCAGGCCAAGCGTGAAGATCCAGATCGATGCAAACTGCATCCGTGACCAATTGTGCAGATACCCGGTTGACAGGAGTTCCTTGGTCCACCCATCGAAACAATCGATCCCGGTGCGCGCATCTGTGGCGTCTCGGTAACGGCGCGATCGTGCACCATCAGCCTCAAGTGATTGCATTTCCCTCTCGACCAGACGCTCATAGTCGAGCCAGAGGCTGGAGCGCTGTTCAAGCCAGCCTTTCCAGTAGGTTCGCCAGAAGATTTCGCTGATGAATTTTTCCGCGTGCCCAACCCCGTGCAGAGACAGCACTCTTTTGATGGTATCTACCTCGCTTATCACGCGGCGTCTCAGGCTCGCTGAAAGTCGCGAGACATGTTCGTGTTGCCCAGGCCCCCGGTCGAGATTTCTCAGTTTGCCATAAGCGGCGCCTGCGACTGGCGCGAATGCGTCAAGCCGCGCAAGCGCCGACGCTCGTTTAAGCGGGAACTGCGCATCAGCCCTGGCAGAAGGATATGTATTCAAAACGTCATGCCCCGCATTGTGAGTACAAACCGACTACGTTGGGCGGCAGCCTGCGGATCAAGCCATTCGGCTCCAGGCATAGCAGCGTTCAAAGCATGGCAACCCGCAATCAGCGAACCGAGTGAAGGCGGGTCGCAGAGGGCGCATATGGGGTTTCTGTCCCCGGTCTTTCGATATGCCGGAAATTGTGGCTCATTCTTGCCGAAAATCATTCCGGTTTGGTGCATGTGCTGTCGGAAACGTCAATGTCCCGATCCATTCCGACGCCAGCGCCTGCTTCGGTTAATCGACTTTTTATCTCATCATGACAAGTTGGTTCAAACTTGTATGATTTGCCCGTGGCGTATGAGGCTTCGGTCAAGCAGGCAGCGTCTTGGGAACCCTTATGAAAATATCCATCAAACATACTCTCATCCTGGCCTTTGCGGCCTTGAGCCTGGCGGTTATTGGCCTCGTCGGGCGTCTCTTGCTGCAGGAGGTCGCGGTTTATCGCAGTTCGACAGAACTGTCACAACTCGCACAGCTTGACGCCCGGCTGTTTGATGCGCTGCTCGGCCTGCGCGGTGAGCGTGGCGCGGCGTCCTCTGCCTCCAAGCTCGAGCCGGCGGATATCCAGTCAAGCCTGACGAACCTTCAGGAAGGCCGTAAGGCAGTGGATCCCGCATTCGATGCCGTGAAGGCATTGTCAGAGGAAATCGGCTCTGACGAGCTCAGCCGGTCCATTGTCCCCCTAATGGATGCCTATGGACGGTGGGTTTCGTTTCGTTCCCAGATCGACGCCGCGTTTCAGAAGCCGGTCGCAAGCCGCGACCCGGACCTGACGAAACAGGTGCTGGCGCTTGCCGATCAAATGCTGGCCGATCTCGAGGCAGCGTCGAATGCCGTGGAAGTCGTCATTGCGGCACGCAATCCGCAACTGATGATGTTCACGCAGCTTCGTGCGCTTGGCTGGTCCATGCGTACCTATGGCGGTTCGGCGAACTCGACGCTGGTTGGTGCAATCATTGCCAAGGAGCCGCTCACTGCGGCCAAGCTCTCGGAAATCGCAGTTCACGACGGCAAGGTCGGATTTGCATGGAATCTCGTGTCGCAGATCGTCAAGGGTCCCTCCGTCCCGGCGTCGATCGTCGAGCAGTACAAGGTTGCCGAAAGCACCTATTTCGGCGGCGCCTATGCCGAGCAGAAGGCGGCTGCGCTGGCGGCTTTCGAAGCTGGCCAGCCGATGGACATGGCGGTTGATGCATGGCGCAAGCCGGCAGCACCCGCGCAGGCCTCGCTTGCCGACATCGCGCAAAAGTCGCTTGACCAGATGAATGTCGTCACGGCCGCCAATGTAGCGTCCTCGACCCAATCGATCCTGATCTACGGCGTTGCAATGGTGATGACGCTCGCGCTGTCGATCGCCGGCATCCTGATGGTCATCTTCCGCATCGCCAATCCGATTGCACAGCTGACAAGCGTGATGCGTAAACTGGCGGGTGGCGATCTGGCTGTTGCTGTTCCGGCATCCGGCCGTTCGGACGAGATCGGTGAAATGGCGCGCGCCGTTGAGGTGTTCAAGGAGGCGGCCCTTCACAACAAGACGCTGGAGGCCGAGGCCGAGGAAAGCCGCAAAATGGCTGAAGTGGAGCGGATTGCGTTCCAGGAGAAGGCCGAGCGCGAAGCGGAAGAGCGTCTGACGCAGGCGACTTCTGGGCTTGCACGCGGCCTGCAGGCTTTGGCATCGGGGAACCTCGCCTGCGAGATCAACGAGGTATTCAGCGCGCAGTTCGAATCCCTGCGTCACGACTTCAACAGCTCGGTTCGCCAGCTTCGCGATGCGCTGGAAGGTGTCAGCCAATCCGCACTCAGCGTTCGCAGTGGCAGTGGCGAAATCTCGATGGCATCCGATCAGCTGTCGAAGCGCACGGAGCAGCAGGCGGCCTCGCTTGAGGAAACGGCCGCCGCGCTTGAGGAAGTCACCACCAACGTCAAGCAGACCTCGGAACGGGCAAGCGAAGCCCGCGAGATCGTGCGCCATGCCAGCACGCGTGCGTCGTCGTCCAGTGAAGTCGTGTCGAACGCCGTGGAAGCGATGAAGAAGATTGAAATGGCCTCCAGCCAGATCACCAACATCATCGGCGTGATCGACGAAATCGCCTTCCAGACGAACCTTCTGGCGCTGAATGCGGGTGTTGAGGCCGCACGTGCCGGTGATGCAGGCAAGGGCTTTGCCGTTGTTGCTCAGGAAGTGCGCGAGCTTGCACAACGCTCGGCCAATGCGGCCAAGGAGATTAAGCTCCTGATCGGGAACTCCGAGGCTGCGGTGACGCAGGGTGTCAATCTTGTCAATGATACCGGAGCTGGCCTGAGTGAGATTGCCGATCTCGTGACAGCAATCAATCAGCATATGGAAGCGATTGCCACGGCTGCCAAGGAGCAGGCTTCAGGGCTCTCCGAAATCAATACCTCGGTCAACCATATGGATCAGATGACCCAGCAGAATGCGGCCATGGTAGAAGAGATGAATGCGGCTGGAGCGACCCTGGCGCAAGAAAGTGCGCGTCTCTCGCAGTTGCTTGAGCGCTTCGAAATGCGTGGCGCCGGTTCCGCTGGCACAGCGTCGCGCCAGCCTGGCCGTCGTCAGGCTGCCTGATACCGTTTTCGCGCTGAAACTTCAGGCCCGCACCGCCCCTGTCGGCGTTGCGGGCCGACTTGTCTCGTCCGCTGAAGCCTCAATCCGGCTCGGTCATCCGATAACCCACGCCGGGCTCGGTGCGTACGATCCGGGGTTCTGTCGGGTCCCGTTCGATCTTCTGGCGCAACTGGCCGATGAAGACGCGGAGATAGTGCAGATCGTCGCCGTGGGCCGGTCCCCAGACCGATGTCAGCAAGGTTCGATGGGTGACAACGCGGCCGGCATGTCGAGCCAGCAACAGCAGCAGATCATATTCCTTTGGCGTCAGATGCACGGTCTCACCGGCGCGTAATACGAGACGTCTGACCGGATCGATCGTCAGGCCATCAACCTCCATTACCGTCGGGATCGCTTCCGGGCGTCCGCGATGGCGCAGCGCGGTGCGCATGCGGGCCGTCAGTTCGCCGATGCTGAAGGGCTTCTCGACATAGTCGTCGGCACCGAGATCGAGCGCCGCAATTTTTTCGCTCTCCCGGTCACGCGCGGACAGGATGATAATCGGGATGTCCGACCAGCCGCGGAGGCTCGCGATCACCTCCTTGCCGTCCATGTCCGGCAGGCCAAGATCAAGGATGACGAGGTCGGGGGCTTGGGTGGCCACGGATTTCAATGCTTCCGCGCCGGTGCCCGCTTCCAGCACCTCGTAGCCGGCTGCGGTCAGGGAAGGCTTGAGAAAACGCTGGATCTGGGGTTCGTCGTCGACAACGAGGATGCGGGACTGGATCATTTCGGCTCTGTCCTAGACGTCTTTTCGGCTTGCCGGAAACGCATGATGATCCGCGTGCCGCGCCTCTTGAGTGCCGGGCTTTCCGCATGGATCGTGCCCTCCATTGCCTCGACAAAGCCTCGGGCAATGGAAAGGCCAAGGCCTGTTCCGGGTGCACGGCCGTCAGGCTTACCCCTGCGATAGAATTTTTCAAAGATGCGGTCCAGATCTTCGGGGGGGATGCCACGTCCAAGATCGGTCACCGAAATCAGCACATCCTTGCCGTCACGGCGGGCATAAACGTTGATCGGCTCTTCGCCGCCGTATTTCACGGCATTGTCCAGCAAGTTGAACAGCACCTGACCCAAGAGCACGCTATCGCCCCTTATCAGCGGCAAGTCCGCTGCAAGCCCGATCTCGATCAGTCGTCCAGGCGCATGCTTGCGGGTCCGCTCGACGGCCGACTGCACGACATCGGCGACATCGACCCAGTCACGTTTCGGCTTGAGCGTGCCTGCCTCGATCCGGGTCATGTCGAGGAGGTTGGCGATGAAACGGCTCATGCGGCCGCTTTCCTCCTCGATCGACTGCAGAAGGTCGTCGCGGTTTTCCGGCGTCATCCGTTCGCCGAGTTGGCGAAGGCCGGTAACGGCGCCCGTTATCGTCGCCAGCGGCGTGCGCAGGTCGTGCGAGATCGAAGACAGCAACGCTTCACGGTAGCGCTCGCCTTCCAGCCTTGCTGCCTGCTCGACAGTTTCGTCAGCAAGACGGGCGCGGTCGAGCGCAATGGCCGTCTGATCGAGGATCGCGGTCAGCGAGCGTTCGGCGTTGAGGTCAAGCCGCTTGCCCACATGTTCGATGCCGCAGACACCGACGATGCCGTGTGGTCCGAGCAGAGGGCGGAACTCGAAGCGGCTGTTCGGAAGAGTGCCTGTACCATGGCCGGCCGGTTCGCGCTTGTCATGGCTCCAGCGGGCGGCGGTCAAGTCCGTGACGTCGAGTTCGGTATCGGGCGGCCAAGCGGCGGCGAGGCCGAGATCGCTGCCGCGGGGGACCAGCAGCACGACTTTGCGTCTGAGACTTGCCTGCAGCTGTGAAACGGCGAGCCAGATTGCATCTTCGCCCTTGGCCGTGCTCGCGAGCTTACGGGAAAAGTCGAAAAGCGACTGCAGTGCTGTCGCGCGAATACGTGCAATCTCTGCCTGTTCGCGAATGCGCGAGGCAAAGCCGCCGGCAATCATTGCGACGGCCAGGAAAACGAAGACCGCGAAAACCTCGTGTGGCGCTGCAATCGTGAAGGTGTGGACGGGATCGATGAAGAAGAAATTGTAGGCGAGGGCGGAGAATGCTGCCGCGAGGAAGGCCGCCGCATAGCCTCCAATCACAGACGCACCGAGAACCGCGAGAAGGAAGAGCAGGGAGATATTCGGCAGCTCGACGAAGGCGTCGATTCCCTTGCCCAGAAGCGTTGTCAAGGCGACCAGGCCAAGCGCTGTCACGCTGGCGTGCTGGATGACGGCCAGCCTTGGCAGTTCGAACGCGGTGTGTCGCCGTTCTCGGTTCGCATTGTCAGGCGTGACAATGTGGATGCCGAGGCCGGACGCCTTTCGGGACAGCGCATCGGGCAGGGATCGCGAAAACAGCTTTTGCCATCGGCTCCGTTTCCGTGTGCCAATGACGATCTGGGTGGCGTGCTCACGGCGGGCGAGCTTGAGGATCTCCTCGACGAAATCATTGCCGATGATGCGTCGTGTTTCGGCGCCCAGCTGTTCGGCGAGCCGGAAGAGCGTTTCAATGCGTTGCAGGCGCTCCGGCGTCTCGACTTCCCGGTCGGCCCGCTCGATCGAGACAACCAGCCACGGCGCATTGAGACCGGAGGCCAGGCGGCTCGCGACCCGCACCACCTTTTCCGAGAGGGGATCCGAGCCGACGCAGACGATGAGGCGCTCACCCGTGGCCCAGGGGCCGTCGATGGCATTCTGCTTGAGATAATCGACCATCTGGTCGTCGACGCGGTCGGCGGTGCGGCGCAGCGCAAGTTCACGCAGGGCCGTCAGATTGCCGAGGCGGAAGAAGCGATCGACAGCGCGGTTGGCGCTTTCGGGCAGGTAGACCTTGCCCTCCTTAAGGCGCTCGATCAGTTCCGAGGGCGCGAGGTCGACGAGCAGCACCTCGTCTGCACGCTTGAGGACGATGTCGGGCACCCGTTCGCGCACGGTGACGCCGGTGATCTGGGCAACGAGATCGGCAAGGCTTTCGAGATGCTGGATGTTCAGCGCCGTCCAGACATCGATCCCGGCAGCGATCAGTTCCTCGATATCCTGATGGCGCTTCGGATGGCGGCTGTCTTCCGGGTTGGAATGGGCGAGCTCGTCGACGATGACGATCCGGGGACGCCGTTGAAGCGCCGCATCAAGGTCGAACTCCTCGAGCATCCGCCCGCGATGAGCAACCCTGCGCCGGGGCAGGATCTCGAGGCCGTCGAGCAGGGCTGCCGTCTCACCGCGACCGTGGGTCTCGACCAGTCCGACGACGACGTCGGTGCCATCCGTCTTCAGGCGTCTGGCCCGCGACAACATCGCATAGGTCTTGCCGACGCCGGGAGCGGCCCCCAGAAATACGGTCAGCTTGCCCCGGCGGTCCTTATCCGCCAGGGCAAGCAGGGCATCGGGATCGGGACGCCGGTCGTCCCTGCGGTCGTCATCCGCCATCAACTACTCATCTGTTCAGGGCATCGAGCGCCAGATTGAGCTCTAGCACATTGACCCTTGCTTCGCCGATAACGCCGAAGTCGGGTTTTTCGATCGTCTGCTCGACGAGGCTTGCAACAACTGCCGGTTGGAGCCCCCTCGCCTGCGCCACCCGCGTCACCTGCGCCTCGGCAAAGTCGGGCGAGATATGCGGGTCGAGGCCGGAGCCGGAGGTGGTGACGGCATCGCCTGGTACCGGCTGCGCGATGCCGGTTGCGGTCAGCCGTGCGACATCGGCCGCCACGCGCGCCTTCAGCTTGACCGAGGTCGTGCCGAGGTTGGAGCCGGACGAGGCTGCTGCGTTATAGGGGTCTGGCCCCGTTGCCGAAGGGCGTGGCCAGAAATACCGTTCGGAGGTGAAATTCTGGCCGATCAGGCTTGAGCCGATAACCTTGCCGTCGCGTTCGATCAGGCTGCCATTGGCTTGGGCCGGCATGACAGCCTGCGCGACGCCGTTGATTGCCAGCGGATAGGCGAGACCGGTGAGTGCGGTCATGGCAATGACGAGGGTGAGTGCGGGTCTGATATGGTTGAGCATGATTACACCAGATGAAGAGCGCTGACGGCGATATCGATGACCTTGATCCCGGCGAAGGGAAGGAGCAGGCCGCCGACGCCGTAGACTAGAAGGTTGCGACGAAGGAGTGCGGCAGCACCGGATGGACGGTAAGCCACGCCTTTCAATGCCAGCGGGATCAGCGCCACGATGATCAGCGCGTTGAAGATGACGGCAGACAGGATGGCCGACTGCGGTGAGGCAAGCCCCATCACGTTCAGTGCCTCAAGGGCCGGATAGGTGGCGACGAACAATGCCGGGATGATGGCGAAATACTTGGCCACGTCATTGGCGATCGAAAACGTTGTCAGCGACCCGCGCGTCATCAAGAGCTGCTTGCCGATTTCGACGATCTCGATGAGCTTGGTCGGGCTGGAATCAAGGTCCACCATGTTGGCGGCCTCGCGCGCGGCCTGGGTGCCGGTCTGCATGGCGACACCGACATCGGCCTGGGCGAGCGCCGGGGCATCATTGGTGCCGTCGCCGCACATGGCGATCAGGCGGCCGCCCTGCTGCTCGCGGCGGATATAGGCGAGCTTGTCCTCGGGCGTGGCCTGGGCGAGGAAGTCATCGACGCCGGCTTCCGAGGCGATGGCGGCTGCTGTCACCGGGTTGTCGCCTGTCACCATGACCGTGCGAATGCCCATGGCGCGCAGGGCCGCGAAACGTTCCTTGATACCGGGTTTGACCACGTCCTTGAGGTGGATGACGCCGAGCAGGCGGTCACCATCGGCGACGCCGAGCGGCGTGCCGCCGGTGCGGGCGACCTGATCGACGGCGCGGCGGAATTCGGCCGGGGCATCCTGTTCGTTGAGGCCAGCGAATTTCAGCACGGCATCGACGGCACCCTTGCGCAGGCGGCGCGAACCAATGTCGACGCCGGAGAGGCGGGTTTCGGCGGTGAAGCCGATGATGGCATCGAACTCGGCCTTCGGCATGGGCACGCCGAACTCGCCGGTGGCCAGCGCCACGACCGAGCGACCCTCAGGCGTTTCGTCGGAGAGCGAGGCGATGAGGGCGGCCTCCGCAAGTTCCGTGGCTGTGACGCCAGGAGCGGCGAGGAGGTCGCTTGCCATGCGGTTGCCGAAGGTGATCGTGCCCGTCTTGTCGAGGAGCAGCGTGTCGACGTCGCCCGCCGCTTCGACGGCGCGGCCGGAGGTGGCGATCACGTTGAAGCGCACCAGGCGATCCATGCCGGCGATGCCGATGGCCGACAACAGGCCGCCGATCGTGGTCGGGATCAGCGTGACGAGCAGGGCTGCAAGCACCGTGACGGAGAGCACCGTGCCGGAATAGCCGGCGAGGCCCCAGATGGCGACGCAGACGAAGAGGAAGATCAGCGTCAGGCCCGAGAGCAGGATCGACAGGGCGATCTCGTTCGGCGTCTTCTGACGCTGGGCGCCTTCGATCAGCGCGATCATGCGGTCAACGAAGGACGAGCCGGGCTGGACGGTGATCCTGATCCTGATCTCGTCCGAGAGCACCTGCGTGCCGCCTGTCACCGCCGAGCGGTCACCGCCGGATTCGCGGATGACGGGGGCGGATTCGCCGGTGATCGCGCTTTCGTTGACCGAGGCGACACCTTCGATGACCTCACCGTCGCCGGGGATGAGTTCACCGGCTGCGACCAGCACGATATCGCCGACCTTAAGACTGGAAGCCGGGATGGTTTCCGTCTTGCCGTTGGCGGCAAGACGACGGGCGACGAGTTCGGACTTGGTCTTCTTCAGGCTGTCGGCCTGGGCGCGGCCACGGCCCTCGGCCACGGCTTCGGCGAAGGTGGCGAAGAGCACGGTGAACCAGAGCCAGGCGGCGATCTGGCCGGAGAAGCTGGCCTCGCCCGGATTTGAGGCGAGGTCGCGGATGAAGAGGATCGTCACGACAACGGCGACGATTTCGGTCACGAAGATGACCGGGTTGCGCAAGAGCTTGCGCGGATCGAGCTTGACGAACGCATCGCGGATCGCCGGAAACAGGATCGAGGGGTCGAGAAGACCGGGAGCCTTGTGGTCTTTTGACATGATGGGTCCTTTAGAACGTCTGGCCGGCGAGCATGGCGAAGTGTTCGACTATGGGGCCGAGCACCAATGCGGGCAGGAATTGCAGGCCGCCGAGAATGAGGATGATGCCGATCAAGAGGCCGACGAAGAGCGGGCCGTCCGTCGGGAAGGTGCCGGCGGAAGCGGGCGACTTCACCTTGGCAGCGAGCGATCCGGCGATCGCCATGACCGGCACGACATAGGCGAAGCGGCCAAGCAGCATCGCGATGCCGAGCGTAGTGTTGTACCAGACCGTGTTGCCGGTGAGGCCACCGAAAGCCGAGCCGTTGTTCCCGGCAGCCGAGGTATAGGCATAGAGGATTTCCGACAGGCCGTGCGGGCCAGCCGTGCCAATGCTCGCCACCGCGAAGGGCAGCATGGCCGATACGGCGGTGAAGCCGAGGATGACCAGCGGCAGGATGAGCACGGCGAGCATGGCGAATTTCATCTCGCGTCCCTCGATCTTCTTGCCGAGGAATTCCGGCGTGCGTCCGACCATCAGGCCGGCGACGAAGACGGACAGGATTGCGAAGACCAGCATGCCATAGAGGCCCGAACCGACGCCGCCCGGCAGCACTTCGCCGAGCTGGATGAGGAACATCGGCACCAGACCGCCCAGGCCCGTAAACGAGCCGTGCATGCCGTTGACGCCGCCATCCGAAAGACCGGTCGTTACCGCCGCATAAAGTGCTGTCATGGCCTGGCCGAAGCGGACTTCCTTGCCTTCCATATTGCCGAGTGCCGGATCGACGCCGATCGCCGTCAGTATGGTATTGCCCTGGGCCTCGGCCCAGTAGGTGACGGCGACGCCTGTGATCAGCAGGAACGCCATGGCCGAGATCAGCGCCCAGCCTTGGCGGCGGTTTCCGACCATCTGGCCGAAGGTGTAGACTAGGGCGGCCGAGATCGACAGCATGGCGAAGATGTTGAGATAGTTCGACCAGGCCGTCGGGTTCTCGAAGGGATGTGCGGCATTGACGTTGAAGAAGCCACCACCATTGGTGCCGAGCTGCTTGATCGCTTCCTGGGAGGCGACGGGCCCAAGCGAAATCACCTGATTGGCGCCTTCCAGCGTCGTGGCGGTTACCGATGCATCCAGCGTCTGGGGCAGGCCCATGGCGACGAAGGCGAGTGCAACGACGATGGCAAGCGGCAGCAGCACGTAGAGCGTGGCTCTCGTCATATCGACCCAGAAGTTGCCGAGTGTGGCAACCTTGGAGCGGGCGAGCGCGCGGGTAATGGTAACGGCAAGCGCCATGCCGGTCGCGGCCGAGAGGAAGTTCTGCACGGTGAGGCCGGCCATCTGAGAGAAATGGCTCATCGTCGTCTCACCGGCATAGTTCTGCCAGTTGGTGTTGGTGACGAAGGAGACGGCCGTGTTGAAGGCGAGATCCGAGGGCACGCCGGAGAAGCCTTGCGGGTTCAGCGGCAGATAGGCCTGCAGCCGCAGCATGGCATAAAGCGCCAGGAAGCCGGCAAGCGAAAAGGCGAGCATGGCAAGCGTGTAGCCGAGCCAGCTCTGCTCCTTCTCGGGGTTGATGCCACTCACTTTGTAGAGGTCACGCTCCACGCGGCCGAGTACGGGGGACAGGAAGGTCCGCTCGCCAGAAAACACCCGGGCCATGTAGAGACCGAGTGGTTTGATGACGAGGAGGACGGTGAGGAAGAAGAGGCTGATCTGCAGCCATCCGACTAGGGTCATGGATCTGCTCCCGATCAGAAACGCTCGGGACGCAGCAGCGTCACGACGAGATAGACGCCAAGCGCAATGGCGACGGCGAGGCCAAAGAGGGGTTCAAGCATCTGCGCGCCCCTCAAAGCCGGTCGAGCGCGCGGGCATAAAGAGCGAGCACGAGAAGCGTGCCTGTGCCCAGCGCGATGAAGATGAAGTCGGACATGTCCGTTTCTCCTGTTGATACCGACAGAGGATTAAGGGCGCTTCGGGTCAGGCTTCGATTGCGAAGTGATGGGGCTGGCAAAAGGAAAACATAAGGGCCTGCCGGGCCCGGCAATGCTCATGCAGGAGATCAATGCCAGCGGTGTGCGACTGCCTCACTATGCCTTTGATCGTCGCCTGAAAGTGACAAGCTCGGCGGGAGGCATCCAGCCGCCGCCGCTCCAGAAAAGCTGACTCACGCTTTATCTGGTTTGAAATTCAATGCTCAAATTCTGAATTTTGAGCGATTATCTTGGAATCTAGTTCTGTCGAAATAAGCGTTTTGGGTCATGATTGCCAATTCCGCTTTGTTCGCTCGAAAAGGTTGCCAAGATCGCCATTGAAAGGAAATCAGATTTTCTTATTTCATCCATTCAATTGATTATTTCTACCATTTTTATAGGCTTTATCTATCCAGAATGGAGGACGATAAATGTCTCTGATATCGAAAAGTATCGCTACAGCCCTGAGCCTTGGTCTCGTCTTGTCAACTTTCGCGCCAGGCTTTGCCCAGACGACACTGCTCAACGTATCGTATGACCCGACACGCGAGTTCTACAAGGAATTCAACGAAGCCTTTGCCAAGCACTGGAAGGCGGAGACAGGCGAGGACGTGAGTGTTCAGCAGTCGCATGGTGGTTCCGGCAAGCAGGCGCGCGCAGTCATTGATGGTCTCGACGCCGACGTCGTCACGCTGGCCCTCGAAGGCGACATCAATGCCATCGTGAAGGAGACCGGCAAGATCAAGGAAGACTGGCGTGGCCGGCTGGAGAACAACTCCTCGCCCTATACGTCCACGATTGTCTTCCTGGTCCGTAAGGGCAACCCGAAGGGCATCAAGAACTGGGGTGACCTCGTAAAGGGCGACGTCCAGATCGTCACGCCGAACCCCAAGACCTCAGGTGGTGCTCGTTGGAATTATCTCGCTGCCTGGGCCTGGGCCAATGAGGAATTCGGCGGCGATCAAGAGAAGATCAAGGCGTATATCGGTGATCTCTACAAGCGTGCACCGGTTCTCGATACAGGTGCTCGCGGCTCGCTAACGAGCTTTGCTCAGCGTCAGATCGGCGATGTCCTCCTCGCATGGGAAAACGAAGCCTATCTTGCGGGTCAGGAATTCGGTGCTGATGCCTTCGACATCGTCGTTCCTCCAATCTCCATCCTGGCCGAACCGCCGGTGACGGTTGTCGATGGCAATGTCGATGCCAAGGGTTCGCGCAAGCAGGCGGAAGCTTATCTCGCCTATCTCTACTCAGAGGAAGGGCAGAACCTTGCAGCAAAGCACTTCTACCGGCCTGCAAAGCGCGACTTGGTCAAGCCTGATCTCCTGAAGCAGCTTCCGGACATCAAGCTGGTCTCTATTGACGATCCGCTCTTCGGGGGCTGGAAGAAGGTGCAGCCTGAACACTTCGGCGACGGCGGCATCTTCGACCAGATCTACAAGCCGCGCTGATCTTCCTGGCTTCGCGAAAACCCGCATCGTCGTTCCGCTGCGGGTTTTCCATCTCGGGGAACGCATCGTTCGCCGCGCATGTCTGCGGCTCTCTAACAAACAGGCAAGCGCAAACCAATGTAGATCCCGTGTTCTAAACATGGGCATCAAAAGCGAACCAATTTACCGGGTCGCCGCATAATATAGAACACTAATTTGGTAGAATATATTGATTGATTGCCGGCGTCAGCCGACACTGTGATAATCCTGTGAAGAAGAAGGGGTCAGGACATGCCTATCGGCTTCAATTTGTATTCGTTCGATTTTTTCGAAGCATTCCGGAGAGGCCGGCAAGAGGAACTCGAAATGGGGATTGTAAATGTTGCATCCCGTTCTGCTGCAAGTGCCAATGACAAAAACGGAGATGAGCGTTCCCGCGATCAGGTCAACGCTCACGCCTTTTGGGGTCTCGGTTATTATCCGGTTCTGTGAAGCGCGCCCGCCAATCTTCCCTCGATCATGAAAGATCCAAGATGTCGAATCCTAGCGCCCAATTTCTCAACGGAAGGGGCGATTACCGAGAAGCCAATGCCCCGGAAATCGACCCGCTATTGTTGAAGGCCGCATTGCGGCAGCTTACTGGAGGCGTCACCATCCTCACAACAGGCTCTGATGCTCAACGGACCGGGGCCACGGTGACATCGGCGACGGCACTGTCAGTGCATCCGCCCCGGATGCTGGTCTCGCTGAACAAGAGCTCCTCAACTTGGCCTGTCTTGCAGATGAGCGGCACATTCGCCATCAATATAGCCGGAACGCGGCATCGGCAGCTGGCAGATCAGTTCGCTGGTCTTGGTGGACTGAAGGGCGCGGACCGCTACAATGGTGGTTCTTGGACCCGCCTGATTTCGGGCGCGCGCATTCTAGAGGATGCTGTTGCCGCCATCGATTGCGAACTCGAGGAGGCGATCGAAAGATACAGCCATGTGCTGGTCATCGGGCGTGTTCTGGCGATCCGGTCTGGCATTGGGGTTTCGCTCGCCTATGTGGATGGTGGATACCGCGTCCTGGACTGACTGAATGACGATCACGCGGATCGATGTTGAGCTCCTTCAACTGGTCTTGCCATGAGGGCTGAAGGCATGGGCACTATTACGCAGATCAGCGAAAAGCTGCGGCCTGTTCCGCAGCAACTGGTTTCTGAAGATCAGGCCCGAGTGTCGATCTCGGATCTTGCAGCCATTCCGGCTGAGCCGACTGCCTTGCTGGAGTTCATTTCCAAGCGTGGTCTGCTGGCAATTTCCGTCCCGGATGATTTCGGCGGTGCAGACCTTTCCAATGAACTGATGGCCGATCTTTTGATGGCGATCGCGGAAAGGTCGGCGCTGGCTGCCGTGCGTGCTGCATCTCACTTTGTTGCATTGGAGTTGGTCCGGACATCTGGCAGCGTTGAACAGCGGCGCGCGATCTATAGCCGTGTGCTTCTGGGAGAGCGGCTGGCGCATGTCGGTTTTGACCTGCCGGATATCGAGAGCTTAGCAGACGGTCTCGCTCTCGGTATCTCTCTGCCCCGCAGCGCGGTTCCCTCTTTGGAACAAGACTGGACAATCCTGCCTCTTTTGAACCCGGATGGTCGACGCGGAATTGCGATCCTTTCGGCCGAAAGTCTGCGCCCTTTTCCAGAGACGGCCTCAACCTTGCGTCTCGCCGGGGATCATTTTCTTTTGCTTGGCGAGAGTGCGGAACGCCTGGCTACAGCCTTGGGCGTGGTTCTGGACGCTGCAATGACTCGAGCCTTTCTATGTTCTGCAAAAGCCGGCGAGGATGGGTTTCAGCTTCCAGGAAGGACAGATGCAGACGACGTTTGGAATGAGTTGCTCGGCGCCATGATTACGCGCCTAGCGGGTATCATCGACGGACTGCAGGTTGGAGCAACCACGGTCAATATGAGCAAGCTGGAGACCGCTGAGGCTGCTCTCAGGGCGCTCAATCTCCGGGCGCGTGAGGGGCGTGCGTTCTAGGCAACAGGTCTGATCTTCGCATCTGCAGCCGCCCTTTTGCCTGCAGCCCATCTGGTGGGCTGGGCTGCCGAGCGTCTTGAACCTGTCGTCTATTCGCCGGCGATTAATTTACTCGGGGCGGCCTGATCCTTGGCAACGAACTCGGCAAGGGTCATGTTGTCCAAAATTGTCGCAATGGCATCTCTGACCTCAGTCATCGAGATGCGCACCTGGCAAGTCTCCGGCTCTTTGCAATCGTCACAGGTTTCGAACGCGGTGCGGCTGGCGCAACGGATGGGCGCGAGGGGACCGTCAAGTGTACGAATGACCTGACCAATCATGATTTCTGTCGGTGGCTTCGATAGCGAGTAACCGCCATTCGGCCCCTTCTTGGATCTGAGGATCCCTGTGTTGCGGAGTTCCAGGAGAATGGTATCGAGAAATTTCTTTGGAATATTGTTGCGAATGGCGATTTCCGTAACGAATGCGGTTTCGCCTTGTCCCAGGCGCGCAAGATCGACCAGAGCCTTCAGCCCGTATTTGCCTTTTTTGGTGAGCATGAGATCGCCTGCAGGTTGGGATATTTTGAGAAATGTATCATTTCCCATTTTCTAAATAGTTTTTGAGAGCTTTTTTCACAAGTGCCATTCACCGGAGGCGCTACCATCTCCTGGGCTTTCTCGGGCTATGACCGATATGCCGGTTAATAAATTCTACAAATTCAATAGAAAAGAAAAGTTTTGCCTTTTCTCTCCCCATGCACTCGTTTTGAATATGCGGGACAAGCCGCACAGGCAGCAGTTCAGGGATAAGGCAGGGGAAGCGGATGAAGCGTGCGATCGGTGCACAATGGCGGCAGCCGAGCATATTGCCCGGTTTCGGCCTGACGTTGGGTTATACGCTCGTCTATCTCACGCTGATCATCCTCATTCCGCTTACAGCCCTTGTGATCCGAGCAAGCTCTCTCGGATTTGCGGATTTTTACGCGATCCTCATGGATGAACGTACGCTCCTGGCCCTTCGCATATCTTTCGGAGCCGCGCTGATTGCTGCCTTGGTCAATGTCGTCTTTGGTGTTCTCGTCGCCTGGGTGCTGGTGCGCTATGATTTTCCGGGACGCCGGCTGCTGGATGCCATCGTCGATCTGCCATTTGCCCTACCAACGGCCGTTGCCGGTATCGCGCTGGCGGCTCTCTATGCAAATAATGGCTGGATCGGAGCGCTGTTCGCGCCACTCGGCATCAAGATCGCCTTTACCCCTGCCGGCATTGTCGTTGCCTTGATTTTCATCGGGCTGCCCTTCGTCGTTCGCACGGTCCAGCCTGTGATGGAAGAGCTCGACCGGGAGGTCGAGGAAGCCGCCGCCACGCTCGGCGCCAATCGCTACCAGACGATCCGCATGGTGGTCTTGCCCGCGCTGACCCCAGCCATTCTCACCGGCTTCGCGCTCGCCTTCGCGCGTGCCGTGGGCGAATATGGCTCCGTCATCTTCATCGCCGGCAACATTCCCTATGTCTCGGAGATTGCGCCGCTTCTCATCGTCATCCGTCTGGAAGAATTCAATTATGCAGGTGCGACGGCCATTGCCGCGATCATGCTGATCATCTCGTTTGCGATGCTGTTTCTGATCAATCTGCTACAGGCCTGGAGCCGCCGGAGGTTCACCAATGTCCGCTGATCTCCGTCCAAGGTTTCGCGATCCGGCGAGCGAGGCTCCGTTTGCGCGTTTCGTCCTGATTGCGATCGCCGTCATCTTCATGGCCGTGATCCTGCTTCTACCGCTGCTGCTTGTCTTTATTGAAGCATTTCGGCGCGGTGTGGCGGCCTTCTTCGAGGCGCTCGTCGAGCCGGACACGCTGTCTGCCATACGGCTGACACTGACGGTTGCGGCAATCGCGGTGCCATTGAACCTGGTCTTTGGCGTATCGGCCGCCTGGGCAATCGCCAAGTTCGAGTTCCGAGGCAAGTCTTTCCTGACGACGCTGATCGATCTGCCGTTCTCGATCTCGCCGGTTATATCAGGTCTCGTCTATGTGCTGCTCTTCGGGGCCAACAGCTTCCTCGGGCCGTTCCTCAAGTCCTGGGGTATCGAGGTGCTCTTTGCGATCCCCGGCATCGTGCTTGCCACCGTCTTCGTGACGTTTCCGTTCGTGGCACGCGAACTGATTCCGCTGATGCAGGAGCAGGGAACGGGCGACGAGGAGGCGGCCTTGTCACTGGGTGCGTCCGGCTGGCAGACCTTCTGGTACGTGACCTTGCCGAATATCAAGTGGGGTCTGCTTTACGGCGTGCTGCTCTGCAATGCGCGCGCCATGGGCGAATTCGGCGCCGTCTCCGTCGTCTCCGGCCATATTCGCGGCCTCACCGATACCATGCCCCTGCATGTCGAGGTTCTCTACAACGAATACAATTTTGTCGCGGCGTTCGCCGTATCGACCCTCCTGGCTCTCCTCGCGCTCGTGACGCTCGCGCTGAAGACGATCCTTGAGATCCGATACAGTGCCGAACTTTCCGGCACTCGCAAGCATTGAAAGGTTCCCCTGCATGGAAGTCGCGATCAAGAATATCCGGAAAGAGTTCGGCCAGTTTCCGGCGCTTCATGATGTTTCCCTTTCCGTCAAGACGGGCGAACTCATTGCCCTTCTCGGACCGTCAGGTTCCGGAAAGACAACGCTTCTGCGCCTGATCGCAGGCCTTGAGCAGCCGACCGAGGGGCAGATTTTCTTCGGCGCCGAAGACGCGTCGCACAAGACCGTGCAGGACAGGCATGTCGGTTTCGTCTTCCAGCATTACGCGCTGTTCAAGCATATGACCGTTGCCGAGAATATCGGCTTTGGTCTGCGGGTGCGGCCGAAGGCGACGCGTCCCACAAGCGCCGAGATCAAGACGCGGGTTGCCGATCTTCTCGCCATGGTCCAGCTCGAAGGTCTCGACAGGCGCTATCCCGCCCAGCTGTCCGGCGGTCAGCGTCAGCGTGTGGCGCTCGCCCGTGCGATGGCGATCGAGCCTTCCGTTCTGTTGCTCGACGAACCCTTCGGGGCGCTCGATGCCAAGGTCCGCAAGGACCTGCGCCGCTGGCTGCGCGAATTCCACGACCGCACCGGCCACACGACCTTCTTCGTCACCCATGACCAGGAAGAGGCGCTCGAACTCGCCGACCGCGTTGTGGTCATGAGCCAGGGTAAGGTCGAGCAGGTCGGTACCGCCGATGACGTTTATGATCGCCCGAACTCAGCCTTCGTCTTCTCCTTTATCGGCGAATCCTCGCATCTGCCGGTCAAGGTTCAGGATGGGAATGTCATGTTCGAGGGTGTGGTCATTGCCCCGGCGGACCAGGAGGCGGATGGTGAAGGCCAGCTTTACTTCCGGCCGCAGGATGTTGAGCTCGCCGATGGCCCCGGCAGCATCGTCGGCACGGTGACCGCGCAGCGGCGTCTGGCGGGCACCCGGATTGCCGAACTCGATGTCTCGGGCGAGGGCCCCGCACATCACATCGAGATCGAGATCCCGCTGAGCGCCGAAGTGGCCGTCGGTTCACCGCTGCGCTTCCAGCCGACGAAATGGCGGATTTTCCGCTAGGCCTCAGGCGCCGATTTCGATCGTTCTCGTTTGTTGCGTCGACCACCTGAGAAGATAGTCCACGATGGCGCTTGCCTGGGAGGCGATCTCGGGAACGCCGGTAATCTCGCCGAACCTGCCGCGGGTCAAAGGGCCGGCCACGACGATTGAAGGCTGCGGGTTGCCCCTGAGCGAGATTGCCCGGCAGAGATGATCGCAATCGATGCCAAGCCCCAGCCGGTCCGGCCTTAGCATGCCTTGATCCGCCAGGTTCTTGAGGAAGGGCTGGTAGTCCAGCACATTCGATTGATCCGGACCCGTTGCAACGATGATGCGGTCCACCTCAAGGGTTTCAGCTGTTTTTGTTATCCGCCGGGATAGGTCTACGCGGATCCTGTCGCCGTGAGAGCCGACTTTGGTCAGGCGACCGCTCAGAAACGTCACTGGAGCGTCGCCCACTTCGGTTTGTAACAGCGCTTCGATCTGTGGCGGCATTCGAAACCGGTGGACTTCATACCATCGCCGCAAATGCCGGAGGACGCGTCTCTGCTCTTGCTGCGGCATTTGCATCCACAGGGTCTGGCCTTGATGTCTCAGGGCATCCATGGCGCTTTGCCAGGGCACACCATCTCGTGTCAATTCGGCGACGACATCCCGGAACCGGCGCAAGACGGAGATGGCGGTTGGCTGTTCAAGCGTGAAATCTCCATAGGGCGAGAAGTCCCCGCGGGCGTGAGAGCGCGGCAGAAGGCCACTGCGCGACAGGATTGTGATTGGCCCCCTGTGGTTTCGGGACTTTAGGCACGACAGGGCATCCAGCGCTGACAAGCCAGATCCGACGATGAGGATGGTTTCGTCAGTTGAGATCCGCTTGAGCCCGCCGATATCGCCCGCGGCAACACATTGCCCGGTCCGCATCAAATGTGTGGGGATCTGGAATGGGGTCTTGGCCGGTGCATGTCCCGTGGCGATAACGACGGCGTCGACCACCGTGGGTGTCCCGCTCTTCGTGAAAAGCGTCCAGCCTGCCGAGGTACGTTCCATTGAGACTACCTGTTCGCGAACATGGAGAATTCGTCCTGTCTCCATGTGCGGACGAAGCAGCTCGCCCATGAAATCCCCGAAATCGCTGCGCCTGGCGTAGATGCCGCTATCCGTGACTGCCGATACGTCGGCTGACAGACGTCCCGTTTTTTTGAGCCAGACGGCAAACGCGCCGGGATCTCCGGGAACGGCTCGCATGCGATGCGCTGCCACATTCAGGCGCAGGGATGGATCGGGAGCGGAATAGGCGAGGCCCGCCCCTAGTTCAGTCCTTGGTTCGAAGACAAGGATCTGATCGATCCTCTCATGGGCGCGTTCGGCCAGATGCCGCGCAATGATGGCTCCCGTATATCCGCCACCGATGATCGCGAACCTGGTCGCGCCGGGGCCTCTGGCTCTCGGTTGTTGGGTGATCGACATGGTGATGCGCAACATGATCATTCTCCCTATGATTTGTACATATAATAGGTAGAAATACTAGATTGTCCAGAATGTCAGATCCTACGATTTTCTGGTCGCGGACGTACGGACGCGCTCAGATGCAAAAGCCGATGCAAAAAACTTGATTGGGCAGCGCCGATCTATCTGTCGCGTTCCACAGGGGGGGGGGCGTCATGTGCGCCGCGATCACTTTCAGGAACTGTTTTCCAGCCTGTACCGGCTGCCTGGATATAGAAGCCGCACTGATGTGACGATGCGGTCGGAGGACCATGTCCTGCGACGAATGAGAAGGCAGGGCTCTGCGCGCATGACCGCCAGATGCTTGCATTCCCATGGCTGCGGCAGGACGGCTTCGACGAATTGTTCCGTATGGGAAATAGGTGCGACAGTCGTCAAATATGCATTGGGCGTGGTGCTGTCGAAATCCTGCATCAGATAATCCGGCGCAACGGCCGGGTTGACGAAACGATCCTCCAGCTGGATCGGTAGGTCGTCCTCATGGTGCAGGATGACGGAGTGGAAGACCGGTGCGCCGACATCCATTTCCATGGCTTCTGCCAGATCGTGGCCACAGATCTCCGTCTGTGCGAGGATCACCAGTGCGGTATGTAATGCGCCACGCTCGACAATCTCGTCGGCAATGTTACGCACGCCCATGAAAGGCGCGCTGCGCTTCTTCTTTGCCACGAAGGAACCTCGACCCTTCACCCGAACGATGACGCCTTCCATCGCAAGCTCGCGCAATGCGCGGTTGGCTGTCATTCGGCTGACATTCAGCGTGTCCGCAATCTCGTTTTCCGAAGGGATGCGATGATGAGCCGGCCATTCGCCGGTTTCGATGCGATTCTTGATGTCCGCTTTCAGGCGCTGATAGATCGGAACCTCCTGCAAGCCTGCAGCCTGAATTGCCGTCTCTTTCTTCGTCATGGTCGCCTCTCCCCGTCTGCCCTCATGTGCATACGAAATATGCATACGAAAGAAAGCGCAAAGTTTCGGCAAAGCCACTTGCCGGCCCAGAAAATCTCTGCCATCTTCCCTATACAACTTAGCAAGGCTACGCAAATGACCGCGTCGGAAACTCTTTTTTGTGAACATATCCTGCTGCCGCAGGGCTGGTCATCCGACGTATTGCTGACCTTTGGGGCAGATGGTGGCATTGCGGCGCTTGACACGTCTGTAGAGGCCATACCGCAGACGGTCAAAGCCTCCGGGCCTGTCGTTCCAGCCTTGCCGAACCTGCATTCGCACGCATTTCAGCGCGCAATGGCCGGACTTGCCGAACTGGCGGGGTCGACGGAGGATAGTTTCTGGACCTGGCGCGACAGCATGTACAAGCTTGTGGCGCGCATGTCGCTTGATGACATCGAAGTCGTGGCTACAAAGTTGTATAGTGAACTACTCAAGGGTGGCTTTGGTCATGTGGTGGAGTTTCACTATTTTCATCAAGCAGGCGCGGACCGTCGTCGCGGCAATGCAGCGGATACCTCACGGCGAATCCTGTCGGCGGCCAGGGGTGCGGGCATCGGCCTGACCCATCTTCCGGTCTTTTACGCCCATGCGGGTTTTGGCGGAACGGAACCGGGCGAGGGCCAGCGCCCCTTCATCCACACTGTCGATGGTTTCCTCGGTCTGCTGGATGCGTTGAGGCCCGATTGCGATGCCATGGGCGCGACGCTTGGTCTGGCGATCCATTCGCTGCGTGCGGCAACACCGGATGAAATGCGGGCGATTCTTGCTGCTGAAAAGACCGGCGGTCCAATCCATATCCATGTCGCTGAACAGGAACGCGAGGTTGAAGACTGCCTTGCCTGGAGTGGACGCCGTCCGGTGGACTTCCTGCTCGACGAAATGCCGGTCGATGCGCGCTGGTGTGCGATCCACGCGACCCACATGACGCCGGAGGAAACGGCAAGGCTTGCCCGCTCCGGGGCGGTCGCGGGCCTTTGCCCGGCGACGGAAGCCAATCTCGGCGACGGCATTTTCCCGGCAACCGATTATCTCGCCCAAGGCGGTGTCTTCGGCATCGGCACGGATAGCCATGTTGCAACATCGGTTGCGGAAGAGCTTCGCCTGCTCGAATACGGACAGAGACTGCGCGACCGTCGCCGCAATCGGCTTGCAAGCGGTCCGGGCGCCTCGGTAGGCCGTACGATGTTCGATGCAGCCCTCAAGGGGGGCGCGCAGGCTGCCGGTTTGTCCGGCCATGGCATCCGGATCGGGGCCCGCGCCGATCTTGTCGTGCTTGATGGCAACAATCCATTCATCGGCGCTGCATCCGCCGACCAGATCCTCGACCGCTGGCTGTTCGCCGTCGGTGACGCCGCTGTGCGCGACGTGATGGTGGGCGGGCAATGGGTCGTCCGTGAGGGGCGGCATCGCGATGAAGAGGCCATCGACCGCCGTTTTCGCGACGTGCTTCAGAGGCTCGGATAGTCATAAATCCGAGGTTGTCGACCAGCAAATCACCACGAGGGGTACTTCCATGCAGCATGTCAGTTTGAATGGTCCCCTGCTTGGGACGGAGTGCAACGGGGTGCTCGGTGCAGGTGCGGAGGTGGCGCATCATGGTTGAGCAGATTGTTGTCGACGGACCTCTGACCTGGAGGGATATCGCCTCGATTGGCCAAGGGGCGTCGCTCGCGCTTTCTGAGGCCGCATGGGCGCGTGTTGCGAAGGCACGCGCCATTGTCGATGCTTTGGTAGAGCGCGAGATTCGTGGCTACGGCATCAATACCGGTGTCGGCGCATTGTGCGATGTCATCATCAGCCAGGAAGACCAGCAGGCCCTGTCGCGCAACATCATTCTCAGCCATGCCTGTGGCGTTGGTGAGCCGCTTGGCAAGGCCGAAACGCGCGCCGTGATGGCAGCGCAGATTGCCAATTTTTCCCATGGCTATTCTGGTGTCAGCCCGTCGGTGGTTGAGACGCTTTTGGCGCTTCTCAATGGCGACATGCTGCCGGTCATCCCCTCGAAGGGATCGGTCGGCTATCTCACCCATGCGGCGGCCATCGGCCTCGTGCTGATCGGTGAGGGTGAATGCCGCCATGACGGCGGGTTGATTTCCGGGCCCGAGGCACTCGGCCGGCTTGGCCTGGCGCCGCTTGTCCTGAAGGCCAAGGAAGGCCTCAGTCTCGTCAATGGTACCCCTTGCGCCACCGGTCTTGGCGCCTTGGCAGTATCACGCCTTTCGCATCTGGCCGATTGGGCCGATGCCGCTGCTGCGATGACCTATGAAAACCTTGGCGCGCAGTCTGATCCGTTTGCCGAGATGCCGTTGGCGCTGCGCCACTCACCCGGACTTCAGCAGGTTGGCCGCAACCTACGCCATTGGCTGTCCGGCAGTGCGCTTCTTGCGCAATCGGGCGGCAGCCGCACCCAGGATCCGCTCAGCCTGCGGGCTGTGCCGCAGATCCATGGGGCGGTGCGTGATGCCTTGGCGCATGTTGCGGAGATCGTTGACCGGGAACTGGCGAGCGTCACCGACAACCCCGTGGTCGCCGGTTCGCCAGAGGCGCCCGAAGTGCATTCGCAGGCTCATGCGGTGGGGGCCGCTCTTGGCCTTGCCATTGACAGTCTTGGAACGGCTGCCGCAGAACTTGCGGCGATTTCCGAACGGCGGATCGACCGGCTGGTCAACCCTTTGGTCAGTGGCCTGCCGGCCTTTCTCGCCTCCGGAAGCGGCGTCGCCTCCGGCTTCATGATCATCCAGTATACGGCCTCTGCGCTTGTTGCCGAAAACCGGCGGCTTGCTGCACCCGCCAGCCTCGATGGCGGCATCACCTCGGCCCTGCAGGAGGATATCCTCACCCATGCGACGCCGGCCGCCGACAAGGCGCTGGCGATCATTGGCAACCTGCAGACCATTCTGGCCATTGAAGTGATGGCGGCGGCACAGGCTTATGATTTGCAGGCCGGTTCGGCGGAGAAGGCCTCTCGGACTGCAGCACTTTATGGCAAGGTCCGTGAAGCTGTTCCCTTCTATCGCGACGACCGGCCGCTCAATGTCGAGGTCGCCAAAGTGCGCGCGATGATCGCCGCCATTCCGGCCTCACTTCAGGAGGACGTACGATGAAAACGCTTCTGCGGAATGCGAAGCTGGCGACGATGGCGCAGACCGAGCCCGGCCTCGGCATCATCGAAAACGGGGCAATCCTGATCGAAAATTGCCGGATCGCCTATGTTGGCGATGACGCAGGCATGCCAGAGGTCAAGGGTGCCACGGTGGTGGATTGCGACGGTCGTTGGATCACGCCGGGCCTGATCGACTGCCATACGCATCTCGTCCATGCCGGCAACCGCGCCCGTGAATTCGAGATGCGTCTTGCCGGGGCAACCTATGAGGAAATCGCCCGGGCCGGCGGCGGCATCGTCTCATCGGTGCGGGAGGTTCGTGATGCCAGCGAAGCCGATCTTGTGGCCCAGACCCTGCCGCGCCTCGATGCCTTGATGGCGGAAGGGGTAACGACGGTCGAGGTGAAGTCCGGTTATGGCCTGACGGTTGCGGACGAGCTGAAGATGCTGCGGGCGGCCAGATCTCTGGGTGGGCAGCGTCAGGTCAATCTCACCACCACCTATCTCGGCGCCCATGCGACCCCGGCGGACTACAAGGGCCGCAATGGAGACTTCATTCGCGACGTGGTGCTGCCCGGGCTGGAGGCGGCCCATCGGGAAGGTCTGGTCGATGCGGTCGATGGATTCTGCGAAGGCATCGCCTTTTCGGTTGACGAGATGCGCGTCGTCTTCGATGCGGCAAAGGACCTGGGCCTGCCGGTGAAGCTGCATGCCGATCAGCTCTCCAATCTGCATGGGGCAGCCCTGGCCGCAGACTGCGGCGCTCTTTCCGCCGATCATCTGGAGTATACCGATCAGGAGGGAGCAGCGGCCATGACGCAGGCCGGCACTGTCGCTGTGCTTCTACCAGGCGCCTATTATTTTATCCGGGAAACGAAGAAGCCGCCGGTCGATCTGTTCCGCAAGCATGGGACGAAGATGGCGCTTGCCACCGATTGCAATCCCGGCACCTCGCCGCTGACCTCGCTGCTTTTGACGATGAACATGGGCGCGACGCTGTTTCACCTGACCGTCGAGGAATGCCTC
Source organism: Rhizobium sp. AAP43 (assembly GCF_001296045.1). Taxonomy (GTDB): domain Bacteria; phylum Pseudomonadota; class Alphaproteobacteria; order Rhizobiales; family Rhizobiaceae; genus Allorhizobium. The sequence goes on along the minus strand of NZ_LJHS01000012.1, from coordinate 241,789 downwards.
GCCGGTGTCACGCGCGAGGCGGCCCGTGCGCTCGGGCGCCTCGATACGATCGGGACGATCGAGATCGGCAAGCAGGCGGATCTGGCCATCTGGAATATCGAGAGCCCAGCCGAGCTTGTCTATCGCATCGGTTTCAATCCGCTCCACCAACGGATCTGGAACGGGGAATTGACGGGAGGAAACCACGCATGACCATTACGCTCCATCCCGGCCGCGTCTCGCTGGCCGAACTGGCAACCATCTACTGGAACAGCGAAAGCGTCGTGCTCGACCGAAGCTTTGATGTCGGCATCGAACGCGCGGCTGCCCGCATAGCGGAGATCGCCGCCGGCAATGAGGCCGTTTATGGCATCAATACCGGGTTCGGAAAACTTGCCTCGATCAAGATCGATGCGGCCGATACGGCAGTGCTGCAGCGCAATCTGATCCTGTCGCATTGCTGCGGTGTCGGGCAACCACTGCCTGAAAACATTGTCCGGCTCATCATGGCGCTGAAGCTCGTCTCGCTTGGTCGCGGGGCCTCTGGCGTGCGGCTCGAACTGGTGCGTTTGATCGAGGGCATGCTGGAAAAGGGTGTCACCCCACTGATCCCGGAAAAGGGGTCGGTTGGTGCGTCGGGTGATCTTGCGCCGCTGGCTCACATGGCGGCCGTGATGATGGGCGAGGCCGAAGCCTTTTATCAGGGAGAGCGCCTGCCGGGTGGGGTGGCGCTCGAGCGTGCGTGCCTGACCCCTGTCGTGCTGGCTGCCAAGGAAGGGCTGGCGCTGATCAACGGCACGCAGGCCTCGACGGCGCTGGCACTCGCCGGTCTGTTCCGCGCCCATCGTGCAGCGCAGGCGGCGTTGATTACCGGTGCGTTGTCGACCGATGCGGCCATGGGCTCTTCGGCGCCTTTCACTGCCGATATCCACACATTGCGTGGCCACAAGGGCCAGATCGATACGGCGGCTTCCCTTCGCGGGTTGTTGGCGGGGTCGGTGATCCGGGAAAGCCACCTGCAGGGTGATGAGCGCGTTCAGGACCCCTATTGCATCCGCTGCCAGCCGCAGGTTGATGGTGCCTGTCTGGATCTTCTGCGCATGGCCGGCCGAACGCTTGAAATCGAGGCCAATGCGGTCACAGACAATCCGCTGGTGCTCTCCGACAACAGCGTGGTGTCCGGCGGCAATTTCCACGCAGAACCCGTTGCCTTTGCCGCTGACCAAATCGCCATCGCCGTTTGCGAAATCGGTGCGATTGCCCAGCGGCGCGTTGCACTGCTGGTTGACCCGGCGCTGTCTTATGGACTGCCGGCCTTTCTCGCTCGCAAGCCAGGCTTGAATTCCGGCCTGATGATTGCGGAAGTCACCTCTGCGGCGTTGATGAGTGAAAACAAGCAGATGTCGCATCCCGCATCGGTGGATTCGACCCCGACATCGGCCAACCAGGAAGACCATGTGTCCATGGCCTGCCATGGCGCGCGGCGCCTGCTGCAGATGACGGAGAACCTGTTCGGCATCATCGGCATCGAGGCGCTCACCGCGGCGCAAGGCGTCGAGTTCCGTGCCCCGCTTGCCACCAGTCCCGAACTGCAGAAGGCGATCGACACGCTGCGTATGGTGGTGGCGACGCTCGACGAAGATCGCTTCATGGCACCGGACCTCGCAGCGGCGGGTGCCTTGGTGGCGGATGGATCGCTGGTTGCCAGCGTTTCGGCTGGTTTGTTGCCGGGATTGGAGAGCTGAGATGGCGGTCTTCGACGTCACTCAGGGCACCTCGCCCGTCATTCTCGCGTTTCCGCATACCGGCACCGACGTTCCGCCCGAGATTTGGGCGCGTCTCAACGACAACGGTCGAATGCTGGCCGATACCGACTGGCACATCCACCAACTCTATGCCCGCCTCCTGCCGAATGCGACGACCGTGCGTGCCACCTTCCACCGCTATGTCATCGACGCCAATCGTGACCCGACAGGTACCAGTCTCTATCCTGGCCAAAACACGACCGGGCTCGTGCCGCAGACGGATTTTGACGGTCAGGCGATCTGGATGGAAGGTAAAGAGCCTACTGCTGCCGATATCGATGACCGGTTGACGACCTTTCATGCACCGTATCATGCGGCGATCGCGGCCGAGATCGAACGGGTCAAGGCTATCCATGGCGTTGCTGTTCTCTATGATTGCCACTCGATCCGCTCGCTGATCCCCTTCCTGTTTGAGGGAAGGCTTCCCGACTTCAACATCGGCACCGACATGGGCCGCACCTGCGATCCGCTCATCGAGGCCGCCGCAGCGGAGGCTGCACGCGCTGCCGAAGACTATACGTCGGTCGTCAACGGCCGCTTCAAGGGTGGCTGGACCACCCGTCACTACGGACAGCCGCAGACTGGCGTGCATGCCATCCAGATGGAGCTGTCGCAGATCTCGCACCTGACCACCGAAGCGCCGCCCTTTGCCTATGACGAGGAAAAGGCCGGACGGCTGCGAATTCACCTGAACCAGATCCTGGCACGCATCGAAGCCGTTGCGGATCAACTGAAGACCAAGGGGAACTGAGATGACCAACCCACGCCACAACATCCGCGACGTGCGCTCGCCGCGCGGAACCGAGCTCAACGCCAAGAGCTGGATGACCGAAGCGCCCTTGCGCATGCTGATGAACAACCTCGATCCCGATGTCGCGGAAAACCCGCATGAACTGGTGGTCTATGGCGGTATCGGCCGCGCTGCCCGTACCTGGGAGGATTTCGACCGGATCGTCGCGACGCTGAAGACGCTCACCGAGGAGGAAACCCTCGTTGTGCAATCCGGCAAGCCGGTCGGTGTGTTCCGCACGCACAAGGACGCGCCGCGTGTCCTGATCGCCAATTCCAACCTCGTGCCGCATTGGGCGACCTGGGACCATTTCAACGAACTGGATAAAAAAGGTCTCGCCATGTACGGCCAGATGACCGCCGGTTCGTGGATCTATATCGGCACGCAGGGCATTGTGCAGGGCACCTATGAGACCTTCGTGGAAGCCGGCCGCCAGCATTACGGCGGCAATCTGAAGGGGAAGTGGATTCTGACCGGTGGCCTCGGCGGCATGGGTGGCGCCCAGCCGCTGGCTGCCGTCATGGCAGGCGCCTGCTGCCTGGCGGTTGAAAGCGACGAAACCCGCATCGATTTCCGCCTGCGTACCCGTTACGTCGATGAAAAGGCGAAGACGCTGGACGAAGCGCTTGAAATGATCGACCGCTGGACAAAGGCCGGTGAAGCCAAATCCGTCGGCCTGCTCGGCAATGCTGCCGAGATCTTCCCGGAGCTGGTCAAGCGCATGCAGGCCGGCGGTCCGCGCCCCGACATCGTCACAGACCAGACCTCGGCCCATGATCCGCTCAATGGCTACCTGCCGATCGGCTGGACGGTTGCCGAACACAAGGCCAAGCGCGAAAGTGATCCGAAGACCGTCGAGATTGCGGCGCGCGCTTCGATGAAGGCGCATGTTGAAGCCATGGTCGCCTTCTGGGATGCCGGCGTTCCGACGCTCGACTACGGCAATAATATCCGCCAGGTGGCGAAGGAAGAGGGTCTTGAAAATGCCTTCGCCTTCCCCGGCTTCGTGCCGGCCTATATCCGCCCGCTGTTTTGTCGCGGCATCGGCCCGTTCCGCTGGGCGGCCCTGTCGGGCGATCCGGAGGATATCTACAAGACGGACGCCAAGGTGAAGGAACTGACGCCCGGCAACACGCATCTGCATAACTGGCTGGACATGGCGCGTGAGCGCATCGCCTTCCAGGGCCTGCCGGCGCGCATCTGCTGGGTGGGGCTCGGCGATCGCCATCGCCTGGCGCTTGCCTTCAACGAAATGGTCAAGAGTGGTGAGCTCAGTGCGCCTGTGGTCATCGGCCGTGACCATCTGGATTCGGGTTCTGTTGCCTCGCCGAACCGCGAGACGGAAGCGATGAAGGACGGATCGGACGCCGTGTCCGACTGGCCGCTGCTGAACGCCCTTCTCAACACGGCCTCGGGTGCCACCTGGGTGTCGCTGCATCACGGCGGCGGCGTCGGCATGGGCTTTTCCCAGCATTCGGGCGTGGTCATTTGCGCCGATGGGTCGGATGATGCGGCCAAGCGGCTTGAGCGCGTGTTGTGGAACGACCCGGCGACTGGCGTCATGCGCCATGCCGATGCCGGCTACGAGATCGCACTCGACTGCGCCAAGGAAAAGGGCCTTCGTTTGCCGGGCATTCTCGGCAACTGAGCGATAGGAGCGGGCCGTGACGATCAGGTTGCAGCGCTTCGGTGACCATCGGGTGATGCCATGGAAGAACGGTCTCGGGGTTACCCGCGAGGTGATTGCTCATCCGTCAGGCTCAGATGCGTCCGATTTTCTCTGGCGCATCAGCCTCGCCACGGTAAACGGGTCTGGTCCGTTCTCTCCCTTTCCCGGCATTGACCGCACGATTGCGGTCATGGCGGGGGAGGGAATGCGCCTGACGGTCGACGGTGTCGTGCGGACACCGCTGACTACAGACACGGACCCCTTTTCCTTTTCGGGAGATGCTGTCGTGCAGGCCGATAGCCTCGGTGGCGAGACGCTGGATCTGAACGTGATGACCCGAAGGGGGCTCTGGCGGCACACCATGCAGCGTTTGTCCTTGCCGGAAAAGCAGCTTAACATCGACAGTGATGCCGCCGCTCTCGTCTTTTCCGGACGCGTCGAGGTTAAGGCTGGTGGATGCGCCCATTCGGTCGATAAGGGTGATGTCCTGCTCGGCTTGGCACCGGGCGATCAGATCACCCTTGCCGCCGCTGAACCCACGGCAAGGGCATTTTTCATTCAGCTTCATACGGCCCACTGACGCCGACAGGATCTGTTTTAGGCTGGAACTTCAGCTCTTCTCGGCTTCCGCCACCTTGTGCTTCACAGCGATGAAGCTGTCCGGCGTTACCGAGATACTGTCTATTCCGGCCTCAACGAGGAAGCGGGCAAAATCCGGGTGATCGCTTGGGGCCTGGCCGCAGAGGCCGATCTTGGCGCCCGCCTTATTGGCTTCCCGGATGACGGTGCTGATCATCCATTTGACCGCCTCGTCCTCTTCGTCGAAAAGGTCGGCGAGATCGCCTGAATCGCGGTCTACCCCCAGCGTCAACTGTGTGAGGTCGTTGGAGCCTATTGAGAAACCGTCGAAATGTCGGGCGAACTGGCCGGCCAGGATGACATTTGAGGGGATCTCGCACATCACATAGATCTGCAAGCCGTCCTCGCCACGGCGCAGGCCGTTTTCGGCCATCACGGCCGTGACCTTTTCCGCCTCGCCGATCGAGCGGCAAAATGGGATCATCACGATCACGTTCGAGAAACCCATCTCGTTGCGCAATTTGCGGATTGCCCGGCATTCCAGCGCAAAGCCTTCCCGGTAGCGCGGCGAGTAATAGCGCGAGGCGCCGCGGAAACCGATCATCGGGTTTTCTTCGTCCGGCTCGAACTCGGTGCCGCCGATCAGACCGGCATATTCATTGGTCTTGAAGTCGCTCATCCGCACGATCACGGGCTTGGGATGTACGGTCGCCGCGATCCGGGCGAGGCCTTCGGCCAGCTGGTCGACAAAGTACTGGGTCTTGTCCTCGTAGCCTTTGGTTAAGGTCCAGATCTCGGTCTTGGCAGCTTCGTCCTTCAAGCGGTCGTAATGCACCAGCGCCATGGGGTGGATCCGCACGGCATTGCTGATGACGAATTCCATACGGGCAAGGCCGACGCCGTCCGCCGGAAGCTTCCACCAGCGGAAGGCGGCGCCCGGATTGCCGAGGTTCAGCATGATCTTGGTCCGGGTCTCCGGGATTGCGTCGACATCGAGTGTCTCGACGTCGAAATCCGCGATACCCTCATAGACCATACCTTCGTCGCCTTCGGCGCAGGAGACAGTCACGTCCTGGCCAGTGTGCAGCAGATGTGTCGCGTCTCCTGTCCCGACGATGGCCGGCAGGCCAAGCTCGCGGCTGACAATGGCGGCATGGGAGGTGCGCCCGCCGTGATCAGTGACAATGGCTGCTGCACGCTTCATGATCGGCACCCAGTCCGGATCGGTGGTCGAGGTTACGAGCACGGAGCCATCAACAAACTGGCCGATATCCTTCGCGGATTCGATCAGGCAGACCTGACCGGTAACGATGCTGTCGCCGATCGACAGCCCTTTGACCAATGTCTTGCCGCGATTGCGGATTTGGTAGGAACTGAACGTCGCACTCTTGCGGTTTGACTGTACGGTCTCCGGGCGTGCCTGCACGATGTAAAGCCGTCCCGTCTCGCCGTCGCGAGCCCATTCCATATCCATCGCACAGCCGTAATGCTGCTCAATGGTTGCTGCCCAGCGGGCGAGGGTCAGGATCTCTTCATCCTTCAGCACCAATGCTTCTCGCTCGGCCCGCGATGTCGGCACATTGCGCGTCGGCTGGTCGCTGCCGCCATAGATCATCTTGATCGCCTTGGCGCCGCGCTTGCGGGCTATGATCGGGCGAAGGCCGGGATCGGACAGGAGCGGCTTGAACACCTGATACTCATCCGGATCGACGGCGCCCTGAACGACGTTTTCGCCCAGGCCCCAGGCTGCATTGATCAGCACGACCTTGTCGAAACCGGTCTCGGTGTCGATCGAGAACATCACGCCCGAGCCGCCAATGTCGGAACGAACCATTTGCTGTACGCCGACCGACAGCGCGACCTTCATATGGTCAAAGCCCCTTGTCTGGCGGTAGGAGATGGCGCGATCGGTGAAGAGGGAGGCGTAGCAACGGCGGCAGGCATCCAGGAGGGATTCTTCTCCCGTGATGTTGAGGAAGGTCTCCTGCTGGCCGGCAAAACTCGCATCGGGCAGGTCTTCGGCTGTCGCGCTGGATCGTACGGCGACACTGACATCGGCATGGCCGGCGCGGGTCGAAAGCGTTCGGTACGCTTCGACGATGGCCCGGGCCGTCGGCTCCGGCCAGGTGCCGCGCAGGAAGAGTTTGCGCATCGCCTCACCCGTCTCGGGGAGGCTTGCCTTGCCGCCTGTCCAATCGGCAAGCAGGGCGGTCATCGCGCTGCGGATGCCGTTTTCATCGACATAATTCCAATAGGCTTCTGAGGTGGTCGCAAAGCCCGGCGGCACATGCACGCCCTTGCTTTCCAAGGTTTGGATCATTTCGCCCAGTGAGGAATTCTTTCCCCCGACGCGTGCGACATCCACGCGAAGGAGATCTTCGAACCACATGACCGGCATATTGTCTCGCATGATGCTTTCCTCCGCTATTAAACGCCTTGCAGGCGCCGTTGAAGTGATACTACCTGAGGGCGAAATGGGCGCCTTGATCGGTATCAATCAGTGCCATGGCACGAGGCGACGTCTGCCTCTCGTCGGCAATAGCTGGAAAGTTGGTCCCTGATGGACCTCTTGGCTTCGTTGTGCGTTCACAGTCGATGTCGGAAATGCCGGCGTGACGGTTCTCGCCACGCGTAGTCTTCCGGCAATGCACGGCGCGACAGTTCGTTTGCGCGTCTCCCCGTTTCTCCAGCCAGTGGAGCCGGCATGCACAGCCTCGGCCAAGCCAATCTCTCATCACCGCACTCTAAGCCGGCTCAAGAGGCCGCTCTCGGTCATCGATCGAGAGTCGCCTTTACGGTCAATGGCCAGACGGTCGACATAGTGGTCGACAATCGCATGACGCTGCTCGATGCCCTGCGAGAAACGTTGAAACTCACGGGTACAAAGAAAGGCTGTGATCACGGTCAGTGTGGCGCCTGCACGGTTCTTGTGGAGGGAAGGCGGATCAATGCCTGCCTGTCTTTGGTTGTGATGCATGAGGGCGATGCAGTGACCACCATCGAGGGTCTTGGTGAGCCCGGCGGCTTGCATTCGATGCAAGATGCCTTTCTTCGCCATGACGGGTTTCAGTGCGGCTATTGCACGCCTGGCCAAATCTGTTCGGCCGTTGCCGTGCTGGAGGAGATCAAGGCTGGCATTCCGAGCCATGTGACAGGAGATCTCGAAGCGCCTGTCGTTTTCAATGTCGACGAGTTGCGCGAACGGATGAGCGGCAATCTCTGTCGCTGCGGGGCCTACTCCAACATCATGGATGCGATCCTTGAGGTTGCGGGAGAGCGGGCATGAGAGCGTTCACCTTTGAAAAGCCGGCCTCGGTCGAGGCCGCGGTCAAAATGGTTGCCGGAAATCCGCAGGCACGCTTCATCGCGGGCGGAACGAACCTTCTTGACCTGATGAAACTGGAGATCGAAACGCCGACGCATCTGGTTGATGTCAACGGGCTCGACTTGGATCGCATCGAGACGACGGACCAAGGTGGCCTGCGCATCGGAGCATTGGTGCGTAACACCGACCTCGCCGCAGATGATCGTGTGCGGCGCGACTATCCGCTCCTCTCTCGTGCGCTGTTGGCTGGCGCGTCCGGCCAGTTGCGCAACAAGGCGACGACGGCGGGCAACCTCCTGCAGCGCACGCGCTGCCCCTATTTCTATGACCCGAACCAGCCCTGCAACAAGCGCAACCCGGGCAGCGGTTGCTCCGCGCTTGGCGGTTTCAGCCGTCAGCATGCTGTGGTCGGAACGAGCGAGCACTGCATCGCCACGCATCCGAGCGACATGGCCATAGCCATGCGTGCGCTGGATGCGGTGGTCGAGACGGTAAAATCGGATGGAACCCGGCGGTCTATTCCGATCGCCGAATTCCACCTCCTGCCAGGCGATACGCCTGATGTCGAGACTGCTTTGGAGCAGGGTGAGTTCATCACGGCCGTCGTGCTTCCAGCACCGATCGGTGGCCGACAGATCTATCATAAGGTCCGCGACCGGGCCTCCTATGCCTTTGCTCTGGTGTCCGTCGGTGCCGTGATCGGTGATGACGGCATGCAGCGATATGCCATCGGCGGCGTGGCGCACAAACCGTGGCGGGTTGAGGAAGCGGAGGCGCTGGAAGGTCCCAAGGCCCTTTCTGCAGCCTTGATGGCCGATGCTCGCCCCACCGATCAAAACCGATACAAGCTGGATCTCGTTGAGCGAATGCTCGCGTCCATCCTCGCAGAAGCGAAGGGTTGAGCCCATGAAGTTCGACAAGCCTGAGACCACCAATCCGATCGACAGCCTCAAGGTTGTCGGCAAGCCGCATCTGCGTATCGATGGCCCGTTGAAGGTCAGCGGCCAAGCTCCCTATGCCTATGAGCACGCAGTTATCGGCAGCGATGTCGCCTATGGTTACCCCGTCTGCGCTGCGATCGCCAAGGGACGGATCCGCTCGATCGATGCTACTGCTGCACGCGCCGCGCCAGGCGTGCTCGCTGTGGTGACGACCATCGAGTTCGGCGAGGCGCGCAAGGGCGAGAACAACACTGCCCATCTCTTCGGCGGGAACAGGATCGAGCACTACCATCAGGCGATCGCCGTCGTCGTTGCCGAGAGTTTTGAGCAGGCACGGTCTGCGGCTGCCTTGGTCGAAGTGGATTACGATGAAGCGGAAGGATCGTTTGATCTTGATGCGGCAAAAGGTTCGGCTACCTCTCCGGACCCAGAGTCTGAAAATGCCGATACGGCCGTGGGCAATTTCGACGTGGCTTTCAACTCGGCTGAGGTGACGCTCGATGCGCGCTATGAGACGCCCGATCAGAGCCATGCGATGATGGAGCCGCATGCTTCGATTGCCAGGTGGGATGGCGATCAGCTAACGGTCTGGACATCGAGCCAGATGATCGACTGGTGGCACACCGATCTCGCCATCGTGCTTGATATGGACAAGGAGAAGATCCGTCTGAAGTCGCCCTATATTGGAGGCGGTTTCGGCGGCAAATTGTTTCTGCGCGTGGATGCAGTGCTTGCGGCGGTCGGCGCGAAGGCCGCAGGCCGTGCCGTCAAGCTGACGCTGCCCCGCCCGATGATCATGAACAATACCACGCATCGTCCAGCCACGATCCAGCGCATCCGGATCGGAGCGGAATCAACCGGCAAGATCACGGCGATCGCGCATGAGAGCTGGTCCGGCAATCTCCCGGATGGAGATCTGGAAACGGCAGTCATGCAGACGCGTCTGCTTTATGCGGGTCAAAACCGGATGACCGCAATGCGGCTTGCACAGCTCGACCTTGCCGAAGGCAATGCGATGCGGGCTCCCGGCGAGGCCCCCGGCCTGATGGCTCTGGAGATCGCCATGGATGAAATGGCGGAGAAACTCGGCCTGGATCCTGTCGAGTTCCGCATCATCAACGACACACAGGTCGATCCGGAAAACCCTGAACGACCCTTCAGCAAACGCGACCTGATCGGCTGCCTCCAACGCGGTGCCGAACGCTTCGGCTGGAGCGACCGAAGCGCCAAACCTGGTGTCCGGCGGGAAGGGCGCTATCTGATCGGACATGGCGTGGCTGCAGCTTTCCGCAACAATCTGCTCGTGCCGTCGGCTGCACTCGTCAGGCTGGAGCCCAGCGGGCGTCTTGTCGTCGAAACCGACATGACCGATATCGGCACCGGCAGCTATACGATCCTTGCGCAGACTGCGGCGGAGATGTTTGGTGTCGAGATCGGCGCGGTCGACGTTCGGCTGGGAGATTCCCAGTTTCCAATATCGGCTGGCTCCGGCGGGCAGTTCGGCGCCAACTGTTCTACGTCAGGGGTTTATGCCGCCTGCGTCAAGCTGCGAGACGCCATTGCACAGCGGCTCGGGTTCAACTCCGCCGATATCACGTTCGAAGGCGGCTTCGTGCGTTCCGGCGACAGATCGATCCCGCTCGCTGAGGCCGCGGGTCCCGAAGGTTTGGCAGGCGAAGATGGCATTGAATGGGGCGATCTTGCCAAGACGCATCAGCAGTCGACCTTCGGCGCGCACTTCGTCGAGGTGGCTGTCGACGCATTCACGGGTGAAAGCCGGGTTCGTCGGATGCTCGCCGTTTGTGCGGCCGGGCGCATCCTGAACCCGATCACGGCGCGTAGCCAGGTGATTGGCGCCATGACCATGGGCATTGGCGGTGCCCTGTCAGAGGAGCTGGTAGTCGACACCAAGCGAGGTTTCTTTGTGAACCACGACCTCGCCGGTTACGAAGTGCCCGTCCATGCGGATGTCCCGCATCAGGAGGTGATCTTCCTCGATGAAACCGATGCGATGTCATCACCGATGAAGGCGAAAGGAGTCGGCGAGCTCGGGCTGTGCGGTGTTTCGGCGGCTATCGCCAATGCAATCTATAACGCCACCGGGGTTCGCGTTCGCGACTATCCGATCACGCTCGACAAGGTGATTGGCGGTCTGCCGAAGGTTGCGTGAGGTCTGAACGGCCTTTGCCTGTCACGCCGTGACGTGAATGAGGTCATTGATCACTTTAATCAAGCTGGCAGCGGCGACGGACAAGTCGCCGCTGTTGTCGATGGTAATCGTGCCTGGGCCATCGGGCAGGATGTCCGGGGTGCGGCGCAGTCGGGCTTCGATTTCCTCTGCGCTTTCCCGTCCACGGGCCGCGAGACGTGCGGCGAGGATTTCCGGACGGGCAGAGACGTTGATGACGAGCAGTTTCGGAAACCGATCCGCAAACTGGTCGAGCGCAGACCGGGAGCCGTTGGCGATGACGATCCGCCCTTTGGCGAGATCTTCCATCACATCCACAGGGATGCCGTAGCACAGGCCATGCGCTTCCCAGTCAATGGCGAAAGCGCCTGCGGCTTTCATTCTCTCGAATTCGTCATGCGAGGCCGGGCGGTGGTCTTCGCCGATGCCGTCTGCGGCCCGCGTGATCACGCGCTGTACGAAGCGAACCTTGTCGGTATTCGAGAAGTGCCGTCTGGCTTCAGCCATAAGGCTGTCCTTGCCGACGCCACTGGGGCCCACGACAACGATGATTGTGCCGCCGTCTGCGAATGTGTTCACCGCTGCCAGAGGCTCCTGCATCAGGCTACCCTTTGCCCGGCTCGCCAGACGGAGCGGACGACCGGAACGCCCTCCGTGCGGCGGACGCGAACCAGATCGGCACGCAGGCCGGTTTCGATCCGGCCGCGGTCATCGAGGCCGACGGTCCGTGCCGGAGTAGATGTGACCATGGCGAGCGCTTTCGACAGGGTGATCGTGTCGATTTCGTCGGCGAGTACGAAAGCGGCATGGAGGAGACTCAAGGGCACGTAGTCCGAGGAGAGGACGTCCAGCACGCCGCGTTCGGCCAAATCGCGCGCCGCGATGTTTCCGGAATGAGACTTGCCGCGCACAACATTCGGCGCGCCCATCAGCACGCTCATGCCTGATTTGTGCGAGGCTTCGGCCGCCTCAAGGCTGGTTGGAAATTCGGCCAGTTTCACGCCATGGCCTTTGGCTTCCTCGACATGGGCAAGGGTCGCATCGTCATGGCTGGCGACCGTGATGCCGCGTGCGGCACAGGCCATGGCGAGCGCATCGCGATGAGACGCGGAGAAGCGGGCAGACAGCGCCAGGCGACTTTCAACGAAGCGGGCGAACTGCTCATCGGTCAGGCCGCGCTTTGTCTTGTAGTAGAGGGTGTACTGGTCCATCGTCTGGAACTGGCGCTGGCCCGGTGAATGGTCCATCAGCGATACAAGCCGCACATGGGGATCGTTCTCGAAATCGGCAAAGTGCTCGAGAACATTGTCGGAGGCGACTTCGCAGCGCAGGTGGATCAGGTGTTTTGCGCGCAGTCGGTCGTCGCGTTCTGCTGCCTGGATGGCATCGGCCATCTCGCGCATTTCACCCTTATCAAATCCGCCGTCCTCGTCCGACCCCATGCGCAGGCAGTCGAAGACCGTCGTGATGCCTGATGTCACGATCTGGGCGTCGTGTGCCTGGATGGCGGATGTCATGTGCCAGCGCACGCCGGGGCGCGGAGAGTAGTGGGACTCGAGGTGGTCCGTATGCAATTCGACGAGACCTGGGATCAGGTAGTCGCCGCCGAAATCCTCGCCCTCGCTGCTGTGGCCTTCGCCGAGATCAACGATCACGCCGTCGCGGATAACGACGCTGCCTTCGAGGACACGGTCTTCAAGGACGATACGGGCATTGGAAAAGATCTGTTCGGACATCGGATTAGCCGTTTGTTGGGGCAGCAAGCGCCTGCCAGGAATGGACTTGGAAAGGGGCACCACGCTCGGGCTCGACGAAGAGGGCTAGCCCGTCAATGCGGAGCGCGCGGTTGGTGAAGGCCGAGAAATGCGTTTCGAGTGCTTCTGCCATGACGGGGGCACGGTCATCCGGAACGGGGCCGCTCAGCGTCATGTGGAAGCGGAAGTCATCGAAGACATAGGGATAACCCCAGGTCGTCAGATGTTGGCGTTGGCTGCCCGTCAGGCGTTCAGGTTTGCGGCGGGCCATATCGTCTGCGGACAGCGGCGCGCGGAAAGGCTCGAACGCTTCCACGACGGATGCGGCAAAATCCTGCAGCGGGCCATGGGTCTCTGCAGGCACGATGGCGAAGAAGGGACCGATGCGGCTGATCATGACGCCTGGAATGTCGAAGGCCTGCCGCGCGGTGCAAAAGCTGCGAAGCGCGTCGAGAAGATCGGCTTCTTCCATCTCATCCTTGAGATGAAAAGGGGCCTTCAGGGTCGCATGAAAACCATACCGGCGCGGATCTGCGGTCAGTTCGGCGAGTTGCGGTCGCTCGAAGCCAGAGGCGAGCGTCTGTGGGAGCGCCTCACCGGAAAAGGCGTCGCGGCCAAGCCATTCCGCTGCAGCACAGGTCAGCGGATGGTCTTCGGACGGAGTGAAATAGATCGCGTAACGCAAGGTATTGCTTTCAGAGGGTGTGAACGGGTGGTGTCGCCGCCCGTTAGAATCAGTGCCTGTTCTTGCCGATCAGACGCGAGCGCAAGCTATTGGATATGGCGTCGAAAATGAACACCACGAGAAGAATGAGAAGGACCATGTAAGCAACGTTTTCCCAGTCGGAATTGGTGCGCATGGCTTCCCAGAGTTTCAGGCCGATGCCGCCGGCGCCGACGGCGCCGATGATCGTTGCCGAGCGGGTGTTGCTTTCCCAGAAATAGAGCGCCTGTGAGGCAAAGACCGGCATGACCTGCGGCATTACGCCGTAGCGCTGCACGGCGGCCGGCGGCGCACCGACCGATTTCACGCCCTCGCGCTGCTTGTCGTCGATGTTCTCCAGCGCCTCGGAATAAAGTTTCCCCAGCGTCCCGGTGTCGGTGAAGAAGATAGCCGAGATACCGGCAAGCGGTCCGGGGCCGAAGGCACGGGTGAAGAACAGGGCCCAGATCAGCATGTCGACCGAGCGCAGGAAGTCGAAGAAGCGCTTGGTAACCTGGTTTACCGGGCGGTTTTGCATGATGTTGCGCGCGGCGATGAAGGAGAGCGGAAATGCGACGAGCATGGCGAGCAGCGTGCCGACAAAGGCCATGACAATGGTCTGCAGCAACTTGGTCCAGACATCGAGATGCTGCCAGGACGCGTTGTAAAGAATGTTGTTCCAGGCGAGCGCAAGGTTGCTCATCTTCGGATCAATCCGGTCCGCAGACGTCACTTTCTGCCAGACTTCGCCGACCGAGAGATCGAAGAAGGGAGAATCGGTGTCGAAGACGAAATTCTCCCAGCCAAAGAAGCGCTTGCGGATGCGCACGCGTTCCGATGACACGTCGATCCATCCCGCCGTTCCGAAATAGGCGATGACGCGGCCACCCGGATTGCGCTGTTCGACCCAATCGGGGCTCGCGCCATCGATCGTGACTGTGTCTGCCTGAGGGGCAAGCGTGAGGGTGACGGTTTCTGTGCCGCGGATGAGGTTGACGGTGTTGTTGCCAATCTCGACACGTGCGCTTCCACCGAGCGTCACATCCGCTTCGGCGATTACTTCTTCCGTCACAGGCTGTGTCGACGGCATTTGCTCAGCCACGGCGGACGGAGCGGTCTGCTGTGCCGGGGATGGCATGAAGCTGAAGGCAGAACTCGGCTTGGGTGGGGCCGAAAGCGCGTCCGTCGGCTGTGCTGCGGCTGCGGGCGCAGCGCTTCGTGTGATGGTCTGGCGCTTTGTCTCGATCCAGTCGGGCTTGGGATTGGGGCCGATCGGGTCGAAACGGGGATAGGTGATCGTCAGGGCACCGTCACGATCGATGTGGAATTCGGGACGGATTTCATAAGAGACCCAGTCCGCCAGATAGTTGCCGGCGATGCCCCAATTCGCCTGAGAGAGCGTCTTGCCGATGGCAAAGAACCACCAGCAGAAGAGAAAGTAGAGCGCGAGGATACCGATCGTGATCGGGGCCCTGTATCTCTGCCACAAGGAACGCTCCAGGACATGCGGATAGCGTTCGGCGAGACGGTTCAGCTCGGCAGTGTTCATCATGGACATCCTGGATCTCATGTTACCGACTGGAAGGCCTGCTCGCCGACGAGCTTGCGGCGGAGGGATGCGGAAAGCTGGTCGATGGCGATGACAGTCGTCAGCAGGAGAAGGATGATCGCCAGCGTCTTGGCTTCATGCCCCTGGCCGATGGACAGGCGGAGCAACTCGCCGATGCCACCGCCGCCAACCGCGCCGATGATCGTCGAGGCACGAACGTTGATTTCGAAACGCAGCAGAGCGTAGCTGAGGAAATTCGGCATGACCTGCGGTGTGATGCCGAACCAGACGCGTTCGAACCAGTTGGCACCGACGGCGCGCAGGCCTTCGTCCGGTCGCATGTCGGCATTCTCGATCACCTCGAAGAAGAGCTTGCCAAGCGCGCCGACCGTATGAACCGTGACGGCGATGATGGCGGGGATTGGTCCGAGTGACAGGATGGCGAGGAAGAAGCCGGCAATAACGACTTCCGGAAAGGCGCGGAGGATTTCCATGTAGCGGCGAATCGGCCAGCGGATCCAGGCGGCCGGCATCATGTTCTTTGCGGCGAGGAAGGAGAGCGCAAAACCGATGATCGTTGCGACGACGGTGGACAGCAGCGCGATGTTGATCGTTTCGGCCATCTTGTGGAAATATTCCGGAATGTAGAGGCTCTCGGTGATGTAGAGCCGGCCCTCCGGATAGTTGAATTTCATGCTGCCATCGGCATGGGGCGAAGCGAGATCGAACAGCGCGCGCCAGATCTCCCAGCCGTCTTGTGGCACCAGATCGCCAATAAAATCGAAGAAATATGGCAGGCGGTCAAAGAACTTGCCGGAATTGGTTTCGTTGGCGAACCAGAGCGAGCCGGAGATGGCAAAGAACAGGATGAGCAGGCTGAGCCCGGTATACATCCGCCGCTTGGCCGCCAGTTCCTGCCAGTGGCGCTCGACGGTGGCGCCGCTTTCGCTCAAGGGTGGCTGTGTCGCCGTCATGGCCATTGCCGCTCGTCCTTCTGACCCTTTGTCATCAAAGCAAGGCCGCCGGTCGGGAACCGACCGACGGCCTTGTTTTCGAGGCTGCTATCAGCCGCCGATTGTTGCCTTGCGGGCGTCGATGATCGGCTTGTAGAAGTCGACGTTGACTTCGGTGAAGCCCTTGAAGTCACCGCCCTGGATGGCCGAGAAGCAGGCGGCATCCGTCTTTGGCAGGTCCAGCATGAACTGCTTGAACTTGGTCTTCATGTCGTCGTTCATCGACGTGCGGATAACGATCGGGCCGTTCGGGATCAGCGGCGACTTCCACAGTTCGACGAGGTCTTCCATGTTGAGGATGCCCTTGTCGACCATCTTTCTCAGGTTGCCGGAGGTGTAACCGTCCTTGAATTCACCAACGCCGGAGCCGAAGGTCGTGCCGGCATCGAAAGTGCCCTTCAGCACTTCGAGGACGAGGTTTTCGTGGCCGCCGCCGAAGCCGGTTTCGGCAACGAATTCCTTCACCGGGCCGCCAATGGCTTCCGGCAGGGTCACAGTCGGGATCAGGTAGCCAGAGGTCGAGTCCGGGTCTGCGAAGCCGAGCTTCTTGCCCTTGATGTCTTCGACCTTGGTCATGCCGCTGTCTTTGCGGGCAACCATGATCGAGTAGTAGCCCATCGAGCCATCGGTCTGGACGGTGGTGAGGATTGGTTCGACGGCATCTGCCTTGGCGAGATAGATCTTGGCAAAGCCCGAGGCGCCAAGTTCTGCATAGTCGAGCGTACCGCCCAGCAGGCCCTGGATAACACCGTCATAGTCGGCGGCCGGGAACAGCGAAACCTTCTCAACGCCGAGAACGGCCGGAAGCTTGTCGGTCATGCACTGGTAGTTGCGCAGGCGGTCGGCTTCGTTTTCGCCGCCGAGGATGCCGATGCGGAATTCCTTGAGGTCTTCGGCCTGGGCGCTGACGGCGAGAGCGGCGAATGTCGCCGTGGCAAGCAGGATCTTCTTCAACATGGCTCGGGTCTCCCGTTCGAAAGGGTTGGGTTTCAGCTGTCTTGAATGGCGCCCTTGTCGCAGGGCAGGCGATCTTCGTGGTCAGGCCTCGGCAGTTGCCAGAGAACGCAGGCCAGGGGATGGGATCGAGCGCACGTCATTGTCCTGACGCGCGATGGTGATGCTGGTCGAGGTCATCGTCTCGTCAATTCCGGCGCCATGCTGGTCTGCGCCGTAGATCTCTTGCACCGCATCGGCGGTCAGCTCGTCCGGGGTGCCGTCGAAAACGACGCGGCCGCGCGCCATGCCGACGATGCGTTCGCAATAGTTGCGGGCTGTGTCGAGCGTGTGCAGATTTGTGATAACGGTGATGCCTTCGCGCTCATTGATGTCGCGCAGCGCATCCATGACGATCTTGGCGTTGAGGGGGTCAAGCGAGGCGATCGGCTCGTCAGCCAGTACCATCTTCGGCGACTGCATGAGCGCCCGGGCAATCGCCACACGCTGCTGCTGACCACCCGAGAGGGTGCCGGCCGGCTGAAGTGCCGTCTGCTCGATGCCAAGGCGCTCCAGGGCCGCGATCGCCATGAGGCGCTCCTCGCGTGTGAACATGCCGAGCAGGCTCATGGCGGTCGAGCGATGGTTCAGGCGGCCGAGCAGGACATTGGTCAGGACATCCAGACGCGGCACGAGATTGAACTGCTGGAAAATCATCGCGCAATCGCGCTGCCAGTTGCGCAGGGCTGACCCCCGTAGCGAAGATACTTCCAGATCGCCGAAGCGGATGCTGCCCGCGGTCGGATCGACCAGGCGGTTGATCATACGCAGAAGCGTCGACTTGCCGGCGCCCGAACGCCCGATGACGCCAACCATCTGTCCGGTTGGGATGTCCAGCGTCACCTTGTCGACAGCCGTGTTGCTACCGAACTGTCGGGTGATGTTGGTCAACTGGAACTGCATGATGTGTCCTTCGCCGTCGTTGATCGCGGTGTTGCGTATCCACTAATGGTCCAGCGTGAAGCGCGAATGTCAGTTTTGCGTCAGTTTTGCAAAGATGCGGGAAGCCCTGAAAACACTGGGTTTTCAGTTGTATTTTGACAGAAATGCATCAGCGTCGAGGTGGCGAAAATCCTCAAGTGCAGCGAACAAGCGGTCGTGCTCCCAATCCCACCAGGCGAGCTTTTGCATGCCCTCTGCAATGTCGGCGGGAAAGCGCTCGCGGATGAGCTTTGCCGGGACGCCGCCGACGATGGTATAGGCGCCCACATCGCGTGAGACGACGGCGCCTGCGCCAATCACCGCACCATCGCCAATTGTCACGCCTGGCAGGATCGTGGCGCCATGGCCGATCCAGACATCGTGACCGATTGTGACGCGGTTTTCGCGCCGCCAGGCGAAGAAATCATGGTCGTTTTCCGCGCCATCGAAGTAGTCTGCCGCGCGATAGGTGAAGTGATGCAACGTTGGACGCCAAGTCGGATGATTGGTGGCGTTGATGCGTACGGCAGCTGCAATATTGGCGAACTTGCCGATCGTCGCGCACCAGACAGCGCCATCCTGCATGATGTAGGAATAGTCGCCCATTTCCACCTCTTCGAGGCGGCAGCGCTCGGCCACCTCCGTATAGCGGCCGAGCGTCGCATTCACCACGCGAGCGCTTTCATGGATCATCGGTTCGAGGCCAAGTTTCTTGCTCATGCCGCAGTCTTTCGTGGCGAGAACTGCATGACATCGATAATGCGATCGGCAACAGCCTCCCGCACTTCCTCGTCGTGAAAGATGCCAAGTAGGGCCACGCCTTCTTCCTTCTTGGCGCGGATCATCGACACGACCACCGCACGATTGGCCGCATCGAGTGATGCCGTCGGTTCGTCCAGCAGGAGCACGGCGTGATCGGTGATGAAGCCACGGGCGATGTTGACGCGCTGTTGCTCACCCCCGGAGAAGGTGGAGGGAGGCAGTTGCCAGAGATCGCGTGGGAGATTTAGCCGGCTAAGCAAGTCTGCTGCTCGTTCGCGCGCTTCCTCGGTGGCTGTGCCACGGGCGATCAGCGGCTCAGCGACGACATCGAGGGCGGAGACACGTGGCACTGTGCGCAGGAACTGGCTGACATAGCCCAGAGTGGCGCGGCGGACTTCCAGCACGGTGCGTGGGTCGGCGGTCGCGATATCAACGATCCGGTCCTGGTGGGTGACGAGGATCTGGCCGACATCGACGGCATAATTGCCATAGAGCATCTTGAGGATCGAGCTCTTGCCGACGCCGGAGGGACCGCCGAGGACGACGCATTCGCCCGATACGACCGAGAAGGAGACATCAGAGACGACGGGGAGAACGAGGCCGCCGCGCAGATGCATGGTGAAGCTCTTGCAAACCTCTGAGACGACGAGGGGAGTGGGCATGGTTTTTTCCTTTCGCGACGCCGGTCAGACTTGCAGGATCGAGGAGACGAGCAGTTGCGTATAGGGCTCGCGCGGATCGTCCAGGACGCGGTCGGTCAGCCCGTGTTCGATGACATGGCCGTCCTTCATCACCATCATGCGATGTGACAGCAGGCGTGCGACGGCGAGGTCATGGGTAACGACGATGGCCGAGAGGCCGAGATCGTTGACAACGCCGCGGACGAGATCGAGGAGACGCGCCTGGACCGAAACGTCGAGGCCGCCGGTCGGCTCATCCATGAAGACGAGGCGGGGACCGGTGACGAGATTGCGGGCGATCTGCAGGCGCTGGCGCATGCCGCCGGAAAAGGCGCGCGGCTGATCGTCGATGCGGTCGGTCGAGATCTCGACACGCTCCAGCCATTCCGTGGCCGTCTGGCGGATGCGGCCATAGTGCCGGTCGCCGACTGCCATCAGGCGCTCGCCGACATTGGCACCGGCTGAGACCGTCATACGCAATCCGTCGGCCGGGTTCTGGTGGACGAAGCCCCAGTCGGTGCGCATGAGGAAGCGGCGTTCGGCTTCGTTCATATGATAGAGTTCACGGTACTGGCCGTCGCGCATGTGGTAGTCGACGCTGCCCGTCGTCGGCATCAGCCGGGTCGAGAGGCAGTTCAGAAGTGTCGTCTTGCCCGAGCCGCTTTCGCCGACAATGGCGAGCACTTCGCCCGGCCAGAGATCGAAGGAGACATTCGAGCATCCGATCCGGCTGCCGTAGAATTTCGAGAGGTTGCGGACCTTGAGAAGGGGCTGGTCGCTCATTCTGCGGCCTCCTTTTTCTGGGCGAGCATTTCGCCGACATGGCCTTCGGCCTGGCGTGTCTCGCAGTGATCGGTGTCGGAGCAGACGAACATCCGGCCCCCCTTGTCGTCGAGCACGACCTCGTCGAGGTAGACATTGTGGGCGCCGCAGAGCGCGCAGGGCTTGTCGAAGCTCTGGATCTCGAAGGGGTGGTCCTCGAAGTCGAGGCTCACGACCTCGGTGTAGGGAGGAACGGCATAGATGCGTTTTTCGCGGCCTGCGCCGAAGAGCTGGAGCGCTTCCGACATGTGCATTTTCGGATTGTCGAATTTCGGCGTCGGCGAGGGGTCCATCACGTAGCGACCTTCGACCTTGACCGGATAGGCATAGGTCGTGGCGATGCGGCCGTGCTTGGCGATATCCTCGTAAAGCTTCACATGCATGAGGCCGTATTCTTCCAGCGCATGCATCTTGCGGGTCTCGGTTTCGCGCGGCTCAAGGAAACGCAGGGGTTCAGGGATCGGGACCTGGTAGACCAGAACCTGTCCTTCCCTCAGTTTTTCCTCCGGGATGCGGTGGCGCGTCTGGATGATCGTCGCTTCGCTGGTCTTGGTGGTGACGGCAACATTGGCGACCTTCTGGAAAAAGGCGCGGATGGAGACGGCATTCGTCGTGTCGTCGGCGCCCTGGTCGATGACCTTTAGCGTGTCGGCGCGGCCGATGATCGAGGCCGTGACCTGCACGCCGCCTGTGCCCCAGCCATAGGGCATCGGCATTTCTCTGCTGGCGAAGGGGACCTGATAGCCGGGTATGGCGATCGCTTTCAGGATCGCGCGGCGGATCATGCGCTTGGTCTGTTCGTCCAGATAGGCAAAATTATATGTGGCGAGTTCCTGCATGGCGGCTTACCCTTTGCCTGGCTTACAAGCGTGGAGGCGTGACATGGACCCGAGCGAACCGGCTGTCTTGATGGTGGCGGCGGTGGCGGTGTTCGCTATCGTCGGGCTTGTGCTGTCGGAGTTGTCAGTGAGACGCACCCAGTCGACGCGAATGCGGGACCGAAGCGGCGATGGAGCGACGACCTTCAGCGACGATAACAGCGGTGGCGATGACGGGGATTGCGATGGCGGTGGAGATGGCGGAGATTGTGATAGCGGGGGAGACTGACGCATCATTCTGCGGCCTCCTGCATCTCGTTCGGCTCCAGCCGTGATGAATCGTGCTTCGCCCGCATGCGGCGGACGAGATCGAGTTCGGCCTGGAAGTCGACGTAATGCGGCAGCTTCAGGTGCTCGACGAAGCCGGTCGCCTGGACGTTGTCGCAATGGGAAATCACGAATTCCTCGTCCTGGGCGGGGGCGACGACATCCTCGCCGAATTCCTGGGTTCTGAGCGCCCGATCGACCAGCGACATGGACATGGCCTTGCGCTCGCCCTGGCCGAAGACCAGGCCGTAGCCGCGGGTGAATTGTGGGGGCGCCTTGGCCGAGCCCTTGAACTGGTTGACCATCTGGCATTCGGTGACGCGGATCTCGCCGAGCGAGACACAGAAGCCGAGCTCCGGGACATCGAATTCGACTTCGACCAGACCCATGCGGATTTCGCCGACAAAGGGATGGGTGCGGCCATAGCCGCGCTGGGTCGAATAGCCGAGCGCGAGCAGGAAGCCCTCGTCGCCCCGGGCGAGTGCCTGCAGGCGCAGATCGCGTGGCATGGGAAATTCCATCGGTTCGCGGGTCAGGTCGCCGGCAATGTGATCCTGCGGCATGTCGCCATCCGGCTCGATCAGGCCTTCGCCATCGAGAATGTCGGAGACCCGCATTACCGGTTCTGGCGCCTCGATCCGCATTTCCGCGGGCTCGATGGCATTGTCCTCGAGAAGCGAGGGGTCGAGCAGGCGATGGGTATAGTCGAAGGTGGGGCCGAGCAGCTGTCCGCCGGGCAGGTCCTTGTAGGTGGCGGAAACGCGGCGTTCGACCCGCATTCTGCCTGTGTCGATCGGAAGTGATGTGCCGAAGCGCGGCAGTGTGGTGCGGTAGGCACGGAGAAGGAAAATTGCTTCGATCATATCGCCGCGCGCCTGCTTGAGGGCAAGTGCTGCGAGCGCGCAGTCGTAAAGCGAGGCTTCCGCCATGACGCGGTCAACGGCGAGGCCGAACTGCGCCACGATCTGGTCGATGGTGACGGAGGGCAGGGACCGGTCGCCACGACGACGATCGGCGAGCAATCGGTGGGCATTCGCAATGGCCTTTTCGCCACCCTTGACGGCAACATACATGGCTCAGGCCTCCATCTGCGTGATCTTGGTTGTGCGCGGCAGGGCGAGGAATTGTCGTCCGCTGGTCAGGACCACGTCGACACCGCGCGGGAAGAGCGCTCTGTTGTCCGTCCATTGGCGCAGGAATGTCTCGGGCAGACCTTTCGGCGCGATGGTGGCCGTTTCACGAATGCCCGGGCCAGTCAGCTGCAATTTCGGCCCGGCTTCCAGCGAGGGCAGTTCGATTACCAGAGTGGCGGAACGGTCCGGATATTCCTGGGAGCCGAGGGCGAAATGCGAGAGCGGTGGCACCATGGCGCCAGCATCGACAAATGCGAATTTTGCCTCGTTCTTTTCCGCTGCCAGCGGTGCCACGGTATGGAAGCCGATCCATGCAGGAAGCGCCGAGCGCAACAGGGCAGGCGTCAGCCAGATCGATGTGTCATGGTCGCAGAGCGTCAGCAGGATTGCGCCAGCGGCTATGCCGAGCGGCGGCGGTGGCTGGATGACCTCAGTCACCGTGCCCAACGTTCCTGGACGGGCGAGTGCGTCCATCAGGCTGCGAAAGACCGATTGCGCATCATGGACTGCGTCGGCAAAACCACCGACCAGGCTTTCTGAAGCTGTCTGCATCAGTCTTCTCCTCTGACCATCGTGAAGAAATCGACCTTGGTGGCCGCGGTTTCCCTGCGGGACTGCTCTGCTTCTGCGGCAATACGGGCTTCGATGTCGCCGAGCAGGCCTTCTTCGAGGATGCGACTGTGCGCGTCGTTCTGCACCAAGGCATCGCAGACGGCAGCGAGCATGGCTGCGCGGCGATCTGTGCCGAGCCGGTAGCCATGGCCGACTGTGCCATCGGCCAGCCGAATGCTCGCACGCGTCATCGTTGCCTCACCCAGGTTGAAGGGTGATCCCCCGCCACCGATCCGCCCGCGAACCATCACGAGACCGGTCTCCGGGCCGCGGATCGAGCTATAGCTCGGTGGGGGATCGAGTTTGGCTGTGGCGTCTTCGAGTTCACTCCGCGTGGCACGTGCGAGGAGATCAACCACCCGCTTTCGAGATGCTGCCGAATTTATTTGCGTATCGCGTGCTGGGTTCATTGTCGGGCCTCTAAATGTCTAGTAATATAGACAACCATACAAGTTACTTTAGAAGTATCCGTTCGCGGTGACAATCGTGTGACACGGGTATGAGACAAGGCAGGGGAAAATGATCGAGAGACAGAGGGGCGTCGCGCTCTGGCGGCAGATTTCCGACCGGATTCGCGCCAATATCGCTGCTGGGCTCTATGATGGCTCGGGTATGGTGCCGGCCGAGACCGCGCTTGCAGAGGAATTTTCGGTCAATCGCCATACGGTCCGCGCGGCGCTGGCGGCCCTTGCGCAGGAGGGTGTCGTGCGCTCCGTACAGGGGCGTGGCACGATGATCGAGCGGCGCAACAAGTTCGACTTCCCGATTGGCAGGCGCACCCGTTTCACCGAAGGCATCGGCGATCAGGCACGCGATCTGCAGGGAGTTCTGCTGGCATCGGCGGTTGAGCCGGCAACTGCCGAGATTGCCGGGCGGTTGAAGCTTGTGGCGGGTACGGAGGTGCTGCGGCTGGATGGCGTTCGCCGCGCGGATGGCCGTGCCGTTTCGCGTTCAACCATGTGGTTTCCAGCGGCTCGATTTGCTGGCATCGATCAATCCTTCGCCGCCTCGGGGTCGATCACCCTGGCGCTCGCGGCCTCAGGCGTGACGGACTACGTCCGTGACGTGACCGAGATCTCTGCCGTGCATGCCGAACCGGACGACGTGGCTCAGCTTGAACTGACGCCTGGCGCGATCGTGCTGGTGACGCGGGCGGTGAACACCGATCCCGCCGGTCTGCCGATCCAGTATGCGGTCACCCGTTTTCCGGCGGATCGCGTTCAATTCACGATCCGCAGCTGAACCTTTGGCTGTTTCCGTCAGGCTGACTGGAGCGCTGCGAGAACGGCTGCGATCTGGTCTGGGTTCATCACCTGGCCCTGTGTGGCGGTGAAGGACTGCAACTGTGCCTGGCTTAGGTTCGAGATCTGCGCCACCGTCAGTCCGGGAATCGCATAGGGATTGATCGCGGCAACCTCCTGGCTGGTGAAGGTGCGCAGCTTTGCCGGCCCAAGCGCGGTGATCTGGGTTGCGTTCAGTCCGGCGACCTGACTTGTCGTCAAGGCCTCGATCTGGCTCTCCGACATGGCGCCGAGCTGGTCGACGGTCAGGCCGTTGACGGCCGTCGGGCTCATCGCCGCAATCTGGCTGGTTGTCATGTTGACGATCTTGTCTGCGCCGAGCGTCGCAAGCTGGATCGAATTCATCGAACCGATCTGTGTCGTGGTCAGCGCCTGGACTTGAACAGGGGTCAAGGCACGGAGCTGGTAATAGGTAAGGTTTGCGACCTGACCAGTTGTCAGCGCGGCAATCTGCTCGGGTTGCAGGGTGCTTACTGTGGTCGGCGAGAGGCCGCTGATGGCCGTCGAGGAGATGGACGCCATGTCCGTTGCCGACAAGGTTTCCAGTGCGGCGGGGGTGATCGCGCCAATCTGCGTGGCAGACATGGCTCCGATCTGAGCCGTCGTCAAGGCATCGAACTGACTTGGCGTGATGGTCGCGATCTGCGCCGTGCTCAATCCGGGGATAGCCTTGGCACTGATGGCGGCGACCTGGGTGGTCGACAGGGCCGCTATGCTGCCTGTCGGCAGGCCGGCGATCTGGGTCGCAGAGAGGGCGCCGATCTGGGCGACGGTTAGGACCGAAACCTGATCCGCACTCAAGGCATTGAGTTGGTCGAAGGTGAGGCCTGCCATCTGCGCGGTTGTGAGGGCGCCGATCTGCTCATGGGTGAAGCCGGCGATCGTGGAAGGCTGGAGGCCCGCAATGCCTGCTGCGCTCAGCCCGGCCAGATCTGTCTTCGAGAAGGTTGCAAGCTGCTGGCTTGAGAGCGCGCCAACCTGGGTCGCCGTCAGTGCGGCGATTTGGGTCGACGAGAGCGCGTCGATCTGTGACGGCGACATCGCGGCAATCTGGCTTGCCGTGAGACCGGGCAGTGCCTTGGTGGAGATCGCGCCAATCTGATCTGGCGATAGAGCGGCAACCGCCGTTTCGTCGAGCGCTCCGATTTGCGTCGTGGTCATGGCTGCGATCTGCGTGGTCGACAGGAGTGCCACCTGTTGTGGCGTCAGGCTTCCGATCTGTTGTGTGGTCAAGCCTGCGATCTGGGTTGCTGTCAGGCCGGTGATCTGATCGGAGGAGAGTGCTGCAAGCTGCGTGTTTGTGAGGCCGCTGATGCCAGTCGCGCTGATCGCTGCGATATCGGCAGAGGAGAACAGGCTCAGCTGGTCAAGGGTCAGCGCGCCAACCTGCGTCGGGGTCAGGCCGGCAATCTGTGTGGATGTCAACGTATCGATCTGGGTTGGCGACAAGGCGGCGACCTGTGTCGTGGTGAGCCCTGCAATGCCCTTGGCACTCAGGGCTGCCGTCTGGCTACTCGACAGGGCGGCGAGGTTGGCGAGCGGCAGGGCTGCAACCTGCGTTGGGCCGAAAGCGGCCATCTGCGTGGCTGAGAAGGCTTCCATTTGCGACGGGCTGAGTGCCGCAATCTGGCTTGTCTTCAGTGCGCCGATCTGGCTGGCCGTGAGGGCTCCCAGCTGTTCAAGGCTGAGTGCCGCAATCGTTTCGTCAGTAAGAGATGGAATTGCGGTGACGCTGAGTGCAGCGATTTCCGCTGGCAGGAAGGTGGCCATGTCGGATGGCTTCAGGATGGCGACTTGCCCCGCAGTCAGGCCCGTAGCCTGGGTCGCCGTCAATGCCTCGACCTGTTCGGGTGACAGGGCGGCAATCTGTTCGGTTGAGAGTGCCGCGACAGCCTTTGCATTCAGCGAGGCGATCTGCTCGGTCGACAGGGCCGCGATGTTTGCCGTCGTCAGAGATGGCATCTGTGCCGCCGTGAGGCTTCGCACTTGTGTCGTGCTCAGCACGGATAGCTGTGCGGGCGTGAGAGCTGCGACCTGCGTTGCGGTCAAGGCGGCGATCTGGGCCGCAGTCATGGCGCCGATCTGGTCCGGATGGAGGCCGGCCAGCTTCTCTGGCGTGAGCGCAGTCAGAGCGCTGACGCTGATCGCAGCGATATCAGTTGTCGAGAATGTCGCGAGCTCGTCCGCTCCTAGCGCGGCAAGCTGCGCGGCGGTCATTTTGCCAACTTGCGATGAGGTCAGAGCCTCTGCCTGATTGCTGTCGAGGGCCGCGACCTGGGCTGCGGTCAGTCCCGACACCGAGGTCGACGCCAAGCCGGCGATCTGTTCCGGCGACATGGCTGCAACGCTTGCAACGGTCATGCTCGACATCTGGACTGCGCTGAAGGCGCCGACTTGCGCGACGGACATAGCCTCGACCTGGCCAGGCGTCAGTGCCGCTATCTGCGTGGTGGTCAGGCCGCGCAACTGCACGGGCGTGAGTGCTGCAATCTGTTCAGGCGCCAAGCCTGCGATGCTGTCTGCGGAGAGGCCCGCGATCGCCTTGGTGCTGATCGCGGCGATCTTTGCTGGTGTCAGTCGTTCAAGTGCTTCCGGTGCGAGGACGGCGACTTGTGACGCGCTGAGGGCACCGATCTGCGAGGTGGATAGCGCGTCGACCTGATCTGGAGCCAGCAGGGCAATCTGAGCGGTTGTCAATCCGCTGATGGCGCGCGGGGATAATGCCGCAATCTGGTCTGTGGACAGTGCGCTGAAGGCGGCAGGCGTGAGAACGGCGACCTGGCCGGGGGACAGTGCCGCCACTTGCGCCGTTGACAGAACTTCGATCTGAGCTGGGCTGAGTGCGCCGACCTGCGCTGCTTTTAGAGTTGTAATCTGCTTCGTCGTCAGGGCTGCGACCTGTTCAAGGGTCAGTGCACCCATCTGATCCGTCGACAGGCCGGTTGCGCCAGCCGGCGAGAGGGCCGCTATCTGGCTCGGCGAAAAAGCTGATAGCTGTGTTGTCGATAGGGCTGTCACCTGGCGTGCGGTCAAGGCTGCCACCTGAGCCGTTGTCATCGCCTTCAGCTGGTCTTCACCAAGTGCTGCGACCTGGGGCAGGGTGAGCCCGGCGACTGCCTTCGGATTGAGAGCCGCGATCTGTTCGGCCGAAAGATTGGCCACGACATCGACCGAGAGCGACGCCACTTGCGGGCCGGACAGTCCACGCAATTGTGCGGCAGAAAAGACGGCGACTTGTTCGTCGGAGAGAGCGGCGATCTGATTGGGGCGGAGAGCTGCAATCTGCGCTGCCGTGAGGGCTGTTGTCTGTTCAGGGCTCAGGGCTGCAATTTGGTCAACGGTCAGTCCGGGCGCCGCCTTCGCACTGATTGCTGCGATCTTGGCGGGATCGAGAGCCTCCAGTTGATCGGTGGTAAAGGCACTGACCTGCCTAGAATTCAGGGCTGTGATCTGGGCCGCGGTCATCGCGCTGGTCTTGGCTGCTGAAAGGCTGCCAATCTGCTCGGTCGACAGGCCGGTGATCGCTCGCGTGCTGATCGCGGAAAACTGGCTCGCGGTAAATGACCCGAGCTGCACCGTCGACAGGGCGCTGATCTGTGATGCGGTCAAGGCGCCGATCTGGGCGGTGGTCAGCCCCGCAATCTGCTCTGGTGTCAGGGCGCCGATCTGATCGGCTTTCAGTGCGGCAATCTGGGCCGGCTTCATCGCGCCGACCTGCTCGGGCGTAAGCGTGGCCAGGTTTGCGGGCGTGAGGCCTCGCAAGGCAGCTGTGCTGATTGCGGCAATATCGGTTGGCGAGAAGGTTGCGAGGTCTTCGGCGCTCAGGGCCGCAATCTGTGATGCGCTCATGCGCGCGATCTGCTGGGGCGTCAGGGCTTCGGTTTGCTCGGTACTGAAGCCGCCGATCTGGGCGGCCGTCAAGGCGCCCACCTGCGTTGCGGCGAGGCCCGAGACATTGTCCGCGGAGATTGCGGCGATCTGGTCAAGCGTCAGCCCGGTGATCGCACGCGTCGAAATCGCATTGAGCTGACTCGTGTTGAGGCTGGATACTGCCTGATTTTGCAGAGCAGCAACCTGCGTCGCGGATAGCGCGCCGACCTGGGCAGTCGACAGACCGGCAACATCTTCCTGTGACCAGGACGCGATGGTCGTCGTGGGAAGCGCCTTGATCTGGGCGGGACTCAGGGTGGAAATGATCGACGTCATGGACGGCTTCGCTCCGGCTGCTGTCAAATGGCTCGTTTCGCCCCGGCGCCTGACCCGACCTGCCCGAGAGCAGATGTGAGTTATTCGACGCGCAGACGGACGAATTGCGCTCTACCGGGATGGGCTTTCAGCGAATCAACCCGGCAGAGCGTTTCCACCCTTGCCCGCCATGCTTGCCCGAGACTGTGCTTTCCACTTCCCGGGGTGGGGTGAGGTCGATGCAATGAACGGTTGGGTCTTGTCTTGAATCAATTACAATCGGTGGCCCGGCAGTCAGGATGTGAATGAGAGCGGCGGCGTGTCTGTCAGCGATCACAGTGAAGGCGAACCCCATGGCTGCACCAGATCATACGAGTGCCTTTCACGCCCTGCCTCTCAATGAGGTTCTCGACCGGTTCAACGTCGGTTCTGCCGGTTTATCATCGGAGGAAGCCCGGCATCGCCTGCAGACGTTTGGTTCGAACCGTCTGCCTGAAGCTGCGCGGCGGGGTCCGGTGCTGCGTTTTCTCGCTCAGTTCCACAATGTCCTGATCTATGTGCTCATCGCTGCCGGGTTCGTAACCGGTTTCCTCGATCATTGGGTGGATACCGGCGTTATTTTTGCTGTGGTGATCGGCAATGCCGTGGTGGGCTTTATCCAGGAAGGACGCGCGGAAAAAGCCATGGACGGAATCCGCTCGATGCTTGCACCCCGTTCGGCCGTGTTGCGAGATGGGCGACGTCAGAGTGTCGACTCTGCGGCACTGGTCCCGGGCGATGTCGTGCTCCTCGAGGCGGGCGATCGTGTGCCGGCGGATCTGCGGGTGATGGAGGCGCGGGGCGTCAAGGTCGAGGAAGCCGTGTTGACCGGGGAATCGATCGCCGTCGAAAAGATGACCGAGCCCACAGAGTTGGATGTGCCGCTCGGTGATCGATCTTCGATGATGTTCAGCGGCACGCTGGTTGCTGCCGGTGCCGGACGAGGGCTGGTCGTGGCGACTGGTCGCGATAGCGAGATCGGCAAGATCAGCCGAATGCTGTCCGATGTCGAGGTCCTGACCACGCCACTGCTCAGCCAGATGGATGCATTTGGGCGCTGGCTCACTGTGTTTATTCTGCTCCTGGTGGGCGTTCTGCTGATCTATGGCTCCATTGTTGGCCACATGGTTTTCGACGAGCTCTTCATGACGGTTGTCGGTCTTTCGGTCGCTGCCATTCCGGAAGGATTGCCGGCGGTCATGACCATCACCCTTGCTGTTGGAGTCCAGGCGATGGCGCGACGCAACGCCATTGTCCGGCACCTGCCGGCCATCGAGACGCTGGGTTCCGTTTCGGTGATCTGCACCGACAAGACGGGTACGCTGACGCGTAACGAGATGATCGTGGCGACCCTTGTTGCGACCGAGCACGACTATGCGGTGGACGGTGCCGGCTATGCGCCCGAGGGGGCCGTCCGCTGGCGGGATGCCGATGCCGATCGTGCGCAGCATGCCGTGCTGACCGAATTCGCGCGTGCGGCCGCGTTGTGCAACGATGCCGTTCTAGTCGAATCCGACAACGCATGGCATGTGGAAGGCGACCCGATGGAGGGCGCGCTTGTGGCTCTTGCCGGCAAGATCACCGGCGGTGGGCCTGAACCTTTCGCGGGTGACTGGCATCGGCTCGATGCCATCCCCTTCGATGCAGGCCATCGCTACATGGCGGTACTGCACGAGGATCAGGACGGACGGCGTGTCATCCATGTCAAGGGCGCGCCCGAAGAGGTGCTGGCGCTCTGTGCTCATCAGCGGATTGCGGGCGGCGGCATCGCTTTGATCGACATGGCGCGTTGGAGCATGCAAATAGATGCGCTGGCAGCAAATGGCGAGCGTGTGATTGCCATCGCTCTGCGCGATGTTCGCCGCAATCACAAAGGGCTCAACCATCACGATCTGAGCGGCCACCTGACGCTGATCGGGTTGATCGGTCTGATCGATCCGCCACGGGCAGAAGCCATTGAGGCCGTGGCAGAATGCCATGCGGCGGGAATTCGGGTGAAAATGATCACCGGCGATCATGCTGCGACAGCCCGTGCGATCGCCTCCATGATTGGTCTCAGGAACAGTGATCGCGTGCTGACCGGCAAGGACATCGAGCGGCTGGATGATGCCCAATTGGAGGCAGCTGCCGCTGAAGTCGATATCTTCGCCCGGACGTCACCTGCGCACAAACTGAGGCTCGTCAAAGCGATGCAGGCGCGGGGTCTCACCGTTGCCATGACGGGAGACGGGGTCAATGATGCCCCGGCGCTCAAACGTGCCGATGCCGGGATCGCCATGGGCATGAAGGGTAGCGAGGCGGCGAAAGAGGCAGCGGATCTTGTGCTGGCGGACGACAATTTTGCCTCCATTGTTGCGGCCGTGCGTGAGGGGCGGACCGTCTACGACAACATCAAGAAGGTGATCAGTTGGACGCTTCCGACCAATGCCGGTGAAGCGCTTACCATCGTTATCGCTCTGTTTGCCGGGCTGGCCTTGCCGATCACGGCGGTGCAGATCCTGTGGATCAATCTCGTCACCACCATCACGCTCGGTTTTGCGCTCGCTTTCGAACCGACCGAGGCGGCGGCCATGCAACGTCCGCCAAGGCGCCGTGAAGCGCCTCTGCTTGATGGCGGCTTGCTGTGGAACATCGTACTCGTATCACTGCTCTTCGCATGCGCCATCTTCGGAGTTTATTTTCTGGCGCTCGACAAAGGGCATGATGCGGCGCTGGCGCGCACCATGGCGATGAACATGCTTGTCGTGTTGGAGATTTTCCATCTCTTCTACATCCGAAATTTCTATACGACTTCGCTGAACTGGAAAGCGGTTCGGGGTACGCCCGCTGTCTGGGCATGCGTGGCATCCGTCACGCTGGCGCAGCTGGCGGTAACGTATATCCCGGTGCTCCAGAATTGGTTCGGGACCAAGCCGGTGCCCTTAGTTGATGGGGTGATCATCATCGGTGTCGGCGTTGTCTTCTTTGCCTTGGTAGAAGCAGAGAAGCAGATCCGACTTACGTTGCGTCGATGATGTCTGGGCTCGGACGTTGTCCGGCAGGCCAGTCGGTATTCGTCTCGACTGGTCCGCGTGCCCTCAGAAATTCATAGAGATGGCCAAGCCCATCCCGAATGTCGGCTTCAATCGCAGCGGTCAGCGCGGCGGCACTTCCCACTTTGATCGCGGCGAGGGCTTCAGCGTGGCGATCGATCCGATAGCTCTCGGAGAGATTGGATGTTGCAAGACGCATGAAGGGTCCGAGGCGTAACCAGACGGTTTCCAGAAGCGCAAGGATCACGGCATTGTTGCCTGCTTCGTAAATGGCCCGGTGGAAGGCGAAGTTGCGTTCTGTCGCGCGGGGAATGTCGTTCCTTATGTGGGCGCTGTCTATCTCCTGGTCGATCTCTTCGAGCAGGTCCAGCCGTTCAGCATCTATGCCAGAAAGGGCGCGTTCAGCCGCAAGCGTTTCCAGCGCGACCCTTGCGGCGATGATTTCGTCGAATTTGACGGAGGTCATGCGCGGCACGCGAACCCGGCGATTGTCGAGATATTCCAGCGCGCCATCTGCGACCAGACGGTGCAGAGCCTCGCGAACCGGCATGGCGCCGACGCCCAGATCAGCGGCCACACCATGGATGGTAATCGCGCGCCCAGGTTCGACGTCACCACACATTATGCTTGCCCTCAAGGTGCGGTAGACCCGCTGTTTGATGGTTTCGTCGGGCTTGCGTGTATGCGGCGGCATCAAGGCCCCTCCCGTGATCGTCCGTGGTCACGATAGAAGACAGTGGGCCGGGAGGCACAGGAAATTTTTCCGACGGCCGCGCGTCCTACTTGATTTTTAACGGTGTCGGCATTTGCTATAGCTTAAACAGATCGCTTGCGGCGGCAAGCGAATACCGAACAGGATATTGTGATGAGCACCAAGACCATCGGCATTCTCGTGACCGGGCATTCGCCTGCGGAGCTGACCGGGGAGTACGGCAACTATGCCGATATGTTCATGCGGCTGCTCGGCAAGTTCGATTTCGAGTTCAAGACCTATTTCGTTGTCGACGGCGTCTTTCCTGAAAGCCCGAAAGAGGTCGACGGCTGGTTGCTGACCGGCTCGAAATTTGGTGTCTATGAAGATCACGAATGGATCCGAAAGCTCGAAGACTTCATTCGTCGCGTTCATGCAGAAGGCGTGCCGATGGTCGGCATCTGTTTCGGTCACCAGGTCATGGCCAAGGCGCTCGGCGGCCATGTTGAAAAATTCAAGGGCGGCTGGTCCGCCGGCCCTGTCACATATCGCCGATCGGATACGGGCGAGGAACAGGTGTTGCTCGCTTGGCATCAGGATCAGGTCATCCAGGTTCCGGAAGGGGCCGAGGTCATCGGTAAGACCGATCAGTGCGAGAATGCAGTCATCCGCTACGGCGATTGGGGGCTGTCCTATCAGCCGCATCCCGAGTTCTCTCCCGCTTTTTTCGAAGGCCTGGCTTCGGCCCGGCGCTCGGCCATTCCGGAAAGTCTGTACGAAGAGGTGAAATCGGTCGAGGCCTCGATTTCGACGGACCGCGTTGCCGATGAAATTGGCAGTTTCCTGGCCCGCGACCGTTGAGCAAACTCAGAGGGTTGCATCCCAGCTGTCGCGGATAAAGGCTTCGAAGAAGTCCGAGAAGGTTGCGACGCGAAGGGGCAGGTGCTCATAGGGCGGATAGAAGAGTGTCAGCCAGATTTCCGGTGCGCTCCATTCAGGCAGAACCTCCACCAGTCGTCCGGCGAGGAGATCATCCGCGACGATGAACTGCGGCAAGAGTGCAATCCCTTCACCGGCGACGGCCAGTCTCGCCAGGAAATCACCATTGTTGATCGAGAACCGACCCCGCGCCTGAACGCTGCGGGTCTGGCCGTTGCGGCTTAGCTCCCACAGTTCTGTCTGGGAGTGATCATGATAGCTCAGGCATTCAAGCCCGACGAGATCCTCCGGCACCTCCGGCTGCCCGTGTTGCGCGATGAAGGACGGCGCGGCAACGAGCCGCCGCGGCACTGGACGGATCTTGCGCCAGATGGTCGACTTGTCGGAAGGCGGGCCGGAAATGCGGATGGCGAGGTCGTAGTCTTCTTCGACGATATCAACGAAACGGTCCGAGAGCTCGATCGCGACGCTGGTTTTCGGATGGATGATGGCAAACTGGCTAAGCACGGTCGGCAAGACCGTCATTCCAAGCGACATGGGTGCAGAGACCCTGAGCGAACCCGTCGTCACCTTTTGCAGGTCGCGCGTCTCCTCTGTCGCCCGGGCGAGGCCCTCCACCAAAGGACGCACCCTCGCTGCATAGGCCGCACCCGCGGATGTTAGTGAAACCTTGCGGGTGGTTCTGAGCAGCAGTTGCACACCCAGCCTGTCCTCGAGCGCCGAGATGGTTCGGGTTACCGAAGCGGGCGTGTTCGACAGAAGTCTCGCGGCCGAGGTGAAGCTGCGCTGGTCAGCGACCGCCAGGAAGGTTCGGATCGATTCCAGCTCGCCCATTCGATTATTGCTCCAGATGCAACAGTATCCGACGAATTATAGGCATTCTAAACCGATAATGCATCCCTCATATTCTGGTCATCACAACGAACCGGCATTGCTGGCCGGGAAAGGATCAGTGCCATGCTTACTCAGATCAAAGGCCTGCATCACGTCACCTCCATGGCTGCGGATGCCGTCGAGAATAATCGGTTTTTCACCGGGACCCTTGGCTTGCGCCGGGTCAAGAAGACGGTGAATTTTGATGCGCCCGATGTCTATCATCTCTACTATGGCGACGAGCGCGGGAACGCAGGCTCCGTAATGACCTATTTCCCCTTCCCGAACATCGGCAAGGGCGCCCGCGGCGCCGGTGAAGTTGCCGAGACGGTCTTCTCCATTCCGAAGGGCACGCTGAAGTTCTGGCAGGAACGACTTGGCGCGGAAGGCGTCAAGGAGCTGGCTGATTACTCACTCTTCGGCGAAGAGCGCTTGCGTTTTGCGGGGCCTGACGGCGATACTTTTGCGCTCGCCGAAGTTGATGGCGACCAGCGAGCCCCCTTCGACGGCGGTCCGGTGGCTGCTTCCGAAGGCATTCACGGCTTCCGCGGTGTCACGATGCGCCTTCGTGACAAAGGGGCGACCGGCGAACTGCTGCAGTTCATGGGCTATCAACCTGTTGACCGCCATGGTGACTTCGTCCGTTATGCCGTGCCCGGCGGCAATGGTGCCGATTACATCGACCTTGAGGTTCTGCCGGGTGCGAAGGGCGCCCAGCAAGGAGCTGGATCGGTGCACCATGTTGCATTTGCTGTCGATGATCGTGCAGCCCAGCTCGAGGTTCGCAAGGCCTTGCTCGACACCGGCTACCAGGTCACGCCCGTAATCGACCGAGATTACTTCTTCGCCATCTACTTCCGCACGCCGGGCGGTGTGCTGTTCGAAATTGCGACGAACGAACCCGGTTTCGACCGCGACGAAGATACGGCCCATCTGGGCGAAGCTTTGAAGCTGCCGACCCGATACGAACCGTATCGTTCGCAGATCGAAGCGCAGCTCGTTCCGATTGGCAACTGACGCAATCTCCGTTTGTGATGTGCCGGGGCCAACTTCGTCCCCGGCATGCGCCTGATGTAATCCGAAGGAGAAGTCCATGTCTGTCGATAGCTATATCCATCACTACGAACCGCCGAAAGGGCAGGCCCCGCTCGTCTTCACCTTCCACGGAACCGGCGGCGACGAGCACCAGTTCCCGGGTCTGATCAGTCGTATCCTGCCGGATGCAGGGATTGTTTCACCCCGTGGCGATGTTTCCGAACATGGCGCTAACCGGTTCTTTCGTCGGACCGGCGAGGGCGTCTATGACATGGACGACCTTGCCCTCCGGACGTCGCGGATGGTGGCTTTCGTCCGCGCACAGAAGGAACGTCATCCGGGCCATCCTTTCTATGCGCTCGGTTACTCCAATGGTGCCAATATTCTGGCTTCGGTGCTTTTCGAGGCTCCGGATCTATTTGAGCGCGCCGTCTTAATGCATCCGCTCATTCCGTTCGAGCCGAAGCCGCAACCGGCTCTCGGTGCGATCGGGATCCTGATCACGGCTGGACAACGTGACTCGATTTGCCCGCTGCCGCTTACCAATGCGCTTGCCGGCTACTTCGAACGCAACGGAGCCGATATGCGGACATTCCTGCATGCGGGCGGACATGAAATCTCGCAGGGCGAGGTGGATGCCGTGGCCGAATATCTGAAGAGCTGACACGCCTGAATACACACGCGAATACAATACGTTCACGTTGAAGTCTGCCTGTAGTTCAATTCTTGCTAATTAACCAAGAAGCGACTGGGAGCCTGTTCAAGGTGA
Source organism: Rhizobium sp. AAP43 (assembly GCF_001296045.1). GTDB lineage: Bacteria > Pseudomonadota > Alphaproteobacteria > Rhizobiales > Rhizobiaceae > Allorhizobium. Next base: position 205,562 of record NZ_LJHS01000012.1, on the reverse strand, counting down.
ACGCAATTGCGTATCTCCGCCCCACAAAGGGACGATGAAAAGGAAACGCGTGTGCTGGTTCTTCGATGGATCGAAAGACTGATCTTCAGTCTGCCGTTGCCGGCTTTCCTCCTGGCGGTTTTCGGCGTCATGCTTTTCAAGGTTGGGGTCTGGTACATGCCGGGCCTTGGGCTTTCCCAGCAGATTGCAGCCAATCCTTTCGTCAATCCGCTGACCGACCCCAATGCTCACTATATCTACTGGAGCTGGCTACCCCCATTCCTCGCCTGGGTGCTCGGCATTCATGGTGAAGCGGCCTATCTCCTCTACCACTTCGCTTTTTCGCTGGCCTTTGTCGGGTTGTTCACGCTGCTGGCGGTCAAACGGCTGCCGGATGAACTGGCACGCATGGCGCTTCTCTTCTTCGTCTTCCTGCCGGTCGCCGGGACGTCGTTCTTCTGGGTGAGCGTCGATTCGTTCACACTGTTCTTCATGCTGCTCGCCTTTGCTTTTCCGCAATCAATGCTGATTTCGGGTCTTGCGGGCGTTGCACTTGGCATGACCCATTTCGAGCAGGGGTTCTTCGGGGTCGGCGCGGTTTTCTTCGCCACGCTGCTGGGTCGCTGGTTCGGACCTGTGCATGATCGCCGGCTCACGGTGATTGGTTCCGTGCTGGCAGGCGTGATTGCAGGCAAGGTGATCCTGTTTGCGATCTTCCACTACAACGATGTGCAGGTGAATTCCGGCCGTTTCTACTGGCTTTTGATGAACTACCATCACCACCTGCGGCAGTTCTTTTTCAGCTTTCAGCATGCGCTGTGGTCGATCCTGGCAGTCGGCTGGCTGGTGGCGTTGCGCTTTGCCGATCAGGGTCGAAAGACGATCCCGTTCTTCGTGACCATCGCCCTGATGCTGTTCCTGCTTTTGACTGTGGGTGACCAGACACGGGTGATGTGCATCGTGCTCTTCCCGCTGGTTTACGTGTTCTGGCTCTCGAATGCGCAGGTGCTGGCGCGTTTCGACCGCACAGAGGTGGCGGGGCTCACCCTATTGTGGATCCTGATTCCGTGGATCTGGGTATGGGCCGGCGTCGCCCAGCCTTCGCTCCTGTCTTACGATCTCGCGATGGTGATAGACAAAGTCGTCGGCGGTTTCGATATCCCGGCGGATTTCTCGCTCTGGCCCTTCAATTTCCGCATGCCAGGACAGGGCTTCTGAGGCCCAGCCTGCTGTCTTTCCTGCCTCAGAGGTTCAGCCGCTTGAAGATGCGCTCTGGGATGTTGCGGATCACCAGCATGACCAGCTGCCAGATCGGACGGACATAGATCACGTCCTTGCGCTTCAGGACGGCCTTTTCGATGGCTTCAGCCACTTCGGAAGGTTCGGCCGTCAGCTTGGCGGGCAGGTCCATGCCCGCCGTCATCTGCGTTGCAACGAAGCCTGGCAGTACGGTCACGACATGCACGCCTGTCTTGGCCAGCCGGTTTCGCAGGCCTGACAGAAATGCGGTAAAACCGGCCTTGGCGGATCCATAGACATAGTTCTTGGCACGCCCCCGTTCGCCAGCCACCGAGCTGACGCCCACGATTGTGCCATGGCCACGGGCAAGGAAGCGATTGGCGAAGATCGAAAGAATGCTGGCCGGGCCTTCGTAGTTCGAACGCATCACGGTGATGGCAGCGGGCACATCCTGCTCATTGTCGATCTGCTCGCCCATCAACCCGACCACGCAGACCACCGTGCCGGGGAGAACGGGCAGTGCGTCGATGAAGCCAGCATGGGTTTCAACGGCCAGAGCATCGAAATCGTGAAGGGTCACAGCGACACGGTAGCGCAGTTCCAGGTCCGTTTTGTCGGCGGCAAGGCTCTCGGTTCCGCGGGCAGCGAGCTGGATCGAATGACCGCTGGCGGCGAAGCGGTGGGCAATGGCGCGGCCGATGTCGGAACGCGCACCGAGGATCAGGACGGGGGCTTTGGTCATAGGTCGAGACGTTCTGCTTGTGCTGAGAGGAAATGAGTGCGCAGGCCGTTTTCCTTGCGCATGGCGGTAAAGTCACGCACCCGCGGATCGGCCTGTCGCAGCGTTCGGCCGGTCAGCCGGGCATCCTTGGCGAGATAGAAGCGTCCGCCATGGGCAATGCTTATCTGGTCGAGTTCGTCCATCAGGGCGAAGTTGGCTTCTGTCACCGGAAAATCGAGGGCGAGCGTGTAGCCTGCCATCGGAAAGGAGAAGCGGCTGTCCTGCTCGCCGAACCGCTTCAGCACGGCGAGGAAGGAGCCGGAACCGGACGCTGCGATCCTGGAGAGAAGCTCGCGCAGACCTTTGTCGGCATTGTCGAGTGGCAGGACGTTCTGGAACTGCAGAAAACCCTTGCGACCATAGATTCGGTTCCAACCGAGAATGGCATCGAGCGGATAGAAATAGCTGTCCCAGTCGACCAGGCTTTCCTTCGGCTTGCGTCGACCATTGGCGTAATAGAGCGCGTTGAAGGTTCGCACCGACCAGGTGTTGAGGAGACCGGGAGGGGCATCCAGCGGAATGGTCAGTTTCCGCTTCTTCTTCGTGGCGAAGATGTCGGCGCGTTGTGCTCCAGAAAGATCGGTCTCGGTTGCATGTTCGCCGAGCATGACGAGTGAGCGTCCGAGAGTATCTCCCTCGGACAGGCAGTCGATCCAGGCGACGGAATAGGTGGCCGAGGCATTGTCCTCGAACAGCCGGATGGCATCAGTGACATTGGCTGCGACAAGGGTCTGCTGGCGGATCCAGCCGGTCTTGACGGGGCGAAGGCGGAAGGCGACGGTCAGGATCACGCCGGTCAGGCCCATGCCGCCGATCGTCCACGCGAAGAGATCCGGGTTCTCCTCGCGTGAGCAGCGGCTGATCGCGCCATCGGGCCCCATCAGATCGAACCAGTCGACAAAATTGCCGAAGCTTCCCTCCAGATGGTGGTTCTTGCCGTGGATATCTGAGGCGACCATACCGCCGATGGTCACGAACTTCGTGCCCGGGGTCACGGCTGGAAACCATCCGCAGGGCAGGAAGGCGGCGATGATTTCCTCAAGCGTTACACCGGCCTCGGCAATGACCTGGCCATTTTCGGCGTTGAACGCAATCAGGCGATTGAACGCCCGCATGTCGATGGTCTTGCCGCGTGCCACCGCACTGTCACCATAGGCCCGGCCATTTCCTCGGGCGATCATGCGACCCCGAAGAACATCCATTCGCAGACTTTCTGCGGAACGCGGTTTTGTCACCTCGGTATCGATGACGGGATAGCGACCCCAGCCGGACAGCTTCATCCGGTGAGCCCTTCCAGAGGGCGATTGAAGACGAAACGGCGGTCGAGATTGTATTTGACGATATAGCCGATCGCCAATCCAATCACGGCTCCGATTTCACGCATCATTTCGGTGCCCCAGATGAGCCAGAAACTCGTTTCCATGCCCCAGAAGATTGCCGTGGTGACGATGCCCATCGCGGTGTAGAGCGAAAACTTCCGGCCATGTTCGGAAATGCCGCTCGAAGTGTCGGCGAAGATCCAGCGCTTGTCGAGCAGGTATTTCACCACAAGCCCTGCAAGGGTTCCGATGAAGACGGCGGCAGCAAAGAATAGGGCGCCTTCTCCTGCCTGAAGGACAAGTCGTTGGGCGCCGAGATTGACGATGGTGGCTATGACGGCAAAGACCGCATAGCGGATGACGAGGCTGGTCAAGGTCACAGCACAGCTCCAGCCAGACCGAAGACTGCGACCATGCCGATGCAGCAGAGACTGATTTTATCCTTGGCGGCATAGACCACCGGATCGTCATGCATGCTGCCGCGATGTGTCATCATCACCATGCGCGTGATCCAGTAGAGCAAGATGCAGCATATGGCCCAGAGCGCTTCCGGCCGCGAATAGAGCGCTGAAACTGCCGGTGAATTCACGTAGAGTGCCATAACGAGCACGGAGACGTAGCCTGATGACAAGGCGATCATCGAGATGATCGGCAGATCGTCGACATAGTAGCCGCGACCTGACGCCTTGGCTTCGCCGCGCTCCAGACCGTCGACGAGTTCGGCCTGGCGTTTTACGGCAGCAAGTGAGAAGAAGAAGAAGATCGAGAAGGCGAGAAGCCAGACGGAGAGGGGGATGCCGGTCGCTGCACCTCCTGCGACAATCCGAACCGTATAAAGCCCCGCCAACACGCAGATGTCGATGATCAGGCGGCGCTTGAGATGCAGCGAATAGGCGGTTGTCATGATGAAATAGGCCGTCATGACGCCGAGAAACGGTAGGCCGATCACACCCGCAGTCAGAGTTCCGAGGGCGAGCAGGCCGATGGCCATCCAGGTGCCATGGGCAATCGGTATGCTGCCTGAGGCAAAAGGCCTGTTCCTTTTCCGGGGATGAGCCCGGTCGGCGGAGAGGTCCAGCAGGTCGTTGACGATATAGACGCTGGAGGCAACGAGGCTGAAGGCGATAAAGGCGAGCAGGCTCTTAGCGAATGTCAGCAGGTCAAGCTGGTGCGCGGCAAACATCGGCAGGAAGACCAGAAGGTTCTTCAGCCACTGGTGCGGCCGGAGCGCCTTGAGATAGGGCCGGATCGACGGAAGAATGGACGACATGTGTTCGATGTCAACGCCGAGCGCGTCTGCCTTGGTGCGGACCCTTGAACTGGCGTTGACCGTGATGGCCTTGCGCGCACCCTGCCAGACGGGCAGGTCAGCATGGGTGTCGCCCATGTAAACATAGCCAGCCGCGCCGTAACGGGCGGCAAGAAACTGGGCCTTCGCATCGCTCTTCAGATTGGCAAGGCCATCGGATCCGTGAACCTCGTCGAAGAGGTCGAGATGGGCCGCGATCGCATCGGCGAAACCCTGGTCGCTGGCGGTGACCAGGGCTGTGCGGCCGCCTTGGGCGCGCCAGGCGGATACGCGCTCGATGACGGCCGTATCATATGGCAGGCTCTCGATATCGATCTCGGCGGCTTCTGCCAGATGCCGCTTGAGCGCGGCCTTCCCGCGCTTCAGGGCGGCGGTGGCGAGGAAGGGGCTTTTCCAGTCACGGCCAAGTGCCGACCAGAAGCTCTCGAAGAGTAGGTCTGATCGCAGGAGCGTCCCGTCCAGATCAACGACCAGGATCGGGATTTCCTCGAAAAACTCGCTATGCATCGCAGACATCGACATCCTCGGCTCACCGTCAACAGCATGGCCGTTACACGGTTTTCCCCGGCAGCCATGCTTGAATATTAGCGCAGCTGCAAAAGATCGGGGCGCGTTTCTGAGAACGAGGTTAATCCAGAGGCGTTAAGGCTCGGTCAAAAATCAGCCTGATGTTTTGACTAGAGCCTTGATCAGACCTGCTTTTTCCCGTGCCCAGCGGGGTAGGTCCTGGGCCAGGTTATCGAGCGTCGTGTGGTGGGTAATCAGGGCTTCGATTGGGACCTTGCCTGCCTCGATCGATGCACGCACATGGTCGAAGTCGACCCGGGTGGCGTTGCGGCTGCCGATCAGCATCATTTCCCGCTTGTGAAACTCCGGATCGGAAAAGGTGATGTCTTCTTTCACCACGCTGACCAGAACAAGCGCGCCGCCATGGGCGACGAAGCGGAATGCCTTTTCCATCGAGGGCTTGTAGCCGGTGGCGTCGAAGACCGTGTCGAACCCGTCGCCCGAGCTTGCCTCGGTGACGGCCGTCTCGACATGCTCGTCTGCAAGGATGCCCTTGTCGAAACCGAGGCGGGTCGCTGCCATCTGCAGGCGCTCTGCGCTGGTGTCGAGGAGCGTGACATCGTGGCCGGCAAGTCGGGCAAAGATCGCAGTCCCCAGCCCGATCGGGCCGGCACCAATGACGAGTGTGCGGGAGTGATGCGAGGCCATCGATCGGCGGACTGCATGGGCACCAATGGCGAGAAACTCAACGGTAGCAGCAGCCTCAGCCGAAAGGTCACCTGCGGGATAGAGGTTGCTGGCCGGCACGACGATTTCTTCGCACATCGCCCCATCCGTATGCACACCGAGAACCTTGATCGCTGTGCAGCAATTCGGCTTGTCCTGCCGGCAGGCAACACATGTGCCGCAGGCGAGGTAGGGGTTGACGATAACCCTGGTGCCGGCGGTGAGGTCGACCCCATCGCCCGTTTCCATCACCGTTGCCGAGATCTCGTGGCCCATTACCCGCGGATATTCGAGGAAAGGGTGCTTGCCTTCAAAGATGTGATAGTCCGTGCCGCAGATGCCGACGTGGCTAACAGCGAGCCGGGCATGGCCGGCGCGCGGCGCGTTGGGCGCAGGTCGATCAACGATTTCGAGACGGCCTGGTTCCAGGCAGAGCGCGGCTTTCATAGGGCATGGTCCTGATGGATGTGGGCGGCGAGGTGGCGGGGCACCCCCCGCCTGCCGGTGTCAGCGGCTGCTTCTGCGGCGCAATTGATCGAAATAGACGATCACGATGATCAGTGCGCCGGTGATGATGCGCTGCCAGAAGGAATTGACGTTCAGGAGGTTGGCACCATTGTTGATGGTTGCCAGGATGAAGGCCCCGAGCAATGGCCCTTGCACCGATCCAACGGCGCCGAACAGGCTGGTGCCACCGATGACCGACGAGGCGATTGCCTGCAGTTCCCAGCCTTCGGCCTGAGTTGCGTTGCCGATGCCGATGCGCGAGGCAAGCAGGATCCCGACAAAGGCCGCACAGGTCGAGGACAGGATATAGGCGGTGTAGATCGTCCGGGTGACGTTGACGCCCGAGAGGCGCGCTGCCTCGCTGTTCGAACCCACCGCAAAGAGATAGCGGCCCCAACGGCTCAAATGCAGGAACACATAAGCCGGGATCGCCACCACGATGACCATCCAGAAGAGACTGGGTATACCGAGAAAATCGGCGCGGGCGAAGTTGGTGAAGGCATCGTTGGAGATTGAGATTGTCGAGCCATTGGTGATCAGCAGGCCGATGCCGCGCAGGGAGGTGAGCGTCGCCAGCGTAATGATGAAGGGTGGCAGTCCCATGCGAACGATGCCAAAGGCGTGGAACATGCCGATCGCGACCCCAATCAGCAAGGTCAGGATGATCGCCAGCCATACCGGGACGCCGGCCGTGATCAGCCAGGCGACGATGACGCTGGCAAAACCAACGACCGCGCCGACCGAAAGATCGATGCCAGCGGTAATGATGACGAAGGTCTGCCCAACCGCAAGGATGGCGGTCATTGCGCCCTGGCGCAGCAGGTTGCTGATGTTGTTGGGTGTCCAGAAGCTGTTGGTTGAGAAACCGAGCAGCAGCCAAAGGAACAGCAAGAGGCCGAGCAGCGTCAGGCTGAAGAGAATGTTCATTCCTCTCTTCGGTGCCGCTTTTGTCTCCGTGGTGTCCAGGCTCATGGTCGTCCTCCCTATGGCTTCTTGTCTTTGGTCTTGTCTATTGCTGTGACTTTGGTGGATGGCTCAGACGCCGATGGCTTCCGTCAGAACGTCTTCGTGTGATGCGGTGCGATAGTCGTGGCTGGCCACCAGTCGGCCCTGGCGGAAGACATGCAGCCGGTCTGAGAGTTCATAGACCTCGGGAAGGTAGGAGGAGATCAGGATGATGCCGGCTCCCTGCTTCAGGAGTTCCGCGAAAAGCCGGTAAATCTCCGCCTTTGTTCCGACATCGACGCCGACCGTGGGTTCGTCGAAGATAAAGAGGCGTGCGCCGTGGCTCAGCCACTTGCCGATAACGATTTTCTGTTGGTTGCCACCAGACATGGCGGATGCAAGGACCGAACGGGTTGGCGTCTTGATTTTCAGGTCGTTGATCTGTTTGTCGGCATTGGCCCGCTCCTGGCGGCTGCTGATCGTCAGGCCCCTGCTCAGTCTGTCGAAGACCGGCAGATTGATATTGAGGCCGATCGGCAGGTTGAGGCACAGGCCCTGGTCGCGGCGGCTTTCCGGCGCCAGCGCAATCCCCAGATCCATGGCCTTGCGTTCATTCGGGATCATCACCTTGGCTCCGTCCCAGTAGATGTCGCCGGCACTCAGTTTCTGTCGTCCATAAAGGCCGAGTGCAAATTCGCTGCGGCCGGCGCCGATGAGGCCGTAGAGCCCGACAATTTCGCCGGATCGAACGGAAAGCGACACGTCTTGAAATCCGGGGCCCGACAAGCCGCGCGCCTCGAGAATCACATCGCCGATCGGCAGTTTTTCCTTGTGGTAGATTTGCTCGATCGAGCGGTTAATCATCAGCGAGATCAGTTCTGCGTCATTCGTCTCGCTGATCAATCGGGTGCCGACATGGGTGCCGTCACGCAGGACCGAAACGCGGTCGGCAAGTTCGAAGACCTCTTCCATGCGGTGACTGATGTAGACGATGGTGACGCCTTCCGACTGAAGCCGGCGGATAAGCCGGAATAGCTGGGCGGATTCCTGGCGCGTGAGATAGGCGGTCGGCTCGTCGAAGATGATGAAGCGGACGCCGCGCATGGCTGCGCGCGCGGTGGCAACCAGCTGCTGCTGGCCGATGGTGAGATTGGCGAGCGTTTCGCCGGCTGGCAGATTGAAGCCGAGATCGTTGAGTACGTTCTGGGCTGCTGCCGTCATCGCGCCTTTGCGCATGATGCCGCCGGACGACATCTCGTCGCCTAGAAACATGTTGGCGGCGACGGAGAGATGCGGGCAGAGCACGACTTCCTGATGCACGGCATTGATGCCGCGATGGATGGCCTCGTTCGGATCGGATAGCGGCACCGCCTTGCCGCACCAGCGGATCTCGCCGGAGGTGCGCGGAATAACGCCTGTCAGCAGTTTGATGAGGGTCGATTTACCAGCGCCGTTTTCACCGACAATGGCGTGGATCTCGCCCGCCAGAAACGCGATGGTCGCCGGCTTCAGCGCTTCGACAGCGCCGTATTTCTTCTGCAGGCCGATGAGTTCGAGAATGGGGGCGCCTGGCTCGACGTGATCTGCTTCCCGCAGGGCGGGCTCGGCATCGTGTCGGTGGCTCAGGTCTTTCAGTCCGGTCATCATCGTCCTCCCAGGCAATCAGCCGTATGAAAACGACGAGTCCTCCTCGACCCGTCGTTCTCTTCGTCATCCGGCGCGCGACGCTGGCCGCGCGCCGGTGTCTGCGATCAGTTGACCTTCGGGTTCAGAAGGGCGTCGATCTTCGGCTCTGCCATGTTGGCCTTGGTCACCAGATTGGCACCGGTGTCGACGAAGGTTTCAACCTTTTCACCCTTGGAGACGGCAAGGGCTGTCTTCACGCCGTCATAGCCCATGCGATAGGGATCCTGAACAACGAGGCCGGCCAGCACGCCTTCTTTCAGGAAGCCGACCGTCTTTTCATCCGAATCGAAGCCGATGACCTTGATCTTGTCGCCGAGCTTGTTTTCAGCAATCGCCTGGCCAACGCCCTGTGCCATGATGAGGTTGGAGGCGAAGACACCAACAAGGTTCGGGTTGGCCGTGATCAGGTCGGTCATCATGTTCAGGCCGGTGGTTGCCTGGCCATCCGCATACTTGTCGGCGACAACAGTCAGGCCCGGATACTTGGCCTTGATCTGCTCCATGAAGCCTTCATGGCGCTGATCGAGCGAGCCTACACCCGGCAGGCTGGTGATGATGGCGATCTCGCCCTCTTCCTTGCCGGTTGCTTCCTTGATGGCAGCGGCGAGGCCGTCAGCGGCAATGCGGCCGCCCTGGACGTTGTCGGTGGTCAAGAAGGAGGTGAAGGCCTTGGAATCAGCGCTGGAGTCGATGCCGATGATCGGAACGGACTTTGCTGCTTCATCGATCGGCTTGCCGAGGGCCTTGAATTCGGTCGGCGAGATGACGACTGCGGCCGGCTTGCCGGCAACGGCGTTTTCAAGAATGCTGATCTGGCCATTGATGTCGGATTCCGACTGTGCGCCCAGTTCTGGAACGCTAACGCCGAGATCCTTGCCTGCGGCGCGGGCGCCGGCGAGCACGATCTGCCAGTAGAAAGATGTGGTGTCCTTGACGATGATCGGGATGGTGACGTCCTGCGCGAAGGACGCGGCCGGCATTGCCGATACCATCATTGCTGCCCCGGCGACCCCGATCAGGGCGCGGCGCGTCATGCTCTTCATAATAGACATGTGGTTCTCCTCTCGATTTGCGTCCTGTTCCTCCAGTGAGATCTTCCCGCAGAACGCGACCGAGACGATCTTTTATCGATAAAAAACATTTTACCGAGGCACGCTACTCCAGCATTCTGGAGAATGCAAGCGAGCAAAGGGCGATACTCCCGAACCGCATTTGCCCATCAAATCCAGGCGTCCTCAGCCTGTTCAGACGCGGTGAACGTCTTCCGGATAGACGACGCCTTTCTTCAGGATCACATTTCCATAAATGCGAAGCTCTGTCGTGGCGACGATATAGGCGGCCTCGCGCGTGCGCTCGTAGAAGGCGAAACGTTCGAGGCTTTCAAGGGTAAAATCGCCGGCGAGCCTTGTAATCATCGCCTGGAATTCGGCGCAGATTTCGGGGACCGCATGTGGGTCGCCGACGACCTCCATGCGCCAGGCGACGTCCTCGACGAATTGGTCGAGCGGCATGTGCGCGAGGATTGCTTCCAGGATCTCGACGGCACCGACGCCATCGGCGCGAACAACCGGCGGCCCCATGCTACTTGCCGGGAAATTTCCATCGACAATGGCGATCTCATCGCCATGACCCATCGTGGCGATGGCATGCAGCAAATCGGGACCGAGTAGGGGATGGATGCCCTTCAGCATGCTGTGCTCCTATTCACGGACCGGGGCATCGCCGAGTGGCGGGGCGACCAGAGTGTGGGGTTCGAAGGCCTTGAAGGCGGAGGCTGGCAGGTCTTCCTTGGTCAGCGCCATGTTGCGATCAAGGCTTTCCGGCTTTGCCGTGCCGATGATGACGGAAGCCACGGCCGGATGGTGAAGCGGGAACTGCAGTGCGTACTGGGCAAGCGGCCTGCCCGATCCTTTTGCGATGGTCTCCATAGCACGAACCTTGCTCAGGATCTCGTCCGTTGCAGGCGTATAGTCAAAATGGGCGCCGGGGACCGGGCCAGTTGCGAGGATGCCGGAATTGAAGACGCCGCCGGCTGTGATCGAGGTGCCGCGCTTCTCGCAGAGCGGCAGCAGTTCTTCCACGGCAGACCGATCGAGCAGCGAATAGCGGCCGGCCATCAGGATGACGTCGATATCTATGTCGGCCATCATCTCGAGGCAGGCCGGCACTTCATTGACACCAAGACCGAAGGCCTTGATCGCGCCGGAAGACTTGAGTTCATCGAGGGCCTTGTAGCCGCCGTCGCGCAACTGCTTCACATAGCGATCATTGACTTCCCGGCCATGGGTATAGACCCCGATGTCGTGGACGTAGAGGATGTCAATGCGGTTGAGGCCGAGCCGTGCGTAGCTGAAATCGACCGAGCGCATGATTCCGTCATAGCTGTAGTCATAGACCAGCTTGAAAGGCAGAGGGTCGACGAAGCCCACATTGGGGATCTGGTCCTTGGGGACGGGGGCAAGGAGCCGGCCCACCTTGGTCGACAGGACATAGCTGTCCTCTGGCTTGTCGCGCAGGAAGTCGCCGACATAACGCTCTGCCTGGCCGAAGCCGTAATGCGGGGCGGTATCGAAGTAGCGGATGCCGTGATCCCAGGCGGCCTGGAGCGTTGCCATGCCGGCCTCGCGCGGGCAGGGGCGGTAAAGACCGCCGAGCGGAGCCGTGCCGAAACTGTATTCGGTGACTTCCAGCGAGGTTTTGCCGATGCGTCTCGTCTTCATGCGTCTGTTCCGGATCTCTGTTTGGTGTTCAGAGCGTGGCACCGAGGTGCCACGGCACGAATTCATTGTCGCCATAGCCGAAGAGCTCGCTCTTGGTCTTCTGGCCGGACGCGGTCTCGATGATTAGGTCGAAGATCTCGCGACCGAGGCCGGACACGGAAGCGTCACCGGTGGCGATGACGCCGCAGTCGATATCCATGTCCTCTTCCATCGAACGATAGAGAGCTGTGTTGCTGGTCAGCTTGATCGAGGGTACGGGTCGTGAGCCGAAGCAGCTGCCACGCCCTGTTGTAAAGGCGATGACATTGGCGCCGCCAGCAACCTGGCCGGTGGCGGATACCGGGTCGTAGCCGGGCGTATCCATGAAGACGAGCCCATGTTCGGTGACACGTTCGGCGTAATTGTAGACGGCCGTCAGCGGCGAGCGTCCCCCCTTGGCAACGGCACCCAGCGACTTCTCTAGAATCGTGGTGAGGCCGCCCTTCTTGTTGCCGGGCGAGGGATTGTTGTCGAGCGAGGCGCCATGCTGGGCGACATAGGCCTCCCACCACGAGATCAGACCGTCGAGCTTGACGGCGACGTCTTCGTTGACGGCGCGGCTTCGCAGCAGATGTTCGGCGCCGTAGATCTCTGAGGTTTCCGAGAGGATCGCCGTGCCGCCCGCACCAGCCAGGATGTCGACCGCGACGCCAAGCGCCGGGTTGGCCGTGATCCCGGAGAGACCATCGGAGCCGCCGCACTGCAGGCCAACGATGATCTCGCTGACGGAGATTGGTTCACGGCGCATCGTGCCGACTTCGGCTGCGATCTCTTTCAGGATCGAAAGGGCGTTTTCAACGGCGCGACGCGAGCCGCCTGCATCTTGGATGTTAAAGTGGCGCTTCGAAGCACCAGCGCCGCTCTGTCCGTACAGGGTGAGCTGGTTGACCTCGCAGCCGAGGCCGACCATCAGCACGCCACCGAAGTTTACGTGACGGGTGTAGCCGGCAATCGTCCGGTGCAGCGTGCGCATGCCATCGCCGGTCGAGCTCATGCCGCAACCCTGATCGTGCACGATTGGCACGAAGCCATCGATGCCTTCGTAGTGCGGCAGGATGGTGCGGTTTGCTGCGTCGGCAATCGCGCGACAGACAGTGGTGGAACAGTTCACGCTGGCGATGATGCCGATATAATTACGCGTCGCAGCGCGGCCATCTGCCCGGCGATAGCCCAAGAAGGTCCGCCCCTTGTCAGCTTCCGTTGCCGCTTCCGGTTGGGCAAGGCCGCTAACGGACAGGCGGTCCTCGTCAAAAGCGAGATTGTGCGAGTGGACATGCTCGCCCGCTGCTATGTCGATGGTGGCTCGGCCGATGGCTTGCGCATATTTGACAACCGGTTCGCCCTTACGGATCGCCCGCACGGCAACCTTGTGGCCAGCGTCGATCCGGGATGTTGCAGTACTGCCGCCCGGGAGGATGTGTCCGGCTTCGATCGCCACCGTGGTTACAGCGACATTGTCTTCCTGCGCTAGCAGGATGCATGCTGGTTTCGTCACCCGATGCTTCTCCCTCGCGTCCGGCGGCACCGGATCCTGTGTTTTGTCTTTTATCGGCAATAGACAGTTTGTCGTCAATGGGTATTATATCGATAAAGAACAAATTGGCGCGGCGCCGCGGATGGGCGGTAAATCGGGCCAGAGGGAGAGGGCAACGGCCCAAACGGTGGTTTTCAATTCGAGCGAAGGCGGATAGAGCCAGAGGGTCCAAGACCCCGAGGGCGCGATAGAATCTCAATCCAGGCAGATCCATGGCCAAGCAGAATACCGTCTTCAAGGACGCCTATAACCGCACGCTGAAGCGTATTGCCGAGACGGACACCCTTCCCTCCGAGCCTGAGCTTGGCAGTTTGCTGGGGGTAAGCCGCACCACCGTGCGAGCCGTTCTGACCCGACTTGGCGAAGTCGGTCTCGTGGCCTGGGACAAACGGTCTAAAACTGTGCTCCGACGTCCGCAAGCCGAGGATTACTTTCCCGAGGAAGAAACGGATTCGCTTTCCGACATCATCGAGCGCAGCTTCATGCGGCGCATCCTGGCCGGCGGTGCTCAGCCGGGCATGCAGATCAACGAGCTGGAACTGGCGCGTGAAATCGGCATCGGCACCACGAGCGTGCGGGAATTCCTCATCCGCTTCAGCCGGTTCGGGCTGATCGAAAAGCGGCCGAACAGTCATTGGGTGCTGAAGGGTTTCACGCGGGAATTCGCGCTGGAACTGACGGAAGTGCGCGAGATGTTCGAGCTTCGCTCGGCGGCAAGCTTCGTCAACCTGCCTGAAGACCATCCCGCCTGGGTGGAACTTCGGCTGGTCGAGGCGCAGCATCACGAATTGCTTGCCGACATCGACCATCGTTTCACCGAGTTTTCCGAACTCGACGAACGCTTTCACCTGCTGGTCCAGCGGGCGTCAAGCAATCGCTTCATCATCGACTTCTACGACATCATCACGATCGTCTTTCACTACCACTACCAGTGGAACAAGACGAATGCGCGGGCGCGGAACCAGCGGGCTCTGGAAGAGCATCTCGACTATATCAGCGCGCTTTTTTCGCGAGATGCGGCAGCGATCGAGAAGGCCTGCCGTCGGCATCTGAAGTCGGCGCGGGAAACCTTGTTGCAATCGATCCAAGAGGCTGTTTGACGGATGAAGACCCCGATTTTGCAATTCGGAACAAGCCGCTTCCTGCAGGCTCATGTCGATCTTTTCGTCAGCGAGGCGCTTCAGGATCGGGCTGCGATCGGCCCGATCACCATCGTCCAGACCAGCGGTGATGTCGGACGGGCAGGGAGGATTGCCGCCCTTGCTGCGCCAGAGGGGTTTCCCGTGCGCATTCGCGGGATCGAATCGGGTGAGCAGATCGACCGCGAACTGCGTGTTCAGAGCGTTCGACGCGCGCTCTCCACAGTATCAGACTGGACCGAAATCGAGCGGGTTTTCGTCGAGGAGGCGGAGATCATCGTCTCCAACACCGGTGACAGGGGATATCAGGTTGGTGAAGGAGAGCGATTGGGAGGTGTGCCCGCATCCTTTCCCATGAAGCTTCTCTCCCTTCTTCTCTCCCGATATCGGGCTGGCGGTCACCCTCTGACGGTGTTGCCCTGCGAACTCGTGTCGCGCAACGGGGCAGTGCTGAAGTCGATCATCGTGGCGCTCGCTGGCGAGCATGTTTTCGATCGGGGTTTTCAGGATTGGCTGGATAGCGGTGTGCGCTGGGGCAATACGCTGGTTGACCGGATCGTCTCTGATGCGCTGGAACCCGCTGGTGCTGTGGCAGAACCCTATGCGCTCTGGGCCATCGAGCAGCAGCCGGGTCTCGTCATTCCGTGCCGGCATCCCGCCGTATTGATGGTCCCAGATCTCGCCCCGTACGAGAAACTGAAGCTCCACATTCTCAATCTCGGGCATACGGTTCTGGCGGATCGTTGGCTGAAGGACCGGCGGCGTCCGGACGAAACGGTCCGGGAAATGTTGGTCGATCCGGATGTCGCCGAGGACCTGGCCCGTATTTATGGAGGCGAGGTGATCCCCGGTTTTGCCAGCCATGGTCTCGAAAGTGCCGCGAGGCATTTCGTGGCAACCACGCTCGACCGTTTCCGCAATCCTTATCTCGATCACCGATTGAGCGACATTGCCGGCAATCATCCGGAAAAGATCGAAAGGCGCATCATCGGTTTCATCGACTGGTGCCCCGGCATCGCGATGCCGGAACTCATGCGAGCTGCTGGTCGGTAAAGCAGCCGGTTGGGCCGGTCAGGCCGGCGGGATGCCTTTGGCGCGCATCCGGCGCCTGAACGCTGTCGGCTTTTCGAGGAAGCGTGCGGCAAACGCCTCGTAGAACCGCGACACGGAACCAAAGCCGCTTTCGAACGCCACATCGGTGATCGACAGATCCGTCGATATCAGCAGTGATTGTGCGGTATCGAGGCGATGTCGGACGATTGCCTGGTTGATCGTATGGCCTACGGCGCGCTTGAAGATGGCCATGGCATAGTTTGGATGCAGGCCCGCGTCGTTTCCGACATCGTCTGCTGAAATCGGTTCCAGGGCATGTTCTGCGATGAAGCGCAGCATGCGCTCGACATGCTCCACGCGTTCGCTGTCACTGGCGCTGAAGCGTGCAATGGCGGAGCCCTCCTCGCGCAGATCACACCACCCCTCGCGCTCGATACGCAGCACGCGGGCGGTCAGTTCATTGCGGACAATCTCGGTGAGGTTCCCGTCGCCGGCCAGCAACTCCTCTCGCCAGCGCATGAAGATGTCGCGGTCATAAGAACGGATCTCCAGAGCTTCGATCATCGCGCCGCGAAAGACCGCATCGCGGAACCGACTGAGATTGGCAAGCCCGAGAAAGACCGACATCGGCACGTAAAGGCAGACGAAGCGTGTGCCTTCGCGCCGGTCGATCACCTGATGCGGGATCATGCCCCAGAACAGGCAGAGCCGGCCCTCGTCGACAGTCAGCTCCCGACCATCAAACCAGTAAGTCATGTTGCCGGACAGAACGAAATTCAGCTCGATCTGGCTATGCATATGGGGGCCGGCCATGCGCTGTACCACGAGATTTTCGCCTGCGCAGAAGCGGTGATCGCCGAAGACCACCAGCGGGTGGCGCGGGTCGTGGTCCGGATGTACCGGCACGGATTCGTCCTCGATCAGAGGCTTTAGGTGTTCCACAGCTTAGGATCCCGGAATACTTCACTCAAAAGTCGGTAGATTATTACGGCTTCGCAGTCGATGATCAAGGAGAGCTGAGTTCGATTACGGTGCTGATATGCTGATCGATGGCTCCGCATTGCATGACGTGAGGCGGTCATAGGGAGGAAAACATGACCTTTTTCAAAAACCTGAGCGGTTTGGCTCTGGGTGCTGCACTTCTGTCTTCCACCGCATTCGCCGGTGAGATCATCCTGAATTCCGACCACTCCGACCCTGCGCCGAAAAAGGCGATGGAAGAGCTGATCGCTGATTTCCAGAAGGCCAATCCCGATATCACGGTGAAGTGGAACAACTTCGACCACGAGGGTTACAAATCCGCGATCCGCAACTTCCTGACGGCTGATGCTCCTGATGTCGCCGCTTGGTATGCGGGCAATCGTATGGAGCCCTTCGTCAAGGCCGGCCTGTTCGAGGACGTGACCGATGTTTGGGAAGCCAATGGTCTGAATGACCAGCTGAAGTCCGCTGCCCCCTCGATGACAATCGATGGCAAAAAGTGGGGTGTTCCCTACACCTACTACCAGTGGGGGATCTACTATCGCAAAGACATCTTCGCCGAGCAGGGCATCACCCCGCCGAAGACCTGGGCCGAATTCCTGGCCGCTTGCGAAAAGCTGAAGTCCGCTGGCGTTACTCCCATCACCATCGGTACCAAGGCTCTCTGGCCGACAGGCGGCTGGTTCGATTATCTCGACCTGCGTGTCAACGGCTATGAGTTCCACATGGAGCTGACCTCGGGCAAGGTTCCCTATACGGATCCGCGCGTGAAGGCCGTATTCGAGAAGTGGGGCGAGCTGGTCAAGGCCGGTTACTTCAACGAAAACCACGCCGCGATCGACTGGCAGGATGCCATTCCGCAAATGGTTCAGGGCAAGGCTGCCATGTACCTCATGGGTAACTTCGCCGTTGCAACGATGAAGGACGGCGGCCTTAAGGAAGAGCAGATCGGCTTCCTGCAGTTCCCGGAAATCACGCCTGGTATTCCGATGGCCGAGGAAGCTCCGACCGACACGTTCCACATTCCGTCGGGTGCCAAGAACAAGGAAGATGCGAAGAAATTCCTCGCCTATCTGACTTCGCCGGAAGCCCAGACCAAGATGAACGCAACGCTTGGCCAGCTGCCGGTGAACAACAAGGCTGAAAAGCCTGCGGACCCGTTCCTTGAAGCTGGATTCACAATGCTGGCCAACGCGCATGCACTGGCACAGTTCTACGACCGCGACGCCAATGCCGAAATGGCGAAGGCCGGTATGGAAGGCTTCCAGGAATTCATGGTCAAGCCAGACAATCTCGACCGTATCCTTGAGCGTCTCGAGAAGATCCGCGCCCGCGTCTACAAATAAGGACCCCGGTCCTCCCAGCGCCGGATGCCGTCGACTTCAGTGTCTTCGGCATCCGGCTGCCGTTTCCATGTCAATCTGAGGTGCCGCCGTGAGCAACACCGTCCCTTCCTCTTCCGGCTTCTGGAAGCGAAACCAGCAGACGCTCGCGCCCTGGCTGTTTCTTGCGCCGGGCATGCTGATGTTTGTCATTTATGTGCTGGTGCCGATCTTCCAGTCCATATGGATCAGTTTCCATGACTGGGATGGCCTGGGCCCAATGACGTGGATCGGGATTGGCAATTATGTCGAGCTCATCGACGATGACACCTTCTACACATCCCTGCAGAACAACCTCATCTGGCTGGTGCTCTATCTCCTGTCAATTCCGGCGGGTCTGGCTGTGGCGCTGTTCCTGAACCAGACTGTTCCCGGCATCCGTCTTTACAAGTCGCTGTTCTTCTTCCCCTTCGTGATCAGCCAGGTCGTTGTCGGCCTGATGTTCACCTGGTTCTATGCTCCGGATTTCGGCTTGTTCTCCAAGCTGACTGAACTGCTGTTTGGCGAGCAGATCGCGGTTCTCGCCGACGAACGCTATGTCACCTACGGCATCATCGTCGCGGGCCTCTGGCCGCAGACGGCCTATTGCATGATCCTCTACCTGACGGGTCTCAACAACATTAATCCGGAGCAGGTCGAGGCTGCCCGCATGGACGGCGCCAAGGGCCTGAAGCTCCTGTGGTATGTGATCCTGCCGCAACTCGCGCCCGCAACATTCCTTGCCATGGTTGTAACGGTTATCGGCTCGCTGCGCTCCTTCGATCTGGTCTCGATCATGACGGCCGGTGGTCCCTATGGGTCGAGCTCGGTGCTTTCCTACTTCATGTATGAGCAGGCGCTTTCCGAATACGGTTTCCGCATGGGTTATGGCGCGTCGATCGCAGTCGTGCTCTTCCTGATCATGATGGTCTTTATTTCGCTCTTCATCGTTCGCATGCTTTCCCAGGAAAGGAACGCCTGATGTTCCCGACCCCGATCCAGAAGGCCTCGCCTTTTGCTCAGACGGCCTACAAGGTTCTCTTGCCGATTGCCCTTGTTCTCTGGCTCCTGCCTTTGATCGGCGTGGCGATCACCTCGGTGCGCCCCGCAGGTGACCTTGCGGCCGGCAATTACTTCGGCATCCCTTCGGGCTTTGCCGGCTTTGAGAATTACAAGGCGGTCTTCGTCAATTCGCCGATCGGCTATTATATTCTCAACTCGTTCAAGGTAACGATCCCGACTGTCATCGGTGCGGTGGCTCTGTCCTGCCTGACCGGATTTGCGCTCGCCGTCTACAAGTTCAAGGGCAATCTTTTCCTGTTCTTCTTCTTCGTTGCCGGCAACTTCATCCCGTTCCAGATCCTGATGGTGCCGGTTCGCGACATGACGCTCAAGGCCGGTCTTTACGATACGACGATGGGTCTCGTGCTCTTCCACGTGGCCTTCCAGACCGGTTTCTGCACGCTGTTCATGCGGAATTTCATCAAGGGTTTGCCCTTCGCGCTGATCGAGTCCGCGCGGGTCGAAGGTGTCTCCGAGTGGCGGATCTTCCGCTACATCGTGCTGCCCTTGATGCGGCCTGCCATTGCAGCGCTGTCTGTCCTCGTCTTCACCTTCGTCTGGAACGACTACTTCTGGGCAACTGTCCTGGTGCAGGGACAGCATGCCATGCCGGTGACCGCAGGCCTCTATTCGCTGAATGGCCAATGGGTCGCCGCCTGGCACCTCGTATCCGCCGGCTCGATCGTCGCGGCCCTGCCGCCGGTCGCGATGTTCTTCCTGATGCAGCGTCATTTCATCGCTGGCCTCACACTCGGAGCGACCAAGGGATGAGTGAAATCGTCATTATCGATTCAGGCCAGATGGCCCTTAGCCTCCGCTTGCCTAAACTTGGCATGCCGGAAATCCTGTCCTTTGGGCGCGAGCCGGCAGAGGCCGATCCCCTGTTCGAGATCGAGCGTTCCAGCCGGGTGAACGGCATGGATATCGCTGTTCCCTCAAGCGTTCTCCTGCCGACGGGCGGAATGGGCTTCTTTGGCTGGCCGGCGATATCAGGTCATCGGGGGGGACGTGATTTCGTCGCGCAGTTTGGTGGCTGGACTGTCCTTCGCGAGGGCAACCATACTGTCCTCAAGGGTACTGATGCCGTTGCGAAATTGGGCCTTGCCATCAAGCTCACCGCGCATGACGCCGGTCTGATCTCGATGGCGACGGAGTTGAGCAATCTGGGTGATGTGGATTACCAACTTGATCGCTGCATGGCCGCGACCTTCCTCGCACCCGCCGGCGACGTCCAGGTGATGAGCTTTACCGGGATGTGGGGGCGCGAGTTCCAGACACGGCGGGAACTGCTTGGCAATGGCACCTGGGTGCAGGAGAGCCGGCGTGGCCGGACCTCGCATGATCGCTTCCCGATGCTGTTCATCGAGAGCGAGGCGCAGATTTTCGGGGTGACACTTGGCTGGAGCGGCAATCATCAGTTGGTGATCGACCGTACCGATGATGGCCAGCGCCTGGTGCATCTCGGAGAACTCTTCGAGCCCGGTGAGATCGTCCTGAAGCCCGGCGAAAGCTACAAGAGCCCCGTTGCCTATGCGGGTGCCGACAGCCAAGACTTCCATGCCTTTGTCCGTGACGAGCTGACCCATTGGCCGGGTGGCAAGATGAGCCCGCGCCCTGTGACGCTGAACACCTGGGAAGGCAATTACTTCGATCACCAGATGGATTCGCTGAAGGCCCAGGCGACAGCGGCCGCTGAGCTTGGCATCGAGCGCTTCGTGCTCGATGATGGCTGGTTCGGCAAGCGCGACAACGACACCACGAGCCTTGGCGACTGGGATATCGATCCGCGCAAATATCCGGATGGGCTGAAGCCGCTCGTCGACCATGTCACCGGGCTCGGCATGCAGTTCGGCATCTGGTTCGAGCCAGAAATGGTGAACCCGGTTTCTGAGCTCTACAAGGCGCATCCGGACTGGGCTCTCACCATCGAGGGGCGTCCGATCCTCGAATCCCGCACGCAGTTGGTACTGGACCTGACGCGGGCGGAAGTATCCGACTATCTGTTTGCCAAGATTGATGCGGTTCTGGCCAACCACGCCGTGTCCTATGTGAAATGGGATATGAACCGGGATCTCACCCATGCAGGTGGTCGCGATGGCAAGGCCAAGATTGCGGCCCAGACCCGTGCCGTCTATGCGCTCATGGACCGCGTTCGCGCAGCCCACCCTGACGTTGAGATCGAAAGCTGCGCTTCCGGTGGCGGACGCATCGATTACGGTGCGCTTGCCCGGACACACCGTGTGTGGACCTCGGATTGCACCGATGCGCTGGAGCGGCTCGAAATCCAGCGCGGCGCCTCCGTCTTTGTGCCGCCGGAAATCCTGGGCAGCCATATCTCGGCCTCACCGAACCACCAGACAGGTCGCCGCCATACACTCGCCTTCCGGGCGCTGGTGGCGCTTGCCTATCATCTCGGTGTTGAGCTCAATCCGCTGGAACTGACGGATGAGGAGCGCTCCGAGCTCAAGGTCTATATCGAGACCTACAAGCGACTGCGCGAACTCTTCCATGCTCCGGATGCTGCGTTCCGGCTGGAGCCGATCGACGGACGCTATGTCTGGGGCGCTGCAAGCGACGAAAAGATTGTCGTGATCGTAGCCCAGGGGCCGCAAATGGTTGGCGAGCAGCCAGCACCGTTGAAGCTGCCTGAGAGCGTCACCCGGTTCGGTGGCACCTGGTCGATTGCGTCGGTCCTTCCGGCCGAGCCTGAATTCATCCGTATATCCGAGGGGCAGAAGAGGCTGCTTTCAGGCGAGGTCTCGTTCTCGCTTGAAGCTGCCGGCCTTTCCGGGCTGCCTTTGCCGATGCTGAAACCGGAAAGCGCCCTTCTCCTCGAACTGACACCTTTCAAGGGAGGCAAGACCCATGGCTGATGTAAGCCTGCGTGGCGTCAAGAAACAATTCGGCGCGCTCAGCGTCATCAAGGGTGTGGATCTCGACGTCAAGGATGGCGAGTTCTGTGTCTTCGTCGGACCTTCCGGCTGCGGTAAGTCCACACTGCTGCGCATGATCGCAGGCCTTGAGGAGATCACTTCGGGTGCTTTGTCGATCGGTGGCCAGGACATGACCAGCATCGGCCCCTCCGAGCGCGGCGTCGCCATGGTCTTCCAGTCCTATGCACTCTATCCGCATATGACGGTTGAAGAGAATATCGGCTTCGGTCTCAAGATGACCGGGCATCCCAAGGCGCTGGTGGCCGAGCGTACGGCGTCCGCCGCAAAGATGCTGCAGCTTGAGCCGCTTTTGCGACGCAAACCCGGCCAGCTTTCCGGTGGGCAGCGTCAGCGCGTGGCGATTGGTCGTGCGATCGTGCGCAATCCGGAAGTCTTCCTGTTCGATGAGCCGCTGTCGAACCTTGATGCGGCATTGCGTGTGCAGATGCGCACCGAGCTTTCCAAGCTGCATCAGGACCTCAAGGCGACGATGATCTACGTCACGCATGATCAGGTCGAGGCCATGACCATGGCGGACAAGATCGTGGTTCTTTCCGCCGGTCAGATCGAGCAGGTCGGATCGCCGCTCGAACTCTATCATCGCCCGAACAATCTCTTCGTCGCCGGCTTTATTGGCTCGCCGAAGATGAACGTCCTCAAGGTTCAGGTCACGTCTGCCGATGGAGCTGCGGTCGTTCGCCTGCCCGGTGCTGACCTGTCGATCCCGACGCATGGCGTGGCTTTGCAGCCCGGTGAGATGACCTTCGGCCTTCGCCCAGAGCACATCGATGCAACTGGCCAAGGCGATGTGGTCATCGAGGCGACCGTCAAGCTCGCCGAGTATCTTGGCTCGGAGACCCTGTTCTTCGTTACGCTTGCCGATGGCTCCGAGCTTGCCGTCAAGGCTGATGGCCTCGCCAGCGAAAAGCCCGGCCAGACTATTCGCCTCGGCATTAATGCCAAAGCCTGCCATCTCTTCGACACGAACGGCAAGGCCGTCATCAATGGGGATCTGACACGATAATGCTGGGCGTCTGCTACTATCCGGAACACTGGGACGAAAGCCGGTGGCAAACCGATGCGCGCAGGATGCGCGAACTCGGCATTTCCTTTGTTCGCATCGGCGAGTTCGCCTGGTCGCGGCTTGAGCCCTCGCGGGGCGAATTCACCTTTGGGTGGCTCGACAGAGCGATTGATGTGCTGCACGAAGCGGGTCTCAAGGTCGTGCTGGGCACTCCGACCGCCACCCCGCCGAAATGGCTGATGGATGAGTGCCCCGATATCGTGCCTTATGACGAGCAAGGCCGCCCGCGCGGCTTCGGTTCGCGCCGTCATTACACCTTCTCCTCTGAAACCTGGTGGCGCGAGAGCGCGCGGATCGTTGAGGTGGTCGCAGAGCGTTACGGCAAGCATCCCGGTATTGTCGGTTGGCAGACGGACAACGAATATGGTTGCCACGATACGACGCTCTCCTGGGGGCCGGAGGATCTGAAGAGCTTCAAGCGCTGGCTGCGGCTGCGCTATCAGTCGACGGACCAGCTCAACGAAGCCTGGGGCTCGGTGTTCTGGTCGATGGAGATGAACAGCTTCGATGACGTCGTGCTTCCGAACCTAACGGTGACCGAACCCAATCCGGCAACGCGGCTCGACTTCTGGCGCTTCCATTCGGATCAGGTCGCCGCGTATGACAAGATGCAGTGCGAGATCATCCGCAAGCATTCGCCGGATCGCTGGATCACGCACAACTTCATGGGCTTCGTCTCCGATTTCGATCACTTCAAGGTGGCCGACAATCTTGATCTGGCCTCTTGGGACAGCTATCCGATCGGCTTTGTCGAGAAGTTCCCCTTCACCGAGGAAGAGCGCAATCGTTGGGCCGAAACGTCGCATCCGGATATCGCGCCCTATCACCATGATCTCTACCGGGCCGTCGGCAAGGGGCGTTTCTGGGTCATGGAGCAGCAGCCGGGTCCGGTGAACTGGGCGCCGTGGAACCCCGTGCCGAAGCCCGGCATGGTGCGGCTCTGGACGTGGGAGGCCCTGGCGCATGGGGCTGACGTCGTCAGTTATTTCCGTTGGCGCCAGGCACCGTTTGCGCAGGAACAGATGCATGCGGGCCTGAACCTGCCCGGCCTCGACGAATGGTCGCCGGGTGGCCGGGAAGCCATGCAGGTCTCGGACGAGCTGGCAGCCCTGGGATCGCTTCCCGAGACCAGCCAGGCGCCGGTGGCGCTGGTCTTCGATTATCAGAGCTACTGGTCGACGATGATCCAGCCGCAGGGCAAGGACTTTCGCTACGAGGAGCTGTGCTTCCGTTGGTACGAGGCGCTGCGTCATCTCGGCCTGAACGTTGATTTCGTCCGTCCCGGAGGCTCGCTTGAGGGGTATCCGCTGGTCGTCGTGCCCTGCATGACGGAAGTCAGCGAAGCGGCGCGGGCCGAACTCGAGAAGGCCAAGGGTGTCGTCGTCATCGGCGCACGTACCGGCTCGCGCGACCGCAACTTCCGTATCCCGGAAAATCTGCCGCCGGGTCCGCTTGGTGGTTTGACCGGCAATCGCGTCGTCCAGGTCTCCTCCATGCGTCCGGGTCTTAGCGAACAGGTTACCGGCACTGTATCGGGTTCTGCCATCCGCTGGCGCGAATATGTCGAGACATCCGCCTCGGTTCTCGCGACTTTCGAGAACGGCGATCCGGCACTTACCGAGAAGGACAATGTGCTCTACCTCGCCTGCTGGGCCGATAGCGGACTTCTGGCCGACGTGCTTGAACTGGCAACGCAGAAAGCTGGCGTTGCGACGCTACGAGTGCCGGATAGTATCCGCATTCGCCGTCGCGGTGACATGGTCTTTGCCTTCAATTATGGCACGACCGATTGGGCCTTGCCCGAAGGTGTAACGCCAGTTCTCGGCGGCGCAAACATCGCGCCGCAAGAGGTCGCTGCCTGGCGGGCCTGAACATGAATTTCACCTGGTCGGCCTCGTGCCGGCCCGGTGTTTTTGCAACGCTGATCCGCTGAAGCTGGCGACATATCCGGTTTGGTCGCAATCCACTGAAGAGCCCCAGCCATCGCTTGCCTTTCGAAATGTCCGTGGCATGGTGCGCGCCATGACCAAAGTGATCCTCATCGTTCTCGACGGGCTGCGCTTCGACGTCGCCCGAACCTGCCTCGGCTACATGGAGGGGCTGGTGGCCGCCGGTCGGGCAGAGGTCCGCAAGCTCAGCTGTGAACTGCCCGCCATGTCGCGGCCGCTTTACGAAACTCTCCTAACGGGAAGGCCACCGGTGGAGCATGGCATTGTCAGCAATGGCGTCGTGCGTCGGTCGATGGGTGACAATCTGTTCGCCCGTTGCCGGGCGGCCGGCAAGGTCACGGCTGCGGCCGCTTATCACTGGGTGTCGGAGCTTTATGTGTCTGCACCCTTCGACCGCCACCGGGATCGGATCCTGCTGGATGGTTCAGGTGACATTTCCCACGGCCTTTTCTACTGGGACGACCACTATCCCGACAGCCATCTGTTTGCCGACGCCGAGTGGCTGATACGGGCCAAGGCGCCGGACTTCCTGCTTCTCCATCCGATGAATGTTGACGATGCCGGACACAAGCACGGCGGCGATAGCATCGGATATCGAAACGCTGCACGGCTGCAGGGCGATCTTCTGGCAAGGTATGTGCCTGGCTGGCGGGAGGCAGGCTACACTGTGATCGTCACGGCCGATCATGGGATGGGGGATGATGGCAATCATGCCGGCCCGACACCGCAGGAGATCGAAGTGCCATTTTACGCACTCGGTTTTCAGCTGGGGTCGGAGAGCGTGTTGTCGCAGACGCAGATTGCTGGGCTCATCTGCCAACTGATGGGAGTAGATCGTGGCGCGATGCCAGCCTATTCGGGGTTGGTTCAGCGGATCTGACGTCGTCGCTCCTGATCCGGTCGGGCTGTCCTCCGTAGTGGATAAGGACAGACCTTAAGGAGCGACCGATGACAGATTTTGCGGGCATGACTTCCTTGAACACGGGCTACCGCGCCCTTGTGCTCGGCGCGAGTGGGGGCATTGGCAGCGCCTTCGTTTCGGCACTGAGAGCAGATCCGCGCTGCGGCGCTGTCATAGAGCTTTCGAGAAGCCGAGATGGATTCGACATCACGAACGAAGAAAGCGTTGCCGCCGCTGCCGCCCGTCTTGCAGAAACGGCTTTGAAGTTTGACCTCGTGCTTTGTGCCACGGGCGCGCTGATCATCGAGGGCAATGGTCCCGAAAAATCCATCAAGGCCATTCAGGGCGATGTGATGGCCGCGCAATTCGTTCTCAACGCCATCGGCCCGGCACTTGCTTTGAAATACTTTGCCCCGCTGCTTTCAAATGAGGGAAAGAGCGTCTTTGCAACGCTCTCTGCGCGGGTCGGCTCGATTGGCGACAACAAACTGGGCGGTTGGATTTCCTATCGCTCCGCCAAGGCTGCCCTTAATCAGATTACGCATACATCTGCGATCGAGATCGCTCGCCTGCGGCCGCAGAGCGTGGTTGTGGCGCTTCATCCCGGTTCGGTGGATACAGGCTTTTCAGGCGGCGTCTCAAAGGGGCATGACCGCATTCAGCCAGATGAGAGCGTCGCAATGATGCTCTCTGTGCTGGATGGTTTGGAGCCTGCACAGACTGGTGGGTTCTTTGCCTATGACGGCCAGTCGATCGAATGGTGAAGGCGGCAAGACTGCATCTCGTGCTCGGTGATCAGCTAAGCCATTCGCTGGCGACGCTTCGGGACGCCGATCGTGACAGTTCGATCATTCTGATGGCCGAGGTCTGGAGCGAGGCGACCTATGTTCGGCATCACAAGAAGAAGATTGCTTTCCTGTTTTCGGCCATGCGGCACTTTGCCGAGGAGCTGCGGGCAAAGGGTTTCAATGTTCGCTATGTCGCTCTGGACGATCCCGACAATAGCCAGAGCCTGAAAGGCGAGGTGGTACGAGCGCTCGGAGCTGTCCGGGCGTCGTCCGTCGTCGTCACCGAATGCGGCGAGTGGCGTCTCGCCGAGGAGATGGCCAGCTGGGCGGATATGCTCGGCATCCCGGTCGAGATCCGAGAGGACGATCGCTTCCTTTGCTCGGTGCAGCAGTTCCGCGACTGGCGAAAGGGCCGCAAGCAACTCCGCATGGAGTATTTCTATCGCGACATGCGCCGCCAGCATCGCGTTTTGCTGGAGGCGGGCGATGAGCCGGTCGGCGGGAAATGGAATTACGATGCAGAGAACCGCAAGCCGCCGTCTGCGGGGCTGAAAGGTCCAAAGCGGGTCAGTCATCCCAAGGACGCGATTACAAGATCCGTTCTGGCACTCGTCGAGGAACGCTTCGCTGACCATATGGGCTCGCTCGACAGTTTCCACTTCGCGGTGAATGCCGTCGAGGCCGAGAAGGAGCTTCAGCAATTCGTCGACGAGATTCTGCCGCGTTTCGGCGACTATCAAGACGCTATGGTGAAGGGCGAACCCTATCTCTACCATTCGCTGATCTCGGCCTATATCAACGCCGGGCTGCTTTTGCCGATGGATGTGATCCGGCGAGCGGAAGTGGCGTGGTATGAGGGCCGTGCGCCGCTCAATGCCGTTGAAGGGTTTATCCGGCAGGTTCTTGGCTGGCGTGAATATGTGCGCGGCATCTACTGGACCGAAATGCCAGACTATGCAGAGCGCAACCACCTTGATGCCTCGCGTCGCCTGCCGCCTATGTACTGGACGGGCAAGACCAAGATGACCTGCATGGCGGCGGCCGTGGGCGATACGATCGAGCACGCATATTCTCATCATATTCAACGGCTGATGGTGACCGGCAATTTTGCAATGCTGGCGGGGATTGATCCATCCGAGGTCTGCGAGTGGTATCTCGCTGTCTATGCGGACGCTTATGATTGGGTGGAGTTGCCGAATACGCTGGGCATGGCGCTTTATGGTGACGGCGGTGTGATGGCGAGTAAACCCTATGCGGCCAGCGGCAAATACATCGACCGAATGAGCAATTTCTGCGCGGGCTGCCACTATGATCCAAAGCTGACCACGGGGCCGAAGGCGTGTCCGTTCAACGCGCTGTACTGGGATTTTCTCAGTCGAAACGAGGAAAAGCTATCGCGCAATCCCCGTCTCGCCAACATGTATGCCACCTGGCGGCGTATGGACCCCTTCAAGCAGCAGACAATTCGCAAACATGCATCGCAGGTGCTGGAAGCGCTCGACACGTTGTGATGGGAGAGCCCGGTTCAGATGGCCGGGCTCGGTTCATCCTTCAACAATCCGCTTGTGCGGAGCAGCGAGGTGAAGCGTCCGCCCAAAGCGCTCAGCTGATCGTAGTTGCCCATTTCAATCACTTCGCCATGGTCCAGGAAGACCACCAGATCCGCCTCGCGAATGGTGGACAGGCGGTGGGCAATGATGAAGGTGGTGCGATTCTTGCGCAGCCTGTCGATCGCCTCCTTCACGCGCGCTTCCGTTTCAACGTCGAGGGCACTGGTCGCTTCATCCAGAACGAGGATCGGCGCATTCTTTAGGATCGCGCGGGCAATCGCGATGCGCTGACGTTCGCCGCCCGAGAGACGGTTGCCGCGCTCACCGACAGGGGTATCGTATCCGATCATGCGGCTTTCAATGAAGTCGGTCGCGGCGGCGGCTTCCGCTGCCTGAAGAATTTCTTCCTCACTTGCACCTTCACGACCAAGGCGGATGTTTTCCCTGATCGAGCGATTGAGCAGGCCTGCGTCCTGGAAGACGGTTGCGATCGCGTGACGCAGCGATTTGCGCGTAACCTTTGCGATGTCGTGACCGTCGACCAGGATCGCACCCGATTGTGGGTCATAGACGCGCTGCAGCAGATTGATCAGCGTGGTCTTCCCTGCGCCCGTTGGACCAACGATAGCGACGGTTTGACCGGCTTTTGCGGTGAAGCTCACATCGCGGACGCCTTGGGTCGTCGAAGGGAAGTCGAAAGAGACATTCCTGAATTCGACGTCGCCCCGAACGTTTTCGAGTTCCTGCGCGCCGGCCCTTTCCTCTCGTTCCTGAACGGCATCTTCAAGGCGGTAGAAGTCCTCTAGCTTGGAGCGTGCCTCGAAGATCTGATTGACGAAGGTGATCACCTGATCGAGCCTTCCGATCAACAGGCCGGCAAAGCCAATGAAGGCGATGATGTCGCCAACCTTCAGTTCGCCGCGCTGCACCAGCAGGGTGCCGATGATCAGGATGACCAGCATGGAGAGCGTGGAAGCGATGCGGTTCAGCGCGCCGGCAAGAGCCCACCAGTCGAGAACAGGGTATTGGGCGGAGAGAAGCTGGCTCGCATAAGTTTTGAGCGCTTTGGTTTCCGCTTCTATGCGGTTGTAGCTGTGCAGGACCGAAACATTGCTGATCGAGTCGCTGACATGCGAAAAGACGGTGTGGTAGTGCCCCTCGACGGAGGCTTGGCCTTCCTTCGTCTTTGTCGTCACGGTCTTGCCGATGATGATGTAGAGGACCGCGAGAGCGATCAGCACGGAGCTCAACCGAACATCCATCGAAAAGGCCGTCGGAACCAGTAGCGTCAAAGCCACGGCGGTCGCCAGATGGGTACGCATGAACTCGAGCCAAAGGCCGAACAGGGTTTCGCCGGCACGCAGCAATGTATGCAGCGCATTCGACGTGCCCCGTTGGTGGTGCCAGCTGAGCGGCATTGAGATGATCTTGGCGAATGATTCGGTCAGGAGATCTGCGCGGCGGCCATGAGCGAGGCGATCCGCTTGCCGCGCCACGAGCACATAAGCCACCGTATTGAAAACGCCGAAGCAGCCCCAGGCGATCAGGATCATGGTCGGATCCTGCTTCTCGGAGATCGCATCTATGATGCGGCCAAACAGAATGGGTTCGACAATGGTGATTACCGCCAGCACCACGTTTGCGGCAACGACCAGCGATACGCGCAGTTTGTAGCTTGCGAGATATTTCAGTGCCTTGAAATAGACCTGCAACAGGGTCAAGCGGTATTCCCTCCGGGATCGATTGATGCCGCCAAAAAATGTGCAGCCATGTTGAAGCGGTCAAGGATGCCTAATGCTTCGCATGGGGTGTTGCAAGGCGCTGCACCTGCTCGCCAACGATTGCCACCATGCTAGATCCTGGGATTTTCATTAAGCTTCCCATAACGCTATTTGACGATATTTGTTCATATTGGTCTGATGAGAAGTGAAAAGCCCCGCTCGTGGCTTTTTAAAGGATTTTCAGTCCTAGAAATTTGAGGGGGTTTGCGTGAACATCAACCACTTGCTGCATTTCTTGGTCGTTGCGGACGAATGCCGATCGGCCAGCGAACTGCTGCTTGAGCTGGAGAAGCTCGTGCGCGCTTACGGGTTCGACTACTACGGTGTGGTCCGACAGCCCAAGCCCAATGAAAATCCGATGGACCTCGTGCTTGCCGGCCGCTGGCCTGACGGCTGGCCGCAGCTCTACATCGCCAAGAAGTATGTTCTGATCGATCCGACGATCAGGCACCTTAGTCAGGCTCAGATGGGTTTCAGGTGGCGCGACGCGCTGGTCGCCTTCCGCAGTGACCCGCACCGAAAGCGCATGGAGCGCATGCTTGCCGACAGCCTGCGCTTCGGTCTCGTCGATGGATATATATTCCCTGTCCATGGGCGCACCGGACTGATGGGTAACTTGACGATCGGTGGCAAGGTCGTTGACTTGTCGCCGAGCGAGATGAGCCTGTTTGATGCGGTCGCCAAGAAGGCTTACTGGCGCCTGCTGGAATTCAAGCATCCAGATCTGCTGGAAGCGGCCCAGAAAGTTGAGGCACGCATGACCCGTCGTGAGATGGAGGTGCTGAATTATTTGGCCGATGGTCTAACATCGAACGAGATCAGCAAGATCCTGAAGATCTCGAACCATACGGTTGACTGGTACATGAACGGTATTCAGGACAAGTTGAACGCCAAGAACCGACAGCATGTCGTCGCTCTGTCGTTCCGGCTCGGACTGGTGACCTAAGCTGACAGGGAATCTTCTGCGATCCCAGTCTGGTAAATTGAACTTCCCAAAACAACGCGCTATGACTTTTCTTCGCAGGTGCACAATGCCCTGGCATATCGTTTTGGGGAGATCGAATTGCCAATATCCAAGATCCTTGTCGCCAATCGTTCGGAAATCGCAATCCGCGTCTTTCGCGCAGCCAATGAGCTGGGCCTGAAAACGGTTGCCATCTGGGCCGAGGAAGACAAGCTCGCGCTGCATCGGTTCAAGGCGGACGAGAGCTATCAGGTCGGGCGGGGCCCGCATCTTTCGCGCGATCTTGGGCCCATCGAAAGCTATCTGTCGATCGAGGAGATCATCCGCGTCGCCAAGCTTTCCGGCGCCGACGCCATCCATCCCGGATATGGTCTCCTCTCGGAGAGCCCGGAATTTGTTGACGCCTGCAACGATGCAGGACTGATTTTCATCGGTCCCAAGAGTGACACGATGCGTCAGCTGGGCAACAAGGTCGCCGCGCGAAATCTGGCGATCAGCGTCGGTGTCCCGGTGGTTCCTGCGACCAATCCTCTGCCCGATGACGAGGCCGAGATCCATCGTCTTGCCGCCGAAATCGGCTATCCCGTCATGCTCAAGGCGTCATGGGGCGGCGGCGGACGCGGCATGCGCGCCATTCGCGATCCCAAGGATCTGATCCGGGAAGTCATCGAGGGCAAGCGCGAGGCAAAGGCCGCTTTCGGCAAGGACGAAGTCTATCTGGAAAAGCTGGTGGAGCGGGCTCGTCACGTCGAGAGCCAGGTGCTGGGCGATACGCATGGGAATGTCGTGCACCTATTCGAGCGTGATTGCTCGATCCAGCGCCGCAACCAAAAGGTCGTCGAGCGCGCACCCGCTCCATATCTCAGTGACGCGCAGCGCCAGGAACTGGCTGATTATTCGCTGCGGATCGCCAAGGCGACGAATTACATCGGCGCCGGCACCGTCGAATATCTGATGGATGCGGATACCGGCAAATTCTACTTCATCGAAGTCAATCCGCGCATCCAGGTCGAGCATACGGTCACCGAAGTTGTCACCGGCATCGATATCGTCAAGGCGCAGATCCACATTCTGGATGGCTACGCGATCGGCACGCCCGAATCGGGTGTTCCGCAGCAGGCGGACATCCGACTGAATGGTCATGCCTTGCAATGCCGTATCACGACAGAGGATCCGGAACAGAACTTCATCCCGGACTACGGCCGCATCACCGCCTATCGTTCGGCGGCCGGCTTCGGCATCCGGCTCGATGGCGGTACGGCCTATTCGGGCGCGATCATCACACGCTATTACGACCCGTTGCTTGTGAAGGTCACTGCGTCTGGAAGCACGCCGCAGGAAGCGATCAGCCGCATGGATCGTGCGTTGCGTGAATTCCGTATCCGCGGTGTTGCAACGAACCTTACCTTCCTCGAGGCGATCATCGGTCATCCGATGTTCCGTGATAACACCTACACAACCCGCTTCATCGACACGACGCCGGAACTGTTCCAACAGGTCAAGCGCCAGGATCGCGCGACGAAGCTCCTGACTTATCTGGCGGATGTGACCGTCAACGGCCATCCGGAGGTCAAGGGCCGCCCGAAGCCTCCGGTCGATGCCGCTGAGCCGGTCGTGCCCTTTATCGATGCCGATGTTAAGCCCGGCACGAAACAGCTGCTGGAAGAGCTGGGGCCGAAGAAGTTTGGCGAATGGATGCGCAACGAGACGCGGATCCTGATGACCGACACGACCATGCGCGACGGTCACCAGTCGCTGCTTGCAACCCGCATGCGGACGCATGACATCGCGAAAATTGCCGATACCTATGCGCGGGCGCTGCCCAACCTGTTGTCGCTCGAGTGCTGGGGCGGCGCGACCTTTGACGTTTCCATGCGCTTCCTGACTGAAGATCCATGGGAGCGGTTGGCGCTGGTGCGCGAGGGCGCCCCGAATTTGCTTCTGCAGATGCTGCTGCGCGGTGCAAACGGTGTTGGCTACAAGAACTATCCCGACAATGTCGTGAAGTACTTCGTCCGCCAGGCGGCCAAGGGCGGGATCGATCTCTTCCGGGTCTTCGACTGCCTGAACTGGGTCGATAACATGCGCGTATCGATGGATGCGATCATCGAAGAGAACAAGCTCTGCGAGGCGACGATCTGCTACACGGGTGACCTGCTGAACTCGGCGCGTCCCAAGTACGACCTCAAGTACTACACGTCGCTGGCCGTTGACCTCGAAAAGGCCGGCGCCCACATCATCGCTGTCAAGGACATGGCGGGTCTCCTGAAGCCGGCAGCAGCCAAGGTGCTTTTCAAGGCTCTGCGTGAGGCAACCAGCCTGCCGATCCATTTCCACACGCATGACACGTCCGGTATCGCTGCCGCTACTGTTCTTGCTGCGGTCGAAGCTGGCGTTGACGCTGTCGATGCGGCCATGGATGCGTTTTCCGGCAATACCTCGCAGCCCTGCCTCGGCTCCATCGTCGAGGCCCTGCGTGGCTCGGAACGCGACCCGGGCCTCGATCCGCATTGGATCCGCCGGATGTCCTTTTATTGGGAAGCGGTGCGCACCCAGTACGCCGCCTTCGAGAGTGACCTCAAGGGGCCTGCGTCGGAAGTCTACCTGCATGAAATGCCGGGCGGTCAGTTCACCAATCTCAAGGAGCAGGCGCGTTCCCTTGGGCTGGAAACCCGCTGGCACGAGGTTGCCCAGGCCTATGCCGACGCCAATCAGATGTTCGGCGATATCGTCAAGGTGACGCCGTCTTCGAAGGTCGTCGGCGACATGGCCTTGATGATGGTTAGCCAGGATCTTTCCGTGGCTGACGTCGAGAACCCGGCCAAGGATATTGCGTTCCCGGACTCGGTCGTCTCTATGTTGAAGGGTGATCTCGGGCAGCCCCCAGGTGGATGGCCGGAGGCGCTGCAGAAGAAGGCGCTGAAGGGTGAGCAACCCTACACGGCGGTGCCAGGCTCGTTGCTGCCTGCAGCTGATCTTGATGCAGAGCGCAAGGCGATTGAAGAAAAGCTCGGCCGCGACGTCTCCGATTTCGAGTTCGCCTCGTATCTGATGTATCCGAAAGTGTTCACGGATTATGCGCTGGCAGCGGATACCTACGGTCCTGTGTCAGTCATCCCGACACCGCAATATTTCTATGGTCTTCCCGCCGGCGAGGAACTCTTCCTCGACCTTGAAAAGGGCAAGACACTGGTCATCGTCAATCAGGCGATTGGCCACACGGACGAGAAGGGCATGGTCACCGTGTTCTTCGAGCTGAACGGCCAGCCGCGCCGCATCAAGGTGCCGGATCGTGCACATGGCGCTGCCGGCAGCGCGGTGCGCCGTAAGGCGGAGTTGGGCAATACGGCGCATCTCGGCGCGCCTATGCCCGGCGTCATTTCCACAGTTGCCGTTGCAGTGGGCCAGACGGTCAAGACGGGTGATGTGCTGCTTTCGATCGAAGCGATGAAAATGGAAACCGCATTGCATGCAGACCGCGACGGCACGATTGCCGAAGTTCTGGTGCGTGTCGGCGACCAGATTGATGCCAAGGATCTGCTGGTTGCCTATTCGGCCTGATTGTTGATCGGAGCCTCATAAAAAGCCCCGCCGGTCAGTCGACCGGCGGGGCTTTTTTTGTTCTTAAATGCTGATCACTCAGCGGGTGCCGGCTTGCGGGGCCTTGGCTTCTTCTTCACAGGGGGGGCCGAGGATGTCACCTGCGGCGCACCGTTAACCGCCACTTCGATACCCTTGCTGCTGCGGTTTGCCGTGATCGACACCTGACGATAGACCGAGGACAGTTTTGCGGTAAAGCCCTGCCAATGATCCGGCAGCGTAGGGTTCACGACGATCTCGCCATTCTTGCTCGTGATGCCGAGAATGCCTTCAACGGCGAAGCGATAGAGCCAACCGGCCGATCCTGTGTACCAGGTCCAGCCGCCGCGCCCCATATATGCGTCCCCACCATAGACATCGGCGGCAACAACATAAGGCTCGACGCGATAGCGCTCTGTCGATGCAGGATCGCTGGCGTGGTTGATTGGGTTGAGGAGGGTGAACACATGCCATGCATCCGAACCCCGGCCGGCCTTCAGCAGGGCGAGCCCAAGCCAGATCGCGGCGTGGGTATACTGCCCGCCATTTTCGCGCACGCCCGGAGGATAAGCGCCGATGTAGCCCGGGTCGACTTCCGGCTTGTCGAACGGCGGCGTAAACAGCCGAACGATGCCGTTTTCGATGTCGACGAGTTCCTTCATCGCTTCATCGAGTGCGGATTTAACGTGATCTTCCTGGCCGAGGCCGGAGAGCACGCTCCAGGACTGCGCAATCGAATCGATCTTGCAATGGACAGAATCTTTCGAGCCCAGTGCTGAACCATCGTCGAAATAGCCGCGCTTATAGTGCTCTCCATCCCAGCCGGCTGTCTCAAGAGCGAGTTTCAGCTTTTCGAGATGGTCCGTCCAGCGCTCGACCCGCTGCTTGTCCTTACGCTT
Source organism: Rhizobium sp. AAP43 (assembly GCF_001296045.1). Classification (GTDB taxonomy): domain Bacteria; phylum Pseudomonadota; class Alphaproteobacteria; order Rhizobiales; family Rhizobiaceae; genus Allorhizobium. The sequence goes on along the minus strand of NZ_LJHS01000012.1, from coordinate 170,247 downwards.
CTGAGCGATCGGAATGAAGCTTTCCAGTGTTGAACCGAGGAGCCAGCCGAGCCAGACGCTTTCACCACGTCCGGCGCTGCCGACCCGGTTCATGCCGTCATTCCAGTCGCCGCCCAGGATCAGTGGCAGGTTGTGGCTACCCGTCCGGCTGACGGCCAGATCAAGCGCCAATGCGGCATGCTCGTAAAGGCTTGCGCTCTGTTCCGACGGGGTCGGCTGGTAGAAGCTGTCATGTTGCCCGGGCTCAAGCTTCGGCCCCTCAATGAAGAGAATCTGTTCATCGAGGAGAGATTCGTCCCCTGTTGCCGCGACATAGGCATGAACCGCATGGGCAAGCCATACCACGTCGTCCGAGATCAGGGTTCGAACGCCGGCTCCTGTCTTCGGCAGCCACCAATGCTGGACATCCCCTTCCGGGAACTGGCGAGCTGCGGCGTTCAGGATCTGCTTGCGCGCCAGTTGCGGTTCGCTGGCGAGGAATGCCAACGTGTCCTGAAGCTGGTCACGGAAGCCGAAGGCCCCGCTCGCCTGGTAGAAGCCGGCGCGTGCCGTGACACGGCAGGCCAGAGCCTGATAGGGCAGCCAATAGTTGACCAGATTGTCGAAAGCCTTGTCGCCGGTCTCGACGTGGAGTCGGCCCACAGCTTCTGTCCAATGGCGACGCGTGGCCGCCAGGATGTCAGCAAATGGACGACGCCGCGTCGTTTCGATCAGCGCTTTCGCTTCCTCTGCGGTTTCAGTCTCTCCCAGCACGAAGACGAGTTCCGTTGAGCCGTTCGCTGCGAGTTCGATATCGAAAGCCATCGCCGCGCAAGGATCGCCGTCATTGTCGACCGAACCGGTCATTGTATCGGCGACAATGATCGCTTGAGGCTGCTGGATCGTTCCGTGACGTCCGAGGAACTCCCGCCTAGTGGCGGTGTAACCGGAAGGTATACCCGGCCCCGCGAAGAAGGCGGTACGTCCCGGATAGTTGAGATCATGCGGATTGGTCGCCAGCAAGGCTCCTGTTTCCTCGTCGAAGCTCGACAGGACGAAGGGCGCTGTTCGGGTAGGATTGTTGCCCAGGACCCATTCGCAGTAACCAGCAATGCGCAGACGCTTCTTTTGGCCGCTCTTGTTGGCGATCTTCAGACGCGACAGCTTCAGAGGCTGCTCGTTATCCACTGTCTGGGTCAGTTCGATGTCGAGATCATCGTGACGGCTAGACAGCACGGAGTAGCCGAGCCCATGACGTGTCTCGAACTGTACCTGGGGATCGAGGTTGAGAGCCGAAACAGCGGCATAGTTTCGACCGCTCTCGCTGTCGGTGATGTAGAATGCCTCGCCCGGTCGGTCGATGACAGGGTCATTTGTCCACTGTGTCAACTGATGGTCGCGGGAGTTCTGGCTCCAGGTAAAGCCAGCACCTTCGGCCGAGACGTGGAAGCCGAAGCGCTCATTGGCGATCACGTTGATCCAGGGCTGTGGTGTGGTCGCAGATCCCGACAAGCGGATTACGTATTCGCTTCCATCCTTGGTAAAGCCGCCGATTCCGTTCCAGAAATCCAGATCGTCACCGGAAACGGATGTAGTTGCCGCCGCAGGCGCGGGGAGGGCGGGCAGAGGCCCATCCCAGTCCAGTTTTGCTTCGGAAGCGCGCGGCGTGGCGAATAGGGAGACAGCGCGGTTTACCTGATCGCTGACCTTGCCGTTGCGCGTATGCAGGACGACACGAGCAGCCGCGATCAGGGATGCAACGGTGTCCTCTCCAACGAGATCGTTGCGGACGATGAAGATGTGCTGGCTGCCCGGGGGTAGACGGTGGCGCAGATTGTCCGCCATCTGATCGAGGGCATGCTGCATTTCCTGTGCGTAGGAGGTTGCACGTTCGTTGACGATGGCAAGATCGGCCACGACGCCGCGGCGGCGCAAGTATTCGATCGCGCTCATGGCTTCCCGTGCAATGTCGAGGTCCATGTCGTCGTTGATGCGCAGGGCGAAGATCGGATTGTCGCCGGAGATTGCCATCGGCCAGAGCGCCGACTGTGACCGCAGGCCGTTGCGCACCGTATCCGGATCGGCACGCAGATGCGGATCTGGATAGGTCAGGTAGCGGCCGAGATGCTGGAAGGCTGCCGCCTGTTGCGAAGTGATGCCGATGTGCCGCAATTCGACCTGTGCACGGGTCCAGGCGTGCACGAGTTCGTGGCTGAACGAATCCGGATGGCGGTAACGTTCAATCGCCTGATCGATTTCCTGGCGGTTCGGTGCGGCCATCGTCCAGAAGATCAGCGAGATCTTCTTGCCGGCGGGCACGCGCACGACGCGGCGCAGGCTGAGGATCGGATCAAGGGTAAAGCCCTCACTGCCAGACAGCGTGGCGCCTGGATCGAAGGCTGCTGCCTCGCCGAGGGTCCGTCCACGGCCGAGGAATCGACGGCGGTCGGTTTCGAACTCGGTCGGTCGACCCTGGCCGGCGCTATCGACAACCAGATGAGCGACGCAGATGTCGGGATCGCTCGGGCTGCGCTTGTTGCGCTCCGCCCGGATCACATCCCGGCGTCGACCAAACTCGGTCTTGACGAACATGCGTGAGAACAGGGGATGCGCACTGTCGGCGTCGTCATATCCGAGAACCGGCTCGAGGTAGGAGGTCACTTCGATGAAGCGGTCCTCGGTACCGGTGTTGAGGATCGTCAGGCGACGGCCTTCAGCATCGTGTTCGGTGGCGACAATGCATTCGACCGAGGTCGAGATATCGCCAACTGTCTTGAAGAATTCGGCCTTGTCGTCACCGAAAATTGCCTTCGACTTTTCGTCCTCGGCGCGGCGCGGTGTGGCCGTCGCAGACCACCAACGATTGTCCGCCATGTCGCGCAGAAACAGGAAGGTGCCCCAGCGATCTTCGGTCGGGTCGGGCTTCCAGCGGGATACCGACTGGCCGTTCCAACGCGAGAAGCCTGAACCGGTCGCGGTCAGCATGACCGAGTAATGGCCGTTCGAGAGGAAGACGGCTTCGCGGTCCTTGCGGGCCGGATCCTCAACGGTGCGGATTTCCGCCCGAAGCAGGTTCGCCTGGTTCTTGGCCGGGGTTTGCGGCTCGTACTTGGCGTTCATCACCGGGATTTCGCGGGGTGATTTTTCCTGCAGCAGGAGTTCTGCCGCTTCAATGACCGGATCGGCGTGGAAGAGGTCACGCAGGCGTCCGTTGAAGGCCACGTTGGCGATGGCTGCGATCGACATGCCATGGTGGTGGGCATAATAATTGAAGACCACCGCGCATTTCTGCCCGTCCTGCAGTCGGGTCGGCGTAAAGTCGACGGCATCGTGGAAACCATAGGCTCCGAGCGCACCCAGTTCGCGCAGGCGCTCAAGGTTTTCAAGCGATTCCTCTGGATAGTACTGGCTGGCCAGGATCGACGCATAAGGTGCGATGACGGCGTTCTGGCCCAGGCCGCGCTTGAGGCCGAGCGTCGGAACGCCAAAGTTGGTGTACTGGTAGTTCATCTCGTGGTCGCGCGCATTGAAGGCGGCTTCCGAGATGCCCCACGGAATATTCAGACGGCGACCGTGGTTCATCTGTTCGATGACGACCAGATTGTTGGTCTGGTTGAGGATGCCACCCTGCTGCTCTTGCATGACAAGCGGCGGCATCAGGTATTCGAACATTGAGCCTGACCAGGAGATCAGGGCAGGGCGGGCGCCGATTGGCACGACCTGGCGGCCGAGGCGATACCAGTGTTCGGTCGGAAGGTCGCCCTTGGCGATCGCGAACAGGCTGGTGAGTCGGCATTCCGAAGCCAGAAGGTCGTAGCAGGCTTCGTCGAGTTCGCGACCGTCCACCCGGTAGCCGATGGACAGCAGGCGTCGTTCGGGACGGAAGAGGAAGCTGAAGTCCATCTGGAAGGCGATGGCTCGTGCGCGTTCGGACAGTTGCGCCAGTCGCTGACGCAAGGGATCGATGTTCGAGAGGTCGAAAGCGGTGTCGGCGATGTGCGCTTCGCAGACGGAAACCAGGGCTTCCGTCCAGCGGACGACTTCGGCGCTGCCTTTCGAGCGAACCTCATGGTCGAAATTGGCCGCGAGCTTTTGCATGTCGCGTGCCAGAACGGCCAGATTGATGATGCGGATCGAGGCGAATTCATGCTCACGCTTGACCGAGGCGAGCGCGTTATTGAAGCCTATGATGCGTTCTTCAAGGCGCCGGCGGAGTGGTCTCACCGTCTTGCGGTCGTCAGGAAGCTTTTTCAGTTCCTCAAACAGGATGCCGCCGACATCGCCGATACCGTCCAGATTGCCTTGCAGATGTGCGGAAGGGGCTTCGGCCCATTCGCGGCAGGCGGACGAGATGGCGATGAGGTGGCCGGCAAGGTTGCCGCTATCGACGGCGGATACGTAGCGCGGTCCGAGCGGCTTCAGGCTATCGGTGTGGTACCAGTTGTAGAGGTGCCCACGATACTTTTCCATGCGCTCGACCGTGGAGATCGTCTGTTCCAAACGCTCGATGGTCTGGTCGAAGCTCAGCCAGCCGAAATGCCGGGCGGAAACGACGGACAGCAGATAGACGCCGATATTGGTCGGGGAGGTGCGGTGGGCGACCACCGGTTCGGGATTTTCCTGGAAATTGTCCGGCGGCAGATAGTTGTCACCTGCGGTCGTGAAGGTTTCGAAGTAGCGCCATGTGCGGCGTGCAATCTTGCGCAGTTCCTGTGCGACATGGGCGGGGACTTCCAGCCTGTCTTCAGTTTCGGCCGACTGGCTCACATACCAGGCAACAAAGGGCGATGTTACCCACAGGAGCGCGAAGGGCACGCCGATGAGATAGCCGTAGCCGCCCGGCATGGCCGCAACAGCAAGCGACAGCACGGCGAGAACCGGCGCGTGGCGCATGTTCTGATAGTAGGATGTGATCGAGCCCTGGGCTGCGGACTGGATGCTGGCTGCCGTGCGCCATTCCAGCAGCAGCTTGCGGCTGACCAGCATGCGATAGAGCGAGCGGGCAATGGCATCGGCCATCATGCAGGCCTGATCCGCGATAAAGACGATCCGCAAGGCGACTTGTGCGTTGATCGAGCGGATCTCGGACCAGAGCGTGTTGAAATGGGCCGCATGCACGATATCGGACTGGCGGGGAACGAGACCGGACAGGAGCGAGATCGTTGGGGCGACAAAAAGGCTGAAGATCAGAAGCAGTTGCCAGATGCTTGCGACAACTGGGTCCATCGTTGCCCATCCGAGGACGGAGGCCGCAAACCAGGCGATGGGTGTCAGAGAGCGACGGAGGTTGTCCACCATCTTCCAGCGCGCGAGAGACGTCAGGCCGTGGCTCGGATCGCCGATATAGGGAAGCAGCTGCCAGTCGCCGCGCGCCCACCGATGTTGCCGTGATACCTCGACCTCGTAGCGGGTTGGAAAGTCTTCGACCAGTTCGACATCGGTGATAAGAGCGCAGCGGGCAAAGGAGCCTTCAAGAAGGTCGTGGCTGAGTACGGAGTTCTCGTCGATCCGGCCCTTGATTGCGCGCTCGAAGGCGTCGACGTCATAAAGGCCCTTGCCTGTGAAGCTGCCTTCGTCTGTGAGGTCTTGATAGACGTCCGAAACGGTGAAGACATAAGGGTCCAGGCCGCGGTTCATCGAAAAGATGCGCTGGAATACCGAGGCATCATTGCCCGTTGTAAGCGATGGCGTGACGCGGGGCTGCAGGATGCCGTAGCCGCTGATGACGCGGCCCGTCTTTTCATCATGCACCGGACGGTTGATTGGATGATGCATCTTGCCGACGAGCTTCGTCACTGCATCGCGCATCAAACGCGTATCGGCGTCCAGCGTCATGACGTAGCGAATGTCCTCGGGCACGGTGTTTGCACCCGGCATGTAGGAGGTGTCACGGTCGCCGCGCAGCAGGAGGTTCAGCTCGTGCAACTTGCCGCGCTTACGCTCCCAGCCCATCCAGCAGCCTTCAGCCGGATTGTGCAGACGGCGACGGTGAAGCAGATAGAAGCGCGTCCGGTTCTCGTCCCTGTAGCGCTCATTCAGGCTGGCGACTTCGCGCATGGCGTAGTCGAGGATTTCCAGGTCTGCGGGTGTTTCTTCCTTCTGGCTATCTTTCCAGTCGCTGAGAAGGGCAAAGTAGATCTCGCCGTGGGGATTGGTGAGGTAGTGGACCTCAAGGTTGCGCACAAGTTCGTCGACGTCGTCGCGCTTGGTGATCATGCAGGGCACGACCACCAGGGTCCGGGCGTCTTCTGGAATCCCGTTCTTGAATTCGTAACCCGTCAGACGGGACGGTTTCACGAAATAGGTTACCAACGTGTTGAACAGGCCGGTCGCGCCTTCGGAAACCGGAAGCGAAACGAGGAGGAGCAAGATGACGACGATGGGGGTCGCCAGGGCCGTCGCGGCGAGAAAGTGACCGATGAAAGCCAAAGCAGCGAGTGTCAGTAAGATGACCGGGATTGCGATGGCGAGCCAGTTCAGCTGCTTGATGCCATCTACCAGCTTGCGAGAGAGCGGAGGCTGGTAAGAAATTGCGTCCTCCAGCTCTTTCCGCCGGGTCCCGACAAAATAGATTCCGACATCGAGCAGCTGTGCGTCGCCACCGTGCTCTCTGGCCAGCTGGATCGCCTTTCGGGCAATCTCGATTTCAGACAGCGGCGAGCGCCGCGCGAGCTTCTCGATCGTGTTGCGGTATGCGTTGCGCGAGCCAAAATCCAGCTCGCGGAAATCCGTTTGCTCACCAAGAATTTCGTCGACGAGGCTGACCTCTTCGACCCAGACCGTCCAGTCCTTGTCGTCGATCTCACGCAGGCCGCGGACGATATTGCCCATCGTCACATTGCCGGAGGAAAGGCGATTGTGCTCAGCGTCCATTGCCTCCTGAGAGGTACGGCCTGCGGCTTCCAGCCGGTTCTCGACCCAGTCGACAGCGAAGCGTGTATCCTGTGATCCGTTGCGCAGGCGATAGAGGAACTGTGTGGCAAAGGTGTTGTCGTCGGCGAGCTGCTCGATCTGGCCGAGATAGACTGCTGCGGCGACAGGATCATTAAGGCGGATGATCGTATCGGCGGCTTCGTTGGCCTTGCGGCGCATCTGCCTTGACCGGTCCACTCGGATGGAGATGCGGCGGAGGTTTTCGATGAGCACGAAGCGCACGATGGATGGCAAAGCCCAGAGCTCGCCAATATCCAGCACGCGGTGTCGCTGGAAGCCCTCCACCAGGGCCGTCATGCTTTCCTGGGATACCGTTGAATGGGTATGGGCGACGTAAAGCCAGGCCAGTGCCATCGTGCGCGGTATTTCGCGGTCACCGATTTTCATCGTCGGAAGCTGTTTGTAGAACTTGCGCGGGAAGTCGCGACGGACTTCCTGGATCGCCTCTTCGATGACGTAGTGATTGTCGAGAAGCCACTCGGCCGCAGGCGTAATGGTTGCCCCTGCTTCGACATCAGCCGCTGTGGCGCGGTAGACCCTCAGGATCTCGCGCTCGTTCTCCTTGTGCCGGGCAAAGAAGTCGAACTCCATGAATGCCGGGAGCTCTCCTGCGCCGTTGAGGGCGAGCGACGCGGCGCTATCAGCGAGCTCCTCAATGGTAAAATATGCAGCGCGGATCGAATCGTTATGATCGATCTGCTTTGCTTCAAGGTCGCGCGAAGGAACGTGCAGCGTCATGGAAGGATTAAAACTCGGTTCAGGGGTTTGCGGGGTCAAGCAGGTTTATTTCCAGTGCCGATCATGGGCGGGTTCATCTGCTACAGTCTCAGAGGAGGCCAACAATCGGGAGAGAAGTAGGCGGTAATAGGACAGGGCCCGGCCGCGGACATGGTATTCGGCCATACACACACTCCAGACGCTATAAATTCGTCCTTTTATGACTCTTTTCAATCAACTGGCAACGGCTATCGCCAGCTTCTTCGCAGTCACGGTTACCCCGCATCAACAGAGCCACCCTCTGCGGTCTCGATCGTGTCGTCGGACCGGCGCAACGAAATGCCGCCAAGCAGCGCTTCGACGGCTGCCAGCGCGATCTCCGGCAGCTTGATTTCGTCAAAAAGGTCACCCGCCAGAGAGCCTTCCAGCCAAAGCCCGTCGATCAGTCCGTTGATGGCGATGGCAAGATGGCGACACTGCCGCGCATCGCCGGCGCGATTGTGTTCAGCCAGTACCGTTGCGACCAAGCCCTCAAGAATATCAAGCAGAATGAGATAATTATCACGATGGATACGGCCGAATTCATCGTTGGAACGCACCCGCCCGATAAAGGCTGCCCAGAGCGACAGAGCCCGAGGATCCGCGATCGGTGGGGTGAGGTTGGCAATGATGAAACGGCGCAATTGTTGGCAGGCATTGCCTTCAACCCCGGTCATCGCATCGACTGCCGTCCGGGTCATGTTCGCCAGCATTTCACGGTAGGCTTCCTGGACCATATGGTCCTTGCCGGTGAAATAGTGCCGGATCAGGCCGCCGGTCACGCCTGCCCTTGCCGCAATGTCACGGACGGTGGCGCCTTCCAGTCCATGTTCGAAAATGCTCTCCAGCGTCGCAGCCACCAGATCCTGGCGACGTTCGGCTTCTCCGGCACGCTGGAAGCTGCGGCGTGTCATGACGATCTCCAAGTCGAATTGAGCGACCGGTGCATGGATGCGAAGGAGATGCAGGTCAACTGATTTTATCCGGTTGAACCCATTGACCGCAAGTGCCACTGTCAAAGTTTGCAGAGCCGCCTGACAAAGTGCCGAAGAGGGTTTCCATGACGATCCACGCCGCCAACATGATGGATGAGGTCCGCGCCACGCGCCACCATCTGCATCAGTTCCCCGAGATCGGCCTTTCTGAATTCCAGACCTCCGACTATGTCGCAGAGAGGCTGGTAGCGCTCGGCTATGAGGTGACGCGGGGGCTGGCCAAAACCGGTGTGGTGGCCACCCTGCGGAATGGCGACAGTCAGCGCAGTGTCGGCATCCGTGCCGATTTCGATGCACTGCCGATCCAGGAGGAGACCGGCCTTCCATATGCCAGCAAGGTGCCGGGGATGATGCATGCCTGTGGCCATGACGGGCATACGGCGATGCTTCTCGGTGCTGCCAAGCTTCTGGCGGAGCGGCGGAACTTCGATGGTATCATCCACCTCATATTCCAACCTGCCGAGGAGAATTTCGGCGGCGCGCGTATCATGATCGAAGATGGGCTTTTGGATCAGTTCCCCTGCGATGCGGTTTTTGCGCTTCACAACGATCCCGATATTCCCTTCGGCACGTTTGCCGTGCGTGAGGGGCCGATCATGGCGGCTGTCGATGAATGCAAGATCACGGTGAATGGGCGCGGCGGGCATGGCGCCGAACCTCAGTCCACTGCCGATCCAATCGTCTGCGGTGCGTCGATCATCATGGCGCTGCAGACCATCGTCTCGCGCAACATCCATCCGCTCGACCCGACCGTGATAACTGTCGGCGGTTTTCATGCCGGCGCCGCGAGCAATGTTATTCCGGAGCGTGCTGAAATGGTTTTGTCGATCCGCTCTTTCGACAGTGCGGTGCGCGACCAGCTTGAGGCCCGGATCAGAGCTGTCGCTGAAGGGCAGGCTGCAAGCTACGGCATGGGCGTGACCATCGACTATGAACGTGGCTACGATCCCACCATCAATCACAAGATGGAGACCGATTTCGTCCGGGACCTGGCAAAAAGTTTTGCCGGTGCCGAGAAGGTCCTGGACATGGCGCGCCCAACCATGGGGAGCGAGGATTTCGGCTATATGCTGGCAAAGCGCCCGGGGAGTTACTTCTTCCTCGGAACCCAGCGGACGCCGAACGATCCACCGCTGCATCACCCGCGCTATGATTTCAACGACGACATCCTGCCGATCGGCACAAGTTTTTGGGTGGAACTCGCAGAGCGATACCTCGCCCGGACCTGAGTGTTTCGGGCGTCTCAGTCCTCATGTCATCAGAGGCATTTTGTCAGGCAATGGAGCGCCGGCGGCCTGCGATCAGGATGATCAGGCCGGCGGCTGCGATCAGTACGGCGCCTGCCCAGACATTCACGCCGGGAATGTCGCCCCATATCGCATAACCCAGTGCAAAGGCCCAGATCAGCGCCGTGTATTCGAGGGGGGCAACGATCGAGATCGGCGCGTGTCGCAGGCTTTCGAAGTAAGCGAGTTGGCCCAGTCCGCCAATGATACCGACCGAAAGCAGAAGGATAAGTGCGTTGCCTGTCGGTATGGTCCATGAGTGGATTGCCATGGGTGCGGTGAGACCCAAGAAAAACAGATTGGTCATCGCCATTTGCACAATGCTGGTCGTACTCTGGCTGGTGCTGCGCAGCAGGATTGTGGCAATTGCCCAGCAGACTGCGGCCAGAAGGGCCAGGTAGACTGGCCATCCCGTTGTCATTCCGGTTGGGTTGCTGGCGACAATGACGCCTGCAAAGCCTGTCAGTACCGCGATCCAACTCGTGAGTGGGACGCGCTCTCGCAAGATCGGAATCGACAGGAGAATGGCGACGATGGGGGCTGCGAAATAGAGCGTGGTGATGTCGGCGAGCGGCATGTATTTTGCTGAATTGAAATAGCAGAGCCAGGCCGCAAGCAGGAAGAGACTGCGGAGCATCATCGGCCGCAGAGCCGGGGACGTCCTCGTTTCATGGACGAGTGCCCGTCCACCCATGGCAAGACATCCCACCAGGATCACGAGGCTGCGGCAGAAGAGGATCTGCCAGACTGTGGCGGTTTCGACGAGCAACTTGACCATGCTGTCATGCACGGCGAAGAGAAAGTAAGCCAAGCTCGAGAGGAGTATGCCAGCACCGATCACAGTCTTCACGGGGTAGCTTTCTGAGAAGCACGCCTGGGTGGCGTGGAGGAGGTCGCTACCTCTTGCGTCAGTTGTCCCGTCTGTCAACCAGCGGGGTGCGATCCACCTCGTTGATTTTCTTTGAAACAAAACTTGACGATCGATAAATCGGGCGGGGATTGCGGACTAAATCGATTTAATCAACATTGCCGTTGCAGATTCGGGAGCGGAAAATGAATGAGCTAGCAGGTATGACGGCACCGGGAAACGCGGGGCCGGCACCACTCGTCACCAGAGAACGGGCGGCTGTCGCCATTCTGTTTTTTCTAAACGGCATGGTGATCGGTGCCTGGGCGCCCAAAATCCCGTTCTTTTCGTCTGCGCTTGGCCTCAATGAATTGATGCTCGGGGTCATGCTCTTTGTCTTTGGCGTCGGGTCTCTGGTCATGATGCCGGTTGCCGGCCTGCAGATCGCGCGTCTTGGCTCGCGGCGCGTGGTGGAGATTACGACACTCCTGTTCATCCCGACCATTGTTCTCGTCACGCTCGTCGATACGATCTGGATGGGCGTAATCGCGATCTTCCTGTTCGGGGGCCTAACGGGTGCAATGGACGTCGCGATGAATGCGAATGCCGTTGAGGTCGAGCGCAATATGCGCCGTTCGATCATGTCCTCCTGCCATGCCTTCTGGAGCCTTGGCGGGTTGTGTGGGGCGGCAACCGGCGGGCTGTTGATTGCGGCACTTGGCGTAATCGGTCATGTGCTTCTTCTCGCTGCTGTCTGCCTCGTGCTCTTCTTCGTTGCGCGGCCCATGATCCTGTCCGACGCGCCGCATCCGGGAGAGGTTTCGCAACGGGCGAAGATGCCGATGACCCTGCTGCCCTGGCTGATCGGCCTGGTCGCGCTTTTCTCCATGGTGCCGGAGGGAACTGTGCTTGACTGGAGCGCCCTCTATCTGCGCAACGAGTTGAATGCGAGCACGGAAATGTCGGGCTTCGCTTTCGCGGCCTTCTCCTTCACCATGGCGATCTGCCGCTTCGCCGGCGATTTCGTTCGAGACCGGTTCGGTGCCGTCAACACCCTGCGTTTCTGCGCGATCGCTGCAATTTGCGGCCTCGTACTGGCCGGGCAGGCTGGAAGCGTGCCGTTTGCCATGATTGGTTTTGCGCTTGCCGGTATCGGTATTTCCAACATGGTGCCGATCGCCTTTTCCGCTGGCGGCAATATTCCTGGACTTGCGCCGGGGGTCGGGCTCTCCGTTGTCACCACCATGGGTTATTCTGGCATCCTGTTTGCACCGTCGTTGATTGGTTTCGTTGCTGAGCATACGTCTCTGTCGACCATCTACACCGCGATTCCGGCGCTGCTGGTTGTTGTTTTGTTGCTGTCTCGACTGGCGCGGCATGCCGACCGGGTTGTCGAAGATTAAGCCAGGCAAGTTTTCCGTGTCGGATCACCGGAAGTTCAAGTCGCCGACAAGGGCTTGCCGGGGCTTCAGGTTGACAAGCCGGCATGTTTGATCCACCTCCATGGCCATCGAGGCTCGCAGAGAAACAGCCATGACCGCAGATTTTATCCCATCCCCCGATGTCTATGATCCGAAGCCGCGCCGTGCTTCGGTTGCCGTTGAAGTCGGGGGCGTCATCATCGGTGGCGGCGCCCCGGTCGTTGTCCAGTCGATGACCAATACCGACACCGCAGATATCGATGCGACCGTTGCCCAGGTCGCGGCCCTCTACAAATCCGGCTCGGAGATCGTGCGCATCACCGTCGACAGAGACGAGAGCGCAGCTGCCGTGCCGAAGATTCGAGAGCGGCTGCTCCGGCTCGGCATGGATGTGCCGCTGGTCGGCGATTTCCACTATATTGGCCACAAGCTTCTGGCGGACCATCCGGCCTGTGCCGAGGCCTTGGCCAAATACCGGATCAATCCGGGCAATGTCGGGTTCAAGGACAAGAAGGACAAGCAGTTTGCCGAGATCGTCGAGATGGCGATCCGCTACGACAAGCCTGTTCGGATTGGCGTAAACTGGGGTTCGCTCGATCAGGAACTCCTGACGCGGCTGATGGATCAGAATGCGGAAAACGGCTCGCCGCTCTCGGCGCGTCAGGTGACGCGTGAGGCGATCGTCCAGTCAGCACTTCTCTCGGCCGAGCTTGCAGAAGAAATTGGCCTTCCGCGCAACCGCATCATCCTGTCTGCCAAGGTCAGCCAGGTGCAGGACCTGATTGCCGTTTATTCGATGCTGGCGGATCGCTCGAACCACGCACTGCATCTCGGGCTGACCGAGGCCGGCATGGGGTCTAAAGGCATCGTCGCCTCGTCTGCGGCAATGGGCTATGTGTTGCAGCATGGTATCGGCGACACGATCCGCGTCTCGCTGACGCCGGAGCCGAATGGTGACCGGACCCGCGAAGTGCAGGTGGCGCAGGAGCTCTTGCAGGTCATGGGCTTCCGCCAGTTCGTGCCGGTGGTTGCGGCATGTCCCGGTTGCGGGCGCACGACATCCACGGTGTTTCAGGAGTTGGCGCAGAAGATCCAGGATGACCTGCGCAAGAATATGCCGACCTGGCGTGACAAGTATCCCGGTGTCGAGGGACTGAATGTTGCGGTGATGGGCTGCATCGTCAACGGGCCGGGTGAAAGCAAGCATGCCGACATCGGCATATCGCTGCCCGGAACCGGCGAGAACCCGGCTGCTCCGATCTTTATCGATGGGCAAAAGGCGATGACGCTTCGCGGACCGAACATTGCCAGCGACTTCGAGGCCTTGGTGGCCGACTACATCGAGAAGCGCTACGGCCGCAAATCGGCGGCGGAGTGAGGCTGTGCGGCAACTTTATGTTGCCGCATTTTCGCTGTTCTGGAATTATCAGCCTGTTCTTGGAGGGACATCCAGCATGATCAAGAAGATCGCAATCGTCGCGCTCTGCGCGACCTATCTCAGCGGCTGCACGACGACTGATCCCTATACCGGCCAGCAGAAAGTCTCGAACACTGCGGGTGGTGCGGCCATCGGTGCAGCTGTCGGCGCGCTCGGCGGTCTCGCCGTGGGCGGGTCTGCTGTCGGTCGTCGCAACGCAGCCCTTATCGGTGCGGGCGTTGGCGCACTCGCCGGCGGCGCGATCGGCAATTACATGGACCAGCAGGAATCCGAACTGCGGGCGCAGTTGCAGGGCACGGGTATTTCCGTGACCCGCGTTGGTGACCGGATCATTCTCAACATGCCGTCGAACATCACCTTTGCCACGGACCAGGATGCGGTGATGCCGCAGTTCTATCCGACGCTGAACTCGGTCGCCATCGTGCTGCGCAAGTTCGACAAGACCCTGATCGACGTCAACGGTCATACAGATTCGACCGGTAGCCTGGCCCATAACCAGGCACTCTCGGAGCGCCGTGCATTGTCCGTCGCCGGTTACCTGAATGGCCAGGGCATCGATCCGCGCCGTGTTTCGTCGCTGGGCTTCGGACCCAGCCAGCCGGTCGCCAGCAATGCGTCGGCAGATGGTCGCGCACAGAACCGTCGCGTTGAGATCCAGATCTCGCCGCTCACCACAGGCTGATCGTACTGCATGTCGATTTGCGAAAGGCGTCGCCGTGTGCGGCGCCTTTTTTGGTTCAGCGCAGAGTTAGAAGCTTGAGGCCTGCCGCAGAAGATGCCGCTTGCCATGACGAGGCCATGCCGTCGTCCTGGCCAAGGGAGTCAGACGCAATCGCCATGGTCGCCGGGCCAGGGCTAAGGACTGCGACGAGATAGGCGCTTGTCACCTGCGGCCAATGCTGGATGATGTCTTCCATGGTGTGTCGCTCCTCTCCGCCATTGCGCTCGGAAGACTAGGCAAATTCGCTGCCCGGCACACGTCAGATGATTTGATCGATCGCTGTCAAAAGCTGACGGCATTCCTCTTCCGTGCCGATGGTGATGCGGAGGAAATCAGCAATCCGTGGCTTGGTAAAATGGCGCACTAGAACTGCGCGCTCGCGCAGGGCCCTGGCCAGATCCCCGCCCGGATGAGCAGAATGCCGTGCAAAAACGAAGTTGGCCGACGACGGCAGAACCTCAAAGCCGCGTTCCGTCAATGCTGCCGTCAGCCTGTCGCGGTTGGCGACGATCCTGTCGCGAGTTTCGCAAAACCAGGCCTCGTCCTCAACGGCTGCCGTCGCGGCTGTTTGCGCCAGGGTGTCGAGCGGATAGGAATTGAAGCTGTCCTTCATCCGCTCCAGCGCCTCGATCAGCGAGCGCTGTCCAAGGGCGAAGCCAACGCGGAGGCCAGCCAGAGAACGGGACTTGGAGAAGGTCTGCACGACCAGCAGGTTCTCGTAACGTGAAATCAGCGAAGCGGCACTCTCCCCGCCGAAGTCGACATAGGCTTCATCAACGACGACGACCTGATCCGGATGGCCGGCAACCAAGGCCTCGATCGCGCTCAGCGGCAGCGCGATGCCTGTGGGGGCGTTCGGATTGGCAAGGATGATTGCACCACAGGGGCGATCATAGTCAGCGATCCGGATGCCCAGCTGCCCATCAAGCGGGACTTCTTCTACCGTGACGTTGAAGAGCCGGGCATAGGTCTTGTAGAAGCTGTAGGTGATGTCGGGGTAAAGTAGCGGAAGGTCGTGCTTCAGGAGTCCGGCAAAGACAAAGGCCAGCACCTCGTCGGAACCGTTGCCGACGAAGACCTGATCGAGGGCGAGGTCGAAACGGTCGGCGATAGACTGCCTGAGAATGGTCGACGAAGGGTCCGGATAGAGCCGCAGCCGATCGTCGGCCGCAGCCGCAATGGCTTCGATGACACGCGGCGACGGTCCATAGGGGTTCTCGTTGGTGTTCAGCTTGACGAGGCCGGCAATCTTCGGCTGCTCGCCGGCGACATACGGGTCCAGATCGTGGACGGCGGACGACCAGAAGCGGCTCATGTCAATTTTTCCTCGTAGCGATGAAGCGTGCGGTGTCGGTCAGAGGCCTTGCAGCCTCGCCGTAAGGGGCAAGGACCTGATTGGCCTCTGTAACCAGTCGGTCGAGTTCTGTGCGGGCCCAGTCCGTGCCTTTGAGGGCCACAAGTGTGCCTTTGCCCTTGCCGGCGTCCTTGCCTGTCGCCTTGCCCATAGTCGCTGCATCGGCGGTGACGTCCAAAAGGTCGTCGGCCAGCTGGAAGGCCCGGCCGATGATCTCGCCGAATTGGCGCAGACGCTTACGGTCCTCGGTTGGGCGCTGTGAAATGATGGCGCCGGCTTCGCAGGCGAAACGGATCAGAGCGCCGGTTTTCATCGCCTGCAACTGGACTACGCCGGCTTCATCTGGGGCTTCTGTTTCGGCCGCGAGATCGAGTGCCTGTCCGCCCGCCATACCGCCGACCCCGGCAGCACGCGAAAGCTCAAGCACAAGCGCCACCTTGGCGGCGTCAGGAAGATCCGTCTCCGGTGCGGCAAGGATGTCGAAGGCATAGGTCAGGAGGCCGTCGCCAGCGAGGATTGCTGTCGCGTAGTCATAGGCGATATGGACCGTCGGCTTGCCGCGCCGCAAGTCGTCGTCGTCCATGGCGGGCAAGTCGTCATGCACAAGCGAGTAGCTGTGTATGCATTCGAGAGCGCAGCCGACTTGCAGGGCGGCATCCGCGGGACCGTCAAAAAGACGCGTTGCTTCCATGACGAGGAAAGGACGCAGCCGTTTGCCGCCATTCAGGGCGCCGTAGTGCATGGCTTCAATCAGGCGAGCGGGGCGGGCGATCTCTGCCGGGCGGAGCATGCCGTCCAGCAGGCGTGCGAGACGAGCCTCGACGTCCGCGGCGAAAGTTCGGAGCTTGTGTTCGAAAGCGCTTGCTGCCTGATCCATGGCGGCTATTTGGCATGCCGCCCGGTGTCAGGCAACGGGAATTTAAGTGGGTGGAGGCGGGATAGCAGCGACATGGACTGGTCATCCCCTCTGGAGCCAGATATGAGAAGGCGTCATCGATCATGGGCTTGAGATCATTGCCGAACGACGTCGAGATTGTGGAAGAGGAACGACTGGAGCAGCCGCCGGAAGCAAGGCGCAGTTTCCGGGCGACGTGGCTGCGCAAGGGGCTGCTGGTCTTGGCGATCCTGGTCTTTTTGCCCTATCTGCTAATCCTGCTCTATCGGCTGGAGTTCGTGCGCCCCGTCTCGACCCTGATGCTGGCCGATCTCGTGACGTTTCAGGGGTATGATCGGCGCTGGGTCGACATTGACGATATCTCCCCCAATCTGGTTCGGGCTGTGATGATGTCCGAGGACGGGCAGTTCTGCAATCATGGTGGCGTTGATTGGGGGCAGTTGCAGTCGGTCATCGATGATGCCATGGCGGGTGAGGCGACACGCGGTGCCAGCACAATCCCCATGCAGACGGCCAAGAACCTCTTTCTGTGGAATGGTCGCTCCTTTGTACGCAAAGCGCTCGAACTGCCGCTCGCGATTGCCGCTGATTTTATCTGGCCGAAGCGACGGATGATGGAGATCTATCTCAATGTCGCTGAATGGGGACCGGGCATTTATGGTGCCGAGGCGGCGGCGCGGCACCATTTCAAGACCTCTGCCGCGAAGCTGAGCCGCCAACAGGCGGCCCTTTTGGCCGTCTCTCTCCCCAATCCGATCAATCGGGTGGCCAGCAAGCCTGGATCCGGCCTCAAGCGGCTGGCCAATGTTGTTGACCGGCGGGCTCGGCAATCGGGTGAATACATCACCTGTCTCTATGATTGAGATCAACAAGTCTCGTTGGTCGTTTACCCCTGCGGCTCCTATGATCAGCAAGATCTGAATTGGAGGCGTCCATGGCCGAACTGATCCTGTATATCGCCAACAAGAACTATTCCTCTTGGTCGTTGCGGCCCTGGATGGCAATGACCGCAGCAGGGGTTCCGTTTCGCGAGGAGCTCATTCCCTTTGGTCCGGGCGGCACGACGCCTCGTTTTCGTGAGCTCTCGCCGACCGGTCGCGTTCCGGTTCTGCATCATGGCGCTGTTCGGGTTTGGGAATCGCTGGCGATCATCGAATACGTTGCAGAGCTCTTTCCCGATGCCGGCCTGTGGCCGAGCGAACCTGCCCTTCGCAGCATGGCGCGATCGGTTTCAATGGAAATGCTGTCGGGATTCCGGGCGCTGAGGGGCGCCTGTCCGATGAATATCCGTCGTCCGGTCAAGGCTATCGCGCTGCCGGACGGTGTAGCAGGTGACGTAAAACGGATCGAGGACATCTGGCGCGACCTGCGCCAGATCTCCGGTGGTCCCTTCCTCTTTGGTGACTTCAGTGCAGCCGACGCCATGTTCGCGCCCGTGGTCAATCGCTTTTCCGCCTATGACCTTGCCAGCGATCCCGAGACGCTTGCCTACATGGCGACGATGCGTGCTCACCCCGCCTGGCAGGCTTGGGAGACGGCCGCGCTGGCAGAAAGCTGGATCGTCCCTGAAGATGAGGCGTGACCTGTCGGCTCTCTGGGGCGAAAAAATCAATCCGGGGACTGGTCAAACCCCTAGTGGGCATGTATAAGCCCGCCAAAATCAGAGTTTGCGACAGGTTCTGTCCGGCTTCTAAGAGGCCGCTAATCCTGGTTTGCACCGTCACGTGGAGTAACGAAAATGGCTGTACCGAAGAGAAAAACAAGCCCGTCCAAGCGCGGTATGCGCCGCTCTGCAGACGCCTTGAAGGTTCCGACCTATGTTGAAGACAAGAATTCCGGCGAACTGCGCCGTCCGCACCATATCGATCTGAAGACCGGTATGTATCGCGGTCGCCAGGTGCTGACCCCGAAGGAAAGCGCATAATTCAGGCGCATTTTCTTGTTGTATAAGGCCGGCTATATGCCGGCCTTTTGCTTTTTTAACGCAAGCATCGTTACAGTGTGCGGCAGAACGCCGCCGATCGGGTCGGCATCCACAAGCTGAAGGATTGCAGATGTTCGTTGCCGTGCCGCTGATGCTGATACCGTTTGTCTTCTATAACATCGTGATGTTCGGTCCGGGTGTCCAAGCTTTCGCTGGAAACCTTGCGGCTGTTCCGATGCTCTCCGGTGCCATATGGACCGTCACACTTGGCGATATGCTGGTGCTGACGGCACTTATCGTTCTGTTCGTGGAAGTGTTGAAGGCGACGATGAGCAGTCGTCATTCCCTTCTCAATCATATGCTGTCGATGCTGGTTTTCATTGCGTTCCTTGTCGAGTTCCTGCTCGTGCGGGACGCTGCAACGCAGCTGTTCTTCAGCCTGATGGTTATTGCTCTCATCGATGTGGTTGCCGGTTTCACGATTTCCAACAGAACGGCAACCCGCGATATTTCCATCGGTCTCTAATCTGCTTGCAGGAGCGCAAGCGGGGATTGCGGCGGACGCGATCCGCCGCAGATCTTTCAAAGATTGTCGAGTTTGTTCTGCAGGGAGCGCAGCTGCTCCTTCAGGTCGTCAATGTCCTTGGCCTCGGCCTTGCGGCTTTCCTTGGCCGGCTGTTGTCCGGCCACGAAGGGCGAAAACATCTGCATTGCCTGATGGAACATTTCGGTATTGCGCTTGACCTGCTCTTCCATCAGCTGGATCGGCATTTGCAGGTTCTTCGATAGCGGGTTATCGCCGAAAGCCCGGGTTACCTGCTCGCGCATCTGGCTTTGCTGTTCTGTAAAGGCTTTCATCGAATGTTCGAGAAAGCTTGGCACCACCATCTGCATCTGGTCGCCGTAATAGCCGATCAGCTGACGAAGGAAGGAAATCGGAAGCAAGGTATTCCCGGTCTTGGATTCCTGCTCGAAGATGATCTGGGTCAGAACGGAATGCGTGATGTCCTCGCCGGACTTCGCATCCTGTACAACGAAATCCTCGCCCTTCTTGACCATCTTGGCCAGGTCTTCCAACGTGACGTAGGTGCTGGTCCCGGTGTTGTAGAGGCGTCGATTGGCGTATTTCTTGATCGTGATTTCGCCATCGGCTTTGGCCATTGCGGTCTCCTAACCCGTCGTTTTTCGGTTATTTTTGCTCTTCCCAGCGACGAATGTAAGCGCAAATGAAGCCCGGTGACAATCTCTTTGTGCAATGCACGAAGAGCAATTGATGTTTGTCATGGCAGTGCAACCAAAGAAGGAAGCGCGGGCTTTTATCTCGTTTGACACCGGTGGAAGTCTTTGTCAGTTTCTTCTCAACCATAACGCATCGGAGGATACGTCCATGACCACCCCGTCCATCGTCATTGCCAGCGCCGCCAGAACGGCCGTCGGCTCTTTCAACGGTGCATTGTCGAGTGTTGCGGCGCATGATCTTGGTGCGATCGTGCTGAAGGGCGTGCTCGAACGCGCAGGTGTCGAGGCCGGCGAAGTGGACGAGGTGATCCTGGGCCAGATCCTGACGGCTGGCCAAGGCCAGAATCCTGCTCGACAGGCGGCGATCAAGGCCGGCATTCCGCAGGAGGCGACCGCCTGGGGGCTCAATCAGCTTTGCGGGTCCGGCCTGCGCGCTGTCGCCATCGGTATGCAACAAATTGCTACCGGTGATGCGAGGATCATCATCGCGGGCGGCCAGGAATCGATGTCGATGGCGCCACATTGCGCACATCTGCGCAATGGCACCAAGATGGGTGACCTGAAGCTGGTCGACACCATGATCAAAGATGGCCTGACCGATGCCTTTTACGGTTACCATATGGGCACGACCGCTGAAAATGTCGCCCGCCAATGGCAACTGAGCCGCGATGAGCAGGATGCCTTCGCCGTTGCCTCGCAGAACAAGGCCGAGGCAGCCCAGGTCGCGGGACGGTTCAAGGACGAGATCGTGTCGGTCACAGTGCCCGGTCGCAAAGGCGACGTGATTGTCGATCAAGACGAATACATTCGCATGGGCGCCACGCTCGAAAGCATGCAGAAGCTGAAGCCTGCCTTCGACAAGGAAGGCTCGGTAACCGCTGGTAACGCATCGGGCATCAATGATGGCGCCGCAGCTGCTCTCCTCATGACGGAAGCCGAAGCCTCGCGGCGCGGGATTGTCCCGCTCGCTCGCATCGCCTCGTGGGCAACGGCTGGCGTTGATCCGAAAATCATGGGCACCGGGCCGATCCCGGCCTCGCGCAAGGCGCTTGAAAAGGCCGGCTGGAAGATCGGCGACCTAGATCTCGTCGAAGCGAACGAAGCTTTTGCTGCCCAGGCCTGCGCAGTGAACAAGGATCTTGGTTGGGACACCTCGATCGTCAACGTTAATGGGGGCGCGATCGCGATCGGCCATCCGGTTGGTGCTTCGGGTGCCCGCATTCTCAACACGCTGCTGTTTGAGATGAAGCGCCGCGGCGCCAAGAAGGGACTTGCGACGCTCTGCATCGGTGGCGGCATGGGTGTTGCCATGTGCCTCGAGGCTTTCTGATACCGGGCCGGTGATGAAGCCAGCTTACCCTCAAACAATCATTTGCCCTCCTGGCGAATAGCCAGGAAGGGCGAGGCATGCCGGAGCGACGGGAAGCGGCTCGGCGTGACCCAGATGGGACAGGTTAAACAAACAAAAGGGGAGGACGGGCATGAGCAGAGTGGCTTTGGTAACCGGAGGAACGCGCGGTATTGGTGCCGCGATTTCGGTGGCGCTGAAGGCGGCGGGCTACAAGGTGGCCGCCAATTTCGCCGGGAATGAAGAAAAGGCGAAGGCCTTCGAGAGCGAAACCGGAATTCCGGTCTTCAAATGGGACGTGTCTAACTATCAGTCCTGCGTAGACGGTATTGCTGCTGTCGAGGCGGCTCTTGGCCCGGTCGAAGTGCTCGTCAACAATGCGGGGATCACCCGTGATGCGATGTTCCACAAGATGACGCCTGAGCAATGGGGGGAGGTGGTCAACACCAATCTCACAGGCCTGTTCAACATGACACATCCAATCTGGGGCGGCATGCGGGACCGGAACTTCGGGCGCGTCATCAATATCTCCTCGATCAACGGCCAGAAGGGTCAGATGGGGCAGGCGAACTATTCCGCTGCGAAAGCCGGCGATCTCGGTTTCACAAAGGCGCTGGCGCAGGAGGGGGCGGCCAAGGGAATCACCGTCAATGCTATCTGCCCAGGTTATATTGGAACTGAAATGGTCCGTGCGATCCCCGAAAAGGTACTGGCCGAGCGGATTATTCCGCAGATCCCTGTCGGTCGGCTTGGAGAGCCTGAAGAGATTGCGCGTTGCGTCGTTTTCCTTGCCTCCGACGATGCGGGCTTTATCACTGGTTCAACGATCTCCGCCAATGGTGGGCAGTTCTTTGTTTGATCTGGACAGATCGAAAACCGATAGAGACATCGGTTTTCGATCGTCAGGCTCAAGCGTTAACACGAGTAGATATCAGTCCTGCCTCAGGCGTTAATTTCCACAGTGATCTGTGGTTAGCCGATTCCAAAATCACAATATCTAGCGGTGAACGAAACCTGAATATCCCTATGTCTGCGATTCGGGCCGGCTTCGTTCCGGCTTTGATCGAAGTGTTAATGCACGCATGAAAAAGGCTGCCGATCAATGAGATCGGCAGCCTTTTTTGAGTGTGTTATACGCTTAGCGGCAGCGTGCTTCGTAGGTGCGGCCGTAACGATCGCGATAGACGCAGTAGCCACGGCGTTCCTGCGAGTTGCCGATCAGAGCGCCAGCGACACCACCCACTGCTGCGCCAACGGCTGCGCCGCGGACATTGCCGGTGGCCACGCCACCAATGATGGCGCCACCTGCGGCACCGACGGATGCACCGCGTTCCGTGGCAGTGCAGGCTGCGAGAGGGGCAATCAGGGCTACTGCCAGAAAGATCTTTTTCATGGTCCTAAACCTTATGAGAGTGACGTTAGATTCGACCCATCAACATCAGGATGATGAGGATGAGCAGTACGAGCCCCAGGCCCCCTGACGGACCGTAGCCCCAGCTGCGGCTATGACCCCAGCTCGGAAGTGCCCCGATCAGCAACAGAATCAAAATTACGATGAGAATTGTAGACATTTATGGCCCTCTCCTTCGACTTGGTGAAACTCACCTCGTGTGCTGGATCAACGCGAGCCCTGTTTTTTTGTTCCATCGCGTCAAACGGTTGCTTGGCAAGCGCTGACAAACCCAGCCGCGCCCATACCGATGCCGTGCTGAGATGTGTTTCACGTATCGCTGGCTTGGATCTGATCTCCAGGGATCGCACGAATGTCTCAATGATACGCTCCGTCTGGCGCTGGTGCTCGACCATCGGCAGGTGACCGCAATTGCTGAGGATGACTGTTTGCGTCTGCGGCAGCAGCTTTGAGACGCGCAACTGATGTGCGGGCGGGACGATAGCGTCATTGGCGCCAACTATGTTCAAGACCGGTGCCGGAATCGTCGTCAGTCCGTGCAGCAGCGTCGTGGATGACATGAAACGGATGCAAGCCGCGATGTCTTCCGGCCGCGCTCGCAGCAGATCTTTGCGGACACCTTCCATCGCGGCAACCGCCCGCTCATCTTGCCATGGGCATGCACGATCAAAAACGCATTCCAATGAACCCCAACGAAATTGTTCCTGGGTTGAAATCCAGCGCAGGAAAAACTGTCGAAACAGGAAGGGGCCGACTTTCGGAATGCGGAGAAGCTTTGCTGGCAGACGCTCCTGCCCCTCAAAGCGTCCGCATGCAAACGCGCCCATCAGGATGACGGCGTGGACGAGGTCGGGATGATGCATGGCGATGAGCAAGGAAACGAAACCGCCCGTCGAATGGCCGATCAGGGTGACCGAACGGCCATCAAAATCCCGCCTGATCGCCTCCGCGTAAGCGTCGGCAACGGCCTTCGCGTCGAAGTGAATACCCGGCGCTGGAAGTTGCCATGGATGATGACCCGGTAGAGGGTAAGCGGCGGCACGTCCTTGTCGGGCAACCTCTGGCGCGTAGGTTGCCCAAAAGGATGGCGCCATGACCATCCCATGAATGAACACGAAGTCCTTCCCGCCGGCTTGGGCGGAGATCCATTCGGGTTGGGGAGGCGACAGTTTCATGAGGCAATCCTTTCCGCCCGGAACGTCCGGTAGGAAGGCGAGGTTCCATCGCGCGCAATCTGTCGTTTATTCCCGTACTCTCTTTCGAAAGAGGGAACTCGGGAACAAAGCACGAATCCGGCCGAGTCATCGATTCGTCTCCGTTTCGTTCGCCCGCTGTTCCTTGCCGGTCATGTCGCATTGTGTGTGCAGGCGCTCGATGTTTTTGGTCGAAGGCGGCCAAAATAACCTTGCCTTTGCCGAACTTCATGGCCATGTGTCTCGACACTGGTGCCGGATCCTCGACGAGGTGGATGGCCCGACGAGCGGAGCGTTCATTGAACAGCCATCCCATGATCTTGAGTGGTCGCAGCGTTACTGCAGTGCTGGGGCCGACGAATACGGGCAAGACACACTTCGCCATCGATCGCATGGTTGCGCATGGTTCGGGCATGATCGGTCTGCCCCTTAGGTTGCTCGCGCGCGAAGTTTACACGCGGGTGGTCGAACGCGTTGGTGTCAAGAATGTCGCCCTGATTACGGGCGAGGAGAAAATCACCCCTCCCAATGCGCGCTTTTCGGTCTGCACGGTAGAGGCCTTGCCACGCGAGACCAAAGTGGCCTTTGTCGCGATCGACGAGATCCAGCTTGCCGGCGATCTTGAGCGTGGCCACATCTTTACCGACCGGCTCCTGCATCTGCGCGGACGCGAGGAGACATTGCTGCTGGGTTCGGCGACCATGAAGCCGATCCTGCTTCAGCTCCTGCCCGGCATAACCGTTGTCGAACGGCCGCGCCTGTCGCAACTCTTTTATGCCGGACAAAAGAAGATCACCCGCCTGCCGCAGCGGACGGCAATCGTCGCCTTCTCTGCCGACGAGGTCTATGCGATCGCGGAACTCATCCGGCGCCAACGGGGTGGTGCTGCAGTTGTGCTTGGGGCGCTCAGCCCGCGCACCCGCAATGCGCAGGTTGGTCTCTACCAGGAGGGCGATGTCGACTACCTGGTTGCGACGGATGCAATCGGTATGGGCCTCAATCTCGATGTCGATCACGTTGCCTTTGCTCAGGATCGAAAATTTGACGGTTATCAGTTCCGCAATCTCAATCCTGGGGAACTTGGACAGATCGCGGGTCGCGCCGGTCGGCATGTCAAGGATGGTACCTTTGGGGTGACCGGTCGTGTTGATCCCCTGGATGATGAACTCGTGGAGCGGCTCGAAACGCATCAGTTCGATCCGGTCAAGGTCTTGCAATGGCGCACGGAGCGGTTCGATTTTTCCTCCGTCGCGGCCCTGCAGCGGAGCCTGGATGCGACGCCGCGTGTCGAGGGGCTGACGCGGGCGCTGCCGGCGACGGACCAGCAGTCGCTCGAATATCTATCGCGCTATCCGGAGGTGTCCGATATCACCGACCGGCCGGAGCGCGTCGAAAAATTGTGGGAGGCCTGTGCCTTGCCCGACTATCGGCGTATTACACCGGCACAGCATGCTGATCTGATTCAGAGCCTCTACTTCGATCTTGTTCGACGAGGGACGGTGAATGAGGATTTCCTGGCCGAGCAGGTTCGCAGAGCGGATCGCACGGATGGAGAGATTGACACTTTGTCGGCGCGTATTGCGCAGATAAGAACTTGGACATACGTGTCGAATCGGCCCGGTTGGCTTGCCGATCCGACACACTGGCAAGAAAAGACGCGGGAAATCGAGGACCGATTATCCGATGCGTTACATGAACGGTTGACGAAACGCTTTGTTGACCGCAGGACATCTGTGCTCATGAAGCGCTTGAGAGAGAATGCGATGTTGGAAGCTGAAATCAGTGTGAACGGTGACGTCTTCGTAGAAGGCCATGCCATGGGGCAACTCTCCGGGTTCCGGTTCACGCCGATCTCCGGTGGCGAGGGGCCGGACGCGAAGGCCGTGCAGACTGCTGCACACAAGGCGCTGGCGCTGGAGTTCGAAGCGCGGGCTGCCCGTCTGCATGCTTCAGGCAACGGTGATTTTGCCATTGGTTCTGACGGTGTCGTCCGTTGGCTCGGCGATCCCATCGCGCGTCTGATCGGGACCGATCATGTTCTTCATCCGCGGGTCCTCCTTCTTGCTGACGAGCAGCTTACCGGCAATGCCCGTGATCACGTGGCTGCCCGTGTCGAGCGCTTTGTCAATCATCACATCTCGACCGTGCTGAAGCCGCTCGACGATCTGTCCCGCGCGGAGGATCTTCAGGGTCTTGCCAAGGGTCTCGCTTTCCAGCTCGTCGAGAACCTTGGTGTGCTTTTCCGCCGCGACGTTGCCGACGATGTGAAGTCGCTTGACCAGGACGGTCGCGCCTCGATGCGCCGCTATGGCGTTCGCTTCGGTGCCTATCACATCTTCATGCCGGCACTGCTGAAGCCGGCGCCAGCCGAGATGATCACGCTGCTCTGGGCTTTGAAAAATGACGGCTTGGACAAGCCGGGCTACGGCGATCTCATTCCGGTTCTGGCGGCAGGGCGGACCTCCGTTGTCACCGATGCAAACTTTGAGCGCACATTCTACAAGCTGGCTGGCTTCCGCTTCCTCGGCAAGCGGGCCGTGCGTATCGACATTCTCGAGCGCCTGGCCGATCTGATCCGGCCTTTGTTGCAGTGGAAACCGGGTTCTGGCTCGCGTCCGGACGGCGCCTATGACGGCCGCCGCTTCACCGCGACGACGGCAATGTTGTCCATTCTCGGTGCGACGCCAGATGATATGGAAGAGATCTTGAAGGGTCTCGGTTATCGTGCAGACAGCGTTTCTCCTGAAGAAGCAGCTGCCCACCTGTCGGCCCAGGGTGGCGTTGCTGCCGCTGCCGTTCAGGCAGAACCTGCGGAGGCTGCCGGTGATGATAGCGCCGATGATGCCGATCCGTCGAGCGACGAGCCTCAGGCCGAAGCGTCGGCCGCGCCGGTTGAAGCTACGGCTGAGGCCGCAATGGATGCCGGGTCTGTTGCTTCCGGGGCTTCGGCTGCGGAAACCGCGGAACCGAAGCCTGTGCTGCTGTGGCGCCCCGGCGGTCGCGGCGATACCCAGCGCAGCAGTGGACGTCCGACGGGCGATCGCCGGCCGCAGGGGCAGGGCCGTCGCAACGAAGGCGGGGATGCGCGCGTTGAAGGACAGCGTGACGAGCGCCGTCGTGATGGTGGACGCAATGAGAAGCCGGACGGTGGCCGTGGCAAATTCGCCGGCAAGGGCGATCGCCAGGACCGCGGCAATGGCGGTGATCGCAAGGATCGTGGACCCCGTCCGGATCGTGATAGCGGTCGGCCGCAGGGTGGCCAGCGCTTTGAAGCCAAGCCGCCGCGCAAGGAGAAGCCGATCGATCCGGATTCGCCTTTCGCCAAGCTGGCCGCTCTGAAGGATCAATTGAAGAAGTAGCCATGGACGACGATCAGCCAAAATCCGGTTCGCGCCAGCGCATCGACAAATGGCTGTTCTTCGCCCGTGTGGCAAAATCACGCAGCCTCGCGCAAGAGCGCGTGGCGTCGGGGCATGTGCGCGTCAACGGCAAGCCGGTGCGCCAGCCCAGTCACCAGCTCAAGGCGGGTGATAGACTGGATATCTCAATGCCTGAGCGCGAGCTCATCCTGGTCGTGAAGCTGCCGGGAGAACGGCGCGGGCCCTATGAGGAGGCCCGACTGCTCTACGAAGACCTGACTCCACCACCGGTGAGAAAGGAATTCTCGCCCTTCGAGCAGGGTGTTCGTCCGGCGGGTGCTGGTCGACCGACCAAAAAGGAGCGCCGGGCGCTCGAAGAGCTGCGCGCTCCCTTCGATGGCGATGTCGACTAGAAATTTTGCCCACCTGCCGGAAAAATGAGAATTGTTATCCTTGCCTTGGCCAGAATAACGCAGTAGCTCACATCGCTATCCAACAAGAACGGTTCAAACCTATTCGATCGTTTCTGTTGCGCGGTCCACAGGTGCCCCTCGGGTGTGTCGATGGCCCCGCGTCGGTTGTTTGAGAACGTCATTCTGGAGTGCCGCATGACCTATATCGTCACTGACAATTGCATTCGCTGCAAATATACCGACTGCGTCGAGGTGTGCCCCGTCGATTGCTTCTATGAGGGCGAAAACTTCCTCGTCATCCATCCGGACGAATGCATTGACTGCGGCGTCTGCGAACCTGAATGTCCCGCAGAGGCGATCAAGCCCGACACAGAGCCGGGTCTCGACAAGTGGCTCAAGATCAATGCGGACTACGCGAAGATATGGCCGAATATCACGGTCAAGAAGGACCCGATGCCAGAAGCCAAGGAAATGGACGGCGTCGACGGCAAGTTCGAACAGTATTTCTCGGAAAAACCGGGCTCGGGCGATTAAGGTTCATCGCAGTCCGGGTCCCCCCAATCAAGCGATTCGTGCTCATTTTTCCGTCACACGGCCTCCTTCCGGTGCCATCTGTGCCCGCTTTGTGACGCGATGCAGTAAAATATTGATTTCCGCATCTTTTTGTGATAGGGTCCAGAAACTGTTCCACTTTGCGGCATAGTTGTGCCCAGAACCATCACGAAAGCAACTTCACCTTTGCCTCGAATTACGTGAGATCGGGCGACACTCCGTGTCGCTTTATCATCGCGGCAAACGTGATGTTCAGCTGTGTCGCACTGGAGCAGGATGTGTCGACGTATTCGAGACATCTCATCCGGGCCTGACCGACCCGGCGGCCGGCACCCACGCCGGAGCAAAACAGGGAGTGTTTGATTAGAATGACGACCCAGCAGCAGAAGAAGAATTCCTCGGCACGCCACGGCTTCAAGACCGGCGAGTCGATCGTATACCCCGCTCATGGCGTGGGTACCATCACCGCCATCGATGAGCAAGAAGTCGCCGGCATGAAGCTCGAGCTTTTTGTGATCGATTTCGAAAAAGACAAGATGCGTCTTAAGGTTCCGGTCGCAAAGGCTGTGAGCATCGGTATGCGCAAGCTGTCCGAAACCGATTTCGTAGACCGCGCCCTGAAGGTCGTGCAGGGCAAGGCGCGCGTCAAGCGCACCATGTGGTCGCGTCGCGCCCAGGAATATGATCAGAAGATCAATTCCGGCGATCTGATTTCGATCGCCGAGGTCGTTCGCGATCTCTACCGTGCGGAAAACCAGCCAGAACAGTCTTACTCTGAGCGCCAGCTTTACGAAGCAGCGCTTGATCGCATGGCTCGTGAAATCGCCGCTGTGAACAAGATGTCTGAAACCGAAGCTGTTCGCCTCGTCGAGGTAAACCTCGCCAAGGGTCCGAAGCGCGGCAAGACCATCGACGAAGACGACTCCCAGGAAGAAGCTGCATAAGCTTGATCCAATACAGGTCATCCAAAAAACCTCCGGTGAAAGCCGGAGGTTTTTTTGTGCCTGATTGCCGGTGATGCGGGCCCGAAGTGCTGATCCGATAGAGTTTACGGACTTCCCCCTTTAAGAGGGAAGGGCAAAAAAGAACCCCGCCGAAGCGGGGTTCGATATGCCACAAAGCGTGTCCGGTTAGTCCCGGTTTCCGAGGAAGCGCAGGAGGAACAGGAAGAGGTTGATGAAGTCGAGATAGAGACGCAGCGCGCCCATGATGGCCTTGCGGCCAGCAGTCTCAGCTCCATCGGCCTCGTAGTAGGCTTCCTTGATCGACTGCGTATCCCAGGCGGTAAGGCCAGCAAAGATCAGAACGCCGGCTGCTGAAATCGCGAAATCCAGTGCGGACGACGCGAGGAACAGATTGACGAGCGAAGCAATGATCAAGCCAAACAGGCCCATCACCATGAACGAGCCCATTGCGGACAGGCTACGCTTGGTCGTGTAACCATAGAGAGACAGCGCTCCAAAGGAGGCTGCCGTCACGAAGAAGGTCTGCACGATGCTGGCGCCCGTGTAGACGAGGAAGATCGACGACAGCGACAGTCCCATCAGGGCTGCATAGATCCAGAACGTGGTCTGGGCGGCCGCGACGCTCATCTTTTCGATGCGGAAGCTCAGGAAAAAGACCATGGCAAGCGGCGCCAGCATGACCACCCAGCGCAGCGGCGATCCATAAATCGCCTGAGCGAAGGCAGGGCTCGATACGGCCATCTGGAATGTAGCGAAAGCCGCGACGCCAGTGATGGCGAGGCCGAGTGCCATCAGGTTGTACACCTTGAGCATATAGGCGCGCAGACCTTCGTCGATCATCGTGGCCGACTGGGCGTTCCCCGTCCGGCTTTGATAGTTGCGAAGTTCAGACATGAGTTCCTCTTTCAAAGCTTCGATGTTGTACGGCGGAGCAAAACTCCTGCGCCGCTGCGAAGCCCAGCATGCGTATCTCCAATATGAGATGTCCCCCGCCTGTCGGCAAGGCCCTTCACCTTAAAACGGCGTAATGCTTGTCGGGCGCGTTCAGAGCTCCCTGAGAACCGGGGCCGCCTTCTGTCCGAGAATGCGCCATGTCCCTGCGAGACCAATGCCGATCGTCACGACGAGCGCAATCACGATCGTCGAGACTGCAACGTCTGGCAAGAATGCGGATGGGAGTTTCATGATCCGGGTCAGGACAAACCAGGCAATGCCACCGCCGGATGCCAGCGCGAAGACGGCTGTGGCAGTGCCAAGCAGCATGTATTCGTAGGTGAAGGCACGGATCAGCATGGCCCGGGTAGCCCCGAGGGTCTTGAGAATGACGGCGTCATGGGTGCGGGCTCTGTTTCCGGCCGCCAGTGCGCCGGAGAGGACCAGCACGGAGGCGATCAGCGCGATAGCTGCGGCCGCGCGGATCGCGGTGGCAAGCTGGCCGACCAGCTTGTCGACGACCTCGATCGCATCCTTCACCCGGACTGTTGTGATCGTCGGGAATTGCTGGGTGACTGAGCCCAGGATCGTGGCTTCATCGCCGGCCGTCGCGTCTCCGTCGATCAACGTCGCGAGCCAGGCATGGGGCGCGCCTGCAAACGTGTTCGGCGAGAAGATCATGACGAAATTCATCGACAGACTTTCCCACTGCACCTTGCGGAAGTTTGCGAGCCTTGCCGTGATGTTGCGACCGAGCACGTTGACGGTGATGGTGTCGCCAATCTTCAGGCCGAGTTCGCGCCCTTCCTCCTCGGAAAAAGAGACCAGCGGTTCACCTGCATAGTCTGTGGGCCACCATTCTCCCTCTGCCAGCGAACTGTTTTCGGGAAGGTTGCGAGCATAGGTCAATCCTCGGTCACCGCGCAGCACCCAGCGACCTTCCGGCGGCACGTCGACCTTCGCGACGTCGATGCCGTTTAACTCAAGCACCCGTCCCCGCAGCATTGGGACTTCAATCAGCTTGCCTTTGGGTGCAAGACCTTCGACCACTTGCCGGAAGCGCTCGACTTCACTGCCCTGGATGTCGACGAAGAAGAAGTTGGGTGCCCTTTCGGGCAGGTTGCCGGTAAGTTCCCGGCGCAGATTACCGTCGATCAGAGCAAGCGCCACGAGCAGGCTGAGTCCAAGGCCAAGCGAAAGGGTCACCGCAGGTGTCAGGGCGCCCGGGCGGTGGATATTGCCAACCGCCAGGCGCAGGGCAGCCGAGTTGATGCGCGGGCTGCGCTTGGCGGCAAGTGCGATCAGATAGGCGACCAAGCGTAACAGCACAAAGCCGGCTGCCATAGCTGCCAAGAAGATCGTCGCGATGCGTTGCTGTTCCGAGGTAAAGATGGCCAGCGCCGCCATGGCGCCGAGGGCCACTACCATGGTGACGATATAGGGCCATGGTGCGAGGCCGCTTTCCTCGAAGCCTTGCTCGCGAAACAGCGCTGTCGCGGGCACGCGACGCGCATGGCCAAGCGGCAGGATGGCAAAAGCAAAGGTCACCAGAAGCCCAAAGATACCGGCGAGCGAGAGCGCACGGGGATACAGGGTGAATTCGGTTGAGATGGGCAGTACGCCCCGAAGGTAGCTCGCCGTAATCATGGGTGCGATGGCGCCAAGCACAAGGCCGAGAGCTATGCCGAGCGTGGCGACAAGTGTGATCTGAATGAGGTAGACCATCACGACCACGGAGGCCGGAGCGCCGACGCATTTCAGCGTTGCGATCACCGTCCGCTTGGAATCGAGGAAGGCACGGACCGCATTGGCCACGCCGACGCCGCCAACGATCAATGCGGTCAAACCAACCAAGGTCAGGAACTGGGAGAAACGTTCGACATTTTCGGCAAGGGCAGGTGCTGCACGGTCGCTGGCCCGGATTGACCAGCCTGCGGCCGGGAAGTCGCGCTCCGCCTCAGTCCGGATGGCAGCTGCGCTCTGGTCGGGGTTCTCGAACCGGATCTTGTAGGCATGTTCCACCAGGCTGCCGGTTGCGATGAGGCCGCTTGCGCGCAAAGCGTCACGGCTGGTCAGGAAGCGGGGGGCAAAGCCGAAGCCGTCCGAGATGGCATCCGGTTCGTTGGCGATTGTGCCGGTAATGCGGAAGCGGGCGTTGCCGACCAGCAGGTCGTCGCCGACCTTGATGTTCATGCGCTCCAGCAGAAGGGGTGCCACGAGGGCGCCGTAGACATCCCCCTCGGGCGCGAGCAACTCATTCAGAGGGAGGTCGGGCTCTGCGGTGAGACGACCATAGAGAGGATAGGCCTGGTCGACAGCCTTGATTTCGACCAGCGATTGGTCCGAACCATCGGCGAGACGTGCCATGGATCTGAGATTGGTCGACACCGAGACATCACCGAAGCGCTCCAGAAAGGCGCGTTCCTCCGCAGTCGTTTCGCGATTGTCCAATTCGAAGCGCATATCCCCCGCAAGCAGCGTCCTGCCTTCGGACGAGATCGCGTTCGTAATTGCACCGGATACGGAATTGACCGCCGCAATTGCGCCTGTTCCAAGCGCGATACAGGCGAGAAAGATGTAGAAGCCCTTGAGACCACCACGCAGTTCGCGGAGCGCAATTCGAAGGGCGACGGACAAGCGGGTCAATGAGCCCGTCATGCTGGCACCGGGGCGCGATGAAAGGATTCGGACAGGCTGTCGCCGGCAATCGTGCCGGAAGCGACGCGGATCTGCCTTGAGCAACGGGCTGCCAGAGACGGATCATGGGTGACGAGCACGAGCGTCATGCCGCGTTCCTTCTGCTTGGCGAACAGCAGGTCAGCAATCTGTCGGCCCGTATCCATATCGAGATTGCCTGTCGGTTCATCGGCAATGAGGACGGCCGGGGAGGGAGCGAGCGCGCGCGCAATCGCCACGCGCTGTTGCTCCCCGCCGGAAAGTTGACCGGGATAGTGGCTCAGTCGTTCGCCAAGGCCGACGGCCTCAAGCTCTGCGCGGGCAATGTCGAAGGCATTGCGCACATTGGCAAGCTCCAGCGGAACGGCGACATTCTCAAGCGCTGTCATGTTGGCGATCAGGTGAAAGGATTGAAAGACGATGCCGATGTTCTTGCCGCGAAAATCCGCCAGCCGATCTTCGCTCAATGTGTGAAGCGGCGTTCCGCGCAGGTTGATCTCGCCGCTGTCCAATCGTTCCAGGCCGGCAAGCACCATCAGCAGCGTCGACTTGCCCGAGCCGGACGGCCCGACAATGCCCACGGCTTCGCCCTCCGCGATCGAAAGATCGATGTTTTTCAAAACATGCACAGAGGCGGCGGCATTGCCCAGAGTGAGATCGGCGCTTTTCAGTTCGATGATGGTGTTTCTCACACGCGGGCATCCTATATCACTGGAAACAAGGGTCGCCGCCTGTCCAGACTGAAGGGGCGACACTGATGCAATCTAGGAAAGGCACCATGAGTTTTAAAGCAGCGCTGCTTCATTTCGCCGTGATCCTGACGGGCATTCTTACCGGCGCAACCGGTGTTTCAGCCCAAAACCTTCAACTTGTCGGATTCGGCGATAGCCTGATGGCCGGTTATCAGCTGCCTCAGGAAGATGCGCTGCCCGCGCAGTTGCAGCGAAAACTTGCCGAGAAAGGGCATGAGCTTTCCATTACCAATGCAGGGGTCTCGGGAGATACGACGTCAGGCGGCTTGTCGCGCGTCGACTGGTCGGTTCCTGATGGGACGGATGGTGTTATCCTCGAGCTCGGCGCCAACGACGCCCTGCGTGGCGTCCCACCCGATCAGACGGAACGTAACCTCGAGCAGATCATCAGACAGCTGAAGGCGCGCGGCATCCCGGTCTTTCTCGTCGGCATGATGGCGCCACCCAATATGGGCGATGATTACGGCCAGAAATTCAACGCAATCTATCCCCGCCTTGCCGAAAAGCATCAGTTGCCGCTCTATCCCTTTATCATGGAGGGCGTGATCACCGAACGTTCCCTGCTGCTGGAGGATGGCATGCATCCGAACACAAAAGGTCTCGACCTGATTTCCACGCGGATGCTGCCTCTCGTCGAGACTTGGGTGAAGACGATTGAGGGTAACCAGAATTAGGCTCTTGCGCGTCCGGGCCTTGCGTGATTCGCTGTGAGCATCTGCAAAAGATTCGAGGAACTCTCCATGCCGAGATTGTTCACTGCCCTCGAAATTCCGCGCAATGCGGCGATGAGCCTTTCATTGTTGCGCGGCGGCCTTCCCGGCGGTCGCTGGATCGATGTTGAGAACTACCACATCACCCTACGGTTTATCGGCGATGTGGATGGTCGGACCGCAGACGAGATCGTCGATCGGCTCGATCGTATCGACAGACCTGAATTCTCTCTCTCGTTGAATGGTGTCGGGTCGTTTGGATCGAAAAAACCGCATTCAATCTGGGCCGGCGTTTCTCCGGCACCCGAGATGTTTGCCCTGCAGGCCGAAATCGAACGCATCTGCCAGCGGATCGGTCTGCCGCCGGATCCACGCCGATTCTCGCCCCATGTGACGCTTGCACGGTTGAAGGCCTCACGGGTTGAGGACGTCGTGCACTACATGGCCGGTCGCGGCGATTTCAGCACTGTTCCGTTCACGGTTTCCCGCTTCGTGCTCCTATCCTCGAAAGAGTCGGTTGGAGGTGGGCCCTATCTCACCGAAGAAGTGTTCCCGCTTCACGAGGCGGTATCGCGCCCCGTGCTTTCCACCAGTGCCTCACACCCGGCAAAGAGCATGGTGTAGACGCTCCGGAACCCGTCGGCCGCGCCATAGTACGGGTCTGGTACATCTTCTTGAGTGCCATGGCAGGCTTGGCTGAAGAGCTCCACTCTGGCTATGCTGTCTTTGGGCGCCAATTCCGTGAGCCGCGCAAGATTGCTGCTGTCCATGGCAAGGATTAACTCATAGCGTCGAAAGTCGTCGAGGCTCAACTGCCGGGCGCGTTGGTGCGATATGTCGATACCGTGTTGTCTGGCAACGTGGATTGACCGAGGATCCGGCGGGTCGCCGGCATGCCAGCCGCCGAGGCCCGCAGATCCAATGCTCTCGTCGTCATGGGCTGCGCCGCAGAGATGGCGGTAGATTCCTTCGGCAAGGGGAGAGCGGCAGATATTGCCAAGGCAGACGAACAGGACGGATGGCTTGGGCATGGATCATTCCGGAAATTCAGGAGACTAAGATGCGATACGAGAAACTCGATCCGGCGGCAATCGCCGCGCGCCTTGCAGGAATGGAAGGATGGGCCATCTGCCGCGACGGAGCCGCTCTGGAAAAGCACTTCATCTTTCGGGATTTTCGTCGGGCCTTTGCCTTCATGGCCGAATCCGCACTCGCGGCTGAGCACCTTGATCACCATCCGGAGTGGTTTAACGTCTATCGCAAAGTCGACGTGACACTGACGACTCATGACGCTGGCGGGATTACCGAGTTGGATTTCAAGCTTGCCGTGATGATGGACCGGGCGGCCGGCGGCAATTCCGGCCATTGAATTTCTCCCCGTGTCTTCACATATGGTTGATCTGCAGCAACAAGGATCGACGGTCATGGATGACGTGAAAATCGGTGAAATCCTGCTTCCTGGCGACGAGGCGACCCAGGAAAAGCAGGAGCAGAAAGTGCGTGACCGCTTCTGGCCGACCTTCCGCAAGGCGGCTCGGCGCATCCCGTTTTCGCGTGATGTGGTGGCTGCCTACTATTGTGCCGTTGACCGTGAAACGCCCTTGCGCGTGCGCGGTACGCTGCTTGCAGCGCTTGCCTATTTTGTCATGCCGATTGATGTTGTTCCGGACGTTCTGGCCGTTGTCGGCTTCACCGATGATATCGCGGTGCTGACGACTGCGCTTGCCATGATCAACAAGCACATCAAGGAGCGCCATTACGATGCTGCCGATGATGTCCTTGCGGATGTCCCGGAGGGTGAGGGTCCGACTGCATCACGCACATGATCGGTCAAAGCGGGAAAACGGGCGCAAGCCCAATTCTCGCCTAATTCTTTCCTTCTACATCGCGCAACGGCTGCAAGGCCGATGTGTGGATCTTGCCGAACGGGATGACCGTGGCTCGGGATTGCGACATCAAATTGGATCCCGTTCACGGTTTGGTAAGGTAAATTAAGTCAAACTGAACGCAGTTTTTGGCGATGCGCGTCCAACCATCGGGTCGGGCGCTGGATGGAAACAACCGGCAGGAAGACATGTTCGTAAGAAGTAGCGTAACCGCACTGGCACTCATCCTGGCGAGCAGCGGGCTCGCAAATGCTCAATCGCCGACGCGGATCGAGCAGTTCAAGGCCTGGGGCGCCTACTCCTACAAGTCCAACGGCGGCACCGTTTGCTACGTGCTGTCCGTTCCGACGACAAAGGAGCCGGCCAGCGTCAATCACGGCGATATCTTCTTCGTCGTCTCGCAGCGCCCCGGTCAGAACATTTCATATGAGCCACAGGCCATGATGGGATATCCGATGAAGGGTGATTCCAAGGTCAATGTGACGATCGACGACAAGAATTTCGTGATGTTCGTCAAGGACAGTTCGGCTTGGGTTGAGAATGCTGCGGAAGAGCCCGCGCTCGTCGCTGCCATGAAGAATGGCTCCTCGATGACGGTGAAGGCTGTTTCGTCGCGCGGCACCGCCACCAATTACAGCTATTCGCTGTCCGGCATTTCGGCTGCCCTGCAGAAGATTCAGAACTGCAAGTAAGCTCTTTGCACAGCGATTGATGATCGGGGCCGGCATTGCCGGCCCCGTTTCCGTTTGGTCGCCGGCTTGCCGAAGTCGCCCGGGGTGACGAAACGGAAAAAAGCTGCTATTGGCCGCTGAAACTCGGACGCGTGGCCTGTCCAGCGTCCTCAAACCCGTATC
The DNA here is from genome assembly GCF_001296045.1 of Rhizobium sp. AAP43. Taxonomy (GTDB): domain Bacteria; phylum Pseudomonadota; class Alphaproteobacteria; order Rhizobiales; family Rhizobiaceae; genus Allorhizobium. The sequence goes on along the minus strand of NZ_LJHS01000012.1, from coordinate 133,407 downwards.
CATGCAGTGCCAGAGTTGAGCCGCTCCTGCCGAGCAGGGTTCGAGATATGGCCAAGAGGTCTGAACATGACTGTCACCGTGACGCTTCCTGAACGCACGCAGACGATCGTCGCTCCCCGTGCTTCCGCTGGTGGCGAGAAGCCGAGCTTGATTGGCCTTAACCGAGACGATCTCGGCGCGGCTCTGCGTGACAAGGGTGTGCCGGAAAAGCAGATCAAGATGCGTGTCGCGCAAATCTGGAACTGGCTCTACGTGCGGGGTGTTTCCGACTTCGACCACATGGCGAATGTCTCAAAGGACATGCGCGAAATGCTGAAGACGCATTTTACCATCGCGCGCCCCGAGATCGTCGAGGAACAGGTGTCCAACGACGGCACCCGCAAGTGGCTGCTGCGGTTTCCGCCGCGCGGTGCCGGTCGTCCGGTCGAGGTCGAAAGCGTCTACATCCCCGAAGAAGGCCGCGGCACACTCTGCATTTCGAGCCAGGTCGGCTGCACGCTCACCTGTTCATTCTGTCATACCGGCACCCAGAAGCTGGTTCGCAATCTGACGGCGGAAGAGATCCTGTCGCAGCTCCTCTTGGCTCGTGACCGTCTTGGAGACTTCCCGGATCGTGATACGCCTGTTGGTGCCATGGTGCCGTCCAGCGATCGAAAGATTACCAATATTGTCATGATGGGGATGGGTGAACCTCTCTATAATTTCGAAGAGGTGAAGACCGCTTTGCTGATTGCGTCGGATGGTGAGGGTCTTTCGCTGTCCAGACGCCGCATCACGCTGTCGACCTCGGGTGTCGTTCCCGAGATTTATCGCACCGGCGAAGAGATTGGCGTCATGCTGGCGATCTCGCTGCATGCCGTGCGTGACGAGTTGCGTGACATGCTGGTGCCGATCAACAAGAAGTATCCGCTGAAGGAGTTGATCGAAGCCTGTCGGAACTATCCGGGCGTGTCCAATGCCCGCCGCATCACCTTTGAATATGTGATGCTGAAGGACGTCAATGACAGTCTGGAAGATGCCAAGGGTCTGATCCAGCTGTTGAAGGGGGTTCCGGCGAAGATCAATCTGATCCCGTTCAATCCCTGGCCTGGCACCAACTATCAGTGTTCCGACTGGGCGCAGATCGAGAAATTCGCCGATTTCATCAATTCGGCCGGTTTCGCGTCTCCGATCCGCACGCCGCGCGGGCGTGATATCTTGGCTGCCTGTGGCCAGCTGAAGTCGGAATCCGAGCGCATGCGCAAGACCGAGCGTCTGGCGTTTGAGGCGATGATGATCGCTAATCACGGCGAAGACGACGATTGAGTTTCGGCGGGACGGCAGTCCCGCCTTCCACCCTACTTGGCCTGGGTCATGAAGATCTTCATCGCGAAGATCGAGAAGACGCCGGCAAAGGTGTAATCGATGCCGCGCAGAACCTTGCGGTTCGCCTGCAACCAGCTCGACATGAAATCCGCCCCATAGACGATGCCGACGCCGATCGGCAGCGACAGAATGATCGACCACAGGCCGAGGAAGATCAGCTTGCCTGTCACATTCGGGTCCGTGGCGGTGACGAACTGCGGCAGGAAGGTCATGAAGAAGATGATGACCTTGGGATTGAGGAGATTGACCCAGAGCCCGTTCAGAAAAGCGCCCTTCTTCGAGACGACCGCGTCTCCCTCCGCTTTGATCACGAAGTTCGAGCCGTGCCGGACTGCCTGCAGGGCGAGCCAAAGCAGATAGGCGGCACCACCCGTTTTCAGAAGCAGGAAGGCTGTCGGCGACGCCACGATCAAGGCAGAGATACCGAAGGCAACAAGCATGGTGTGGATCGCGATGCCAAAACTCGTGCCCGCGAGTGTCATCAGACCGATCGCTCGGCCATCGCGCAGGGAGCGGCTGATCCAGAGTGTCATGTCGGGCCCTGGCGTAATGGCCAGGAGCAGGAGTGCCAAGCTGAAGGCGAGAAAGACGGGAAGGCTGGGGATGAAATCCATTGAGGTCACCGCATGACGAAACACCCGCCATTTGCGGGTGCGTCATCCTTAGCGGCCTTCAGAGACCTTGCCAATCAGCCTTGGGGATTTGACAGGTATGTCTTGAAGGCGTTGGCATAGTCCGGATGCCAGCGCGACAGTGGAGGGCGGTTTTCGATGATGTCTCCGGCGGCCCAGGCGATCCGTTTTTCGTCCAGGGCGCGGTTCACATCGTTGTCCGGGCAGAGGATGTAGAAGTCTCCTTTGACGAGGCTTTCCAGCATGAAATCAACCGTCTCCTCCGGCGTCCACGCGCCCGATGGTTTCTCGGTCCTGCCATTTGCCGTCAGGCCGGTAAAGACGAAACCGGGGATCAGCAGGTGTGCGGTCACGTTGCAGTCCGGCGTGTTGCGCAGTTCGTGTTGAAGAGCCTCTGTGAAGGCCTTCACGCCTGCCTTGGCGACGTTGTAGGCGGGATCGCCGGGTGGTGTCGTGATGCCCTGTTTGGAGCCCGTATTGATGATGAGCGCGGGATCCCTGTGCGCGATCATGCCAGGACCGAAGGTCCGGGTTCCATAGATGACGCCCATCAGGTTCACGCCAAAGACATTATCCCAATTGGCTTGCGGCCCGAACAAGGCACTGCCCGGCTGGATGCCGGCATTGTTCATCAGGACATGCACCCGGCCAAACCGCTGAATCACCGCGCGCTCCAGCGCTTCCAGTTCGTCAGGTTTGGAAACGTCAGCTGCGATCGCGACTGCATCCGCTTCACCGGCGGGTGCAAGCTCGGTCACTTCGGCCAGTGCTGTTGCAAGCCGTTCACCCTCGATGTCAACCAGAACGACTGAAAGGCCCATGCGGGCGAAGGTCTTCGCAGAAGCGAGTCCGATGCCGGATGCGGCTCCGGTGACAACAGCCACATGTCCTTTTGCGAGGGCGGGATGTGTGTTCATCATGATGAACTCCTTTAAGGTCTGCGGTTCGTCGGTGGTCGGGATATGGTTACCTCCTTCTTCATCGTCAACAAGACGTCCGGGATCACGGACAGCAAATGCCCGGATGCTGGCTGCGCTGGTCACCGCCAGCCGTCAGCGATGGTCTATTCCATTCGTCGCCCTTGCACCTCGGTGGAATCTCGCTAAAAGTGCCGCCATTCTTGATCCAGACGGGGTCTGAGCCCCGTCCCCTCCAGACGGAACGCATCGATATGGCACTCCCAAAAGACGTGAAGAAAGTCGTCCTCGCCTATTCCGGCGGCCTCGACACTTCGATCATCCTGAAATGGCTCCAGACCGAACTCAATGCGGAAGTGGTGACCTTCACTGCCGATCTCGGCCAGGGTGAAGAGCTTGAGCCAGCCCGCAAGAAGGCCGAGATGCTCGGCATCAAGGAAATCTTCATTGAGGACGTGCGCGAGGAATTCGTCCGCGATTTCGTCTTCCCGATGTTCCGCGCCAACGCCGTCTATGAAGGCGTCTATCTGCTCGGCACGTCGATTGCCCGTCCGCTGATCTCCAAGCACTTGATCGACATCGCCAGGAAGACTGGTGCCGACGCGATCGCCCATGGCGCAACGGGTAAAGGCAATGACCAGGTCCGCTTCGAGCTTTCGGCCTATGCACTCAACCCCGATATCAAGATCATCGCGCCCTGGCGTGACTGGGCGTTCAAGAGCCGTACGGATCTCCTGAATTTCGCTGAGGAGCACCAGATCCCGGTCGCCAAGGACAAGAAGGGCGAAGCGCCGTTTTCGGTTGACGCGAACCTTCTGCACTCCTCCTCCGAGGGCAAGGTTCTCGAAGATCCGGCCCAGGAAGCGCCTGAATACGTGCACATGCGCACGATTTCGCCGGAAGCCGCTCCGGATAAGGCCACCATCATCAAGGTCGGCTTCGAAAAGGGTGATGCCGTCTCGATCAATGGCGTTCGCATGAGCCCGGCTACGCTGCTGGCCGAACTCAACACCTATGGCCGCGACAACGGCATTGGCCGTCTCGACCTCGTTGAAAACCGCTTCGTCGGCATGAAGTCGCGCGGCGTCTACGAGACCCCCGGCGGCACGATCCTTCTCTCGGCGCACCGCGCCATCGAATCCATCACACTCGACCGTGGTGCGGCGCACCTCAAGGACGAGATCATGCCGCGCTATGCGGAGCTGATCTATTACGGCTTCTGGTTCTCCCCGGAACGCGAGATGCTGCAGGCGTTGATCGACAAGAGCCAGGAGCATGTCGAAGGCGAAGTGACGCTGAAGCTCTACAAGGGCAATGTCATGGTTATCGGCCGTGAGTCGTCCAAGTCGCTCTATTCCGACCAGCTGGTCACCTTCGAAGACGACCAGGGCGCCTACGACCAGAAGGATGCGGCCGGCTTCATCAAGCTCAATGCCCTGCGGTTGCGGACGCTTGCTAAGCGTAATCTGCGCTGATCCGGTCGCAGTTGTCGGCCATTGGAAAAACCCGCCTTCGATCCCGAAGGCGGGTTTTTTCATACCCGTTTCACAAGTCTGCCGAGCAAAAGGAAGCCAATTACGGCACTGAGTTCCATTGCCGGGATAATGGTGCCGAAGGCTGTAAGAGGATTGCCGATTGCCGCGGCGGCCGCGCCAGCGACAAAGCCTGCCGTCATTTGCAGGAAGCCCGTCATCGCCGATGCGGAGCCGGCAATATGTGGGAAGGGCGCCATGCCGACGGTGATCACCTGCGGGGTCAGAAAGGCGAGCCCGAATGTGCAGACCGCGACCGGCCCCATGATCGACAGGAAGACGGGTGCAACAAAAGCGACCGAGGCCGCCATGATCACCGCACCAACGCCGCAGAGAGAAATCCCGATGACGGATGCTTGCTGTCCTGAAATCCTGCGTGAAGCCGCCTTCAGTGTCAGCGAGCCGGTCAGATAGGCCCCGGACTGCATCAGCATGCCGATCCCGAACTGGACCGGGGTCAGCTTGACTTCATTGATCAGCACGAAAGGCAGCATGGTCGATTGCGCATAGAGTGCGCCAACAGTGCCGCTGAGGACCAGGGAGGCGCAGAGGAATATGGGATTGCGCAGGACCTCTGCGTAATTCGTCGCGAGCCTTGCCGGGCGCAGATTGCCGAGGTCGGGCGTCGTCGTCTCCTTCAGCAGAAAGACGACGCAAGCGGCGGTGAGACTGCCGAAAGCGACCAAGAGAAGAAAGACAGCGTTCCAGCCAAAGGCCGCAAGAGTCAGGCCACCAAGTGTTGGTCCCATGGCCGGTCCAATCGCGAGAAAGATCCCGATCGTGTTGAGAATGCGGGCTGCTTCAGAGCCTGTGTAGAGATCGCGGACGATCGCCCGGCCGACCACCACGCCGACCGAGGCGCCGACACCCTGTATCAGGCGTGCAACGAGGATAAGTTCTACCGAGCCTGCCACCGTCGCCAGCAGCGAGCCTGCGATATAGATCGCCAGAAACATCAAAGTCGCCGGCTTGCGTCCCAAAGCGTCGGCCATGGGCCCCGCAACCAGCTGGGCCAATGCAAAGCCGGCGAAATAGAGCGAGAGGCTCAGTTTGATGGCGGCTTCCGTCGTACCGAATGCCAGCACCAGTTCCGGCATAGCCGGTGTGTAAATGGCCATGGAAATAGGGCCGAGGGTCGTCAGAAGCGCGCCGAGGAAGGTCGTGCGGCGTTCGCTCATTCGCAATGAGATCATGGGAAACCGTTTCACGTCATGGAACAGGCGGCTCCGTGTCCGGTGCCGCCTGTTCGAGACTTAGTGCGAATGTGAAACAAGGGCGAGCGCGAAATTCGCCAAAGTCGAGATCTTCAGATCTCAGCTGGTGCGGCTGAAGAAGTCGAGCACCTTGGTGTAGGAGTCCGCCATGTCCATGTCGCCAATCATTTCCGCCAGCGATTGCTGAGTCCGGAAGTACTCAGCATAGTCAAAGTTTGTGTCGTCGGTGAGGTTCGAAAGATCGGTGACATTGCCGTTGCGGTCGACTGCCTGCAGAGGCAGTTCTGTCGCCAGCTCGCGATAGGTCTGCTCGTCAATTTCGTCGCGCTGGTAACTCTCGGCTGCAATTTCCCGAAGTCGCCTCGGGGTCATGCTGGCGAAGACGGAGAGCGCGTCTTCAAAGATCTTGTCGCTGTCGGAGATGTCCTTCAGCGGCTCGAAGGTGGCTTTGCGTGCATCTGCGGTAGGCTGGGTATCCGTCACCTTGAGCGACGTTTTGCCGACCGGATAAACCGGGAAGATTTCCATGGTTTGAACCATCCTCGTCATGGGATGATCCGATCTACCTTCACATTCGAAAATTCGTCAATCGGCATAGGTTAATTGAGTGTTAATTTGTTTGTTTGTACACCGATTTTTGCGAGCTTGCCTTCGGTGCGCGCCGATAGCATATCCATTGACGATATTCGCTCGACCGCGAAACACGGCACAGGAGGTTTCATGACCGATACGACCGCATTCAATCCGGCAGTCTTCGAATGGACTGGTCCGCATGGTCTTCCTCGCTTCGAACGGGTCTCGGACGATGATTTCGCGCCGGCCTTCGACGTCGCGCTGAAGGAGCATGAAGCAGAAATCGACGCGATTGCTCATCAGGCCGATGCGCCGACCTTTGCCAATACGATTGTCGCGCTTGAAGTGGCGGGTGACAGCCTGTCGCGGGTCTCCGCCCTTTTCTGGAGCCGGGCCGGGGCGCATACCAACGCCCAAATCCAGGGACTGGAGCGCAATATTGCACCGAAAATGTCCCGTCATTATTCCAGGATCAGCATGAACGCAGCGCTGTTCCAGCGTGTTGACGCGCTATGGAGCCGCCGCGACGAACTCGGGCTTGCTGTCGAGGAAATGCGGGTGCTGGAGCGTCATTGGAAGGGGTTCGTCCGCTCGGGCGCCAAGCTACCAAAGCCGCAGCAGGAGCGTTTGGCCGAGATCAACGAAAGGCTGGCAAGCCTTGGGGCAAACTTCGGTCAAAACGTGCTGGCCGACGAGACGTCCTGGATCCTGCCGCTCTCCGGTGAGGATGATCTAGCCGGCATTCCTCTTTTTCTGCGCGAGGCGATGGCGTCGGCCGCTGCCGCCCATGGCGGTGGCCATGGTCATGTCGTCACCTTGTCGCGTTCGATCATCGAGCCTTTTCTCACCTTCTCCGAACGGCGCGACCTGCGTGAGGAGGCCTTCAAGGCCTGGACGTCGCGCGGCCTTAACGGCGGCGAGACCGACAACCAGGCGATCGTCAAGGAAACGCTGGCACTTCGCGCAGAAAAGGCGCAGCTTCTCGGCTACCCGAGTTTTGCGGCCTACAAGCTCGATGATTCCATGGCGAAGACGCCAGAAACCGTGAACGGGCTTCTGATGCAGGTTTGGCAGAAGGCCGTCCGCCAGGCAGAGCTCGAGGAGCGGGAGCTTGCCGGTCTGATCGCCGAGGATGGACGAAATCATGAGGTCGCCCCCTGGGACTGGCGGCATTATGCGGAGAAGCTTCGCGCACGGAAGTTCGATTTTTCGGAAGCAGAGCTCAAGCCCTATCTCCAGCTTGAAAAGATCATTGAAGCCTGTTTCGATGTTGCCAACCGCATCTTTGGCATTCGCGCGGTACCGCTTGAGAATGTCGTCGGCTACCATCCCGACGTCCGGTTTTTCGAGATCCGCGATCGTGACGACAAGCTCGTTGCGCTCTTCCTCGGAGACTATTTCGCCCGGCCGTCGAAGCGGTCCGGTGCCTGGATGAGTGCCTTCCAGTCGCAACATCGTCTGCCGTTGAAGAATGGTCAGCAAGGCGAAATCCCGATCATCTACAATGTCTGCAACTTCGCCAAACCGGAGCCGGGGCGTCCTGCGCTGCTCTCGCTTGACGATGCGCGCACGCTGTTCCACGAATTCGGCCATGCCGCCCATGGCATGCTGTCGAATGTCACTTATCCCTCCGTTGCCGGGACGGGCGTATCGCGTGACTTCGTCGAGCTCCCCTCGCAGCTCTACGAGCATTGGCTGACGGTTCCCGCCATTCTGAAGGCCTATGCAGTGCACTACGAGACCGGAGAATCGATGCCGCAAGCGCTGCTCGACAAGGTTTTGGCCGCGCGGACCTTCAATGCCGGCTTCAACACGGTCGAGTTCACCTCCTCGGCACTTGTCGACATGGCCTTCCACACCCGCGGAGCCGTTGAAGATCCTATGGCCGTGCAGGCTGAGGTGCTTTCGGACATCGGGATGCCGTCTTCGATCGTCATGCGCCACGCAACCCCACATTTCCAGCATGTGTTTTCCGGAGACGGATATTCGGCCGGCTACTATTCCTACATGTGGTCCGAGGTCCTGGATGCCGACGCTTTCGCCGCTTTCGAGGAGGCCGGCGATCCGTTTGATCCGGAAACCGCGAAAAAGCTCAAGGAAAACATCTATTCGGTCGGCGGCTCCGTCGATCCGGAAGAGGCTTACAAGGCCTTCCGCGGCAAGATGCCGAGCCCGGATGCCATGTTGAAGAAGAAGGGTCTCGCGGCTTAATCGAGGCTCCCAAAGAGGTCTGGCCTGCGCCGGCGGTAACCATCGCCGGCGCCTTGGGGCGTTTACCCCTTTCGCACACGCAAAAAACAAGGTATGAGCGCGCCAAAGTAAATCGGCGCCTTCTCCCATGTTGCGCCCTAGCTATCAGAGATCACAATCATGAAAATGCGCAACATCGCGATCATCGCGCACGTCGACCATGGAAAAACGACCCTCGTCGACGAGCTCCTGAAGCAGTCCGGCTCGTTCCGCGAGAACCAGCGCACCGCTGAGCGCATGATGGACTCGAACGACCTCGAAAAGGAGCGTGGCATCACGATCCTGGCCAAGGCGACCTCCATTGAGTGGAAGGGTCACCGCATCAACATCGTTGACACCCCCGGCCACGCCGACTTCGGCGGCGAAGTCGAGCGTATCCTCTCGATGGTGGACGGCGCGATCGTTCTGGTCGACAGCTCGGAGGGCCCGATGCCGCAGACCAAGTTCGTTGTCGGCAAGGCGCTGAAGGTTGGTCTTCGCCCGATCGTTGCGATCAACAAGATCGACCGTCCGGACGGCCGCCATGAAGAAGTCATCAACGAAGTCTTCGACCTCTTCGCCAATCTCGACGCAACCGACGAGCAGCTCGACTTCCCGATCCTCTACGGTTCGGGTCGCGATGGCTGGATGAACGTCAATCCTGAAGGCCCGAAGGATGCTGGCCTTGCGCCGCTCCTCGATCTCGTGCTTGAGCATGTTCCGGAGCCGAATGTCGAAGAAGGCCCGTTCCGCATGATTGGTACGCTTCTCGAAGCCAACCCTTTCCTCGGCCGTATCATCACCGGTCGTATCGCTTCTGGCTCGATCAAGCCGAACCAGGCTGTCAAGGTTCTCGCCCAGGACGGCAAGACGGTCGAAACCGGTCGTATCTCGAAGATCCTCGCTTTCCGCGGCATCGAGCGTCAGCCGATCGAAGAAGCGCATGCTGGCGACATCGTCGCCATCGCCGGCCTGTCCAAGGGCACGGTTGCCGATACATTCTGCGACCCTTCGGTCACCGAAGCGATGACCGCGCAGCCGATCGACCCGCCGACGGTCACCATGTCCTTCCTCGTTAACGACAGCCCGCTTGCCGGCACCGAAGGCGACAAGGTCACGAGCCGCGTCATCCGCGACCGCCTGTTCAAGGAAGCTGAAGGCAACGTTGCTCTGAAGATCGAAGAATCTGATGGCAAGGACTCGTTCTTCGTCTCCGGCCGTGGCGAATTGCAGCTGGCCGTTCTGATCGAAACCATGCGTCGCGAAGGTTTTGAGCTTGCCGTCTCGCGTCCGCGCGTCGTCATGCACAAGGATGAGAACGGCACCACCATGGAGCCGATCGAAGAAGTCGTCATCGACGTTGATGAAGAGCATTCCGGCGTCGTGGTTCAGAAGATGTCCGAGCGCAAGGCCGAAATGGTCGAGCTTCGCCCTTCCGGCGGCAGCCGCGTTCGTCTGCGCTTCTACGCACCGACCCGTGGCCTGATCGGCTACCAGTCGGAACTTCTGACTGACACGCGCGGCACGGCGATCATGAACCGCCTGTTCCACGACTATCAGCCTTACAAGGGTGCGATCACCGGTCGCGTCAACGGCGTTCTCCTGTCCAACCAGTCGGGTGAAGCTGTTGCCTACGCGATGTTCAACCTGGAAGACCGCGGCCCGATGATCATCGAGCCAGGTGAAAAGGTTTATGCCGGCATGATCATCGGCATCCACACGCGCGACAACGACCTCGAAGTCAACGTTCTCAAGGGCAAGCAGCTGACCAACATCCGTTCGGCCGGCAAGGACGAAGCCGTCAAGCTGACCCCACCGATCCGTATGACGCTCGACCGCGCTCTCTCCTGGATTCAGGACGACGAGCTCATGGAAGTCACGCCGAAGTCGATCCGCCTGCGCAAGATGTTCCTTGATGCGAACGATCGCAAGCGCATGGAAAAGTCCAAGGCTGCCATCTGAGGCTCTTCCCTCTGATGTGATTTGACAGTCAAACCCCGGTCCCTGTGGCCGGGGTTTTTGTCTGTGCATGGGTCTGTCCCGCGCTTGCGACATCTCTTAAAAAAGCGTTAAGTTCTTCACTCGTGTCCTATGAAGGACGTTGAGCCGAGCCGTGCCAGCTTTGGTCGACTGAGGGTGAGAGTGCGTTATGAAGACGTTGTCGATCGACATGCGCGTGGCAGATGCGACTGATGCCGCCGAGATTGCAGAGGCGCATCGGTCAGCCTGGCAGCACGCCTATTCCGGCATCATTCCCCACCGAGCACTGACACGCATGATCGAGCGTCGCGGCGAGGCCTGGTGGCGTAAGGCAACCCGCGGACCGGCCACAATTCTTGTGGTCGAGGTGGCCGGGAAAATTGCTGGTTATGCGTCTCTCGGTCTCAACCGGGCGCGGGCCTTGCCACAAGAGGGCGAAATTTACGAGCTCTACCTGCGGCCGGAGTATCAGGGCATTGGGCTGGGACACCAACTCTTTCGCGAGGCGCGCCGGTTGCTGAAGTCTCTAGGCTGCAATGGCATGGTCGTATGGTGTCTCGAAGACAGCGAAATCGCCGCCAATTTTTTTCGCTCCAATGGCGGTATTGATGCAGTCGAGGGTGTCGAAGACTTTGACGACGTGCATCTGAAAAAGCTTGGCTTTATCTGGGCCTAAGGGGTGACCGACCTGCTTATTCGACGACATAACCCTCAGGCCAGCTGAAGGTACGCTCGCTGATCAGGTCGCCTTTGCTGCCCACCCATTCCGGCTCCTCCATGCCGCATGCGAATTTTGCCGCGCTTTCATCGGCCGTCTGACGCGCGAGGTCGTTGGCATTGGGGTTCGCCTTTGCATCGATCAGAGCGACGAAGCAGGACCCTCCGTCATTTTCGCGTGCCACTTTGGATACCACCAGAATTTCACCGCGTGTTGCCGTGCTCGATCCGCCGTCCGGTCCCGGATTATCGATGAACCACCGCAGGATCGCAGCAACTGGCTGGTCATTGTCACCCAGCCGCCATTCGATTTTGGTGTTCACGTGATTGAAGGCGGAAAAGCTCTCGAAGGCCCCGTCAACAAGCGCGCGATCTACGATACCGAACTGGACGCTCTGACGCAGGTCGCCTTCCTTGAAATAGACGGGCAGGTCCTTGTAGCCCTTGCAGCGCAGGGAGACGCCCATCGGATCCTCGGCCAGGGTCTCGCATGCATCTAGGTTCAGATCGGTGTAGACGCTGTCCGCAGCGTAGGTGGTTTTGGCGCCGGACATGAAGCCAAGCAGTGCTGCTGTCGTGGCGATTAGAATGACTGTCTTGTTCATCTCATATCCTCAACATAAATCCTACGGCAGTGATCCGTCTCCCAGCTTCGTCCAAAGCCGTGTTGCAATGCCCCCTAATTCGCATTAGGTAGCCTTGGAATTCAACACTCTACGGGGTCCATAACTATGCGTATCGATGCAATTGCCATTGGCAAGAACCCGCCGGAAGACATCAACGTTATCGTTGAGGTGCCGGTCGGTGGCCAACCGATCAAGTATGAAATGGACAAGGATGCCGGGACCTTGGTGGTCGATCGCTTCCTCTACACCCCGATGACCTATCCGGGCAACTATGGTTTCGTGCCGCACACGCTGTGCCTTGATGGCGATCCGCTCGACGTCTTGATCTGCAACACCCGTCCGCTGGTACCGGGTTGCGTGATCAATGTGCGCCCGATTGGCGTGATGATGATGGAAGACGATGGCGGCATGGACGAAAAGATCCTGGCCGTTCCGGTGCCGAAGCTGACCCGCCGCTACGACAAGATCGCCAATTACACGGATCTTCCGGAAATCACGCTGAAGCAGATTCAGCACTTCTTCGAGCACTATAAGGATCTGGAGCCCGGCAAGTGGGTGAAGATCGGCGGCTGGAAGGATGTTGATTTTGCCAAGCAGATCATCCTCGAGTCGATCGAGCGTGCGAAGAACGAAAAGTAAGTCTCAGGGCGAGATCAGCTCATACAGACGGTTTGACAAATCCTCCGGGTCGCCAGCGATCCGGAGGATTTTTTGTCTGGCGGTGTCGCCGGACACGAGTTCGATTGACGATCTCGGCACTTTCAACGTCTTAGAGATCAGGGCAATCAAAGCCTTGTTTGCTTTGCCCTTCTCGGGCACGGCCGTGACGCGCACTTTGAGGTGCGCGTGACCGTCGGCTGTTGTTTCCATGCTGTCGATACAGTCGCGCCCGCCATTCGGTGTCAACCGTATGGCGAGCAGCAGATGGTTGTCGAAAATGCGGTAGGGACGGGTCACGTCACCAGTGAAAATCTAGAGACGGTCTAAAGGCGCATCAGGAGGTTTTGGAGGAAGAACACGACCAGCAGCGCGACGATGGGAGAAATATCGATTCCCCCGAGATTGGGCATAAATCGACGTATGGGGCGAAGCACCGGTTCCGTAACCTGATAGAAAAATTCGCCAAGGCTCGCGACAAATCTATTGCTCGCGTTCACAACGTTGAATGCGAACAGCCAGGAGAAGATCGCGCTCGCTATCAGGATCCACTTGAAGATCTCGAGCGCATAAAAGATCGTTACAAGCAAAGCATCGAACACGGGCATTCACGTCTCCATTTCTTGGTTGACAGACATGTAGACATTGGCGACTTAACGGACAAGTGGAAGGGGACCACGCATTCCGAATCATGTTTAACGCTGGGGCCTTTTCCCGGCAGCCAAGGTATTTCCGATGCTTTCCTCCTCTGCCGACGATCGTTTTGCGGCGTTCCGGCATTCCTCCTATTTCCGCTTCTTCTTTGCCCGCTTCCTAGGCGCCTTCGCCACCCAGATCCTTAGCGTCTCGGTCGGCTGGCAGATGTATGACAAGACAGGTAGCGCCTTTTATCTCGGCCTGATTGGTCTCGTGCAATTCCTGCCGTCGCTGATGCTGATCCTCGTGACAGGCTCGGTGGCCGACCGCTACAATCGTCGGGCCATCGTTTCTGCCTGCATGGTGCTGAGCGCGCTGTGCGCCGCCGCCATGCTTGGTCTGACGATTGCCGATGCCTTTGAGCCAACCATCGTCTTTGCCATCCTGGTGGTCTTCGGTATCGAAAGGGCCTTCGCAGCGCCGGCCGTCCAGTCTCTTGGCCCGAATCTCGTTCCGGCGAAGGATCTGTCCAACGCGGTCGCGTGGAACTCTTCGTCCTGGCAGACGGCCTCGATTGTCGGCCCGGTGGCCGGAGGCCTTCTCTATGGTGCAAGCCCGGTGCTTGCCTATTCCATTTCGCTTGCCTTCTTCACGGCTGCAGCGCTCCTCGTCTTTCTGATCCCTCGGCCACCGCAGCGCAAGTCTGAGAAGGCGGTGTCGATGGATACACTGCTCGCGGGTTTTCGCTTTATCTTCGGTGAAAAGGTCGTGCTCGGTGCGATCTCGCTCGATCTCTTCGCTGTCTTGCTTGGTGGCGCCGTTGCGCTGATGCCGGTCTTTGCCCGGGATATCCTGACGCTGGGTCCATGGGGTCTCGGACTGCTGCGCGCCGCTCCCGGGATCGGTGCGATCATTGTCGCCATCGCATTGGCCAGTTTCCCGATTCGCCATAATGCCGGTATCTTCATGTTCATCGGTGTTGCGCTGTTTGGCGTTGGCACGGTGATGTTCGGTCTGTCCGAAACGGCCTGGATCTCGATTGCGGCTCTGATGCTGATGGGAGCGGCCGACATGGCGTCGGTCTATGTACGCGAGACGCTGATTGCACTCTGGACGCCGGATGAAGTGCGTGGTCGGGTGAATGCGGTCAACATGGTCTTTGTCGGCGCATCAAACGAGCTCGGTGAGTTCCGGGCAGGCACGATGGCGCATTTCATCGGGCCCGTGCCGGCGGTGGTGATTGGCGGTCTTGGCACACTTGCCGTTGCCGGTGCCTGGGCCTTCGGTTTCCCGCAATTGCGCAAGATCGATAGTCTTGATGCGCCGGAGCCTCAGGACGCCCGCTGAGGCGCTTCGAATACAAGATCAAGGAAATCCCATAGCCAGGCTCTCAAGGGTGCGTCGAAGATCATGCGCCCTTCGAGATGCTCGCGTCCCTGCTGTGCGTTCGGCAGCACGAAGCGATGTGCACCATGCACGACCCAGCGATGCATCATCGCGCGGGTCAGTTCGGCATGGAATTGCAAGGCCCAGGCGTTGGCGCCATAGCGGAAGGCCTGGTTCGGATAGATATCCCCGCTCGCCAAAAGCTTGGCGCCGTGCGGCAGGGAAAAGCCTTCGCGGTGAAAGTGGTAGACCATGCGCGGCCAGTGCATGAGCAGGCGGCCATGTTCGGTTGGATGGATGGGATACCAGCCAATTTCTGTTCTCTGGTCGCGGTCAGCTTCGACCTTGCCGCCAAGATGACGGACCAGCATCTGAGCACCGAGGCAGATGCCTAAAAATGGCTTGTCCTCCTTCAGCGGAATATCGAGCCAATCGATCTCCCGCTTGACGAAATCGTCGGGATCATTGGCGCTCATCGGCCCACCAAAGACCACGGCACCGGCATGGTCCTTCAGGCTCACGGGCAGGCTCTGTCCGAGTACCGGTCTGCGGACATCGAGCGGATAACCCTTCTCAGAGAGCATCTGGCCGATGCGCCCGGCGCTTGAGCTTTCCTGATGCAGCACAATGAGAATCGGCTGCTTCGTCGTCCGGTTTCTGGTGTCAGCCGACATCGTCAGTAACCCCAAGACCCGCGCGCCGTTCGGCGTCCTGGCGCTGGAGGATACGATCGCGTGGAGAGACGGCGAGGAGATCTGAGATCCGCCAGATGGCATGGTCTTCCATCTCGCTTCGTGCGCCATCGGCATAGACGATATCCCACAAGATGCCGACCAGATTTTGTCTTTGTTCGTCATCAAGCTGACGTTTGAGATCGACAGTGAAGCGGTAGTAGTCGACCGCTTCACTTTCTGCCGTCTGCGCTGCCAGCATCAGGGCGTCGAGCTTGTCACCCTCCACCTCGTAGTTTTCCTCGAGGATCTCACGGAGTTTGCGGCGTTCGTCCTCATGAACGAGGCCATCGGCTTCCATCACCTGAAAACAGAGGGCCGCGACTGTGATGCGCGGATCGTCCGGCGCGATGGCAGACGTTTGCCGGTTCTCGGTCAGGCCTTGGAAGAAGGATTGCAGGCGCTCGAACATGGGTATCCGTCAGAAAAGCTTGAGGCGGGTCTTGGGCTCGGTGTCCGATCGCGCGGGATCCTTCACGCCCGGATCATCCGGCGGGCGGCCGAAGAACGGTTCGATTATGGTCTCTGTTTTCGTTGCCTCCGGCGCAGTAGTGGGTTTGGGCGCAGGAGGCGCCACGGTCACCGGTTTTGTTTCAGGGTGCTTCGGCTGCTCGATGACAATGGGCGCTGGCGTCTCAGATGTGAAAGCCTCGGCGTCTTTCATCTGCTCCGGTTCGGCCACCGCCACTTTAGCCACAGGAGGTAGGGCGGCGAGCGCCTTTTCACCGTCGGACGGGCTGCCGTCCTCCACCGGTCCCTCCAACTGGTTGACCGGCATTTTCCAGGTGAAGGCGTCGAGGCGGCCGGTGACCGGCGACATCGGCAGCCAGCGTTCGGAGACGTAACCATCCGCAACCCAGGATTCATCGCGGGGTGCCTTGAGGGCCTGACCCATCCAATGGCGAATGCGCCCTTGATCACCAGTTTCGGCTTCCTCGATATCGGCGAGCAGGAGATAAACGCGTTCGCGTGAGGCCATGCGCGCTGCTGCCTCGGCCTTGGCGCGCGCCCTGCCGAATTCACCTGCATCCAATGCAGCCTCGGCGACGGCCAACAGCGAGTAGTAGTTGTTGGGCTTCAGGGCTTCGAGCTTGTCTGCCTTCTTCAAACGGTCGACGGCGCTGTCACCGCTTCGGAGCCGCAGATAGGCCTGAGCCACTTCGGGGTGCGGCTCCTGCCGCCAGACCTGCTCCAGAACATTGGCGGCCTTCCTCAGATTGTCCTCCCGCTGGTAAGCCTTGGCGGCCACGATTGCGGCAGGCACCAGGTCCTTGGCCAACTTCAAGGCCTTCAACGCGCTGTCGCGCGCGCCAGTCGGCTCGGCCTCCAGCTGGTCCTCGGCCTTCGCAGTCAAGAGGACTGCCTTCAGGCGATCGGCTTCGTGACGGTCCAGCACATTGGCAATGCGCTGCTGATCGAGCAGGCGCACGGCATCATCCCAGTGACCAGCGCGGCAGCGATATTCGAGTGTCGCCTTGGCAGCCCAGGGCAGGTAAGGAGCGTGCTCTGCAGCTGTTTCGGCATATTGGCGTGCGGCTTCATGGGCGCCGAGTCGTGTTGCTTCGACAAAGAGGCCGCGAAGGCCAAGTTCCCGGGTTTCCGGGTCGTCTGCCATTCTTTGGAAAAGCTGGCGTGCCTCATCATATCGGCCTTCAATCAGCGCGGCCTGGGCGTCGAGTACCATGATCAACGGTTCCTGATCGGCGCGGATGAGACCACGAGCACGGGCGCTCATCCGGCGGGCGAGCACGGCATTGCCAGCGCCGGCCGCGATCAGTCCTGTGGACAGCGCCTGGTAGCCACGGTCTCGCTTGCGAGCCCGAAAGAAGCGGCGCATCGAATGCGGCGAGGTCCAGATGGTTCGCAGGAGCCACCAGAGAAGCATCACGGCCATGATCACGGCGACCAGTGCCGTCACGGCCACGATCAGGTCGGTCTGGTAGCGTTGCCCCTGCCATTCCAGCCAGATATCGCCGGGCCGATCCGCCACCCAGGAGAAACCATAGCCGATACCGAGGATCAGGGCGAAGAAGAACAGTACCTTAAGCGTCGTCCGCATCCGATCAACCCTCGTTTCCGGCAACAGTCCGGGCGAGAGCCTCGCTGACGACCTGTTCCGCCTTGATGCGTCTATCGAGCTTTTCGGCGAAGTCCTGCGAAGCGGCCTTTGCCACCTCCGGCAGTGCCTGCCATTCGAGATGCGCACCCTTCAGGTCGCCATTTTCCAGCTTGTCCTCGATGCGTGCGACGATGGCGTCCGGGGTGTCACCCTCGACATTGCCGATCGGGCGCACCTTGACGAGCGATCGGGCGCTCGACAGCAGCCGATCGCTCCAGCCTTCGCCCTCTGCCGGAGCGTTGACTGCGGCAAGGATGTTGTCTGCCACGTCAGGGAATTCGCGGGCGAGATCTGCGCGAGACGAAAGGCCTGCGGTTGCCGTGGCAGAGAGTGCCGTCACTGCCGGGTCGTCCGGAGAGACGCTTTTCAGCGCATCCAGCTCCGACAGGAAGGGGCCGCCGCGATCGATTGCGGTCTTCAAGCCGGCAAGGGCTATGGCGCGGGCCATCTCGACATCGTTGCGCGGCTCGTCCAGTCGGCGTTCTGCGTCAGCAAGGCGCGTGCTGCTGTCAGTCAGGGCCTGGCGATTGGTATCGACCTCGCCCTTGAGTGCGGCAATCGCCTGGTTGGCAGCGCCCAATTGTGCGCGCAGCTCGTTAAGTGCTGCGGTGTCGACTGCGGCTGTTTGTTGATTGGTGCCCGAAGCGACGGCGGTTTCCAGCGCCGACAAACGTTCGGCAAGGGCGGGATCGGCTGCCGCTGCCGCAGGCGTCGCTGCAAGTCTTGCCACTTCCGACTTCAGCGCCTCCAGATCCTCTGCCGATGCGTACGACTGTACCGGCGTGCCTGTGTCGGGTCCAGCAGACGGCAGAACACCGGCATATTGCATGCTGCCGGCCAGGGCCAATGCGACAAGGCCGCCGAGAATGCCGGATGCGATTAGCGTCGAGGTGGCCGGAGCGGGCCGCACGGGTGCCGCAGAAGGTTGGGCCTCGGCGTAGTGCCCCCGGTTTACATCACCGGTCTCAGACGCAGGTGGTTCCGATCTGGCGTCCATAGCGGCGTCGCTTGATGCAGCTTGCTCGGCCTCGTTGGAGGTCGCTGTGGATTCTTCAACGGGAGCGATGTCCGAGGTCACGCTGCCAGTTTCTGCAGCGGTCACATCTGCGCTTCCCGGGGAGACGATCTCGTCTCCGGCTGCGACACTTGCCGACGCCGACTCACCCGCCGTGGCAATCGATGAGTCTTCGGCCTTCAGGTCGATGATGACAGGTTCATCCGTGGATTTCGATCGACGCGGGGGCTTTCCGGACACCATGGCAACCTCATTCTTTCCTGGACACAGACAAACGTAGTCAGTCACTCCTAGGAAGGAAAGGGTGAAGATCCATTTAGCGTTCCATGCTCGTCAACAGATCAATGAGCAAATCTTCGCGTGGCTCTTCCGGCCATGTGGCGCGTGGCCCATAGGGCTCGGGCAAAAGCGATGCGATCTTGGCGCTGAGGCAAATGAAGCGTGCCTGTGACCAGTCGACTGACGATCGCGTGATCTCTGCGACCTTCAGAAATCTGCGGACGGTTTCGGACGAATAGAGGAGGACTACGTCGGGCGGCTGAGCGGCCAGCGCTGCAATGGCTTCGCGATCTGGTTCGATCGAGATCATGCGGTAACATTGCCGGATTGTGAGTGGCCGCCCGGCGGACTGAAGGGTCTCTTCCAGGTCGGGCGTTCGCGGGTCTCCCGCCAAGTAGGTGATCAAGGCTCCCGGGTCGGAGGGGACCTCAGACAGCAATCGTTGTGCCAGCGCTTTACCGTCTCCCTCGCCTGTGATCACGCGCGCAAACCCCAGCCGGCGGGCTGCCTCAGCGGTGGCCTGGCCGACGGCATAGAGGGGTATGGAGAGATAGTCACGGCGGATCTCTGGGGGCAGTCTGGCCAGTGCCCGCAACGCCTCGGCACTGGTCACGACGAGGGCCACCGTCGATGGAGAAAGAGGGTGCGACAGTCCCTCCAGATCGTGCTCGGCCGTCATCAGTGGCAGAAGCACCGGGGCGTGTCCCCGGCGCTCAAGTTCGGCGGCGGTTCTGTCCGCCGCCGGCTGCGGGCGCGTCACGACAACGCGCATCCTTCAGCTCCAGCTGTCGAAGAAGTCGCTGCCGGCCTTGGCGCGGATGGTCTCGCCGGCGGATGCGCCGAGGGCCGAGGCTCCGGCCGTCTGACCCTCGACTGAGACTTCATGCCAGCGGCTGCCATCCGGCGTCAGGATCATGCCCGAGAAGCGGATCGCCGTCCCTTCAACCGTTGCATAACCTGCAATCGGTGTGCGGCAGGAGCCGTCGAGTGCGCCAAGGAACGCGCGCTCACAGGTTACCGCATCGAAGGTGGGGCGGTGGTTGATCGCTTCGAGCAGGTCGTAAACGCGGCTGTCGCCGATACGGCTTTCAATGCAGATCGCACCCTGTGCAGGGGCCGGTGGGAATTCGGTCGGATCGAGGAGCTGTGTGGGCACGTCGGACTTGCCCAGTCGCTTCAGGCCGGCAAAGGCGAGAAGCGTCGCATCGACCTCGCCGTCTGCCAGCTTGCGCAGTCGCGTATCGACAAGGCCACGGAAGGTAATGACATTGACGTCCGGGCGCAGTCTGCGAATGAGGGCCTGGCGTCGAAGAGACGAGGAGCCGACCGTCGCTGCAATCGGGAGTTCCGCCAGTGTCGGCGCTGTTCGTCCGACAACGGCATCTCGCACGTCTTCGCGCGGCAGGAATGCGGAAAGGAACAGGCCATCCGGAAGCTTCGTCGGCATGTCCTTCGAGGAATGCACGGCAAAATCCAGTTCGCCCGAGACGAGTTGGTCTTCCAGTTCCTGGGTGAAGAGGCCCTTGCCGCCGATCTCCGACAGCGCCCGATCGGTGATACGGTCACCCTTCGTCGACAAGACAACGATCTCAAACATGTCTTCTGGCAGGTCATGCGCGATCATCAGCCGGGCGCGGGTCTCGGCGGCCTGAGCGAGGGCGAGGGGGCTGCCCCGCGTGCCGATGCGGAAAGGTTTTGTTTGCATCCGAACTTGTCCGTTGTTACCGACGGATTTCGTAGACCGGTTTTCCGGTCATCGCAATCAATGAACGGATTCCATGACAGCCAAACTGCGGATTCTGGGTATCGAAACCAGCTGTGACGAGACGGCGGCCGCCGTGGTGACGCGGCTTGCCGACGGCTCGGGTGTGACAGAGGCGGATGTTGTGCTGAGCCAGCTCGATGAGCACAGCGCCTATGGCGGTGTCGTTCCCGAGATTGCCGCCCGTGCGCATGTGGACGCTCTAGACACCCTGATTGAAGAAGCGCTGCAGCGCGCGGGGATCACGCTTGCCGAGGTCGACGCGATTGCTGCCACATCGGGTCCGGGACTGATCGGCGGGTTGTTGGTTGGTCTGATGACCGGGAAGGCTATCGCTCGGGCGACCGGAAAGCCTCTTTTTGCCATCAATCATCTGGAAGGCCATGCGCTGACAGCGCGACTGACTGATGGTGTCGCGTTCCCCTATCTGGTGTTGCTAGTCTCCGGTGGCCATACCCAGCTTGTTCTGGTCAAGGGCGTTGGTGATTACGAGCGCTGGGGCACAACGATCGATGATGCGCTGGGCGAGGCCTTCGACAAGACGGCGAAGCTGCTTGGGCTTCCCTATCCGGGTGGGCCGGCAGTTGAACGGGCTGCCGCCATCGGCAATCCCAAGCGTTTTGTGTTTCCCCGACCACTGGTTGGCGAAGCCCGGCTCGATTTCTCGTTTTCGGGCTTGAAGACGGCTGTGCGGCAAGCGGCCGAGAGCATTGCGCCCGTGACCGAGCAGGATATTGCCGACATTTGCGCCTCCTTCCAGCATGCGATCTCGCGGACCTTGAAGGATCGTATTGGTCGCGGCCTGCGGCGCTTTCGCGAGACCTATCCGGAGATTGCGGAGCCTGCCCTGATCGTCGCAGGCGGTGTGGCTGCCAATAAGCAGGTGCGCAGCACGCTTGATGAACTCTGCTCGGCGCATCGCTTCCGCTTCGTTGCGCCGCCGCATCATCTGTGCACCGACAATGCCGTGATGATCGCGTGGGCTGGGCTTGAGCGCATGGCGCTGGGACTGCCTGCGGACGAGCTGACGGTTGCGCCGCGTTCGCGCTGGCCGCTCGATTCGGAGGCCAAGGCCTTGCTTGCTTATGGCAAACGGGGCGCCAAGGCATGAGTAAAGTCCAGAGAATTGCGGTCATCGGCGCTGGCGCCTTCGGCACGGCGCTCGCGGCCGTCATCGCCCAGACGGGCAAGGCACAGGCGCTTCTGATCGGCAGGGACCCTTCCGTGATGGCTGACATCGCCGCGAGCCAGGCCCATGAATCGGCGCTGCCGGGAATCCGTCTGCCAGAAGGACTTTCGTTTTCGGCGCGGGCGCAGGATGTCGCCACTGCCGATATCGTTCTCTTCGCGATGCCGTCTCAGGCTCAGGTTTCTGCTGCCGAGACTTATGGTCCCCATCTCCAGTCGGGTGTTCCTGTCGTCATCTGCGCCAAGGGCATTGAAAAGCAGAGTTCCCGGCTTTTAACCGATGTGCTCGAAGCCTCGTTGCCGGATCACCCGGTGGCGATGCTCTCGGGTCCGGGTTTCGCTGCCGACATCGCTAAAGGACTGCCCACAGCCATGGCGATTGCGGCGCAAGATCTCGCCATGGCCGAGCATCTGGCAAAGGCAATCTCAGGTCAGACTTTTCGTCTCTATGCTTCAGATGACCGGATCGGAGTGCAGCTCGGCGGAGCGCTCAAGAATGTGCTGGCCATTGCCTGCGGCATTGTGGAAGGCATGGGTCTCGGGGATTCGGCGCGGGCTGCTCTGATTGCCCGCGGCCTTGCAGAAATGTCCCGGCTGGTCGACGCTATGGGCGGGCGAGGGGATACCGTCCGAGGTCTTTCCGGTCTCGGCGATCTCGTGCTGACGGCGACAAGCCACCAGTCGCGCAATCTCCGTTTCGGGGTTGCTCTGGGACGAGGGGATGCCGTGTCGGCACAAGGTGGGGCCCTCGTCGAAGGTGCCTTCGCGGCGGCTGTTGCCGCCCGCCTGGCCGAAGGGCTCCAGATCGAAATGCCGATCACGCAGGCGGTTGCCGCGATTATCGAGGGGCGACTGGACATTCCGACCGCGATTGCCCAACTCATGTCACGCCCGATCACCACCGAATAGAATTCTTCAAGGAGACGATCATGCTGTTTGCCGTCATCTGCGCCGACAAGCCCGGACACCTCAACCTGCGCATGGAAACGCGACCGCCGCATGTCGAGTGGCTGAACGGGCTCAATGCCGAGGGCAAGCTGAAGATCGCAGGGCCGTTTCTCGATGCGGACGGAAAGCCTTGTGGCTCGATGCTGCTCATTGCTGCCGACGATCTGGACGGTGCAAAGGCGCTTGCGGCCCAGGATCCCTATGCCCAGGTCGGCCTTTTCGAGACTGTCGAGATCAAGCCCTATAACTGGGTCTTCAATAATCCGGAGGCTTAAGCGCAATGGCATTCTGGCTCTACAAATCCGAGCCCTTCAAATGGTCGTGGGAGATGCAGAAGGCCAAGGGGGACGTTGGCGAGGAATGGACTGGCGTTCGCAATTATCTCGCGCGCAACAACATGCGGGCGATGAAAATCGGCGACAAGGGGTTCTTCTATCACTCCAACGAAGGTCTCGAGGTCGTCGGTATCGTCGAGGTTTGCGCCTTGTCGCATCCCGATTCGACTGCCGAGGGTGATGCCCGTTGGGACTGCGTCGACATTCGCGCCGTCTGCGACATGCCGAAGCCCGTCAGCTTGAAGGCGGTGAAGGCCAATCCCAAGCTTGCCGAGATGGCGCTCGTCACGTCCATGCGCCTTTCGGTGCAGCCAGTGACGGACGAGGAATATTTCGAAGTCTGCCGCATGGGCGGACTCGACAACCCTCCCGTTTGATCGCGTGAAAACGGATCCGGAACGCTTCATCCTGGACAATACCAGCGTGCTGCCGCCGCCGCATGTGCCGGAGATCCGTTTGCATCTTGCCAGCGAGGTGCATGACCTATGGCAGAAGACGGAAGAGGATCTGGAAGCCATTGGCCTGCCGCCGCCTTTCTGGGCCTTCGCCTGGGCGGGCGGTCAGGGGCTTGCCCGTTACGTGATTGATCATCCGGAAATCGTTCGCGGAAAAAAGGTGCTGGATTTCGCCAGCGGTTCCGGCCTTGTGGCCATTGCTGCGGCGATGGCGGGTGCGGGTGAGGTACTGGCAGCCGACATCGATCCCTGGGCGCGCACGGCCGTCCGTTTGAATTGCATTTTGAACGACGTCTCGGTCGATTTCACCGATGATGACCTGATCGGCCAATCTGTCGATGTAGACGTGATCCTGGCTGGCGATGTCTTCTACGACAGCGATTTCGCGCGGGCATTGGTTGCGTGGTTCGAAACCGTTGCCAATAAGGGCTGCACGGTCCTGGTCGGCGATCCCGGTCGCAGCTATCGCCCGACGGAGCGTCTGGAGGCACTCGCCAGCTACGAGGTGCCGGTGACCCGAGTGCTTGAGGACAGTGAAGTGAAGAAGACGACCGTCTGGCGGTTCGTCAGTTCTTCAGCCGGATGACGCAGACACCCGCTTCCAGACTGCAGGCGTCATCCGTATTCTCGGCCGCGACTTCAATGATCCGCGCTTTTGGAGCGCGATAGGCGACAGCGGTTGGGCGTGAGCCGCGATCGACGGCGATGAAAACGCCGTTCCCCTTGATGCGAACGGCGGAGATGCTGCCGACAAAGGTGCCGATGCCGGGAACGACCGATGGGAGACCTCCGGTGCCGACAATTGATTGCTCTTGACGTGGCTGGTGACCGCGACCGGAATGTCGGTTCCCGTCCTTGGAAATGGCAGGAGATGCCATGGCAAGTATGGTGAGCGAGACGAGGGCAGCGACTTCAACGCGTGACAGGATCATCGGTCCTTCTCCGGCATGGTTAACAAATCGTTAACGCATAATGCCGAAGATGATCGCTAAAGTCATCCGCTGGCTTCGTTTTTTCGTATCAGCGGCATTGGTTTGAGGTGAGGCTAAAGTTCTATTCACGCAAATCGATTAAATTGAAATCGTCTAGCGAATGTGCTTGTCGTCCGGGGGGCAGAGGATTAAACGTCGCCCTGATGCAATGCACCTAAAATCACTGGGCGCATTGTGACCCCAATGTCCGAAATCCGGACCGCATCGAGACGCCGCGAGGTTTAGATGGCGAATGTGACGAAAAGCCGGCCCCTGTCGCCGCACCTGCAAATCTACAAGCCTATTCCGACCATGGTCATGTCGATCCTGCACCGCATTACCGGTGGGGCTCTCTACTTCGGCACAATCCTTGTTGCCTGGTGGCTCATCGCCGCCTCGACGGGGGCCGAATATTTTGAGTGGGTCAACTGGTTCATGGGCACGATCATCGGCCGCCTGATCCTGTTGGGTTACACCTGGGCGCTCATCCACCACATGCTCGGCGGCCTGCGCCACTTGATGTGGGATGTCGGCTATGGCTTCGACAAGCACTTCTCGACGAAGCTTGCCAAGGCCAACATCATCGCGTCCGTTGTCCTGACGATCGTCGTCTGGATCATCGCCTACATCATTCGCACCTGAGGCATCATTCCATGGATATGCGCACTCCGCTCGGCAAGGTCCGCGGTCTCGGCTCGGCCAAGGAAGGCACCGAGCATTTCTGGCGTCAGCGTCTGACCGCCGTATCGAACATTCCGCTGATGATCTTTTTTGTCGGTTTCCTCGTCATGTACAACGGCGCGCCTTATGCCGAAGTGGTGGGCGCATTGTCGCACCCCTTCGTCGCCGTTGTCATGGGGCTGGTCGTGGTCTCCGGCCTGATCCACATGAAGCTCGGTATGCAGGTCGTGATCGAGGACTATGTCCACGCCGAGATCCCGAAGCTGCTGCTCCTGATGCTCAACACTTTCTTCGCAATCCTGATGGGTGGCCTCTGTCTTTTCGCCATCTTGAAGATTGCATTCGTAGGGTAATTCAACATGGCAACCATTCATAACTTCGCCCAGACCGGCAAGGCCTACACCTATGTTGACCATTCCTACGACGTCGTCGTCGTTGGCGCCGGTGGCGCCGGGCTTCGCGCGACGCTCGGTATGGCCGAACAAGGCTTCAAGACGGCCTGCATCACCAAGGTATTCCCGACTCGTTCGCACACAGTCGCGGCTCAGGGCGGTATTGCGGCTTCGCTGAACAACATGACGCCCGATTGCTGGCAGTGGCACCTCTATGACACCGTCAAGGGGTCCGACTGGCTCGGCGACGTCGACGCCATGCAGTATCTCGCCATGGAAGCGCCGAAGGCGGTTTATGAGCTCGAGCATTACGGCGTTCCTTTCTCGCGTAACGAGGAAGGCAAGATCTACCAGCGCCCGTTCGGCGGTCACATGCAGAACTACGGCGAAGGCCCGCCGGTGCAGCGTACCTGCGCTGCCGCCGACCGTACCGGTCACGCCATCCTGCACACGCTCTACGGCCAGTCGCTGCGCAACAATGCGGAATTCTTCATCGAGTATTTCGCGCTCGACCTCATCATGTCGGAGGATGGCAGCCGCTGCACCGGGGTCGTCGCCTGGAACCTCGACGACGGCACCATCCATCGCTTCTCGGCGAAGATGGTGGTTCTGGCGACCGGCGGTTATGGTCGCGCTTACTTCTCGGCCACGTCCGCACACACCTGCACCGGTGACGGTGGCGGCATGGTTGCGCGTGCCGGCCTGCCGCTGCAGGACATGGAATTTGTCCAGTTCCACCCGACCGGCATCTATGGCGCTGGCTGCCTGATCACGGAAGGTGCACGCGGGGAAGGCGGCTACCTCGTCAACTCCGAAGGCGAGCGCTTCATGGAGCGCTATGCGCCGTCCGCCAAGGATCTTGCCTCGCGTGACGTTGTCTCGCGCTGCATGACGATGGAAATCCGTGAAGGCCGCGGCGTCGGCAAGAACAAGGACCACATCTTCCTGCATCTCGACCATCTTGACCCGGCCGTCCTGCACGAGCGCCTGCCCGGCATCTCCGAATCGGCGAAGATCTTCGCCGGTGTCGACGTAACCCGCGAGCCGATCCCGGTTCTGCCAACCGTTCATTACAATATGGGCGGCATTCCCACGAACTATTGGGGTGAAGTGCTGAACGCCGATTCGAACAATCCGGAACGGGTGATCCCGGGCCTGATGGCCGTCGGCGAAGCTGGCTGTGCCTCGGTTCATGGTGCAAACCGTCTTGGCTCGAATTCGCTGATCGACCTCGTGGTCTTCGGCCGTGCAGCCGCTATTCGCGCTGCCGAAGTCATTGACCGTACATCGCCAATTCCGGCGCTGAACATCGCCGCCTGCGACAAGATCATGGATCGCTTCGATAACACGCGCCACGCATCGGGCCAGACGCCGACGGCCGTTCTGCGCGACAAGATGCAGCGCGCCATGCAGGATGATGCAGCCGTGTTCCGCACCCAGGAATCGCTCGAAAGCGGTTGCCGCCGTCTGTCGGCCATCTGGAAGGAGCTGCCGGACATCAAAGTCACCGACCGCTCGATGATCTGGAACTCGGACCTCGTCGAAACGCTGGAACTGCATAACCTCATGGCTAACGCCATCACCACGGTGTATGGCGCCGAAGCACGCAAGGAAAGCCGCGGTTCGCATGCCCGCGAGGATTATGTCGATGGTCCATTCGCCGGACGCGACGACGTGAACTGGCGCAAGCATACGCTTGCCTGGGTGAACGAAGCTGGCGATGTGAAGCTCGACTACCGTCCGGTCCACACGGAACTCATTGCCGAAGGCATCGATCCCTACAAGATCGCGCCAAAGGCACGTGTTTATTGATTTGAGAGGTATTGGACATGGTTGAACTTGCTCTTCCCAAAAACTCTCAGATGACCGAAGGCAAGGTCTGGCCGAAGCCGGCCGGTGCCAAGAATGTTCGGGAATACCGAGTTTATCGCTGGAGCCCCGATGACGGGGAAAATCCGCGCATCGATACCTTCTACATCGATGTTGATGACTGCGGTCCCATGGTTCTTGATGGTCTCCTGTATATCAAGAACAATATCGATCCGACGCTGACGCTGCGCCGTTCCTGCCGTGAAGGCATTTGCGGTTCTTGCGCGATGAATATTGACGGCACCAATACGCTGGCCTGCACCAAGGGCATGGATGAGGTGAACGGCACGGTGAAGGTCTATCCTCTGCCGCATCTGCCCGTGGTCAAAGACCTCGTGCCGGACCTCAATAACTTCTATGCGCAGCATCGTTCGATCGAGCCCTGGCTTAAAACGGTCTCTCCTCCGCCTGCCAAGGAATGGAAGCAGAGCCATGAGGACCGTCAGAAGCTTGATGGTCTTTACGAGTGCATCCTGTGCGCCTGCTGCTCGACCTCCTGTCCGAGCTACTGGTGGAACGGCGACCGTTATCTCGGTCCGGCTGTTCTGCTGCAGGCCTATCGCTGGCTGATTGATTCCAGAGATGAAGCGACCGGTGAACGTCTCGACAATCTCGAGGATCCTTTCCGGCTTTATCGTTGCCACACGATCATGAACTGTGCGCAGGCCTGCCCGAAGGGTCTCAATCCGGCCAAGGCAATCGCCGAAATCAAGAAGATGATGGTCGAGCGCCGCGCTTGAGCCGTGTTTTCACTCTATCGAAGGCCGCGCGGAACCTCTCCGGGCGGCCTTTCTTCGTATCTGAAGGGCAGGAATGTCCTTCCCTCGCTATGGGGAACTTGATTAACCACATCGCGGTAACATATTTCTAACCGAGTTATACGGCATGTTGCGGCAAGTGTCGCGAGAGCGGGAGTATTAAGATGAAATTCAATCACGCTGTGACGGGGGTCGCGATCCTGCTGGCTCTCGCCGGTTGCCAGCGCACCAGCTATAGCAATATCAATTCTGCCAACAGTTCATTGCCGCCGCTGCAGGCGCAGCCGGTGCCGCAGGTTCAGTCCGGCCAGTTGCCTCCTCCGGGCGGCACTGCCTCACAATTCCCGACGGCGCCGACGAATACGGCTGCCGTCAATCCTTCCGTCGCGCCAGCCACAGCAATGGATGTCACGAAGGCTTCCATGGTTGGTAACTGGCGTGTCCAGGCCGCCGGCTCAAGCTGCGACATGTTCCTTACGCTCACCGATCTCGGAAGCGGTGCCCGCGGTGGTACCCGTGGCTGCACCGGCGAACTCAGCACCATGCGTTCCTGGGAGGTTTCCGGCCGCCAGGTCGTGTTCAAGGATCCCAATGGCAATGCGATTGGTAGCGTGTACAAGACCGCGGATGCTCGCTTCGACGGCAGCACCGGTTCCGGCCAGTCTCTCAGCCTGAGCCGCTGATCCTTCTGCAGATCTGCAGCGGCGCCAGGCGCCGCTGCCCCGGCGGAGCCTATCCATGGACCCTATTCCCGATTATGCGCTGAGCGTCGCAGAGCAGCTGCGCGCCTTGACGAAGGGTGGCGCTTTACAAGCTGATCCGGCCCAGATTGGTGTCGCGCAGAAACTCGATCGCATCCTGCTTGATCTCAAGGCCCGCAAACCCGCGGCCAAGAAAAGCGCACTTGGCTGGATATTCGCGCAGAAGCGAAAGCCCGATACGGCAGTCCGGGGGCTCTACGTTCATGGTAGCGTCGGGCGCGGCAAAACCATGTTGATGGACATGTTCTTCGAGATGGCGCCGATCGAAAACAAGCGAAGGGCGCATTTCCACGAATTCATGGCCGATGTGCATACGCGCATTCATGCACATCGTCAGAAGTTGAAGGCCGGCGAGACGAAGCAGGCCGATCCGGTGCCGCCTGTGGCCGCCGCCCTGCGCGAAGAGGCGCAGCTCCTGTGTTTCGACGAATTCACCGTCACGGATATCACTGATGCGATGATCCTCGCACGATTGTTCACCGAGCTTTTTGCCCGGGGCTGCATTCTCGTCGCAACGTCCAATGTCGAGCCTGACAATCTCTATCGGGATGGCCTCAATCGCGGCCTGTTTCTGCCGTTTGTCGATATCCTCAAGCGCCACGTGGAGGTGGCTTCGCTGGATTCACCGACCGATTACCGCATGGAAAAGATCGATAGCCTCCCAGTCTTCGTGTCTCCGCTTGGTGCGGAAACGCGCAAGCAGATGGATATAGCTTGGCGCCAGATCACCGACGGAGCCGTTGAGGCATCCATGCAGATCGCCATGAAAGGGCGTCACATCGATGTCCCGATTGCTGCGGGGCGATGCGCACGATTTTCTTTCCGTGAGCTTTGTGAGCGACCGCTCGGAGCTTCCGATTATCTGGCGATTGCTCAGCGTTTCGAGGTGGTGTTCGTCGAAGACATCCCCTTCCTCGGCCCGGACAATCGCAATGAGACGAAGCGGTTCATCATTCTCATCGATGCGCTTTATGATGCGGGCGTTCTTCTATTCGCCTCCGCTGTCCGCCCACCCGATCAACTCATGGTCGAGAAAAAAGGCACGGAAGGTTTCGAATTTGACCGTACAGTTTCGAGACTTTTTGAAATGCGCAGCGTCGAGTATCGAGACCAGCATCAGGGCAAGCGTCACGAAACCGTAAACATTCGGTCATAAAATTCTTACGTTTACGTAAGAATTTTGACTTCTAACCGATTGAAATTCCTAGCTCCAAAATAATCGTTTGCGATTTTGCCCCGCAAGCGCTATGCGATCTGTCCACAAGGGCCAGCTAACGCTCGTTTCAACCTTGTCGTTGATCCAAAAGGAAGTTCTTCGATGGCACGCAAAAAGATCGCTCTTATCGGTTCCGGAATGATTGGTGGTACGCTGGCGCATCTCGCCAGTCTGAAGGAACTGGGCGACATCGTCCTGTTCGACATTGCTGACGGCATCCCGCAGGGCAAGGGACTCGACATCGCCCAGTCTGGTCCGGTCGAAGGCTTCAATGCCAAGTTGTCTGGCGCCAGCGACTACGCCGCGATCGAAGGCGCCGATGTCTGCATCGTCACCGCCGGTGTTGCCCGCAAGCCTGGCATGAGCCGCGACGACCTGCTCGGTATCAACCTCAAGGTCATGGAGCAGGTTGGCGCCGGCATCAAGAAATATGCCCCGAACGCCTTCGTCATCTGCATCACCAATCCGCTCGACGCGATGGTCTGGGCGCTGCAGAAGTTCTCCGGCCTGCCAGCCAACAAGGTCGTCGGCATGGCCGGCGTTCTCGACTCGGCTCGCTTCCGCCACTTCCTCTCGGAAGAGTTCAAGGTTTCCGTCCAGGACGTCACCGCATTCGTTCTCGGCGGCCACGGCGACACCATGGTGCCGCTCGCGCGTTACTCGACCATCGGCGGCATTCCACTGACCGACCTCGTCAAGATGGGTTGGGTGACCAAGGAGCGCCTCGAAGAAATCATCCAGCGCACCCGTGACGGTGGCGCTGAGATCGTAGGTCTCCTGAAGACCGGCTCGGCCTACTACGCCCCGGCCGCCTCTGCCATCGAGATGGCGGAATCCTACCTCAAGGACAAGAAGCGCGTTCTGCCGGCTGCTGCTTACCTGACCGGTCAGTACGGCGTGAAGGATATGTATGTCGGCGTGCCGGTCGTGATTGGCGAAGGCGGCGTCGAGCGCGTCATCGAAATCGACCTCAACAAGGCCGAAGAAGAAGCCTTCCAGAAGTCTGTCGGCGCCGTTGCCGGCCTCTGCGAAGCCTGCATCAACATCGCGCCGGCTCTCAAGTAATTGCCATTTCGCCCAAAACAGGGACACGACAATGAACATTCATGAATATCAGGCCAAGGCTCTTCTGAAGAGCTTTGGTGCACCGGTCGCTGAAGGTGTGGCGATCTTCTCTGCGGAAGAAGCCGAAGCTGCCGCCAAGCAGCTGCCGGGCCCCCTCTATGTCGTCAAGAGCCAGATCCATGCTGGCGGCCGCGGCAAGGGCAAGTTCAAGGAACTGTCGCCGGAAGCCAAGGGCGGCGTCCGCCTCGCTTTCTCGATCGACGAAGCCAAGGCTCATGCCAAGGAAATGTTCGGCAACACGCTGGTGACCGCCCAGACGGGCGAAGCCGGCAAGCAGGTCAACCGTCTCTATATCGAAGACGGTGCCGACATTGCCCGCGAACTCTACTGCTCGCTGCTCGTTGATCGCTCGGTTGGCCAGGTAGCCTTCGTCGTCTCGACGGAAGGTGGCATGGACATCGAAGCCGTTGCGCATGACACGCCGGAAAAGATCCACACGATCGCGATCGACCCGCTGACGGGCGTCACCGACGCCGATGTCGCCAAGATCTCGGCTGCTCTGGAGCTGACCGGTGCTGCTGCCGAAGACGCGAAGTCGCTTTTCCCGATCCTCTACAAGGCCTTCGTCGAGAAGGACATGGCACTGCTCGAGGTCAACCCGCTGATCGTCATGAAGAATGATCATCTGCGCGTTCTCGACGCCAAGATGTCCTTCGACGGCAACGCGCTGTTCCGCCATGACGACGTCAAGGCGCTGCGCGACGAGACCGAAGAAGATGCCAAGGAAATCGAAGCCTCCAAGTGGGATCTCGCTTACGTGGCCCTCGACGGCAACATCGGCTGCATGGTCAATGGTGCCGGTCTCGCCATGGCGACGATGGACATCATCAAGCTTTACGGCAAGGAGCCGGCAAACTTCTGCGACGTCGGCGGTGGCGCTGGCAAGGAGAAGGTCGCGGCTGCCTTCAAGATCATCACGGCTGATCCGAAGGTCGAGGGCATCCTCGTCAACATCTTCGGCGGCATCATGAAGTGCGACGTCATCGCGGAAGGCGTGATCGCCGCCGTGAAGGAAGTCGGCCTGAAGGTTCCGCTCGTCGTGCGCCTCGAAGGCACCAATGTCGAACTTGGCAAGAAGCTCCTGAACGAATCCGGCCTCGCGATCACCGCAGCCGACGATCTGGACGACGCTGCCAAGAAGATCGTCGCGGCGATCAACGGCTAATCTGAGGAACCTATTCGATGTCCATTCTTGTAAACAAGAACACCAAGGTCCTCGTTCAGGGCCTGACCGGCAAGACCGGCACCTTCCACACCGAACAGGCGCTAGCTTACTACGGCACGCAGATGGTCGGCGGCATCCATCCGAAGAAGGGTGGCGAAAACTGGACCGGCTCCAAGGGTGAAACCCTGCCGATCTTCGCGACCGTTGCCGAAGCCAAGGAAAAGACCGGTGCAGACGCATCCGTGATCTATGTTCCGCCGGCCGGCGCTGCCGACGCCATCATCGAGGCGATCGACGCCGAGATCCCGTTCATCACCTGCATCACCGAGGGTATCCCGGTCATGGATATGGTGCGGGTCAAGGCCAAGCTCGACAAGTCCAAGTCGCGCCTTCTCGGCCCGAACTGCCCGGGTATCCTGACGCCGGAAGAATGCAAGATCGGCATCATGCCGGGCTCGATCTTCCGCAAGGGCTCGGTCGGCATTGTCTCGCGCTCGGGAACACTTACATACGAAGCTGTGTTCCAGACCTCGAACGAAGGCCTTGGCCAGACGACTGCCGTTGGTATCGGTGGCGACCCGGTCAAGGGCACCGAGTTCATCGACGTCCTCGAAATGTTCCTGGCCGATCCGGCCACGACCTCGATCATCATGATCGGCGAAATCGGCGGTTCGGCTGAAGAAGACGCAGCGCAGTTCCTCATCGACGAAGCCAAGAAGGGCCGCAAGAAGCCGATGGCCGGCTTCATCGCAGGCCGCACGGCTCCGAAGGGTCGCACCATGGGTCACGCCGGCGCTGTCGTTTCCGGTGGCAAGGGCGATGCGGAATCCAAGATCGAAGCCATGGAAGCGGCTGGCATCAAGGTTTCGCCTTCGCCGGCACGTCTGGGCAAGACCCTGGTCGAAGTCCTCAAGGGCTGAGACCTGACGAAAATCAAGCCAGGCGAAGGATTGGTCCGCCAAACCTTCGCCTGGACTTCGCATATCAAGAACGATTCGCTCGTCGAGCGAACGTTGAGCGGCAGGCCGGGCATCCGGCCATCAATTCTAGTCGGGAGGCGGGCGGACGCGCTCGCGTAACACAATGAGTAGGCAAGAGGCCAACGAGCAGTTCCTGATCACGTCATTCCTCGACGGACAGAACGCAGCCTATATCGAGCAACTCTACGCACGCTATCAGGAAGATCCCTCCTCGGTTTCTGACGAGTGGAAGGCCTTCTTCAAGGCGCTCGCGGACAATCCGACCGATGTCAAAAAGGCCGCCAGCGGTGCGTCCTGGCAGCGCAGCAACTGGCCGCTTGCCGAAAGCGGCGACCTGGTCTCTGCCCTCGACGGCAATTGGGGCAAGGTCGAAAAAGTCATCGAAAAGAAGGTTCAGGCCAAGGCCGAAGCTGCTGCTGCCACCACTGGCAAGCCGGTTTCGGAAACGGAAGTCCTGCAGGCAACGCGCGACAGCGTGCGTGCCATCATGATGATCCGCGCCTATCGTATGCGCGGCCACCTGCATGCCAATCTCGACCCGCTCGGCCTTGCAGCGCCCGTCGAGGACTACAACGAGTTGTCGCCGACGGCCTATGGCTTCACGGAGGCCGACTACGACCGCAAGATCTTCATCGATAACGTGCTGGGTCTGGAATATGCCACGATCCCGCAGATGCTAGACATCCTGAAGCGGACCTACTGTTCGACGCTCGGTGTCGAATTCATGCATATCTCCAATCCGGAAGAGAAATCTTGGATTCAGGAGCGCATCGAAGGCCCCGGCAAGGGCGTTGAATTTACGCCGAACGGCAAAAAGGCGATCCTGCAGAAGCTGGTCGAGGCGGAAGGCTTCGAGCAGTTCATCGACGTCAAGTACAAGGGCACCAAGCGCTTTGGTCTCGACGGTGGTGAATCGCTGATCCCGGCACTTGAGCAGATCATCAAGCGGGGCGGCCAGGAAGGCATGGAAGAGATCGTTCTCGGCATGGCCCATCGTGGCCGTCTGAATGTGCTCACCAATGTCATGGCCAAACCGCACCGCGCGGTCTTCCATGAGTTCAAGGGTGGTTCGTTCAAGCCGGATGAAGTCGAAGGTTCGGGCGACGTCAAGTATCACCTCGGTGCCTCGTCAGACCGCGAGTTTGACGGCAACAAGGTTCACCTGTCGCTGACGGCAAACCCGTCGCACCTGGAAATCGTCAACCCCGTCGTGATGGGCAAGGCCCGCGCAAAGCAGGACCAGCTCGCCAAGGTCTGGGATGGCGATGTCATTCCGTTGCAGGAACGCTCCAAGGTTCTGCCGCTTCTCATTCACGGTGATGCGGCCTTTGCCGGCCAGGGTGTCGTTGCAGAAATCCTCGGTCTGTCGGGTCTGCGCGGTCACCGCGTTGCCGGCACGATGCATGTCATCATCAACAACCAGATCGGCTTCACCACCAATCCGGCTTTCTCGCGTTCGTCGCCTTATCCGTCTGACGTCGCAAAGATGATCGAAGCGCCAATCTTCCACGTGAACGGTGACGATCCGGAGGCGGTTACCTATGCCGCCAAGATCGCGACCGAATACCGGATGAAGTTCCACAAGCCTGTCGTCATCGACATGTTCTGCTACCGCCGCTTCGGCCACAACGAAGGCGACGAGCCTGCGTTCACGCAGCCGAAGATGTACAAGGTCATCCGGGCTCACAAGACGGTGGCGCAGCTCTACGCCGAGCGTTTGATCTCCGAAGGCCTGATGAATGAGGGCGAATTCGAGCAGATGAAGGCCGACTGGCGCGCCAACCTCGAGTCGGAATTCGAAGCTGGCCAGAGCTACAAGCCGAACAAGGCTGATTGGCTGGATGGCCAGTGGTCGGGTCTGCGCTCGGCCGACAATGCCGATGAACAGCGTCGCGGCAAGACAGCTGTTCCGATGAAGTCGCTCAAGGATATCGGTCGCAAGCTGTCGACCATTCCGGAGACATTCAAGGCCCACCGCACGATTCAGCGTTTCATGGAAAACCGTGCGCAGATGGTCGAAACCGGTGAAGGCATCGACTGGGCGATGGCCGAGGCGCTTGCCTTTGGGTCTCTGGTTGTCGATGGCCACAAGATCCGTCTGTCCGGCCAGGATTGCGAACGCGGTACCTTCAGCCAGCGTCACTCGGTTCTCTACGATCAGGAAACCGAAGAGCGCTACATCCCGCTCGCCAATCTAGCACCGAACCAGGCCCGCTACGAAGTCATCAACTCGATGCTCTCGGAAGAAGCGGTTCTCGGTTTCGAGTACGGTTATTCGCTTGCCCGTCCAAACGCTCTGACCCTGTGGGAAGCCCAGTTCGGGGACTTCGCCAACGGTGCGCAGGTCGTGTTCGACCAGTTCATCTCGTCGGGTGAACGCAAGTGGCTGCGCATGTCCGGTCTCGTCTGCCTTCTGCCGCATGGCTATGAAGGTCAGGGACCGGAGCACTCTTCCGCCCGCCTCGAGCGCTGGCTGCAGATGTGCGCCGAAGACAACATGCAGGTCGCCAACGTCACGACGCCGGCAAACTACTTCCACATTCTGCGTCGACAGATGAAGCGCGACTTCCGCAAGCCGCTGATCATGATGACACCGAAGTCCCTGCTGCGTCACAAGCGGGCCACGTCCAGCCTTGCTGAGATGGCCGGTGAATCTTCGTTCCACCGTCTGTTGTGGGATGATGCCGAAGTCATCAAGGACGGCCCGATCAAGCTGCAGAAGGATGCCAAGATCCGTCGTGTCGTGATCTGCACCGGCAAGGTTTATTACGACCTGCTGGAAGAGCGCGAAAAGCGTGGGATTGATGATATCTACCTGCTGCGCATCGAACAGCTCTACCCGTTCCCGGCCAAGGCGCTGATCAACGAGCTCAGCCGTTTCCGCAATGCGGAGATGGTCTGGTGCCAGGAAGAGCCGAAGAACATGGGTGCCTGGTCGTTCATCGACCCGTATCTGGAGTGGGTGCTCGCTCATATCGATGCCAAGTATCAGCGGGTTCGCTACACCGGCCGTCCGGCTGCCGCCTCGCCGGCGACGGGCCTGATGTCGAAGCACCTCGCACAGCTCGAAGCCTTCCTCGAGGATGCACTGGGCGGTTGATCCGCCCACGTGCCACCCCCGCAGACCGAAACGTTCTCTGACCAACGGAATTGAGATCATGGCCACTGAAATCCGCGTACCCACGCTTGGCGAATCCGTCAGCGAAGCCACCATCGGCACCTGGTTCAAGAAGGTTGGCGACACCGTCAAGGCTGACGAACCGCTCGTCGAATTGGAAACCGACAAGGTCACGGTCGAAGTTCCGTCGCCCGTCTCCGGCGTGCTGACCGAGATTGTTGCGCAGAACGGCGAGACCGTCGGTCTCGGCGCACTGCTTGGCCAGATCGCCGAAGGCGCCGCTGGCTCTGTCGCTGCATCCGCGCCGGCTCCTGCTGCGGCACCTGCTGCTCCGGCTCCGGTTGCTGCTGCACCCGCCGCTGTCGCCTCTGCCCCGGCTGCTGCCATGCCGGCGGCTCCGGCTGCTGCAAAGCTTGCTGCTGACAACAACATCGCAACTGCCGATGTCGATGGTTCTGGCAAGCGTGGCCAGGTTCTGAAGGGTGACGTGCTCGCGGCCATCGCCAAGGGCACAGCATCGCCGGCTCCTGCCGCCGTTCCTGCAGCGCCGCGTGCTGCCTCGTCCGCAAGCGACGCGCCGCGTGAAGAGCGCGTGAAGATGACCCGCCTGCGCCAGACGATCGCCAAGCGCCTCAAGGACGCCCAGAACACGGCTGCCATGCTGACCACCTATAACGAGGTGGACATGAAGGCGGTCATGGACCTGCGCAACCGCTACAAGGACATCTTCGAGAAGAAGCACGGCGTGAAGCTAGGCTTCATGGGCTTCTTCACCAAGGCCGTCACGCATGCGCTGAAGGAACTGCCGGCCGTTAACGCCGAAATCGACGGCACCGACATCATCTACAAGAACTACTGCCATGTCGGCGTTGCTGTCGGCACGGACAAGGGCCTCGTGGTTCCGGTCGTGCGCGATGCCGACCAGATGTCGATCGCCGAAATCGAAAAGGAAATCGGTCGTCTTGGCAAGGCTGCCCGTGATGGTCAGCTGTCGATGGCAGACATGCAGGGCGGCACTTTCACCATCTCCAACGGCGGCGTCTACGGTTCGCTGATGTCCTCGCCGATCCTCAATGCTCCGCAGTCGGGTATCCTCGGCATGCACAAGATCCAGGAGCGTCCGGTTGTTGTCGGGGGCCAGATCGTCATCCGTCCGATGATGTATCTCGCCCTCTCCTACGATCACCGTATCGTTGACGGCAAGGAAGCGGTCACCTTCCTCGTTCGCGTCAAGGAAAGCCTGGAAGATCCAGAACGCCTGGTTCTTGATCTCTAAGGAGTATCCGCGATGGAACCGGTATCTGCTTCCGCCTCTCCGCTCGTCCTGCTCCTTGGCTGGAGCGTGGTTCTTTTGGTTGCGCATGTCCTCCTGCAGGGCATGCTCGCCACCAAGGAGTTGGGCACCAAGTGGAATGCCGGCCCCCGGGACGACAACAAGCAGCCGGCGGGTAAGCTCGCCGGTCGCGCTGCGCGCGCGTCTTCGAACTTTCGCGAGACCTATCCGGCCTTCGTGGCGCTTGCAGCGGGTCTCCTCTTCACCGGTGAGACCTCGGGTCTCGGCTTGATCGGTGCCGTTGTCTGGTTCGTCGGACGCATTGCTTACTACCCGCTTTACCTGGCGGGTATTCCCTATATCCGGTCGCTGGTGTGGACGGGTTCTATGGTCGGCCTCGGCCTGATGTTTCTCGCGCTGACATTTTGAGGTGAGGCATGGGCGCGCCACTGGGAGCATGCGTTCTTCTTGCCGCGCTTGCGCTTTCTCACGCGGCTTGGGCCGCTGATTGCCTGATTGAAAAAGCTACCTATCGCGAAGCCGAAACTGGGGTCGAACTGGTTTTTGCCGCGGCGAGCGGTGAAAACACGCCAGTGACGCATGGCTTCTCCACGACAGTCGGCAAATTCAAGCTCGACGGTTATGTCATGTACGATCCCGAGATTGAGCGACCCATCGGCATACTGATGAACAACTGCCCCGAAGGCGACGTGACAGGCGCGGATCTCGCTGCCTGCACCGTCTGGAAAGGCATTGTCTACGGCATCGACGAGGCGACGGGTCATGTCGATCTTCTCCCGTCGGAAGGCGCTGCAGCTCCCGATGCGCTTCTCCTGCCGGGCTTCGGCCCCGCCGTCTTGGCCTCGTCTGCAGGCAAGGCTCTCGAGACCGGCCCTTGGGATGTCTTCGAGTTCAAGGGATGCGCCTCATGACCAGCCGGCCTATTCTCCTTGTTACCGGCGGCAGCCGAGGCATCGGTGCTGCCGTCTGCCGAAAGGCCGCGGCGCAGGGTTATGACCTGCTGGTGAACTACCGCTCCGACAAAGCTGCTGCCGAGGCCGTTGCTTCCGATTGCCGAATGCTCGGTGTGAGGGCGGAGATCGTACAGGGCGATACCGCGGATGAAGGTGGGATCGCGGCGATCTTCTCCGCTGCTGATCTCCTTGGCCCCCTCTATGGTCTCGTAAACAATGCCGGCGTCGTCGATGTCACCGCACGGGTCGATGAATTCGACCGGGTGCGGCTCGACCGCATGTTTGCCGTCAATGTCATCGGCAAGATCCGCTGTGCCTCAGAAGCCGTGAAGCGCATGTCAACGAAGCATGGCGGGCAGGGTGGCGTGATCGTCAACATTTCCTCCATGGCTGCCGTGATCGGCAGTCCGGGCCAATATGTTGACTATGCCGCCGCCAAGGCTGCGGTCGATACCTTGACTGTCGGGCTTTCGCGTGAAGTCGCGACCGAGGGCATCCGGGTCAATGCTGTCAGGCCCGGTATCATCGACACCGAAATCCATGCCTCCGGCGGTCTTCCGAACCGTGCCCGCGATCTCGCTCCCATCGTCCCGATGCAGCGACCCGGCACGGCCGACGAAGTGGCCGACAGCGTTCTTTATCTCCTCTCGCCTCAGGCATCCTATGTGACGGGTGCCCTCTTGAATGTCAGCGGCGGTCGGTAACCGTCGAAAACGAAGGAAGCTCCTCATGTCTTATGATGTCATCGTTATCGGCTCCGGCCCCGGCGGCTATGTCTGCGCCATCAAGGCGGCCCAGCTCGGCCTGAAGGTTGCCGTCGTCGAGAAGCGCCAGACCTATGGCGGCACCTGCCTCAACATCGGCTGCATCCCGTCCAAGGCCCTGCTGCACGCGTCGGAAGTCTTCCACCATGCCTCGCATGGCATGTCCGATCTCGGCGTGGACGTCGGCACTCCGACCCTCAACCTCGAAAAGATGATGGCGCACAAGGATGCGACCGTGAAGTCGAATGTCGAGGGCGTTTCCTTCCTGTTCAAGAAGAACAAGATCGACGGCATCCAGGGCACTGGCAAGATTCTCGCCGCGGGCAAGGTCCAGGTGACCAACGATGCCGGTGAAGTCCAGGTCCTCGAAACCAAAAACATCGTCATCGCCACCGGCTCCGACGTTGCCGGCATTCCGGGCGTTCAGGTCGATATCGATGAGAAGATCATCGTGTCCTCGACCGGAGGTATCGCGCTCGACAAGGTGCCGGGCAAGATGGTTGTCGTCGGCGGTGGCGTGATCGGCCTCGAGCTCGGCTCGGTCTGGTCGCGCCTTGGCGCCAAGGTGACTGTCGTCGAATATCTCGACACGATCCTCGGCGGCATGGACGGCGAAGTCTCCAAGCAGTTCCAGCGCATCCTTGCCAAGCAGGGCATGGAGTTCAACCTCGGCGCCAAGGTCACCGGTGTCGAGAAGTCGGGCGAAGGCGCCAAGGTCACCTTCGAACCGGTCAAGGGTGGTGAAGCCCAGACGATTGACGCCGATGTCGTGCTCGTCGCCACCGGCCGCAAGCCCTACACCGCTGGTCTCGGCCTCGAAGAAGCCGGCGTTGCGCTCGACAATCGTGGCCGCGTCGAGATCGACGGCCACTACCGCACCAATGTTGCCGGCATCTATGCCATCGGCGACGTGGTCAAGGGCCCGATGCTCGCCCACAAGGCGGAAGACGAAGGCGTGGCACTCGCCGAAATCCTCGTTGGCCAGCATGGTCACGTCAATTACGAGGTCATTCCG
This sequence comes from Rhizobium sp. AAP43, assembly GCF_001296045.1. Classification (GTDB taxonomy): domain Bacteria; phylum Pseudomonadota; class Alphaproteobacteria; order Rhizobiales; family Rhizobiaceae; genus Allorhizobium. The sequence goes on along the minus strand of NZ_LJHS01000012.1, from coordinate 93,049 downwards.
GGCGTCGTCTACACCCAGCCGGAAGTGGCCTCCGTCGGCAAGACCGAGGAAGAGTTGAAGTCGGCCGGCGTCGCCTACAAGGTCGGCAAGTTCCCGTTCACGGCAAATGGCCGTGCCCGCGCCATGCTTGCCTCGGACGGCTTCGTCAAGGTTCTCGCCGACAAGGACACCGACCGCGTTCTCGGCGTGCACATCATCGGCCTCGGCGCCGGCGAGATGATCCACGAGGCCGCTGTGCTGATGGAGTTCGGCGGTTCGTCGGAAGATTTGGGCCGCACTTGCCACGCGCACCCGACCATGTCGGAGGCCGTGAAGGAAGCAGCTCTCGCTACCTTCTTCAAGCCGCTACACATGTAAGGTCTGCAGAACTGATATAAGCCAATTATTATATTTCAGTAAGATTGAAGGCTGTCGCTTGTACCCCAAGCGGCGGCCTTTATCATGTGTGGGCACTGCCTCTTTCCCGAAATGACAAAAGGCAAACCAATGTCCGTGATCGCCCCCACCTCCTACTCCCTTTTCCAGAAGGCCCTGCACTGGACGATGGCTCTTCTCATTCTCTTCAACCTGATCTTCTCCGACGCGATGGAGGAAGCGGTCGAAGCCTATGAGCGAGGCGAAGTGCCCTCGCCAGCTGATCTCTCCTCTGCGAACATCCATGCCTATGTCGGTATAGCGGTGCTCTGTCTTGGGCTGATCCGGCTCGCCGTGCGCCTGACCCGGGGAGCGCCTGCCGCGCCGGCCGAGGAGCCGCCGGTCCTGCGGCTTGCGTCGAAGATTGCGCATGGCACTTTCTACGCGCTGTTCATTCTGCTGCCGCTGAGCGGCATCGGTAAATACTACTTTGGCAACGAGATTGCCGGCGAGCTTCACGGCGGGCCTCTTAAGCTTCTGATGTGGGTGCTGATCGTGGTTCACATTGCCGCAGTGCTGGTGCATCAGTTCTACTGGAAGACCCCGGTCGCTCAGCGTATGACCAAAGGCTGACACAAGGCGCCCCTGTGGTCGCCAGTTTCCGGGGGCGTTGCATGTCAAAAGTATCGTTGGAACCCGTGGCAATGCCGCATCCTGCCCTTCCCTCGGCTAATTGGGCGGATCGCTATGCCGTCATCGCACTTGCTCCTGACGCTACTGCGCTCGATCTTGCGAGACAGATATTCGGGCGTTCTCCCCGTTGGGTGGGCTTGCTGCTGGCGCTGCGCAACCGGATTGTCGGGCTGTTCGGCTTGAAGTCCGCGGAACTCGGGATCGCGGACAGCCAGACGATTGGAGCTTTTCCCGTCGTCAGCGCCCGCGACGATCAGGTTGTGCTCGGCTTCGACGACGCCCATCTCAATTTTCGGATCGTGCTGGATGTCGCGGCTGCCGGTCCCCAGGCGCGGAAACTCGCCATCACAACGCTGGTTGAGCGGCACAATCTGTTCGGCAGACTTTATATTTTTGTGATCACCCCGTTCCACAAGCTGATCGTCCGCACCATGCTGGCGCGGATGCGTTGAGGCTGTCCTGCTTTTAAGCTCGCTTTAGTCAGCTTCCGACACGCGTGACGACAAAGCCTTGCTTGCGGATGAGTTCGATCAGGCCTTCGTCCCCCGGCAGGTGAAGCGCGCCGATGGCGATCATAACGCCACCCTCCTGGAGATAGCCGGCGGCTCTTTCCGCCATGCGGTGATTTCGAGCCGTGATCATCTTGTCAGCAAAGGCGCGTGCCGTCACCGGGTCCCAGCCCATGATCTCGTTGAGAATGATCATCATGCCGGTATCCTGCGCCTCATAGAGTTCGATCAGGGCGCCGGTCTGTTCTTCACCGGAATGGGGCGAGCTGAACTGCTGAATGAGACTTTCCAGCATCGGGCCGTCCGGCAATGAGGCGATAGAAGCGAACTGTTCCGCAGGCGTTTCGAGGCCAGCGACAAAGATACCCTCTTGCATTGCCGTGTTCACCAGCAAATGGTCGAGCACGATCTCGCCTTCGTTCAGCAGGCGCGTTTCGCAGCGGTCGCTCATCAGGTTGAAATAGATGACCCATGGCCGCATGCGGGCCAGCATTTTGACGCTCAGTCCGCGTGTGGCGAGTGCATCCTGAAGTGCGGGCCGGCGCGCCTCTGGAAGCACCTGATCAAGCGTGCCGGTCGCGAGCATGGTCAGATCCGGCCGCATCAGCAGTTGCTGTTGGATCAGCTGAGGCGTGCCAATTTCCTCCAGTTCCACGAGCAGGGTCTCGACCTGTGTCAGGGCCTCGTCGACGGCGGGGGTTATCTTGCTGACGCGCGGATCACGCAGATGCGCTGTGCCGAGGAGCCAGGAGGGGGCGAGCCCCTCCTTTTCGATCTTCCACAAAAGGCCGTGGTTGTTCTTGATCTCTGCGGAGCGCTGTTCCAGCTGGCGAAAGGCCTGCGGATCTGCAGCCTTGAGCTTTCCGATCATGCTCTGGGAGGGACAGGAGACCTCTGCGGCGGCAGGAAATGCAGCAAGGAGGCTGACCAAGGCCAGGGACAAGATAGGAATTCGCACGCTAGCCTCCGTTGGCAGACACCGGGATCGAACAGATCAGACAATTGAGCGGTGCTGTAACGAAAATTCGACGCGGCTGCGATGGACCGGTGTCACTCTACGCGAGACAGTCGGTATCCCTGTCGTCGCAGGAGTTCGACCAGGCCCTGTTCGCCCGGCAGATGGAGCGCTCCGACAGCGATAAAGGCATTGCCTTTTTCAAGGTGCTGGGTGCTGCCCTTGGCCATGACGAGGTTGCGATCGCTGATGATGCGGCTTTCGAAGGCGGCATAAGCACTTTCATCACCCTCTGTCGTGGACGGAGCGACGGTTTTCAGCAAGGGCATGGTCATGCCGATATCGCCGGAGAGGTAGAGTTCCGTCATGGTTTCCATGACGTCTTCCATCTTGTCGCCGAGCGTGATCGTCTCGACCAGAGCTTTGAAGTGGAAGTCGATGGGCAGGTCTGCCATGGCTTCCAGCTGCTCGACCAGTGTTTCAAGACCGGCGACGGGTTTTCCGGCTGCCACCGCGTCCTTGGCAATCTGCATGTCGAGGAAAGATGCACCGCCTGCCTTGCGGGACAATTCGCACGCGGGCAGGGCGACGAAGCTCGCAAGGATCCAGGGCTTCATCTTGGCGACCACGGCGAGCGACAGACCGCGCTGTTTCAGGCCCTCGTCGAGCTTGGTGAGTGATGCAGCGTCAAGATGGTCCTTGATACTGGTGCCATCTGTGAACATTGTCAGTTCCGGATGCATGAGGAGGGCAGAGCCAGCCTTGTTCTCATCCAGGATTTCATCCGATTCGATGACCACGACATTGGCGTCGGCCGCAGCAAGACGGGCACCCTCCGGCATCTTGAGGACACGGGGGTCCGTCACATGCATGGTGCCGAGCAGCCAGGAGGGCTTGACGCCGTCCTTTTCGATCTTCCAGAAAATACCCCTGCCGTTCGGGATCGCATCCGCCTCCGCCTGGATCTCTGCGAGCAGCGCGGGATTCTCTTTCGCCATGCTCTCCAGCAGGTTGTTGCCCTTGCAGGCTGCTGCATCGGTGGCTTTTGCGGTGGAGATGGATACCAGCGTGGCGAGGAGGACTGTCAGCATCAGGAGGGGCAGGGCGCCGACAATAAACTGCAGAACCTGTTCCATCGAAAGGCGCGGCCATCGGGTTCGCAGCGAGAGGATGCGTTGGGCGGTCATGACATCTCCTGTGTAAGTGTCAGGACGATAGTCCGAACTAGCCTCATGATTGATTAAGGCGTGTGGTTAATCCCGAAGCTGAGCATGCGCGCTTATCGGGCGCGAGGATGGGCTCGGTCGTAGATGTCGAGAAGGCGGGCGCTATCGACGCCGGTGTAGATCTGTGTGGTCGACAGGCTGGCATGGCCGAGCAGTTCCTGGATCGTCCTCAGATCGCCGCCGCTGCCGAGCAAATGGGTGGCGAAGGAATGACGCAAGGCATGCGGCGTTGCCGAATCCGGCAGGCCAAGGGCCGAGCGAAGGCGCTGCATTTCGCGCTGGATGATCGCCGGCTGCAATGGCCCACCGCGCGCTCCGCGAAACAGCGGCTTGCCGGCTTCCAGATGATAGGGGCAAAGCTTGCGATAGACCGCGACCGCCTCGCCAACGACTGGGAGAAGCGGCACGATGCGCATCTTTCCGCCCTTGCCGGTAACCCTGAGGCTTGTCGTCTTTTCCTGAAAGGCCTCAGGCGGCAACCCAAGTGCTTCTGAAATGCGCAGGCCGCAGCCATAGAGAAGAGTGAGCACGGCGGCATCGCGCGCCGCGATCCACGGCTCCTCGTTCATCTGCGTCGCGCGGTCGACGACGGTGACCGCCTGGCTGCCGCTCAGCGGCTTTGGCAGGGATTTCGGCTGTTTCGGTGAGCGAATCGCGCTGGCGCCGGCAGCATTCACCAATCCCTTGCGCTCCAGATAGCGGAGGAAGGAGCGCAGGCCGGCAAGATGGCGGCCGAGTGTGCGGGCACCGGCGCCGTCCTTGCGGCGATGGGCCAGAAAACCGCGCAGATCTGCTGGCCGAAGCGCCTGAATGTCCGATAGCGCCACGCTTCCGCCGACATGTCCGGACAGAAACTGCAGAAATTGGCGCGTATCCCGCTCGTAGGCTTCCAGCGTATTGCCGGCCAAGCGGCGTTCGTCTCCGAGGCTTTCGAGCCAGGATTTCCGTTCACCGAGAAGTTTTTCGTCTGCGGGGATCAATTTTGCGCCGTCTGCGTTGTCAGTGGTTGGAAATCCGACCCACGATGCCGTGGGAGGGTTACCGAAGCACTAACGACAGGGGCTGTCATGATCGGATCACACCGGGGTGTCAAAGAGGCTCGAACTCACTGGCGAGGATCCCGCTGATGCGCCGTCCCACCGTTTCCACCCTGGGCAGTTTCTCCGAAGCCGTCACGCTCGTTTCTCAAGGTCGACCTGGCCACATCGTCGATACGCTGATCGCCGAGCGCGGCCAGAAGATCGTCAAGCATCCGCTCTGGCCGGTGATGCGGCCTTTTGTCTACACGCTGCTGCGCTATGGCAAGGCGGTGGAATTCGCGGATGATGTGGCGCGCCTCAACGGGGCGCAGGTGTTCGATTATCTGAGTGCGGCTCTGGACCTCAAGATCGGGGTTCGCAATGCCGACCGTATTCCGCCCGAAGGCGGTTTCATTCTCGTCAGCAACCATCCGACGGGCATTGCCGACGGTGTCGCGATGTATGACCTGTTGAAGACGCGGCGCCCCGACATGACCTTCTTCGCGAACCGCGATGCGATCCGGGTCAATCCGCGACTGGCCGAAATCATCATCCCTGTGGAGTGGCGCGAGGAGCACAAGTCCAAGCTCAAGGCACGCGAGACACTTCAATTGACCAACCGCGCGATCGAGGAGCGCAAGGCCGCCATCCTGTTTCCATCCGGCCGCATCGCCTATTGGGACAACGGTCGGCTGAACGAGCGTCCGTGGAAGACTTCGGCGGTGTCGCTTGCCCGAAAATACGATCTGCCGATCCTGCCGGTGAACATGAAAGCTCGCAATTCGGGCCTATTCTACTGGTTTGCGAATTGGTCGACCGAACTCAGGGACATGACCGTTTTCCACGAGTTGCTGAACAAGAGGGGTCAGCAATTCGACTTCACGGTCGGTCCGCTGATCCCGGTCAGCGCATTGGACGGTGATGTGACGGAGGTGACCAGGGCACTGGAGGCCTATACCGTGCACCAACTGCCGCAGGAGCCTGACCGCGCTTTCGGCTGACGCTCTCCCTCATATCGCAATCGGATATTCCAATTCCGGTCCGGCGGGGGCAAGTTGCGCCCGATGACGGACGATTCGAAAAGCTTGTTCGGAGAACTCTTCGAGACACCGCGCCGAAAGGTCGTGCCGGTGCTGGTCCCCATGCCAGCGCCGACTGCCTATAGCTATGCCGTGCCGGAAGCGCTGGTGGTCGAACCGGGCGCAATCGTGCAGATCCCGCTGGGTCCAAGGCAGGTTGTTGGCGTGGTCTGGGATGGCGGCGAGGATAAGGCGGTCGATCCGAAGAAGCTGCGCGAAATCACCAAGGTCTTTGACTGCCCGCCGCTCGACAAGGATATGCGTGCCTTTCTCGACTGGATTGCAGCCTATACCCTGTCTCCGCCCGGTTATGTTGCGCGCATGGCGCTTCGGGCACCCGCTGCTTTTGATCCAGAGCCGATGATCGAGGGCTTGCGCTTCAGCGGCTATCAGCCTGAGCGTTTGACGCCGGCGCGCCAGAAAGTGCTCGAACTTGCCGGTGACGGATTGTCCTGGACGAAGAGCGGACTTGCCCATGCCTCAGGCGTGTCCGCGAGCGTGATCGACGGGCTCGCCAAACAGGGTGTGTTCGAGCAGGTCTTCCTGCCGCCGCCGCCGATCGTTGCGCCTCCCGATCCTGACTATGCGGTGCATCGTCTTGCCGGTCCGCAGAAGGAGGCAGCAGACGAAATCCTCGCCATGATCGGCAAGGGCGGTTTCTCCGTCGCCTTGATCGACGGGGTTACCGGCTCAGGAAAGACCGAGGTCTATTTCGAAGCGATTGCCGAGACGTTGAAGCAGGGCAAGCAGGTGCTGATCCTGCTGCCGGAAATTGCGCTGACGGCCAATTTCCTCGATCGGTTCCAGGATCGCTTCGGATCCAAGCCCGGCGAATGGCACTCTGATCTTGCCACGCGGACACGCGAGAAGGTCTGGCGGCAGGTGGCCACCGGAGAGGTCCGTGTGGTTGCCGGCGCGCGTTCGGCGCTCTTCCTGCCCTTCGAAAATCTTGGCCTCATCATCGTCGACGAAGAGCATGACCCCGCCTTCAAGCAGGAAGATCGCGTCTTCTATAATGCGCGCGACATGGCTGTTGTCCGCGCGCGGATTGCTGGCTTTCCCGTGGTGCTGGTCTCCGCCACGCCGTCGGTCGAAAGCCAGGTGAACTGCATTGCCGGACGTTATCAGCGCATCCATCTGCCCACCCGCTTTGCCGATGCAGCCATGCCGGATCTGCATCTGATCGATATGCGCCGACATCCGCCCGAGCGTGGCGGCTTCTTGTCTCCGATCTTGCTGCGGTCGGTTGGAAAGGCGGTTGAGCGGGGAGAGCAGGCGCTGCTCTTCCTCAATCGGCGCGGCTATGCACCGCTCACGCTCTGCCGGGTCTGCGGTCACCGTTTCCAATGCCCGCAATGTTCGAGCTGGCTGGTGGAGCATCGGTTCCGCGGGCAGATCCAGTGCCATCAATGCGGTTATCACGAACCGACGCCGAATGCCTGCCCCGAATGCGGGACGCTCGACCATCTGGTGGCCTGCGGGCCCGGTGTCGAGCGGATCGCGGAAGAGGTGGAGAAGCATTTTCCCGACGCCCGGACGCTGGTCTTGTCATCCGACCTTGGTGGCGTGAAGCGGCTGCGGTTGGAACTGGAAGCGATTGCCAATGGCGAGGCGGATATCGTCATCGGAACGCAGCTGGTGGCGAAGGGCCATAATTTCCCACTGATGACGCTGGTTGGGATCATCGATGCCGATATCGGCTTGTCGAATGGCGATCCGCGCGCCGCCGAACGAACCTTCCAGCTTCTATCGCAGGTGACTGGACGTGCCGGGCGCACGGGCCGCAAGAGCCTCGGCCTCATCCAGACCTTCCAGCCGCAACATCCGGTGATGCAGGCGCTGGTATCCGGTGATGCCTCGGCATTCTACGAGCGAGAGATTACGGAGAGAGAGCGTGCGCAGCTGCCGCCCTATGGCCGTCTCGTGTCGATCATTGTCTCTGCCGATACTCGGGCAGAAGCCGAGGGGCATGCCCGAGCCCTCCGCCAGGCAGCACCCCATGAGAGCGGGATCATGGTGCTTGGCCCGGCAGAGGCGCCGCTTGCACTGATCCGCGGTCGCCACCGCTTCCGGCTGCTGGTGCATGGAAGACGCAGCAGCGACATGCAGGGCTTTGTCCGCAGTATGCTGGACCGTGGGCCGAAGGAGCGGCGATCAATCCAGGTTCAAGTCGATGTGGATCCTCAGAGCTTCCTCTGAGTGCCGTGGACCGACGCGCAAGAATTTCACGGTCATCCCATACCGCCTCAGCCTTATATGTGGCATAAGCCCCGCGTTTTCGTCTTCTCAGGATCCACCATGGAATTCTACTTCCCCACCGAGCTGGGCGAGCAGCTGGCCTTCGTCGCAGCTGCCGCTGCTGCCGTAATCGGCTGCTTCATCATGTTTGCACCGGGTCTGACGCTGCGTCTGCTCGGCCTTGCGCCACGGGAGGGGCGGCCCGAGGGCTTTGGTGCCGTCCGCTCCACCGGCGGACTCGTCACCGGCTTTTCAGGAACAGCACTTCTCCTGGCGCAGCCCACGGTCTATCTCGCTTTCGGGGCTGCCGTGGCACTTGCGGCTTTTGCTCGCATCCTATCCATCATGTCGGATGGTGGGAGCACTTGGCGCAACCTTCTCCTCCTGGTTGCAGAGCTCGCACTTGCTGCCATGCCTCTCGCCTATGTCTTTGGTCTGACTTGAATTTGAGGAACGGCGCAGTCCCAGTCACTGCGCCGCCAATTTGACGCAGATTCGGACAAAAAACCCAACAAGGCCTTGCTCTCGGGGTGCAAACCGTTAATACGCGTGTTGCGAGTCTAGACCTCGTATGCTAGACGGACCGCGAAATTCGGAAAACGCAAGTCTTACGGGCTGGTGTTTTTGGGGAAAAACAAAACGATATCAGGACGTTGTGAGGCCCTATCTTGGGGCGCTTCGATCCTGGGTCAAAATCAGGGAATTTTTTGCCCGTGGCAGACGCATCCCAAGTGATTTCAGGCGTGGCAGAGCGTTACGCATCGTCGCTTTTCGAGCTTGCGCTCGAGGCCGGTGCCATTGACGCGGTCGCCGCCGATCTCAACCGGTTCCAGGCGATGATCGACGAGAGCGACGATCTGAAGCGTCTGGTCCAGTCGCCGGTCTTTACGGCCGAAGATCAGGTCAACGCCATCAGTGCGATCGGCGAAAAGGCCGGTCTGAGCGCGCTGGTGTTGAACTTCCTGAAGGTCGTCGCCAGCAATCGCCGCCTGTTTGCCGTATCTGGCATGGTGGCCGCCTATCGCCAGATCGCCGCCCGTCACAAGGGTGAGATCACGGCGGACGTTACCTCTGCTCACGCCCTTTCGGCTGAGCAGGAATCCGAACTGAAAGCGGCGCTGAAGGGCGTTACTGGCAAGGAAGTCTCGATCGTGGTCACGGTCGATGCGTCTCTGCTTGGCGGTCTGATCGTGAAGATCGGTTCCCGCCAGATCGACACGTCCCTTCGCACCAAACTTTCCACCCTTAAGCTTGCACTGAAAGAGGTTGGCTGATGGATATCCGCGCCGCGGAAATTTCCGCAATTCTGAAAGATCAAATCAAGAACTTCGGCAAAGAGGCGGAAGTCTCCGAAGTCGGCCAGGTGCTCTCCGTCGGTGACGGTATTGCCCGCGTTTACGGCCTCGACAACGTCCAGGCTGGCGAAATGGTCGAGTTCCCGGGCGGCGTTCGCGGTATGGCGCTCAACCTCGAAGCCGACAATGTCGGTGTGGTTATCTTCGGTGCCGACCGCGGCATCAAGGAAGGCGACATCGTCAAGCGGACCGGCGCCATTGTTGATGTTCCGGTTGGTCCGGAACTGCTCGGCCGCGTCGTTGACGCGCTTGGCAACCCGATCGACGGCAAGGGCCCGATCAACGCGACCCGCCGTTCGCGCGTCGACGTAAAGGCTCCTGGCATTATTCCGCGTAAGTCGGTTCATGAGCCGATGTCGACCGGCCTCAAGGCTATCGATGCCCTCATCCCGGTTGGTCGTGGCCAGCGCGAACTGGTCATCGGTGACCGTCAGACCGGCAAGACCGCGATCATTCTGGACACCTTCCTGAACCAGAAGCCGATCCACGACAACGGCCCTGATAACGACAAGCTGTTCTGCGTCTACGTCGCTGTTGGTCAGAAGCGTTCGACTGTTGCTCAGTTCGTGAAGATCCTCGAAGAGCGCGGCGCACTGCAGTACTCGATCGTTATCGCGGCAACCGCGTCCGATCCGGCTCCGATGCAGTATCTCGCACCGTTCGCTGGTTGCGCCATGGGCGAATACTTCCGTGACAACGGCCAGCACGCCCTGATCGCTTACGACGACCTGTCGAAGCAGGCTGTTGCTTACCGTCAGATGTCGCTTCTGCTGCGTCGTCCTCCGGGCCGCGAAGCTTATCCGGGCGACGTTTTCTACCTGCATTCGCGTCTGCTCGAGCGCGCCGCCAAGATGGGTGACGCTGCCGGTGCCGGCTCGCTGACCGCTCTGCCGGTTATCGAAACCCAGGGTAACGACGTGTCGGCCTTTATTCCGACCAACGTTATCTCGATCACCGACGGTCAGATCTTCCTTGAAACCGACCTGTTCTATCAGGGCATTCGTCCGGCCGTTAACGTCGGTCTGTCGGTTTCGCGCGTTGGTTCCGCCGCTCAGATCAAGGCGATGAAGCAGGTTGCCGGCTCGATCAAGGGTGAACTCGCCCAGTATCGCGAAATGGCTGCCTTCGCCCAGTTTGGTTCCGACCTTGATGCCGCCACCCAGCGCCTGCTGAACCGTGGTGCCCGTCTGACGGAACTCCTGAAGCAGGCCCAGTTCTCTCCGCTCAAGACGGAAGAACAGGTTGCGGTGATCTTCGCTGGCGTGAATGGCTACCTCGATAAGGTCGCCGTCAATCAGGTCGGCAAGTTCGAGCAGGGGCTGCTCTCCTACCTCCGTTCGGAAGGTAAGGCGATCCTTGACGCGATCCGCACCGACAAGGCGATCAGCGACGACACCAAGGGCAAGCTCAAGGCTGCTCTCGATAGCTTCGCGAAGAACTTCGCCTAATTCAGGCTCAAGCCAAGGACGGATAACGGATGCCTTCACTTAAGGATCTGAAAAACCGGATCGCCTCCGTCAAGGCGACGCAGAAGATCACCAAGGCGATGAAAATGGTCGCCGCGGCGAAACTGCGTCGTGCGCAGGAGGCGGCCGAGGCTGCTCGCCCGTACTCCCAGCGCATGGGCGCCGTCCTGGCCAACATCGCGCAAGCCGTGGGTTCGGACGACAGCGCACCGCGCTTGATGACCGGTACTGGCAAGGACGACGTGCATCTGCTCGTCGTCTGCACGGCCGAACGCGGTCTGTGCGGCGGTTTCAATTCGTCGATCGCCCGTTTCGCCCGTGACCATGCGCGCAAGCTCCTGGCCGAAGGCAAGACGGTCAAGATCTTCTGCGTTGGCAAGAAGGGTTACGACAGCCTGCGCCGCGAATTTGCCGGCATGATTGTCGAACGTACGGACCTGCGCGAAGTCAAGCGTATCGGTTTCACCAATGCAGATGCCATCGGCCGCAAGGTCATCGGTATGTTCGAGCGTGGCGAATTCGACGTTTGCACGCTGTTCTATTCCGAGTTCAAGTCGGTGATCAGCCAGATTCCGACCGCCCTGCAGATCATCCCGGCCGCTCCGGCCGATGCTGCTCCGCAGGCTGGTGCTTCTGCGCTTTACGAATACGAGCCGGACGCGTCGGCGATCCTCGAGGATCTGATCCCGCGCAACATCTCGGTTCAGATTTTCCGGGCCCTGCTCGAAAACGTTGCTGGTGAAATGGGCGCCAAGATGAGCGCCATGGACAATGCGACGCGCAATGCCGGTGAGATGATCAACAAGCTGACGCTTTCGTACAACCGCCAGCGTCAGGCACAGATCACCAAGGAACTCATTGAAATCATTTCGGGCGCGGAAGCGCTCTGAGGTTAAGGAAAGAGGGTAAGATACATGGCTAAGGCAGCTACCCCCAAGTCTAAGGCGGTGAAGTCCGCAGCTGGTGCTCTCGGCAAGGTCACGCAGGTCATCGGCGCCGTCGTCGACGTCGCATTCGAAGGCGAACTGCCCCCGATCCTGAACGCGCTGGAAACCGACAACGGCGGCAACCGCCTCGTTCTCGAAGTCGCGCAGCACCTCGGCGAGAACCAGGTCCGCACGATTGCCATGGACTCGACCGAAGGTCTCGTCCGCGGCCAGCCGGTCAGCGACACGGGCGCTCCGATCACCGTTCCGGTCGGTCCGGAAACGCTTGGCCGCATCATGAACGTCATCGGCGAGCCGGTTGACGAAGCCGGTCCGCTGGTCACCGAAGGCCGTCGCGCCATCCACCAGGAAGCGCCGTCCTACGTCGAGCAGTCGACGGAATCGCAGATCCTCGTCACCGGCATCAAGGTCGTCGACCTCCTGGCGCCTTACGCCAAGGGCGGCAAGATCGGCCTGTTCGGCGGTGCCGGCGTTGGCAAGACGGTTCTGATCATGGAACTGATCAACAACGTTGCGAAGGCACACGGCGGTTACTCCGTGTTTGCAGGCGTGGGTGAACGTACCCGCGAAGGCAACGACCTTTACCACGAAATGATCGAGTCCGGCGTTAACAAGCACGGCGGCGGCGAAGGCTCCAAGGCTGCGCTCGTATACGGCCAGATGAACGAACCGCCGGGCGCCCGCGCTCGCGTCGCTCTGACCGGTCTGACGATCGCTGAAGACTTCCGCGACAAGGGCCAGGACGTTCTGTTCTTCGTCGACAACATCTTCCGCTTTACCCAGGCAGGTTCGGAAGTGTCGGCTCTGCTCGGCCGTATCCCGTCGGCCGTTGGTTATCAGCCGACGCTCGCAACCGACATGGGTCAGATGCAGGAACGCATCACCACCACGACCAAGGGTTCGATCACCTCGGTTCAGGCCATTTACGTTCCCGCCGACGACTTGACCGACCCGGCTCCGGCCACCTCGTTCGCCCACTTGGATGCAACGACGGTTCTGTCGCGTTCGATCGCAGAAAAGGGTATCTACCCGGCTGTTGACCCGCTCGACTCGACCTCGCGCATGCTCGACCCGCTGGTCGTTGGCGAAGAACACTACGAAATCGCTCGTAAGGTTCAGACGACCCTGCAGCGCTACAAGTCGCTTCAGGATATCATCGCCATCCTCGGCATGGACGAACTGTCCGAAGAGGACAAGATGACCGTTGCCCGCGCCCGTAAGATCGAGCGCTTCCTCAGCCAGCCGTTCTTCGTTGCTGAAATCTTCACCGGTTCGCCGGGCAAGCTGGTTGCGCTCGAAGACACGATCAAGGGCTTCAAGGGCCTGGTCAACGGTGACTACGACCACCTGCCGGAAGCTGCCTTCTACATGGTTGGCTCGATCGAAGAAGCGATCGAAAAGGCCAAGCGCCTGGCAGCCGAAGCGGCTTAAGGCACAAGGGAACGCCGGCACGCGGGTTACTCGCGTGCCGCTCCATCCTTCATCAGAGAAGTGAACGACCATGGCCGACAATTTCAACTTTGAGCTCGTTTCGCCCGAGCGTCTTCTGCTCTCCGAGCTGGTGAGCGAAGTCGTCATTCCGGCAACGGAAGGCGAAATGACCGTCATGGCCAATCATGCGCCGACCATGACGACCATCAAGCCGGGCGTCGTGACTGTGAAGCTCGCTTCCGGTCAGGTCACGAAATACGTGGTCTTCGGTGGTTTTGCCGACGTTCTGCCGACCGGCTGCACGCTGCTCGCCGAATCGGCTGTTCCGCTTTCGGAAATCGCCCCGGATACGCTCACCAAGCGCATCGACGAGGCCCGCAAGGAACTCGAAGGCGTCGAGCAACACGAGCACCGTACCAAGCTCGAGCAGTATCTTGCTGAGCTGACCAACCTGAACGGCATTCTCGTCGCCGCCTGATTGGCAGAACTCGACGACACGATTTGAAGCCGGGCCCTTGGGTCCGGCTTTTTTCATGTGGTTCTGTCAGGCGGAGTGTGTGTCTTCGAGAATCATCGCCGCACCCTTTTCGGCGACCATCATCGTGGGCGCATTGATGTTGCCGGCGGTAATGTTGGGGAAGACGGAGGCGTCAACGATGCGTAACCCTGCCACGCCGTGCACCCTCAACCGCGCATCGACAACGCTCGAATGCGGATCAGTGCCCATCGCGCAGGTACCGCACAGGTGATAGATCGATCCGCTGTTCTGGCGAAAATAGTCGAGCAGCTTCTCATCCGTATCTGCAGCCTTGGAGGGGGACACCTCGTCCTCTACCCACCCGGCTAGTGCATGGGTGGCCGCGATCCGGCGCATGAGCCGGCTCCCCTGCAGAACTTCGTCTATATCACGCTCTGTCGAGAGATAGTTTGGACGGATCAATGGAGCGTCAGAGGCCTCGGGGGAGGCTATCGAGATTGCGCCTTTGCTGGTTGGGCGGCAGGCATTGAACGCGATGAGAAAACCCGGATAGGGCTCTGGCGTCAGGCCCGCGCGTGGATTGTCCGGGATACGATAGGACAGAGGGTTGAAGTAGACCTGGATATTCGCGCGCGCCTCATCTGGCGATCCCCGGAAGAAGCCGCCGGCCTGGTTGACGCTCATCGCGAAGGGGCCGCTGCGCTTCAACAGCCACATCAGGCCAAAGCGGGCCTGGCCGATGAGGCTGGCAAAATCGCCGTTCAACGTCGGCCGCTTTGAGCGGTAGTAGAAACTTCCGCAGAGGTGATCCTGCAGGTTCTGTCCGATGGCGGGCAGGTGTCTTTGCGGCGAGATCCCATGTTTCAGAAGCACCGATCCGTCACCGAAACCGGAGAGCTGCATCAGCTTTGGCGTGTCCACGGCACCAGCGGTCAGAATGACCTCTCGGCGCGCTGAGTAGGTCACCAAGCGACCATGCTGGATCACTTCCACACCTGACACCCGGCCATTGGCTTCGACCAGCAGACGGCGTGCATGGGCTTCCCGCTCAATGGAAAGGTTCGGCCGCTTCAGCGCGGGTCGCAGATATTCGGCGCTCGAGTGCGAGCGCTGGCCGCGCCGGGTGTTGACGTCGTAGACACCGGCACCTTCGAGCGCAGCGCCGTTGAAGTCTTCGTTCAGCGGCACCTGGAGCTCGTCACAGGCGGCCAGGAAGGCGTCGCTGACGGCATGGGTTGCCCCGCGCATCGGCGTCACATGGATGGGGCCCTCTGTGCCATGCCAGTGGCTTTCTCCCCGCGCATGGGTCTCCAGCTTGCGGAAGAAGGGCAGCACGTCATCGAAACCCCAGCCCGGGTTTCCGGCGTCGCGCCAGTCATCGAAGTCCTGGCGCGCGCCGCGCACAAAGACCATGGCATTGATCGAGCCGGAGCCGCCCTGCACCTTGCCGCGCGGGGCGTAGATCCGCCGTCCCCCGAGGTTCGGCTCGGGCTCGGTACGGTACATCCAGTTGACCTTGGGATTGTAGTAGCTCTTGGCGTAGCCGACGGGGATCTTGAACCAGAAGGATTTATCCTCGCCACCGGCCTCGATCAGAAGCACGGAATAGCGTCCGCTCTCGCTCAAGCGACTGGCCACGATGCAGCCTGCCGAGCCTGCACCGACCACAATGAAATCGAAGATCATGGGCGTTATCCCTCAGCCCTTGGCCGGCGCGAAGGCTTTAACGTCCATCGGTTCCGGGGCCATCTGGAGGTGCAGCCGTTCACCCGTATAGGGCGTATGGCACGCAATGACCTCGTGATTGAGCTCTATGCCGAGGCCGGGCTCGCGGGAGGGAATGAGGTAGCCGTCCTCGAAACCGAGTTTGGTCTTCAGCACCTCCGCATGGAAGCCGCCGAAATCCATGATGGCTTCGTGAATGAGGAAGTTGGGGCTTGCCGCGGAAAGCTGGATACTAGCAGCCGCTCCAACGGGTCCGTTGTAGAGATGGGGCGCGATCTGCGCATAGAAGGCTTCTGCCATGCCAGCGATCTTCTTCGCCTCCAGCAGTCCGCCAACACGGGCGACGTTCATCTGGAGAATGGAGGCTGCCCCCAGTTGAAGCACTCTCTGGAATTCATATTTCGTGGTCAGCCGTTCGCCGGTCGACACAGGGATTGAGGTCGCGCGCGCCACTTCCGCCATCGCCGCCTCCTGGCCAGGCGGCACCGGCTCCTCGAACCATAGCGGATCGTATTTCTCCAGCCGCTTGGCGAGCCGGATTGCAGAGGAGGGAACCATCTGGCCGTGGGTGCCGAAGAGGATGTCCGCACGGTTGCCGATCGCGTCACGGATCTTCTGACAAAACCCTTCGCAGCGGTCCATGACGGCGAGCGACAGCTGGTGGCCGGAATAGTTCGTGTAGGGGCCGGCCGGGTCGAACTTCAGTGCAGTAAAGCCCGCCTCGACCATTCGGATCGCCTCTTCGGCGGCCAGATCCGGATCGTTGTAGTCGTACTCTCCGGCTGCGTTCTTCGGATAGAGATAGGTGTAGGCGCGCAGCTTCTCATGCACCGTGCCGCCGAGGAGATCCGCAACGGGCCGACCCGCCGCCTTGCCGATGATGTCCCAGCAGGCGATCTCAAGGCCTGAAATAATGCCGACCATGGTCGGATCGGGCCTCTGGGTGAAGCCGCTCGAATAAGCAGCACGCCAGAAGCGTTCGATCTGGTGCGGATCATGACCCTCGAGATAACGGGTGAAAACATCTTCGACGAGGACGGCGATGCCGGACGGATGAAAGGCGGTCGAATAGATTTCGCCGACGCCCGTGATGCCGCAGGCCGTCTCCAGCTCGACGAAGATCCAGTACATGCCGCCAATATGCGGCGCAGGCGTTGCCACGACATGGGTCTTGAGCGAAGCGACTTTCATGGATACCCCCTTGGTGCCGCGATATGTTCAATGCTTGAGGATGACGAGGCGGGTCTGTGTGAATTCCAGCATGCCGTGCTTGCCATCATCGCCGCCGAGGCCGGAGCGCTTCCAGCCGGCGTGGTAGCCCTGGTAGGGATCTGCCGGGAAACGGTTGATGTAGAGCTCGCCCGCTTCGATCTCGTTCGCTGCCTTCATCACCTTGCGGTAGTTTTCCGAGAAGACGACGGAGGCGAGCCCGAATTGGTGGTCGCTGGCCATGGCAAGCGCATTGTCGAAATCGGTATACGGAATGACGGGGAGCACCGGCCCGAAGACTTCTTCCTGGACGATTTCCATGTCCTGCCTGCAGCCGGACAGAAGTGTCGGTGGATAGAAGAAGCCGTCACCATCCGGCAGATAGCCGCCTGCCTCCAATGTCGCACCATCGGCCACGGCGCGCTCCACCATGTGGTGGGCCTTCAGCCGTGCCTGTGCCGTCGCCAGCGGCCCCATGTGATCGGGATGCTCGGAGCGGTCGCCGAAATGACGGGTCTCGAAGGCGGCTTTGAGCTTTTCCAGCAACGTGCCGTGGATAGAGGCATGGACATAAAGCCGCTCAACGGAGGTGCAGACCTGGCCGCAATGGGCGGTCTTTGCCGCAAGGACACTGCGCGTCACGAGATCAAGATCGGCATCCGGTTCGACGATGACCGGCGTCTTGCCACCGAGTTCCAGCGAGGGCTTGGCGATGTTGGTCCGGCAAAAGCCAAGCACCGTCTGTCCGGCCGAAACGCTACCGGTCAGCGTGATCATGCCGATTTCGCTGCGGGTACACATCACTTCTGCCACATCATGGTTCATCGTCATGATGTTGACGAGGCCTGCGGGCAAACCGGCTTCGGCAACGCATTCGGCGAAGATGAAAGCCGAGGTTGGTGTAGTGTTGCTGGGGCGGACAACGACGGAATTGCCGGCAATCAATGCCGGGGCAATCTTGCGGACCAGCGTGTAGATCGGGAAGTTGAAAGGGATCAGGCAGGCAACGACACCGATTGCCGTTCGCTTGAGCATCAGTGTCTCGTCGGGCGTGTCGCTCTCGATCACTTCGCCTTCAATGCGCCGCGCCCACTCGGCGTGGTATCGCATGAGCTCAACACCGTAGATGGCCTCGCCGGTGGCGTCCGCAAGGCTCTTCCCGGATTCATTGGCCAGCGCCGTGCCGATCCTGCCAGCATTCTTCTCGAGAATGTCAGCCAGCCGGCGCAAGGCATTGCCGCGCTCAATCGCCGGCAGACGACCCCAGGGCTTTTGAGCGCGAGCGGCGGCCTGCGCGGCCCGGACAACATCTGCTTCTGTTGCGGCGGGTACGCTGGTGAAGATCACGCCAGTGGCGGGGTTCCTGACGTCGATCCGGGATCTGTCGGCGGGCTCCTGAAAGTCACCATCGATAAAATTGCGGCATTCGGTCATGAACGGCTCCAGGCTCGGACACAGTCCTGCAACTAGGACGCCGCTCTAGAGAAGTGGCAAGCGAGTAATTGTCGGGTTCAGCATTCCAAATTGGAATGGTTCAGGCCGTGGCGTGCGACTGAAGACGATCTTGTGGGTGTAGCTCTGAGTGTAGCCAGGTTCGCAAGGCGCTTACATGGGCAGAGACGGGACCATCCGGGCGCGTCACCAGCCAGTAGGACTCGTGGCCCTCGACTTCGACGTCCAGCACCTGAACGAGTTTTCCCTCGTGCATCAGGGATGCCACCATGAAGCGATCGGCCACCGCGAGCCCCAGTCCGTTGCAGGCGGCCTCGATCACGAGATCCAGGAGATCGAACTCCAACCCGCCGGCCGTGTCGGTTTCGCCCAGGCCTGCGGCATCCAGCCAGCGATGCCAGGTCAGGTAGCGCTGGTCGACGGATGCCAGCACATGCAGGAAGGTGAAGCAGGACAGGTCGATGGGCGTGTCCGACGGCACGGCCTCTAGCAAGGCGGGGGCGCAAACGGCGATGTGATGTTCGGTGAATAGCCGCTCAGAGCGCAAACCGGACCATTCGCCGTCACCGAAGCGAATGGCGCAATCGAGCATGCCGCGTTCGGCCAGCCTGTCCTCTGGCTCCGTGGTGATGCTGAGGTCAATATCGGGCAGAAAGGCGCGCAGTCTCGCCAATCTTGGCAGAAGCCACCGTTTGGCAAAGGTTGGTGGAACATTGATCCGCAGCCGCCGGAGGTTGCTTTTTTCGCGGATATTGCGCACCGTAAGCTCGACCTGATGGAAAGCTTGCTGCAGGGCGGCCAGCAATTCGGCGCCCGACGGCGTGAGTTCCAGGTGATGGTGCCGTCGAATGACCAGCTGCTCGCCCAATTGGTCCTCGAGATTGCGGACCTGACGGCTGACGGCACTCTGGGTCAGGTTCAGCAGTTCTCCTGCTCTGGTGAAGCTGCGTGTCTGGCCGACGACCTCAAACACTTTCATGGCGGATAGGGCCGGTAGCCGTCTCATTGAGCCTCGCAAGACTGGTATCAAGGTGGCGCATCAAAGCAGAAAGCAGGCTCTGGCGCACGGGAATTCCACCAATAATGCTCCCGAACCGAGGGTGGAAAAGCTTTGAACCTTATGCATCAGAGGTTACATAAGCGGGCTGGATGCTGCAACGCAGGAGGGAAGGAATGAAGGTCGGGATCGTCGGTGCCGGCATGGTCGGAAGTTCTGCCGGCTATGCTTTGGCCCTCATGGGACTGGCGAGCGAGATCGTGTTCGTTGATCAGAACGAAGCACTGGCCGTCGCACAGGCCGAAGATATCGCCCATGCGGTGCCCTTCATGTCCTCCACCGTTGTCAATGCGGGGAGCTATCGGGATCTCGACGGATGCTCGGTTGTCATCATTGCTGCGGGTGTCAGCCAGAAACCCGGCGAGACACGGCTTGCCCTGCTTGAACGCAATGCCGCCGTCTTCCGCGCCGTTCTTGGCCAGGTCCTGCCGGTTGCCCCTGATGCCATTCTCTTGATTGCATCAAATCCGGTCGACGTGATGACACAGATCACGGTGCGCATCTCCAATCTGCCGCCGCATCGCGTGATCGGGTCCGGCACCATTCTCGATACGGCCCGGTTCCGCAGTCTTGTCGGTCGCCATCTCGGTATCTCGCCGCAATCTGTTCATGCCTATGTGCTGGGCGAACATGGTGACAGCGAGGTCCTGGCCTGGTCGAGCGCGCGCGCAGGTTCCGTTCCACTTTCTTCCTTTGCCGCGCAGGTTGGTTCGCCTCTTACAGATGATGTTCGCGCCAACATTGATGATGGCGTGCGCAATGCGGCCTACAAGATTATCCGCGGCAAGGGTTCGACCTATTATGGCATCGGCGCAGGCCTCGCCCGCATCATCAAGGCCATTGCGCGGGATGAGCGTGATGTACTTTCGGTCTCGATCGTTACGCCTGAAGTGGCCGGGGTTAAGGAGGTTGCCTTATCCATCCCGCGGGTGATCGGTGCTGAGGGTGTGACTGCCGACCTGTTTCCTGATCTCGATGAAAGTGAATACACAGCACTGAACCGCAGCGCCTCCATCCTGAAGGAGCGGGCCGATGCCGTTGTCCTTTAAGCGTCGCGCTCGAGCGGCCGGTTCGAACCGAAAAGCGGACATTTGATCATGATCGCGGAAGAACTCACGGACGAGCAGTTGGACGGCATGCTGGTCAAGGCGCGGGAGGCGGCAGCGCTCCTGAAGGCGTTGTCGCATGAATCACGCCTCCTCATGCTCTGCATGCTTTGCCAGGGCGAACGGACCGTTGGAGAAATCGAGCAATTTCTCGGCATGCAACAGGCCGTGGTTTCACAGCAACTCGCGCGGCTCAGGATGGACCGGATCGTTCAGGCCCGGCGTGACGGGCGGCAGATCTATTACAGCATTGTCGACCCGCAACTCGCCGAGCTGCTGTCGGTGCTCTACAAGATGTATTGCGAGCCGACCGCAAAGCGGGATACGACCGGTCGCGGGACCAAGGCGTGAGCCAGGCCCCGTCGGCCGCGTGAAGGGCCGCATGAGGGGTCGGAAGATGCTGCCATGATCGACAAACTCGAGTTCTTCATCGCGCTTGCGCGCCAGCAGCATTTTGGCCGGGCGGCCGAGGAGTGCGGCATCACACAGCCGACCTTGTCGGCGGCGCTCCGCCAGCTCGAGGAGCAGCTCGGTGTGATCCTTGTGGTGCGTGGGTCACGTTTTGTCGGGCTGACACCGGAAGGCCAGCGGGTTCTCGAATGGGCGCGCCGCATCGTCGGCGATACGCGCACAATGCGCGAGGAAATGCGGGCGGCACGGCGGGGCCTTGCAGGCCATATCCGGCTTGCGGCGATCCCGACCGCCCTTGCCATGGTTCCCAAGCTTACGGAACCTTTCCAGACGCGCCACCCGAATGTGACATTCTCCGTCGTTTCGCGCACATCGCTGCAGGTCCTGAGCCAGCTTGAAAATCTCGAAATCGACGCGGGCATCACCTACCTCGACAACGAACCCCTTGGGCGCGTGACGACGGTGCCGCTCTATTCCGAGCGTTACCACCTGATCACGGCGGCGGGCACGCCGCTGGCCGACAGGGCCTCTGTGACATGGCTAGAGGTTGCGAGCCTTCGGCTTTGTCTATTGACCGCCGACATGCAAAATCGCCGTATCATCAACAAACACATGGCCGAAGCGGGTGTCGAAGTGGCACCGACGCTCGAATCCAATTCGATGATCGTCTTGTTCTCGCATATCCGCACGGGCAAATGGGCATCGATCATGCCTCGTAACGTCGCGGATTCCTTTGGCTTTCCAGAGCAAATCCGCATGATCCCGATTGCCGAGCCGGAGGCCTCGCATCTCGTCGGCCTTGTTGCCACCCATCGTGAGCCGCATACGCCGCTTGTTTCTGCTTTGCTGCATGAAGCGCGTATGCTGGTCTCTGCCGATGCGTTTGATAGAAATCTTCTATCGACCCACGAGACCGCGCTATTGACCTGACGAGCTTGGAGTGGCCATCCTGCGCTGACGGCAATTCCGCGCGATCTTTCCGCGGACGATCAATACTGGTCCACAGCGGCAAGTCATGCGGATGATGCGATGCCTTGCCCTGTGTCGGCTTGGGAGGACTGGCTCATGGATATCCGTGCGGTCGTTTCTGATGAAACGACGCGTCTCTCTGCAATCATCGATGCCTGTCTTGGGCTCGAAGGCCCCATGTTGCCTATTCTTCACCAGATTCAGCACGAGTTTGGCTTCATTCCAGAACCGGCGAAACAGCTGATCGCTGATGCGCTCAATCTGTCACGGGCGGAAGTGCATGGGGTCATTACCTTCTACCACGACTTCCGTGACAAGCCTGGGGGCCGCCATGTCCTGAAACTCTGTCGGGCCGAGGCTTGCCAGTCGATGGGTGGCGAGCCTCTTGCAGCAAAGATCCAAGCCCTGCTCGGGGTTGACTGGCACGGCACAACGCCAGACGGGGCCTTGACGTTGGAGCCGGTCTATTGCCTCGGCCTTTGTGCGCAGGCACCCGCCGCCATGCTCGACGGCGAGGTGCACGCCCGGCTCGATGAAGACGCGCTCGCTGACATTCTTGCAGAGGTGCGCCGATGACCGTCACCATCTTCGTTCCCCGAGACGCTGCAGCGCTGGCTGTCGGTGCCGACAAGGTTGCCGCCGCCATCACGCGTGAGGCAAGCGCGCGCGATCTCGATGTCCGGATCGTACGCAACGGGTCGCGCGGCATGTTGTGGCTGGAAGTGCTGGTCGAAGTGCGCACCGAGCATGGCCGTATCGCTTATGGCCCGGTCCGGCCGTCAGATGTCGCCTCGCTCTTCGATGCCGGTTTCCTGTCCGGCGGCGAGCATCCGCTCGGTCATGGGCTTACCGCGGAAATCCCCTTCCTCAAGGGACAGACGCGGCTTACCTTCGCCCGCTGTGGCGTCACCGATCCGCTCTCGCTCGATGACTACCGCCATTATCAGGGCCTGAAGGGTCTCGCGAATGCCATCGCCATGGCACCGGTCGAGATCGTCAAACAGGTCACCGACAGTGGCTTGCGCGGTCGTGGCGGTGCGGGCTTCCCGACTGGCATCAAGTGGAAGACGGTTGCGGAGGCGTCCGCCGACCAGAAATACATCGTCTGCAATGCCGACGAGGGCGACAGCGGCACCTTTGCCGACCGGATGATCATGGAAGGCGATCCCTTCGTCCTGATCGAAGGCATGGCGATTGCCGGCATCGCGACCGGCGCCACCAAGGGCTATGTCTATACGCGCTCTGAATATCCGCACGCGATTGCTATGATGGAAGAGGCGATCCAGATCGCCCGCCGCGAGGGCATCCTCGGTTCGTCGGTGATGGGGTCTGCTTATGCCTTCGACATGGAAGTGCGCATGGGCGCCGGTGCCTATGTCTGCGGCGAGGAAACCTCGCTTCTGAACAGCCTGGAAGGCAAGCGCGGTGTGGTGCGCGCCAAGCCGCCGCTTCCGGCCTTGCAAGGTCTGTTCGGCAAGCCGACGGTGGTCAACAACGTCATGTCGCTTGCCTCGATCCCCGTGATCATGGATCGCGGCGCGCAATTCTACCGCGATTTCGGCGTTGGCCGTTCGCATGGCACGATCCCGATCCAGCTTGCCGGTAACCTCAGGCACGGCGGATTGTACGAAACGGCCTTTGGTCTGCCGCTCGGCCAACTGATCAATGAGATCGGCGGGGGAACGATTTCAGGCCGCCCGGTCAAGGCCGTGCAGGTCGGCGGGCCGCTCGGCGCCTATTTTCCGCCGTCGTTGTTCGACACGATCTTCGACTACGAGGCCTTCACCGCTGCCGGTGGTCTCATCGGTCATGCCGGTGTGGTGGTCTTTGACGACAGCGTCGACATGCTGAAACAGGCGCGTTTCGCCATGGAGTTCTGCGCGGTCGAAAGCTGTGGCAAGTGCACGCCTTGCCGTATCGGCTCGACCCGTGGTGTGGAGACGGTCGACAAGATCGCTCAAGGCATCGAGCCGGAGAAGAACAAGGTGCTGCTGGAAGATCTCTGCAACACGATGAAGTTCGGTTCGCTCTGTGCGCTCGGTGGTTTTACGCCGTATCCGGTCATGAGCGCGATGACGCATTTTCCGGAAGATTTCACGCCAGTTCCGGTCAGGGAGGCAGCTGAATGATTGACGGTTGTCTTTCGTCATCCTCGGGCTTGTCCCGAGAATCTACCGAGCTTCCCACGTGGGCAAGGTTTCCGGTTGAACCGACTCCCAAAATTCAGACGCAGCAGATCCTCGGGACAGGTCCCAGGATGACGGCGGAAAGGTAAGCGCCATGCCCCTCGTTCCTGAAATCGACTACGGCACGCCCGCCTCGCGCTCCGATAAAATGGTGACATTGACCATCGATGGTCGCGAGATCACCGTGCCCGAGGGCACGTCAATCATGCGCGCCTCGATGGAGGCCGGCATTCAGGTGCCGAAGCTCTGCGCGACCGACATGGTCGATGCCTTCGGTTCCTGCCGTCTCTGTCTGATCGAGGTCGAGGGCCGCAACGGCACGCCCGCCTCCTGCACCACGCCGGTCGCTCCCGGCATCGTCGTGCATACCCAGACGGAACGCCTGAAGGCGATCCGAAAGGGTGTGATGGAGCTCTATATCTCCGACCACCCGCTCGACTGTCTGACCTGTGCGGCCAATGGCGACTGCGAATTGCAGGATATGGCAGGTGCTGTCGGTCTGCGCGATGTGCGCTATGGCTATGAGGGCGAAAACCACGTCAAGGCGCGCTCTACGGATGGCGGTATTAATGCCCAGTGGATGCCGAAGGACGAGAGCAACCCCTATTTCACCTATGATCCGTCGAAATGCATCGTCTGTTCGCGCTGCGTGCGCGCCTGCGAAGAGGTGCAGGGCACATTTGCGCTCACCATCGAAGGCCGTGGCTTTGACAGCCGCGTGTCACCCGGCGCACATGAGGCCTTCATGTCGTCGGAATGCGTGTCCTGCGGTGCCTGCGTGCAGGCCTGCCCGACAGCGACGCTGACGGAAAAGTCTGTCATCGCCGTTGGCCAGCCGGAGCATTCGGCCGTCACCACCTGCGCTTATTGCGGCGTCGGATGCTCGTTCAAGGCGGAAATGCGGGGCGAGGAGCTCGTGCGCATGGTGCCGTGGAAGGACGGCAAGGCCAATCGTGGTCATTCCTGCGTCAAGGGCCGCTTCGCCTATGGCTATGCCAGCCATAAGGACCGTATTCTCAACCCGATGGTGCGCGAGAAGATCACCGATCCCTGGCGGGAAGTGACCTGGGAGGAGGCCTTTGCCCATGTGGCTTCCGAGTTCAAGCGGCTTCAATATCAGTATGGCCGGGAATCGATTGGCGGCATCACCTCGTCACGTTGCACCAATGAAGAGACCTATCTCGTCCAGAAGCTGATCCGCGCCGGCTTCGGCAACAACAATGTCGATACCTGCGCCCGCGTCTGCCACTCGCCGACCGGTTACGGTCTCGGCCAGGCCTTCGGCACCTCCGCTGGCACACAGGATTTCGACAGTGTCGAACATTCGGACGTGGTGATGGTGATCGGTGCCAATCCGACGGATGGCCATCCGGTCTTTGGATCGCGTCTGAAGAAGCGGCTGCGCAAGGGTGCAAAGCTGATCGTCATCGATCCGCGCCGTACCGATATCGTGCGCAGCCCGCATATCGAAGCTGCCTTCCATCTGCCGCTGAAGCCCGGCACCAATGTCGCCGTGATGACGGCGCTTGCCCATGTCATCGTAACGGAAGGCCTGTTTGACGAGCGCTTCATTCGCGAGCGCTGCGACTGGTCCGAATTCGAGGATTGGGCGGCCTTCGTTGCCGAACCGCAGCACGCGCCGGAAGCGATCGAGGCCTATACAGGCGTTCCGGCTGATGAATTGCGCGGTGCAGCCCGTCTCTTCGCTACCGGTGGCAATGGCGCGATCTATTACGGGCTGGGTGTCACCGAGCACAGCCAGGGCTCGACCACTGTCATGGCGATCGCAAACCTTGCCATGGTGACCGGCAATATCGGTCGTCCGGGCGTCGGCGTGAACCCGCTGCGTGGCCAGAACAATGTCCAGGGTTCCTGCGACATGGGTTCCTTCCCGCATGAGTTGCCGGGTTATCGCCATGTCTCCGACGATGCGACCCGCGAGACCTTCGAAAAGCTCTGGGGCGTCACGCTCAACAATGAGCCGGGCCTGCGCATTCCCAACATGCTCGACGCTGCCGTCGAGGGCTCGTTCAAGGGCATCTATATCCAGGGTGAGGACATCCTTCAGTCCGATCCGGATACCAAGCACGTGTCTGCCGGTCTCGCTGCGATGGAATGCGTCGTGGTGCACGACCTCTTCCTCAATGAGACGGCGAACTACGCCCATGTTTTCCTGCCGGGCTCGACTTTCCTTGAGAAGGACGGCACCTTCACCAATGCCGAGCGCCGCATCAATCGTGTCCGCAAGGTCATGACGCCGAAGAATGGCTATGCCGACTGGGAAGTAACGCAAAAGCTTGCCCAGGCCATGGGTCTCGGCTGGGCCTATACCCATCCCTCGCAGATCATGGCGGAGATCGCTGCAACCACGCCAAGCTTTGCCGGCGTTTCCTACGACTATCTCGAAAAAATGGGCTCGGTTCAGTGGCCTTGCAACGAAGAGTTCCCGGTCGGCTCGCCAATCATGCATGTCGATGGTTTCGTGCGTGGCCGGGGCAAGTTCATCCGCACCGAATATGTGCCAACCGATGAACGAACCGGTCCCCGCTTCCCGCTGCTTCTGACAACCGGCCGCATCCTTTCTCAATATAATGTCGGTGCGCAGACGCGCCGCACGGAGAATGTTCTCTGGCACGAAGAAGACCGGCTGGAGATCCATCCGCACGATGCCGAACAGCGTGGTGTCAAGGAAGGCGATTGGGTCAAGCTTGCCAGCCGCTCAGGCGATACGACGCTGCGTGCGCTGATCACCGATCGCGTGGCCCCGGGCGTGGTCTATACGACCTTCCATCATCCCGGCACGCAGGCGAATGTCATCACCACGGACTTCTCTGACTGGGCGACCAATTGCCCGGAATACAAGGTGACGGCCGTGCAGATTTCGCCGTCGAACGGGCCGACCGAGTGGCAAGAGGAGTATGACGATCTCAGCCGTCGCTCCCGCCGCATTGCCGGCAAGCTCGAAGCGGCGGAGTAACCGCGAGGTGTCCGGCAGTGTCCGACCTACGGCGATCAGAGTGCCGGAGATGGCGTTCCGGCACGCCATGCTGTCGTCGGGTGAGCGGATCGTTGCCGAGGAGGTTCCGATTGCCTTCTCCTATTCCGGCTCGACACATGCGGTGATGATGGGGACACCCGCTGATCTCGAGGATTTCGCCGTTGGCTTCTCACTTTCGGAGGGGATTATTACCTCGGCGACAGAGGTGATCGCAGTCGATGCCGTGCCGGCCGGCGACGGTATTGATGTGCAGGTCACCCTTCACGACCAGAGGGCTGATGCGCTCATCGCACGCCGGCGACGCATGGCGGGGCCTGTTGGCTGCGGTCTCTGCGGGATCGAATCGATAGAGCAGGCTGTCCGTCCGGTGGCGAAGATTAACGATGATGGGTTCCAGCTACGTCCATCGCAGATTGCCGAAGCCGTGTCACTGCTGTCGGATGCGCAGCACCTCAACCGTGAAACCCGCGCAGTGCATGGTGCTGGTTTTTACATTCCAGGCCAGGGGATCGTCGCGGTGCGCGAGGACGTCGGTCGGCACAATGCGCTCGACAAGCTGGTAGGGGCTGTTCTTCTCGGTGGCTGGCAGCCGTCGAAAGGTGCCGTCGTCGTCACAAGCCGTCTGTCGGTGGAGATGGTCCAGAAGGCAGCTATTGCCGGCAGTGCCGTCCTGATCGCTATCTCCGCGCCAACGGCACTGGCCATCCGCACGGCCGAAGAAACGGGTGTGACGCTTGTCGGCATTGCCCGCGGCCAAGATTTCGAAATTTTTACACGGCCAGGCCGTATCATCGCCGAAGGAAATGCTCATGTCGCTTAGCCATACCGATGAAAAACTGGTGCGGATGGCCAACCAGATCGCGACTTTCTTTCTGTCCCAACCGGAGGAGGTGCGTGTGCCGGGCGTGGCGACGCATATCAACAAATTCTGGGAGCCGCGCATGCGGCGTCGCTTCTTTGAACTGGTTGATCAGGACGCGGTTGGTTTCCTGCCTCTCGTGCTGGCTTCAGCCACCGAGATCAAGCGCCCCGGCGAACCTGATGACGGCGCAGTCGGTGTGGGTCGCGATGCGGCCGTGGGGGCTCCCGGTGGTCATGGGGCGATCGCGGGAGAATCGCTATCGGAGCCCAGTATTCCTGAACGGTGAGCACTGCTCGCACCCGCACCCGCTCGAGCCCGTGTCAGGCCCTCAATTGAGCCAGAGCCGGATCAAAGCGGCTTCCGGAGTTTCCTTGCCGCCATTGTCGATACCGGTCGCCCAAAGACCGGCGCCTGCGGCATAGCTGCCAGGGCTCACGCCGCCGGCCTCGCATTGGCTGACCCCGCGCAACCGCTTACCGGCCGAAACGGCCTTGGCGAGGACCCGCAAGAGTTCAGGATCTGCCATCGCAGTGCCCGAACCGAAGAGCCGCAGCACGGCCCCGTCGAGTGCTGACAGGGCTGCGTCCACCATGCCGGCCGGAATGCCGGGCGACAGGGTGAGGATGGCAAGCCTGCGGCTTTCGAAGCGCCGCCGTGCCGGAGGCGATGGCGTGTCTTGCGGCTGTGCCCGGAATGCATCGGCCTGATGGCTGTCATGCTTCACCAGCCCTTCCGCCGGCATCAGCTTGCCGGCAAAGGCGAGCAAGACACCGGGTGTGTTGTCTCGGGCAGCTGCGATGGCGAGGTCGAGATTGCCTTCGGCATCCCCTCCTTGGCCAAGCGGCAGCATCGAGCCACAGAGGATCACGCGCCGGCCTTCGCCAGCCAGCGCCTGCGAAAGGGCAGCCCCGGTAAAGGCCATGGTGTCGGTGCCGTGGGTGACAATGACCGGCAGGCCCGGATGGGCGCGGATCGTATCCAGCATCTCATTCCAGTGGTCGGGCCCGACATCGGCACTGTCCAGCAAGGGTTTGAACACATGGCGACGAAGGTCGACGCTTGCCGTCAGACGTGCAGCGACTGCGCCTTCCAGAAGACCGGAGACCGGCGCCAGTCCATCGGCGGTTGGGCCCATGCCGATCGTGCCACCGGTGTGAATGAGGAGAAGTTGCATGTCGGACCTCCAGAGCTGCCATGTTCTGGTAGGCCAGAGCCGCCCTTCGATCAACGGTCTGATCTCAGCATCATCACGTCAAAAAGGCAGCGGGGGTCACCCACTGCCTTTCAATTCTGCCAGAGATGGCCGGCTATCAGGCCGCCAGGTCTTCCAGGTCGCTGCCCTTGAACATCTTGGCGAGGTTCAGGAAGCAGATCATGCCGTTCTCATTGGCGATGATGCCTTCAGAGAAGGTCTTGTCGAAGGAGGCGGAGACTTCCGGAACCGGCTGGACCTGGCTCGACGGGATGGTCAGGATGTCGGATACGCGGTCAACCAGCATGCCGATAACCATATTGTGGACTTCGGCCACGACGATCGCAGAACGCTCGTTGGCAACCGTGCTCTTCATGCCGAGCTTGTAAGCGAGGTCGATGATCGGAATGACCGAGCCGCGCAGGTTCATCACGCCGATGACGTCGGCTGGTGCATGCGGGATCGGGGTGGACGGCGCCCAGCCGCGGATTTCGCGGATCGTCGTGGTCTTCACGCAGAATTCCTGATCATGAAGACGGAATGCAATGATCTCGAGAGTATCGCCGCCGAAGCTGGTGGAGTTGATGGTGGCCATAGTAGTCTTCCCAACCTTCTTTATATCTGAGCGAGGATTGCGCCTTTTCAGGCGCGAGCACCGTTCGCCGCAAGTTTCCGCCCCGGCACTGCAGCGAGGGCTGCATCTTGACGTGTGGACCCAAGCTTACGGGAAGTTAGTTGCTCAATTCTAAACTGTCCGACGAGTTTCCTCAGGGCAGACGCCTGTTGTGCGAGGATATCGCTCGCAGCGGTGCTCTGTTCGACCATGGTCGCATTCTGTTGCGTGTTCTGGTCCATGTCGTTCACCGCTTTGCCCACGGCTGCGAGGGCTGTCGCCTGTTCGCGGGACGAGTCGGCGATGGCGGCGACATTGCCGTTGATCTCCTGCACCTCGGTGACGATCTGTTCGAGCGCACGTCCTGTCTCGCCGACCAGTTCGACACCGTTTCTGACGTGATCCGACGAGGCGTTGATCAGGGACTTGATCTCCTTTGCAGCCTTGGCGGACCGTTGCGCCAGTTCGCGAACCTCCTGGGCCACCACGGCAAAGCCCTTGCCGGCTTCGCCCGCGCGGGCTGCCTCAACGCCTGCATTGAGGGCCAGAAGGTTGGTCTGGAAGGCGATGTCATCGATCACGCCGATGATGTTCGAGATCTCGCGGGAGGAGTTTTCAATCTGGTCCATGGCGCCGATGGCTCTGCGGACCACGTCGCCCGACTTCTCGGCTCCTTCCTTGGTGCGTGCGACAAGCTGACCAGCTTCCATCGCGCGCCTTGAGCTGTCGCTGACCGTGCGCGTGATCTGTTGCAGGGCGGATGCCGTCTCTTCCACGGATGTCGCCTGGGTTTCTGTCCGCCTGGCAAGATCGGCGCAGGATTTGCGGATTTCTTCCGAACCGGATGCGATGCCTTCGGTGTTGCCGTTGACGTCCTGCATCGCCGCGCGAAGCCGGTCGAGCGCGTTGTTGAAGTCCTGACGCAAGCGATCAAAGGCGGGAATGAAGGGCTGCTCAATGGCAGATGTCAGGTCACCGTTCGAGAGGGCTCCGAGACCTTCGGCAATCGCATCCACGGCCTTCACGCGGCCGGTGATATCGGTGGCGTACTTGACGACTTTGACGACCTTGCCGCAGGCGTCGAAGATCGGGTTGTAGGACGCCTGGATCCAGACTTCCCGGCCGCCCTTGCCGATGCGCTTGAATTCCTCGGAGACAAACTGCCCGGCAGCCAGTGTCTTCCAGAATGCAGCGTATTCCGCCCTTTGGGCATAGGCCGGTTCGCAGAACATCGAATGATGCTTGCCCACGATTTCGACGAGCTTGTAGCCCAATGTTGCCAGGAAGTTCTCGTTCGCCGTAATGATCTGACCGGCGGGCGTGAACTCGATGACTGCCTGGACGCGACTGATCGCTTCAAGCTTACCCGCATCCTCGGCAGACTTTTGCTTGGCGGCCGTGATGTCGGAAGCGAACTTGACGATCTTCTGGAGCTTGCCACCCCGGAAGACAGGATTGTACGAGGCCTGGATCCAGATCTCAGTCCCGTCCTTGCGCAGGCGGCGGTATTCGCCGCTATCGAATTCTCCGCGGTTCAGCCTGACCCAGAAGTCGCGGTAGGCTTGTGTACTGGCATGGGCCGGATCGCAAAAGATCCGATGATGCTTGCCACGGATATCAGCGAGCGAATAACCCAGGGCCTTGCAGAAATTCTCGTTCGCGTTGAGGATCGTGCCATCTGGTGAAAATTCGATGATCGCCTGAGAGCGGCTAAGAGCATCGAGAATAGCTTTCGAATCGAGTCCCGGAAGAATCGTCATTCCCACTGTAATGTCCTAGAATTTGCCGACATGGAGGGCGTCGGTTCATGCTGCGTACTAATGGGATGATCGTAAACAAACGGTATTAACGGAGCCTTCCATCCTCTGAATGGAAGCCTCACATAGCTTGGGCGTAATCTGTTCAATCTTGGCATATCTTCGACCTATGGGCATTTGCGCCTTGGTCGAATTGGCCAATATCAGGTTGTTCTGATAGGCCGTGCCGCCGCGCGCGTCAGGCTGCGCGCGTTGGCCGGTCGAGGATCCGCTTGCCAAAAAGGCTGGCGGCAAGGTCGACCATGACACGGGCGCTGCGGCCACGATCGTCGAGGAACGGGTTGAGTTCGACCAGGTCCAGGGAGGAGACCAGATCCGAGTCGTGCAGCAGTTCCATGATCAGATGGGCCTCGCGAAACGTCGCGCCACCTGGAACCGTGGTGCCCACGCCTGGTGCTACGTCCGGATCAAGGAAGTCGACATCCAGGCTGACATGGAGAAGCGCATTGGCTTGGCGAACATCCGCAAGGATGCGCTTGAGAATGGCGCCCATGCCCTCTTCGTCGATCGCCCGCATGTCGAAAACATTGACGGCGTTATCGCGGATCGCGCGGCGCTCGTCCTCATCAACGGAGCGTATGCCGACCTGATAGACATGACGCGGGTCCACCAGCGGTCGCGTTGGATCAAGGATCGGGGCAAATTCGGCTTGGCCGCAGAAATAGGCAACCGGCATCCCATGGATATTGCCCGAGGGGGACGTTTCCGGTGCGTTGAAATCGGCATGAGCATCAAGCCACAGGACGAAGAGCGGCCGCCCCTTTTCATGCGCGTGACGTGCCATGCCGGACACGCTGCCCATGGACAAGCTGTGATCGCCTCCGAGCAGAACCGGTACAGTGCCCCGGTGTGCGGCCGCATAGGTCTCCGCCTCGATTGCACGGGTAAAGGCACCGACGACCGGCAAATGCTTGGCGCCGTCCATCTCCGGCAGATCTGTGGCTGGCGAGGGACGCAGGTCCCCGCGGTCATCGACGTGGTAGCCCAGATCTGAAAGCGCTTGGGCGATGCCGGCGATCCTGAGTGCTGCCGGCCCCATGCCGCAGCCGCCACGGCCGGACCCTTCTTCCAGGGGCACGCCAATCAGGGTGATATCCGCCGCATCGCTCATCGTTTTCTCCAGGTTCGCCATTGGCGGTCATTCTCGTCAAAGGGCGCGCTGTCAAAAAGATGGAAGATCGCCATAAAGCACGATAGTCTGCGCAAATCGCAACTAGAGTGTGACGATTTGCGCAATGGATGATCTCGATCGCGATATTCTTGGTGCCTTGCGCCAGAACGCAAGACTGCCTGTCGCTTCGCTCGCAGCCATGACTGGCGCGTCTCGGGCGACAGTCTCTGCGCGCATAGACCGGCTGGTCGCCAATGGCACTATCGCGGCCTTTACCATCCTGACCGGTCGGGAGATCCAGTCGAGCGGCGTGCGCGCCATCGTAATGATTGAAGTGGTTGGCAAGTTTGCAGACAGGGTGGCGCAACAGCTGCGCGGTTTGCCCCAGGTGCGAGCGCTGCACAGCACCAATGGGCGCTGGGATTTCATCGCAGAACTCGAAGACAAGGATCTTGCGGGCTTCGACGAAACCCTCCGGCGCATTCGTCTGATTGAAGGCATCAATCTCACCGAATCCAGCATTCTCCTGAAGACCAGCAAAATCGGCTGATCGTCAGTATTCCTTCTCGTAGAAGATGCCGCCCCCGGCGCCGGTGCCTCCGGCTTCGCCCTTCAGCTTCACGCCCCGTCCAATATCGAGGTTGATGACGGCCTTTGCATCGCCGCTGCCGGTCTGTTCAAGTTCGAGATAGGTCCGGTCATTGAGGTATTTGCCGGCGCTGATCGTGGTCTGGCCGGTCTCGTCGGTGGAAATGTCGAGGTCGTCGATACCGAGCGTCGAGCGCAGGGCTTGGAACAGTGATGTTCCGCGGCCGCCCGCAAGCTGAGCTGCGGCGTCTGCCAGCTGCGCGATCTGCAGTGCTGAAAGGCGTGACATGGATTGTCCGAACAGAAGCTGTGCCAGCACTTCGTCCTGCGGTAGGGCAGGGGAGGAGGAGAAGCTGACCTGCGGATTGCTTGCCAGTCCCGTCAGTTTGATGGTCAGCGTGGTGCTGCCCGAGAGCGTTTGCGCCTCGAGATCAAGGATCGGCACGAGATCGCCGCCGAAGGTTATCGTGGCCCGTGTGATTTCGAGCCTGCGCGTCAGGATCTGCATCCGCCCCCGGCGAAGCTCGAAGGCGCCGGAAACATTCGGTGCCGAGGCGGTGCCTGTGAGGGCAATGGTGCCGCCCAGTTCGGCGTCGATGCCGCGTCCCCGCACGAAGGTTTGCGACGGAGAGGATATTGTCAGGTCGAGCCGGATCGGAGCGCTTGCGGTGCGTCCTTCGGCCGGGCGGTCATCGCGCTGCTGGCGCAGGATCTGCGGCGGCGCGTGGCGGTGGACGATGTCCAGCTCGCGCAGGCTGGCCGGGCGGCTTTCCGAAAGGGTTACGGACGTGCGCGCCAGATTGACCGTTCCGCCGAGCGTCGGGCCTGCGAGCAGGGGGCCGGATAAGATCAGGCGCGCATCCGCCGTGCTCGTGACCGTGTCACCGTCGACATAGACGGCCTTGTCGAGATTGATCGAGAGTTCGGCCGGGAGGCCTGCGCCGCGAATGTCGACATAGCCGGATGCGGACACGCGACCGCCGGTCGCAAAGTTTCCGGTCAGGTTGCCGATTTCTGCGCGATTGCCGGTGAGGTTGATCGTGGTCGAGATGTCTTCGATCGCGAGATTGCGCCGCACGTCGACGATCCGCGTGCCACTTGTCGTGATGGTGCCGGTGATGCTGGGCTGGGCGGCATTGCCGCCAATGGTCAGGTTCACATTGGCATTGCCGTCGGCGACGAGCCCCTGGGCGGCCAGCTGCGTGTTGAGGGCAGAAAGCGGCACCGCCCCCTGAACCCTGAGGTCGAGAGCGGTATTGTTTGCAAGGTTGACAGCGCCCGTCACGCCGAGGCCGATGCCGCCACCACTGATCCGGCTTTCGAGTGTCAGCCGGTTGTTCTCGAAGCGACCATTGGCGGTAATGCCGAAGGCGGCCAGCCCCGCAGAGCGGGTCTGGGCGATAGAGGCGCCCTGCATGTCCAGCCGATAGTCGGCAACGGGGGCAGATGCCTGGCCGCGTACGTCAATACGGCCATTGATCGTTCCTTCAGGCGCAACCGAAGGTGCAAATGGCGCAGCAACAGAGGCCGGGACGTTGGTGATGTCGACCTTGAGGTCGAGGGTGGTGCCGACGCGACCGTTCAGGGTGACGCGCCCAGACCCAATCGCGATCACCGTCTGCTCAATCGCTACGCCACCATCGGCGAGATTAATGGTTGCCGGAGAGGATAGTGTGAGCGGCAAGCCGCGTGGTGTTGCCGTCAGGCTTTCGATGGAGATGCCCAGACCTGCGGCGCCCTGTTGCAGGCTGCCGCGCAGTTCTGCAGGAGCCCCGTCATACAGCGCTTCGAGGCTGAAGACGGTCCGTGCGCCGGCCCGCTCCAGCTGAAGTCGTGCATTCTCGACGCGATTTGCCCCTTGCGAAGCGCTCTTGGCGGTGACCGATCCGTTGATGCTGAAGGTCTGCAGATTGTCAATGGTCAAATCGACCACAGGTTTTTCAACGCGGACGTCCTCGCGGGTCAGTGTCTCACCGGTGGCGTTGACCTTGCCGCTGATGATGCCGCCACTGTTTGACAGGGTCACGGTCCCCCGGAGGTCACCACCGAGATCCTGTCCCGCCAGGGCTGCAAGCAGGCTGAGATCCGAAAAATCGAAATCCAGCTTCCCTTCGGGCTTAAATGTGGGGTCAAGCGAAAGCGCGCCGGTCAGGCGGTTCGGGCCAATATCGAGCGACAGATCCTCGACCTTGGTCACGCCGCCCGTGCTGACGAGCTGGGCGCTGGCATTGACCGGCTTGCCGTCCAGCTGGCCGGTAAGACTCAGACGCCCGCTCGGGGACTGAGGGTTGAGCATGCCGTTGATGCTGAGCCCGAGGTCGTCGATGCGGTAGCCCGCCGCAATTCCCTCCGGGATTACAACCTTGATGTCGGCGTCGATCGCATCAAGCGGACCGCCGGCGGATATGTCGAATTCGGCGGCGCCTTGTGTCTGGTCGATGAACAGCCCGACATCACTCAGCCGTCCGGTCAGATTGGTTGAAATCCCGCCTTCCTGGTCCAGCGCGAGCGAGCCCTGCGCCGTGCCGACGCTGGTCTCGAGGTTCAGTTCGCGCAGGCTAACAGCGGCAGGGGCTGCAAAATCGACGCGGGCCGTGGCTGAGATTGGGCCGGAAATCGGGGCGGGAATGCTCTGGAGCAGATCGGCCGGCAGCACATCGCTGTCCACCGTGACACCGACGCGTCCGGCGAAGGTTTGGGCCGTGGGGTCGAAGGTGCCGGACAGTGCGGCATCGATGCCATCGGAAGTGATGGTGAGGTTGGCGATTTCGATCGTTTCAGCGATCTCGGCCTCAAGGGATGCCGTGAGCGGCGCTTTCACCGAAGCTGCGATTTCAGGGTCGGAAATCTGTGCCCCTGCGACGGAAAGCTTGGCGTTCACAGGTCCTTGGCGGTTCAGCAGGTCAAACCGGCTACTTTCTGCGTTCACGATAATGTCGGAGAACCGGCCTTGCGGCAGGGTCAGTTCTGCCAGATCAAGTCCCGCCTTGATGTCTGCGGCGGCGGCATTTCCTTTCAGCGTCAGATCGAGCTTGCGCAGCTGGAGTTTGGCCGTCAGGTCGCCGGCGTTTGTCGCCAGAGAGACCGGGTCGCCATTGGCGCTCGCAGCAACGGTGAGGTCATTGTCGCCCTGAGGATCATAGCGGCCCTTCGCCGCTAGGGTGATGGCTGCACTGGCGAGGCGTCCTTCATCGATTGTGAGCGCCCCATCGGGTGACAATGCAGCCTTGAGATCGATCGCCGTTTCACCGGCAAAGACGTCCCGCAGTTCCGGCGGCATGAGGTCGGCGAACTGTCCGCCGCCCTTTGCGGTGATTTGTCGTGTCCCCGCTGCATCAAGCTGGTGCGTTGTTTCAACTGCGATGGTTTCCCGGCTGGCAAGTGCTGCCGTGATACTCCCGGCCCAATTGTCGAGCGGCCCTTCGCCGTCGACACGCAGCGACAGTGGTGGGCGGCCTGGCACCTGCAGCAGGGTGCCGACAATGCCGTCGCCGGGCTCCTGATAGTCGAGCCGTATGCGCAGACGGTTTTCGTTCGGGGCATAGAGTATATCGGCGATG
Source organism: Rhizobium sp. AAP43 (assembly GCF_001296045.1). GTDB lineage: Bacteria > Pseudomonadota > Alphaproteobacteria > Rhizobiales > Rhizobiaceae > Allorhizobium. The sequence goes on along the minus strand of NZ_LJHS01000012.1, from coordinate 56,443 downwards.
GCGTTGTTGCCGACATCGTCCAGTCGCGTTGCCGTCAACCGGCTGGCAATCGTGTCGCCGGCGATGTCCAGCGAACCTTGAGCCGAGAGTTGCAGCTCGCGTTGCACCAGAGCTTGGCCGAGATGGATCGTGGGCAGATCGAGATTGCGGACAGCGATCTCGACGGGCAGGGAAAAGGGCTCGTCCGATGCCGGTTTCGGTTCGGCCGAGACTGTTGGCGGTCGCGTCACGGTAATCTTGTCTGCCCGGATCGTTTCCGCGCTGAAGCGCCGGAGCAACAGGTCCTGCGGCGACCAGTCGAGGGTCAGTCCGTCAATGGTGGCATAGATGCCGCCTGCGTCGGAGACGGTGATTTGTCCGACAGAGAATGGGCTGCTCAAGAGGGGGGCTGGGTCGATAATGGCGATCAGGCGATTGTCGGCGGAGACGAGTGCCGCGATCCGATCGGCAACAAACTGGCTGCCCGACCTTGAGAAGCCACCGACAAGCACGATCAGAATGATCAGCGCAAGACCCGCCGCAACAAGGCCTCCGAGGAGACGGGCCGTCCAGGTCAAAATGCGCTTCAGCCAGATCATCGTCTGCTTATTCCCGTCTGTCGTGGTCAGAAACTCTGACCAATGCCGGCATAGATGCCATAACGGCTACCGCCCTCGTAAGGTTGCAGCGGCATGGCCACATCGAGCCGCAGCGGCCCGAATGGCGTCATATAGCGCAGGCCGATGCCCGCCCCCATGCGCAGGTCAGAAAAGTCCGGCACTGCGGAGTCTGAGGTGGTGCCGATATCGACGAAGGGCACAAGGCCGATCGTCTCGGTGACCGAGACCCGGGCCTCAAGATTGGCGGTCACGAAGGAGCGGCCGCCCGTGCCGTCGCCTGCATTTGTATAGGGCGTGATCTCCTGGAACGAATAACCTCTGACCGAGCCGCCACCGCCGACGAAGAAGCGCCGGGTTGCGGGGATCGCCGAGAGGTCGCCGCCGCCAATCAGGCTGCCAGCGGAAAGCCGCCCGGCAAGCACGACGCGATCCTCCTCGCCAAGTCCGAGATAGGCCGACATCGAACCCTCGAGCGAGGTGAAGGCCGTCTGGCCGAAGAAGTCGTAGCTCGGCGTTACGGTCGCTGTGCCGTAATAGCCCTCGGTGGGGTTAAGTTTGTTGTCGCGGGTGTCGCTGACATAGCCAACGGGAATGCCAAGTGTCAGATAGGTGTTGCCGTCACCGAAGGCGTCGTCAATGCTGTCATAGGCGAGCGAGACGCCGGCGTTGACTGTGTCTTTGTCGTTGATTTCATACGCAAGCCCGACCTTGCCGGTGATCGTTGCGGCATCGTAAAAATCGGTGGTAACGCTGCTCCCTTTCACGCTTGCTTCCAGCGTTGCCGAGGGGAAGAAGGCGCCGGGCTTGACGAACGTTATGCCCGCATTGTAGTCGAGTGCAGAGAGATCCGTCACGTCGCGATTTTCACCGAGACCGCGCACCGAGCCTTCGATGCGCAGGGACTCTGCCCCGCCAAACAGGTTGCGGTGGCCCCAATAGCCTTCAAAGCCTGCGCCATCCAGCGAGGAGTAGCTGGCACCCACGCCGAAATAGCGGTGCTTGCCTTCGGAGACCATGATGCCGATCGGCAGGCTTCCGTCATTCGAGAGATCGTCGGCCTCTTCAATCGTGACCGACGAAAAGACGCCGAGGGCGCGCAGGCGCTCTGCCGCCTTGCGCAGCTGCTGTGGGGAATAGGTCTCGCCAGGCTTCAGGCGCGAATAGCGCTCGATAAAGTCCGCCCTGACAGTTTTAGAGCCTTTCACCGTCACGGTTCCAAGCGGTGCGACGGGGCCGGCCTCGACGGAAATCGTCACGTCCACGGTGCGTGTCTTGTGATCGGCCACGACTTCGCGTCGGCTGACTTCGGTCAGCGGTCGGCCTTCAGCCTTCAGGGCCTCGGCCATTTGCTCAGTTGCGCGCAGGATCTTCAGCGAGCCCGCGCTGTCTCCTGCTGTCAGATCATAGTCTGCGGGGTTGAGCTTTGCTGCGTCTCCGTCAAGCGTCACGCGGCCCAATGTGAACGGCTCGCCGGGCGTGACGCTGATTGTAACCGGGACGGGGCGCGAACGGTCAAAGGTCGGGTTGGGCGGCAGGGCGTCGATATCGCGTCCATCAATGGTTACGCGCACGACACCGCCATAAAGTGAATTTTCGTAAAGCGTGGCGATGAGACGATCCCGATCGTCGCGGGCCTTGATCACCAGGCCGAGGTCGCCGGATACCGGCTTATCTTCGCCAGCCAGGAGCAAAGAGGTATTCTCGAGCGACTTTTCGAGCTTCCTGTCGCTCGCACCCGTTTCAAGCGTGATGGTGTAGTCGAGCGGGTCGATGATGTCGCGATCCGGTTCGTCACCGCCGAACAACTTGATGCCGAAAATCTCGAAGGCTTCTGCCTGGCCGACAAAGAGCGGGCCCAGAGCCATTGGGAAGACCATCGCCGCGGCAAGGGCGTATCGCAACGCTTTACTGTCTTTCCGCAAGGTCAATCCACTCGGTCTTCGCATATCGCTTCATCGCGACGCTTCGGCACTCCTCAGGCCGAGGACAACTTAGGCGCAAATGCGCCGGAAGGGATACCCCTTTTTTAACCGAGGGCTTAAAAAGGGCGGGGAGTGTTGTTTCCCCGCCCTTTGATCATCAGTAGCCGCGCGGGCAGGCGTCGATGTAGCGGCGGCCATAGCGGTCGCGGTAGTAGCACTGTCCGGGCTGTTCCGACACATTGCCGATCACTGCGCCTGCAACGCCACCGATGGCCGCGCCGACGGCTGCACCGCGGACGTTGCCCGTGGCAAGGCCGCCGATGATGGCGCCGGAAGCCGCGCCGATGCCGGCACCCTTTTCGGTCTGCGTGCATCCTGCGACCGACAGGCCGACAAGCATAAGCACAAGAGCTTTTTTCATCCGATTTCTCTCCTAGATCCATGCGCCCGGCTGTGCCGGCTTTCTTAACGTTTGCCACCCCGCCCAAGGGCATGCCGCGCGGCGGTCGGCTGGGGCCAAGCATAGCCTTACCCGCCCGAATGTCCATGGTCGCGGCTCACACCTTAGAAGAGTGGCGCCTTTTCATGAGTGATCGAAGATGAACCCAGGATTTACAGGCGCTCTCATGCTGCGGCGCGGCACATAAAATTTTCGTTTCGCGCCTTTTGGACGGTTGCACATGTCACGGAAAACTCCCACTCTGCCGCAGTGTCCGGGAGAGACACGAGGAGGAACAACATGGCTAAAGTGACACTGACGGTGAATGGCCGGACAGTGAGCGGAGAGTGCGAGGATCGCACCCTGCTCGTGCATTTCATTCGCGAAAAACTTGGTCTGACAGGAACGCATGTGGGCTGCGATACCACCCAGTGCGGAACCTGTGTCGTTCATATGGACGGGAAATCGATCAAGAGCTGTTCGATCCTGGCCGTCCAGGCCTCGGGATCGTCCATCACGACAATCGAGGGCCTCTCTTCCGGCGGTGAGTTGCATCCGGTGCAGGCGGCCTTCAAGGAACATCACGGCCTCCAATGTGGCTTCTGCACGCCCGGTATGGTCATGACGGCGCTCGACATGATCTGTCGTCATAACGGTGCGCTGGATGAAGCCACCGTCCGCCACGAGCTCGAAGGCAATATCTGTCGCTGCACGGGCTACCACAACATCGTCAAGGCCGTGCTTTCGGCCAATGAAGCGATGACCGCCGGCCGCCAGGCCGCCGAGTGAGGATCTCGGCAGTTCCGGTCGCTGCGCCCGAGAGCCTGCGATGGCCTCTCCGCTGCCGACTGAACTGCCTCTGTCCAACTGCCTGAATTCCTGTTTCTCTGGAGGAGAAGACAATGGGTGTTGAAGGAATTGGCGCGCGTGTGGCGCGCAAGGAAGACAAGCGTTTTCTGACCGGCAAGGGCCGGTATACCGACGATATGGTCGTCCCCGGCATGAAATATGCCTATTTCGTCCGTTCGCCCTATGCGCATGCCAAGATCAAATCGATCGATGTGTCCTCGGCCAAGACCATGCCCGGCGTCATCGACGTGCTCGACGGCAAGCAGCTTCTGGCCGATGCCATCGGCAATCTGATCTGCGGCTGGATGGTCCATTCCAAGGATGGGACGCCGATGAAGATGGGTGCCTGGCGCCCACTCGCCCATGAGACCGTCCGTTATGTTGGCGATGCAGTGGCGATCGTTATTGCCGACAGCATCGGCGAGGCGCGCGATGCGTCCGAAGCGGTCGTCGTCGACTATGAAGAACTGCCTGTTGTCACCGGTGCCGTGGACGCTCTCAAACCAGGCGCGCCCCAGCTTCATCCGGAAGCCCCCGGCAATCTGATCTTCGACTGGGAAATCGGCGACAGCGCGCTGGCTGATGCGGCGATCGCGCGTGCTGCCCATGTCACCGAGATCGAGATCCTCAACAATCGCCTTTCGCCAAACCCGATGGAGCCGCGCGCAACGCTTGGCATCTACGACACGGCGGAGGATCACTACACCTGCTACACCACATCGCAGAACCCGCATGTGGCGCGGCTCGTAATGAGCGCCTTCTATAATGTCGCGCCGGAAAATAAGTTGCGGGTGATTGCGCCAGATGTTGGCGGTGGCTTCGGCTCGAAGATCTACATCTATCCGGAAGAAATCGTCTGTCTCTGGGCGTCGAAAAAAACAGGCGTGCCGGTCAAATGGACCTCGGACCGCACCGAGGCGTTCCTCACCGATGCCCATGGCCGTGACCATGTGTCGAAGGTGAAGATGGCCTTTGACGAGAACAACAACATCATCGGCCTGAAGGTCGACACCATCGCCAATCTCGGCGCCTATATGTCGCTCTTCTCCTCCTCGGTCCCGACCTATCTCTACGCCACGCTGCTGTCGGGCCAGTATGCGATCCCGGCGATCCACGCCAATGTGCGGACCGTCTACACCAACACCGTGCCGGTCGATGCCTATCGCGGCGCCGGGCGTCCCGAGGCGACCTATCTGCTGGAGCGCACCGTCGAGACGGCGGCCCGTGAGCTCGGCGTGTCGCCGGCAGATCTGCGCCGGCAAAACTTCGTGCGCACCTTCCCGTACCAGACGCCTGTCATCATGTGCTACGACGCCGGGGATTACGACGCCTCGCTGAATGCCGCCATGGGCGCTGCCGACTGGAATGGTTTCCCTGCTCGCAAGGCGGAAGCGGCACGGCGCGGCAAGCTGCGCGGTATCGGCATGAGCTGCTACATCGAGGCCTGCGGCATCGCGCCGTCGGCTGCGGTCGGTTCGCTTGGGGCCGGTGTTGGCTTGTGGGAATCGGCTGAAGTCCGCGTGAACGCGGTCGGCACGGTCGAAGTGCTCACTGGCTCGCACAGCCATGGACAAGGTCATGAAACCACCTTTGCTCAGCTCGTTTCGGAACGTTTTGGCCTCCCGATCGACAATGTCTCCATCGTGCATGGCGATACCGATAAGGTGCAGATGGGCATGGGAACCTATGGCTCGCGATCCGGTGCCGTCGGCATGTCCGCCATCGTCAAGGCGCTGGACAAGGTCGAGTTGAAGGCGAAGAGGATTGCGGCCCATCTGATGGAAGCCGACGAGAGCGACATCGTCATCGAGAATGGCGAACTCAAGGTCGCCGGGACCGACAAGGCGTTGCCGTGGTTCCAGGTGGCGCTCGCGGCTTACACGGCTCACAACCTCCCGTCCGGCATGGAGCCGGGGCTGAAAGAGGGTGCCTTCTACGATCCCTCAAACTTCACTTTCCCGGCTGGCTGCTACATCGCGGAAGTCGAAGTCGATCCGGATACCGGCAAGACCGAGATCGTGCAGTTTGTTGCGGCAGACGACTTCGGCAACATCATCAATCCGATGATCGTCGAGGGCCAGGTGCATGGCGGGATTGCACAAGGGATCGGCCAGGCACTGCTTGAGGGCGTGCATTACGACCCGGCCACCGGCCAGCTTCTGACGGCAAGCTACATGGACTACGCCATGCCGCGCGCCGATGACCTGCCGTCCTTCAATGTCTCGCACCAGAACACGCCGTGCCCGGGCAATCCGCTCGGCATCAAGGGCTGCGGCGAGGCCGGCGCCATCGGCTCTCCGCCAGCGCTGATCAATGCGATCACCGATGCGATCGGCAACAACAACCTCAACATGCCGGCGACGCCGCTTGCTGTCTGGAGCGCGCTCCAGGCCAATGCGACCCGCCAGGCCGCCGAATAAGGAAGGAGAGAACCATGCAGCTCTATTCCACCAGCTACCATCGCGCCTCTTCCATCGAGGATGCGGGGAAACTTCTTTCCGGTGCGGCGGACGGCAAGTTCATCGCCGGCGGCCAGACGCTCATTGCGGCATTGAAGCAGCGTCTCGCCCAGCCGTCCGATCTCGTTGACCTGCGCCATATCGAAGCGCTGAAAGGCATCACGGTGAATGGCCGTCAGGTGACGATCGGGGCAGGGGTGACCCATGCGGAGGTGGCGTCTTCGTCGGCCATCCGTGCGGTTTGTCCAGCGATCGCAAACCTTGCCGCGATGATCGGCGATCCGCATGTGCGCCATATGGGCACGATCGGCGGATCCATTGCCAATGACGATCCGGCTGCGGACTATCCGTCGGCCGTGCTCGGACTTGGGGCCACGGTGATAACCAACAGGCGAGAAATCGCGGCGGATGATTTTTTCGTGGGCTTGTTCGAAACCGCTCTCGGGGAAGACGAAATCATCACCGCAGTTCGCTTCGATGCGCCGGAGAGGGCGGGTTATGCCAAATTTGCCAATCCGGCCTCGCGTTATGCCATGACAGGTGTGTTTGTGTCGAAAGGGTCTTCGGGCGTACGCGTCGCTGTCACCGGTGCCGGGTCATCAGGCGTTTTTCGGCATGCGGGGCTTGAGGCTGCACTTGGCGGTAACTGGTCTGCCGATGCAGTCTCCGGTGTCGAGATTGATTCGTCGAACCTGATGTCGGACATGCATTGCACCGCTGAATATCGGGCCAATCTCATTCGCGTCATGGCAAAAAGGGCCGTGCAGGCTGCCTGAATATCGCCCGCGCCTCGCCTGTCTTCGGCAAAGGACGGCCCCGGCCGTCCTTTTTTCCTGAGATTGACGCAGATCAAGTTTGATATCGTGCAATCCGTTAGTATCTATATGTGAGAATTCTAAAATTCGCGCCAATTGTCGCAGTTTAGAATGAATGTACAAAAGCGGGGTTGACCCCGAAGCCGCAGACACCCAAAAGGGTGGAAAAAGACTGGAGTTGCAGGCATGGATTTCGAGGCCTTTTTCAAGGATCAGCTGGCGGGGCTTCACGAGGAAGGCCGTTACCGCGTCTTTGCCGACCTTGAACGCCAGCGTGGCAACTTCCCGCGCGCTACCCGCTACACCGAGAACGGCACCCAGGACGTCACCGTCTGGTGTTCGAACGATTATCTCGGCATGGGCCAGAACCAGATTGTCATCGATGCGATGAAGCAGGCGATTGATGACTGTGGCGCGGGTGCGGGAGGCACCCGGAATATTTCTGGCACCAACCACTACCACGTTCTTCTCGAGCGCGAGCTTGCTGACCTGCATGGCAAGGAATCGGCGCTGATCTTCACCTCGGGTTATGTCTCGAACTGGGCGGCGCTTGGCACACTCGGCGCCAAGATCCCGGGGCTCATCATCTTCTCGGATGCGCTGAACCACGCATCGATGATTGAAGGCATTCGTCACGCGAAATGCGAGCGGGTGATCTGGAAGCACAACGATGTGAAGGATCTCGAAGCCAAGCTGGCCGCTGCCGATCCGCGTGCGCCGAAGATGATCGCCTTCGAGAGCGTCTATTCGATGGATGGCGACATCGCGCCGATCAAGGAAATCTGTGATCTCGCCGATAAATATGGTGCGATGACCTATCTCGACGAAGTGCATGCCGTGGGCATGTATGGCGCTCATGGCGGCGGCATTGCAGAACGCGAAGGCCTGATGGATCGGTTGACGATCATCGAAGGCACGCTCGGCAAGGCCTTCGGCGTGATGGGCGGTTACATCGCTGCCTCGACTGCGCTTTGCGACTTCGTTCGCTCTTTTGCCTCGGGCTTCATCTTCACGACGGCGCTACCGCCGGCGCTGGCTGCCGGTGCCGTTGCATCGATCCGCCATCTCAAGACCAGCCAGATCGAGCGCTTCGCCCATCAGGAGCGCGTTCGTCGACTGCGTCACATGCTGGATGCCGCCGGCATTCCGCATCTGCCGAACCCCAGCCATATCGTGCCGGTCATTGTCGGTGACGCTGCCAAGTGCAAGTGGATCTCCGACCTGCTGCTCGACAACTGTTCCATCTATGTGCAGCCGATCAATTACCCAACGGTGCCGAAAAAGACCGAACGGCTGCGCATCACCCCGACACCGCTGCATTCCGATGCCGACCTCGAGCATCTGGTCGGCTCGCTGCACCAGCTGTGGTCGCGTTGCGCGCTGGCTCGCGCGGTGGCCTGACGGGGCTCAGAGAGGATATGATTTTCAGCGGGCCGTGGAAACACGGCCTGTTTTGCGTTTGACGATTTCAGGTATCAACCCGATTTACGGCTTGTGCCGCGCAATCACGTCCGCCGCCTTCAGCCGCGCCTCGCGGTCGATCGCAAATACATCGTCGATCGTCGTGGGAGCCGCAATCTCGGTCATCGCGTCCATCACGGCTTCCACCACCTCTGCCATGTCGAGGAAGCGGATGCGCTCCTCGACGAACGCCCCGAAGGCAGTTTCTTCGGCAGCATTCAGGATTGCGCCCTGTGCGCCACCGCGTTGAAGCGCTGTGCGCGCAAGCCGGATGGCGGGGAAGCGGCTTTCGTCCGGCGCTTCGAAATCGAGCCGCGCGAGCTTGGCGAAATCAAGCCGGTCGACGTTCAGTGCGCAGCGCTTCGGATAGGTCAGGGCGTAGCCGATCGCCGTGCGCATGTCGGGTACGCCGAGCTGGGCGATGACAGAGCCGTCCGCATAACCGACCATCGAATGCACGATGGATTGCGGGTGTACGATGACCTCGATCTGGTCTGCCTCAAGGTCGAAGAGATACTTGGCCTCGATCATCTCCAGCGCCTTGTTGAACATCGAGGCGCTGCCGACGGATATCTTCAGGCCCATCGACCAGTTCGGGTGCGTTCGGGCCGTCTGCAGCGTCACGTTTTCCATCTGCGCCCTCGTATAGGTGCGGAAGGGGCCACCCGAGGCCGTCAGGACAACGCGCTCCAGGGCGTGGCGTTGATCATTGTCGAGACACTGGAAGATCGCCGAATGTTCGCTGTCGACCGGGATCAGCCGGCCGCCCCCCTGGCGCACAGCGTCGACGAAGAGCGCGCCGCCGGTGACCAGGCATTCCTTGTTGGCGAGTGCGATGTCGGCCCCCCGGGCGGCGGCGCGCAGCGTGGGGCTAAGGCCTGCCGTGCCGACGATCGCCGCCATGACCCAATCGGCCTCCAGGTCGGCCGCTTCCATCAACCCGGAGACGCCCGCTGCAGCATCTGTTCCCGTGCCCGCCAGCAGATCCTTTAGCGCCATATACTGGCTTTCGTCGGCAGTGACGGCGAGCTTCGCACCAGAACGCCTTGCCTGTTCGGCCAGGAGCTCGAGATTGCCATTGCCAGTCAGAGCCATGACCTCGAAGCGTTCGCGGCCACCGAGTTGCTCGATGACATCCAGCGTGCTGACGCCGATCGATCCGGTCGAGCCGAAAACGGAAAGGCGACGGGGCCGGTCTTGGTCGATCATGCTGCTAATGTCCGGTTGCTTGAGGCTCTGAAGGCTCTACAAGGGAAAGAAGGGAGCAGCAAGAGATCGCATTGCTCCTGCGTACAAACCGAGGGCGAGCGGCCATGACGATGCTGGAAGCGAAGCAACGCATTCGTGAGGCGGGTCCCTCGCTCCTCGCAGGTTTTGCCATTCTCTGCCTGATAACCGGTGGCATCTTTCATCTTTCGGGCGAAACCGCTTCGGGCGGCTTGATCTGGTCTCTGGGGGCCGGGGCCGTGTTTGTCGTTCTGATCGTCGATATCGGTCGAGCGCTGCTTGGCGGCCGTTTTGGGGTCGACATCCTTGCGGCCTTGTCGATCGGTGTGGCAATCACGCTCGATGAAATCCTCGCTGCGGCGATTGTCGCCGTCATGTATGCCGGTGGCCAGTTGCTCGAAAGTCATGCCGAGGGGCGGGCGCGGCGCAACATGGCGGCCTTGCTCGGACGGATCTCGCGGACGGCGATGCGCTACAGCAATGACCATCTCGAAACCGTTGCCATCGAGGCGCTGTGTCCACGCGACCGAATCCTGATGCGCCGGGGCGAAGTGGTTCCCGTCGACGGTCGCTTGCTGAGTGATGCTGCGGTCCTCGACCTGGCGGCGCTTACCGGCGAGGCGATGCCGCAACGCTTCGCGAAAGGACAGGACGTTCCCTCCGGTGCCACGGTTGTCGGCGATGCCTTCGACCTCCTGGTCTTGCGCGAATCGGCCGCCAGCACCTATGCCGGCATCGTTCGCCTGGTCGAGCAGGCACAGACGAGCCGTGCGCCTATGGCGCGGCTGGCGGATCGTTACGCCGTCCTGTTCCTGATCGTCACGCTTGTTCTCGCAGGCGGTGCGTTTTGGTGGAGCGGCGACGCAACTCGGGCACTCGCCGTGCTGGTTGTTGCAACACCTTGCCCACTGATCCTGGCGGTTCCAGTCGCTGTAATCGCCGGCATGTCGCGGGCCGCGGCCCATGGCGTGCTGATCAAGACCGGTGCCGCTCTTGAGATGCTTGCCTCCGTCACGACAGTCGTTCTCGACAAGACCGGCACTGTCACGGCGGCCCGGCCAGAGGTCCAATCCGTCGCGGCCTGTCCGGGGTTTGAGCCGGATGCAGTTTTGAGGCTTGCAGCATCCCTTGATCAGGCCTCCAGCCACGTTGCGGCGGAAGCGCTGGTCCGGGCGGCACTCGACCGAAAGCTAGAGCTCCTCTTGCCGCGCGACGTGGTCGAGTTTGCCGGCGAGGGACTTTCGGGCACGGTCGGGGAGCAGGTCGTCACCATCGGTGGGAGAGGGTTCGTCAAATCCAAACTTTTGCCGGGCGAGGACTTCTCAGTCGAAGGCATCGCGCCCGATACGGCCATGGTTGCGGTTGGCATTAACGGCCGGGCGGCAGGGCTCGTGCTTCTGTCCGATCCGCTTCGCGAAGACGCGCCGGCGATGATCGATGCCTTCCGCAAGGCTGGTATAAAGCGGATTCTCATGGCATCCGGCGACAAGGCGAGCGTGGCACAGCGGGCGGCGGCACAGCTCAATCTGGATGGGGTGGAAGGCGATCTGTCGCCGCAGGGCAAGGTGGCAATGATCGCGCGCGAGCAGCATTCCGCCAAGGTCATGATGGTGGGCGACGGCGTCAATGACGCTCCTGCCCTCGCCACCGCTGATGTCGGGATTGCGGTAGCGGTGCGCGGCTCGGCAGCGTCGTCGGAAGCCGCCGATGTGGTGCTGCTGGCCGACAACCTTACCAAACTCTCTGTCGCCATAGGGGTTGCTTCGCGCGCACGCCGCATCGCCCGGCAGAGCGCTACCGCGGGGCTTGCCCTTTCTGCTGTCGCCATGGTGGCGGCCGCCGTTGGCTATCTTTCACCCGTTCAGGGCGCATTGCTGCAGGAAGTGATCGATGTTGCTGTGGTCGTCAATGCGCTACGGGCGCTGAAGGACGCGGCGTGAATTCTGGCCCGATCATCTTCAACCCCTTGGCTTGATGAGAGGTTTTCTCTGCGGTCTCGCCACCGGATGGCAAGGCGGCCAAAGAGTCTCAATCCACTGCCTTTAGGTGCCGGAACAAATACCCCGGCGGTCGGTTGTCCCTTTGTCGTTCCGACAACCGAGGAGAAAACCCAAATGGCAACGAAGACACTGGAAGAGCTCTTTCACGAGACGCTCAAGGATATCTACTACGCAGAACGCAAGATCCTGAAAGCTCTGCCGAAGATGGCGCGTGGCGCACAGGACGAAAAGCTGAAGGCGGCTTTCCTGCAGCATCAGGAGGAGACGGAAGGTCAGATCGAACGCCTGCAACAGGTGTTTGAACTCATCGGCAAACGACCACGCGCCAAGACTTGTGCCGCTATTGAAGGCATTCTTGAGGAAGGCGAAGAGATCCTTGAAGAATTCAAGGGATCGCCTGCGCTCGACGCTGGTCTGCTGGCAGCAGCCCAGGCTGTCGAACACTACGAGATCAGCCGTTATGGCACGCTGCGGACCTGGGCTGAACAACTCGGCTACAAGGATGCCGTGAAGCTGCTCGATGCGACGCTGGCAGAAGAATCGAAGACGGATGAGGCGCTGACCAAGCTGGCGCTCAAGGCCGTGAACGTGGCTGCGCAGAAGAAGGCGGCCTGACACGCTAAGCCCGCCTATCGGGAGAGAGGGGTCGGCTTTGCCGGCCCCTTCTTTTGCGTGGACTCAAGTGCTTATGGAGCGAACACATTCGGGGGCATTTCGAGAAGCGTCATGAGGCGTTTTTCATCGGCGCGTAACAGGCCGGGGCCACCATTGTTATCCCGTATCGTTTGGAAGACCGTGTCCAGATCTGTTTGCCTGTCTGCCAGTTGCAGGATGCGCGGATGCACATAGCTGGATCGGCAAATGGCTGGTGTGTTGTGAAGCCTGTCCGACGCGATCTGGCACATGGCCTTGATGCTTGGGCGGTCGCCAGCCTGTAATTGTCGCCAGGCCTCGCCGAAAGCCGCGACACTGCCACCCCAGGTGCGGAAGGTCTTGGCCGACAGTCGGCCGCCGGAGACCTCGCACAGATAGGCGTTGAGCCGGCCGGAATCGATCCGGTGCAGTTCTCCTTCGTGGTCGCGCCAGGAAAAGAGATCGCGGCCAGGCAAGTCGGCGATATCTTCGAGAATTTTCTGCAGCCGTGGATGGCGCAGTTTGCGTCTAACTCGCTTGCCGCCCTTTGCCACGAAACTGAGCCTCACCCCGTCCGGCTCGAAGGTCACATGGCGCTTCTGCAGCGTCGTTGCGCCATAGGTGTTGTTTTCCTGCGCATAGGTTCTGTTGCCGACTCGCATATGCGTCACGTCGAGCAGGCTGATCAGGGCTGAAAGGAGAAAGTACGCTTCTTCCGTTCGATACTCCAGGTCGCGGGCGACCCGTCTCCGAATTGCCGGCAAGGCCAGGCCAAAGCTGATGAGATCGTCGAACTTCCGCTGGTTGCGCCAGGCGGCCCAATCGGCATGATAGCGATATTGTTTGCGACCCCGTGCGTCGAACCCGGTCGCCTGCAGATGGCTCTGGGGATCGAGGCTTATCCAGACGCGCTCATAAGCGGGAGGCAGCGCAAGCTTGCGAATGCGTGCGAGCACGGCCTCATCGACAATGCGCGTACCATCGGGGAGATGATGAGAAAATCCCTTGCCGCGTCGAATGCGGGCGATACCGGCAGCTGCATCAGTGCCATAGACGAGGCCGATCTCGACCAGTTCGCTGGCGTCGGAGAACTCCAGCGGATTCGACGCTCGTGAGTCCCTCTCAGCCAATGGGGTTCTCATTGCCGAACTCACCCAATTCGCGGCGCAGCTGCTGGCGTGCGCGGCTCAGGCGGCTTTTCACCGTCCCCACCGCACAGCCGCAGATCGCAGCGGCGTCCTCGTAGCGTTCACCGAGCATGACGATCAGCACCAGCATCTCGCGGTGATGGGCTGGCAGCCTGTCGAGCGCCCGCCGCACGTCATCCGTCTGCACGGTCCATTCCTGCACTGGTTCCGTTGTCAGGCTTTCGGATATGGCATCCGGAATGCCGATTGTCTCACGGCTCCTCTTCTTGAAGCGCGTGCAGAACGTATTGCGCATGATGGTGAACAACCAGGATTTCAAACGCGTGCCCGGCTCGAACTTGTCCAGATTTGCAAGGGCTTTGGCCAAGGTCTCCTGGACAAGATCGTCGGCTTCCTCCGGGCTGGGGCAGAAGGTTCGGGCAAAAGCGCGCAGGGCCGGAATGAGTTCGACGACTTCGGACTGCGTGGCAAGCTCGGCTTTATGAGTAGACAAGTGCGCCATCCTCTCAATCAGCGGCCTTGAACATGGAAGCCGCCTGGAACGCCCATGAGCCGCAAACGCCGAGCGATCTCCATGGTTCCGCAAAATGACAAAGGTTAAAATATCGGAGCGGGGTCATTCATGCATTCCACACGAACTGCAGCGTAGGCAGTCTTGGCCAGCAAGGTTCGATTGACCGTCAGGTCGCATCGAGACAGGCTCTCGCCTTCTGCTCCTGTCCTTTGTCTGGCTCTTGTCACGCATGTCTTCGGTTACTCCTTCTCCCTCTGCCGCAACGTCTCGCTCCGCGTGTGGTTCCGCCGCAATTGCTCTTTTCGCGTGGGAACATCCGGGCCGTGGCGCGTGTTAGCGTTTCGCTTCCACCAGATGAAAAGGACCCTTCTTATGCCGCATCTCCAAAACACGGATGGCCAAGGCCACCTCCTGGTAGGGGAACACCTGTCGCCGGTCAGCTATCACGTGTCAGTCACGCGGTCGGATGAAGGCTACTCCGTTCGGGTTACGACCGAGGCACCGCGCGACTGGTTGATCAAGCAGGGTTTTCAAGGGACGGCGACGCTGGTGCTGTCAGGTGGCGGCAGGGTGCAGCTATCGCATGACGGACCGGTTGATGTCGGCCAGAGCCTGACCCTGCTCCTGGAGGGGGACCCGCTGGGTTTCGGCGATCAGCGTGCGCTCGCTGCGCATTTTCCCGAAGTGAACATCGAACAGATCGAAGGTACTTCTGATGAAGACACACGCGATCACGTGACAAGCAATCGGGTTGTCGATCCGCAGCAGCTCAACTGACGTATAGCCAAGGGAAACAGCGTTATGTTCAGGAGGCCTTGAGCGGCCCTTCGCTGATCGGAGAATCGAATGACTGACGAACCCAAATACGGACGACCCGGCCGCCGCGACCGGAGCGGCGGGATTGTTCGGGACAAGCTTGATGAATTGAGGGAGGCGGTTGAAAGAGAGCCGTACCCCGCGCGGCTCATGGAACAGGCGCAAGCCCTGCAAACCGCGCTTGATGCAAAGCGCAAGGATCCTGCCCTCCGGTAGCACATGAGGTGTGCGTGGGAGCCTTCGGTTTCCATGGGCTTGATCGCGCAAAAGGCCAAGCTACCGCGAATGCGTCAGGTGAAGCTTCCGTCAGCGGGATCGTAGCGCTTTCCATTAGCCAAGAGGGCAAGCTCAACAAGGTCATCCTCATTGGTCACACCACTTGTCACCAGATAGTTTACCAGTGCCGCAGCATTGGCCTTCTGGCCCTGAGCCATGGACATGGGTGCGTCTTCGCTCAATCTGGAAACGGCACGCTCTACGAGATGACTATTTGTCGCGCCGGGATTCTTGAATGCCATGGCATTTCCTCCCGTTACAGGACGACATCGTTGCCGGAGCAAGGAGGCCGTGTGGACTATGGTGGAGTTGATAGGCTTTTGTTCCCTGATGCAACCCCAGATTCGCGAGGGTGCTTTCTATGCTCGTGTTATGACGAGAACGTGTAGGGCGCTGGCATCCATCGAGCGCTGAATGGGGGTGCGGAATGTTTGAATTGTTTCGATGGTGATTCCGACGCGATTCGAACGCGTGACCCTCAGATTAGGAATCTGATGCTCTATCCTGCTGAGCTACGGAACCACTGCTTTCTCCATACAAAAGCGGAGCGGGCAAGCCAAGCACTTTCCTTGGCGTGCCCATGTGAATGGTTTCAAGGCGCGAGGCGCTGTTCGGCGAGCCTCACCCAGTAGGAGATGCCGGTCGCGATGATCTCGTCGTTGAAGTCATAGGCCGGATTGTGCAGGCCAGCGCTGTCACCATTGCCAACCAGGATATAAGCGCCAGGGCGTGACTGCAGCATGAAGGAGAAATCCTCGCCCGCCATGCTGGGATCGACCTCCGTATCGACATTGTCAGGGCCCACGACATCCATTGCCGCACGCGCTGCATGTTCCGTCTCGCGGGGATGGTTGACCGTTACGGGGCAGGCTCGGTCATAGACGAACGTTGCTTCTGCACCGTTAGCTGTCGCAATGCCCATTGCGATTTCGCCAATGCGGCGTTCGGCAAGACTGCGCACTTCCTCGTCTAGGGAGCGCACGGTGCCAGACAGGGTGGCTTCCTCCGGGATGATGTTATGCGTCGTTCCGGCATGGAACTGCGTCACCGAGACCACCACCGAGCGAACGGGATTGGCGTTGCGCGAGGCAATTGTCTGCAGATTGCTGACGATCTGCGCGCCGATGACGATCGGATCGAAGGTGTTGTGCGGTTCTGCCGCATGGCCGCCGCGGCCATGCAACGTGATCTGGAACTTGTCGGGAGCGGCCATGATGCCGCCTTTGCGGATGGCAAAATGTCCGGCCTTCATGCCCGGCATGTTGTGCATGCCATAGACTTCCTCAATCGCGCAGCGTTCCATCAGGCCGTCACGGACCATAGCGAGCGCGCCGGCGCCGCCTTCCTCTGCCGGCTGGAAAATCACGGCAACGCGTCCAGTAAAATTGCGGGTTTCGCTCAAGTGCTTCGCCGCACCGAGCAACATGGCGGTATGGCCATCATGGCCGCAGGCATGCATCCGGCCTGATGTCTTCGAGGCCCAGGGCTTGCCGGTGATCTCTTCCAGCGGCAAGGCGTCCATGTCGGCCCTGAGGCCAATCGTGCGGCCTGGAGCCTTGCCGTTGATGATGCCGACGACGCCGGTGCGTCCCAGCCCGGTGATGATTTCGTCCACGCCGAATTCCTTCAGCTTTTCCTCGACGAAGGCTGCGGTGTTTTCGACATCGTATAGGAGTTCGGGGTGGGCGTGCAGGTGGCGGCGCCACTCGGTCGCTTCGGCCTGGAGTTCGCAGGCGCGGTTCAGAACTGGCATTGTATCGGGTCCCGGTCGGTCATTGCGGATCACAGAATTGTCGGCGGCAATTCGATGCCTTTCAATTGACGTAATCGAACGGCTTTGCCATTGCTTCGTTATTAGGGCATTGCCGCGCCGATTGCGAGACACCAGCCAGACAAAGGACAGAGGTCGTGTTCACGAAGCCTTCCCGCATGTTTTCTGCAACCCGAGCCTTCGGCCGCATCATGGTCGTCGCATCGATGGCTGCCGTCGCCATGCCGAGCCTGGCGGCTGCCAATCCGATGATGGTCGTCGATGTCCAGTCCGGTCGCGTCATCGCGCATCAGGAAGCCTTCCGGAAATGGTATCCCGCATCGCTGACCAAGCTGATGACGGCCTATACGACTTTCCGGGCGATGCGCGCCGGCCAGCTCTCCCCCGACAGCGTCGTTGTCATGAGCAAGCATGCCGCCGACCAGCCGGCCAGCAAGATGTATTTCAAGCCGGGATCGAAGCTCACGCTCGACAGCGCCTTGAAGCTCCTCATCGTGAAGTCGGCCAATGACGTGGCCGTCGCGATCGGTGAAACCGTCAGCGGCAGCGAGGCGGCTTTCGTTCAGCGCATGAATGCGGAAGCGGCACGGCTCGGCATGACCTCCAGCCGGTTCGTCAATCCGAACGGCCTGCCGGGCAAGGGGCAGTATACAACCGCTCGTGACCTTGCGATCCTGGCCACCTCAATCCGCCGCGAGTTTCCGGAATATGCAGGCTATTTCGCCCTTGAGGGGGTGACGACCGGCAAGAAGGATTATCCGAACTTCAATCTTCTCGTTGGGCGGTTCGATGGCGCCGATGGCATGAAGACCGGCTATATCTGCGCCTCCGGCTTCAATCAGGTGTCCTCGGCCAGCCGCAACGGCCGCACCGTGATTTCGGTTGTGCTCGGCGCCGACAGCCTTGGTGGTCGCGCCGATCTTTCCGCCGATCTGCTCCAGCAGGGTCTGACTGCAACCAAAGCAGGCGCCACCTTGGCCAGCCTGAAGCCGTATGGCGAAGGGATCGATCAGGTCACCGACATCAGCGCCCAGATCTGCAATCCGCAGGCCCGGCAGGTGCGGAGCGAAGGTCGCGACGAAGCCGGCCGCATGAAGCTGCTGTCGCCCTATATCCATGAAATGGGTCGTGCTCCCGTGATGAGCTTTGCCGGCCTCATCCCCGGTGGAGACCCTGTGGATGCCGCCAAGGGTGCCATCGGGGAAATCGCCAATGTGCCGATCCCCAGACCCCGTCCCACCTTCTGAGATCCGTCATGACCTTACCCCGCATTCCTGTTTCGATCCTCACCGGCTTCCTCGGGGCCGGCAAGTCGACGCTGCTGAACCGCCTGCTCAAGGATCCGGCAATGCGGGATGCAGCGGTCATCATCAAC
The DNA here is from genome assembly GCF_001296045.1 of Rhizobium sp. AAP43. Taxonomy (GTDB): domain Bacteria; phylum Pseudomonadota; class Alphaproteobacteria; order Rhizobiales; family Rhizobiaceae; genus Allorhizobium. The sequence goes on along the minus strand of NZ_LJHS01000012.1, from coordinate 38,139 downwards.
GAATTTGGCGAGGTCGGGATCGATCATTTGCTGGTCGAAACCTCGAACGATGCCGTCGTCGAACTCTCCGATGGCTGCCTGTGCTGCACGGTGCGCGGCGAACTGGTCGACACGCTGGCTGAACTTGTGGACGGCATGCAGACCGGCCGTATCAAGCCATTGTCCCGTGTCGTGATCGAAACCACCGGACTCGCCGATCCAGCACCCGTCATGCAGTCGGTCATGGGGCACCCGGCAATCGCCCAGTCCTTCGATCTCGATGGCGTCGTGACGGTGGTCGATGCCGTCAACGTGCTTGCGACGCTCGACGCCCATGCCGAAGCCTATCGGCAGGTGGCCGTCGCCGATCGTCTGATCCTGACCAAGAAGACGCTCGCATCTGCCGAGGAGATTGCCCGGGTCGAGCGTCGGCTGCGCGAGATCAATCCGCGTGCGCCGATCACCGATGGTGACCTCGAAGCGGCCGCCCGTGCCGAAATCCTGGTCAACGGGCTCTACGATCCCGCAACCAAGATCGCTGATGTTGATCGCTGGCTGCGCGACGAGGTCGCTCACGATCACCATCACCATCACCATCACCATGACGACCATGATCATGAACCTGGGCACGGGCATGCGCACCACGGCCATCATCACCACCACCACGACGTCAACCGGCATGGCGCATCGATCCGCTCCTATTCGATCGTGCATGACACGCCGATCGACCCTATGGCGATCAACATGTTCGTTGACCTGCTGCGCTCCACGCATGGGGAGAAGCTGCTCAGGATGAAGGCGATCGTGGCGCTGACCGACCGGCCGGAAAAGCCGCTCGTGCTGCATGGCGTGCAGTCGATCTTCCATCCACCCGTCCGCCTGCCGGCCTGGCCGGAGGGTTCGGACCGCAAGACGCGACTGGTCCTCATCACCAAGGATCTGTCGGAAACCTATGTCCGGGAGTTGTTCGACGCCTTTACGGGCAAGGTTTCCATCGACCGGCCGGATCGTCAGGCAATGACCGACAATCCGCTGGCCGTGCCGGGTTTCAAGTTCTGAAGAGAGTGCAGCCCTGGCTCATCCGCCCTTGCGAATGAGGAAACGGTGGCCACCCTCGTGCTTCTCCTGCGCGAGGAGTGCGTGACCGTCTTCCTGGCAGAAATGCGGGATGTCGATGCCGGCCAGTGGATCGCTGGTCTCGATGGCCAGTTCGGCACCCGCCGGCATGTCGGCGAGCCGTCTTCGGGTCTTCAGGACGGGGAGGGGGCATTTCAGCCCCTTCAGGTCATAGACCGTTCCGTCGGTCATTCCGATGACCAGAGCTTCCACAAGGGCTTCTTCTTGGCCGGTTCTGCAGCTGCCGCCGTAACGGGTGGAACCAGCGGGTTGGGCTGCGGGATCGGAATTCCGGCCGCCGGCTGACCTTCAGCAGCTGTCTGCGGCGCAGCCGTCGTCGTTGCCTGGGCGGTTGATGCTGCGGCCGTCGTCGCGGTCGCGGTCGTCGCCGCGGGCTGGTTGCTTTGCGCTGCCGCCATCTGGTTGACGGCGGCCGTGCCGGTGATCGGCGTCTGGTTCGCGACCTCAGCTTCTTCCGCCCGCATGAAACGGCCGGCCTTCAGCGCAGAGCCTGTCGGGGCAAATGCAAGGTCATGGGCGCGCGACTTCCGGAGATCGGCCACGAGGGCCTTGCGTTCGGCTTCCGTCGGATCGTACCAGATCTTGCCGTCGTACTTCTTCATCGCCTTGGCATAGGCTGCGTCATAAGCGGCATTGTAGCCGCTAAGGGCCGCCGTCAGGGCGGGAGGCGTGGTCGTAGCCGGGCAGGCGCCCTGCGGATTGAAACTCGCCCCATCGGCTGTCAGCTGGTTGAACACGTAGTTCTTGTTGCAGACATTGACCTCGGGCGGGCGCTTGGTCACTTCGAAGTGATCATAACCCACCTTCAGCGTCTTCCAGAAATCATAGTGCTGGCTGTGGCGATGACGTGCCATGTTCTCGGCCGTCATGCGGAATGGAAACGCCTGCAGCTGGATTGCCTGCTGGCCTCCCTTGAAGGCGTCGCGGGCAAAGGCATAGATTTCGAGGATCTGCGCGTCGGTCATCGAGTAGCAACCCGAGGACGAGCAGGCGCCATGGATCATCAGATTGGTGCCATTGCGGCCATTGGCGCGGTCGAACTGGTTCGGGAAGCCCGTATTGATGGCGAGGAAATACTTCGAATTCGGGTTCAGATGGTAGGGCGTCAGGGGATAGAAGCCCTCGGGCGCCTGTCGGTCGCCTTCCTTGATCTTGGGGCCAAGCCGACCGGACCAGGCGCAGATATCGTATTCCACGACCTTGTCGAAGCGGTTGTTGGTCTTGGCCTTCCAGACTTCCAGAATGCCTTCTTCCTTGAAGATGCGCAGCATGATCGGGGCATTGCGATCCATGCCCTTCTTCTGGATTTCAGCCACAAGGCGGGCCGGCAGCGGCTGCTCCACCTTGTTGGCAACCTTCGGGGACTCGTAGACAGCGCTTTCCAGCGTGTCATTGCAGCCTGCAAGGGCGGCAGCAAAAATCAGAACCAGGGCCGTCGATTTCAAGCGCATTCGCGAACGCTCTTTCCGGTAACGTGAACAGGTGGCTCGAACAGAGCCGATCCCCGTCAGTCTAAGACCGCTTTCTTCACAAATTATAAACCAACGGCTGTCGCGCGGGCCAAACGTCTTATGCCGTCATTTCACCGAAAGATAAAGTGACGGCACAAGTCGGCGGATCACAAGTCCCGGCCGATGGCGAGGAATTTCTCGCGTCGTGCCGTGCGCAGCTTGTCGCCCGGCAGGGGGGTCAGCTCGGCGAGTGCGGAGGCGATCACCTTCCCAGTCGCGTCGATCACCTGTTCGGGCGCACGATGGGCGCCGCCAACCGGCTCGGGAATGATGGCATCAATAATGCCAAGACCCTTCAGATCTTCCGCCGTGATCTTCATATTGGTCGCCGCTTCCTTGGCGCGCGTCGAGTCACGCCAGAGGATGGAGGCTGCACCTTCCGGGGAGATGACCGAATAGATCGCATGCTCCAGCATGTAGACGCGGTTGCCTGTGGCAATTGCGATCGCACCGCCAGAGCCGCCTTCGCCGATGACGACCGAGACCATCGGCACTTTGAGCCCGAGGCACATCTCGGTCGAGCGGGCGATGGCTTCCGCCTGGCCACGTTCTTCCGCGCCGACGCCCGGATAGGCACCAGCCGTGTCGATCAGCGTGATCACCGGCAGGCCAAAACGATCCGCCATTTCCATGACGCGGATTGCCTTGCGATAGCCTTCGGGACGCGGGCTGCCGAAATTGTGCTTGATGCGCGACTTGGTGTCGTTGCCCTTTTCCTGGCCAATGACGGCGACCGGCATGCCGTTGAAGCGGGCGAGGCCAGCCTGGATGGCGGCGTCCTCGGCAAACTTACGGTCACCAGCCAGCGGGGTGAAATCGGTGAAGAGCCGTGCGGCATAGTCGACGAAGTGCGGACGCTGCGGATGGCGCGCGACCTGGGTCTTCTGCCAGGCGTTCAGCCTGGAATAGATCTCCACCGTCGCCTCATCGACCCGGCTTTCCAGCCGCGTGATCTCTTCCGAGGTGTCGATGCTCTGATCCTCTTCGGCCAGCTTCTTCAGTTCCCGGATCTTGGCTTCCAGGTCGGAGATTGGCTTTTCGAAGTCGAGATAGTTGTGCATGAACTCAGTTCCGATCGGTTGATCCTTGGTCTTCCCGGCTGTCGGGAACCGGCTTTGCCGGTCCTAATCAAGGTTTTTGGCCTGTTTTGCAAGAGGGTGATGCGTTTGGACCAGTTGCTGGAGGCGCTCGTCCAGAACATGCGTGTAGATTTGCGTGGTGGAAATGTCGCTGTGCCCGAGCAGTTCCTGTACGGCGCGCAGGTCTGCGCCATTGCCCAGTAGATGGCTGGCAAAGGCATGGCGCAGCACATGCGGCGAAACCGCCGAGGCCGGAAGGCCGGCACGGATGGCGAGATCCTTCAGTTCGCGCGCAAACACTTGGCGGGCGACATGGCCCTCCTTGCTCTTGGCTGGAAACAGAAACGGGCTGTCCGCCTGGGCGGGGTCAGCGGCGCGTGCGGCGCCCCACCGGGCCAGCGCCTCGATTGCCGTGCGTGACAGGGGGACCAGGCGCTCTTTGTTGCCCTTGCCGCGAACGACGAGGAAGCGCCCTTCCTGGCTCAGAACCTTCACCGGCAGGGCGACCAGTTCGCTTACCCGCATCCCGGTTGCGTAGAGGAGTTCCACCATCGCCAGTCGCCGGATGCGCGCGGGCTGGTCATCGCCTTCCTGCTGGGTCTCGGCCTCGCAAAGCGAGAGCATTGCGTCGACATCTTCGACGGAAAGAACCTTCGGCAGCGATCGCGCCTTCTTCGGTGCGTCGAGGATCGACGTCGGATCGTCGGTTCTCAAGCCTTCGGCGTAGAGAAACTTGTAGAATTGCCGCATGGCGGAAAGGCGTCTTGCCTGTGAGGTCGGCATGAAACCACGATGCGAGAGATCCTTGAGGTAGGCAGTCAAATCCTCGCGGCTCGCCTGTCCCACTGTCTGGCCCCGGCCGGAGAGGAAGGAGGCGAGATCGTCAAGGTCGCGTTCGTACGAGACAAGCGTGTTCGCGGCTGCTCCGCGCTCGGCGCTGAGCATTTCGAGAAAGGCTTCGACGCGGGCATGGCTCAGGTCGGACACTGGTCTCTTCGAGCCTCATTCCACCGGGTTCACACGTTCGGACGGTATGCGGACCGTGACGTCGCGTTCCCTCGGCTCGACAAAGGTCGCGACAGACCACATCGCCGCATAGACGAGCCCGACCAGCGTGGCGCATATGAACAGGAAGCGTATCAGGGTTGGCATCGGCGATCCTTAGGCCTTGGGTCTTCCTACATGGGGAGGCGCTGGGTCAAGATGCAAGGGGTGCAGTTCTCTGCTTGATTTGTGGCTATGGCTTGACGCTCGCTCCCTATTTGTCAATACCGTGAAGAAACAGTTTCGAACAGGCCGATGACCGATACGATCCTCAACCTTGCTCCCAGTCTGGGTGAGCGCGCCCGAGCGGCGCTCGGACGTCGCAATCTCGTCCTCGTCGGATTGATGGGGGCGGGCAAGTCTGCGATTGGGCGCCTCGTGGCCCAGCAAATGGCGTTGCCCTTCATCGACACGGACGCAGAGATCGAGCGCGTGTCACGCATGTCGATCAGCGAACTCTTCGCAGCCTATGGCGAAGAGGAATTCCGCGCGCTTGAGACGCGGGTCATCAAGCGTCTCCTGCGCACGGGGCCGCGTGTCGTGTCCACCGGCGGCGGGGCCTTCATCAACGAGCGCACGCGGGCTCAGGTCGAGCGCGGTGGTGTGTCGGTGTGGCTGAAGGCCGATCTCGACGTGTTGTGGGAGCGGGTCAACAAGCGCGATCATAGACCGCTTTTGAAGACCGAGAACCCCAAGCAGACCCTGAAGGATCTGATGGATCGGCGCTATCCGATCTATGAACTGGCGGATATTACCGTGCAATCGCGCGACGTGCGCAAGGACGTGATTGCCGAGGAAGTGCTTTCGGCAATCCTCAACCGAAGCGGCAAGGACAAGAACCAATGAGCAAGGACGAGACGACGGAACGCCTGGTGCATGTGGCGCTGGGCGAGCGCGCTTATGACATCCTGATCGGGCCCGGCCTGATGCGTCGCGCCGGTGGCGAGATCTCCACCCGGATCAAGGGACGCCGGGCAGCGATCGTCACCGACGAGAATGTCGCGCCGCTCTATCTCGACGCGCTGATGGACAGCCTCCAGACCGATGGCATCGAGGCCGTCTCAGTGGCGCTGCCTGCGGGTGAAAAGACCAAGAGCTTCGACTACCTGACCAAGGTCTGCGACGTGCTGCTCGAGGCGCGCATCGAGCGCAATGATACGGTCATCGCGCTCGGTGGCGGTGTCATCGGTGATCTCACCGGTTTTGCCGCCGGCATCGTGCGGCGTGGCGTACGCTTCGTCCAGATCCCGACCTCGCTCCTGTCTCAGGTCGACAGTTCCGTCGGTGGCAAAACCGGCATCAATGCCCGTCAGGGCAAAAACCTCGTCGGCATCTTCAATCAGCCCGATCTTGTGCTGGCCGATACTGACGTGCTCGACACACTTTCGGAGCGCGAGTTCCGTGCCGGCTATGCGGAAGTGGCGAAATACGGCCTGATCGACAAACCCGACTTCTTCGAATGGCTGGAGAAAAACTGGCGTGACGTCTTTGCCGGCGGTGCGGCCCGCATCGAGGCGATCGCGGTCTCCTGCCAGGCCAAGGCCGATGTCGTCGTTGCCGATGAACGTGAGAATGGCCGTCGTGCGCTTCTCAACCTCGGTCACACCTTTGGCCATGCGCTGGAAGCCGCCACGCAATACGACAGCAGCCGCCTTGTGCATGGCGAGGGCGTTTCGATCGGTATGGTGCTGGCGCATCGCTTCTCGGCCCGGATGAACCTGGCGAGCCCGGATTTGGCCGATCGTGTCGAGGCCCATTTGTCCGAGGTCGGCCTGCCGACACGCATGGACCAGATCCCGGGTGAGCTGCCTCCCACTGAGGTTCTGATGGATGCGATCGCTCAGGACAAGAAGGTCAAGGGTGGCCAGCTCACCTTCATTCTCACCCATGGCCTCGGCCAATCCTTCGTGGCCGATGACGTGCCGGCATCCGAAGTCCTGCGCTTCCTTGATGAGCAGAGGTCCGCATGAATCCAGGTGTCGGCGTGATGACCCGGTTTGCCAATGCCCTGGTGCGTTCGCTCCTGAGGCTGACCGGCACGCGGCTTACGGCCGAGACGCTGGCGTTCAGCAGCCAGGAGCAGCTGTCGGCAGCGCTCGGAGCCTCTGCGCGAGACAGTCATCCGTCGGATAGGGTTTACAAGGACCGACTTTCGAACCTTTTCGATCTGGAAGAGCTTGAAGTCTCCGACGTGCTGATTCACCGCACGGCAATGCGCGCTGTGAATGCCGATGATCCGCCCGAAGTCGTGGTCCGCACGATCCTCGAGAGCCCCTATACCCGTATGCCGGTCTGGCGTGGGGCCACCGACAATATCATCGGTGTGGTTCACGCAAGGGATCTGATCCGGGCGCTGGCTGAACCCGACGTCGAGCCCGTTCACATCGATATCGTCAAGATTGCCCACAAGCCCTGGTTCGTGCCCGACACCACCAACCTGAAAGACCAGCTCAACGCCTTTCTGCGTCGGCGGTCGCATTTTGCCGTTGTCGTCGACGAATATGGCGAAGTGCAGGGTGTGGTGACGCTGGAGGATATTCTTGAGGAAATCGTCGGCGATATTTCCGACGAGCACGATCTGGAAATCCAGGGTGTGCGTCAGGACAGCGACGGCTCGATCGTGGTCGATGGTGGGGTGCCGATCCGCGATCTCAACCGCGCCCTGGACTGGCAATTGCCCGATGAGGAAGCGACGACCATTGCCGGTCTCGTCATTCACGAATCGAAGACCATTCCCGAAGAGCGTCAGGCCTTCACCTTCTACGGCAAGCGCTTCATCGTGCTGAGGCGGGAAAAGAACCGGATCACCAGGCTGCGCATCCGCCCGATCGAACAGCAGAGCTGACGGCGGCTTGGCTGCCGTTATTCGTTGCCACCTTACCAGCGGGTGGGTTCGCCAGGGGCCGCAGGTTCAATGGCCAGCGCGTGCAGGCCGGCATCGAGCTCCGGCTTCAGCAGGTCGGTCACGGCGCGGTGGCGCGCAAGGCGGCTCATGCCGGCAAACGTGTTTGCAACGATCCGGACGCGCATATGGGTCTCGCCGGTGCCGGTGATGTCAGGCTGATGGCCCGCATGCTGATGGCTCTCGTCGATCACGACCAGTCGTTCCGGCTGGAAGGCGTCCTTCAGCGTCGCTTCGATGCGGTTTCTGACCGACATGTGGCCTCCTGGGCGGTGCTTCGCAAAAAGCCCCACAAAGCGCGCAACATTCCGGTTTGTCAATTCTTGTCGGGGCTGTCTCGTCGCCCCATAATTAGCGCATGAAACTCGACTCGAAATATTTTGATGGCATCCGCACCAAGCGAAAGCGCACGGCGGAACCGGAGCCATCCAATCCGACATGTCAATGGGACGGCTGTGAGCGACCAGGCGCGCATCGCGCCCCCGTGGGCAGGCATGCCGAAGGCCAGTTCTTCCTGTTCTGCTTCGAGCATGTGAAGGATTACAACAAGGGCTATAACTACTTTTCCGGCCTGTCAGACACCGAGATCGCCCGCTACCAGAAGGAAGCGATCACCGGTCATCGTCCGACCTGGACAGTGGGCGTCAACAAGGCGGCGAAGTCTAGCCCGCTGCACTCGACAGCGCGATCCGGCTCGGCCGCGTCCCAGGCGCGGATGAAGGATCCATTCGGCTTCGTCGAGCAGGGCCGTGCCGGCGCCTCGCGCTACAAGGCGGCCGACCGGAAACTGAAGACGCTGGAAGCAAAAGCGCTCGATACGCTGGGGTTGACCGTGAGTTCCAATGCCACGGACATTAAGACGCGCTACAAGGAGCTTGTAAAAAAACACCATCCGGATGCAAATGGCGGAGACAGGGCCTCCGAAGAGCGTTTTCGCGCTGTTATCGAAGCCTACAAATTGTTAAAGCAGGCCGGTTTCTGTTAATCCGAACACACTGCAGCGACGCATGCGGCCGGACGGTATCGCCTGGCGGGGAGACACGATGAGCAAAATTGATCTAGATATTACCAACCTGCCCGATACCACCGTTTCGGTTCGTGAGGTCTTCGGCATCGACTCGGATATCCGGGTGCCGGCCTATTCCAAGGGCGATGCCTATGTGCCCGACCTCGATCCCGACTATCTTTTTGACCGCGAGACGACCCTCGCCATCCTCGCCGGTTTCGCCCATAACCGCCGCGTCATGGTGTCCGGCTTCCACGGCACGGGTAAGTCGACGCATATCGAACAGGTTGCGGCCCGGCTGAACTGGCCCTGCGTGCGCGTCAACCTCGACAGCCATGTCAGCCGTATCGATCTCGTCGGCAAGGACGCCATCGTCCTCAAGGACGGCAAGCAGATCACCGAATTCAAGGACGGCATCCTGCCCTGGGCCTACCAGCACAATGTCGCGCTCGTCTTCGACGAATACGATGCCGGCCGCCCGGACGTCATGTTCGTCATCCAGCGCGTTCTGGAAAGCGCCGGCCGCCTGACCCTGCTCGATCAGAGCCGTGTCATTCGTCCGCACCCCGCTTTCCGCATTTTCGCGACGGCCAACACGGTTGGTCTCGGCGATACGACCGGCCTCTATCATGGCACGCAGCAGATCAACCAGGCGCAGATGGACCGCTGGTCGATCGTGACGACGCTCAACTACCTGCCGCATGACAAGGAAGTCGACATCGTCTGCGCCAAGGTCAAGAGCTTTGGTGCAACGGCCGAAGGTCGTGACACGGTGTCCCGCATGGTTCGCCTGGCGGACCTGACGCGTGCAGCCTTCGTCAACGGCGACCTGTCGACCGTGATGAGCCCGCGTACCGTCATCACCTGGGCCGAAAACGCCGAAATCTTCGGCGATGTCGCCTTTGCCTTCCGCGTTACCTTCCTCAACAAGTGTGACGAGCTGGAGCGGACGCTGGTGGCCGAACAGTATCAGCGTGCGTTCGGTATCGAGCTCAAGGAAAGTGCCGCCAATATCGTACTCGGCGCATAAGGACTGATGGCATGGCAGGGCGGGGCGACAATTCGAAGGCCAAGGCCAACGGCGTGATCGATACGGAGCCCTTGCGCCGTGCGATCACCGGCTGCGTGCGCTCGATTGCGGGCGATCCGCAGGTGGAGGTCGCCTTCGCCAACGAGCGTCCGGGGCTTGCCGGCGAACGTGTCCGCCTGCCTGAAATCTCGAAGCGCCCGACCGCGCATGAACTCGCCGTGACCCGCGGTCTCGGCGATTCCATGGCGCTTCGGATCGCCTGCCATGACCAGAAGGTCCATGCAGCGCTTGCGCCGCAAGGGGCAGACGCCCGCGCGATCTTCGATGCGGTCGAGCAGGCGCGTGTGGAATCGCTCGGCTCGCTGCGCATGCCGGGGGTTGCCTCCAATATCCAGTCGATGAACACCGAGAAATACGCGAAAGCGAATTTCTCGACGATCAGCCGCCAGGAAGATGCGCCGTTGGGTGAAGCGGTTGCCATGCTGGTGCGTGAGAAGCTGACTGGCCAGAAAGCACCGGAAACCGCCGGCAAGGTGCTCGACCTCTGGCGGCCCTTCATCGAGGGCAAGGCCGGTGCCGATCTTGAGAACCTGTCGACCGTAATCGAAGACCAGCAGGCCTTCTCACGTGTCATCCGCCACATGCTCTCTGCCATGGATATGGCCGAGGACATGGGCGACGACGAGCAGGAGGGCGAGGAGGACGACCAGTCCACCGACGAAGAACAGCCGCGCAGCGGCGAGCAGGATCAGGAAAACTCCGAGGACGAGGCAGGCCAGGATTCGGCCCCCGCGGAGGAGAGCGAAGCATCGCAGGAACAGCTCGACGACGGCGAGATGGATGGTGCCGAGATCTCCGAAGAAGAGATGTCGGACGAGGGCGACGACGACAGCGAGACGCCCGGCGAGATGCGCCGTCCGGCCACGCCCTTCGACGATTTCAACGAGAAGGTCGACTACAAGATCTTCACCCAGGATTTCGACGAGGAAATTACCGCCGAAGAACTTTGCGACGAAGCCGAGCTCGACCGGCTGCGTGCCTTCCTCGACAAGCAGCTCGCCCATCTTCAGGGCGCCGTTGGCCGCCTTGCCAACCGGTTGCAGCGCCGCCTGATGGCGCAGCAGAACCGGTCCTGGGACTTCGACCTTGAAGAGGGCTATCTCGATCCGGCGCGGCTGACGCGTCTGGTGATCGATCCGATGCAGCCGCTTTCCTTCAAGAAGGAGAAGGACACCAAGTTCCGCGACACGGTCGTCACGCTGGTCATCGACAATTCCGGCTCGATGCGCGGTCGCCCGATCACCGTTGCCGCCTCCTGCGCAGATATCCTCGCCCGCACGCTCGAACGCTGCGGCGTCAAGGTCGAGATCCTCGGCTTCACCACTAAGGCGTGGAAGGGCGGCCAGAGCCGCGAAATGTGGTTGGCTGGCGGCAAGGCCCCTCTGCCGGGCCGCCTGAACGATCTGCGCCATATCGTCTACAAGTCGGCGGATGCGCCCTGGCGCCGGTCGCGCCGCAATCTCGGCCTGATGATGCGCGAAGGCCTGCTCAAGGAAAACATCGACGGCGAAGCGCTGATGTGGGCGCATAACCGCCTGATTGGTCGGCGTGAGCAGCGCAAGATCCTGATGATGATCTCGGACGGTGCGCCGGTCGACGATTCGACGCTGTCGGTCAATCCGGGCAACTATCTGGAGCGGCACCTGCGCGCTGTCATCGAGCAGATCGAGACGAAGTCGCCGGTCGAACTTCTCGCCATCGGTATCGGCCATGATGTCACCCGCTATTATCGCCGCGCCGTGACCATTGTTGACGCCGACGAACTGGCGGGCGCAATGACCGAACAGCTCGCATCGCTGTTCGAGGATCAGGCATCGAGTGGCCGGGCGCGCCGGCGTGCCTGAGCGGGCAGCGTCCGGACGCCGAGCGTCGATCGCGCTTTGTCTGTCGCTGTCTGCATCCGTCTTCCTTGCAGGCTGCAATCCGGCCAAGATCCCGGCTGGAGAAGTGCTTCCCATTGCGGTCGAAACCCAGGTCATTGACGCTTTGGGTGGCGCGCCAGTCTTCGCAGATGGCCTGAGTTTCATCGGCGGCCTCGAATTGTCTTCGCCGGAGCCGCTTTTCGGTGCCTTCTCCTCGATCCGCTTTCTCGATGAGGATCGCTTTCTCGGCGTTTTCGACACGGGTTACTGGATCACGGGCCGGATCGTCCGCAATGGCGATCAGCACCTGTCAGGCGTGACTGAGGTCTCGTTGGCGCCGCTTCTTGACCCCGATGGTGCAGAGAGTGGCAGCAAGTTCCAAGTGGATGCGGAGAGCCTTGCCATCGAAGGCGGTAGCCGCGCCCATGTCGGCTTTGAACAGCGCCACCGCGTTATCACCTATCAGCCAATTTCCGATCTCGGCCAGGCCCTGCCATCCGCGCCCCTGCCGCTTCCTTTCGACGCCCGCCGTCTGCGTGGCAATGGCGGCATCGAGGCTCTGATCGTGGCACCTCCAGCTGGGCCTCTGGCAGGCGCGCTGGTGGCGATCTCGGAGAAGACTGTGGATGAGGAGGGCAACCTCATCGCGGGCATTCTCGGTGGCCCTCTGGCCGGTGAGTTTCGTGTCCGGCCGCGTGACGGTTTCGAGGTGACCGATGGCGCCTTCTTGGCCGATGGCGACCTGCTGCTTCTGGAGCGCCGGTTCTCGATCGCATCAGGTGTTGCCATGCGGCTCAGACGCATCGAAGGCGATACGCTTCGCCCTCAGGCCGTCGTCGATGGCGACATCCTCTTCGAGGCCGACAACCGGTCGCAGATCGACAATATGGAAGGCATGGACGTGCTCCGCGCGGCCGATGGCTCTATGCGCCTGATCGTCGTGTCCGACGACAACCACTCCATCCTCCAGCGGACGCTGATGCTCGAGTTCAAGCTCGATCGCTGATGTCGTGCGGATAAACCGCGAATGCAAAAAAGGCAGCGCGGTTTCCCGTGCTGCCTTTTTTGGTGAAGGCAAGTGCTTCAGACGGCGCGTTCTGCCGCGGGCATAGGGCGCACCACGGTCATCAGCGCGCCATAGGGCACGAGCATGACAATGCCGATCAGCATCTTCACGCTAAAGTCGGCCACCGCCCAGGAGATCCAGCGCGGCGCTTCCATGGCCAGCACACCGAAGAGCGGTGCCGTGCCGATGGCGAAGTCGTCATTGACGCCGAGAAAACCGAAGAGCGGCGCAAAGGACATCGAGAAGAAGATCACTGTGTCGAGCGCCGAGCCAATGAGCGAACCCATCAGTGGCGCCTTCCACCAGCTTTCGCGGCGCAGCTTGTTGAACACCGAAATGTCCAGCAGTTGGCCAACGAGGAAGGCCGAGCCGGAGGCCGCCGCAATGCGCGGGGAGGCGAGCAGGATCGACAGGAGAACGCCGGCGATAAAGCCGACAAACACCACGCGACGTGCGAGTTTGGGGCCAAACTGGCGGTTGGTCAGGTCGGTGATCAGGAAGGCGATCGGATAGGTGAAAGCGCCGAAGGTCAGCAGGTCGGCGAGATTGATGCCTGCGAGCGTGATGTGGAGCGGATACTGCACAAGAAAGTTGGAGGCGACCACGACGGTCGTCATCAGCAGGCTGTAGATCAGAAGAGAGCGCATGATAGGCATTTTTTTATCCTGGGTGATGCCACCAGTTGGAGGGACGATACTGTGAGGCGGACGGGACTGTCAGGTATTTTCGCCTGGTCCTGACAAACGAAAGGGCTTGACCGGGTGACCGGTCAAGCCGCAAACGTTCAGCGCTGATGCCGGCTTATTAAGCGGCTTCTGCGGTCTTCTTGGCGATCTGGCGACGCAGCAGGCGAGCGCGCATGCTGAGTTCGGTTTCAGATGCCTTGAGCAGGAATGCATCGAGGCCACCGCGATGCTCGACCGAGCGCAGGGCTGCAGCCGAAACGCGCAGACGGAAACGCTGGTTCAGAGCATCCGAGATCAGCGTGACGTCGCAAAGGTTCGGGAGGAACCGACGCTTGGTCTTGTTGTTCGCGTGGCTCACATTGTTGCCCGACTGGACGCCCTTGCCGGTCAATTCGCAACTGCGGGACATGGTACACCTATTGTTTTTCTAGGCTATCGCATCGCCACCGGGCAAATGCCGGTGAGGCAATCCAACAGCGGCTGATTGGAAAGTTGCGGTTCTATAGTCAGTGGGAACCGGCGCGTCAAGCCAAAGCTTGGATTTTCCGGCCGTCGCGGCCGCGTTCGGTTATTTTCTTGCCACAGTCCATGCAGAGGATGCAAGCCGATGACACCGACACGCGTGTCCTTGCCAACCGTGCCGGGAGAAACGCCATGAAGAATTCTGCAGCTGTCATACGTCTGGCTCTCGGTCTTGCGCTTTTCGGCGTTTCACCACCCATGGGCCTTGCGGCCGACGCCCGCTACGAGAGTGCCTACAGCGTTACACTCGGGATCCTGCCGATTGCCCAGCTGACCTTTCGCACGACAGTCGACGGCGACCGCTATCGCATCGACGGCCGCTTCCGTGCGACCGGGCTTGCCGAAGTGGTGCGCGAGGTTTCGGCCGAAAGCCGGATCACCGGACGGCTGGTCGGGGCAGGTCTGTCGCCCGAACGCTATACGCTGGATTATCGCAGCGGGCGCAAGAAGAGCCTCTACGATGTCAGCTTTGCCAATGGCAATGTCGTCGATGTGAAGGTCGAACCCAAGCCCCGGCCGCGATCGGCCAGATGGGTGCCAGTGACTGCAGCCGATCTGAAGTCGGTGATGGACCCCATCGGCGCGCTCCTCATTCCCGGCAATGTCGATGTTTGCAGTCAACGGCTGCCTGTTTTCGATGGGGAAAGCCGGATGGACCTGGTGCTGGGGCCGAAGCGAACCGAAACGTTCTCGGCCGGCAAGGTCAAGGGGGAGGCGATCGTCTGCTCCGTACGCTATGAGCCGCGATCCGGCTATCGCAAGGGACGCAAGGATATCGAATACCTGAAGTCGGTCGAGGGGATGGAGATCTGGTTTGCCAAGACGGCGACGCTGAAGCTATATGCTCCAGTCTATGCGAAAATCCCGACACGCTACGGCACGGTGCATGTTTCGGCAGACACGTTCGACGGCTGATTTTTCGCGGGCGCCAGACCCCGCTATAGGGGTTTGAATGAAGACCAGAGCAACCTTGATCGGCTTCACGGCCATCCTCATGTGGTCCATTCTCGCCTTGATGACGGCCGCCTCTGGCACCATGCCGCCCTTCCAGCTCTCGGCGATTGCCTTTGCCATCGGTAGCCTGCCGGGGATCGCGCTGTTTATCGCCCGCCCGGAGCGGTTGCAGGCGTTGCGCCAGCCGGCCAAGGTCTGGATCACCGGCGTTGCGGGATTGTTCGGCTATCATTTCCTCTACTTCACGGCGTTGCGCAATGCGCCGGCCGTGGAGGCCGGGTTGATCGCCTATCTGTGGCCGCTGTTCATTGTCGTCGGTTCGGCTCTTCTGCCGGGTGAGAAGTTGCGCTGGTATCATGTTGCCGGCGCGCTGACCGGCCTTGCGGGAACCGCGCTGATCATCGCCGACAAGGGGGTCGCCTTCGATCCGGCCTTCACGCTCGGTTATCTCGCTGCCTTCCTCTGCGCTTTTACCTGGGCTGGATATTCGCTGATCAGCCGGCGTTTCGAGGCTGTGTCTACCGATGTCGTCACCGGTTTCTGCCTCGCCACGTCGATCCTGTCGCTTCTCTGCCATCTGGGGCTGGAGACCACAGTCTGGCCGCAGGATGTCTCGCAATGGGTTGCCGTGATCGGTCTTGGTCTTTTGCCGGTCGGCCTCGCCTTCTATACCTGGGATTATGGCGTCAAGAATGGTGATATCCAGATTCTCGGGGCCTCGAGCTATGCAGCGCCGCTTCTGTCGACGCTCAATCTGATCATTTTTGGGTTTGGTGAGTTTAGGGCCACTATTGGTCTGGCATGCGTGCTGATCACCGGTGGTGCGGTGCTGGCGGCGCGGGATATGCTGTTTTCGAGGAAAAAAGCCCCGAACTGACCAGGATGCCATGGCCGAGCTCGCAACCGGGATACTCATTCTCTCGGTCGCGCTGGGACTGAGCTATCACCTGATCCTTCCCCGGCGGAAGACGCTCGTCCGTGCGGTGTGGAAGGTCACACCTATCCTGCTTCTGGCGCTCTACACAGCTCTCGTCGATGGACATCCGCTGCTGGTCGGGGCCTTGCTCTTGAGCGCGCTCGGCGACGCCTTCCTCGCCTTTGATGGGGATCGCGCCTTTATCCGAGGGGTGGTTGCCTTTCTTCTCAGCCATGCGGCCTATATCGCGCTTCTCGTAATCCTGGGCGAGCCCGGCAGAGTGGCGCCGTGGTCCATTGTGGCGGCGCTTGTCGTTGCGGCGGGAACGATCGCCGTCCTCCTGCGCATCCGCCGGCCTGCCGGACGCATGGCCTGGCCGATCAGTCTCTATGTCGTGGTCTTCATGGTCCTTCTGGCATTGACGCTACGACTTCCAGATCAGTTGGTCTTCGTCGGGGCGAGCCTGTTCATCCTCTCGGACGTTGTCTTGACGATCCGGAAATACTGGACGGGGCCCGGCCATGTGCTGGACGGCTATGCCGCCCATCTGGTCTGGGCGACCTATTATCTCGCCCAGCTGATCCTTACGCTGTCGCTTGCCGTCTATTGACCGGGGGCCCAGCCGGGCGGGGCCATTTCAAAGACGGAGAAATCAAAGCCTGGTGCCACCGTGCAGCCGACAAGGGTAAAGGCCCCAAGGCTTTCGGCCGCCTGCCAGACATTGGCCTCGACGATGGCTTGCGGGCGTTCCCCGGCCAGGACGTCCGGACCCAGTGTCACGGTCCTTTGTGTCCGGCCATCGTCCGACAGGTGCAGCGCGAGCGGCGCGCCTGCGTAGTAATGCCAGACCTCGCCCGCATCCTTCACCCTGTGCCAATGCGAGCGCTCGCCTGCCTCAAGCAGGTAGTAGATTGCGGTGGCATGACCACGCGGCCCGCCATGGGCGTCGCGCCATGTCTCGACATACCAGCCACCCTCGGGATGCCTTTGCATGCCAAGTGCCCCGATGATCGCTTCAGCCTGCATCAGAAATTATCCTTGCGCCGGCGGATTTCGGCAAAGACCTCGTCATTGGTCGCACCTTCCATGCCAAGCCCTTTGCGGATCTCCGGATCGGCGGCGCGCAGGAAGGGATTGGTTTCCTTTTCAAGGCCAATCGTCGTCGGAATGGTATAGGTGCCGCGGGCGCGTTGCATCTCGATCAGTTCGGCGCGTGCCTTCAACCGTTCATTGGTTGGATCGATGGTAAGTGCAAAGCGGGCATTGGAGAGTGTGTATTCGTGGCCGAAATAGACCACGGTCTCGTCGGGCAGTTCCGCGAGTTTCTGCAGCGAATGCCACATGTCCATGGCGGACCGCTCGAAAAGCCGGCCGCAGCCGAGCGCAAACAGCGTATCGGCGGAAAACAGCACGCCGTCCTCCGGGAAATAATAGCAGATGTGACCGGCGGTATGGCCTGGCGTTTCGATCACGCGTACGGGCCGATTGCAGAACACGAATTCGTCGCCGTCACCGACAGTGCGGTCAATGCCGGGGATCGCGGCCGCCTCGTTGCGCGGGCCGATGATCTCGCAGCCGAAGGCCTCCTTGAGGGCAAGGTTGGCCTCGACATGATCGCCATGGTGATGGGTCGTGAGCACATGGGTGATTGTCCATCCCCGCCGCTCTGCAGCACTGACGATCGCATCGAAATCCGGCGCGTCGATAGAAGCTGTCTCGCCGGTTTCGCGGCAATGTACGAGCGCGCCGAAGTTGTCACTTCGGCAGATGAAGGTTTCGATCTGCAAAGATTTCATTGTCGATCCGTTTTTTCTGTCCCACCTCGTTGCGCTAATGTAGCTGTTCGCGCCTTGAACTCCAATGAGGTGCTGCTAACAATAAGTTCATGCATGTCGATATCGTCGATCTGAGGCAATTCTATTACACGATGCTCGGGCGCGTGGCTGAGCAGTCGATTGCTATGGCGCTTTCGTCTGTCTGGGCGCGTCTGCCGCAAGAGCGTCTTGTCGGACTCGGTTACTGCACGCCGTTCCTCGATCGCTTTCGTGCCGATACCGAGCGCACCATGGCCTTCATGCCGGCGGGCCAGGGGGCGGTGAACTGGCCGGTTGGAGAGCCTTCGGCCACAGCGCTGGTTTTCGAAGAGGAGTTGCCGCTGCCGGACAGCTCTGTCGATCGTGTGCTGATGGTCCATTCCCTGGAATTTGCGGAAAACCCGCGGGAATCGCTGAAGGAGATCTGGCGGGTGCTGGCGCCTGGCGGACGGCTGGTGATCGTGGTGCCCAATCGTCGGGGTGTCTGGGCCCGCATGGAGCACACGCCCTTCGGGTCGGGCCGACCCTATTCGCGCGGCCAGCTGACGGCGCTTTTGCGCGAGACGAATTTTACCCCCGGGGCCTCCGCCGAGGCGCTGTTCTTTCCCCCATCAAAGATCCGGGCGATCCTTCGCCTGCGGCGCGGTTTCGAGCGCATGGGGCGCTTGCTCTGGCCGGCATTCTCCGGCGCCATCGTCGTCGAGGCGCAGAAGCGGCTCTACCAGGGTCTGCCCGTGGCTGTCCGCGCCTCGCGGCGCGTCTTTGCGCCGGTGCTCGCGCCGCAGGGCGTGCCGACAACGCGGACCCTGCCGCCCAAGGCCTGAAACGGGTGATGTCAGCCGTCATCAGCACAGGCTGCGGCACTCGTCCGCCTCGACAAATCCGCTGTTCGGCTTTATTGCGACAGGCGTGTGAAGGGCAGGCATCCTCCCGCCCGGTGAGCCGGAAAGCAGTCTCATGAACGCCTTGACGAAGCCGACGCCCCGTCCCGGGGTCCTGGATATTGCAGCCTATGTTCCGGGCAAGGAGCATGCAGCCGGGGTGGCGCGTGTCTTCAAGCTGTCGTCGAACGAAACGCCGCTTGGCCCAAGCCCCAACGCAATTGAGGCCTTCCGCACCGCTGCCGAGCGGCTTGAGGTCTATCCAGACGGCCAGGCTCGCGCGCTTCGCACAGCGATTGCCGAGGTGCATGGTCTCAACGCCGATAACATCCTGTGCGGCAATGGCTCGGATGAACTGCTCGGTCTGTTGGCGCATGTGTATCTCGGCCCCGGCGATGAAGGCATCATCACCGCGCATGGTTTCCTCGTCTATCGCATCCAGATCCTGGCGGCCGGCGCCACGCCCGTGACCGTCGAAGAGCGCGATCAGCGCGTCGATGTCGACGCGATCCTGGCGGCTGTCACCGAAAAGACGAAGATCGTCTTCCTCGCCAATCCCGGCAATCCGACCGGTACCTATGTGCCCTATGCCGAAATCAAGCGGTTGCAGGCGGCGCTTCCGGCGCATGTCATTCTGGTGCTCGACGCGGCCTATGCCGATTATGTCCGGCGCAATGATTATGAGGCGGGCATCGAACTTGTCTCCGCCAATCGCAATGTCGTCATGACCCGCACCTTCTCCAAGGTCTATGGGCTTGCTGCCTTGCGCATCGGCTGGGTCTATGGACCGGCCGAAATCATTGATGCGCTTGATCGGGTGCGCGGGCCGTTCAACCTCAATACACCGGCCATTGCCGCCGGGGCCGCTGCCATCCGCGACCAGGCGCATACGGCACGGGCCGTCGAGCACAATCAGGTCTGGCTTGCCAAGGTGAGCGAGGCGCTTGCCGGCATCGGCCTTGCGGTAACGCCGTCGGTGGCAAACTTCGTGCTCATCCATTTCCCCGATGTCGACGGATACAGGGCCACCGATGCCGATGATTTCCTGACCGCTCGCGGCTTCATTCTCCGCGCCGTCAAGTCCTACGGCTTTCCCAATGCGCTGCGCATGACGATTGGCAGCGAAGAGGCCAATCTCGGCGTCATCGCCGCCCTTACCGAATTTATGGGTCCCCGCTAATGTCTGAAATCCTGTTCGACCGCATCGCCCTGATCGGTATCGGCCTGATCGGTTCCTCGATTGCCCGCGATATCAAGAAGCTGTCTCTGGCGAAGGATGTGGTCATCTCCACCCGCAGCGCAGAGACATTGAAGCGGGCTGAGGAACTCGGGCTTGGCACGGCCTACACGCTCTCGGCAGCCGAAGCGGTGAAGGATGCCGATCTCGTCATCGTCTCGGTGCCGGTCGGCGCATCCGAGGCGGTGGCGCGCGATATTGCGCCCCATCTGAAGCCCGGGGCAATCGTCACCGATGTCGGATCGACCAAGGCCTCGGTGATTGCGCAGATGGCGCCGCATATGCCGGACGGCGTGCATTTCATTCCCGGCCACCCGCTGGCAGGCACGGAAAAGTCCGGCCCGGATGCTGGCTTCACCGGTCTCTTCAAGGGGCGCTGGTGCATCTTCACGCCGCTGCCGGGCACGGACCGGGCAGCCCTTGAGCGTCTGAGCAACTTCTGGAAGGCGCTGGGCTCGATGATCGACGAGATGGACCCGCAGCACCATGACAAGGTGCTCGCGATCGTCTCGCATCTGCCGCATATCATCGCCTATAACATTGTCGGTACGGCCGACGACCTGGAGACAGTCACTGAATCGGAAGTGATCAAGTATTCGGCCTCCGGTTTCCGCGACTTCACGCGCCTTGCGGCCTCCGACCCAACCATGTGGCGGGACGTCTGCCTGCACAACAAGGATGCCATCCTCGAAATGCTGGCGCGGTTTTCGGAAGATCTCGCCTATCTGCAGCGTGCGATCCGCTGGGGCGAGGGCGATAAGCTGTTCGAACTCTTTTCACGCACCCGCACCATCCGACGCTCCATCGTTCAGGCCGGTCAGGACGTCGATTCGCCCGATTTCGGTCGCCACGCCCTCGACAAGTGAAAGACGCGGCGGGAAAACGCCTTTGATCCCGCTCAGAGCGGCGGGATCTTGCCAAGCGGAATGAAGCCGAGCGTGATATTGCCGTTGCGAATGTTGATGTCCGCCGAGCCGTCATCGCGGCCGAGGGACAGGGCCTTGACCACTTGGGCAGCGCTGTCAACGGTCTCGCGCATTTCGGGATAGGCCTTGCCAAGCGCTCCGCGCCAGCCGTCGATTTCCTCAATCTCGATCCGCAGAGTGGCCGAGAGCAATCCGTCCTCGCCGATCTCGAAGGGGCCGCTGAGCGTGACGACGCGCGCCTCACCAATGTCCACGACCATGCGACGGACTTCACCCCGCGTGCCGCGCAGTTTCTGATCGCGCGCGACGCGCGGATCAAGAAGGCCACCCTTCTCGGCGAAGGTAGTGTCGAGGCTCGCCGACAGCGGCGGCAGGTCTACCGGCTTGCCATTGATCGCAATCGTGACGTCACGCACCAGCGTCGCATAGTCGAGATTGCCCTCCGCCTGCCGGACATGTTGCTCGGCGCTGACGGCCTTGACCCCCACTGTCTGTGCCGTGGCGGTCGAAGTGACCGTCGTGTCCAGCCCTTCGATGACCAACGAACTGCGCGCCAGGCCGGAAAAGCCGGCGCGGAAGCTCGATTGCATGTTGGACCAGTTCGTCGTCGTGTTGAATCCATAGGCCGAGCGGACTTCGGCCGGCCCGTCCATCTCCCAGACCACCTGGCCCGGATTGTAGATCTGGGCTGCGGCGCGTACGGCGCCGAAGGAGGCGGCAATGCCCTGGTCACGGTCATCGATCGACAGGCGGTCGCAGTTCAGCCTGAACCGAAAGGGGTAGCCGCCGATCTTGGCATCTTCGCAATTGGCCTCGATGCCGGAGGGATTGCCGCCGGCAAAGAAGGTGACGATGCGTGTGCGCAGAAATTCTGCGGCAAAATACCAGCCGACACTATAGACAGCGATGAAGACGAGGATAAAAACGCCGAGCCAAAACACCTTGAGGCTGGTTCGACTTTGTGGCGCTGTCGATGGCATTGGCATGAATTTTCCTTGCTGCAATCGGATCGGTTTCCTGCAATGGATTGCGATATGGACGAATTTTGGGTCTTTGGCTACGGTTCGCTAATGTGGAATCCGGGCTTTCCGTACGAGGAACGCGCGACGGCGCGGGTTGTTGGCTACCGACGCTCACTGTGTGTGCGCTCATACGTGCATCGTGGCACAGAGGAGCGGCCTGGGCTTGTTCTCGGGCTGGATCGCGGTGGGTCCTGCAAGGGTGTCGCCTTCCGCGTCGCGCTCTCTGATCGCGCTCATACGATCGACTATCTGCGCGAGCGGGAACTCGTGACCAGCGTCTATCTCGAGCGCACTGTGCCCGCCCGGCTGGCTGATGGCCGGCACGTCTCTGCCCTGACTTACGTCATCGACCGCGCTCATCGCCAATATGCGGGCTCGGTCTCAATAGAGGAGGCTGCCTCCGTGGTCAGGGATGCGGTCGGCCGATCAGGGCCCAATCCGGTCTATGTCGCCAATACGCTTTCCCATCTGCGTGAACTTGGCATTCGCGACCATTGGCTCGAAAGCGTGGCGGCCGCGATGTCCTCCGAGCCTGCGTCAGATAACAAGTGATCGGATGCGCGGAAAACGGTGCCGGGCTTTAGCGCGCACCGAGCTCCTTCAGCCGGATCTCGGCCGTCGGCGGTAAGGGCAGATGCGGGTTGTCGCGCACCGTTTCGATGAGCAATGCATCGCTTGCGGCTTCGAGGTCCGTCGTCAGCTTGTCGAAAAAGACGTCGGGGTCGAGACCCGGCTGGATCGCCGGCAGGATCTGCACCTTGAAGTGGCCCGGATAGCGCTGTGACTTGCGACGCGGCCAGAACAGGCCGGGGTGCATGGCAACCGGCACGACTGGCACGCCGAGATCGCGGTAGAGGCGGGCAATCCCGTATTTGTATTCGGGAGCGGCACCCGGTGGGCGACGCGTGCCTTCCGGATAGATGATCAACTGGCGGCCACTCGCCATTTCCTGCTTGGTGCGCTCGATCACCTGGGCCATCACCCGGCCTTTGGCGCCGCGATTGACCGGGATCATTCGCTGCTTGGCCACATACCAGCCGAAGATCGGGATCCACATCAGCTCGCGCTTCAGAATGTAGACGGGATCGTCGAGATAGGGCAGCAGCGCAAACGTGTCCCAGAAGGACTGATGTTTGGGCGCGAGGATGTAACCGCCCTCCGGAATATTCTCCAGCCCCTCAACCGTGAATGTCGTGCCAACGATCTTTTCCATCAGCCAGCAGGAGGAAGTCGCCCAGTCCTTCGGAACGAAGAAGGCCTTCTTGCGCGGCAAGAGGAAGTAGATCGGCGACAGGAAGATCATCCTGAGGATCATGTTGGCATAGAAGGCGGTGTTGAAGAGGATGGAACGCAGGGTGATCATCAATGGGCTCTCGTGAACGGCGCTTCCGTCCTTAGAGCAAAAGCACCGGCAGCAAAAGCCGCCTTGCGCGGCCTGGCTTCAAGGTTGCTGACCAGTTTCGGGCATTTCTCTGTCCGAGCGCAGACCGGGTCCGCGGTTCCATCCGATGCTTTGCCGTAGGTAGGCGACGACCGTCTTGCCGTATTCGATGAGCATCGTTCGCATAGCATCCGGCTCACTATACCAGGCGCGTGTCTTCAGGTCAGAATTGACGACGGGATAGCCGATGAAATCCGTCACCGGATCGCTGCGTTTCAACTCCATCAGGCTGCGCGCCAGATGGTAGTTGCTGGTGACCACGAGAACCGAGCGATAGCCCTTGTCGCGGATCCACAAGGCGGTCTCGTTGGCATTGCCGATCGTGTCGATCGCGGCATAGCCGATATCGACGCAGCATTCGAAGAGGTCAGGCGAGGTTCGGGTCGAGCGGCGAATCTGGCCGGGCGTCGTCTGTGGGTTCACGCCTGATATCAGCAGCCGTTCACCGGAGCCTTTGCGCAACAGCTCGATCGCCTGTTCGATCCGCTGGTAGCCGCCGGTCAGGACGACGATGGCATCCGCCTTCACGGTTTCGGGCGGCCGCATGTTGGTGACCGAATCAGCAAAGACGAGAAAGCCGGCGACCAACGCTGCCAAAGTCAGCAGAAGCACCATGCCGCCATAGCGCAAGACACGGCGAATCAAGCCTTTGCGCGCGAACGGGCTCCAGCCCGCCGGCTTTGGCGGGTCGGTGCTTGACGGGGTGTCAGAGGTCAGCCGGTCCATTCTCATCGTCCGTGAATAGCGTGGATTTCCCACGCGGAACAGGCGGCTTTATGGCAGGTCAACACTTAGCGTCGATCAGTCGTCGAGCAGGCCGTCCGTCCGGCTCGGATCGGAACGGATCAGGTCGATCTCGTCAATGGTGCGCATGACCGTCAGCCGCGCCGTCGCCGTTGTCAAAAGAGCTATAAAGAACATCGTCGCGAAAATGCCGAGATAGCCGCCCCAGCCGATGGTAAACGTCCCAAACAGGGCGGTCGCCTGGTCGCTCTGGGGCGTTGCCAGCGAGCGGCTCTGCCAGAAGCTTGCCAGGGCAAAGAGGACGGCGGCCAGCATGCCGCCGGCAAAGGCGCCCTTGAGGCTGATCTTGAAGAAATGCCGTTGGAATTCCTGGGCGACGAAACTGGCCTCGGCGCCAACGAAATGCAGCACTTCGATGATGTGGCGATTGCCGGAGAGCGCGCCTCGCGTCGCAAAGACCACGGTCAGCACCATGGCGACGAAAACGAGAACCAGAACGCCGGAGCCGATGAGCACGGTGGTTCGTGCCATCTGCACAAGACGGTCGACCCAGGTACGGTGATCGTCGAGAAAGGCTTGCGGCACTTCTTCGGCCAGGAGCGCACGCATCGCCTGGAAATCTGGTGGATTGCTCTCGTCTATGGTGATCACCACCAGTCGTGGCACGGGCAGTTCGGAGAGGTCGAGGCCGGTGCCGAGCCAGGGTTCGAGCAGGCGTGCGGTCGCGGCATCATCCATGATCTGGCCGTCGCGTGTGCCGACAAAGGTCAGCGCCAGATCCCGTGCGCGGGTGAGGGCCTTGTCCATGTCGAGCCCGTCTTCGGGCTTGATCTGGATGGTAATCTCGCGGGCGATCTGGCTTTGCCAGCCGGCAGCCGTGGCGCGCACCATGGAGACGGCGCCGAGCGTCAGGCAGGCGAGGAAGGCCATGATGGCAATCACCACCATCAGCGCATTGCCCTGAATGTTGGAGGGCGGCAGGATTGGTCCCGTCGGGCGGACCGTCATCTCGACCCGGCGGGCCGGCTGCTGTTCGGGGCGCTTGCGGTCACTCATAAATGTCGAGCCGCCCATCGGTCAAAATCATGCGGCGGGCATCGACCTGATCCATCAGGGCGAGGTCATGGGTCGCGATGACAACGGCGGTGCCAAGCCGGTTAAGTTCGAGAAACAGGCTCAGGAGCCGGCGCGCCATCGGCGGATCGACATTGCCCGTCGGTTCGTCGGCGAGCAGGATTTCCGGCCGGTCGATCAGGGCGCGGGCAATCGCCACGCGCTGCTTCTCGCCACCGGACAGAACGGGCGGCAGCACATTGATGCGCTCGCCGAGCCCCACCCACTTCAAGAGCTCAATGACATCCTGCTTGTAGGTGCCTTCTTCCTTGCCCCGGACCCGGAGCGGCAAGGCCACATTCTCGTAGGTCGTCAGGTGGTCGAGCAGACGGAAGTCCTGGAAAACAATGCCGACGCGCCGGCGCAGCATGGGTAGCTCGCTGCGGGGAATGCGGGTGATGTCGCGCTCGAAGCTTTTGATCAGCCCGCGTGTCGGCTGCAGCGACATGAAGAGCAGTTTCAGAAGGGTCGTCTTGCCGGCACCGGACGGACCGGTCAGGAACTGGAACGACCGCCTCGGAATGTCGAATGTCAGGTCGCGGAGGATCTCCGGTCCCATCCCATATCGCAGGCCGACATTTTCGAAGTGGATCAACGGCTGGGCCCAGTCTTGAGGGTTCGAGGTCTCGAGCGCGTCATGGGCGTTTCTTTGCGCCCGGTCAACGGTCGGCGGAGCAGTGGCCCCATGGCCGGCTTTTCCGAAGCATTAACCATTTGAATTTACGTCTGGTGAGGATTCGTTTCAACCGCCCAGTTTCGGGATCACCGGAATTCGGCCGTGCGAAAGATCGGGACCAGATGAGCGTCTTCCGCCAATACCAGCAGACCCGCCCGCAGAAAGGGGTCCCGGAGCTTGATCTCCTGCCGCCGGATCGTGCCCGCAGGCGAATCGAGCGCACGCTGCATCAACCTTCAAACCGCGATGTGGTGGATGCCGATTTCGTCGTGATCCGCGATCCTCCGCACGCAAGGGGCCCTGGCGGTTCAAACGCCAATCCTGTTGCGCAAGCCAAAGATCATGCCATCGGCCGTCTGATGTCAGTCGTCGTGGAACGGTTCGAACAGCGATTGCAGACACTGTCCGAGCGCGGTTTTGCAACGCTGGTAGCGAGCTGTTTCGTGCTGGTCTTTCTCTTCGCGGCCGTTCAGGCCCTGCGGTTTGCCGAGCATCCGGAAATTGCCGCACGCCCGTTGGATTTCACCCATGTCAACCTGACACCGCAGGACCGGAACGGGATGCGGGTTCTTCTGGTCAATGCAATCGTCCAGAACCGGTCGAGCCGCAGTCTGACTGTGCCGCTGGTGCGCGCCGATCTTCTCGTTGACGGGCAGATCGTGGCCAGCACCTATATCGAGCCTGCAAGTGCGGTACTGGAAGCCGGCCGGAGCCGTGGGCTTTCCGCCCGTGTCCAGCATCCCGGTGGAAAAACGCCGCAACTGCGCCTTTCCTTTGAAGAGTCGGGTGCCTCTCGCTCCTGACTGTGCTAAGGGCCAGCCTTTCCGGCACCGGGCAAAAGGCCCAGGGTCCGCCGGCCGATCATCAAGGAGTGTCCCATGCCCGTCGTTCGCGGAAAGAATATCGATCCCCTCTTTACCGCTGAACAGATCAGGGCGCGCAATCTTGAGCTGGCCCAGGATATCCTGGCTGGCCCCTGCGATGATCTTCTCGTCATCTCCATCCTCAAGGGGTCCTTCATCTTCGCCGCCGACCTGATCCGGGCGCTGCATGATGTCGGTCTTGCCCCGGAAGTCGAGTTCATCACCCTGTCCAGCTATGGCACAGGCACGGTGTCGCAGGGCGTCCGCGTGATCAAGGACATCGACAGCGATGTAAAGGGTCGCAACGTGCTCCTGATCGACGACATTCTGGAGTCCGGCCGCACGCTTCTGTTTGCCCGTGAGCTGATGCTGGAACGCGGTGCGTCGAATGTCACCATTGCCGTGCTGCTCGACAAGAAAAACAAGCGAAAAGAAGATTTTGAGGCTGACTATGTCGGCTTCGACTGCCCCGATTATTTTGTCGTCGGCTACGGCATGGACGTTGCTTATGCCTTCCGCGAACTGCCCTTTGTCGGCGTGGTCACGGGTGACGCGTAAGCGCTCGTTCCGTGCCTCGATGGCACAGTCGGCGCTGAGCATTCGTTAACCATGGACCAGAACTGAGGCTCCCGCGTTTACCACTCGCAAAGGAAACTCTGGTGATTTGACCCCGTAAACGTCACCGGAATGCGGGAGCAAAGTTTTAGACCATGGCGCGGATCCTGATCACCGAAGACGAAGATTCCCTACGCTCCTTCGTGGCGCGTGCGCTGCGACTGGATGGGCATGTGACCCGCGAGGCCTGCGATGGAGCCGAGGGGCTCGAGATGCTTGCAGAGGGCGAGTATGACCTGCTTCTCTCCGATATCCGCATGCCGGTCATGGACGGTATCGAACTCGCCCACCGCGCCCATTCCGAGTTTCCCGGCATGAAAATTCTGCTGATGACCGGCTATGCCGAACAGCGCGAACGCGCTGATGACCTCGCCTCGAAGATTGTCGATGTCGTTTCGAAGCCCTTTGCCCTGCCGGATATACGCAAGGCCGTCGCCATGGCGCTGGCAAGCTGAAGGCTGCGCGCGTTCTCCTTCCGATTCCCCCGCTTTGAGACACCTGATCCCGCCTGCCGCATCGTGGCAGGTGGTTTTGCCTTGTGTGCTTGATTGAACCAAGGTTGGCGCAGCAAGCGATGCTGGCCCTGCGCTGGGGCGCTGCGGTTCAGATCGTTGACAGCATGATCGGCTGTCACTGAATATCGAGCAGACGCTCCAGATAGCGGCGTTCGATCTCGGGGCTGGAATTCTGTCCCAGCTTCTCGCGGATTGCTTCGAGGATTTCGCGGGCCCGCTGCACGTCGATCTCGTCGGGCACTTTCACCTGCTCGCCGAAATCAGGACCGTTGGTGGCGCGTGGGCGTCCGAGCGGGTCGCGGCCGTTCTGGTTGCCAAGGCCGGCCTGGCCTTCGCCCTGCTGCCCTTGTTGGCCCTGCATGGCCTGCATCATCTGGTTCATCATGTCGCGTGCGCCCTGGCGCAGGGCTTCCAGGGCTCGGCCCTGGCCTTCGACTGCGCGGTCGCCCTGGCCGTCGCCCAGCGCTTCGCCGGCGCCTTGCATTTCTTTCTGCGCCTGGCCAAAGCCTTCGCCCGGCTGCATGCCGAGACCCTTCAGCCCCTCCTGCAATTCGCCAAGCTTCTTGCCCAGGCCCTCCTGCTGCTCGCGGAGCTGGCGCAAGGCTTCGCGCAACTGTTCTTCCGTCATGCCGTCGAGGTTCTGCTGGCCTTGCTGACCTTGCTGGCCCTGTTGGTTCTGCTCGCCCTGCTGCCCCTCCTGGCCCTCCTGCTGCTGGCCTTCTGCGCCTTCTTCCCCTTCCATCGGGTCGCCGCGCTGCATGCGGTCCTGCAGCGCCTGATCGAGCCGGAAGGTCTCGTCCATCAGCTTCTGCTGCTGCTGCATGATCTCGCCGAGCTTGTCGATCTGCTGGCGGGCCTCGCTGTTTTCCTGCTGCTGGCCCTGTTGGGGCCTGCCAGCCTGAAGATTGTTCATCATCCGCTGCAATTCGGAAAGCAGCTGGCGCGCCTGGTCGCGATTGCCGGAGCGGGCGAGGTTTTCCAGCTGGTCGAGCATGTTGTTCAGGTCCTGCTGGCGCAGGGTGTTCTGGGCACTTTGCTGCTGTTCGCCGCGCTGGTTCTGCATGCGCTCGGCCATGGCGGAGAGAAACTCCTGCATGGCCTCCCGCAGTTCCGCCATCAGCTTCTGGATTTCCTCGTCGCTTGCACCGTTTTCCAGCGCCTCGTCCAGCGCCTGCTGTGCGTCGCGCAGGCGGCGTTCGGCCAGCGAGAGGTCGCCGTCCTCGATGCCGAGCGCGATTTCCCAGAGATAATCTGCCGTGTCCTTCAGCTGCTCCTCACCGCGTGCCATGCCCATGCGGGCGCGGGCGCTTTCAATCGCGATGAAGTTGCCGAGATCCGGGATGGTCTCATCGGCGCGAAGAACCAGCGCCTCGTTGAGCGCGATGGCATAGGCCATGTCGCGGGTGTCGAGGGAAAAGACCTGCCGCTGTTCGGCGACGGAGCCCGCCAGCGGTTCGGAGAAGTTGCGCGCCGGCAGGACCATCTCCACGGGTTCGCTGCGGCCGGTCTGGCCGGCGCCGTCGGTGGCGACGAGCGTGATGCGCACCCGCTTGCCGGACATCGGGTGTTCGGTGATGTTCCGGCTTGCGACGCCCTTGGTCTCGCGGGCATTGTGGCGGGGGAGGTCAAGTTTGTAGTCTGGCGGTGCATAGAGCGGTGTCGCCCCCGGCTTCGCCTCGATCGGCTCGATTTCGGCCCGGGCCTCGCGCAGGCCGTAGTCGTCCTTGGCGAGAAAGGCGATTTCGAGCGCGCCATTGGTGGCGCGGCGTGGCTCGCCGTCGAAGCTGATCTCGGGCGTCTTGTCGGCAAGAACCCCGATCGTCCAGCGTCGACCGGCAACGCTGAGTTCGCCACTCTCGGCCAGTTGCAGTTCATGCGTACGGCTGAGTGTCGCGGCGGCTGCCGGGGCTGCTGCAGGCGTTGCGGGCGGCGTCGGCACACCGTCAACCATGCTTGCCGGGCGTGCCGGTTCTTCACGCAGCGCCACTTCCGTTGCGGGTTTATCGCCTTCCGGCTTGAACAGGACGGGCTCATCCGTGGCGCCGCCGCTGATCCTGACCGTCATCTTCGAATTCTGCGGCACGGTCACACCCGCGTCCTGTGTGCCGAGGCCGGAGAGGAAGACCGGCGGCTGGCCGGTATAGCCCGGCGGCGTAATCCAGGCGTCGATCCGCAGTGCAGGCAATTCTGCTTCCGTCACCGGGCTGCGGAAGGCATCGGCAATCGATCCAGCGCCGTTTGAGCCGGAATAGGCGAGCGCCGTTGCAAAAAGCAGGGCCGGTATGGCCCGGATGGCATAGCGGTCGAAGCGGGCGATGTCGGGCTGCGGCAGGCCGGCATCAAGAGCTGCGATGCGCTCGGCCATGCGGCGCTGATGCTCCTGCCAAAGGGCCTTGGCAAAGGGTGTCTCTGCGGACAGGCTGTCGTCTTGAACGGCGACAGGTTGGTGGGCGAGGCCATTGCGCTCCTCAAGCAGCCGGTCAGCCTCGCGGATCGTCGGCAGGCGGAGCTTCAGGAACGGCAGGAAGGAGGCGACGAAGGCGAAGATCAGCCCGAAGACGAGGGCCAGCCGCGCAACGCCCGGCAATTCGCGGTAGACGCCGAACCAGGCGAGCGAAACGAAGATGGCGGCAATGCCGGCCACGGGCAGGAAAAGCGGCAGAACGCGTTCGGCAAAGAGCACGGCGCGTGCCAGAACACGCTTCAGGCCAACCTTGCGCTTCAGCGCGGGGTCATGCTCGAAAGCGCCTCTCTTGTGGCCGGGCGGGCGGCTGTCTGTCATCCGTCAGGTCTCCGAAAGCGCGTGCCGTCATCGGCGGCGTGTTGCTTTCGAAGATAGCAGCCTTTGTGGCGAAGACGAGGGCGGTTGCAAGGGTTGAGCCCTTTTTCCCGGCCCATCGCCGAATTGTGAACGTGTCAGTCCAGCCAGTCAGGCACGGAATCAAGCGCGATCATGTCCTCGTAGCTCGGACGCTGCCGAATCACATGGAACTCGCTGCCCTTGACCAGAACCTCCGGCACCAGCCGCCGGGTGTTGTAGGTGCCGGCCTGCACTGCGCCATAAGCTCCAGCCGAACCCACGGCAAAGAGATCGCCCGGCTTTGGCATGGCCATTTCGCGGTCAAGCGCCAGATAGTCGCCGGTCTCGCAGACGGGTCCGACAACATCGGCCTTGATGCGCGGCGCGCTGGCCGCCGAAATCACCACGGGCCGGATCTCGTGATAGGCTTCGTAGAGCGTCGGGCGGATCAGATCGTTCATCGCGCCGTCAACGATGACGAAAGTCTTGTCGCCGCCGTCCTTCACATAGATCACCTCGGTCACCAGGATGCCGGCATTGCCGACAATCAGGCGGCCGGGCTCTGTCACGATGCGGCAGTTGAGGCTCGACAGCTGGTCCTTGACGATCCTTGCATAGGCATCCGGTTCCGGCGGCGGGTTGTTGTCGTCCTTGTAGGGAATGCCAAGGCCGCCACCGACATCGACGTGGTCGATCTGATGGCCATCGCTTCGCAGCGTCTCGACGAGTTCACGCAGCAGGCGGAAAGCGTCCTCGAAGGGTTGCAGCTCGGTGATCTGGCTGCCGATATGCATGTCGATACCGGAAACCTGAATGCCTGGCAGTTCAGCGGCGCGCTGATAGACGGCGCGGGCCCGCTCATAGGAAATGCCGAACTTGTTTTCCTTCTTGCCGGTCGAGATCTTGGCATGCGTCTTGGCGTCGACGTCAGGATTGATGCGGAAGGAGACATGCGCCTTTTTGCCGGCCTTGACGGCCCGCTGGTTGAGCACTTCCAATTCCGGCTCGCTCTCGACGTTGAAGCAGTAGATGCCAGCTTCGAGGCCTAAATCCATCTCGCTCGGCGTCTTGCCGACGCCGGAGAACATGATCCGGTTGGCCGGAATGCCAGCGGCCAGCGCACGGCGCAATTCGCCTTCCGAAACCACGTCGACGCCAGCGCCCAGGCGACCGAGTGTCTTCAGCACGGCCTGGTTGGAATTGGCTTTCATCGCATAGCAGACCAGCGCATCGACGCCGTCGAAGGCTTTTGCAAACACCTTGTAGTGCCGCTCCAGCGTCGCCGTCGAGTAGCAGTAGAAGGGCGTACCAACGGTACGCGCGATCTCGGGGATGGCCACGTCTTCGGCGTAGAGCACGCCGTCGCGATATTCGAAGTGGTTCACGGGTAAAGCCCTGTCAGAGAAGCGGATCGAGGAGGAAGGGCGATTCGGGCGCCTTCTGCGTTTCAGTGCCGCGCAGGTTCTGTTTTTCAACGGGCGTGCTCGGCCGGTCGAGGTCGCCCTTGCGGCCGCAGGCGGAGAGCGCAAGCGAAGCCGCCAGCAGAAGGGAGAGCGTCAGCGTCGAGCGATTGAGCGAATTCACCATGACCTGTCCATCGATTTGTTAATTCCTAACCGCTCTAGCGAAAAAAGGGGCGCTTGTGCACCCCTGATCTCGTTATCGATCTGCGCGTTGGCGTGATCAGTTGCGCGCGCGCCACCACGCGATCTGCTTGCGCACTTCGTCGGGCGCCGTTCCGCCGAAGCTCTTGCGGCTGGCGACAGAGGCTTCGACGGTCAGAACGTTGAAAACATCAGCCGTTATGGCGGCATTGATGCCCTGTAGCTCTTCGAGCGAAAGTTCTGCGAGATCGCAGCCCTTCTTCTCCGCCAGCGCCACGGCATGACCCGTTGCGTGATGGGCATCACGGAAGGGAAGGCCAGCTTCGCGGACCAGCCAGTCGGCCAGATCCGTTGCGGTCGAGTAACCCGAGCCCGCCGCCGCCTTCATCTTGTCGGTGCGGATGGTCATGTCGGTCACCATGCCGGTCATGGCGGCAATTGCCAGTTCCAGGCTTTCGGCGGCGTCGAAGACCTGTTCCTTGTCTTCCTGCATGTCCTTGGAATAGGCGAGCGGCAGGCCCTTCATGACGGTCAGAAGTGCAATCAGCGAGCCGTTGATGCGGCCGGTCTTGGCGCGCACCAGTTCAGCGGCATCCGGGTTCTTCTTCTGCGGCATGATCGAGGAGCCGGTCGAAAAGGCGTCCGAGAGGCGGATGAAACCGAATTGCGGCGTCGACCAGATGACGATCTCCTCGGCCAGCCGCGACAGATGCACGGCGGCAATCGAGGCAATCGAGAGGAATTCCAGCGCGAAGTCGCGGTCGGAGACGGTGTCGATCGAGTTGCGGGTCGGCTCGCGGAAGCCGAGCGCCTTGGCCGTCATGTGACGGTCGATCGGGTAGCCGGTGCCGGCCAGCGCCGCTGCCCCGATCGGGCTTTCGTCGAGGTGTTCGATGGCATGGCGCACGCGCTGGCGGTCCCGGCCGAACATCTCGACATAGGCCATGCAGTGGTGACCGAAGGTCACCGGCTGGGCCGTCTGGAGATGGGTAAAGCCGGGCATCACGGTGTCGGCATGTTCTTCCGCGCGGTTCAGGAAGGCGCCGATCAGGCCGGTCAGAGCGGCTTCCGTCTTCTGCAGCTCTTCCTTCACCCAGAGGCGGAAGTCGAGCGCCACCTGGTCGTTGCGCGAGCGGGCGGTGTGCAGGCGCCCCGCAGCCGGACCGATCAGATCGGCAAGGCGCGCCTCGATGTTCATATGGATGTCTTCGAGCTTGCGCGAAAACACAAACTGGCCGGCCTCGATCTCTGACAGGATCGTGTCCAGGCCGTGAAGGATCTTGTCTTTATCTTCGCCCGAGATAATGCCTTGGTGCGCCAGCATGGTCGCATGCGCCTTTGAGCCGCGGATATCCTGGGCGTAAAGCTTCTTGTCGAAACCGATGGAGGCATTTATCTCCTCCATGATCGCCGATGGCCCGGAAGCAAAGCGACCGCCCCACATCTGGTTGGAGGATTTGGTGTCCTTGATGTCCTCGGCCATGGAATGCCCGTCCTGGAGAATGACATGACAGAAAAAAAACCGACTGGCCTCTTCTCTACCAAGCTGGTTGCGATCGCTGCGGTCGCCGGCATCGTCGTCGGCGCGGCTGCGGTATACGTGAGAGAGACCATGTCTGGCAATGCCGTGGAAACCGCGGATGCGGCCCAATGCGCCGGAACGGTCGAGAAGGCGGAGGCGCTGAAGCCTTATTTCAGCGGTGATGTGGCGGCGATGGTGCCGGTCTCCGAGCCGAGGCTGGTCGAAGGCCTGACCTTCCAGGACCAGTCAGGCGCGCAGATGACCATGGCGAACTTCACCAACAAGACGGTGCTCCTCAACCTCTGGGCTACCTGGTGCGTGCCCTGCCGTGAGGAAATGCCGGCGCTCAACAATCTGCAGAAGGCTGTCGGCAACGAGCGCTTCCAGGTCCTGGCGATCAACATCGACACGGGCGATGTCGAGAAGCCGCAGACCTTCCTCGCGGAGACTGGCGTCGATGCGCTCGGCCTTTACCGGGATGCCTCGATGGGCGTGTTCAACACGCTGAAGAGGCAGGGCCTCGCCTTCGGCCTGCCGGTCACTCTCCTGGTCGACGGCAAAGGCTGCCTGCTTGGCAATATGAATGGTCCGGCGGCCTGGGACGGTGCTGATGCCAAGGCGCTGATCGCTGCTGCCGACGGCGCCTGATCGGGCGAAAGCTCGCCTCTCACTCCGCCAAAATAATCCCGAATGCCTTGATCGGCAAACAGTGCGTCTCAACGCGTCGGAACGGGCACGTCGCCGCGATAGTCGTAGAAGCCGCGGCCAGACTTGCGGCCAAGCCAGCCGGCTTCGACATATTTGACCAGAAGCGGGCAGGGGCGGTATTTCGAATCCGCCAGGCCATCATGCAGGACCTGCATGATCGAAAGACACGTATCGAGACCAATGAAGTCGGCGAGCTGCAGCGGACCCATCGGATGGTTGGCGCCAAGCTTCATCGCCGTGTCGATCGCCTCCACGGAGCCTACGCCTTCATAGAGCGTATAGATCGCTTCGTTGATCATCGGCAGCAGGATGCGGTTGACGATGAAGGCCGGAAAGTCTTCGGCCACCGTGATGGTCTTGTCGAGCGAAGCGACGAATTCCTTGGCGGTGGCGAATGTGGTCTCTTCTGTCGCGATGCCGCGGACCAGTTCCACCAGCTTCATCACCGGCACCGGGTTCATGAAGTGGATACCCATGAAGCGTTCCGGCCGGTCGGTGGCCGAGGCAAGGCGGGTGATGGACAAAGACGAGGTGTTGGTGGCAATCAGCGCCTCGGGCTTCAGCACCGGGCAGAGCGTGGCGAAAATCTTGCGCTTGACCGTCTCGTCCTCGGTTGCAGCCTCGATCACGAGGTCGGCCGAAGCGAGATCGTTGATGTCGGACGAGCCGGAAATCAGGGCGAGGGCGGCCTTGCGCTCCTCGTCGGAGAGCTTGCCGTTGGTCACCTGGCGGGCCAGATTGCCGTTGATCGTGGCAAGACCGGCCTCGATCCTGTCCTTGGAGAGGTCGTAGATCGTGACCTTGTAGCCGGCGATGGCGGAGACCTGTGCGATGCCGCAGCCCATCTGGCCGGCGCCCACGATACCTACATTGCTGATCTTGTCCGTCATCGTCTCGCTCCTCACCCGCGCTTCGGCGTCACCTCAAGAAAACGCCGGATCCGCAAGCGCGGACCCGGCTGATTTGATAGACTCGTGGACGGGTTTTGACCAGTCCTTTCGCAGCTGCGAAGAAGGCTCAGAGTGCCTTTTCGAGCTCCGGCAGGGCTTCGAAGATATCTGCGACGAGACCGTAGTCGGCAACCTGGAAGATCGGCGCTTCCTCGTCCTTGTTGATCGCGACGATAACCTTGGAGTCCTTCATGCCGGCGAGATGCTGGATGGCGCCGGAGATGCCGCAGGCGATGTAGAGCTGCGGGGCGACGACCTTGCCGGTCTGGCCGACCTGCCAGTCGTTCGGGGCGTAGCCTGCATCCACCGCTGCACGGCTTGCGCCAACGGCGGCACCCAGCTTGTCGGCGACGGGCAGGATCA
This sequence comes from Rhizobium sp. AAP43, assembly GCF_001296045.1. Lineage (GTDB taxonomy): Bacteria > Pseudomonadota > Alphaproteobacteria > Rhizobiales > Rhizobiaceae > Allorhizobium. The sequence goes on along the minus strand of NZ_LJHS01000012.1, from coordinate 2,591 downwards.
CTCCCTGGAACTTCTCCGAGGAGCCAAGCGCGCGACCACCGGAGATGATGATCTTCGCCGACGCCAGTTCCGGACGGTCCGAGGAGGACAGCGCATCGGATACATGGCTGGAAACGCCCGGATTGGCAGCAGCCGCGATGGTCTCGACGGCAGCCGAGCCACCTTCGCCGGCAGCGGCAAAGGAGGCGGTCCGGACCGTGATCACCTTTTTGGCATCGGTCGACTGCACCGTCTGGATGGCGTTGCCGGCATAGATCGGACGCTTGAAGGTGTCGGCCGAGACGACTTCGATGATTTCCGAGACCTGGGCCACGTCGAGGAGCGCTGCAACGCGCGGGGCGACGTTCTTGCCGACGGAGGTCGCGGCCGCAATGATCGTGTCATAGCTGCCGGCGAGCGAGACAATCAGAGCAGCCAGCGGTTCGGCCAGATTGTTGCCGAGCGATGCGTCGTCAGCCAGCAGGACCTTGGAGACGCCTGCAAGCTTGGCAGCGGCATCGGCTGCAGCCTTGGCGCCGGAGCCGGCGACCAGCACTGTCACATCGCCACCGATCTTGGTGGCGGCGGTCAGGGCCTTGGCGGTCTGTTCGGAGACGGTCGCGTTGTCGTGTTCTGCGAGAAGAAGAATAGCCATTTTTATGTTCTCCTGTCCGTTCCGCTTACAATACGCCGGCTTCGTTCTTGAGCTTGTCAACCAGTTCGGCGACGCTCTTCACCTTGATGCCCGCCTTGCGGCCACCCGGCTCCTCGGTCTTCAGCACCTTGAGCCGCGGGGTAACGTCGACGCCGAAGTCGGCCGGAGCCTTCTTGTCGAGCGGCTTCTTCTTCGCCTTCATGATGTTCGGCAGCGAGGCGTAGCGCGGCTCGTTGAGGCGCAGGTCGGTGGTCACGATCGCGGGCAGCTTGACGTCGATGGTCTGCAGGCCGCCATCGACTTCGCGGGTCACGGTTGCCTTGTCGGCGCCGAGTTCGAGCTTGGAGGCGAAGGTTGCCTGGCCCCAGCCGAGGAGCGCTGCCAGCATCTGGCCGGTCTGGTTCGAATCGTCGTCGATCGCCTGCTTGCCGACGATGACAAGGCCGGGCGCTTCGGCTTCGACAACACCCTTCAAGAGCTTGGCAACAGCCAGCGGCTCGACCGTCTCATCGGTCTCGATCAGGATGCCGCGATCGGCACCCATGGCGAGCGCGGTGCGAATGGTTTCTTCTGCCTTGGCTGGGCCAATCGAGACCACGACGATCTCCTCGGCCTTGCCGGCCTCCTTCAGCCGCAGCGCCTCTTCGACGGAGATTTCGTCGAAGGGATTCATCGACATCTTCACGTTGGCAAGCTCGACACCGGAGCCATCCGGCTTGACGCGGATCTTGACGTTGTAATCCACAACCCGCTTGACTGGGACGAGTATCTTCATGGGTTCCTTCCTTCAAAGCTTCCGCCGGAAAATGCGCTCAGATGCGGTCCGCCGTTTGTCGATTGGCGACATCGATACGCATTTTTTGCACAAACACAACGTCCGGCAGCGAATGCCGGCGCAGGGTTTCGGTGATAATTGACGTTGACGTTCACGTCAACATATCGCGTTGTGGTCTGCGATCACCGCCCCCAATGGGGCGACTTGCCAGCCGGTGGCGTCCCTGAGGTCTCGCGGCCGGCGGTCATCGTGCTGCCACCGCGTGGCGCCCAGGGACCGGTCGCCATCGTCTCGGTCGGTGCGCGGATCGTCTCCACGGCCTTCGGCGTCACGATCGCGCGGTCGAAGAGCGGCACGCCCGGACGTCGCAAAACGAGCACCAGAAGGATGCCGGCCAGAATGCCGCCGACATGGGCACCCCAGGAAACATTGCTGTCGCCATCGATCAGCAGCATGACGAATTGCTGCCCGACCCAGAGGATGAGCGGCACAAAAGCCGGCAACGGCAGCGGAAAGCGCATCAGCACCAGCACCCAGACGCGCACCTTGGGATGCAGCATCAGATAGGCCGAAACCACGCCGGCAACCGCGCCCGAGGCGCCGATCAACGGGGCCTGGCTTGCCGGCATGACAAGCCCGTGCATCAGCGCTCCGGCGGCCGCGCAGGCGAGATAGAAGAAGAGGAATTTGAAATGCCCCATGGCATCCTCGACATTGTCACCGAAGACCCAAAGGAAGAGCATGTTCGAGCCGAGATGCAGCCAGCTGCCATGCAGGAAGGCATAGGTGATGTAGGTCGCGCCGTCCGGCACCAGAACGAGCGACGGATCGAGTTCGGCAAAGTCGAAGACGACGGCCGGAATGAAGCCGATCCCGTAGACGCCGAGTTCGTAGGCGGCGTCGGGCAGCAGTGTGGATACCGCATAAGTGATCACATTGGCGGCGATCAGCCCGAGCGTGACATATTGCCGCTTGATGTGTTTCAGCGCGTTTCGATCATGCAGGGGAATGAACATCGCGTCTCGTTCAACTGGCGGTGCGGGGGGCGGCTTGGCGGCAATGCTAGCGCAGCGCTGCCGCTTTCGATAGCGGAAATGCTCCGGTGGCCGAAGGGCAGGACGGTGCAGCCCCCTCTCCCCTTGCGGGAGAGGTTGCAAAATCGAAGGCTTAGCCCGATCAGGG
>NZ_LJHS01000011.1 GCF_001296045.1 Rhizobium sp. AAP43 | reverse complement strand
TGCACCGCCTTGACCACCTCGCCCGCCACGCCCAGCACCGCGTTGCGCGCAAACCCCGTGGTCACGGTCCGGGGCTGCTCGCCCTGGTCCTCGGGCTCAGAGGCAAAGCCGGGGGCCTCCTGGGCGGCCTTGATGAGGGCGGAGAAGTCTTTCTTCTCGCCCACGGTGCCGTCGATGTGGCTCACCCCCTCCCACCCGACCTCGCCGGTAGTGAAGATGCGCTTGGAGTAGCCCGGGCGGGGCTCGATGATGCAGTTGGTGGTCATCAGGATGGGGCCCGGAAACTCGGCAAAGTCCTTTTGCTGGCGCCACCATGAGTTGCCGAAGTTGCCTGCCAGGTGCTTGTACTTCTTGAGGCCGGGGTAGCCGTGGGCGGGCAGCATCTCCCCGTGGGTGTACACGTTGATGCCGGTGCCCTCGGTCTGGTCCAGCAGCTGGCGCAGGTCCTCCATGTCGTGCCCCGACACCAGGATGCCCTTGCCCTTGCGCGGGCTCAGCCGCACGGGGGAGGGCTCCGGGTGGCCAAACTTGGCCACATGCCCGCCGTCCAGCAGCGCCATGCTCTCCAGGTTGACCTCGCCCGTCCGCAGGATCATGCCCAGCACCTTGCCGACGTCCGAGGCATCAGGGGAGCAGAGGAACGCGTACGCCTCTGCGATGAACTTGTCCACGGTTGCGGAGCGCTGGCCCAGCATGGCGGCGTGGTGGGTGTAGGCCGCCAGGCCGCGCAGGCCGTAGGTCAGCATCTCTTGCAGGCCCAGGATGGTGGGGTCGATCTTGTGCCGCCGGTGCTCCAGGCTGGTCATCTGGCCCAGTGCCACCAGCTGGGACAGCGAGGACCCGGCCAGGAAGCCCTGGTCCAGGCGCCACTGGGCGGGGTGGGCCAGCAGATCAAACTGGGGCAGGCCCTCGGGGGCGGGGGGCGCGCCGTCGACGCCGGCGGCGCGGCAGGCGGCCTCCACAGCGTCCACCATGCGGTGGCTCTCCTGGACATACTCCTTGAAGCGCGCATCGTCAAAGTTCACGTTGGTCAGGCAGGCAAAGGTGGCACTCTGGATGAAGTTGTACGCCTCCTGCGGCACCTGCACACCCTGCGCGGCCGCCCAGTGCACCCAGCAGGACAGCCCCTTGACGCTGTAGGTCAGCAGGTCCTGCAGCACCGTGGTCTCGGGGGTTTTCCCACACACGCCCTTGGTGGTGCAGCCGGTGCCGTTCTTGGTCTGCTCGCACTGGTAACAGAACATGGCATTCTCCATGATGGGCTTGGCAGGGGCGGGCTCAGCGGCGGCAGAAAAGGCGCGGCTCAGCAGCGCCGGGCTGGCACGCGCGGCTCCTGTGGCGAGGCTACTGGAGGCCAGGCGGCTGCCCAGCGTGCGCAGGGAGCGCGCAGCTTGCCGGGAAGCCATGGCAGCAAGGGTGGGCAAGGCCGATCACTGGGAGCGGGAGGGGGGTTGGGGTGGAGTGACAGACCGCACAAGCGACCAGAAGCCCGCACGAGAATAGAAAAGCCTACCAGCGGG
>NZ_LJHS01000010.1 GCF_001296045.1 Rhizobium sp. AAP43 | reverse complement strand
GGAGGTGAATCTCACACTCTCTGATCTCCCCCGGCCTCGTGCCGTCTCTCATTCTCGAGCTCCTGCACACCTGCGACTGTCTGTGCAACCATGGCGGCCGCTCTTGCGCAGGAGCTCTCCAAGCTCTCCATCTCCGGCACCTCCTCCCTGGAGGCCCTGACTGCCGCGGCCAGCAAGGGCCCGGCTGCTGAGATTCACCTCATCTCCCACCTGCCCGCGGTGCTGAAGGCGACCGCCGACAAGGATGCCGCCGTGCGCGCCGCTGCCGACGCCGCCGGTCTGGCCATCACGTCTGCGCTGAACCGCAACGCCGTGAAGCTGGCGCTCCCTGCCCTGTTCGAGGCCATGGCCGACCCCAAGTGGCAGACCAAGGAGGCCGCCACCAAGTTCCTCGGCCACCTGGCCGCCGCCTCGCCCGAGCAGATCTCGGTCTACCTGCCCGAGATTGTGCCGGTCGTGACCAACTGCATGGTGGACCTGAAGCCCACCGTGCGCAACGCCGCCACCGACGCGCTCACCAAGTGCTGCGCCGCCATCGGCAACCGCGACATTGAGCCCTTCGTGCCGCACCTGATCCGCTGCATCGGCGCCCCCAGCGAGGTGCCCGACTGCGTCCACAAGCTGTCGGCGACCACGTTCGTGCAGTCTGTGGACGCGCGCACCCTGTCCATCCTGGTGCCCCTGCTCGTCCGCGGCCTGACCGACCGCACCACCCCCATCCGCCGCAAGGCCTGCGTCATCATCCGCAACATGGCCAAGCTGGTGGACGACCCGGTGGACGCCGCCAACTTTGTGGCCACCCTGCTGCCCAACGTCAAGTACGCGATGGAGGGCATGTCCAACCCCGAGGCCCGCGAGGTGGCCACCGACTGCCACAAGATCCTGGAGAGCATCAACACCTCGGTGGAGGCGGCCCCCAAGGCCACCGTGGAGGAGGTGCTGGCGGCCCTGAACAAGGCTGCCGACGCCGCGTCTGTGGCCATCAAGGGCGACGGCGCTGAGGAGGCATCCCGCTACGTGGCCGGCATGGCCGCCAACCTGATCGACGTCAAGAACTTCGAGGAGGCCGAGTGGACCCAGACTGTGGTGCCCTACCTGGCGCCCTTCTCTGGCGACGCCGGCGCCACCGCCGTGTGCAAGGAGTTCCACGCCGCCTGCTTCCAGGAGGCCCAGGCCCGCGAGATGGCCCCCGTGGAGGAGGAGGAGGGCGAGGACCTGTGCAACTGCGAGTTCTCCCTGGCCTACGGTGGCAAGATCCTGCTGAACAACGCCCGCCTGCACCTGAAGCGCGGCCAGCGCTACGGCCTGTGCGGCCCCAACGGCGCCGGCAAGTCCACCCTCATGCGCGCCATCGCCAACGGCCAGCTGGACGGCTTCCCGCCCAAGTCTGAGCTGCGCACCGTGTACGTCGAGCACGACATCGACGCCTCCGAGGCCGAGACCCCGGTGGTGGAGTTCGTGGTGAACGACGAGATGGTGAAGGAGGTGCTGCCCTCCCGCGAGCGCGTCATCGAGGTGCTGGAGTCTGTGGGCTTCAACGCCGAGCGCCAGGCGCTGCCCGTGGCCTCCCTGTCTGGTGGCTGGAAGATGAAGCTGGCCCTGGCGCGCGCCATGCTGATGAACGCCGACATCATGCTGCTGGATGAGCCCACCAACCACCTGGACGTGACCAACGTCAAGTGGCTGATCGACTACCTGGTCGGCCTCAAGGGGGTGACCAGCGTGGTGGTGTCGCACGACTCTGGCTTCCTGGACGCCGTGTGCACCAGCATCATCCACTACGAGGACAACTTCAAGCTGAAGAAGTACCTGGGCAACCTGTCCAAGTTTGTGGAGCAGCGCCCCGAGGCCGCTGCCTACTACAACCTGGCCGACGCCACCACCAAGTGGGTGCTGCCCGAGCCCGGCTTCCTCGAGGGCGTCACCTCCAAGGACCGCGCCATCCTCAAGATGCGCGGCGTCAACTTCAAGTACCCCACCGCCGAGACCCGCATCCTGAACGAGGTCAACCTGCAGGTGTCGCTCAACTCGCGCGTGGCCGTGCTGGGCCCCAACGGTGCCGGCAAGTCCACCCTCATCAAGCTGCTGACCGGCGAGCTGGAGGCCGAGTCTGGCCTGGTGTGGAAGCACCCCAACCTGCGCGTGGCCTACGTGGCTCAGCACGCCTTCCACCACATTGAGAACCACCTGGACATGACCCCCAACCAGTACATCCAGTGGCGTTACGCCACCGGCGAGGACCGCGAGTCCCTGGACAAGGTGTCGCGCAAGCTCAAGGAGGAGGAGGAGAAGAAGATGAACGAGGTCAAGGTGGTGGACGGCGTGAAGCGCGTGGTGGAGAAGCTGCTGGGCCGCCGCAAGCAGAAGCGCGGCTACGAGTACGAGGTGCAGTGGAAGGGCGAGGTGGAGACCTCCTGGCTGACCCGCGACCGGCTCGAGGAGATGGGCTTCCAGAAGATGCTCACCGACATCGACATGAAGGAGGCGGCCGCCGCCGGCCTGCTGGGCAAGCCCCTGACCGCCAAGAACGTGGAGGAGATGCTGGGCAACCTGGGCCTGCCCGCCGAGTTCGCCACCCACTCCCAGATCCGCGGCCTGTCTGGTGGCCAGAAGGTGAAGCTGGTGCTGGGTGCCGCCATGTGGCAGCAGCCCCACATCCTGGTGCTGGACGAGCCCACCAACTACCTGGACCGCGAGTCCCTGGGCGCCATGGCCTCGGCCATCAAGGAGTACGGCGGCGGCGTGGTCATCGTGTCCCACCACTCCGAGTTCGTCAACCAGGTGTGCTCTGAGAAGTGGCACGTGGGCGGCGGCAAGTGCGAGATCACCGGCCAGTCTGCGGCGGCCCTGGAGGCGGCGAAGCTGGAGTGGAAGCGCCAGGAGGAGACCACCGACGCCTTTGGCAACACCATCAAGATCAAGGCCCCCAAGAAGGAGCTGTCGCGCAAGGAGAAGAAGGCCCGGGCCAAGGCCAACGCCGCCCGCCGCGCCCGTGGCGAGGAGGTGTCGGACGATGAGGAGGACTGGGAGTAAATAGGGCGCCTCGGCCACCCACGCAGCAGCGGCGGCCTCAGTGGCCGCCATAGCTTGGCAGCGCAGACGACGAAGACGAAGGCGCGCGTCCGCGCTTGCTCCCGAGCCCCCCATCCCCTTTGCCCCTGTACTCTCCCTGCCCCTGCTCCCCTTGCCCATGATTGCCACAGGACCCTGAACCCATACGAACCACTCCACCTAGCACACACACACACACGCCATCCTCTTGATCCCAGCGCAACCCCCCTGCGTCTTGATCTTGATACTATGCGATTCTAGCGCACTGTGTTTCGTTCATCGGTTTCGTTCCAGTCGAGTCCCCACCCCTGCCCTCGGCGCCCACCCCAATGCCTTTTGTTTATCATTTGGTTTGGCTGGCCACCACTCCCCTTTGTAAATTGACGTCGGCGAAAAAAAA
>NZ_LJHS01000001.1 GCF_001296045.1 Rhizobium sp. AAP43 | reverse complement strand
TGGCGGGCAATCTTTTCGGTCTGCGATGCATTGTCGGCGTTCTGCTTGATGTTGGCCGCCATCTCTTCCATGGAAGCGGATGCCTGTTCCGTGGCGGCAGCTTGTTCCGAGGCACCCTGCGACAACTGTTCAGAACTTCCGGACAATTGCTGGCTGCCCAGCGAGACATTGTCGGAGGCCGCGAGAGCATCTCGGACGACGCTGCGGAGGCGTTCCGTCATTTCGAGCAGTGCCTGGCCTAGGACATCCTTGTCGGAGAGCGGTCGTCGAGTAACCGTCAGGTCTCCGTTGGAAATCCGGTTGGCCACTTCCGCTGTTTCACGCAGACTATCGATCAGCGAATTGACGGCATGTTTCATCTTCTGATGGTCGCCCTCACAGTCGATTTCGACGGCTTCGGTCAGATCGCCGATCGCAACCTTGCCAAGAACGCGATTGCCCTCTGCGATGGGCACGAGGATCGCGTCGAGCATGCCGTTGATGCCGGAAACGATCGTAGCGAAATCGCCGACGAAACGATTGGCCTCGCCTCTTTCGCTGAGCTTGCCCGCCGTGGAGGCATCAATCAGGCGCTGGATCTCGGCGATGATGGCGCGGAAGTTGACGCGAAGCGTGTCGATCGTGTCGTTGATGAAGGCCTTCTTGCCGGGCAGCTGTTCCAGCTGCGCATGGAAGTTGCCCTCGCCGAACGCCTTCACCACCGCCATCGCCTTCTTCTTCACGGTAATATGGCCGGCAACCATTTCGTTGATGCCCTTGGCCATGCTGGCAAAGTCACCCTGAAATTTGTCGACAGGCACAAAGACGTCGATGTCGCCCTTGTCATGCTCGGTGGACATGTTGTTCATTTCTGCAATCAGACCCTTGAGGTTGCCGCGCAGGGTCTCGATCGTGTCATTGATAAAGGCCTTCTTGCCTGGCAATTGTTCGAGCGGCGCATCGAAGTTGCCCTCACCGAGCTCCTTGATCACAGCCATCGCCTTCTTCTTCACGGCGATATGGCCGGCGACCATGTCATTGATGCCCTTGGCCATGGTGGCAAAGTCACCCTGGAATTTGTCGACAGGCACAAAGACGTCGATGTCGCCCCGGTCATGCTCGGACGACATGGTGTTCATGTCCGTGATCAGACCCTTGAGGTTGCCGCGCAGGGTCTCGATCGTGTCGTTGATGAAGGCCTTCTTGCCCGGCAGCTGTTCGAGCGGCGCATCGAAGTTGCCCTCGCCGAACTCCTTGACGACCGCCATCGCCTTCTTCTTCACGGCGATATGGCCAGCGACCATATCGTTGATGCCCCTGGCCACGGTGGCGAAGTCACCGTTGAACTTCTCCACCGGAACGAAGACGTCGATATCTCCATTGTCATGCTCGGTAGACATATGGTTCATTTCCGCGATCACACCCTTGAGGTTGCCGCGCAGGGTCTCGATCGTGTCGTTGATGAAGGCCTTTTTGCCCGGCAGCTGTTCGAGCGGTGCATCGAAGTTGCCTTCGCTGAACTCTTTCACCACCGCCATGGCCTTCTTCTTCACGGCGATATGGCTGCCTACGAGGTCGTTTACCTCCTGAGCAATCACGGCGATATCGCCCTTGAACACTGACGTCGGCACGACAACGTCGATATCGCCCTTTTCATGGGCTGCAGAGACATCGTCGATCGCCTTGCGCAAATCCGCGACGGGTGCCGTTGTGATGTCAAGCAATTCGTTGACCATTGTCAGCAGTTCATGCGCTTCACCCGTCGCCGTCTGAAGGTTGGCACGACTGGCGATATTTCCCGTGGCCATGTTTTGCATCAGGCTGCGAATTTCAGCCATCGCCCAGGCCGCGCGAGATGTCTTTCTCATCTGATCTAGAACGGACATGCGGAATTTCCTCTTTCTGTTCTTTCGGTTCGCAACTGATGGGCGAAACTCGGAGGTCAGGATTGATTGAATTGCCTGGACGGGCGGCCAAGCGCGTAGATTGCAAACAGATTTGGTACGATCACGAACTCGCCATCGCGCTTCACCAGGCACTCGATGAAGTCTGCGCGCCAGCGCATTCCGATGCTTGGCGGCGGCTCTCCCCGGGACCGCTGGAGCGAGGTCACTTCATGAACCTTGTCGGTGCGCACTCCGAGCAAGGTCGGCTCTCCGTCGATGTCGATTTCGATGACGATGATGCGGCTGTCGATGGTCGTCTGTGTCGCTTCCATGCCGAAAGCGAGCCTGATGTCGGTCAGCGGGATGACGCGGCCGCGAAAGTTGATCACGCTGCCGACGAAGTTGCGCGCGCCAGGCACGCTGGTTTCCGCGACGACGTCCATGATTTCGCGCACCAGTGTCGCCGCAATCGCGAACAATTCACCGTTGAGGCTGAAGGTCAGGACAGCCAGGTCCTCCTCACTCCAGATGCTGGCTGTAGTCTTCCTGTCGATCGCGATGTTCATGCTATTGCCCGCAACTGCGCCTCCTGTTGCTGCCCTGCGCTGACGATCTGAGCCACATCAAGGATGAGGGCGACGCTGCCGTCACCGAGGATGGTGGCGCCGGAGAAGGTCGTCACGTCATGGTGCAGCTTCGACATTGACTTGATGACCGTCTGGTGGTCGCCAATGATCTGGTCGACAACGAGTCCCACCCGCTCGTTGCCGGTCGAGATCACAACCATCTTCTGGTAAGTGTCCGGCGGCGTGCTGGTGTTGAAGACTTCCCTGAGCCGCAGAAACGGCACCAGGCTGTCACGCAGGGAGATGAAGCTGCGGCCCCGCGAGCGCTGATCTTCCTCGAGGGAGAGTTCGACGCACTCCTCGACGGCCGAAAGCGGAATGACGTAGTTTCCGGCCCCGACCCGGATCAGCAGTCCATCGATGATGGCGAGCGTCAGCGGAATGCGCAGAGAAATTTCAGACCCCTGGCCCGGCTCGCTCTTCACATCGATGATGCCGCGCAGGGTCTCCACTGTCTTCTTCACCACATCCATCCCGACGCCGCGTCCGGAAAGGCTGGTAATCTGCGCTGCGGTCGAAAAGCCCGGCTCGAAAATCAGCAGCATCAGTTCCTGATCGGTCAGTGGCTGACCCGGCGCGATCAATCCCGTGGATTCCGCCTTTGCCCGCACGCGGGCCCGGTCGATGCCACGGCCATCATCCTTGATGGCAATGATGACTTGCCCGCCGGACTGGCGAGCGGAAAGGGTCACCTTTCCTGCAACACTCTTGCCGGCAGCCAGTCGTTCGTCTGGTGGCTCAAGTCCATGATCAACCGAATTGCGAACCAGGTGAACCAGCGGGTCAGCAAGTCGTTCGATGACGGTCTTGTCGACCTCGGTTGTTTCACCGAGAGTTTCGAGCTCGATCGTCTTTCCAGTCTCGCGCGAAAGGTCGTGCACGAGGCGGCGAAAGCGAGCGAAAAGGCTGCCCACCGGCACCATTCGCAGACCCATCATCGTATCGCGCAGTTCTCCGGAAAGGCGCTCGACATCTTCGGACACCGAGCGAAGCATGACATCCGCGCTTGCATTGGCGAGCTGCGAAAGGCGTGACTGGGCAATCACCAACTCCCCGACCCGGTCCATCAGCTCATCAAGCCGTTCGGCTGGCACGCGCACGCTCTCGGCTGGTTTGCTACCTCGGTTGTCGGTGCTGGCGGTTACAGGTGCGGCTGCCTGCGGCGGCGCCTCCGGCATTGCAATCGGCGTCGGCTGCGGCTCTGTGGATACGGACGGCGCTTCGGGCCCTACCGCTTCAGGCGCTGCCTCGAACATCTCCGTCATCTCGAGCGACATCTCGTCGAGCACGAAGATGAACACGTCTTCAATTGCAGACTTGGGGATATTCCCGTGAAGGGTCACCGTCCAGCTGACATAGATTTCGGTTGGCTCAAGCGCTGGAAGATCGGGAATACGACTGGCATCGGCAATAACGGTGCATTCGCCGAGTTCGCGCAATTCATCCAGCAGACCAAGCGGATTGGTGCCATTGACCATGGCGCGAGGTGGCAGGCCGATCTTCAGGGTCCAGCCAATGCTCTTCTTGGACGTGGTCTCGGATGATGTCGGGATGGGATCAGCGCCCTTTTCGCCGGAAACGCCGTCCGGGTTTTCCGCCTTGCCGGATACCCCATTACCCGAAGCCCCCTCAATGGCCGCCTGAAGCTTGGCCAACAGCTCTTCGCCCGTTTCCTGCTGAACGTCATGCGGGCGATCGATCAGGGCTTTCATATGGCTCTGCGCATCCAGCACGGCCGAAACGAGCGCCGGCGTCGCCGGAACGCTGCCCTTGCGCACGGCGTCGAAGGCCGTTTCACAATGATGGGTAAAGGCTGCAAGCGCCTCGAAGCCAAACATGGCTCCCGAACCTTTGAGCGTATGCAGCCCACGGAAAACGGCATCGACCAAACCTTGGTTGGTGAGGTCGTTGTTTAGGTCGAGCAGGTTCAGCTCGATCTGTTCGAACAATTCCACCGCCTCGGTGCGGAAAACCTGAACCGGGTCGAGAGAACTCATCGTCCAAGGACCTTTCTGGCAATTTTCACCAGCTGATCGGAATCAAAAGGCTTCGTGATCCATCCTGTTGCACCGGCCGCCTTGGCCTGCGACTTGATCTCGCTGTCGGACTCGGTCGTGAGAAAGATGATCGGTGTTCCCGCATGCTTCGGTGAGCAGCGAAGGGCCTTGATCATCTCGATGCCGTTCATGTTCGGCATGTTGAGATCGGTGACGATCAGATCGAAAGCCCCTGACGTGGCCTTGGTGAGCCCGTCGCGGCCGTCGACCGCTTCTGTGACCTGATAGCCGGCATTCGTCAGGGCTATCTTGGTCGTCATGCGGATACTTGCGGAATCGTCAACAGTCAGGATCTGCGCAGTCATTGGATTGTCCCCTCATGAAACCAGAACGCCCGGCTTTCGGATGTCATGTCCGTGGTGAAGCCAGCCCGCTCCAGGACGCGCATGAGATTGGCGCTGGCGGGTGTTCTCATTGAAAATTGCTTGTCTTGGAGGGCAGCCGAAAGCCGCGCCGATTCCATCACCTGAATGAAGCTGAGATCCATCTCGGCATCCTCCGGAAGCGTGATCTCCAGCAAAGGCCGCGCTTCGAGCTCGCAGAGGAGCAATTCACGCAGTGTTGCGGCATGCGCAATCGTCAGGTTCTTGCCAACCTCCAGCGGGGCTGGAGACGGTTCGTGAGCACTCTCTGTCACGCTGTTTCCTCCAACTTTTGCAGGCTTTGAGATCCCTGAAGCGGCGGCGTACTGCGCCATATGGCGACGGCATGCGGCGCGCTGTGCGGGGCAAGGCCGCCGCCGTTCAGGTCCTTCATCGGGGCAACGCCCATACCTCTCTCCCTGCAACCACTGATCCAGTTAGCAATTCATAACGTACTCACGTAACTGTTATCTTAATGACCCCAGCGGCGATCCGTTGCCGGATTTTGCCGTCGAAGCATGGTTGATTAGAGGTTAATTTCTCTTTGGCGCCCGGCAGGCATCGGTTGTGTGGGATTGAAACAAGCATCTCTGCGCTTGGCTTTCAAAGGCCATAAAAAGCCTTTGTTCGCAGGACTAAGGGCTTGAGAAGACGCAGATTTTAAACACTTATAGATTGCCGGTGCCCTGATCTCCATGCGTCGGTCTTGCAGACGAAAGAAGAGGTCCGCCGCGAAATGACACTCGTCTCGTTCATCGCAAAACGAACCGCCCCGTTTCGAAATGATACAACCAAAGATACCGGGACTGATGTGCGGGCCGGTCCGTTCACGCAAAAAAGAATCGCGGAGGAGAGAACCTGAAGCCCCCTGCTCTGTGTCCGGCCGCTCTGTTCATCTGCGATTCGGGAGGAGCAAAAGGCTGAAGCAGAGACTGCCGGGCTGCCTCGGTGGCGCGCCGATCGTTTCGGCTGAGAGGCGTCGATACGCCAAGAACATGGAACGGCTGCTGCACGGCCAATCCCTGCATATAGAACCGGGTAAAGCAGGCGGCTCCGCCACCCAGTCTAGACAAGAGTGCGCCGGTGCAGAGGGCGCGCCTTTAGCTCAAGCGATCAAACGCGAACGGGGCACAGCTTTGCTTCGATCATGAAGCGGCACGCGCCGGAGCATCTCCAACGCGAAGCAGCGAGCGTTCTGTCGTGCCTTGTCCAGGTTGCTCACACGGCCTTCATCCAAAGTATAAAGTGTCCCGCCGATGTCAAAAATGTCGCGAAAGGCAGAACGCTCGATGATGGGCGTGTTCAGGACATCAACATTGCGCTGGGCAAGCAGCATTTTCACAGCCAGAAGCGCCCGCGTCGTCACCATGGAATTGACCCGTGTCAGCACAACGGAATGCGGCACTTGCAAATTAGCCTTCTCCTCAAGATACCGGAGAAGCTCGAGCACATTCGCCCCGCCCAGGGCATCCATGGCGCAGCCTTGGATCGGGATGAGGACATGGTCCGAAAGGCCGATTGCCTTGGGCAGTAGCGGACTTTGCGATCCAGGTAGATCCAGAATGAAATAGTCAGCCCTGCTCTTATTCTGGCTAATCTGCCGATTGACAGTGTCTGCAGTTACGTAAGGAATGACTTTGAGCCTCTCATCGACCGACGAAAGGCCATGCCACCGCGCGATCCACTGCTGCGGATCGGCATCGAGAATGGTCACCCGATAGCCCTGCTCAGCCAGCTCCGTGGCAAGCAGCAAAACGGCGGTCGTCTTTCCCGCACCGCCCTTGGTATTGGCAAAGGTAATCACAGGCATCGGCGTCACCTGACCGTTTGGGAGCGCCTTGCTTCACATGGCGCTGCGCTGCACGTTGATGATGTGCTCGGAACAGTGTTGCCCGCCATGGTTAATCCGAGGTAAAGATGCGTTCAGATCAGGCAACTGCGTGAGAGCGAGTTCTTCCCGCCAGATGCTGACAGGCCCTGTGAGTAGAGGGCCAATAGCGCAATAGAGCCTCACGCAGAAACGAGCAGACAGTCTCCGGAACAACACCAGAGGACATGGGTCACGCATATCAGCGTCTGGGAGCGTGAGGCTTGGCCGCATTGCCGACAAGGATCTTCCGGGCTGAAGGAGAATAACCATCACTACTCCCCAGTGCGGGGCTGAGGACATAATCCTCCCATGTCCAACACAAGGGGCAATGCGAACGAGATCGGACCGAGCTATTGCCGGGCGCCCCGGAAGATCCAGGCTATCGGGTTATCACCAGTTGGGTCGAACACTGCATGCGACATAGATGGTTAAACACTCAGTCGCAGATCTGCTACACAGGCCTCCCAAAAAAAGACGCACGCCCCTTCTGCGAATCGCTATTCTACCAGTATCCAGATTCGTTGCGCACAGTCGTGGAGGGCTAGGTGAAGCGATACGTTTACTCCGCGGCAGGGCAAGTTGTCCGAAGAACGCTGGATTGCCCCGCGCTCGACCAGAACGATCATGCGCGCCGTATGGTATCGCTGGCTGGCGTTTGCGCTGTGGCCGTCTTTACGCTTGGCGCGTCAGCGACCGGAGCCATGGTGTGGGAGCAGTTGCAAGCAGGTCAGGCCCCCATCGCGGAGGCCGACGCGTTACTGGCCGGGCACTGCTATTCTGAGCTTGATGTTCATCGGGCCATGCAGGCTGTACGTAAGAATTACGCCCAGATCATCACCATCGCCTGGCAATTGGAATTGCAATCAAAATCAAGCTAGGCTCAGCGGCAGCGCTTAACACGCTGGGCGAATATACAGCACCTCAACTGGACCCATAGTCCTTGTACAGGCTCGCCGATCGGCTTTAGGTTTTTTCATCTGGCGATTGCGGACGCAAAACCGCTTCTTACCTTTGCTGGACTTTGCTCTAGAGCCGTTTTCATGACACGCAGGATGTTGAGGATCGTTGCTTTTCGCAGTTCTGGGCGTCCTGCAGCTGCTTTGCCAGCCAATCGACGAAGACCCGCACCTTGTTGCTGAGGTGACGTGTTTGCGGATAGACGATGTAGAGTGGGATCGGATCACGCGGCCAGTCCGGCAAGATCTCGACCAGCTCCCCCCGATCCACCGCATCCCGAACCGTGAAAGCAATAGCCTGGGCGATACCAATGCCTGCAACCGCCGCTGCAACATAGCTTCTGAATTCGTTGACTGAAGTGACATAGTCCAGCTGCACCTGGACTTCCTCGTCGTCGCGGCGAAACTCCAGCGGAAACACTCGTCCTTCATAGGCCTTCATGTAACCGACACCGAAATGGCCCGTCTCAAGGTCGCGCGGATGCGTGGGAACGCCCATTTTTTGCAGATAACGGGGGGAGGCATAGGTGCGCAGCTCAAGGTCTGCCACCTTGCGGGCGACGAGAGACTGGTCGCTCGGCGTGCCCGCCCGCAAGGCACAATCGATGTTCTCTGCAATGTAGTCGACGATCCTGTCACCGATGTCGAATTCCAGCTGGATCTGGGGATACCGCGTATGGAAATCACACATGGCCGGCATGATGATGCGGTCGGCAAATGCTCCCGACAGCGCGACCCGCACTTTGCCGGATGGCTGTGCCTGTGAACTCGACAGGCTCCCATCCAATTCATCGAGTTCAGACAAAAGGCGCGAGGCGCGCTCGTAATACAAGGCGCCATCGGTCGTGACCACGACCTGACGGGTCGTGCGGTTGAGTAGCTTCGTCCCCAGATGCGCTTCAAGCGCCTGAACCGATGTGGTGACCGTGGTTTTGGGCATCTTCAGAGAAGTCGCAGCCTTGGAAAAATTGCCGGTTTCTACGACCCGCGTGAAAACGCGCATTGCCGAAAGCTGGTCCATGTCGTCTACCTTGTTCAGAAATCGAGTTATTATCCCGTTTTGCGGAATAGAGTTGCCAGAAATTTGGATCTTGTGCGAGCATTCAGGATAATAATATAAATACGCAACAGAAGGAAGACGGCTTCCGTCTGCGATTGAAGAGCTGGCCCATGACGAGGCAATGGCAGAAGTCGGCGGAAGTGGAACTGAGCTTTCCTCTGGCCTTCCGGCTTTATGACGGGATGGGGACAATGCGGGCGCGACCGCTGGTTCTTTATCTCCGCGGCAATTCCTTCGGTGCCCGACCGAAACCGGAGTGCGATGCGCCTGCAGCGCTCGCCATGGCGGAGGCAGGTGCCATGGTCGTGGAAGCCGATTATGGAACGCCTTCGGGGAACACCTTTCCAGGGGCCCTTGAATGCGGATTCGAAGCGTTGAGACATCTGTTGGCCAAGCGGAAGCGCTTTGCGAACAACCGGTCGCGGGTCCTTTTGGCTGGAGATGAGGCTGGCGGGAACATTGCGGCAAGCTTGGCGCTCAAAGCACGCGATGCAATGCCTGGTGAACTTGCAGGACAGGTTCTGCTGTCACCCATGATCGATCCACGCATGGCGACGGCGTCCTTTCACCGTGCGGACGAAATCGGCATGCGAATACCCTGGTCGAACGGCTGGAGCCACTATCTGGCGTCAGCCTGTGGTTACCAGCACCCCTATGCGGCACCCTGCCTCTGTTCGCGGCTGGCAGATGTCGCTCCGGCTCTGATCGTGACTTCGGATGACGATCCGCTGCGCGATGAGACACTAGACTATGCGGCACGTCTGCAGTCGGCGGGCGTGTCCGTGACCACCCGGATCCTTCCCGACGATTGCGGATGGACCGGCCTCTATGACGGGAAGAATGGCGGGTGGCACTCGCGCTTCTCGACAGAATTCTCGCAGTTCCTCGAGGGACTGCCTACCTGACGGCGGGCTGCGGCCCGCCTCCCACCACATAGCGGTTCGTTTTGAACCGAAGGAGACTGTCATGACCGCAAGGATCAGGAGCGCGGCCCTGTGGGGAACCGCGATCGCCACCGCATTGGCAATTGCCGGCGGCACGCTTTATTTTGACCAATCTCAGAAAGCTCTTGCTGCGGCTCCCGAAGTCGCAGCCGCCGCGCCGGCCATTCCGGTTACGGTGAGCACAGTCCAGCCGCGTACAGTCAATGTCTGGCGCGACTTTTCGGGAAGACTGGAAGCCGTTGATCGGGTGCAAATTCGCGCGAGAGTGGCCGGCGCCATCCAGTCCGTACATTTCCGTGAAGGTGGCCTGGTCAACCAGGGCGACCTGCTGGTGACAATCGATCCTGAATCCTACCGAGCTATCGTGGACCGCGCCCGCGGCGACGTGACATCGGCGGAGGCGAGGCTTGACCTCGCCAAGACAGAGTTAGATCGCGGAACAGCGCTCCTTTCTCGCAACACGATTTCGCAAAGCGAGCTCGCGCAGCGTCAGAGCACCCATGCATCCGCCATCGCGGCCCTCCAGTCAGCGAAAGCGGCACTGCGATTGGCAGAGCTTGATCTCGCCTATACCGAAATCCGGGCCCCCATCGCCGGTCGGGTCGGCCAGTTGGAGGTGACGGTCGGCAATCTGGTTGCTGCCGGCCCCTCTTCCCAAGCGCTCACCACGCTGGTGTCAGTTAACCCGATCTATGCCGGGTTCACCATCGAAGAAGACTATCTGCAGCAAATCCTTGCCTCCCTGCCCCCGACAGATAGCCTGACGGGTCTGGACAATATTCCCGTCGAAGCGACGACCGGGGAAGGGCAGACACCGATTAAGGGCCGGCTGCAACTGATCAACAACGAGATCGACGCGTCGACCGGAACGATCCGCGTTCGCGCCGTCTTCGACAATCCTGACGGTCGCCTCATCCCAGGACAGTTCGTCCGCATCCGCATGGGCCAGACCGAGGCACGCGATAGACTGATGATCAGTGAGCGTGCCGTTGGTACCGACCAGGACAAGAAGTTCGTGTTCGTCGTTGATGCCGGCAATACCGTCGCTTATCGCCAGGTCGAGCTTGGTGCACTGGTCGACGGTGAGCGGATTGTCGAGAAGGGTTTGAATGCGGGTGACCGCATCGTGATCAGCGGCCTCCAGCGGATCCGCCCTGGCGCCGTCGTCGCGCCGCAGGATCAGACGGCGCTGAAGAACTGACATTTACCGGGCGGCACCCAGAGCCGTTCGAACAATCCTTTCCAAGAGACGTGCCATTCCCCGCGCCACAATCGCGGGGACCACTCTTTCCTTGTCCTCCGTAAGGGCTTTCGTCATGAATTTTTCCCGTTTCTTTGTCGACAGACCCGTCTTTGCCGGTGTGCTATCGATCCTGATTGTCGTTGCTGGTCTGATTGGCCTGCGCGCATTGCCGATTTCCGAATATCCGGAAGTCGTACCGCCTTCGGTCGTTGTGCGCGCTGTCTATCCTGGCGCTAACCCAACCGTCATCGCAGAGACCGTCGCGACACCGCTTGAGGAACAAATCAACGGCGTTGAAGACATGCTTTACATGTCGAGCCAGGCGACCTCCGATGGCGTCCTGACCCTGACCGTCACGTTCCGCCTGGGCACCGATCCGGACAAGGCGCAGCAGCTGGTGCAGAACCGCGTTTCCCAGGCCGAACCGCGATTGCCTGCAGAAGTAAGGGCACTGGGCGTGACCACCGTGAAGAGTTCACCGGACCTGATGATGGTGGTTCACCTCGTTTCGACCGGCGACCGCTACGATCTGACCTATCTGCGCAACTACGCGACGCTGAACATCAAGGACCGCCTCGCCCGCATCGATGGCGTCGGCCAAGTGCAGGTCTTCGGTGCCGGTGATTATTCCATGCGGATCTGGCTCGATCCGCAAAAGGTGGCGGAGCATGGTCTGGCCGCCAGCGATATCACCAATGCCATTGCCCAGCAGAATGTTCAGGCTGCAGCCGGTACGATTGGTGCGTCTCCGTCACTGGCTGGTGTGGATCTTCAACTCAACGTGAATGCTCGTGGGAGACTTCAGACGCCGGAGGAATTCGGTGCAATCGTCGTGAAGACCGGCGAAAGCGGTGAAATCACGCGGCTGCAAGATCTCGCGCGGATCGAGCTCGGTGCCGCCGATTACTCGCTGCGCTCGTTGCTCGATGGTCAACCGGCAGTCGCTATCCCCATCTTCCAGGCACCGGGTTCCAACGCCATTGCCATTTCGGATGCAGTCCAGCAGACAATGAGCGACCTCCAGCTGGCCATGCCGGATGGCGTACGCTACGAGATCGTCTACGATACGACGGAATTCGTCCGCTCCTCGATCGACAAAGTGGTCGACACACTGCTTGAAGCCGTCGCTCTGGTCGTCCTCGTGGTCATCCTGTTCCTGCAGACCTGGCGCGCCTCCATTATTCCGCTGATTGCCGTCCCCGTCTCGATCATCGGGACGTTCGCGGTCATGTATGCCTTTGGCTTCTCCATCAACGCCCTCACACTGTTCGGCCTGGTGCTTGCAATCGGCATCGTCGTCGATGACGCGATTGTCGTGGTCGAAAATGTCGAGCGCAACATTGAGAACGGGCTTTCACCCAGGGAGGCTACTTACCGCGCCATGCGGGAAGTTTCCGGCCCGATCATCGCGATCGCGCTGGTGCTTGTCGCAGTTTTCGTGCCGCTTGCCTTCATCACCGGCCTCTCTGGCCAGTTCTATCGTCAGTTCGCGCTCACCATTGCCATTTCGACGGTGATCTCGGCGATCAATTCGCTAACCTTGTCGCCAGCTCTGGCTGCTCTTCTCCTGAAGGACCATCACGCGCCCAAGGATCTCGCAACCCGCGTGATGGACAGGGTACTCGGCTGGTTCTTCCGCGGCTTCAACCGGGCCTTCGGCGCGGCATCAAACGGGTACGGACGCACGGTCAGCGGACTTTTGGGCCGCAAGAGCATGGTCATGGTTATCTATATGGCACTGGTCGCCGCGACCTATGGCATGTTCAGCGCAGTGCCGGGCGGTTTCGTACCCGCACAGGACAAGCAGTATCTCATCGGCTTTGCCCAATTGCCCGACGGAGCCACGCTGGACCGAACGGAAGAGGTCATTCGACGCATGAGCGCGATTGCACTGGAAGAACCCGGCGTCAAGAATGCCCTCGCCTTCCCTGGCCTGTCGATCAACGGCTTCACCATCGGCTCCAATGCCGGCATCGTCTTTGCCGTGCTCGACGATTTCAGCGAGCGCCAGGATCCCGCCCTTTCCGGCGGGGCTATCGCCATGGCCTTGAACCAGAAATTCGCCGCGATTGACGGTGCCTTCATTGCCATGTTCCCACCGCCGCCGGTCAATGGCCTTGGTTCCACGGGCGGCTTCAAGCTGCAGATCGAGGACCGGGCGGGCTTTGGCTATCAGACGCTCGACGAGACAACCAAAGCCGTTCTTGCCAAGGCCTATCAGACACCGGAACTGGCCGGCATCTTCTCGAGCTTCCAGGTCAACGTGCCCCAGCTTTTCGCCGATCTCGATCGTGTAAAGGCACAACAGCTCGGCGTCTCCGTCACCGATGTCTTTCAGACTCTGCAGATCTATCTCGGCTCGCTCTACGTCAACGACTTCAATGCGTTTGGCCGGACATTCAGCGTCCGCGTACAGGCAGACGCGCAGTATCGCGCCAAACCTGAGGATATCGGGCAGCTGAAGGTGCGCTCGCAGTCCGGCGAGATGATCCCTCTCTCGGCGCTGCTGAAGGTGGACGCTTCCACCGGGCCGGAGCGAACCACCCGCTACAACGGCTTCCTGGCAGCCGATATCAATGGTGGCCCGGCACCCGGCTTTTCCTCCGGTCAGGCTGAAGCTGCCATGGAGAAGATTCTCAAGGAAACCATGCCGGCCGGTATCGATTTCGAATGGACCGACCTCACCTACCAGCAGATCCTTGCTGGCAACTCAAGCATCGTCGTCTTCCCGCTAGCGCTGCTGCTCGTCTATCTCATCCTTTCCGCGCAATATGAAAGCCTGACGCTCCCCCTGTCGATCATCATGATCGTGCCCATGGGCGTGCTCGCAGCTTTGACTGGCGTCTGGTATACAGGTGGCGACAACAACATCTTCACCCAGATCGGCCTTGTGGTCCTTGTCGGCCTGTCGGCGAAGAACGCGATCCTGATCGTGGAGTTCGCCCGAGAGTTGGAGTTCGAAGGCCGCACCCCATTCCAGGCGGCAGTGGAATCAAGCCGGCTTAGATTGCGGCCAATCCTGATGACCTCGATGGCCTTCATCATGGGTGTCATTCCGCTGGTCATCTCGACGGGTGCCGGCTCGGAAATGCGTGCCGCCATGGGTGTGGCGGTTTTCTCCGGCATGATCGGGGTCACCTTCTTCGGGATTTTCATGACACCGGTATTCTACCTGCTTGCACGGCTTCTCACCGGCAACAGACCCTTGCGAAAGCAGGGCGCGGCGGCAGGCCAACAGGAAGGCGACCACATGATCGCCTGATGCACCAAGGTTGAGGAAACGACATGTCGGAAGGCCACGGATCCTGTCGGCGTCGTTGCCCTCAACCGTCTGGCCTTTAGCAAGTGTCATCCGCTGTCGAGTGAGCAGCGGATGACTGATGGCAACTCAAAGCATTGCTTCTGCTTCGATCTCGACTTCGTAGTCGCCGACCAGGGCACCGGCTTCAATCAACGTGTTCGCCGGAAGAACGTCAGAGAAGAAGCGACCATGGGCACGAGAGACAGGCTCCCACTTTGAGGCGTCCTTGAGATAGATGCGTGTGCGGACGACATCCTCCATCTTGCCACCGAGGGCGGAGATGGAAGCCGCGATCTTGTCGAGAATATAGGTTGCCTGAGCGCCCGCATCACCGGGAGCGACGCAGCGATCCGTGCCATGGGTCGCCGTCGTCCCTGAAACCAGGATCCTGTCACCGATGCGCACCGCCCGGCTGTAACCAGCGAGCGGCTCCCAGATGCTGCCGGAAGAAACACGCATGCGATCTTCCCGCCCGGGTACGGCGACGGCCTGATAGACGGACGGGATCGCATCAAGGTGATGACTGAGGTCGCCGGACGCTGTCAGGAATGGCGGCTTGCGATACTCATCGCCACAATCGCCCGGAATGGCTGTGCTCTTTGCAAATGCGGCCTCAAGCAGAGCTTTATCATCCGCATCCAGTTCGAAACCGAAGACCTTGAGATTGTCGTCACGATGCTCATTCTCACCCAGCCTTGCACCGATGATCGTGGCAGCGACGGCCGCGTGTTCGAGCACCCATCGGCTGGCAACGTTCGAGATCGAGACGCCGTGCTTGCGGGCGATTGTGGACGCGGATTTCAGAATGCCCTGGTAGACGCTCCATCCGCCTGCCGTATCGATGAAGCGCTTGTATTTTGAGCGGCTCCAGTCCGCGATCGACGTGGGCTCCGGCTGGTCGAGCCATTTCTCCGAGAGGAAGCCGCCGCAGAGTGTGCCATAGGCCAGCAGTTTAACGCCGCGACGAAGGCAAAGGGCAGAAAGATCGCCCGCAGCGCGCCTGTCGATCAGGGAAAAGGAAACCTGGTTGCTTGCAATCTCGATCCCGTCTGACAGTG
The DNA here is from genome assembly GCF_001296045.1 of Rhizobium sp. AAP43. Taxonomy (GTDB): domain Bacteria; phylum Pseudomonadota; class Alphaproteobacteria; order Rhizobiales; family Rhizobiaceae; genus Allorhizobium. Next base: position 7,896 of record NZ_LJHS01000001.1, on the reverse strand, counting down.
CGAGGTTCAAATGGGCAGCGTCGAAATTGGTGAGGCCGAGGGCGCCGATCAGGCCCTCCTCCTTCATCGCCTGCATTTCATGCAGGGCATCGAGCCAGGCCGGATGTTCAAATGTCCACCAGTGGAACTGCAAAAGGTCGACCTTGTCGACGCCCAAGCGCGCAAGCCTGTCCTCCACGCCTCGGCGTACCACGTCCCGCGTCATCGGACCAGGTTCCGGGCACCATTTGGTGAACGCTACCGGTCGCCTTCCCTCCCCTGAGTAGCGCTTCAAGAGATGGCCTGTGATGATCTCCGCCGATCCATAGTGATCGGCCATGTCGAAGCTGTCGAATCCGGCTTCCGCATAGGCCTGAAGGGCATCAGCCCCCTGCTCCGGATCGACCGTGGCACCGTTCTTTTCGATATCGGCAACCTGCCAGAGGCCGCAGACGAGACGGCTGATCGATAGGTCCGGTGTAAGCTTGATGCGTTCGGGATGCTGGGACACGGAGATCATTCCTCGACAGTCAGGGTTGTTTGTTGCGGTTCAGGCGGGCAAGCGGGCTCACCTCGCCGAACAGGCCGCGGGGACGCAGGAGAAGCATGAGACAGAGCCCAACGCCGATGGCGACAATCTGTAAAGCTGCGGCTCGGGCCTGTTCTTCAGGCGGCACGAAGGCAGAGACGGCAGCAGCTGTCAGCGCCCAGAGTCCCCAGACAAGAATGGCACCGGCAATCGCGCCGCGATTGTTGCCGGAGCCGCCGACGATCAACATGGCCCAGACCTGGAAGGTGAGGATCGGCATGTAGTTGTCGGGCGCAATGAAGCCGATGAAGTGTGCCTGGGCCGCACCCGCAAGGCCCATGATGGCCCCGCCGACGGTGAAGGCCTGCAGGCGAAAGCGCACAGGCTTCTTGCCGAGTGCCTGTGCGGCGGTTTCGTCTTCGCGGATCGCCCGCAAAACGCGTCCCCAAGGACTGCGCGACAAATGCTGTAGGCCGAGATAGAGCGCCAGCACGACGAGCGCCATAAGGCCGCAGTTGGCCAGACTGAAGAGCAGCGCGTCGCCTTGCAGATCGGCGAAGGGGCGCGGAATGAAGCCGATCCCGAAGGCCCCGCCAGTGATGCTCTGCAGGTTGAGCATGCAGAGCTGGACGGTGACGGCGACGCCGAAGGTTGCAATGGCGAGGTAGTCGGATCTCAGTCGGATGGTCAGCGCTCCGACCGCCCACGATAGCGATCCCGAGACAATGGCAGCCCCCAACCATCCAATCGCAATCGGCATGTCGAAGCCGCCGAAGCGCTCAACAGTATCCGGCGTTGTGAGGATGGCCGAAGTATAGGCGCCGACCGCCACGAAAGCGGCGATGCCGACGTTGAACAGTCCCGTCATGCCCCACTGCACATTCAGCCCGAGGCAGATAATTGCATAGGTGAATGCCATGGTGAGGAAGAAGGCGCCATAGGCGATAAGATCGATGCTCATATCGCTTTTCCGAACAGGCCGCGGGGGCGGACGAGAAGAACCGCAATCAGGATGGCAAAGGACACCGCGGCCCGCCATTCGGCCCCGATGAGCTGGACCGTGACGGCTTCGGAAAGGCCTATGAACAGGCCGGCAATCATGGCGCCTGGAACCGAACCGATACCGCCGAGAATGGCGGCTGCAAACAGGGGCAGCAGAAGGTCGTGGCCAAGATAGGGGCGGATCTGGATGATCAGGCCGCTCATGATGCCGGCGATGCAGGCGAGCGCGGCCCCAAGGAACCAGGCGGTGCGAATAACGCGGCGGACATCGATCCCGGCGATGCCAGCAAGGCCGGGATTTTCGCTCACCGCGCGCATGGCCCGGCCGATATCCGTCCGCGTCATCATGAGATGCACGGTGATGACAGAGACCAGCGCCACGGCCAGCATGGCCAGCTGGTCCGGCGTGGCTCGGAGACCGAGGCCCAGCTTCATCGCAATCTGCAGCGCCTGGCTGAAATAGGCGGGCTTCGAGGTAAACAGGAATTCGAGCAAGCTGCGCAGCGCAAGCGAGGCACCGAAGCTTGCCATGACCATGATGATGATGGCGCTGCCGCGCCGACGGAAGCTCGAAAACAGGGCGGCGTCCACGGCAAGAGCAAGCAGGCCCGTTAGGGCAATGGCGATCACGGCTGCGATCGGGAGCGACCAACCGAAGGAGAATGGCCCGATCGGTGTGGTGAGCCCTGCCCCCAAGACCCCAAGTGCAATGCTGATGCCGAGTGCGAGATAGGCGCCCCAGGACAGAAGCTCGCCATGCGCAAAATTGGAGAAACGCAGGATCGAATAGGTGAGCGTGACGCCAACAGCGCCCAGTCCGATAATCGCGCCTGCAATCAGTCCGTCCATCAGGAATTGCGGGTTCATGGCGTGACCTCGCTGGCTATGCGCTTCGTCGTGCCGAGATAGATCTTGCCGATGAGTGGGTCATCGGCGAGATCGGCAGGTGTCCCTTCGTGGCGGATCTGCCCTTCGGCCAGAATGACGGCACGGTCGGCAATCGCCATGGCCGCTTTTACGTTCTGCTCGACCAATACGACCGTCACGCCCTCGCTATTGATGCGCTTGAGCATGGAAAAGACTTCACCGACGATCTTGGGTGAGAGGCCGGCAGACGGTTCGTCAAGGATGAGTACCGGCGGATCAAGCGCCAGTGCGCGCGCCACCGCCAGCATCTGCCGCTGACCACCAGACAGCGCGCCGGCCAATCGCTTCGGCTTGACGGCGAGGTCGGGAAAGCGGGTCAACATCGTCTCGATAGCGAGATTACGCTCGGATTTCGGAAGAAGAGCCACGGCGATCTGGAGGTTTTCCAGAATGCTCATGCTGGCAAAGACATTGTCCGTCTGCGGCACGAAGGCCAGACCTTCGGCCAGTTTGCGGTGCGGAGCGACATCCGTGATGTCCCTCCCCGCCAGATGGATTCGTCCCGAATGCACAGGCACCATGCCGGCGATCGCCTTCACGAAGGTGGATTTCCCGGCGCCGTTCGGCCCCAGAAGAATGACGAGCTCGCCCTTTGCAACGGCAAAATCGACGCCGCGAACGATGGGGAGGTCCGGTTCATAACCCGCGACCAGCGCGGAGGTTGCAAGCACGATATCGGTCATGTGCCACCGCCAAGATAGGCATCAACAACTGCGGGGTCGGCGGAAACGTCAGCGGGCGATCCTTCCGCGAGCAGTTTGCCGAGGGCCATGGCCACCACCCGCGAGCATAGCCGCGATACCATGTCCATGTTGTGTTCGATCAGAAGTATGGACTTGCCCTGTGCATTGAGTGCGACCACCCGTTCCATGATGACTTCGAGCAAAGCGGGGTTCACGCCGGCCGCCGGTTCATCGAGCAGAATCACCTGCGGGTCCGCCATTAAGACACGGGCGAGTTCGAGAAGCTTGCGTTGTCCGCCGGAGAGCACGCGGGCGGGCTCGTGGGCGAGCCTCGAAAGCGTGACAAATTCGAGGAGACTACGCGCCTTTTCAAGCGCCGCCTTCTCTTCGCGCCGCACGCGGCCCGGCGTGAGGAAATTGGCAAACAAGCGTTCGCCCGTCTGCTTTTGAGCGCCGACCAGCAGGTTTTCGAGCACGCTCATTTCGAGAAAGGGACGCGGGATCTGGAAGGTCCGTGCGACCCCATGGGCAATGCGCTGCTCGGGCGCTTCGCCTGATACTTCCCGCCCTTCGACCCAGATCTCGCCCGAGCTCGGCTTCAGGCTGCCCGCGAGGAGATTGAACATGGTGGTTTTGCCGGCCCCATTCGGGCCGATCAGGCCCAGAATTTCCCCTGGCGCGAGTTGAAGCGACATGTCTGAAACCACCGTCAGCCCATCGAAATGCTTCGTCAGTTGCCGTGCTTCGATGGCAGGCGGTGCTGAGGCGCTGGGCAACGATGCTGATGGTTGGGAACGCGCCGCAGTCATCTTTAAAAATGAGCCTTGATTTGATCGGTGATGTTTGATCAAACTTTACGCGGACGCGAAAATCAACCGATATTTCCGGGAAATTTGGAGGCGGGAATGACGGATACGATTGGCCAGACGGATGACTTCCTCACGCCTGTCGGGCGTGAGACGTTGCAGGATCGCGTCTACGACCAGTTACGCCGCACATTGATCAACGGCGGCTTTGCCGCAGGCGACATGCTGCGGATCGTCGACATGGCAGATCGGCTGAAGACGAGCACCATGCCTGTGCGAGAGGCACTCGGCCGGCTCGTATCCGAACAGGCGCTGGAGGCCCTGCCCAATCGCTCCATCCGCGTGCCGCTCATCACGCGTGAACGCCTCGATGATCTGGAGCGTGCCCGCATCCTGATCGAGGGTCGTCTGGTGGCGCTCGCCTGTCACCGGCTGACGACAGAAGACTTGGAAAGCCTGAAGCAGATCAACCGGGATTGCGAGGCAGCTTTTGAGCGGCATGGCCAGGATGTTGGCCCGGTGACCTCCGAAATCAACCAGCGTTTCCATTTCCATATCTACCGTTCGGCCGGTTCGCAGGTGCTGATCCCGGTGGTGGAAAGCCTCTGGCTCCAGTCTGGTCCGGTGGTTCGCGCTGCCGCCCATATTCACGATGAGCAGGGCGGATTGGCTGCGACGAACCACCATTGGACACTGATCGCAGCGCTTGAGGCGCGCGATGAACCGGCTGCGGTCAATGCGCTTGCCAATGACATCGGTCGCTCGTTCGATTTGGTCCGAGGGCGTCTCGACGCCGGCGAAGTAGCGGCGTGAGGGAGAGCACCGATGAGCGGCATTGACGACACATTCGAGCTCTTTGACCTGCGTGTCGAGGTGGTGATCCAGGAGGGTGGTGTCGTCTATTGCGGCGCCAAGCCCGGCGACTATTTCGAGCTGCAGGGCGAGATGCTCTATCTTCCGCCGGGACAGGGACTGTCGATTTACTCGCTCGCCTCCGTCCTTCCCCTGCTCGCCGCCAAGCAGCGCCCAACCCATGCGCATGACTGGATGACGACCGACGCGGAGATCGCCTGCCCGGACCCCAATTGTTCGACCAGATTGCGAATCCGGCGAACTGGACTTCGCCGTTTCAGCCATGCCGCAACAACAGCCGTGCCCCTCGAAGGAAAAGAGTAACATGCAGCGTATCTCCATCGCCCCCGGTTATGAGATCTCCCGCGTCATTCGCGGCGGATGGCAGCTGGCCGGTGGCCATGGTGCTATCGATGAAGAAATGGCCATTGAAGACATGGTTGCCTTCGCCGATGCCGGCATCACCACCTTCGACTGCGCGGACATTTACACCGGCGTGGAAGACCTGATCGGACGCTTCCGGCTGCGCTACCGTGACATGCAGGGCCAGGCGGCCCTCGATCGCATTCGCGTCCACACCAAGTTCGTACCCGATCTCGGCGTTCTCCCGACGATCACCAAGGCCTATGTGGAAGGCGTGATCGACACGTCGCGCAAGCGGCTTAACATGGAGCGACTGGATCTCGTCCAGTTTCACTGGTGGGACTACGAGATGCCTGCCTGGCTTGAGACGCTTGGCTGGCTGAAAGAGCTCCAGCAAGATGGGCGGATCGACAAGATCAGCGCCACGAATTTCGACAGCGAGCATGTCACGGCGATCCTCGATGGCGGGATTCCGCTGACCTCGCTGCAATTGCAATATTCGCTTCTCGACCGGCGCCCGGAAAAGCGCATGGTCGACCTGGCGGCGCGCCACGACTTTGCGCTGTTCTGCTACGGCACGGTCGCCGGCGGCTTTCTCTCCGACCGCTGGCTCGGCAAACCCGAACCGGAGCATCCGCTCGAGAACCGTTCGCTGACCAAGTACAAGCTGATCATTGATGACCTCGGTGGCTGGGATCTGTTCCAGGCATTGCTGTCGACACTTCGCAAGGTGGCCGACCGCCATGCAACCGATATCGCCACAATTGCCAGCGCCGCCATGCTCCGCCGGCCCGGCGTGACGGCGGTGATCGTCGGCGCCCGCAATCGCGATCACCTCGCCTCCAACCTCGCCATCTCCAATGTCGTCCTCTCCGACGCCGACTTGGCGGAGATCGAGACTGCCCTCGCAGGTGCACGCGATCTGGAAGGCGACGTCTACACGCTTGAGCGGGACCGCACCGGGCGTCATGGCAGCATCATGAAATACAATCTCAACAAAGGGGAATGACATGAAAAAGGGACATCCGATGAAAAGCCTCGTCCTGGCTTCAACCATGCTTGCGGGCATTGCAATCGGTGGCGCGCCAGCCTTTGCGCAGGAGTGCGACATCACCGTCGGCGTTGTCATGGAGCTCACGGGCCCCGCCGGCGAATATGGCAAGGCTGGCGCGAAATCCGTCGAAATGGCCTTCCGTGACTTCAACGAAGCGGGTGGCGTCGGTGGCTGCAAGCTGGTCATGGACACCCGTGACAGCCAGAGCCAGGGCAATGTCGCCGTCGATCAGGCCACACAGCTCGTCAATATCAAGAAGGTGCCCGTCATCATCGGCGGGATCATTTCCTCGGTCTCGATCCCGATCCTGACCTCCGTCACAGCGCCGGCCGGTGTGGTCCAGGTGTCTCCGGCTTCTTCCTCCCCGACGCTGACGGCGCTCGGCCGCGAAGGCAAGACCAATGGCGTGTTTTTCCGCACTATCACGTCTGATGCGCTGCAGGGCACGGCGGCTGCCAAATATGCGCTCGATCAGGGCATGAAGAAGATCGCGATCATCCACGTCAACAACGACTTCGGCAACAACCTGATGCAGGAGTTCACCGCCGCCTATACCAAGCTCGGCGGAACGATCACCTCGACGACACCCTATAACGAGAAGCAGGCCAGCTACTCCTCCGAGGCTTCGGTCGCCATGGAAGGCGAACCGGATGCGCTTTACCTCGTCTCGACTCCGGTCGACGGTGCAACGATTGCCCGCGCCTGGATCTCTGGCGGTGGCGTGCAGAGGTTCCTGTTCAATGATGGCATGAACTCCAAGGATTTCATCGCCAGCGTCGGATCGCAGTATTTGAACGAAGCTTACGGCACATCGTCCGGCACGACACCGACGACCTCGACCGAATATTTCAACGCCAATTATGAACAGTTCTCCGGTGGGATCGCGCCCTCCGCGCCTGCCGCCGATCGGTCCTACGATGCTGGTGCCATCGTAGCGCTTGCAATTGCCAAGGCCGGCAAGGCCGACAAGGATGCCATCAAGGCCGCGATTTTAGAAGTGACGGCGCCCGGCGGCACGCCGATCTACGCCGGCAAGGCGGAATTCGAAAAAGCACTCGCTCTGCTCAAGGACGGCAAGCCGATCAAGTATGAAGGCGTCATCGGCCCGGTCAGCTTCGACCAATATGGCGACATCACCGGCCCCTTCCGTCTCTGGAAGATCACTGACGGAGAGGTGACGACGGTCGGCGAAATGGCATCGGACGCGGTCTCCGAGATCAAGGCCTCTCTCTCGAAGTAGTGTCTTGAGGAGACCTTGCGTGACCGGGTGGCTTTGCAAGGCCACCCGATTGTCGTGATGCAGCAGGACTGTGAGTTAGCGACAGTCGCGTCTTGGCCATTATGACATGCGCGTCATAGAGATGATCGGGATGGGCGACCTCGTAAGGCAAAAAACGCCGGCCGGCTTCGAGTACGCGCACACTGGAGGCGCCGTGCACCCGGTGGTGATCGGCTTCCGACGCCTGCACGCGCAGCTTCTCCGCCCGCTCGGCGTCTGCGACGGAGGCGATGCGGGCGGGATATTCGTAGAGCTCGCGTTTGATTGCATCCGGCATCTGGATGAGCGAGGGCGTCTCCGTCCCCGGCACCATGGAGGGTGTCTCGAAGTTCCAGTCGGCGCCGGAACGTTTGCCCGGCACATAGGTGAAGCGCTTCTCCCAGGCGGTGATGTGGTTGCGGTCGGTGGAGCCTTGCGCCAGA